>JBEONR010000001.1:0-360919 GCA_040544385.1 Oxalobacteraceae bacterium GrIS 1.11
GACGGCGCGCTCCTGAGTAGTCAAATGTTTGTAAATTTTCGCCATGGCGGCACCTTACAGGAGAAGGTGTTGCACTTGGTCTTTGAGAACGCCCTTTGTTGGCGATCAGGCGGATATCGCCATCGAGGGAAAATTGCTCGATATCCTTGCCCGCGCTGCTCAAAATCGATTGCGCCGCGTAGTGTTGCTGGTTATGCCCGGCGACGGTGTCGATGTTTTGCCCCGCGTAATGGGTCTGGTCTTTCGGCGTGGCGCTGGCGATGCCGGCCGCCGCGCTGATGGCGATCACCGGCTGGCCGGCGGCGCCCGGCCCCGTGGCCTTGGTTTCGTCGCCGACGCCATGGCCGAGTGAATCGACCGCTTCGGTCAAGTCTTGCTGCGGCTTGATCTCGCGTTTGCCGCCCTGATGGTCGGCGGCGGCCTGACCCAGCCCTTTGGCGATGTCGAGCGCCTTTTCCAAACAACTGACCAGCTCGTCCCGGCTAAGGATGCCGCCCACCGCCCTGGCGCGGCCATCGGTGCTCAGCAGCAGTCCCTTGGCCGAACGCAGCGCGCCGGCGCCGCCTGTCTCCAGCGCAAAGCCTTCGCCGCGCGCATCCATGCGGCCCGCATTGCTGTCAATTCGGGTTATATGGCCGAGCGAAAGCTGACTGTGCTGGTGGTCGCTTTTCAGTTGCGCTTGAATTTGTTGATCCGAGTCATCTAAAATAAGATGATTGCTTCTGCCAACGCTCGTATTGCCGCCGTCTTGCGCCAATTCACGGCTGCGGAAACCCGTCAATGCCTTCTGGCTCGGCAGTGACCATGGCGGCATGTAAAGCGCATTATGGATGCAGCCCGTGACCAGGGGCCGGTCGGGCGAGGAATCCAGCCACATGACCACGACTTCACTACCCACACGGGGGATGGCCGCCGCGCCAAGCTGGGCACCGGCCCACGAACTGGAGACCCTTATCCAGGCTGAACTGACTTCGTTCAACTCTCCTTCTCTATCCCACATGAATTGCACACGTATCCGGCCAAATTCATCGGTATGGATGCTGCCCTGGCCCTTCGGCCCCACGACAATCGCGGTCTGCGGGCCGAAAATTTTGGTGTCGACGCTGTTGAAACTGCGGCCCGGCCGCCAGGGAACCGATTTGCGGATGCAAGTGAGGCGGTTGCTGTAATGCGGCGCTTCGTCAGCATGCTGCAAATAATTGTTGGTCGCCGTATGGTGCACTTCGACGATCAGGAATTTATTCGCATTGATGTCGCGGTTGTCGCCGAAGGGATAGCGGCCGTGACGGTCGACCAGGCTGCACCAGCGGCCCGGTTGGACGTAGGTATTGTTGCCGACCGCCTCGTAGAGCTTGCCGGTCGCGTCCATTTCACTCATCCGCAAGGCACTCAGCCGTTTGCCGTCGCCGGGATGCTTGAAGCCGTAGGCGCCGGTATACTCATATGACTCGATGCTGGGCACCCGGCCTTGCTGATTCAGGGAGGACGCGCTGCTATTCCATGGCTCGCGATTCTTGAAGTCGAAGGTGCCGACCCGCATCCGGCCAGGCGTGATGTGCCGCACCGGCGACCAGTCACTGATGGAATTTTCCTCAGTCGATCCAGCGTGGCGGTGAAAGAGGATGTCGGAGTTGCCATCGATCGGCTCGGCGCGGGTCGAATTGGCCGAGATAATGAGGACGTGACCCTTGGCGTTATGTTCGTAAAAATGGTGTATCCCGGCCGCTTCCCAGCGGCGGTTCAGATAATTATGATCCGATTCGTTATATTGCACCGCTTCCGTCATCGGCTCCTGATCGGCGCAGTGGCGCAACTCCCATTTGGCGATGCCCGCATAGTCGCCGAAAATGTCGGTGGCTTGTTTGCTCAGGGTCTTGTTATGGAAGATGTAGGAATCATTCCTCAGTGACAGGTATTTCAGCCACGGGCTCAGCCTGGCCTCGTAAAAAGTGATGTTGCCGGCCCTTTTCAGGCGGAAACTGAAGCAATACCCGGAAAAATACCGCAGGGTGCCGCCTTGCTGCACCATTTCCACACTCATCAACTTGCCCTGCAGGTCCTTGAGCGCCAACGTGGAATCATTCGCCAGGATTTCGATGGTGAACTCGAAATCGCGCGACAGCCCCTCGAAGGCGTCAAGCTTGTTGACAACGAATTCGCACTGTGGCCCATCGTTGTTCGGGAAGGAGAGACGAAGGATGCGCTTATGCTGGCGGGCGCTGACGAGGTCTTTCAAGCTGCTAAGTGCATTGCTCATGTGGTTTTCCTATGCTTGCCCGTTAAATATTGGCTCATTAGAGTATTGGCAAAAATAATTGTCAGTATCGTATCGTGATGCGACCCGCCTAGCGCCCTTTCAGCCCGATGTTTGCCTTGTCGGGCAAGGCCTCAACCTGAACTCGAAGCCGCGCGACAAGCCCGCGCCCGGCTATTTATTTCGGCTGCCATCCATGGCGGAATCTTCCGCCTCCACTCGCAGCAAATGAATCCGGTTAGCCTTGTTGAAAGTAATATCGACCAGCGCCGTCGCATTGTCGTAGCGCGCGCGATAGCGGTATAGCCGGTCTTCCCCATCCGTGTTGCGCGCCAATAATTCCAGCGATAACAGCGCACCATACCCGCGCAGCCGCGTGCCCAATTCAGCGGACCCGGCGCCGCCCCGCTCCGTGAAACGTTCCGGGGTCAGGCCGGGGCCGGCTTGCTGGAGCAAAATCTCGCGCACCTGGCGCTCAACGTCCGGCTCCAGATCCGGTATCGGCTTGGCCGGCCGCGCCGCTTGCGCCGCCGCGCCGGCATCCGGCGCGGGACTGTCGGCGTCGGCGTGGGCGCAGCCGACGCACAACATTGCCACCATGGCGAAATAGCGCATATCCACCCTCCTTTTTCGGCGGCCCGACGCCGATCAAGGTCGGTAAACCGCAAGTCTGCTTGAAATAAATATTATTTATATCAAAAGTATGCACTTTATAAATTATTGTGTATATACTTTGTCTACGTTGCTTGATTTGCAATGCTCGACGGGGCATCCCATGAAGCGTCGCGAGGCGCGCATCCTAAAATAATTTTGGAGAGTCAACACATGCGGCATCATTCACGTTCCATCCTCGCTTCCCTGATCGTTCTGGCCTACGCTGGCGTCGCCCACGCCGGCAGCAGCACAACCGGCAATATCACCGTCTTTTCCGACACCCCGGCCGGCTCCGCGCAAACGGTGTTGCGCCAGCAAGCGGCGCATTTCGGCTTGCCGGCCGACCTGGGCAATCTGGTCCCAACCAGGGTCCAGGAATCCTTGACCGGCAAGCATTATCATTACCAGCAAATGCTGCGCGGCTTGCCGGTGGACCGCGCCGAGATCATCGTCTCGATCGGCCGCAGCGGCGACTTGCAAAAAATCTTCAATGAAACCCGGCATGTTTCCGAGCAAGTCGACGCGAACGCCGTCAACCAATTGTATGTGCAAACCCAGATCTCGCCCGAGCAAGCGCTCGACAAGGGATGGAACAATATGAAGGTGCAACATCCGCTGGTGGCCAGGCCGGCCACCAGCCTGGTGTGGGTATGGACCAAGGATGGCGTGCAATTGGCGCACAAGGTGCAAATCGAGGCGCAAATGCCGACCGGCGGCTTCGTCCAATACCTCAATGCGCATACCGGCGAGTTAATCGATTCGTACTCGACCTCGCTGCCGCGCATTGCCAAGGGCGGCGAACGCAGCATCGCCGCACGCGCCGCGCTGGCCGGCCCGCTGCTCGAACGCCGCAGCGCGACGCAGGCGGCGCAAGCGCTGGCCAGCAAACAGGCCAGCCAGTCTGCCCTGCCCGTGACGGCTTCCGGCATCGATGGCAGCGGCCTGGTGTTCGACCCCGATCCACGCACCGCCTTGAATACCGATGCATTGACCGACACTTCGCCAGCCTCCGCCTTCGACGCCGCCTATTCGACCAAGCCCCTGCGCGACTTGACGGTGGCCGGCGGCGTCTACAAGCTTTCCGGCCCGTTCGTCAACATCAGCGACATCGAGGCACCCAATACCGCGCCCAGCACCACCAGCAACGGCGCCTGGACCGCCAAGCGCGGCGACAATGCCTTCGACGATAGCAACGTCTATTTCCACCTTGATCAAAGCCAGCGCTATATCCAGTCGCTCGGTTTTGTCGGCGCCAAGTCCATCATCAATCGTCCGCTCAATGTCGATACGGACGGCGTCAACGGCGACGACAATTCGCATTACAGCGGTGGCGGCAGCGCCAACGATTACCTGGCATTTGGCCACGGCTGCGTGAATGACAGCGAAGACGCCGACGTGATCTTGCATGAATACGGCCATGGTATCCAGGCCAATATCGATGCCAACTGGAGCGGCGGCGACACCGGCGCAATGGGCGAAGGCTTCGGCGACTATTGGGCCTCATCCTATTCCTACAGCACGCCGAACGGCAAGATTTATCATCCCGAGTGGGTGTTCAGCTGGGATGGCCACGGCGCCTGCTGGCCCGGCCGCGTGACAAACCGCAGCGATGCCATGTATAACAGCGCCAAAAGCTACGGCGCGCACCAGTCCGTGACGGAAGGCGGATTGACGTTCCAGTCGGATGAATTGTGGTCGGCACCGCTGTACCAATCGATGGTCGCGCTGATCGCGGCCGGCAAACCGCGCGCAAATATCGACAAGATCATCCTGGAGGCGCATTTCGGCCTGGGCGCGAATGTCAAGATGCCGGCCATGGCAACGGCCATTGTGAACGCCGCCCACATCCTGTTCCCGGCCGACCCGGCCTATGAAAATACCTTCAAGGCCAAGTTCGAGGCGCAGCAAATCCTCGGCGCCGTGCTGCCGCCGGGACCGAGCATGAACGAGACGGAAAGCAATAACACGATTGCCACCGCCAACCCTGTCGCCGTCAGTAACACGACCGTGAACGGCACCATGGACAGCAAGGCCGATGTCGATTACTTCAAGATCATCATCCCGATCGGCAAGACCTTGCAACTGGCAATGACACCCAACGCCAGCTCCGACTACGATCTGGAACTGTATACGGTGGCCGGCGCCAAGCTAGGTTCCAGCATCAACGGCACCGGCGCGGTGGACAGCATCAGCTACAACAATGCCGGCCGTAGCGCGCTGGCCGTGTATGCCAAGGTGTTCTACTATGGCGGCGGCACCGGCGCCACCAAGGGCCAATACAGCCTGAAGGCCAACTGGTAAGCCAGCTTCCTTTCCATAGCAAAAAGCCCACCTTTTCCGGTGGGCTTTTTTTGACGTTTATTCCGGGTTGCCGGCCTTTTCCTTGATCAATGGCCATGCCAGGCGCAGATAGTAAAACATCGACCACACCGTCAGCACGCCGGCGATCCACAGCAAGCGTTCGCCCCAGACATGGGTATCGACCGCGCCGTACAGGATGTCGTGGAACAGCAGCAGCGGAATGGCCGTCATTTGCGCGGCAGTCTTAATCTTGCCGATCGAACTGACCGCCACCGACTTCGAGGCGCCGAGCTGCGCCATCCATTCGCGCAGCGCCGAAATCGCGATTTCGCGGCCGATGATGATGAAGGCGATCACCGCATTGACGCGGTCCAGTTGCACCAGCACCAGCAGCGCGCCGGCCACCATCAGCTTGTCGGCGACCGGATCGAGGAAGGCGCCGAAAGCGGAGGTCTGGTTCCAGCGCCGCGCCAGGAAACCGTCGAACCAGTCGGTGATGGCGGCCACAATGAAGACCACGGTGGCGGCCAGATTGCGGTCGGCTTGCGCCAGCCATGGCGTCGGCAGATAAAACACGCCGACCACCAGCGGGATCAGCGCCACGCGCAACCAGGTCAATAAAATCGGGATATTAAGAGGCATAGAATAAAAAACCAGCGGCGGATGAATTGGGCAATGCTAGTCTACATGCCCGGCGGGCATTAGCCTAGGGAGTGCGGACATTTTACGAGTCCTAATGTAATTGCTTGTAGATTTCCTCGGCCAATTGCCGGGAAATGCCTTCCACCGACAGCAGATCCTCGACGCTGGCGTCGACCACGCCGCGCAAGCCGCCGAAACGGGCCAGCAGCTTCTGGCGCCGTTTCGCGCCTATACCCTCGATTTCCTCCAGGCGCGACGTCTGGCGCGTCTTGGCCCGTTTGGCGCGCATGCCGGTGATGGCGAAGCGGTGCGCCTCGTCGCGGATCTGGGCGATCAGCATCAGCGCCGCCGATTCCTTGCCCAATTCTTGTGCCGCGCGGCCGTCGACGAACAAGAGCGTTTCCAGGCCGACCTTGCGGCCCTCGCCCTTGGCCACGCCGACGATCAGAGAAATGTCCAGGCCCAGTTCGGCGAACACCTGGCGCGCCATTTCGATCTGGCCCTTGCCGCCGTCGATCAAGACCACGTCCGGCATCACGCCTTCGCCGTTGGCCACTTTTTCATAACGCCGCATCAGCACCTGGCGCATCGCCGCGTAATCGTCGCCGGGCGTGATGCCGTTGATATTGTAGCGCCGGTACTCGCCGTTTTGCATCGCGTGGTGATGGAACACCACGCAGGAAGCCTGGGTCGCCTCGCCCTGGGTGTGGCTGATGTCGAAGCATTCCACCCGCAGCGCCTCGATATCGTCGGTCTCCAGATTCAGCGCCTGGACCAGCGCGCGCGTGCGCGATTGCTGCGAACCTTGCTCCGAGAGCAGCCGCGCCAGTGAAATCTCGGCGCCCTTTTGTGCCAGCTCCAGCCAGGCGCGGCGCTGTCCCTGCGGCTGGAAAATCAGATTGATGCGGTGGCCGCACTGCTCCATCAGGGCCAGCATCAAGGCCGGCTGGTCGAACTCGATGTTCAGGATCAGGGTCGAGGGAATGAATTTTTCGGTGTAATGCTGGACCAGGAAGGCGATCAGCACCTCGACTTCGATCGGCGCCTCGCCGAGCGCGTCGTTCAACTGGCTGGGGAAATAGGCGCGGTCGCCCAGGTGGCGCCCACCGCGCACCATCGCCAGGTTGACGCAGGCACGCCCGCCCTGCAGCAGCACGGCGAGGATGTCGACATCGGCGTCGCCCGTGGTTTCCATGCTTTGCTGGTGCAGCACGCGCGACAGCGAGGCGATCTGGTTGCGCACCAGCGCCGCCTGCTCGAACTTGAGCTCGGCCGCGTAACCGTGCATTTTCGCTTCCAGGTCGAGCAGCACTTCGCTTTGCCGTCCGCGCAAGAACTTGGCGGCGTTCTCGACGTCGCGCTGGTAATCTTCGGCGCTGATGGCTTGCACGCACGGCGCGCTGCAACGGTGGATCTGGTGCAGCAGGCAGGGCCGGGTGCGGTTGGCATACACGCTATCCTCGCACGAGCGCAGCATGAATACCTTTTGCAGGATTTGCATCGATTCCTTGACCGCCCCCGCGCTCGGGAAGGGACCGAAATACTGGTTCTTCTTGTCGACGGCGCCCCGGTAATACACCATGCGCGGCACCGCTTCGCCGGTGATTTTCAGGTAGGGATAAGACTTGTCGTCGCGAAACAGGATATTGAAGCGCGGCTGCAGCTTCTTGATCAGGTTGTTTTCCAGGATCAGGGCCTCGGCCTCGCTGTGCGTGACAGTGGTTTCCAGGCGCGCGATGCGCTCGACCATCATCGCGATGCGCGGGCTGGCCACATTCTTCAGGAAGTAACTCGACACGCGCTTCTTCAAGTCGCGCGCCTTGCCAACGTAGAGCACGCTGTCGGCGGCGTCGAAATAACGGTATACGCCGGGCAGATTGGGCAGCTTGGCCACTGTCGCCAGCACTTGCGCGCGCGCGGCCGCGTGCGCGTCCGATATCGCTTCAGTCATGGTCATTTCTCATCAGGGCTGTTGGGGGCTTGCTCGACGATGACGAAGGCGACCGCGTATTCGGCCTCGTCGCTGATCGTCACTTGCGCGTTGAGCCGGTGCAGCAGCATGAAGTCCTGCAAAACGCCGCTGCAAACGATCATCGGCTTGCCGCTGGGCGCGTTCAGCATTTGCGCCGCCGGCCAGGTCATCGGCATGTGCAGACCCAGTCCGATGGCCTTGGAAAACGCTTCTTTGGCGGCGAAGCGGGTAGCCAGGTAGCGCAAGCCGCGCACCGCGTTCTTGGCGCTGCGGGCATGGTATTTTTCCAGCTCCTGCGGTCCCAGTATTTTCGCGGCAAAGCGCTCGCCGTGGCGCGCCAGCGCCGCCTCGATGCGGGGTATCTGGCAAATATCGGTGCCGATGCCGTAAATCATCTGACCCCCAGGCGGCTGGCGGTCATGATCGCCTTCATCTCGCGCACCGCGTTTTCCCAGCCGACGAAGACAGCCTGGGCCACGATGGCATGGCCGATATTGAGTTCGGCAATCTCGCCGATCGCCGCAATCGCCTGCACATTCGTATAATGCAGGCCGTGGCCGGCGTTCACCTTCAAGCCGCGCTCGACGCCGAAGCGCACCCCAGCCTTGATACGGGCCAGTTCATCTTCCTGTTCGGCGCCGTCGGTGTCGGCGTAGCGGCCGGTATGCAATTCGATCACTGGCGCGCCCAATTCGGCCGCCGCAGCAATCTGCTCTTGTTCGGCGTCGATGAAGAGGCTGACGCGGATGCCTTCGGCTTGCAACTGGCGCACTGCCGCTTGCACTTGCTTGAAATGGCGCACCACGTCGAGGCCGCCCTCGGTCGTCACTTCGTGACGGTTTTCCGGAACCAGGCAGACGTCGGCCGGCTTGACGCGGCAGGCGAAGTCGATCATCTCGGGCGTCACGGCCGCCTCCATGTTCATGCGCGTGATCAACAGCGGTGCCAGCGCGATCACGTCGGCGTCGCGGATGTGGCGCCGGTCTTCGCGCAAATGCAGGGTGATCGCGTCGGCGCCGGCTTGCTCGGCCAGCAGGGCCGCGCGCAGCGGGTCCGGATAGACGGTGCCGCGCGCATTGCGCAAGGTGGCGATGTGGTCGATGTTGACGCCCAGGTCGATGACCGGGCCGGACGGTTGCAAGAAGCTCATGGTAGTGGTCTATAACTGCATCAAGTCGATCAAAATCTGGCGCGTATTGAGCGGCGCGCCGCCCAGGTGATGGGCCAGCAGGAAGCGCATCAATTGCTTGCTTTGGTTTTGCGTAACGGCGTCGGCATAATCCTCGCGCTCCATGTCGAGCAGGGTCTTGCCGCTCACGCGCGGCCAGGTATCGGTGGCGTGTTCCGGGCGCGGGCCGCGCTCCGGGTCGATCACGTACAGGCACGCCGGGTCGACCGGCGCGCGCGAACTGGTGCAGCGTGTCAAGTCGGCCGCGACCCCGGTTTCCTTCAGCAGCGCCCGTTCAAATTTGCGCAGCGCGATGGGTGGCGATTCATTATGCGCCAACTGGTTCAAGGTGGCGACGTAATGGTCGAACAGGGCCGGATGGGGATCGTCGCGAGCCAGCAACTTGACCAGCAATTCGTTCAGGTAAAAGCCGCAAAGCAAGGCGGTCTTTTCCAGCGGCAGCATGCCGCCCACCCATTCGGCGCCCGTCAAGATGCGCAATTCGGCTTTGCCGGTCCAGCCGGTAGACAATGGCTGGAAGGTTTGCAGCACACCCCGTAGTTGCGAATGGGGCCGCTTGGCGCCCTTGGCGACCAGCGCCACGCGACCATGTTCGCGCGTGAACAGGTCGACGATCAGGCTGGTTTCCTTGTGCGGATAACTGTGCAGCACGAAGCCCGGCTGACCCGTGACGCGGCCGTTGCGCTGGATGCCGCGCGGCGCGATGGCGGGAATGCTCATGCGCGGCGCGCTGCTTACTCGTAGCCGTAGGCGCGCAAACCGGCTTCGTTGTCGGCCCAGCCAGATTTGACCTTGACCCAGATTTCCAGGTAAACGGGGCCACCAAAGAGCTTTTCCATGTCCAGCCTGGCCTGGGTTGAGACATCTTTCAAGCGCGCGCCCTTGTTGCCGATGATCATGGACTTGTGGGTGTCGCGCTCGACCAGGATGGCCGCAAAGACGCGCCGCAAGTCGCCTTCCTGTTCGAATTTTTCGATCAGCACGGTGCTGGTGTAAGGCAATTCGTCGCCCACGAAGCGGAATAGTTTTTCGCGCACGATTTCCGAGGCGAGGAATTTTTCGCTGCGGTCGGTGATATCGTCCGGCCCGAAAATCGGCTGGTTTTCCGGCATGAAGCGCTTGATCTCGCTTTGCAAGCCTTCCAGCTGGAAGTGCAATTTGGCCGACACCGGCACGATGGCGGCGAAGTCGCGCATCGCGGCGATCTTTTGCGCGAACGGCAGCAGCACGGCCTTGTCCTTGACACGGTCGGACTTGTTGATCACCAGGATGCACGGCACTTCCTTGGGCAACAAATCCATCACTTGCTGGTCGGCCGGACCGAAGGTGCCGGCCTCGATCACATACAAGATCACGTCCGAGGAAATCAGGGTATTGGTGACGGTCTTGTTGAGTGTCTTGTTGAGTGCGTTCGAATGACGGGTCTGGAAACCGGGCGTGTCGACATAAATAAATTGCGCATCCGCCACGGTCTGGATGCCGGTGATGCGGTGGCGCGTGGTTTGCGCCTTGCGCGAGGTGATACTGACTTTGGCGCCAATCAGCACATTCATCAAGGTCGATTTGCCCACGTTCGGGCGGCCGACGATGGCGATATAGCCACAGCGGAAATTGGCGGGCATAGGAGTGGCTGTCATGCTAGTGTCGATTCTGTTTAGTGTGGATTGCAGTGGCGGCCGCGTCGGCGGCGCCGTCATTCTGGATGGTGGCGATGCCGGCCAGCTTCAACTGGGTGGCGCGCGGCTTGGGTTTGCGCGCGGCGACCGGCGCTTTCAGCATCGCCTGTTCGGCCACTTCCAGCGCCAACTTGGCGGCCGCCTGCTCACCGGCGCGGCGGCTGCCGCCACGGCCGTAGACCTGGATGCCGAGTTTCGGCACCAGGCATTCGATTTCGAATTCCTGGCTGTGGGCAGCGCCATGGGTGGCTACCACATTATATTGCGGCAGCGCGATTTTCTTGCTTTGCAAAAATTCCTGGAGCAGGGTCTTGGCATCCTTGCCCAGGGTTTGCGGATCGACCGAGTCGAGGATGGGGATATAGAAAGCCCGTATCACGTCACGCGCCGGGTCGAAGCCGGCATCGAGGAAAATGGCGCCCAACAGCGCCTCGAGCGTATCGGCCAGGATAGAAGGACGGCGGAAACCGCCCGATTTCAACTCACCCTCGCCCAGGCGTAAAAATTGCGACAATTCCAGCTTTTGTGCGATTTCATACAGCGATTGCTGCTTGACCAGATTGGCGCGCAGACGCGACAAGTCTCCCTCGTCGATCGTGGCAAAGCGATCGTACAGGATTGAGGCAACCACGCAATTCAAGATCGAATCGCCAAGAAACTCGAGCCGCTCATTATGCAAACTGCTGTGGCTACGGTGCGTCAAGGCTTGCTGCAACAGGCCAGCATCCTGGAAGGTGTAGCCTAAGCGGGTTTGCAATAACTGAAGGTTCATGTGCTTGATCTGGTTTATTCGGCGGGCTTGGTGGCCGGCGCGCCTTTGGAGGTCGTGCCGGCGTATTCGAGCAGCAAGCTGGCGAATCCCACCAGCGGGATTTTCTTGTCGTAGGCAAAGCTGATTTCCAGCTGGCCATTTTCAGCACCGATGATCAAGTCCTTGCCGCTAATCGAATCGATATACGTAGCGCCGGCATTGCTGTCGAAGGCAGCCTGCATTTCACGCGCCGTGCCGCCCTTCGCTTTGGCCAATTTGATACCGTTCAAGATGGCCCGGTATTCCATGAAGCTGGGCACCACCTTCATCAACGTCACGCCCACCATGCCCAGCATGGCCAGCAAAAAGATCAGGCTCACCAGGGTGAGGCCTTGCTGTTTATTACCGCTAAGTTTGCTTGAATCCATGTTCATTTTCTCCACCCTTAGTGAATGCCGCCGATACGTTTCAAATTACCCAGGTTCATCCACACCAGGAAAGCCTTGCCGACGATGTTTTGATTCGGCACGAAACCCCAGTAACGGCTGTCGGCGCTATTGTCCCGATTGTCGCCCATCATGAAGTAATTGCCTTGCGGGACCACGCAAGTGAAACCATCTTCATTGTAATCGCAGGCATCCTTGTGCGGAAAATCCTTCACGTCGGCCAGGTTCAAGGTTGGCGCCGCCTCGTCGTTCAAGATGCGGTGTTGCACGCCAATCAAGTTTTCCTGCAATTGCTTGTGATACACGGGACGTTCGTCGTCCAGGTAATCGTCCAGGGCGCCGTATTTGACTTCCTGGCCGTTCACCGTCAAGCGCTTGTTTTGATACGTGATTTTATCACCGGGCACGCCGACGACACGCTTGATATAGTCTTGCGTCATATCTTTCGGATACTTGAAGACCATCACATCGCCCCGTTGCGGGTCATTCACTTCGATCACTTTCTTGTTCAGGATCGGCAAGCGCACGCCATAGGTAAACTTGTTTACCAAGATCAGGTCGCCCACCAGCAGGGTCGGCACCATCGACGAGGACGGTATCTTGAACGGTTCATACAGGAAAGAGCGCAGGAAAAACACCAACGCGATGACGGGAAAGAAGCTGCCCGAGTATTCGATCCATGTCGGCTGGCGCAACAGCGCCGTCTCGATCGCGGCGCGGCTGCCGCCATGCTCTTGCTTGATGCCGTCGGCCGTCAACTTGGCGCTACGGGCATCATAATCGGCCAGCGCCAGGTCGGCCGCCGCGCGGCGCTGCTTGGCCAGGTAAAACACGTCGAGAAACCAGATCACGCCGGTCAATACCATCAGCACGAAGAGAATTAAAGCGAAATTTCCTAAGATGACTTGCAAGTTCATTTATCGTCCACTTGTAAAATTGCCAAGAATGCTTCCTGTGGAATCTCGACCGAGCCCACTTGCTTCATCCGCTTTTTACCTGCTTTTTGCTTTTCAAGCAACTTCTTCTTGCGGCTGATGTCGCCGCCATAGCATTTAGCCAACACGTTCTTGCGCAGCGCCTTGACGTTTTCACGCGAAATGATGTTTGAACCGATGGTGGCCTGGATCGCCACGTCGAACATCTGGCGGGGAATCAATTCGCGCATCTTGGCGGCCACGGCGCGCCCGCGGTATTGGCTGTTGGAGCGGTGCACGATAATGGCCAGCGCATCGACGCGCTCGCTGTTGATCAGCATGTCGACCTTGACCACATCGGCCGCGCGGTATTCCTTGAACTCGTAATCCATCGAGGCATAGCCGCGCGAAGTCGACTTGAGCTTATCGAAGAAGTCGAGCACGATCTCGGCCATTGGCATTTCATAAATCAGCTTGACCTGGCGGCCGTGGTAACTCATGTCCATCTGGATGCCGCGCTTGGAGATGCACAAGGTGATCACCGAGCCGACGTATTCCTGCGGCATGTAGAGATTGACGGTGACGATGGGCTCGCGCACTTCCTCGATCTTGGAAGGGTCCGGCATCTTGGAGGGGTTGTCGACCTTGATCAGACTACCGTCACGCAACACCACCTCGTACACCACGGTGGGCGCCGTCGTGATCAAGTCCATGTCGAATTCGCGCTCGAGGCGCTCTTGCACGATTTCCATGTGCAACAGGCCGAGGAAGCCGCAGCGGAAGCCGAAGCCGAGCGCCTGCGACACTTCCGGCTCGTACATCAGGGCGGCGTCATTCAACTTCAGCTTTTCAAGCGAGTCGCGCAGCGCGTCGTACTGGTTGGCTTCGACCGGGAACAGGCCGGCAAACACTTGCGGTTGCACTTCCTTGAAGCCAGGCAAAGGTGCGCCGGCTGGACGACTGGCCAGCGTCACCGTGTCGCCCACCTTGGCGGCCTTCAATTCCTTGATGCCGGCAATGATGAAACCGACTTGCCCGGCCGACAGGGCCGGCAAGTTCACCGAACGGGGCGAAAACACGCCCACGCTTTCCACCAGATTGACCGAACCGCTGGCCATCAAGAGAATTTTTTCCTTCGGCTTCAGGGTGCCGTTGACCACCCGCACCAGCATCACGACGCCGACATAATTGTCGAACCAGGAATCGACGATCAAGGCTTGCAAGGGCGCGTCGGGATCGCCCTTCGGCGGCGGCACCTTCAAGATCAAGGATTCCAGCACATCGAGCACGCCCAGGCCGGTCTTGGCCGAGCAGTGCACGGCGTCGCCGGCATCGATCCCGATCACGTCTTCGATTTCGGCAATGGCGTTGGCCGGATCGGCGTTCGGCAAGTCAATCTTGTTCAATACCGGCACCACTTCCACGCCCAGGTCGAGCGCGGTGTAGCAATTGGCCACGGTTTGCGCCTCCACCCCTTGCGAGGCGTCGACCACCAGCAAGGCGCCTTCGCACGCCGACAGCGAACGACTGACTTCATAGCTGAAGTCGACGTGGCCCGGCGTGTCGATCAAATTCAAATTATACGTCTGGCCATTGCGGGCCTTGTAGTGCAGCGCCGCCGTCTGCGCCTTGATGGTAATGCCGCGTTCGCGCTCCAGATCCATCGAATCGAGCACTTGCGCTTCCATCTCGCGGTCGGACAAGCCGCCGCACAATTGAATGATGCGGTCGGCCAGGGTCGACTTACCGTGATCGATGTGGGCGATAATGGAGAAATTGCGTATGTTGTTCATTAACAAATATAAATGCGAAGTTGACGACACGGCTGACCGGGGAGCGTTGCTGGCTTGCCCCCGCAGAATGACAAAAAAAGCGCTCCGAGCGGGGCGTTGAGCCCCAGGCGAGCGCCTTTGAAGCGACAGAAGCGACTGCAACAGACAGAAGCTTTTTCGATTCTCCCATTTTACCGGATTTCAGAGTAGAAAGCCCGTGTTATGACGCGCCAGCCTTGTACGGCATACAATTTGACCAAGGTGGATGGCGCAAATGGACTTTCCTTCGATGAAATATTATTCATTAAATACTATTTTTTCCCTGCCTTGCGCCAGATAACGCCCGACCTTGTCCACGTCGAGGAAATAATGGCATAGCTCCGGTTGAGCCAGGTCGCCGAACAAGACCGGCACCAATTCATCGTATTTGGCCAGCAGGACTGGATCGGCGTCGACATCGAATACGTCAACGGTGAAGGGATGATTGACGAGGGCATGCAGCGCGTCCAGCATGTCCTGACATAAATGGCAATAACTGCGGGAATACAAGGTGAAATGCATGGTCGACATGAGAAAGGAAGGGGAAACCGGGGCGGCGACCCCGGACACTGCTGACATTATTCCAGGGATTACTTCAGCGCTGGACGCAGCGGGACGAATTGCGTCACTTCACCACGCCGTACCAGCAATACCGAGGGCTTCTTCGGATCGAGCCTGGCGATGGCCGCGTTGAATTGCCTGGCGTCCCTGACTTCGACATTATTGACTTGCTCGATCACGTCGCCCGCCTGCACACCGGCCTGGGCGGCGACGCCTTCGGCCACCTCGACCAGTACCCCGGCGTCAAGCTGTAACTCTTTCTTTTTGACGGGGCTCAGGTCGCTAACCGTCAAGCCGAGCGCGTTGGACGTATCCGGCGCGGCGCCCGCCTTCTTCGCCACCTTGTCGCCTTCCAGTTCGACGATGGTGAGCGCAATGTCTTGCTGAGTCCCCTTGCGCCACACGGTAACGACGGCGCGGCTGCCCAGCGCGGTGCTGCCCACCAGGCGCGGCAGGTCGGACGAGCGCTCCACGGCGGCGCCATTGAATTTCAAGATGATGTCGCCCGCCTTGATGCCGGCCTTGTCGGCCGGGCCGCCCGGCTCCACCATCGACACTTGCGCGCCGTGCGCGCTCTTCAAGCCCAGCGACTCGGCCACTTCCTTGCTCAACTCGCCAATTTGGACGCCGATGCGCCCGCGCGTGACCTTGCCGGATTTCTTCAACTGTTCGCCAACCCGCATCGCCTCGTCGATCGGCACCGCAAAGGAAATGCCATTATAGCCACCCGATAGCGTCGCGATCTGGGAATTGATCCCGATCACCTCGCCCCGCATATTGATCAAGGGGCCGCCCGAATTGCCGGGATTGACGGCGACATCGCTCTGTATCAAGGCCAGGTAATCGCCGGTGTCGCGCGACTTGGCTGAAATGATGCCTGCGGTTACGGTGTTTTCCAGGTTGAACGGCGAACCGATCGCGATCACCCATTCGCCCACCCGTATCTTGCTGGAATCGCCCATCGTCAGGCGCGGCAAGTTGCCGCCGTCAATTTTCAGCAGGGCCACATCGGTACGGGCGTCCGCGCCCAACACCTTGGCCTTGAATTCGCGCTTGTCGGTCAGCGTCACATACACCTCGTCGGCGCCGTCGACGACATGGGCGTTGGTCAGCACATAGCCATCGGCTGAAATGATGAAACCGGAACCGATGCCGCGCTGCACTTGCTCAGGCGCCGGCTGGCGTCCGCGCGGCTGGCGCGGCGCAGGTGTGGGCGCGCCGCCGCCAAAGAAACGGCGCAGGAATTCCTGCATTTCCTCGTCACCGGGCACTTGCCCGCCCTGCCCCAGCTTCAAGCGCTCGGTAGTGCGGATATTCACGACGGCCGGGCCAACCCGGTCGACCAGATCGGTGAAATCGGGCAAGCCGGCGACGACCGCCGCTTGCGCCAGCGGCACCAATCCCAGCGTGGCGGGCACGAACAAAGCACCGGCGGCGCCGATCAACAGGGAGGAAAGAGTCTTGCTAGCGGCAGAGAATTTTTTTTCATGGATAGTGGGCTGTGAGTGTTGAGTCAAATAGTCCTGGGGCGCCCCAATGTCCGCGAGGCATGGGCACATGGTAAGCGAAAACGACAAGCGTCGCCCACTCAAGATATTGCTCACAAAAGATTTTTCAAGGCTTGCCCTGAAGCGGCGGGCACTAACGGCTTCAGGGCAAAGGCAGGCTGGCGGCGCGCTCGGTCGCCGGCCCGGCGCCGATGTCGACGGCCGGCTCGGTAGCGCCACGCGGCGCCACGCGCAGCGGCGCTTCGGCGGCCAGCCGGGCCGCCAGACGGGCGCCAAAGGCGTCGCTGAGGTCGGCGCCGCAATCGTCCGAGCGCAAGATATCGCCGATCCGGCGGTAAACGTTCCAGGCGGCGCGGCCGCGTGACATGTCGAGCGCGGCAAAGACCAGCTCGACGTCGCCGGCAGCCAATTCGCCGTCGACCAGCGCGGAGATATTTTCATGCATATTATTTTGCGTATCCATCACCACTCCCGCCTTTTCAAAGATCATTCCACGCGGCACGCCATCCTACCTTACCACCGCTTGTCAACCGGCATATCCAGCAAGGGCTTCAATTTTTCCGCAATGACTTCGCGCGCGCGGAAGATCCGGCTGCGCACGGTGCCGATCGGGCAAGCCATGATGGCCGATATTTCTTCATAACTCAGTCCTTCGATTTCCCGCAAGACGATGGCGGTGCGCAATTCCAGCGGCAGCAAATCCATCGCTGCGTTGACTGTTTCGGCAATCTGCTTGCTGGCCAACAAGGATTCCGGCGTATTGATATCGCGCAAATTGTCACCATCATCGAACGCCTCGGCTTGCTCGGCATCCGTATCGGTCGAGGTGGGAGTGCGCCGCCCCTGGGTGACGAGAAAATTCTTGGCCGTATTGATGCCAATCCGGTACAACCACGTATAAAACGCCGAGTCGCCGCGAAACAAGCGCAAGGCCCGGTATGCCTTGATAAAAGTTTCCTGAACCACATCTTCGGCCTCCGCCGGATCATGCACAAGACGCGACACCAACCGCATCAACCTGCGCTGATATTTGGACACCAGAATGTCAAATGCCCGCTTGTCACCTGACTGGACGCGCTCAACCAACAACTGGTCACACTCCCGCTCTGTCATCACGCACCATATCCTTGGTGACTTGCAGCGTGCGCCCTGTATTGTTATAGAGTTGGCTCGTTGCAATAAGTTCAGTGATTTTTGATTTTTTTATTCCAATTCGATATTGCGCGCCGCGATGGCCCGGCAGGCGACCGATAGTGGCCGGAACGCGCCAGCGGCGACATTGCCGGGCCAGATTGCTACTGCGACACTGCCGCCGCCAGCCACACCTAAACGCAGCAGCAACAAACCGGGCCACAAGGTCGAGCCGGCAAGCAAGCTGACCACGGCGCCTTCATTGGCGACACCGCCCATGTCTTGGTATACCGCCAGCCGTATTTGTCCGACACCTGAAATATCAATGTGCAGCCGCTTCCTGTCTTGGCGCAGGAGCAGCAGACAAAACAGCGCGCTCAGTGCGCTGACGCAAACGGCCGCCACGCACCAGCGAAACGGGCCGCCTAACACCAGCATCAAGCCTGCGCCGGCGCAACACCCCGCCAAGCCGAGCAGCGGCAGGCAAACGGATTGACGAACAACGGCAGACACCGCAATCGACATGGCATGCTTGAATGGGAATCACAACAGGCGCGCCGGCAACAGGCCGGGCAAATTCAGGTGCTGACGAACGCCAGCACCGAATCAGCGCTCACCCGGTTTGACCGGAGCGAGCGCTATAAAGTTCAGACCTTGGCGAACACCAGGGTTCCGTTGGTACCACCGAAACCAAAGGAATTCTTGACCGCGATATCAATCTTCATATTGCGCGCCGTGTTGGCGCAAAAATCGAGATCGCAAACGGGGTCTTGATTGAAGATGTTGATCGTTGGCGGCGACACTTGATGATGTATCGCCAACACCGTAAACACCGCCTCCAGACCGCCGGCGCCGCCCAGCAAGTGACCCGTCATCGACTTGGTCGAATTGACCACCAGTTTGTGCGCATAGTCGCCGAAAGTGCGCTTGATGGCCATCACTTCGGCCGCGTCGCCCAGGGGCGTCGAGGTGCCGTGCGCGTTCACATAGTCGACCTGGTCCGGGTTGATGCCGGCATTGGCCAGCGCGTTGAGCATCGACTTCCTGCCGCCGCTGCCATCTTCCAGCGGCGAGGTCATGTGATAAGCATCGGCGCTCATCCCAAACCCGATCAGTTCGGCGTAAATCTTGGCGCCGCGCGCCACCGCATGCTCATACTCTTCCAGCACCATGACGCCCGCGCCCTCGCCCAGCACGAAGCCGTCGCGGTCGCGGTCCCACGGCCGCGAAGCGGTCGCCGGATCGTCATTGCGGGTCGACAAGGCACGGGCCGACGCGAAACCGCCCAGGCCCAGCGGCGACACGGTCGATTCCGCGCCGCCGGCAATCATGACGTCGGCGTCGCCGTATTCGATCAAGCGGCCGGCCGCGCCGATGCTGTGCAAGCCGGTCGTGCATGCCGTAACAATCGCCAGATTCGGACCCTTCAAACCATATTTGATCGAAAGATTACCGGAGATCATGTTGATGATCGAGGCGGGCACAAAGAACGGTGAAATGCGGCGCGGGCCGCGTTTCTCATAGTCGGACTTGGTTTCTTCGATCAGCGGCAAGCCGCCAATGCCGGAACCGATGATGACGCCGATGCGGTCGGCGTTTTCTTCGGTGACCAGCAAACCCGAGTCTTGCATCGCCTGGATGCCGGCTGCCATGCCGTAATGGATGAAGGTATCCATATGGCGGGCATCCTTACCGGGGATGTAATCCTCGATATTGAAGCCTTTGACTTCGCCCGCAAAGTGGGTGGTGAAGGGTTGCGCATCAAACTTGGTGATGTGGGCAATCCCCGATTTCCCCTCGGTGATTGCGCTCCACGCTTCGGCAATCGAATTGCCTACAGGTGAAACACAGCCCAGTCCGGTGATGACGACACGGCGGTTTTTAGAACGGCTCAAGCGATTCTCCTGGAGTCGGTCGGACAGGCTTAGGCCTTGACGTGTGCGGTGGCGTAATCGATCGCCTGTTGCACGGTGGTGATTTTTTCAGCTTGTTCGTCAGGGATTTCCATTTCGAATTCGTCTTCCAGGGCCATCACCAGTTCGACCGTGTCGAGGGAATCGGCGCCGAGGTCATCGACGAATGACGATTCGATCTTGATGTCTGCTTCTGCAACGCCCAGTTGCTCAGCGACGATTTTCTTAACGCGTTGTTCGATATCCGACATGTTATGGCTCCATTGTGTGTGTTACGGAAAGTGCGCGCATTTTATCAGGTTTGCGCGCTCGAATACTAATTTCGGCGACTGCTGCTAACTCGGCCGAACCTGCTGCTAAAAGAAGGGATTGGGTACAAAAGCGCGCCGGCGGCCGAGCCTGGGGCGCGCCGCCCCATCAATTCATGTACATGCCACCATTCACATGCAGCGTGCTGCCGGTGATATATGCCGCTTGCGGCGAAGCGAGGAAAGCGCACGCGGCCGCCACGTCTTGCGGCGTGCCCAGGCGCGCCAGCGGAATTTGTGTCAACAGGCCGGCATGTTGCTCGGCGCTCAGTGCGCGCGTCATGTCGGTATCGATAAAGCCCGGCGCGATGCAATTGACCGTGATATTGCGGCTGCCGATTTCACGCGCCAGCGCCCGGCTCATGCCTTCCACGCCGGCCTTGGCCGCCGCGTAATTCATTTGCCCCGGATTGCCGGCCGACGCCACCACCGAGGTGATGCTGATGATGCGCCCGCCCTTGGCTTTCATCATGCCGCGCAAGACCGCGCGCGACAAGCGCCCGACCGCCGACAGATTGGTGGAAATGACGCTATCCCACTCTTCGTCCTTCATGCGCATGGCCAACTGGTCCTGGGTGATGCCGGCATTGTTGACCAGGATCGACAAGGCGCCATACGTCTTTTGCACTTCCTCGACCACCGCCGCGCAACGGGCCGGGTCGGTGACATTCAAGACCACGCCCTTGCCCGCCTCGGCGCCGATGGCAGCCAGGTATTCCGTGATTGCCGCCGCACCCGCTTCGCTGGTGGCGGTGCCGACCACGATGGCACCCTGGCGCGCCAATTCCTGGGCGATGGCGCGACCGATGCCGCGCGAGGCGCCCGTGACCAGGGCAACTTGATTTACTAGATTCATGAATATCCTTAACTGAAATGCGGCTATCGCGGTATGTCTTAAGCTTGCTTGAGCGATGCCAGCAGGCGTTCCAATGACGCCTGGTCGACAATCGCGTCGCCCACCAGGCTGGCGTCGATGCGCTTGGCCAAGCCCATCAGCACCTTGCCGGGACCGCACTCGACGACTTGCGTGATGCCTTCGGCGGCAACCTTTTGCATGGTCTCGACCCAGCGCACCGGACTGGCGGCCTGGCGCACCAGCGCATCCTTGATGCCGGCCGGATCGGTCAGCACGGCCACATCGACGTTATTGATCAAGGCAATGTGCGGCGCGGCGAAATGCAATTGGTCCATGTATTCGCGCAAACGGTCCGAGGCCGGCTTCAGCAGCGAGGAATGAAACGGTGCCGACACGGGCAAGCGCATGGCGCGCTTGGCGCCCTTGGCTTTGGCCAATTCGCAAGCCCGCTCGACGGCCGCCGTATGCCCGGCGATCACCACTTGCGCCGGCGCGTTGAAGTTGACCGCTTCGACCACCGAGGCGGGGTCGAGGGCGACCGCTTCCAGGCAAGCGGCGCGCACATCGTCGTCCGACAAGCCGAGCACGACCGCCATCGTGCCTTGCCCGACCGGCACCGCCTCTTGCATGGCCTGGGCGCGGAAACGTACCAGCGGCACCGCATCCTTGAAAGCGATCACGCCGGCCGCCACCAGGGCGGAATATTCCCCCAGGCTGTGGCCGGCAACCAGGGCCGGCAGCGCACCGCCGGCTGCGATCCAGGCGCGGTAGACAGCCACGGCGGCGGTCAGCATCACGGGCTGGGTATTGGTGGTCAGGTCGAGTTCTTCCTTGGGACCTTCGGCAATCAACTTGCCCAAGTCAAATTGCAAGGCGTCGGACGCTTCGGCAACGGTTTGCGCCACCACCGGATTGCCGGCAAAACCGTCGAGCATTGCAATCGCTTGCGAACCTTGACCGGGAAATACAAATGCAAATTTAGTCATGCTGGGCCTCTTTCCAGTATTGATATGAAATTCTTACACGGGCTTGCTTGAGCTGCTTGCAAGCCCGGCGCGGAGTCAGCCCCTACATAGTTGCAGTCCTGGCGATGATTTAAAAAAATCCTACATGCTCGCAGTCCTGGCGATGATTTAAAAAAATCCTACATGCTCGCCAGGACAGCCCCCCACGTAAAGCCGCCGCCCACGCCTTCCATCAGCACATTGTCACCCTTTTTGACGCGGCCATCGCGCACCGCGATGTCGAGCGCCAGCGGGATCGACGCAGCCGATGTGTTGCCATGCTGGTCGACCGTGACCACCATCTTTGCCAAGGGCATGCCCAGCTTCCTGGCGGTACTGTTCATGATGCGGATATTGGCCTGGTGCGGGATCAGCCAGTCGATCTGGTCGGCCGTCATCTTGGCGTGCTCGAGCGCCTCGGTTGCGACTTTTTCCAGCACCGTCACGGCCAGCTTGAATACCGCCGGGCCATCCATGTACAAGAAACCGCTGCCGGCCAGCGCGCCGCCGCTCACCGTGCCGGGCACGCTGAGGATGTTGGCGTGGCGACCGTCGGCGTGCAATTTGGTAGCCAGGATGCCGGGCGTCTTTGACGCCGTCAACACGATCGCGCCGGCGCCATCGCCAAACAGCACGCAGGTGCCGCGGTCGTCGAAATTGAGGATGCGGGAAAATACTTCGGCGCCGATCACCAGCACGTTTTTGTGCGCGCCCGACTTGATGAAGCTGTCGGCGGTGGCGACCGCGTAGACGAAGCCGCTGCACACGGCTTGCACGTCGACGGCCGCGCAATGGTTGGTGATGCCGAGTTTATTTTGGACGATGCAGGCGGTGCTGGGGAAGCTGCCGAAAAAATCGGGGGTCGAGCTGGCGACGATGATAAGGTCGAGATCGTTCGGCTGCAAGCCGGCCATGTCGAGCGCCTGCCTGGCCGCCTCCACGCCCAGGTCCGAAGAATTCTGGGTCGGCGCCGCATAATGGCGCGCCGAAATGCCGCTGCGTGAAACGATCCACTCATCCGAGGTGACGATACCCTTGGCCGCCAACTGCTCGGTCAAGTCTTGGTTGGTCACGCGTTTTTCTGGCAGGTAACTGCCGGTGCCGATAATTTTGCTGTACAAAGTCATGCAATTACCCGTCCACTAAATAGTTGAGCTTGGTTCTTCCTGGGTTGGCGTGCGCGGCATCAGCTCGGCGATCATGGTCGACAGTTGCGCCTGCACATCATTTTTTGCGGCATCGAAGGCGCGACGGATTGCCCATTCGTAGGAATAGGCATCGGCCCCGCCGTGGCTCTTGAACACCAGGCCGCGCAGGCCCAGCAGGCTGGCGCCGTTGTAGCGCGAGGGATTCAAGCGCTTTGCGATCGCCTTCAAGGCGCCATTGGCGATCAGCGCGCCCAGCATCGTCAGGGGATTGCGCTTGAACTCGGTGGTCACGACGTCCTTGAAGAAGCGCGCCATGCCTTCGATCGCCTTCAAGGTCACATTGCCGACGAAGCCGTCGCAGACGACGATGTCGACCGTGCCCTTGAAGATATCATTGCCTTCGACATTACCGAAGAAATTCAGGGCGCCGCGTTCATGGTCGGCCTGCAATAGCTTGGCGGTGGCCTTGACCACGTCGTTACCCTTGATGTCTTCGGTGCCGACATTGAGCAAGCCGATGGTCGGGCGCGCGATACCTTCCATGGCGCTGACCAGCACCGAACCCATGATGGCGAACTGGTGCAAATGGTGCGGTTCGCAATCGACGTTCGCGCCCAGGTCCAGCATATAGGTCGGGCCGTTTTTTTGATTCGGCAAAATGCTGCAAATGGCGGGCCGGTCGACCCCGGCCATGGTCTTGAGCACATAGCGCGACACCGCCATCAAGGCGCCGGTATTGCCAGCCGAAACGGAGGCTTGCGCCTTGCCGTCTTTGACCAGCTCGATCGCCACGCGCATTGAGGAATCCTTCTTGCGACGCAGGGCGACCTCAAGCGGATCGTCCATCGTGATTTGTTCGGAGGCGTGTACCACCGTCAGGCGCGGATGCTCATCGGCCTTGAGTTTTTTCAACTCGGCGCGGATGACGTCTTCCAGGCCGACCAGAATCAGTTCAGCCTCGGGCTCGTTATTTACAAAGGAAATTGCTGCAGGAATGGTGGCAGAGGGACCGTGGTCTCCGCCCATGCAGTCGATAGAAATTTTGATTGTCATTGTTTTGATTCAATACCGCTGGGGACAGGCTGCGGCAAGAGTGAGTCGGACTTGGGCATATGCGGGCGCATGAGCCAACCAGAGTCAACGTGATTCAAAATGACGGGGTGCAAGATTGCAGCCGATGAAAAAAAGCGGCGCCACGCCGAAAAACCACGTAACACCGCTTTCATCTTACCCAACAAAAACGTCGATTACTCGTCGTTTTTGGTTTTGAGCACTTTGCGACCACGATAAAAGCCGTTAGGGCTGATATGGTGACGCATGTGTGTTTCGCCAGTAACTGGCTCGACGCTCAATTGCGGCGCGACCAAAAAGTCGTGCGAACGGTGCATGCCGCGCTTGGAAGGGGTTTTCTTGTTCTGTTGAACTGCCATGGTAATGACTCCTAATACATAAGTTCTAAAATTTTAGCACATTCGACTGGCAAATACTTGCGAATCGAGTATCCCAGCGGCAAAGTAGTTACTTTACCGACATCCCTATTACATTTCACTACACACTGCCATACTCGATTACTACACGCGTTTGACACGTTCTTTACATCTACTGCTTATTCTGGTTTCAAGTCTTTCAGACCGGCAAACGGCAATTTCTTTTCCGTCTTGGTCGAATCGATCAGGGCCGTATCCGGGCAAGTGTCGTGCTTGGGTACTTGCGGCAAGGCCAGCAAGGCCTCGTCTTCGATCAAATCATTGCCATTCATGGTGCGGCTGCCGACAATCACGTCGATGGCTTCATCGTCGAGGATATCCTCGATCTCATCGGCATGCTCGTCATCCTTGGCCAGGACCAGAGTCGTCGAGGCGTCGATTTGATACGCGTACGGCGCCAGGCAACGCTGGCAGATCAATTGCACGGTACCGGCGACCGACAAGGTCAACTGCGGATAAGCCATCTGACTGGTGCCACCCTGTATTTTCCAAGCCAGCGTGCCGGATTCGTCGGCGCAATCCTTGGTCAAGCGGGTCATTTCAGCGACAGGCGTCACGCCTTCGCGGCTCCCGTTGATGCGACAAAAATCAAAGGCGTCGATCACAAAAGCATTCATTGGTAGAAAATTTCCCCGGAAAACCTGCGATAATAACAGGGTTATTGCCGCGCAGTCAAAGGCTTAACAGATTAATTCTTGTTATGCGGCCCGGAAAACCTCGTCGGCCCCGAGCATAGCCCATTTCTTCACCAGCGACAATCTTTGTCGTCACCGAACACGCAATGATACCAACTTCACACCACTCCCGCCTGATTCTCGCGTCCAGTTCACCGTATCGCAAAGAACTATTATCGCGTTTGCGCCTGCCTTTCGAGGTGGTCGTGCCCGACCTCGATGAAACCGCGCTGGCCCACGAAAGCCCAAGCGCGACCGCCTTGCGCCTGGCGCAGGCGAAGGCGGCGGTCGTGCTGACCAGGATACCGGGCAGTATCGTGATCGGCTCCGATCAGGTTGCCACGCTGGGCGGCGCGCAAATCGGCAAGCCGGGCAATCACGCCAACGCGCTATTGCAATTACAACAGATGCGCGGGCGCCGCGTAATCTTTCACACGGCCCTGTGCCTGCTCGACGGCCGCGCCGCCGAGCCGATCGCCCAAGTAGCCGACATCCAGACCATCGTCACTGTGCGCGACTTGCCGGACGCCGAACTGGACGCCTACCTGCGCATTGAGCAACCCTATGACTGCGCCGGCAGCGCCAAGAATGAAGGCCTGGGCATCGCCATCCTGGAAAAAATCGAGAGCGACGACCCGACCGCCCTGACAGGCTTGCCTTTGATCGCGCTGACGGGCATGCTGCGCGCAGCCGGCTTGCGCTTTTTCACGGCTTGAGCATTCCCCTGGTCCACGCGGCATGCCCCACCGCCCGCGTGGCCGATGATTTCCTTACCCATTCACACCATGACACACACCACCGGCACCCTGTACCTGATTCCCAATACCCTCGGCCACACCGACCATGCCGACGACGCCCTGGCCCATATCATTCCCGAGCAAGTGCGCCGCATCACCTCCCAGCTCGACTATTTCGTGGCCGAAAACGCGAAGACCGCGCGCGCCTTCTTGAAACTCATCGCCATCATGCACCCGCTGGCCAAGCCCTTGCAGGAAATCGCCATCAGCGAGTTGAATGTGAACACTGCGCCGCAAGCGCTGGCGGGCCTGCTGGCGCCGCTGCTGGCCGGGCGCGACGCGGGCCTGGTGTCGGAAGCAGGGGTGCCGGCCGTGGCCGATCCGGGCGCCGACCTGGTGCGCCTGGCGCATCAGCATGGCATCACGGTCAAGCCCCTGGTTGGCCCCTCTTCGCTGCTGCTGGCTGTCATGGCAAGCGGCTTGAACGGCCAGAGCTTCGCTTTCAACGGCTATCTGCCGACCGACGCGGCGCTGCGTGCCAAACGCATCAAGGAATTGGAAAGCCGTTCGCGCGGCGAGAAGCAAACCCAGCTATTCATCGAAACGCCCTACCGCAACGCCGCCATGCTGGAAGCGCTGGTCGGCCAATGCCAGGGTAGCACCCTGATTTGCGTGGCAACCGACCTGAGCCTTGAGACAGAAACCATCAAGACCATGAGTGGCGCGCAATGGAAGGGCCTGCTCAGCGCGGGCAAGGCGCCCGACTTCCACAAGAAGCCGACCGTGTTCTTGCTGCTGGCGCAGTGATCAATGGCTGCCGACCGCCGCCACATAATCATTGACCCACTCGAAGGCGGCGATCTGGATCGCATTCAAATCGGCCGCCGATAATTGCAAACCATCGAGAATGGCGACCAGTTCGGGGCCGCATTCGGCATTCTCGATCCGCTCGATCAGGCTCAGCATGGTGCCGTAGTCGCCATGCCGGTGCAGCAAGGCGTCGCGCACCTCGTTCTGCACCTTGACGCTACCGACGACATCGCTCATTTGCATGGAAAACAGTGCATCCATCAGCGACATGATGCCCACCGTGAAACCGACATCGGCGCAATTGCGGCTGCCCGGACGTAGCTTTTCCGTCATCAATTCCAGCAATTTGCCGCGCGTGGTGGCCAGTTGCAACAAGGGCGAAGTGAATTGCGGCGCCGTTCCCGGCTTCACGTACAGCAAGATCTGCAACCAGCGCTGCAATTGCCGCCGTCCCAGCACCATCAGCGCTTGCCCCAGCGTATCGATACGCACATGGGCGCCCACGGCCGGAGTATTGACCAGGCGCAGCAAATTGAGGCTGATCAAGGCATCATGCTTGATGCAACGTTCCAGTTCGTGATTGTCGGCCTCGGAATTGATCAATTCAAGCAGGCGCAAGATTGCCAATTCGGACGGCGCGATTTTCTTGCCGCTCAAGATCACGGGCCGGGCAAAATAATATCCCTGGAAAAATTCAAAGCCCAATTCCAGGCATTGCTGGAATTGGGCCAGCGTTTCGACCTTTTCAGCCAGCAGCTTTTTGCGCGATGAACCCAGCACGACCGCCAGGGCGCTCAGCGTGGCGGCCGGCATATGCTGGATATCGACCTTGATCACGTCCACCAGCGGCGCCAGCTTTTGCACATCTTCCGAGGCCGATACCACGTCGTCGAGGGCGAACTTGAAACCGGCAAGCTTGAGCTCGCGCACGCGGGCCAGCACTTCCGGGGTCGCCTTCACGGTTTCCAGGATTTCGAGGATGACCTTGCTGTTCGGCAGAAAGCGGATGAAATCGCTCATCAAGGCGACCGTGTCGACATTGATATACGCCAGTTGCTGTCCCACCACTTGCTCCATGCCCAATTCCGACGCGTGGGCAATCACGGTGGCCGTGGCGGCCGCATCGTCGGTGATATCGGCCACATTGCGGTGCGCATCGCGAAACAGCAATTCATAGGCGACCAGGCGTTGATCGCGGTTCAAGATGGGCTGCCGGGCCAGAAAGAAATGATTGAAAAACGCTTGCTGCACTGGCACCGAAGGCAATACTTCGACAGTCATGGAATACCTCGCCCAGATTCTTTACGCATGGCCGCATCAAGGCCGCAGCGGGCCTGAAGGAAGGCGGCGCGTACGCCACCCCTTAGAACCTATTCCGGCAGGCAATACGCCACCTGCTGACGGCCCCTCGGAAGCGGGGACTGCGTTGCTCGTCGCAGCATGGCTAGCCATGCGTCCTCCTCGCGCCTGGTCCGCGCTCCCGAGAAACCGCCATCCGGCGCCGCTCCCTACCGGCATAGCTTCTTAGTCAAAACTATACGCCAAATTAGTGTTTTAACACGTTTAATTGACGCAAGACTATGGCCGACGCGGTCCAGTGTTGCGCGCAGGCCTCGCAGGAGCGCCGGGCGCCGCCGGACGGGTGCCCAGCTTGCGCGGCGCGGCCCCGCCCGCCACCGGCGCCCCCTTGCCGGCACCTTTACCGGCGGCCTTGCGCGCCGCCGACGAGGCAGCCGTGTGGAGCGAGCCGGTAGGACCGCTGCGGGCTTGCGAAGACAGCGCCCGCACCGGACCGGAACCGGTGTTGCGCATCGGGCCGCTTCCCACTTCCAGCACGAATTTGGCGCCCTCGTCGCGCCCCAGCACCTTGACCAGGTAAGGCATCACTTCGCGCAACATCGGCTCCAGCGTGTAGGGCGGATTGATCACGTACATGCCGCTGCTGTGCAAGCCGAAGCCATCGGGCGCCGGCGTGTTGACGGTCAGCGTCACATGCAGCCAGTTGGTGGCTGGCAACTGGCTGAGCTTGGCGGCAAACTGGCGCGACTCCATGCGCTGCAACACCGGATACCAGACCGCGTAGGTGCCGGTCGGGAAGCGCACCAGAGCATCGGCCAGGGTATCCTTGACCTTGCGGTAATCGGTCTTGTCTTCATAGGGTGGATCGATCAATACCAGCGCGCGGCGCGACGGCGGCGGCAGCAAGGCCTTCAAGCCGAGGAAGCCGTCGGCCTTGGTGATCATCACGCGGCGTCCGCGCGAACTCGGGCGCTGGCCCTGCTCGGCGGCGTGCGCCTCGACCTTGCGGAAATTGTCGGCCAGGATCTTGGCGTCGGCCGGATGCAATTCAAACAAGCGCAGCCGGTCTTCCTCGCGCATCACCTGGTCGGCGCAATACGGCGAGCCGGGGTAATAGCGCATCTTGCCGCTCGGATTCATGGCCTTTACCAGATTGACGTACTCGGCCAGGGCCGGCGGCAAGTCCGTGCGGTCCCACAGCGGCGCGATGCCGGTTTCATACTCGGCATTCTTGGCCGCGTAGCCGCCGTCGAGCGCGTACACGCCAGCGCCAGAATGGGTATCGATGTAACTGTAAGCCGTATCTTTTTGATTCATATATTGCAGCAATTGAATCTGCACAAAATGTTTCAAGACATCGGCGTGATTACCTGCATGGAAGGCGTGGCGGTAACTCAACATAAAATTGTCAATTCCATAAAAATATTGTTGTTGGAGTGGCGCTGCGGATTCCCGCCAGGCGAGACATCGGAACAAACTGAAAGGAAAAAAAGCATGGACCAGCGTAAACAGCGCGTAATTATCAGCATTATCCACTAGAAACGCGCGGCCAGACAAAAAAGCCGCTGCGCAGCCCAAAAAAATCCTGATACGGCGGCCATAAAAAAGCCGCAAGGGACCGGGGTCTCTTGCGGCTTTCGGCGATACGGCGGGGGATGGGCGGAAAGCGGCGGGAATCGGCGGACATTGCGCCCGCTCAGCCCGCTACATTATCCGACTACCCTATCAGGCGACTTTTTTGGCGTCGAAGAATTGTTCGTCTTCGGTCGAGCCATGCAGGGCCGTGGTCGAGCTTTGGCCTTGCTGGATGGCCTGGGTGACCGCGTCGAAGTAACCGGTGCCGACTTCGCGCTGGTGCTTGACGGCCGTAAAACCCCGTTCGGCGGCGGCAAATTCGGCTTCTTGCAATTCGACAAAGGCGCTCATCTGGTGACGGGCGTAGCCGTGGGCCAGGTTGAACATGCCATAGTTGAGCGCGTGGAAACCGGCCAGCGTGATGAACTGGAATTTGTAACCCATGGCACCCAGTTCTTTTTGGAACTTGGCAATGGTGGCGTCATCCAGGTTCTTTTTCCAGTTGAACGATGGCGAGCAATTGTAGGCCAGCATTTTGCCGGGGAATTTCGCGTGCACGGCTTCGGCGAATTTCTTCGCGAACGCCAGGTCCGGCTTGCCCGTTTCGCACCACACCAGGTCGGCGAACGGCGAGTACGCCAGGGCGCGCGAAATGGCTTGCTCGATGCCGGGGCGGGTCTTGTAGAAACCTTCGACGGTGCGCTCGCCGGTGCAGAATGGGCGGTCGTTGTCATCCACGTCGGACGTGAGCAAGTCGGCCGCTTCGGCGTCGGTACGGGCGATCACCAGGGTCGAGGTGCCCATGACGTCGGCCGCCAGGCGGGCCGCAGTCAGTTTTTCAATGGCTTCGCGCGATGGCACCAGCACTTTGCCGCCCATGTGGCCGCACTTCTTGACGGACGCCAGTTGATCTTCGAAATGGACGCCGGCGGCGCCCGCGTCGATCATCGATTTCATCAATTCATAAGCGTTCAAGACGCCGCCGAAACCGGCTTCCGCATCGGCCACGATCGGGGCAAAGAAGTCGATATCGTCCTTGCCTTCGGACCATTGAATCTGGTCGGCGCGGGTAAAGGTATTGTTGATACGCTTGACCACGGTCGGCACCGAGTTGGCCGGATACAGCGACTGGTCGGGATACATTTCACCGGCGTTGTTGGCGTCGCCGGCAACTTGCCAGCCCGACAGGTAAATCGCTTTCAAGCCAGCCTTGACTTGCTGCATGGCTTGATTGCCCGTCAGCGCGCCGAGCGCATTGACGAAAGGCTCGTTATTGACCAGATCCCACAGTTTTTCCGCACCACGCTTGGCCAGGGTGTGCTCGACTTGCAGCGAGCCGCGCAGACGAACCACATCTTCGGCCGTGTAGTTGCGCACAACACCTTTCCAGCGTGGATTGGTATCCCAGTCTTTTTGCAGGGCTGCTACTTGCTGTTCACGAGTTGCCATGGTGCTCTCCTATTGACATACAATTTAAAAAACGAAATCCGTTAGACAAATAATAGACCTATTTGTGCGAAGCAGCAATGGTCTTATATAAGACATATAACTTAAATAAAATCGTTTGTTTTCAATGGCTTGAATATCAAATTTCATGATACGGCATGAAATTTCTCTGAGTGAGACGAAAATATTGGCTCAGCTCGTCAAGGGATTTTGCAATGTGAAATGACGTTCCCGCCTTGTGAAAAAAGCCCCTGACCCGGCCCGTCTGCGCCGGCAAAAATCGTTTCCTTGAAGTTTGACTTCCACCTCGGCGAACGCCTCGCGCCAGGCCGGCGCCGCCACTTCGGGCAAATCTGTAAGGTGTTACCATGCATGGCCGCCTCCCCGGGTGCGCTTGCGCGACGGGCATGGCGACATCGCTCAACAAACACCCTCATGATTGTCGATGAGCAGTAAAAGCACGTTCTACACGAAAGAAGCGTAACGATGCTTGTAGAAATCCCCCCTCGCCCCGAACCCTGCGGCGATGCGCGGCATATGATCGACGACCTGGTCGAACATGGCTGGTCACAACAAAATATTTTCTTGCCGAATGACCTGACGCTGGCCCTGGCGGCCGAATGCCGCCTCCTGGCGGGGCGCGGCGCGCTCAAGCGGGCCGGCGTGGGTCGCGATGCGACACTGCGGGCCGATATCCGCGGCGACCAGATCCTTTGGCTGAAAGCGGGACAGTCGGCCGCCTGCGACCGCTATCTGGGCAGCATGGAATCCTTGCGCCTTGCCTTGAACCGATCCCTGTATCTGGGATTGGAAGAGTATGAAAGCCACTTTGCCTGTTACGCGCCGAGCGCCTCCTATATGAAGCACCTGGATCGTTTTCGCGACGACGACGGCCGCACGGTGTCGGTGGTGATCTATCTCAATGAAGACTGGTTGCCCGGCCAGGGTGGGGCCTTGCGCTTGCACCCGCACGACAAGTGCACGCAAGACATCGCGCCGCTGGCCGGTCGGCTGGTATTGTTTTTGTCGGCCGACATGTGGCATGAAGTGCTGCCGGCGACGCGCGACCGGTTGTCGCTGGCGGGATGGTTCAGACGGCGCGTCAGCTAGCCCCCTAAAGAGCGCCACCGCCCCAGAAAATCGGGCACTCTCATGGCTTGAGCGATGTATTTGTTATCCATCGGAGAACTAAAATGGTCAACAAGAACACGATTTGTCTTTGTTTCAACGGCACCGCCATAGAAGCCGCGCAATTTTACGCCGAGACTTTTCCGGACAGCGAAGTGGGTACGATCCATCGCGCGCCCGGCGACTATCCCGCTGGCAAACAGGGCGACGTCTTGATGGTCGAGTTCAGCGTGATTGGCATTGCTTGTATCGGCCTGAACACTGGCCCGGCGTTCCAGCACAACGAGGCTTTTTCCTTCCAGGTGGCGACCGACGACCAGACCGAAACCGACCGCTTGTGGCATGCGATTATCCGGAACGGCGGCCAGGAAAGCGCATGCGGCTGGTGCAAGGACAAGTGGGGCCTGTCGTGGCAAATCACGCCGCGCGCCCTCACCGCTGCGATCGCCGATCCTGATCGCGCGGCGGCCAAGCGCGCTTTCGAGGCGATGATGCAGATGGGGAAAATCGACATTGCTACGATCGACGCGGCCCGACGTGGTTGACGTTCATTGAGTGCCCTTTTTTGCGGGCAGTGAACGGCTGCCTTGGGCGTTTTCTGTCAGGCAACAGTCTGCCGTGAGCGACAGCAGTGCAGCGCAAGCATGGCATGCTAGAAAGGAGGTATTTCCAAATGGCAATACTGACAAGTCGACGTAAACGGTTTTGCGGCAGGCGCCCCTTCATCAGGTATCGTATTTCCAATAAAGGGCTTTCCGCAAGCAGGGCACTGCGCCGCCGCAAGCAGGGCCAAGGCAGACACGGTGCAGAAGAGGGAGCCGAGGGCAAGCCATCCAGTGGGAAAGCGCGACAATACCTTGTCGAAGAGCGGCTCAATGGCCAACAGTGCGAAGGCGAACATACAGACGCAGATCGCGACAAGCGCCAGGAACTGCTTGAACCTTATTTGTTTGATGGCATCATCCTCTCGTACAAAATAAAGGCCGCCCAAGTGCGCATCCGATTGTGAGCGCTTGCCAACACGGAGGATATATTATATCGCTACGCCCATGCGTATCGCTGCCGAACGCGGATAGTGTGGACATGGCTGCACCGTCCGTGACAGTGAATTCGAGCAAGCTGCCCGGCATCAGCGAGTGCCACGCCGTGAGCGCGCACTACGGGCCGCCTTCACGCCGGCAATCCAGTCGCGTCCGCCTGCTTCGAGCGCGGCCTCGATCACTTCTTGCGGCAAGCTGTATACCGATGCCCATGCGGCGCGCCCGTCGTTCGTATTGACGGGAAAATCACGGCGCTCGATCGGCCAGCCATATTTGCGTATCAAGGCGCGGATGACGGTGTTCAAAGCGAGCTTGCGATGCTCAAAGATGCTTTCGACGCCAGTCATATCGCTGGACTCCAGCAACACCAGCAGCGTTTCGGCGCGCATCGTGCTGGCCATTGCCGGGAACTTGCCGCATAGTCGCGCCGCGCTCACCATGATCGCGTCAACCATCAAGCCAGTTTTTGCTGCGCCACCAGGATGCCGTCGGCGTCGGCATAAATCCAGTCGCCCGGGTTGACAGGCACGCCGCCGATATGGACCCGCACATTGCGTTCGCCAGCCCCCTTCTTGCTGCTTTTTTGCGGATGGATGGCCAGCGCCCGCACCCCGATTTCGCAGGCATTAATTTCCTCGCTATCGCGAATGCAGCCGTACACCACGATGCCGGACCAGCCATTATCCTGGGCCAGCAAAGCCAGTTGCCCGCCGACCAAGCCACGCCGCAGGCTGCCGCCGCCATCGATCACCAATACATTGCCATTACCCGGTGTTTCCAGCGCGGCGCGCACCAGCGCATTGTCCTCGAATACTTTCAAGGTGCTTGAGCGGCCCGAGAATTGGCGTTGCTTGCCGAAATGGACGAATAGCGGCGGCAACACGGCCAGGCGGCCGTCTTCCAGCAATGCCGCATTGTCGTCGCACAGGTCGGTGGTGGCGAAAGTCATGATCATTTCCGCAAAGTTTATCGAGATAAGAGTAATTTTATGCTGTTTGCAGGCGCGCCGCGCGGGTTTTACCGCCGACCCCGACCGCCGTCACGATCGCCAGCGCCTGGAACACGGCAATGCAGACAAAGACCCAGGCTGGCCGGTTGGCGTCCATCAGCGCGCCAAACAGCAAAGGACCGAGCGCCAAGCCGCTGTCGAGCCCGGAATACACGACGCCGTACACGCGCCCGGTTGCATACTTGGGCGCGGCAGCCCGTATCATCAAATCGCGCGACGGCCCGGCCACGCCGGACGCCAGGCCGATTGCCCCCATCAGCAGCACTGCGGCCCAGGCCGGCACGACGGCGCCAGCCAGCAGCAACGCCAGCAGGGCCGCCACGGCAAACGAGGCGGCAATGGTACGGTCATGCTCGCCGCCGCGGGCAGCGAGGAAGCCGCCGCCCACCATGCCCAGCGCCGACGCCAGCATATACGCCGTGTAGGCGCTGGTGGCCCAGGCCAGCGACATGCCGTATAGCGCCACCAGGCCGACTGCGGCGAAACTCTGGATGCCGCCCAGCGCGATGGCGGTAATGAAAAAGAAGGCAAAGCACATCCAGACCGATGGCAGGCGCAGGAAAGCCAAGGTGGCGCCAGCGGCTTGGCCGGAGGGGTGCGCGACGATGGGGTCGGGACGCAGCGCGGCGCGGTTCAGAAACAGAATCAGCAGCACGGCAAACGGCAGCGCGGCCGCGCACAGCAAGGCCATGCGCCAGCCCGCCCTGCCGGCCACGAAGGTCAAGAACAGCGGCGCGGCGGCCCAGCCGAGATTGCCGCAAATGCCATGCATGGAAAAACCGTGCGCCAGCCGCGCCGCCGACACGCGCTGGTTCAGCAAGGTATAGTCGGCCGGGTGGAACACACTATTGCCGGCCCCCGCCAGCATGGCGCCCAGTAACAGCATGGTGTAACTATTGGCGCCCGATAGCAGCAGCGCCGCCACGCCCAGCAAGCCGATGCCGCCAAACAGCACGCTGCGCGCGCCGCAGCGGTCGACCACGAAACCGGCCAGCGCCTGTCCCACTCCGGAAACGACAAAGAAAACCGTCATCAACAAGCCCAGTTCCGCATACGACAAGGCGAAGGCCGGCTTCAGCCAGGGAAACAGGGCGGCCAAGATCAAGTGGTAGAAGTGCGACACGCCATGCGCCAGACCGACCAGGCCGATCACGCGCGCATCCTGGCGCAAGGTAGCGGTACTCATATTGACTCCGTTAGCTGAATGGAAAGTCAGTGTAAATAAAAAAGCATCGACTGTTTTCAGATAAAGAGCCATAATTTATCGAATTATTGCCAAAGCACCTGCCATGCCGCTACCCGTCGTCAACCACACCCGCCCCTGCCCGCCGCCGCAGACGCCGACGGCCGAGCATCCGGTGACGATGGTGGCGCGCGACCTGGAGGCCGACGAATTTCTCAGCCCACACCGCCATCCCTGGGGGCAAGTCACCTATGCGCTCGACGGCGTGCTGCGCGTCACGGCCTTGAATAGCAGCTGGATCGTGCCGCCGCTGCGCGCGATCTGGATACCGCACGGCGTCGTGCATGAAGTGGTGGTACTGGAAAAGACCCGTTTGCGCCCGCTGTGCATCCTGGCCGAACGGGCTCCGTTCGCAGGCCAGGATTGCCAGGTGCTGGAAGTGTCGGGCTTGCTGCGCGAGCTGATCGTGGCCTTGGCCCAACTCGATCCGGGCCTGGCCTCGGAACGCGCCAGCCTGCTGTCGGGCCTGATCCTGGACGAACTGGGACGCTCGGCCACCCTCCCCATCCGAGTCCCGCTGCCAGCCGACAAACGCTTGAAAACCCTGTGTGCGGCGCTGCTCGACGATCCCGGCACAAGCCAGACTCTGGAGCATTGGGCGCGCCAGGTCGGCGCCTCCGAGCGCACGCTGGCGCGCCTGTTCGAGCGCGAACTGGGCATGAGCTTCGGCCAGTGGCGCCAGCAAGTGCGGCTGGCGCACGCGGCGCCGATGATCGCGCGCGGCATGCCGCTGGCCTGGGTCGCAGGCGAGCTGGGCTATGCCAGCCAGTCGGCCTTCTCGGCCATGTTCAAGAAAACCTTCGGCAGCTCGCCATCGGCGTTTTTCGCCAAGCGCAAGCCCGACTGAGGCCGCGCGCCCGCATTTCGCCGCCATGCCCCGGCCGAAGCCTGGAAAATCGTCCATGCCTGCCAAAATCGGACGTGGCGATGCATGGCCGGGCCCTATAATCGCTACAGGCAGGCGCCAAACCGCCGCCTGCAAGCACCATTTTCAAAGGAAAATCATGCAACTCATTGGCATGCTCGACTCACCCTATGTGCGGCGGGTGGCTGTCTCGCTGCAATTGCTGGGACTGCCGTTCGAACACCGCTCGATTTCCGTGTTCAGCACCTTTGAACAATTTCAGGCGATTAATCCGGTGGTCAAGGCGCCATCGCTCGTGTGCGACGACGGCACGGTGCTGATGGATTCATCGCTGATCATCGATTACGCCGAGAGCCGGGCCGGGCCGGGCCGCTCTTTGATGCCGGCCGACCCGGAGCAACGCCGGCAAGCGCTGCGCGTGATCGGCCTGGCCCTGGCCGCCTGCGAAAAAGCCGTGCAAATCATTTATGAGAACAAGGTGCGGCCACCGGAAAAACTGCATCAACCGTGGATTTATCGGGTCACGGGACAATTGCTGGCCGCCTGCACCGAACTGGAAGCCGAACTGTCGCGCCAGCCATTGGCCGTCGACGCCATCACGCAAGCGGGCGTCAGCACTGCCGTCGCCTGGCATTTCATTCAAATGAGCGTGCCCGAGCTGGTCAAGGCGGCCGACTATCCGGCCTTGCAACGCTTTTCCTCGCAAGCCGAGCAATTGCCGCAATTCGCGGCGGCGCCCCACGGCGCCGCCACCTACCCCGTTTAAAGCACAACGGCGCCAAAAAGCGCCGAAGGCTCTGCAAGAAGCGCGGGCATGTGGCCCGCGTTTGCCTGGCTAGTGCTTGCCGATATCGACCACCGGTGCCTCGCCGAACACCAGCGCGCCATTATGCACGCCGATCTTGACCACGTCTTTCGGGCCGAACTTGCCCTCCAGGATAAGCTTCGAGAGCGGATTTTCGATCTGCTGCTGAATGGCCCGCTTCAATGGCCGCGCCCCATACACGGGATCGTAGCCGGCTTCCGCGATCTTTTGCAAGGCCGCTTCCGACACTTCCAGTACCATTTCCATCTTGGCCAGGCGTTGCTCCAGGATATGCAATTGGATCTTCGCGATAGCGCCGATATTTTTTTCATCCAGGCCGTGGAAGACGACGATCTCATCGATCCGGTTGATGAATTCGGGCCGGAAATGCGAGCGCACCTCGGCCATCACGGCCAGCTTGACCACGCCCGGATCGTCGCTATCCATGGCCTGGATCTTGTGCGAGCCAAGGTTCGAGGTCATGATAATGACCGTGTTCTTGAAGTCCACGGTGCGGCCTTGCCCGTCCGTCATACGGCCATCGTCTAGCACCTGCAGCAAGACATTGAACACATCGTGATGGGCTTTTTCGACTTCGTCGAGCAAGATCACGCTATACGGCTTGCGCCGCACGGCCTCGGTCAGATAACCGCCCTCATCGTAGCCGACATAGCCGGGCGGCGCGCCGATCAGGCGCGCCACCGAATGTTTCTCCATGAATTCGCTCATGTCGATGCGTATCATCGATTCCTCGGTATCGAACAAGAACGTCGCCAGCGCCTTGCTCAACTCGGTCTTGCCGACCCCCGTCGGCCCCAGGAACATGAAGGAGCCGTAAGGCCGGTTCGGGTCGCCCAGTCCGGCGCGCGAACGGCGGATCGCGTCGGCCACCGCAGAAATCGCCTCGTCTTGCCCGACCACCCGCTCGTGCAGCTTTTCCTCGATATGCAAGAGCTTCTCGCGCTCGCCCTGCATCATGCGCGAGACGGGAATGCCGGTCGCGCGCGACACCACTTCGGCGATTTCCTCGGCCCCGACCTGGGTCCGCAGCAACTTCGGCTTGCCGGCTTTGTCGGCGGCCAGCGCCGCGCCGCTATCGGCTTGCTTGAGCTGGGCTTCCAGTTCCGGCAACTTGCCGTACTGTAGTTCCGACACTTTCTGCCAATTGCTTTCGCGCGTGGCTTGCTCCATCTGCAGCTTGACCCGTTCGATTTCTTCCTTGATATGGGTGCTGCCTTGCACCACGGCTTTTTCCGCCTTCAGGATTTCCTCGAAATCGTTGTACTCGCGCTGCAACTTGACGATTTCCTCGTCGATCAAGCCGAGCCGGCGCAGCGAACCCTCGTCCTTTTCCTTCTTGACGGCTTCGCGCTCGATCTTCAACTGGATCAAGCGGCGCTCCAGCTTGTCCATCACTTCCGGCTTGGAATCGATCTCGATCTTGATTTTCGAGGCTGCCTCGTCGATCAAATCGATCGCCTTGTCGGGCAGGAAGCGGTCCGTGATATAGCGGTGCGACAATTCGGCCGCAGCAATGATGGCGGCGTCGGTGATTTCCACCTTGTGGTGCAATTCATATTTGTCTTGCAAGCCGCGCAAGATCGCGATGGTAGCTTCCACCGATGGTTCGTCGACCAGGATTTTCTGGAAGCGCCGCTCCAGCGCCGCATCTTTTTCAATGTATTTGCGGTATTCGTCGAGCGTGGTCGCGCCCACGCAATGGAGTTCGCCGCGCGCCAGCGCCGGTTTCAGCATATTGCCGGCATCCATCGCGCCCTCGGCCTTGCCGGCCCCCACCATGGTGTGCATCTCGTCGATGAAGACAATGGTCTGGCCCTCGTCCATCGCCAATTCCTTGAGCACCGACTTGAGGCGTTCCTCGAACTCGCCACGATACTTGGCGCCGGCCAGCAGGGCTGCCATGTCGAGCGACAGCACGCGCTTGCCCTTGAGCGATTCCGGCACTTCGCCGTTGACGATGCGCTGCGCCAAGCCTTCAACGATGGCGGTCTTGCCGACACCAGGCTCGCCGATCAGCACCGGATTGTTCTTGGTGCGGCGCTGCAAGACCTGGATCGCGCGGCGGATCTCGTCGTCGCGCCCGATCACCGGGTCGAGCTTGCCCAGGCGAGCCCGTTCGGTCAAGTCCAGGGTATATTTTTTCAAGGCTTCGCGCTGGCCTTCGGCTTCTTGCGAATCGACCTTGTTACCGCCGCGCACGGCCTGGATCGCCGATTCCAGCGCCTTGCGGGTCAAGCCGTTTTCGCGCGCCAGCTTGCCGGCGTCGGACTTGTCGTCGCTCATGGCCAGCAATACCATCTCGCTTGAGACAAACTGGTCGGCGCGCTTTTGCGCTTCCTTGTCGGCCAGATTGAGCAAACCGACAAATTCGCGACTCACTTGCACGTCGCCACCTGTGCCCGACACTTTCGGCAAGCGCTCCAGCGACGATTTCAAGGCCGCGCTCAAGCCGCCGACATTGACACCGGCGCGCTGCAACATGGAACGGGCGCTGCCATCGTCCTGGTTCAGCAGGGCGTTCAGCAAATGCACCGGTTCGATATAGGGGTTGTCATTGCCGACCGCCAAGCTTTGGGCGTCGGCCAAGGCTTCTTGAAGCTTGGTGGTCAGTTTATCTTGCCGCATGAACATGCTCCCGAAATGATTAACTTATCCGTCAAATTGGGATGAAGAGAACATTTGCAAGGCGTACAAGACCACAATTGAAACATTTAAGCGAACAAGGTGCGCCAGATGGTGGCGCCCGGGAAGCGGCAAGCGATAGAACCGGGCACCTGCAACGCGCCGTGCCCGAGCGCGTGCCAATTTACGGCGGCGCCCATTTCTCCAGGGCCGCCGCGTCCGTCACGCGGGCATCCACCCAGCGCGCGCCGTCGGGGGTCGTTTCCTTTTTCCACAAAGGCGCTTCGGTCTTCAGGTAATCGATGATGAATTCACAAGCGGCGAACGCCACGCCACGGTGCGCGGCCGTGGTGATCACCAGCACGATCTGTTCCATCGGCAGCAAGGGGCCGACCCGGTGTATCACCAGCGCGTCGAACAAGGGCCAGCGCCCCTTGGCCTGGGCGACGATGGCTTCGATCGCCTGTTCGGTCATGCCGGGATAATGCTCGAGTTCCATGGCGGCCACGGGCGCGCCCTCGTTCAAGTCGCGCACGGTGCCGACAAAGCTCACCACCGCGCCCACTTTGGGATTGTTGGCGCGCAATTGGGCCACCTCGCGGCCCAGGTCGAAGTCTTCGGCCTGGATGCGCACCGCGCTCATTTGGCCGTCCCGCCGCCTATCCGGCGCAACAAGACTTCGATGCGGCCGGCCGTGCGTGCATCGGCCAGCGCCGCAATCGCGCACAGTTGCAATAGTTGCGAGGCCGGCGTCTGCGGTTTCTGGCCCGACTTCAACGACGATTGCAAGACCTCGACTTGCATCTTCAAGCGCTCGCGCGCGAATTCGGCGCCGCTATCGATGCCGGACACGATTTCCATCCGCAAGACTTCTTCGGCCAGTTTGCCGCGATTCGCTTCCAGCACGGCCGCATAGGCGGCGCGCGGCCCCGTCAACGCCGCTTGCGCGGCCTCGAAGCGTCCGCGCAGGCTGCGTTCATATTGCGCCTCCAGGGGCGGCAAGGCGACCCACAGCGCGGCCCAGTCTGCGTCGCCCTGGTCCGGCTGCGCCAGCGCGTTCTCGAGTGCCTGGCACAGGCGCAGCTTGTCGCGTACCGCATTGGCTTGCGCCGCGCCGGCGCGCTCGGCAATGGCATCGGCCCGGGCTTGCAGCGCCGCCACGGCCGCCTGGTAGCGTTGCTCGATGGCCGCTTCGCTGGCGCGCGGCACCGGACCGGCCCCTTGCCAGGCGCTGCGGGCGTCGCGCAGCAAGTTGGCAATCGCCCGCCCCTCTTCGCCGTCGGGCAAGACGGCCGTTTCCAGGCCGGCGCACACGGCTTCGCGCGCCAATAAGTGTTCGCGCCGCTCGTGGTCGGCGGCGTGCGCCGTTTCCTTGCGCTTGGCGAATACTTCGTCGCAAGCGGTGCGGAAACGCTGCCACAGCGCTTGCTCGGCGCGCCGCTCGAGCGGCAGCGCCTTGGCCAATTCCTGCCATTTGTCTTGCAGGGCGCGCAACATGTCGACCGTATTGCGCTCCATCGGCTTCAGCAAGCCCACTTCGGCGATCAATTGTTCGCGGCGTGCCGTTTCGATACGGCGCTGCTCTTCCAGCGGCGCCGCCAGCGCGTCCAGCGCGACGGCAAATTCGCCGTCCAGACGTTTCTTTTCCTTGCGGTCGATGGTGCCAAGGCGACCCCATGCTTGCCGCAGGCGCTGGGCCGAAGCGGCGATCAGCTTCCAGTCGCCCCCCCCGGCGGCGGCCAGGGCTTGCGCTTCGGCGATCAATTCCTGGGCCTTCGCTGCATTGCCATGACGCTCTTCGGCCAATTGCTTGAAATGCAGGGCGGCCGGCGCGTAGGCGAGCGAACAGGCCGCGTCGAAGCGCTCCCACAGGCTCTTCGGGGCCGAGCCGGACAGGGTGTCAAGCGACTTCCAGCGTTCGCGCAAGCTGCCCACCTTCTTGGCCAGTTCAGCCATCCCCAGTTCCAGGCCCGGCAACTCTTCCACCGCCTTCACCAATTCCTCGCGCGAGACATTGCCGCCCCAGCGCGCCCAGTCGGCCAGGCGCTTGAACTCGGCACGCACATGGGCCAGGCGTTCGGACTGGGCCGGCGTCAGGCGCCCGGGCTTGCTGTCGCGCAAAACCTTGTCATGTTCCGACGCCAGATGCAGCAAACCTTGCTGCAAGGCCGCGTCCATGCCATCGAGCGCCGCCAGGAAGTGTTGCTCGCCATCGGGCGTGGCGCGTTCCACCTTTTCCGGTTTGGCCAGCACCGGAATGGCGGCCACGATGGCCTCGAATTGCTGCTGCAAGCCAATGGCCAGGGGACTATCCGGCAATGCCGGCAGACTGTTCCAGGCGCGCTTCAAATGTTCCCCGTTCAAGCCCTCCATACCTTGCCATTCGCTCAGCGCGACCTGGCGCGCGTCGAAGGCGGCCTGGTGGCGCAGCAGCGCCAGCAACGCGGCGCCGGTCTGCGCTTGCACCGCGCTGAAGTCACTCAGCAAATGTTTCGGCAGCGAGCCGCGCTCGGCGTGCGCCACATGCAGCGCGTGTTCGGCCACCAGGCGTTCAAGCTCTTGCGCGGCCACGTCCGGCGCCAAGCCGGCTGCCGGCAGTGCCCGCAATTGAGTCAAGGCGTCGATCACGGCGCGCTGCAATTGCACTTGCGCTTCCAGGCGCCGCGCCAATTCGGCCCGCACGACCGCGAATTGCTCCGGCAGGGGCGGCGCGGCCTTGATGACTTGCCATTGACGGTCGAGTTCGCCGACCTGGTTGGGACTCAATTTTTCATCCTGCAACATGCGGCGCGCGGCATCGAGGCTGGACTGGGCTTTTAACTGCTCGGCCTGGCCATGGCGGATCAAATCGAGGCGGCCCTGCATCAGCTTGGCGACGCGGCGGTCGGTATTGCGCATCGCTTGATGCACTTGCTCAAGCAGCGCCAGACTGTGGACATGTTCGGCCGCGACCAGGCGCGCGTCGGCGAATTCGCTGCTCAGGATGAAGTCGGCGGCGGCCGCTTCGTTGCCGGCCACGGCCCGCGCCAGCGCGAGCTGTTCGGCGCGCCGCGATGCGGCGGCTAGCGCCGTGACGGCGGCTAGCTGTCCGGCCGCCTGCGCGTCCGGTTCGGTAGGCTTGCTGGCGGAGCGCTTAAAGAGGAAATCGAACATGGCGGTCTGTTGAGTGTGTCAAAACCGCCATCATAACAAAGCCTCGCGGGGCATCGAGCAAAAGATCGCGTTGGCCCAGGCAAACATGTTGCAAATAATCCCCGTTATTTTCCCAACCAGGCTTTCTGCCCGGACTCCCGGCGCGCATTGAACATGGCTGGCGACGGTTCATCCTCCACATCGAAAGCCGACACATCGGCCACCGCCAGCGGCAACGCGATCACGGGCGCCTTGTTGCGCCGCTTGTCTTCCACGCGCGCGTCGTGCAGCAAGAACTGGTTGGCGATGGCAAACCAGGCGTCGCCGCAAATCACGCTGCGCGCCAGGCTGAACAATTCGCGCTCTTCCTTTTCCAATTGTTCGAGCAGGGCTGTACAAAACGCATCCATGCTGGAACATAATTGGCCGACTTGCTCGTCGGTATGCGCCGTCATGGTGCCGGTGCGCTCTTGCACGGCCCGCACGATGTCGAGTGCGGCATTGTTGAGGGCGCTCAATTCGTCGAGCAAACGGTCCGCTTCCTGGGTCGCGTGGCGGATCGCGGGGATCAGATACATCTCAATCTTGCGCCAATGGCAAGCCTGGTAGAGGCGGCTCAGGCAATCGCAGGCATATTGCAGTTGCGCCAGGCTGATGCTGTTCTGGTGCCGCAAATTGGCTTGGACATAATGTTGGAACGATTGCACGCTGACCCGCACGCTCGCTTGTTCCACCGATAAAGCAACCAAAGTATATGTAGCCGTTAACATTCTTACTCCCTAGCAAGCCACTGTCCGCATTCACGGCAGCAACATATGATTCTCGGCTTAAACATGCGATGCGCTCAAACCCGGAATGGAAAGTGTAAGTAAAGCCGACAACAAGGGGCTTGATATGCGACAAACCCCGGACAATGATGCGTGATGAAGCGCTGCAGCGTGCTGAAATGTTACAGGGGCGTGGCCTGCAACTTCAAGCGCAGACACACCGTACCGGGATCGGATGAAGCGTGAACCTCGCCACCAAAGCGCTTGACCAGATGTTGCACGCCCATGTTTTGAGACAAGGCGTCGCCAGTCAACTCCTCGGTGCCCCGGCTGCGGAAATACTCCAGCAGCTTGCCAAACAGGATAGGCCCTAATCCCCGTCCTTTCAAGTCCGATCGCACCACGATGGCAAATTCAGCGGAAAAGTTGTCCGGGTCGGCCACCGCCCGCACCACGCCCAATGTTTCCGGCTTACCATCAAGGTTGGCGCGCGTGGCGATAAACGCCATGGCCCGGTCATAATCGATCTGGGTCAGGCGCGCCAGCGTGGCCGGCGGCAATTCGCGCATCGCCGTAAAGAAGCGCAGCCGCACATCGTCCGGGTCCAGCGCATTGAAAAATTCCACATGCTGGGGCGCGTCTTCGGGGCGGATCGGGCGCAACGTCAGCGGCCGGCCCTGCCATTCGATCTGTTGCTCCAATTCCTGCGGATAGGGCCGGATCGCCAGCCGGTCGGCGCCCGCGCCCGCCCGCAGGACGATGCGGGCGTCCAGCGCCAGCACGCCGTCGGCGTCGGCCAGCAGGGGATTGATGTCGAGTTCGGCCAGCTCGCCGATATCGGCCGCCAGTTCGGCCACCTGGATCAAGGTGCGGCAAATCGCTTCCAGGTCGGCAGGCGGGCGGCCGCCATAGCCGGCCAGCAATTTCGCGACCCGGGTGCGCCTCACCATGTCGCGCGCCAGCACCATGTTCAGCGGCGGCAAGCCGAGCGCGCGGTCGGCCGTGACCTCGACTGCGGCGCCGCCCTGCCCGACCAGGATCACCGGGCCGAACACGGCGTCGCCGGTGACGCCGACGATCAATTCCTGGGCTTGCGGCCGGCGCGCCATGGCTTGCACCGTGAAGCCGCCCGGGACCAGGTCGGGCCGCAGGCGCCCGACCCGGCCCAGCATCGCGCCGGCGGCGGCGCGCAACATGTCCGGCGTTTCCAGGTCGAGCGCGACGCCGCCCACCTCGGCCTTGTGGCGCAAGCCGGGCGCGCGGATCTTCAGGGCGACCGGATAGCCGATCTCGGAGGCCAGCGCCAGCGCCCGTTCGATGTCGGCCGCGACGCCGCCGGCGACGACCGGGATGCCGTAGGCGGCCAGCACGGCCTTCGACTGGCACTCATCGAGCGCGTCGGCGCCCGCCGCCAGCGCCCGCGCCACGATGGCGCGCGCCAGCGCGCGCTGCGGCGCGGCCGGCATTTGCGCCGGCACTTCCATCAGCAATTTCTGGTTGCGCCGGTACTGGACGATTTGCATGAAGGCGCGCACCGCCTTTTCCGGCGTGTCATAACTGGGCAGGCCGGCACGCGCGAACACTTGCCGCGCCGGCGCCACCGCCGCCCCGCCCAGCCAGCACGACAGCACCGTCAAGCCGGCCGCCTGCGCCAGTGGCGCCACCGCTTGCGCCAGCGCTTCGCTCGACGCCATCGCCGTTGGCGCGTGCAATAGCAGCAGCGCGTCCGATTGCGGCTCGGCCAGCAGCGGGCGCAGCGCGGCCAGGTAGCGCTCGAGCGGGGCGTCGTCGCCGACGTCGACCGGGTTGGCGCGCGCGTCGGCCGGCGCCAGCACCCGCTCCAGCTGCACCACGGTGTCCGGCGACAGCGCGGCCAGCCGGCCGCCGCCGCTGATCAGGGTATCGACCGCCATCACGCCCAGCCCGGCGCCATTGGTCAAGATGGCCAGGCGCTTGCCGCGCTGCGGCTTGGCGTGGGCCAGGGTTTCGACGGCGTCAAACAATTCCTCCGTCGAATGGACGCGCAGCATGCCGGCGCGCCGGATCGCCGCGTCATACACCGCGTCGGCGTCGGCCAGCGCCGCCGTCTGCGAAGCGGCGCCGCCGGCGCCGGACGCTTCCCGTCCCGCCCGCAGCACGATCACCGGCTTGCCGCCCGCCGCCACCCGCGCCGCCGACATGAATTTGCGCGCGCAGCGCAAATCGTGCATATACAAGAGGATGGCGCCGGTCTCGCTGTCGCCGGCCAGGTAATCGAGCAGATCGCCGAAATCGATGTCGGCGCCGCCGCCCAGGGCGATGAACTTGGAAAAGCCGATGCCGCGCGCCGCCGCCCAATCCAGCACCGCGCCGGCCAGCGCGCCCGATTGCGACACGAAGGCGATCTTGCCGGGCAGCGCGCCGCGATGGGCGAAGCTGGCGTTGAGGCCGATGTGGGGCGCCAGCAAACCCAGGCTGGCTGGCCCCAGTATCCGCAGCAAGTGCGGCTTGGCCGCATCCAGCATGGCTTGCCGCACGTTCTTGCCGCCGGCGCCGGGCAGATCGAGGCCGCCCGTCATGACGATGGCCGCCTTGGTGCCGCGCGCGCCCAATTCGCGTATCAAGCCGGGAATCGTGGCCGGCGGGGTGCAGATCAGGGCCAGTTCGGGCGCTTGCGGCAAGGCACTGACCTTGGCATGGCAGCGCAGGCCGGACAATTCATGGTATTTCGGATTGACCAGCCAGATCGGGCCGCCGAAACCGCCGCCCAGCAAATTGGCCAGCGCCGTCGCGCCTATCCCGAGTGGCTTGGCGGAGGCGCCAATCAGGGCCAGCGAGCGGGGCTTGAACAGGCTGTCGAAATTTTTGATACTCATGGAAAACCTCGCGCGGCGGTGATCGGGGATGGGCGGGCGTTTTCAGCAAACCCGGCCGGCCCCCAGTGTAGCCGATCGGACCACTGTGCATGTTCACCAGCGCGACACATGATCCTCGGTCACGCCCACCAGTTGCGTGACGATGCGCTTGGGCGCGGTGCGGCTGGCCCGCACCCAGCCGCTGAAGGTGCCGATCGGCTGCACATAGCGGCTGGCCGCGATCAGCAAGTTCTTGTTCTCGGCGCGCGCCCCTTCCGGCTTGAAGTGCAGGTCGAGCAAGCCGTCATCGGTCGCCACATGCCAGGTAGCGAGCGGCTTGAGCGGATCGAAATCGAAGCGCGCCGCGCCCAGCGCGAACAACTGGCCATCCAGCCATAAGGCGTTTTCATGGGCGCCGAAATAACCGGCCTGCAGGTTGAAGCCAAGTTCCAGGCTGTGCGCCGAAGCCCATTGCCAGGCGGTGCGGCGCGCCAGCAAGCCGTTCGAATAGTCGAAGCTGGCGACGCCGCCATCCAGGCTATGGCTGCGGCCGGCCGCGCGTACCGCACCCCACAGCGGCAAGCCGCCCGACTTTTGCGTCGCGTGCACCGAACCGCCAGTCACCGGCCCCACCGCCAGCAGCAGCGGCGTCATGTCGGGGCCGAATTCGGCGTCGATCTCGAAATCGGCGCCGCGCACCGCCAGGCGGTAACGGCGCTGGCCCAGGCATTGCAAGTCGATGCGACGCGACAGGAAGCGAAAGCGGCTGGCGCCGCCGGCGTGGGCCGCCATTCTGGAACTCAGGCCGGGCAGCCCATCTTGCGAGAATTGGGCCACGATCTTGCCCAGGCGGCGCTCGAACACATAGGCAAAGGCGGTATTGGTCCAGCCGACATCGACGATGGCGACGCCGCAAAACAAGTCCGGCGTGGCCAGCGCGACATAATGCCAGCGCTTGTGGTGGAAGCGCCGCCAGCAGCGCCCGCGCGCGTGCGGCGGCGCCAGTTCTTGCCAGTCGAAGCGCTCGACCTGGCCGGCGTAGCGCCCGAACTTGGGCAGGCCGGCGGCCGTGAGGATGGATTCCGGTGCGGCAGGTAGCATCATGCGGCGTTTTCCAGTTGATCGGTGGGCTGCGCCAATGCCGCTTGCAGCAAGGCGCCAAATTGCGCGGGGACGCAGTGCGTCAGCCGCAGCAGCGGGCAGGCGTGCCAGTGGGCCAGGCGGCGCAACGCGCCGGCCACGTCCTCGGCCAGGCGCGCGCTCAGGCGCAGGCCCGGCTCCAGCGCCAGCGACTTCAGCTCGAACATGCCGTCGGCGCGGTGGGCCTTGGCGTCGACCCGCCCCACCAGCGCGCCGCGGCGCAGGATCGGCAGGGTGAAGTAGCCGTAGCGGCGCTTGGCGGCCGGGGTGTAGCATTCGAGCCGGTAGTCGAAACCGAACAATTCCAGCGCCCGGCGCCGGTCCCACACCACCGGATCGAACGGCGACAAGATCGTCGTCAGACTGGCGCTCAAGGCGCCGCCGGCGGCCTGTCCAGCCAGCGCCAGGTGGTCAGGATGCAGGTACACCGGTTCGTCCCAGCCCTCGACCGTGGCCCGCAACAAGGCGCCCTCGGCCACCAGTGTCTCGGGGTCCAGGCGCGGCTGGCGGGTGCGCAGGTAGTCGCCGATCCAGGACGCCTTGGCCAGGCCCAGCGCCTTCACGCTTTTCAGCAGCAGCGCGCGGCGCGTCTCTTGCGGCGACGGCAACAGCCCATCGTGCCAGTCGGGCAGCACGCGCTCGGCCAGGTCGTAATAGCGCTGGAAATTGTGGCGCCGCGCGATCATCAGCGCGCCGGACGTAAACAATGCTTCCAGCGAACGCTTTTCCGGCTTCCAGTCCCACCAGCCGCTGCCCTGGCCATCTTCACGTTCGAAATCGGCCGAGCGGGTCGGGCCGTTGAGGCGGATATGTTGCAGCACAGCATCGACGTCGGCGCCGCGCTCGGCCATCCAGCGGGCCGGGTATTTCCAGCCCATGGCGGCCGGGTCCAGCATGCGGTGCCGATACCAGCCGTAATCCTCGACCGGCACGAAGCTGGCCTCGTGGGCCCAGTATTCAAACAACGCGCCCTCGGCCAGCAATTGCTCCAGCCAGGCCTGCGGATAGTCGCCCAGGCGGCTCCACAACACCAGGTAAGGGCTGCGCGCGACCACGTGGATGGTATCGATTTGCAGCACGCCCATCTGGCGTATCGCCTGCAGCAGGTCGGCCTTGACCGCTTTGCCGCGCCGCCGCAGCAGCAATCCCTGCGCCGCCAGGTGCAGCGCGCGCGCCGCCGGCAAGCTCAGCGTCAACTCGGCCAAGGCTTACTCCTTCTTCTTGATCAAGCCGGCCAGCGCCGCGAACGGATTGTGGGTGGCCGGCTGCACCGTGGCCGCTTGCAGCCCGGCGCCGCGATCGGCTTCCAGGTAGCGCGAGTGCTCGTTGTCGTGACAGTACAGGCACAGCAACTCCCAATTGCTGCCGTCGGGCGGATTGTTATCATGGTTATGGTCGCGGTGATGCACCGTCAATTGCTGCACATTGGCGCGCGTGAATTCGCGCATGCAGCGGCCGCAAATCCAGGGATACATCTTCAGCGAGCGCTCGCGGTAACCGCCCTCGCGCAGGTCGGCGGCGCGGCGCGCGTCGGCCACAATCTTGTCCAGTTTCGCCGGATCCGGCTTTTTGCTCTGCATGACGACTTTCGATAGGCTAGGATGAGCCACATTCTAATGAGGAAGTGGCCGTAGTTGTATATTTTCTGCCGCGCGCGGCATCGATATTTTCCGGCCGGCTCCCGGCCATGGCGTCATATTGCGCTATATTGTGCCCATCACACTCAGCCACCAACCTCTATGCGCCTGCTGCACACTTCCGACTGGCATCTGGGCCAGACCCTGCACAATTTCGAACGCGGCTACGAACACCAATGTTTTCTCGCCTGGTTGCTCGACACCATCGTCGAGCAAGAAGCCGACGCGCTCCTGATCGCCGGCGACATTTTCGACAACGCCAACCCCTCGGCCGCCGCCCAACTGCAGTTATACAGCTTCCTGCAGCAAGCCAGGGCGCGCGCGCCGCGCCTGAACCTGCTCGTCATCGCCGGCAACCATGATTCGCCGGGACGCCTGGAAGCGCCCGGCCCCTTGCTCGAAGCGCACGGCACCCGCGTCATCGGCCACGTCGCGCGCGACGCCGCCGGCGCCATCGACCTCGAACGCATGGTGCTGCCGCTGACCGGCAAGAGCGGCGCGGTCGAAGCCTGGTGCCTGGCGATTCCCTTCCTGCGCCCGGGCGACGTGCCGCGCGCGCCGGCCGAGGAGGGTCCCGGTTCCGGCCCCGGCCCCGACCCTTATTTGGCCGGCATCGCCCTGCTGTACCGGCAGGCGCTGGCGCTGGCGCTGACCAGGCGCCAGCCGGGCCAGGCCATCGTGGCGATGGGCCATTGCCATATGGTGGGCGGCGAAATGTCAAACGATTCGGAACGCCGCATCGTCATCGGCGGCGCCGAAATGCTGCCCTCCGGCATATTCGACCCGCTCATCGCCTATGCCGCGCTGGGCCATCTGCACCTGGCCCAGAGCGTCGGCCGCCAGCAGCACTTGCGCTATTGCGGCAGCCCGATCCCGCTGTCGTTCGCCGAAGTCGGCTATGCGCACCAGATTTTGCGCGTCGACCTGGACGGCGAGGCGGTGGCCGCGATCACGGCGCTGCCGGTGCCGCGCGCCGTCCCTTTGCTGCGGGTGCCGGCCAGGCCGGCCCCCCTGGCCCAGGTGCTGGCCGAACTGGCCGCGCTGGAATTGCCCGAGGCGGCGCCGCAGGCCTGGCCCTTCCTTGAGGTGCGGGTGCGCCTGGACGCGCCCGAACCGGGCTTGCGCGCGCGCGTCGAAGCGGCGCTGGAAGGCAAGCCGGTGCGCCTGGCCAAGATCGAAACGAGCAGCGCGGCGCGCGGCGCCAGCGCCCCGGCGCCGACGTTGGACCAGCTCGACCAGATGCAGCCGGACGATATCTTCCAGCGCCTGTACCTGCAAAAATATTCCAGCGCAGCCCCGGCCGAGCAATTGAGCGCCTTCGCCGAATTGATGCTGGAGCGGAAAAGCGCATGAAAATCCTGAAAATATGCGGCAAGAACCTGGCCTCGCTGGCGGGCGAATTTTGCGTCGACTTCGAAAGCGAACCGCTGGCCTCGAGCGGCTTGTTTGCCATCAGCGGCCCCACCGGCGCCGGCAAGAGCACCCTGCTCGACGCGCTGTGCCTGGCCCTGTACGACGCCACCCCGCGCCTGCTGAAAGTGGCCGGGCGCGGCAATGCCTTGCCCGACGTCGGCAAAGAAACCGTGGCTGCGCAAGACACCCGCACCCTGCTGCGGCGCGGCACCTCCGATGGCTACGCCGAAGTCGATTTCGTCGGCAACGACGGCGCCTCCTACCGCGCGCGCTGGAGCGTGCGGCGCTCGCGCACGCGGGCCGAGGGCGCCCTGCAGCCGACCGCCATGAGCTTGCAGAAATTGCCGGCGCTGCAGCCGATCGGCGCCACCAAGACCGAAGTCAAGCTCGAAATCGAACAGCGCGTCGGCCTCTCGTTCGAGCAATTCACGCGTGCCGTCCTGTTGGCCCAGAATGAATTTTCCACCTTCCTCAAGACGGAAGACAATGAGCGCGGCGAATTGCTCGAAACGCTGACTGGCAGCACCATTTACAGCGACATTTCAATGCGCGCCTTCGAGCGCGCCAAGCAGGAACAGGCGGCCCTGCTACGCTTGACGGAAAAATTGGCCGACCAGAAACCGCTGGCCCCGGAGCAGCGCGCCGAACTCGCCGAACAGGGCGCGGCGGGCGAGGCGGGCGTGGCCGCACTGGATTTGCGTAAAAGCGCGCTGGAACAGCAATCGCGCTGGCACCAGGACGACGCCCAGCTGCTGCACAGCGAACAAATGGCGTGGCAAACCGTGCAAGCGAGCGCGCTCGAGAGCGCCGCCGCAGCCGAACGGCGCGCGGCGCTGGCCCGGCTGGGCGCCGTGCAGGCGGCGCGCCCGCTGGCCGAGCAAGTCGCGCGCATCGACGCCGAGCTGGCCCTCACCGACGCCGCGCTGGCGGCCGGCCGGGTCGATGCCGCGCAAGCGGCGCTGGCGCAGCAGGAAGCGATGGCGGCCGTGGCGCGCGCCGCCGGCCAGTTGCAAGAATCGGAACTGGCGCAGCGCGCCGCCGCGCCGCAACTGGACCAGGCCAAGGCGCTTGACGTGCTCATCGATGCGCAGCAGGCGCCGCAGCGGCAAGCGCTACTCGCTTGCGAGCATGCCGACCGGACCCTGGAAGCGGCCCGCGCCCAGTCGCAGCTTGAGACCGAGCGGCAGCGCCAACTGGCCGCCGCACGCGACAGCGGCGACGCCTGGCTGGCCCGCCATCAGCAATGGCAAACGCTGGCGCAGGCGTGGCCGCGCTGGGATGTGCTGTTCGCGCAAGCCGGGCAGGCGCAGGCGCAGGCGGCCACCGTGGCGCGCGCCTTGGCCGGCGCCCGCCTGGCCGCAGCCGATTGCCGCGCCGAACAAGCCGGCGCCGGCGCCCGCATGCAAACGTCGAGCCGGACCATGCAAGAGCTGGAAGAGCAGCGCCAACAAGCCGGCGCCGCCCTCGCCGCCTTCGACGACGCGGCGCTGCCAGAGCGGCGCCGGCAAATGGAGAGCCGGCGCGACGCCTTGCTTGGCGCGGAAAAAACCTGGACCGCGCTGGCCGGAAAACAGGCCAGACGCGCGCTGTTGCTGGACCAGGCGAGCCAATTGCGGCAAACGCAAGACGCGGCCGCAGCCGATCTGGCACGGGCGCTGGCCGGGGCCGACGTTTTGACGGGCGCACTGGCGCAAGCGGAGCGCTCATTGAAGGGCGCCGAAGCGGCTTGCGCGGCCAACGTCAAGACCTTGCGCGCGACGCTGGAAGAGCAGCAGCCTTGCCCCGTTTGCGGCGCGCTGGAACATCCCTACCGCCACGACGATGGCGTGCTGCAGGCGATGCTGGCCGGCTTGCAAGCCGAAGTGGCGCGCTGCCGCCTGCAAGCGCAAGACAATATCGCCCTGCAGGCGAGCGCGCGCACCGTCATCGCTGGCGGCACCGCACAATTGGCCACCGCCTTGGAAGAATTGGCCCTGTTGAGCGCAGCCATCGATGCCCTGGCGCCGGAATGGGACAGGCAAGCCGCGCCGCTGGCGCCGCCGGAACACCAGCGCGGTCCCTGGTTCGGCGCGCAAATCGCGGCCGCGCAAGCCGACCTGCAAACGCTGGAAGGACAAGAACAGGCGCTGCGCGGCGCCATCGCCGCGCGCGAACAGGCCCGGCTCGCGTGCGAGCACGCGACCGCCGAACACGCTCGTCTGACGGCGGCCGCGGCCGATACGCAAGCCCGGCTGGCCAAGCTCGACGCCGAGCGGACGGCGCAAGACGAGACGGGCGCCGCGCTGGCCCTGCGCCTGCAAGCGCTGCTCGCGGAACTCGACAGCGCTTTTGCCCACGCCGATTTCGCCGACGAAGACTGGAAAGACAATTGGCAAGCCGCGCCGGAGCGGTTTCACGCGGCGCGCCAGGCCGATAGCAAGCAATGGCTGGCGCAGCGCGCGGCGCAGGATGAGCGCGGCGCGGCGCTGCTCACCGTCGAGGTCGAATTAAAGGCGGCGGCGGCGCTGCTGGCCAAGGCCGAGCAAGATGCCAACTTGGCGCGGGCCACCCTGGCCACGCTGACCGCCGCGCTCAAGGCGATGCAGGCGCAGCGCCTGGCTCTGTGGGATGGTCAGCCGGTGCGCGCTGTCGAAACCGGCTTGCAGGGCGCCATCGAACTGGCCAAGGCCGGCTTGAGCGGGCGCCAAGAAGCGCTGCGCCAGGCCGAGCAAACCCGGACCCGCGCCGACGAGGCGCTGGCGCAAGCGGCGCGATGCCTGGCAACATTGCAAGAAGCGGCGACGGACGGCGCCACGCAACTGGCCGACTGGCTGCGACAATTCCGCCTGCAAGAGCCCGATGCAGCGCTCGACGACGCGCACCAATTGCGCGCGCTGCTGGCCGTGACACCGGAGGCAATCGGCGCCGAACGGGCCGCCCTGCAAGAATTGGATGCGCGCGCGGCCGGCGCCGCCACCGTGCTGCAAGAGCGCCAGAGCCGGCGCGCACTGCACCAGCAACAGCGGCCGGCAGAGGCGCCCGACGGCGTCGACGCCATCGCGACGCTGGCGGCCACCCTGGCGGCGCTGGTCGAAGAACGCAAGCTGGCGCACGCGGCCGCCACGGCGCTGCAACTGGCGCTGGCCCAGGACGACGCGCGCCGCCATGGCGCGCAAGCGATGCTGGCCGAGATCGGGCGGCAAGAAGAAATCGAACAGCGCTGGGCCCGCATGAGCGAGTTGATCGGCTCGGCCGACGGCAAGAAATTCCGCAATTACGCCCAGCAATTCACGCTCGACGTCTTGCTCGGCTATGCCAACGCGCACTTGAAGCAGTTGGCGCGCCGCTACCAGCTCGAACGCATCGACAATCCCGCTCATCCCTCGCTGGGCCTGATGGTGCGCGACCAGGACATGGGCGGCGAATTGCGCTCCGTGCATTCGCTGTCGGGCGGCGAATCGTTCCTGGTCTCGCTGGCGCTGGCGCTGGGACTCGCCTCGCTGTCGTCGAACCGGGTGCGGGTCGAATCGCTGTTCATCGACGAGGGCTTCGGCAGCCTCGATTCGGACACTTTACGGGTCGCCATGGATGCGCTCGACGGTTTGCAATCAATGGGCCGCAAGGTGGGCGTGATTTCACACGTGCAAGAAATGACGGAACGCATCGCCACCAAGATCCTGGTACAACCGACGGCGGGCGGTCGCAGCCATGTCACGGTGCAGTAAGGGGGACATTATCGCTGGTGGGGGTTGCGTTCGAGCTTGAGCAAGCCCCAGCCAAGTTCGCGCCGTATCTGCTTCGGGTCCGGCGGCGGCCGGCGCTGTTCCAGTTCGGGGCGCAGATAAGGCTTGGCGATGTCCTTGTGTGCGGGTTTTGGCTGGTCCATTTTATAGCCTCACGGAAATATCAATGGCGGTTAACCCAACAGGACCAGCATACGCTTTCGCTCGTCTGGGCCACGGCGGAGGCTGCGACACAGCTGATCAGCCTCATATTGGCGTGATATTTCCTTTCAAGGCGACATTTCAAACAAGCAATTAGTTCCCGAGCCAGATGGCGGCGCGAATGATAAAATCCCCGCTGATCGAAGCAATCCGCATAGATTCAAGCAACCCAAGGACATCATGAAACCCGCCCGTACCCTCACCTTCAAATGCGTCAAATGCTCGAAATCGGTGCAAGTCTTTTTGCAAAAAGTGTCGGCTTGCTCGCACATTCAGCCTTACCAGGGCTTGTGCCAATGCGGCGAACTGAAACGCCACGCCACCGGCCAGGCCGAGGCCGTGAAATCCTACCTGGAAGCGGCCGACGGCAGCTGGTCCCACCACCATTGATAACAAAATCCTAAAGAAATCCGGCCGGGCGCCGATACAACAAGCGTACCCACCTTTTCTTCAAGCCGCCATGTCCATCCTGCCCGCCCTCGGATCACGCCAATATCCCGCTCCCGCCCTCGGCACGGCTAGCCAGCAGGCCGGCAGCAAAACCGGCGGCGCCGGCGATTCGGCGCTGATGAGCCGCGGCGCGCTGGATGCGGTCTCGCTGTCGCAAAACGGCATCGACCTGTCCGCGCAAGGCATGCTGGAGCGTACCGACTCCCTCGGCAACGCCACCGTCGACGTGGCGCAACAATTCATGAACAGCTTCACCCAGCAACTGCTGGGCAAGCAGGCCAGCGGCGCCACGATCTCATATGACTCGGTGAGCCTGTCGGCCCAGAGCGGATTTGCCGCGCAAGTCCAGCATAGTGGAGGCGCCGGCGGCGGCGACGCGGCCGCGCTCAGCCTGAGCGAAAGCTCGCATTTCATCGGCAAGGGCACCATCACCACGGCCGACGGCCAAAGCTTCAGCTTTGAAATCGAGGTGCAATATTCGTCGACGCTCGACGCCGCCGCTTCCGACAACACCACCAATAGCGCCAATAGCGCTTCCAATGGCGCTGCCAATAAGGTCGGCAACGGCGCCGCAGATGGCGGCGCGAGTGCGGCCCTGCCGACGGTCGAGCTGCCGCATGTGCCCTTCCCCGGTAATTTGAGCGACCTGTTCAAACTGCTCGGCCAGGAATTGCAAGGCGACGTGTCCGGCACCCAGCAAAATGGCGCCGCTGCACCGTCGGGCACACTGAAACTGCGCCTGCTCAATCTGATCAACGGCGGCACCGCGCAAGCTCCCGCCAATGCCGCCACGCCAGCCCAGAACAGCGCGCAAACCCGCGCCAAGGCCCTGGCCGACGCCTACGGCGCGCCGCCGCCAGCGAGCGCCGCGCCGGTTCCGCTCGCGCCCGACAGCCTCGCGCCGGCGCCGCTCGCCGCCTGAAGCCAGTCGCGTGGTTGTGCGCGCGTAGGACCAGGCATGGGCCAACGCATCGGCCAACGCATCGGCAACGTATAATAGGAAGATAAACCACGGGCCGCAGCCTGCCACAGGCGCCCCTTCTTCCTTTTCGATTGACCGACCATGCCCCTGAATTTCCCTTCTTTTGCGCCGCGCCACGCCGCGCGCCGTTTCGCCGTCATCTTCCCGCAGGTGCGCGCATGACGACGTCGCTGATCCATTGGATCGAAGATGGCGTCGAACGCACGGCCCGTTGGCGCTCCGAAAGCGGCATGCCGGCGCCGAAGAAAGTCGTCATCGCCGACGACCGCACCAATGCCGACGTGGCTTACCGCCTGGCGTGTGAAGGCACCGCCCTGCTGTGGCGCGGCGATTTCCAGAACGCGCGCCAATTGCTGCAAGCGCTGGCGCGGCGCGCCGACCATAAACATGGCAAAGCCGGCAAACGCGCCAAGGACACCCTCGCCGCCAAGCCGGCGCCCGCGCCCGCGCCCAGCGAAGCCTTCCACCTGCACCGCCAAGCCCAGTCGCAGCGCGCACGCACGCTGGCCATGCTGTTGCTGCCGTTCGAGGCCGACTACGGCATTCCGCTGCGCCGGGCGCCGGACGTCAAGCTCGCCTGCAACGAAGCCTATGGCCGCGGCGAAGAAGCTTTCGTGGCCTCGCTGCGTGAGTTGCTGGGCTTGATCGGCGCGCACGAATGGCGCCGCACCGGCGTCGCGCTGGAAGCGCTGGGACAACGCATCCACCCGCATTACGGCGTGTTCGCGCCGATCCGCAGCGAATACGTGGGCCTGGTGGCGCAAGCGCCAATCCCGCCGCGCGCCGAGCTGGCCTTCGACATCGGCACCGGCACCGGCGTGCTGGCCGCCGTGCTGGCGCAGCGCGGCGTCAAGCGCGTGATCGCCACCGACATGGACCCGCGCGCGCTCAGTTGCGCGCGTGAAAACCTGAACCGGCTCGCACTGGCCGACCAGGTCGAGGTGGTACAAGCGGACCTGTTCCCGGCCGGGCGCGCGCCGCTGATCGTGTGCAACCCGCCATGGTTGCCGGCGCGTCCCAGCTCGCCGATCGAATACGCCGTCTTCGATCCGGACAGCCGCATGTTGCGTGGCTTCCTGAGCGGCTTGGCCGCCCATCTGGAGCCGGGCGGCGAAGGCTGGCTGATCCTGTCCGACCTGGCCGAGCACCTGGGCTTGCGCCCGCGCGCCGAACTGCTGGCCTGGATCGCGGCGGCCGGCCTGAAGGTATTGGGGCGGCAAGACGTCAAACCCACCCATCCCCGCGCGGCCGATACCGGCGACAGCCTGCACGCGGCGCGCGCCGCCGAAATCACCTCGCTGTGGCGCCTGGCGGCCGCCTAAACCGGGACTTCAAACATCGCCAAAAACAAACCATTGCGCAGCGCAACAATGCCCTATATAATGCGTCTGCGGGGTGGAGCAGTCTGGCAGCTCGTCGGGCTCATAACCCGAAGGTCACAGGTTCAAATCCTGTCCCCGCAACCAATTATACGAAGCCGTTGATGCCTTTCAGGAATCAACGGCTTTTTGGTTTTTCATCTCATTCTTCATCTTTTATCCCGCCAACGAAAGTCGATGCGCGCCAACCCGGCCAGGAAGTTTCACTCAATGCGCGCCTGAATTCAATGATCATTGCGTATTGCAACAAAGCCCTATATAATGCGTCTGCGGGGTGGAGCAGTCTGGCAGCTCGTCGGGCTCATAACCCGAAGGTCACAGGTTCAAATCCTGTCCCCGCAACCATATGCCGAAGCCGCTGATATCTTGAAAGAGAGTCAGCGGTTTTTTCATATCCGCCGCACGCGCCCTGCGCTCGTAGGCACCCATCCGAGTTCACACATCCCTTGTCCAAGTGATACAATTTTCGCTCGCCGCGAGTCCCGACCCGCGTGGTGGCCTTGCAATGCCACGGCGCGCCATCCGGGTGCTTCTGCGGTATCGACGAACAGTATCAATCAGGAGATGCGCGTGAAAGAAGCAGTCAAGCAGCCGTCGGACAATGCCGCCGACAATCCCAGCAATCCTGCGCGCCGCCGCATTTTCCAGGCCGCCACTGCGGCCAGCCTGGTCGGCACGCTACCGGCGCTCGCCGAAGCCAAGGTGGTCAAGGGCTCGCTCGACGCCAAGCTGAAAGCCCACATCAAGAATGTGGTCGTGATTTACCTGGAAAACCGCAGCTTCAATAATCTGTTCGCCGACTTCCCCGGCACCAGCGCGCCCTTGTCGGCGCTGCCGGCGGCGGCCACCGCGCAAAGGGATCGCGACGGCTCGATCTTGCCAAGCTTGCCGAAAATCTGGGGCGGCATGGTGCCCACGCCGCAAAACATCGCCGGCAAGCAGTATGAAATCAAGGAAGAGCAGATCAAGGGTTTGCCGAACGCGCCGTTCACGCTCAGCGACGCCGAAGGCAAGCCGCTGCCGGAAGCGGTCATCACACGCGACCTGTGGCATCTGTTTTACCAAAACCAGATGCAAATCAACGGCGGCAAGAATGACGGTTTCGTGGCCTGGGCCAATACGGGCGGCATGGTGATGGGCCGCTACGGCCAGACCAGCGCCAACCTCGGCCTGTGGCAAATCGCCAGGCAATTCACGCTGTGCGACAACTTCTTCATGGCGGCCTTCGGCGGCTCTTACCTGAACCACCAGTTCTTGATTTCCGGCCGCACGCCGGAGTATTTCGACGCCGCCTCGACGGCGGCCAAGAAAAAGATTGCCGTGCTGGCCGACGGCCCCACCGGCACGCGCCTGGCGCTGGCTGCCGATTGTCCGCCATCGGCGCTGGACGGCAAGCCGACCTTCGTCAACGACGGCGCGATCTCGCCCGATGGGTACGCGGTCAATACGATGGCGCCTCCATTCCAGCCCAGTTATGTGCGGCCGGCCGCCGGCGGCGACCCGGCCCTGGCCGATCCGAACGATGCCAGCACCTTGCCGCCCCAGACTTACCCCACCATCGGCGACTTGCTGTCGCAAAAATCGGTCAGTTGGGCCTGGTATGGCGGCGCCTGGCAAGCGGCGCTCGATGCCAAGGGCGGCGGCGAAAAGCCGAACTTCCAGTTCCACCACCAGCCGCTCAATTACTTCCGCCAGTTCGCGCCCGGCACCGCCGCGCGCGCGCAGCACTTGCGCGACGGCGGCCTGGGCGACAGCCCGATCTCGAACAAATTCCTGGCCGACGTAGTGGCCGGCAAACTGCCCGCCGTCAGCTTTTATAAGCCGCAAGGCAATCTGAATTTACATGCCGGGTATTCCGACGTCGAATCGGGCGACCAGCATGTGGCCAATGTGATCGAGCATTTGAAAAACTCGCCCCAGTGGAAAGACATGATTATCGTGATCACCTTCGACGAAAACGGCGGCTGGTGGGATCATGTGGCGCCGCCCAAGGGCGACCGCTGGGGACCCGGCTCGCGCATCCCGGCCATCATCGTCTCGCCATATGCGAAAAAAGGCGTGGTCGACCACAGTTTTTACGACACCACCTCGATCCTGCGCCTGATCACCCGCCTGCACGATTTGCCGCTGCTGCAAGGACTGGCGCTGCGCAACGCCGCCTTTGCCGCGCGCGGCGCGCTGCCGCCGGGCGACTTGAGCGGCGCTTTGAGCTTCCGCTGAACCGATCTGACCCGGTTTTAGCCGGGCCGTAGCGGCGAAATGTGCTACACTGCGTGCCGAACTTTGATGCGGCCGCAGTAGCGCCGCGTCCCCGTCGAAGCATGCGGGCCGGAACCCGGTTTCCCGCCCCAGGCATGATCCTATATTGAGCCCGACTCTCGCAGCCGGGCTTTTGTTTTCTGCGGCACCGTTTCGGGCTCCGGCATGTCGCCGTGGAGCGGGACACGGCCGCTGTTATTGAAGCGGGCAGATGCAGCATGCCCGCTGCCGCCATGCGAGCGGCGCGCATGAGGTATTGAAATGAGAGATAAAAAAGATAACGCGACCTTCGATTTACCCGGTTTCGGCGCGGCGCCGGCCGCCCCGCCAGTCGCGCCGGCAGCAGACGAGCCGAAACGCGCCGCCCGCATCAAAAAAGCTTCCCTCAAACAGGTGCAACTGGAATTGCTCGATCCGACCGATGCCAGCGGCTTGCCGGTCTGGCGCCGCGACGACAATACCGACTTGACGGGCTTGCCGAACTGGGCCCCGGCCTGAGCCAATCCGACCCCGACCCACCCCCATCCGCACAGCCGCGCCAGACGCTGTTAGACTGTGCCCACCCTCCCTCTGCATCCTTACCCTGGTCCGCCATATGAATCCGAATTCCTTTTCCAGCCTGCCGCTGACGCCCGCCTTTCTGGCCAATCTCGACTTGCTCGGCTACCATGAGATGACGACGATCCAAGCCCAAAGCTTGCCGACGGTGTTAGATGGGCGCGACTTGATCGCGCAAGCGAAAACGGGCAGCGGCAAGACCGCCGCCTTCGGCATCGGCATCTTGCACAAGCTCAATCCGGCCTGGTTTGCGGTGCAGGGGTTGGTGCTGTGCCCGACCCGCGAGCTGGCCGACCAGGTCGCCAACGAATTGCGCCGCCTGGCCCGCAGCGCCGGCAATATCAAGATCCTGACCTTGACCGGCGGCACCTCGATGCGCCCGCAAATCGCCTCGCTGGAACACGGCGCCCACATCGTCGTCGGCACCCCGGGCCGCCTGCGCGACCACCTCGGGCGCGGCACCCTCAACCTGGGCCATGTGCAAACCCTGGTGCTCGATGAGGCCGACCGCATGACCGACATGGGTTTTTACGATGAAATCGCCGGCATCGTCAGCGCTTGCCCGGTGCGCCGCCAGACCCTGCTGTTTTCGGCCACGTATCCGGACGATATCCGCCGCGCCACCGCCGCCTTCCTCGAGAATCCGGCCGAGGTGACGGTCGCGGCCCAGCATGACAATAGCCAGATCGAGCAGCGCTTTTACGAAGTTGGCTTTGACGACCGCAACGCCGCCGTCGGCAAGCTGCTCAAGCATTTCAAGCCGGTCTCGACCCTGGCCTTTTGCAACACCAAGATCCATTGCCGCGAACTGGCCGAAGAATTGCGCCAGCAAGGCTTTTCCGCGCTGGCCCTGTACGGCGAACTGGAACAGCGCGAGCGCGACGAGATCCTGGTGTTGTTCGCCAACCGCAGTTGCTCGGTGCTGGTGGCAACCGACGTCGCCGCGCGCGGCCTCGACATTCAGAGCCTGGCCGCGGTGATCAATGTCGATGTCTCGAAAGACACCGAGGTGCATATCCACCGCATCGGGCGCACCGGACGCGGCAGCGAAAAAGGCCTGGCCCTGTCGCTGTGCGCGCCGAACGAGAAAAAATGGGTCAAATTGATCGAGCAATACCAGGATAGCAGCGTGGCATGGCATGACATCAAGGAATTGGACGAAGATGACGGCGCGCCGGCCCTGGCCGCGCCCATGGTCACCCTGTGCATCATGGGCGGCAAGAAAGACAAGCTGCGTCCCGGCGACTTGCTGGGCGCGCTGACCGGCGACGCCGGCTTGACCAAGGAACAGGTCGGCAAGATCAATGTGTTTGAATTCATGACCTATGTCGCGCTCGAACGCGGCGTTGCCGGGCAAGCCTTTCAGCGCTTGAACGGCGGCAATCCGCTGGGCCGCGACTTCGGCAACATCAAGGGCCGCAGTTTCAAGATGCGCTTCATCGACGCCTGAGGCGCAGCCGGACCCGGAGCGGATGACTTTACTTCTTCTCGCCGGCGATGAGACGGTAGGCCAGCGCGCCCAGCAGCGCGCCGGCAATCGGCGCGACCCAGAACAGCCACAATTGGCTCAGCGCCCAGTCGCCAACATACAGCGCGACGCCGGTGCTGCGGGCCGGATTGACCGAGGTGTTGGTGACGGGAATGCTGATCAAGTGTATCAAGGTCAAAGCCAGGCCGATCGGGATAGGCGCGAAGCCGGCCGGAGCCCGCTTGTCGGTCGCCCCCAGGATCACGATCAGGAAAAACATGGTCATCACCACTTCCGTGATCAGCGCCGCCTGCAGCGAATAGCCGCCGGGCGAATGCGCGCCGTAACCGTTGGAGGCGAAGCCCTTGGCGACGTCAAAGCCGGGCGCGCCGCTGGCAATCAGGAACAAGACGCCGCCGGCCGCCACCGCGCCCAGCACTTGCGCGATGATATAGGCCGGCAATTGCGCTGCGGGAAAGCGGCCGCCGGCCCACAAGCCGATCGATACCGCCGGATTCAAATGGCAGCCCGAGATATGGCCGATGGCAAAGGCCATGGTCAGCACCGTCAAGCCGAAGGCCAGCGCCACGCCATGCAAACCTATCCCCACGCCCGGGAAAGTGGCCGCCAGCACGGCGCTGCCGCAACCGCCCAGCACCAGCCAAAACGTCCCCAGAAACTCAGCACCGTATTGTTTCATGTATTTTCCTTTTTAAAAGTTTGCGGAAGCGGTGGCGGAAGAAATCCGCGCCGGGGTGCCGTGCGGCAAGCGCAGCCATATTGGCATGGAAACATTGGCAAAGCAACATTATCATGTTGCGATAGCGCAAAATGCCCGCGCAATGGCGCTGGCGCGCCACTTCCGCTCGGCTTCTGCCCGATATATACAATGTTTTCATCACAACCATTCTTCAGGCTTGCCACGCGCGGCCCGACATTATGACGAGTGTGCACTAATTTCTTGCCGTAGCGAAATGCCGAACCAGGCCACCCGGACCTGGGATACAATCATTAGCAACATGGATACGCATAGTTTTCCAGCGAAGCGTCGCCACGCTCCGGGACGCCCAACGCCAACCTCCGCCCTCGCCGCCCGCCCTCCCGGACGCGTATGAAAATCCGCGTCCTGAGCCGATTTGTCGCCGTTTCCACCATCGCGCTCTTGTTTTCCATGGGACTGGTGATTATGCAAGCGCTCAGGATACACGACAGCGTCACCGGCAGCGCGGAACACCGCCTGCGTTCCATCATGCTGTCCCATGAACTATTCCAGAGTTCCGAAGACTTGACGCGCATGGCGCGCAGCTATGTCAGCACGGCCGACCCGGCCTATGAGCGGCGCTATTTCCAGATCCTGGCGATGCGCAATGGCCAGCTGCCGCGCCCACGCCGCTACTCGCCCACTTACTGGCATCTGGCCGGCATGGACCAGGGCCCGCCGGGCGAACTGGGCGGCGCCGTGGCGCTGCGCGAATTGATGCGGCGCGAAGGCATCGAAGAGCGCGAATTCGATTTGCTGCGCGAGTCGCAAGCCAATTCGGATGCCCTGGTGCTGCTGGAGCGACAAGCCTTCGCCGCCATGAAAAGCGGACTGGAAGCGGACCGCGAGCACGCCATCGGCCTGCTGTACGGCCGCCCCTATATCGAGGCCAAGGCCAGCATCATGGCGCCCATCCAGCGTTTCACCGATGCCATCGACGCCCGCACCAAGAACGACTTGAACGCGCTGCAACGGCGCCTGGAACGCCAGGTCATGCTGCTGATCGCGCTGGTGGCAACCGCCTTGCTCGGCGTGGGCGGCATCATCGCCTACACCCGGCGCGCCGTGCTGCGCCCGTTGGGCCAGCTCGGTCGCCACGCCGAGCAAGTTGCGCGCGGCCATTACGCGGCCCGCTGCGACATCCGCAGCGGCAACGAGCTGGCCCGGCTGGGCGCCCATTTCAACCATATGCTGGAAGCCATCGAGCGCGATATCGGCGCGCGCGAACGGGGCGAACAGGCGCTGGCGCAAGCCAATGTCGAGTTGGCCGGGCGCGAGCTGCTGCTCAAGCAAATCCTCGACACCTCCAGCGTCGCCATTTTCCTCGTCGACATGGCCGGCGACATCACGCACGCCAACCAACGCATGGCCGAGATGTTCGGCTGGCCGCTGCCGAACCTGATCGGCAAGCGCTACGTCGAGTTGGTACACCCGTCCGAGCGCGCCGGCGGCCAGCAAAAGATGCTGTCCCTGCTGCGCAGCGAAATCCTGGCGGTCGACCTGGAGCGCCACTACTGGCGCGCCGACGACACCGAATTCCTCGGTCACCTGACCGGGCGGCGGATTCACGACGTCGGCGGCGTGGCACGCGGCCTGGTCGGCGTGATCGCCGACATCACCGCCCGCAAGCTGGCCGAGCAGCGCGCCCAGCACCACAACCGCGTGCTGGAAATGATGGCCGCCAGGGTCGCGCTGGAGCAAGTGCTGGAAACGATCGCCTGCGACGTCGAGGCGATCCATCCGTCCATGTATTGCGCCATCTTGCTGCTCGACGAAGAGGGCAAGCGCTGGCGCTGCGGCGCCGCCCCCAGCTTGCCGGGCGCTTACCTGGCGGCACTCGACGGCGCCGCCATCGAGCGCGACCTCGAAGCCACCGCGATCGTGGCCGATATCGCCGGCCAGGCGGGCGGTTCGGCGCTGCTGACGCTGGCCTTCGAATGCGGCCTGGGCGCGCGCTGGTCGCAGCCGATCCGCTGCTCGCGCGGCAAGGTACTGGGCAGCTTGTCGATTTACCACCGCCACGCGCGCCAGCCCGCGCCGGCCGACCTGCAAATGCTGGAAGAAGAGGCGCGCCTGGCCGCACTGGCGATCGACAAGAACGCCGCCGAAGCCCGCCTGGAACTGGCCGCCAGCGTCTTCACCCACGCCCGCGAAGGCATCATGATCACCGACGCCGACGGTGCCATCATCGAAGTCAACGACACCTTCACCCGCATCAGCGGCTATAGCCACCAGGAGGCGCAGGGCCAGAACCCGCGCATCCTCAATTCCGGGCGCCAGCCGGCCGCCTATTACGCGGCGATGTGGCGCGCCCTGATCGACGCCGGCCACTGGGATGGCGAAGCCTGGAACCGGCGCAAGAACGGCGAAATCCACGCCGAGATGATCACCATCAGCGCGGTGCGCGACGCGGCCGGCAAGACGCAGAATTACGTGGCCCTGTTCAGCGACATCACGCCGCTCAAGGAACACCAGCGCCAACTCGAATACATCGCCCATTACGACGCCCTGACCGGTTTGCCGAACCGGGTGCTGCTGGCCGACCGCCTGCAGCACGCGATCGCCCAGAGCCAGCGCCGCGGCCAGTCGCTGGCCCTGGTGTACCTCGACCTGGACGGTTTCAAGGGCATCAACGACCATTACGGCCACCAGACCGGCGACGCGCTCCTGATCACCGTGGCGCAGCGCATGCAGGCGGCCCTGCGCGAAGGCGACACGATAGCCCGCATCGGCGGCGACGAATTCGTCGCCGTGCTGGTCGACCTGGACCGGCCGCAAGATTGCGAGCCGGTGCTGCGGCGCCTGCTGCAAGCGGCGGCCGAGCCGGTCGCGGCCGACGCCCAATTGCTGCGCGTCTCGGCCAGCATCGGCGTCACGCTCTACCCGCAGGATGGCGGCGACGCCGACCTGTTGATGCGCCACGCCGACCAGGCCATGTACCTGGCCAAGCAGGCCGGCAAGAACCGCTACCACTTGTTCGACGTCGACCAGGACCAGGCCGAGCGGGCCGAGCGCGAAACCCTGGAGCACATCCGGCACGCGCTCGAACAGGGCCAATTCGTGCTGTACTACCAGCCGCGGGTCAACATGAAGAGCGGCGCGGTGATCGGGGCCGAGGCGCTGATACGCTGGCAGCACCCGCAACGCGGCTTGCTGCCGCCGGCTGCCTTCCTGCACCTCATCAACGAGCACCAGCTCGGCGTCGATCTGGGCGAATGGGTGATCGCGCGCGCACTGGCGCAGATGGCAGAATGGCGCGCCGCCGGCCTGGTGCTGCCTGTCAGCGTGAATGTCGGCGCGCGCCAACTGCAGCAAAGCGACTTTTGCCAGCGCCTGTCCGCATTGCTGGCGGCCCAGCCCGACGTCCCCGCCGCCAGCCTGGAATTGGAAATTCTCGAAACGAGCGCCCTGGAAGACATGGCCCTGGTGTCGGAAGCAATGCACGCTTGCCGCGCGCTCGGGGTGCGCTTCGCGCTGGACGACTTCGGCACCGCTTACTCCTCGCTGACCTATCTCAAGCGCCTGCCGGTCGACTGGCTGAAGATCGACCAGAGCTTCGTGCGTGGCATGCTGGAAGATCCGGAAGACCTGGCCATCATCGAAGGCGTGCTCGGGCTGGCGGCCGCATTCCGGCGCCAAGTCATCGCCGAGGGCGTGGAAACGGTGGCCCACGGCGAATTGCTGCTGCTATTGGGTTGCGCGCTGGCGCAGGGCTATGGCATCGCCCAGCCGATGCCGGCTGCGGCGCTGCCGGCCTGGGTCGCCGGCTGGCGCCCGCATCCGGCCTGGAGCGCCTGGCGCGACCGCCCGCTGCGCCAGGGCGACCGCATGACTGTCTTTGCCGAAGTGGAACTGCGGCACTGGTTGCGCGCCATCGACGCTTTCGTGGCCGGCGAGCGCGGCGTCCCTGCGCCGCTCGATCCGCTCGACTCCCACTTCAGCCGCTGGCATGAGGGTGAGGGCCGCAAGCGCTATGAAGGCCATGCCGATTTCACGGTGTTGCTGGCGCTGCACGCGCAAGTACACCAGGCCGGTCGGGCGCTGGTCGAGCTGCACGCGCGCGAACAGGCCGGCGCCGATGGCCTGGACCAGTTGCATGCGCTGCGCGACGAGTTGATCGCGCGCCTGCGGGGCTTGGTGCGCAGCGGCTAAGTAAGCGTCGGGAATTTAATGTGAATTGATGGCGAACCTAGCCGGATGCTGCGCAAGGCGCCCGTTGCGACGCAGTGCGAGCACTGCAAGGGGCGGGCAAGCCTCGGCGGCCCCCTTGCAGCGCGCCGACCAAGGCCGCAGACATCCACAATAAATTATTGGCGCTTACTTAGGATCGCCGCGCACCAAGTCCCCAGGAAACAGGGCCTTATCTATTGCGGAGGCGGAGGACAGGCAAAAAAAAACGCCGCCCACTATCGGCAGCGTTTTTTTGATTGCAAGCGATTTAGTTGCGAACCACGCGTTTGTACTCATTGGTGCGGGTATCGATTTCAATCACGTCGTCCTGGCTGACAAACAGTGGCACTTGAACGGTGTGGCGATGCGCTTCGATGGCATTTTCAATCTGGGCTTCTTTCAAGACGTTACCCGAAGTATTGCCCTTGATTGCAGGCTCGGAGTAAAACACTTGACGCGCGATGGTGATCGGCAATTCAACGGAAATGGCTTTGCCATCATAAAAAACGGCTTCGCATTCCATGCCGTCTTTCAGGTAGTGCAAGGCATCGCCCAGGTTTTCTTCTTCGATTTCATACTGATTGTATTCCGTGTCCATGAACACGAACAATGGATCGGCGAAATACGAATAAGTCACGGGTTTTTTGTCGAGGACAATGACGTCAAACTTGTCGTCGCCGCGGAATACGTTTTCCAGCGGGCTATTCGTCAGAAGATTTTTCATCTTCCATTTGTAGGTGAAGCCGGTGCGGCTCGAACCATTGACATCGGAACGCAAAACGATCATAGGCTTGCTGTCAACCATAATGATGTTGCCAACACGAATTTCTTTTGCAGGTTTCATAGGGAGTGTACGTAAAAAGTAGGTTGCATAAAAATCATCTGTCGCCTCCTGGCTAAAAGCGCCGCAAGCTCACGTTTGATCGAGTTAAAAATATGGTGTAAATTAACCGGGCATTTTACCCTATTTTTCACGCTTCGCCGACTGCAGCGAGCGGGAAAACGTCAATAAATTGCGGGCCAGATCGCCGTTGGCCAGCATTTGCCCTTGCCAATTGCCGGACCTGGAGGCGATTTTTGGCAGCTCGGCCTGGAATGCCGGCCATAGGGCGGACCAGTTCTCCATCATGTTGCCGTCCGCCACACCATTCCAGCGCGAGGAAAAGGCAATCAAGCTGTCAATATTGTCCGCATAGCGCCGCAAGAACGCCGCCAATTTCACATGGTGTAAATTTTCATCCTGGGGGTAGATATGCCAGACGAAGGGCTTGCCGGCCCATTGCGCGCGCACGAAGGAATCTTCTCCGCGCACAAAATTGAGGTCGCAAGCCCATAAAAGCTTGTCATAGTCCGGTTGCGCGACAAAGGGCAATACGCGCACGGTGAGCGCACCGCGGGTCAGCGCCGCTCCCGCCCTCGCCTCCACCCCAAGAAAGGTTTGTATCGCCTCCACGGCAACTCCTTCCGGCACCAGGCAAACGATGGCCGCGTCGCCGTTTTGCCATGCCTCGAACAAGGCCGCAACTGGCGCGTGCGGATAACAAAACAGGGAAACCTTGGTCGCCGCCATGTCCGCCGGCATCACGCCAAATTGGGCAAGAAAAGCCGCCATGGCCGCCTGGTCCGCCTGGAATTGCAAGCGCTGCTCTTCCAGTATGGATTCGCGCAGCAAGCCACCCGTCTTATTGGTAAAGCCAGGAAAAAAGAAATGTTTTATCAAAGGCAGGCGCGGGTGCGACGACGGCAAGGTGTGGCAGCCCTCGACCCACTCCTCGGCGCTCAAGCCTTCCAGGTTGAGCCACACGGGACGCGGATCGCACTCCACCATCGCGGCAATATAGCCCGGCGGGATATCACAAGCGAAAAACTCAATCACGATATCGGCGATATCGGCCGCCGCAAACACGCCGCCTTGGTCGCGCCAGTGACGCACCGTCACGCCGGCCAACTGTTGCGTCCCGGCATCGACCACCACATCGGGACAGATGCGCTGAAAGCTGGCCAAATCATCGACCCACAAGGTGACGGCGATGCCATGCTCCTGCTGCAATTGCCTGGCCAGGCGCCAGCAAATGCCGATGTCGCCATAGTTATCGACGACTTTGCAAAATAAGGCCAGAGAGGTTATTTCGGGATGATTGACGGGCATGTTTGATGATGTCATTCCAGAGGTGCGGCCGGCAATCGCAAGCCCATAGTTTAACTGACTTATCGAATCAAGCCGAGCGCATCGCTCAAGCTTGCGGCACAGCGTCCCGGCCGGTCCGGTTTAAGCCGGATATTGGCTTGAACATGCCGAAATATGGCATCCTCGCCCCATTTCAGGCAATAAAAAAACCGCGCTAGGCGGCTTGTTTATTTACTTCTTAAAAAGAAGCTGAACTGGCGTCCCCAAGGGGATTCGAACCCCTGTACTCACCGTGAAAGGGTGATGTCCTAGGCCTCTAGACGATGGGGACAGAAATCTGTCCTGAATGCCGATGTGCGCATCCCGACCTGGTACTGCAAGTAAATTCTGGCGTCCCCAAGGGGATTCGAACCCCTGTACTCACCGTGAAAGGGTGATGTCCTAGGCCTCTAGACGATGGGGACCTGTGCTGACGATTACCGCTCAGCGGACTCTCTCTTCAAGGCCGGCTTAGCCCTCAAAAAAGCGTGCGCGAATCTTACCATGAAGCACCTCTTTAAATCAATAGAAGGCCGGGAAAACACCCGTTTTTTCACCAAGGAAGAGAGCAATAAATCACGCGGACGAAAAAAAAGCCGCACCAGGCGACTTGATCGATCAACATTGCGGCAAGGCGAAAAAAGCTTTGCCATCTTACAAACAACCAGCTTTAACTGGCGTCCCCAAGGGGATTCGAACCCCTGTACTCACCGTGAAAGGGTGATGTCCTAGGCCTCTAGACGATGGGGACCATGAACTGCCAACTATCAACACTTCCTGTGCTTTGGTGGAGGTAAGCGGGATCGAACCGCTGACCTCTTGCATGCCATGCAAGCGCTCTCCCAGCTGAGCTATACCCCCCTGGCACAGAACAATACAAACCGCGTGAGCGATTTTTTACTACGAAACCTGGCGTCCCCAAGGGGATTCGAACCCCTGTACTCACCGTGAAAGGGTGATGTCCTAGGCCTCTAGACGATGGGGACCATGAACTGCTCTATATCCACTACTTTCTGCGCTTTGGTGGAGGTAAGCGGGATCGAACCGCTGACCTCTTGCATGCCATGCAAGCGCTCTCCCAGCTGAGCTATACCCCCCGGGCGCAGAAATAATAAAAGCCGCATTAAGCGACTTTGTTCAACTAACTGCGTAAGGCGACTGCCAACAACAATAGTATAAACAACTGCCACAACTTTGGCGTCCCCAAGGGGATTCGAACCCCTGTACTCACCGTGAAAGGGTGATGTCCTAGGCCTCTAGACGATGGGGACCGCGGAACTGCCAAACAACTTCTGCGCAAAACTTTCAACCTAAACGGAGAATTGCTTCTTCGTGCTGGTGGAGGTAAGCGGGATCGAACCGCTGACCTCTTGCATGCCATGCAAGCGCTCTCCCAGCTGAGCTATACCCCCGTTGGCGCAGAAACAAGAGTATAGCAAAGATATGCGCAGATGCAAATACCCTTTTGCAACTATCCGAGATATTTGGCCAAACGGGCTAAAACAGTCGCACGGCCGAACACTTGCAGTACCGCGTCGATGGCCGGAGTTTGCAACTGGCCCGTGAGGATCAGGCGCAGCGGCATGGCCAGCAGCGGCATCTTCAAGGTGTGGGCGGCCAGCACTTCCTTGATCATCGCGGCCAGCGCTTCCTTGCTCCACTCGACGCCCTGGCAACGCTCGGCAAACTGGGCCAGCGCCGGCTTGACGGCGTCCGTCAAGTGCTGGGCCAACAAGGCCGCGTCCGGCTGCGGCGCGCGGTAAAACAGCATCGCGGCCGCCGCCAGTTCATTGACGGTGTTGACGCGCTCCTTGAGCATGCCCAGCACCAAGGCCAGTTCGGGCGCGCCGTCGAAGATGGCGCCGTCGGCCAGCATCTGCGGGCGGGCCAGATCGGCCAGGCGGGCATTGTCGGCTTGCTTGATATAGTGATTGTTCAGCCAGGCCAGTTTTTCATGGTTGAACTGGGCCGCCGATTTCGTCAAATGGTTCAGATTGAACCATTCGCAGAATTGCTCCATCGAAAACACTTCATCGTCGCCATGGCTCCAGCCCAGCCGCGCCAGGTAATTGAGCATCGCTTCCGGCAAATAACCCTGGGCCGGGTAATCCATGACGCTGACGGCGCCATGGCGCTTGGACAGTTTTTCGCCGTCCGCGCCCAGTATCATCGGCAAGTGGCCGTAGAGCGGCAAGGGGGCGCCGATCGCGCGCAAGATATTGATCTGGCGCGGGGTATTGTTGACGTGGTCATCGCCGCGCAACACGTGGGTGATTTGCATGTCCCAGTCGTCGACGGCGACGCAGAAATTATAGGTCGGGGTGCCGTCCGGGCGCGCGATCACCAGGTCGTCCAGTTCGCGGTTCGAGATCGTGATGCTGCCCTTGACCACATCGTCCCAGCTGACGTCGCCGTCGAGCGGATTCTTGAAGCGCACCACCGACTTGCGCCCGGCCGGCACGGTCGGCAAGGTCTTGCCCTCTTCCGGACGCCAGGTGCCGTCGTAGCGCGGCTTTTCGCCGGCCGCGCGCATCCGCTCGCGCATCGCCTCGACTTCTTCCGGCGACGAGTAACACAGGTAGGCAGTGCCTTCCTTCAGCATTTGCGCCACCACTTCGCGGTAGCGCTCCATGCGTTGCATCTGATAGAAAGGGCCTTCGTCATGCTCCAGGCCAAGCCATTTCATGCCGTCGATGATGGCTTGCACCGCTTCCGGCGTCGAACGCTCCAGATCGGTGTCCTCGATGCGCAAAATGAAGGTGCCGCCGAAGTGGCGGGCATAGGCCCAGGAATACAGCGCGGTGCGCGCGCCGCCCAGATGAAGGTAGCCGGTCGGGCTGGGAGCGAAACGGGTGCGGACGGGCGTGGCGGAGGCAGTGGTCATTGAAGTAATCGGGCTCGGGTAAAAGAAGCTATTTTACCGCGTCGCCCGGGCCGCAGCGCGGAAGTCGCGCCCGGCGGAGAAAATTGCGATTATCGTCTATGGAGCGAACCGCCTTGGCCGATGGGATCGACCACAAGCGGGACCAGGCTTGCCTATGGAGCCGGTTGGGTGACCGTGTCTTGATCGAGGGTCACCGCCGTTTGTGCCAACAGCCGACCGTTGGCCGATGCGCCCGTTTGCATCGCGACCTTCGTCTTCGACAAGACTATCCCTTCAAAATGGGCCGTCGCGCCTATCGTCACCGCCCCCGCCGGTTGCCAGAAAATATTCTTCGCCAGGGCGCCGCCTATCAAGGTCACATGCGCGGCGGCGGCCTGGGTGATATTTCCCGCGATCTGGAAAATCCAGACATCGTTCGGCCCGCCCGACAAGGTGACATCGCTGGAAATGGAGACGCCGGTACCCCATTTATACAGACCGGGCACCAGGGTCAGTCCGCCGATCTGTCCCGTCCCCACCTCGGTAAAGTCAGGCGTGCTGCGTCCGGCCGCGTCGCGGTAAGCGATTTCCATGTCACCGATGGCGGTCGTCATATAAGTGGGCGTCGGGGCCGCATAGTCGGCCGCATAGATCTTGCCCAGTACCTGGGTCGAAGTGGAAAAGGTATTCGACGGGTTGGAGGTTTCCGAAAATCCCGTGATGGCGACGTGCGCGATGGGGCTCACGCCTATATCGCCGGTCAACACCGAATTGGGCACGGTCGAGATCCCCGTCTTCGACAAAATCACGAAATTGCCGGCGCTCCCCAAATCAACCGGCGCCTGCGCGGTAAACGGCGTCGCCTTCGTGGTGAAACTCCACACCACGGGACTGGCAAGCGCCACGCCCGCGCTATTGCGGGCCGCCGTGCTGACGGTCGCGCTATACAGGGAGTGCGGCATCAAGGCCGATGCCGTCGGCGTAAAGGTCGCCACCGTGTTGCTGGCATTCATGGCAACGGTGCCCGGCACATTATTGCCACTCTGGTCTTTCAAGGTGAACGTGAGCAAGGCGCCGGCCGGCAATGAGGTCAGCGTCGAGGCATCCATCGCCTGGCTGAAAGTGGCACGCAGCACGGTGCCCGTCACAATATTATTGCTGCTATTGCTACTGGTTGCCACATTGATGGCATTGTTGCCCGGGCTCTCGGAAACGATGACGGGCGCCGCAGAGCGACTGGCCATGGCGTTACCGCCCATGGCACCAAGCTGAACGGACGACGGCGCGCTGTCGCCGCCACCGCAGCCAAGCAAGGAAACGCCCATTAACAAGCCCGGCAGCCAAGAGCGTGGTGCGGAGAAGACCCCGATTGCATTCATTGTATTTCCTTCGCTATGTGAATCCGTGATTCAGGAAGGTACGACCCACCCCTTGCGGGTACGCGCCCTGTTGCGCAGTATCAGCATGCCCACCGTGGAGATGCTGTAGTCGTTAACGATGGACACTAACATGGACTGATTCCGGACGGCACTCTATTGAAATGATGACTACATTTCAAAGTCGGCAAGACTATCGGGGAGGGGAGCAAGGGGCGAGATCGACAGAAATCCATCGACAGGGTCGGGGGCGCCACTCAAACCCGCCGAGTAAGCGCCCCGTCAAATGAAGGCCAAGCCTGCCTGATGTAGAGCGAGGCTTACTTCACGGTGACTTTGATGGTCTTGCTCATCGCGGGGCCATACGATTGGTGCGCGCCATTGGCAAATTGCAAGGTCAGTGTATAAGCGCCGGGCGCCAAGCTGACTTCCGTTTCAGTCTGCCCTTTGCCGAAATGTAAATGGGTGGCATCGGTCGGCACCGATTCGCCGGCCTTGACCGGCGCGGCATTGATCAGCAAGTGGTGGTGGCCCGTGTTCGGCGCCATCGCGCCGGCCGGCTGCACCTCCATGCCGGTCACGGCAAACTTGACCTTGAACGGGCTGCTGACGGTGGCGCCGTCGGCCGGCTCGACAAACGATACCGATTGCGCGAAGGCGCTGGCCGCCATGCAAGTGCTGACGATGGCGGCCGCCGCGACGCGGCGCAAGAATGGGCTGTTGATGTGCATCATGTAATCTCCTGATGAGGTGCTCAATCGTTCTTGATGACAATGCTGGGGAACTTGCTGCTCAAGTCCTTGGCCTTTTCCGCCACCTTGACCGCAATCTTGCGCGCAATTTCCTTATAGATTGCCGCCACCGGGCCATCCGGCTCGGCCACCACGGTCGGCTTGCCGGAATCGGTCTGCTGGCGTATCGCCATCGTCAGCGGCAAGGCACCGAGAAATTCCACCCCATATTCGCCGCACATCTTTTGGCCGCCGCCGGCGCCGAAAATGGCTTCCGCATGGCCGCAATTGGAACAGATATGGGTGCTCATGTTTTCCACGATGCCGAGGATGGGAATGCCGACTTTCTCGAACATTTTCAAGCCCTTGCGCGCGTCAAGCAGGGCAATGTCTTGCGGCGTCGTGACAATCACCGCGCCCGTCACCGGCACTTTTTGCGACAGGGTCAACTGGATGTCACCGGTGCCGGGCGGCATGTCGACGATCAGGTAATCGAGGTCGCGCCAATTGGTTTGCTCCAGCAATTGCTGCAAGGCTTGCGTGACCATCGGGCCGCGCCACACCATCGGCTCGTCGGGGTCGATCATGAAGCCGATCGACGACACTTGCAAACCGTAATTTTCCAGCGGCTCCATGGTCTTGCCGTCGGTGGTTTCCGGGCGCCCGCTAATGCCCAGCATCATCGGTTGCGAGGGGCCATAAATGTCGGCGTCGAGCATGCCGACGGCCGCCCCTTCGGCCGCCAGGGCCAGCGCCAGGTTGACGGCCGTGGTCGACTTGCCGACCCCGCCCTTGCCGGACGCCACCGCGATGATATTTTTCACGTTCGGCATCAGTTTCAAGCCGCGCTGCACCGTGTGCGAAATAATCTTTGAATAAACTTGCACGCTGACCTTGCCGGCGCCAGGCAAGGCTTGCGCGGCTGCCTGAACGCTGGCACGGATGGCTTCGATCTGGCTCTTGGCGGGATAACCCAATTCAATCTCGAACGAAATATCGCCGCCATCGACCTTCAAGTTCTTCACTGACTTGGAGGAAACAAAATCTTTTGTGGTGTTCGGATCGATCACCCTGGTCAGGGCCGCCTTGACGTCTTCTACTGTGATGCTCATGAAAATCTCCGTGTGTGATCCCGCAGTCTAGCCGAATTTTCACTTCGATTCTTCAAGTCTGACAGACTGCCAGCGCAAAAGTGACAAAAAATCAGGGATGCCGGGGCCGGCCGGCTGCGCAGCAGCCCCTTCCGCTGTTAAAATACTTTTTTATCCATCCAAAAAGTGCATCAATCATGACCCGCAAGCTGTTCGTCACCACTGCCCTGCCTTACGCCAACGCCGCCTTCCACATTGGCCACATGATGGAATACATCCAGGCCGATATCTGGGTCCGGTTCCAGCGAATGCAACGCGACGGTGGTACGCCACGCGAGGTGCACTTTGTCGGCGCCGACGATACCCACGGCACGCCGATCATGATCGCGGCCGAGAAAGAAGGCATCACACCGCAGGAATTCGTCGCCAAGATCGCCGCCGGCCGGGCCCAGTACCTCGATGGCTTCCATATCGCCTTCGATAACTGGTATTCCACCGATTCGCCGGAAAACGTCGAATTGTCGCAAGGCATCTACCGCAAGCTGCGCGATACCGGCTTGATCGTCACCAAAACCGTCGACCGCTTCTTCGATCCGGTCAAGGGCATGTTCCTGGCCGACCGCAATATCAAGGGCGAATGCCCGAAATGCGGCGCCAAGGACCAGTATGGCGACAATTGCGAAGTGTGCGGCGCCGCTTACCAGCCGACCGAACTGGTACGGCCATTCTCGGTCTTCACCGGCTCGACCCCGATCATGAAGCCGTCCGAACAATATTTCTTCAAGTTATCCGACCCGCGCTGCTTTGAATTTTTAAAGGATTGGCTGAACACGCCCGACCGCTTGCAGCCGGAAATGGTCAACAAGGTCAGCGAATGGCTGGGCGAGGCGGGCGAAAAGCTGGCCGACTGGGATATTTCGCGCGACGCGCCCTACTTCGGCATCCCGATTCCCGACGCGCCGGGCAAGTTCTTCTATGTCTGGCTGGATGCGCCGGTCGGCTACCTGGCCAGCCTGAAAAACTATTGCGCCAAGCAAGGCATTGATTACGACGCCCTGCTGCAAGACCCCGCCACCGAGCAAATCCACTTCATCGGCAAGGATATCGTTTCTTTCCACTTGCTATTCTGGCCCGCGATGCTGAAATTCGCCGACCATCCGGTGATCGACAAGCTGACCGTGAATGTCCACGGCCACTTGACCGTCAACAATGAAAAAATGTCGAAGTCGCGCGGCACCGGCATCTCGCCGCTGCGCTACCTGAACCTGGGCATGAACCCGGAATGGCTGCGCTACTACATTGCCTTCAAGCTCAACGCGAAAGTCGAAGACCTCGATTTCACGGGCGAAGACTTCGTAGCCCGCGTGAACAGCGATTTGATCGGCAAATACGTCAACATCGCCAGCCGCTGCGCCGGCTTCATCGCCAAGAAATTCGACGGCAAACTGGCCAGTACGCTGTCGGAGCAAGCCCAAAGCTGGATCAAGCGCGCGCTGACGGTGAATGTCGACGGCGTCGCCCACGAGCGCCAGGCCAGCATCGCCAGGCATTTCGAGCACCGGGAATTCGGCAAGGCCTTGCGCGAAATCATGGAAATCGCCGACATCACGAATCAATATGTCGATGAAAACAAGCCGTGGATCTTGGCCAAGGACGACACCAGGCTCGCCGAATTGCATGACGTTTGCAGCGCGGCCCTGATCCTGTTCCGCCAATTGACGATCTTGCTGTCGCCGGTGCTGCCGGCCGTGGCCGCCAACGTCGCCAGCTTCCTCAACGATGAGCGCCTGCAGTGGCGCGACACCGACGTGGCCAGCGGCGCCGTCTACCAATCCATGCTGGGGCGCGCCATCGGCACATATACCCACCTGATGACGCGGGTCGACGCCAAGATGGTCGAAGCGCTATTCGATGCACCGGTTCCGGTTCCGGCCCCGGCGAGCCTCGCCGCGGCGAGCGAACTGGCCACGCCGCTTACCGCCGACATCGAGCCGCTGGCGCCGGAAATCAAGATCGATGACTTCAACAAGGTCGACTTGCGCATCGCCAAGATCGTCAATTGCGAACTGGTGGATGGTTCCGATAAATTGCTGCGCCTGACCCTCGACGTCGGCGAAGGCCGCTTGCGCAATGTCTTTTCCGGCATCAAGGCGGTGTACCAGCCGGAGGAACTGGTCGGCAAGCTGACCGTGCTGGTGGCCAACCTGGCGCCCCGCAAGATGAAATTCGGCGTCTCCGAAGGCATGGTGCTGGCCGCCTCCGCCGCCGACGAGAAAGCCCAACCGGGCATCTATATCTTGAACCCATGGCCGGGCGCGGAGCCGGGCATGCGGATACGTTAAGGATACCCTCAAGACCGGGGGCAAGACCGGGCCGGCGATAGAATTAGCACCGCGCGGCGCCGGCGCGGTAAAATATCGCTTGCAGACTCACCAATAAGACAATATGAAACTCACCAAACAATTCCAATTGTACGAATCCGATCACACTTTGTTCATCAAGGCGCTGAAGGAAAAGAATCCGGGCATGGAAGCGGGCCAGATCGCCGGCCGCGCCTTGTTGTGGGATAGGCCGCCGGTCAGCTTGAGCGAGCAGGAACGCCAGATGGAATCGGCCATCAAGCAACAGGCCTACGTTTACCAAAACAAGACCTAAGCAAGATCTAAGCGATCGGAGCGGGCAGCATGTTGCCAGAAGACGTGGCGACAGTCGCCGAGCCGGATGGCGCCGCCGGCGCGGTTGGTTTCGCACGCCTGTACGGCGAACCGTTGATGCGCATGCCGACGGATCTCTACATTCCGCCGGGCGCGCTGGAAATCTTCCTGGAAGCCTTTGAAGGCCCGCTGGACTTGCTGCTGTACCTGATCCGCAAGCAAAATTTCAATATCCTCGACATTCCGATGGCGCAGGTCACCCTGCAATACCTGAAATATGTCGACCAGATCCGCATCCATAATCTGGAACTGGCGGCCGAATATCTCTTGATGGCAGCGATGCTGATCGAAATCAAGTCGCGCATGCTGCTGCCTTCGCGCAAGAGCGACGTCGAGGATGACACGGGCGATCCGCGCGCCGAACTGGTACGCCGCCTGCTCGAATACGAGCAAATCAAGCTGGCAGCCTACGATCTGAATACCGTGCCCCAGTTTGAGCGCGACTTCGTGCGGCCGCAGATTTTCATCGAGCAAAGCTTGACGCCGACCTGGCCCGACGTCGACCCGGCCGATTTGCAGGCGGCCTGGCTTGACGTGCTCAAGCGCGCCAAACTGACCCAGCATCACAAAATCAGCCGCCAGGAATTATCGGTGCGCGAGCATATGTCGAGCATCTTGCGCCAATTGCAATCGGCCCGCTTTGTCGAGTTTGCCGACCTGTTCGACGCGGCTGGCGGCGTGCCGGTGGTGGTGGTCAATTTCGTCGCGCTGCTGGAATTGGCCAAGGAAACCCTGATTGAAATCACGCAAGCCGAGCCGTTTGCCCCCATTTATGTGAGGCTGGCGTATTCGCCGGCTTGAGCGCCCTCTCTCCACCTCATCCCAGCCCTAGCGAAAGCAATCCATGAAAATCATTTCCTCCATTGAAGAATTGCGCGATCAATTAAGCGGGCAGTTGCGCACGGCCTTTGTGCCGACGATGGGCAATTTGCACGAAGGCCATTTGTCCCTGATGCGCCTGGCGCGCAAACATGGCGATCCGGTGGTCGCCTCGATCTTCGTGAACCGCCTGCAATTCGGGCCGAATGAAGACTTTGAAAAATATCCGCGCACCTTCCAGGCCGACGTTGAAAAACTGGAAAAGGAAGGCGTCTACGTGCTGTTCGCGCCAACCGAGCGCGACCTCTATCCCGAGCCGCAGGAATTTCGCGTGCGCCCGCCCGACGACCTGGGCAACACCCTGGAAGGCGAATTTCGTCCCGGCTTTTTCACCGGCGTCACCACGGTGGTGCTGAAACTGTTTTCCTGCGTGCAACCGCGGGTGGCCGTGTTCGGCAAAAAAGATTACCAGCAATTGATGATCATTCGCAACATGAGCCGCCAGTTCGCGCTGCCCACCGAAATCATCGCCGCCGAGACTTACCGCGCCGACGATGGCCTGGCGCTTTCGTCGCGCAATATGTACCTGACTCCGGCCGAGCGGGCCGAAGCGCCGTCCCTATATCAAAGCCTGAACTTCGTGGCCGATGAAATGCGCAGCGGCCACCTCGACATCTTTGAACTGGAACATGCGGCGATGGCGCAACTGAGCAAGAAAGGCTGGCATCCAGACTATATCTCGATCCGCAAGCGCAGCGACTTGCAGCCGCCGTCGGCCGGCGACCTGGCCCAGGGCGAACCCTTGCTGGTGCTGGCCGCTGCCAAGCTGGGCCAGACCCGCTTGATTGACAACCTGGAAATCTGAAGCCGCCTTTCGTGCGCAAAAAAATAGCGCCCCGCAGGGCGCTATTTTTATATTCACTGTTCTGAACGACAAGTCGCCGCGACGGCGCCAGCCTTATTTCCAGTCGATCAGGACGCGACGGACCAGCACCGTCAGTGCGGCGGCGGCCAGCATCAACACCAGCACCGCCGTCACGGCAGAGGTACCGATCATCGAACTGAGCGATTGTGTCGCTTCCTTGTTGTCGAGTACCGTGGTCAGCATCCAATCGGTACCCTCGACCTTGGTGGCGTACAACATCATGTCCCGCCCATCGAGCACGATCGGGCTACCCTGGCCGGAGCCGCTCAAGGCCTGCAGCCTCGGCACATTCAATCCCGGGTCCAGCGTCAACACCGGCTTCATGGTCAGGCTAGGATCGGGATGGGCGATGATGTTGCCGCCGCCATCGATCAAGAAAGCATAGCTGCTCGGCGTAGGCTTGATCGAATTGACATTGGCTACCACCACGGTCAGCACCACATCGGCGGCAGCCACGGCACTGACATGGTCTTTCTCGCCAATCGGCTCGGCAAACGTCACCACCAGATTGCCGGTGGCGGCGTCAGGATAAGGCGTGGTGATGGTGGGTCCGCCAACTTTCACGGCCTGGAGATACCAGGGACGAATAGTTGGGTCATAGTCCGATGGCCAATTGCGTATCTGCGAAAAAATCACTTGCTTGTTTGCGAAGCCGATGTAAGACAGATCGAAGTCGCCGGCCTTTTCCGCCGCCTTGATCACGGACAAAGGATCGGCGGTGGCCGCTGCAGGCTTCAGGGAAGCCACTGCGGCTTGCTTCGAGCGCACCCACTCGGTAATACCTGCGGCATGGCTTTGCGATAATTGCAAAGCCTGGCTATTGATGGAATCGAGGGTGCGCGAACGTACCGTGAAGAAATTGACCGCACCCACTGCCAGCATGGCCAGTGCGACGATCGCTATGCAAGTCAGGATGAGTTGCTGACGTAAATTAGAAAGCATGATGATTTACCCAAAGAAACATCAAACTACCGCGAAGGGCCGGGATACTGCTCCCCTTGCTTGCCGCGCGGCGTTGAATCAATATAAATAAGAGCTAGTGGCAAACACTAGCAAGCTGAACCTGCTCGTAGACTGGAAGAGGCGACATTGCGCCCATCCGCATTACTCCCAGTCGACCAATACGCGCCTGACCAGCATCATCAAGCCCAGCCCGGCCAGCACGATGCCGGCGATGGCCGTCAACGCCGACGAGATCACCATTGCGCTCAATGCCTGCGTCGCTTCGGCGTGATCGACCACCGTGGCCAACGACCAGTCGGTTCCCTCGACCTTGGTGACATACACCATGGCATCGCGGCCATGCAAGGTCACGGGACTGCTCAAGCCGGATTGCGCGGTGTCATCGAGCGATTGCAGCGTCAAGCCGCCGTCGAGCGCGGTCACCGACTTCAGGGTCATCGCCGCGTCCGGGTGGGCAATGACCTTGCCGTCGCCGTCAAACAGGAAAGCAAAGCTGTTCGGTGTCGGCTTGATCGAATTCACGTTGGCCACCACCACGGTCAAAATAACATCGGCCGCCGCCACTGCGGTGGTATTGCCTTTCGGACCGATCGGATCGGCAAACGTCACCACCAGCTTGCCGGTGCTGGCGCCAATATAAGGCGAGGTAATGATCGGGCCGCCAGCTGCGGCCGCCTTGATGTACCAGGGCCGGGCCGTCACGTCATAATCAGCGGCCCGCTTGCGTTCTTGCGAAAAGACCGAGCGCTTGTCGGCAAAGCCGATATAAGCCAGATCGAAGCCGCCCGATTGTTCGGCTGCCTTGACCACCAGCATGGGATTAGCGTCTTGCACCGCCGGCCGCATCGAAGCGACGGCCGCCTCCTTGGAATGGACCCACTCGGTGATGCCGGCCGCATGGCTTTGCGAGAGTTGGTAAATCTGTTGATTCAGCGAGTCCAGGGTATGCGAACGCACCGTAATGAAATTGACGAGCACCACGGCGGACATGGCCAGTGCGACGATTACAACGCAGATCAGAATGAGCTGCCGGCGGAGGCTAGAAAACATAATGAAGTTACCCAATGGAAATGGAAATCTTACCATGCAGAGGGGGGGGGAAATTCGTTTTCGCCTACAGTTTATTTCATATTATTCATAAATACTGAATGTCGCAGCAGGGCTGCCTGGGAGACTTGCGAAAGAGCGGTATCTCATAGTGGTATCTGAGCAACACTCTATTCTATTTTCTTGAAAGTCTGGCAAGTCCTGAGCATGCGCGAGACCGGCTTCGATACGATGGCAGAGCAGCAGCTAACGCCACCGCAAACCATGCGGTAGCACGGCCGCCCCGAATAGAAAATGCAAGACCCGCCTGCGACTGTGGCCGGATGCCTTCGAGGATGCGTGCAATATCAGTGGCTTCATGAGCAGCGCCGCGCCGCGCTCGACGGTGCAGACAGTCTCTCCTTGCCGGTCACGCTCAAGCAGAGCATCGCGACTCGATAGCCGCCCGATCCTGTGCGAACCGGAAACCACCCGCAATGGCCCGTCGTCAAGCCCGCAGGCGTCGAGATGGATTCTCACGGCAAGCAATTGCTGCAACACCTCAAGCGGTGGCTGAACGAATAGCCCGCCTTCTTTCATCGACCAGCCGCTCCATGCGGGATGGTCGACTCTTTCCATGACGGGAATGCCCAAGTCCTGGTGCAACGGCACCAGCCAATTCTGACCCCTGGTTTTCTCGAAATAAGTGCATTGCACCGCAACCGCATCCAGTGGCAAGGCCGGCCGGATCGTCGGGTGCGCAAGGATGCGCGCGGCCAATTGCGCGCACCAGGGAAGCGCCAGCAGTTGCCTGCTACCGGCATTGGAGAAGCCCGATAGCGCGCGTTCCAGGTCGGCCCCCACATCGAACAGGGGGCCGGTCACCATGAAACCATGCTCTTGCATGGTGGTGCAAATTGAATGCGCATGCCCGGGCATGTCAGGCGGCGATATTCTGCGCCCAAGCCAGAGCCGACAAGTGCGCCTTGTTGACGTCGAGCGGACTCAGATTGAGCGAGGCGGCCAGCGAAGACACCAAGTCTGAATTGAGTTCGCACGCTTCCGACAAGGCCACATAAGGGCCATACAGGCCGCCCCGCGTCAACAGCGCCGCGACCACGTCGTCGGGCAATTGTATGGTATCGAGCACCTCCGCCATCGGCAAGCCGAGCAGACGGTCGAGCAGCGAGAACATGCCGGCCACGAACAGGTTTTCGGCCGCGTTCTTGCCCAGCGCGGCGACGCCGAGCAGCTCGGCCAGGCGACCGCGCACCACCGCCGTCTCCATCAGCACTGGCGAGTAACCGCTGGTGCTGGCCGTGGCCAGCAGCAGTGTCAACCAGCGGTACAGGGGCGCGTAGCCCAGCAGGGCCAGCGCCTGGCGCAGCGATTGCACTTCGCGCCCCAGACTGAAACTGGCTGAATTGATGAAGCGCAGCAACTTGTACGACAGTGCGGCATCGCGCTTCAAGGCGTCTTCCAATTGCTTGATCTCGGCGTTTTTTTTCACCATCTGCATCAATTGCAAGATCACGGTTTGGGCCGGATTCAAACCCTTGACCGGATTGCCGGGGCGCGGCGTCAAGTGCAGCTTGCCGACGAAGGCGTCGAGGCCGAGCGCGGCGCAAGCGTCGAAATCGGTCCAGGTCGACACGGGCCGCCCTACCATCCGCACCGACGACTGTTTCAGCGCGGCAAACACGCGCGCCTGCGCCGCCACGTCGGCGCCGGAAAAGCGCACTTCGATGAAGGAAGCGGTGCCCGCCAGGTTCTTGGTAAACATCGACGGGTCGGGGTCGCGCAAGGCGATGCCGACACCGCCGGCGCGCAAGCCGCGCACCGCAGCCAGCGTATCGGGATTGGCCAGCTCGCTGCTCTGGATGCTCAGCACCGTGAATTCGGGCGGCATGTCGAACAGGGCGTCGGTCGACAGCATGGCTGGCACCGCGTCCAGGAACAGCAGTTTGTCGTGCAGCAGCCAGCCGCGCTCATCGTCGTTAAGCTGGCTGGCGACGAAGCCGACCAGCGCCTCCATTTCGGCGCCGCTGGACGGCGCGGCGCCGTGCTGCTGCCACGACAGCTCGTAGCCGATGACGCGCTGCTTGGGGTCGAGCAGAGGTTCGCGAACAATGAAATTGGTTTGATGCATGAAGTAATCGTATTCTAGCGGGTCATGTGGGCTGGTTGCCGGTAACGCCGGCGGCCAGGCTTAAAAACCCAGGCTGTCGCGCAGCGCGCGGCTATGACCTATGCAGTGGCCCATGCGCGACAACTCGCTCGAACCGCCGCGCCGTCGACTGCAACCGCGCTCTCGGTTTCTTGGTTCAGATCAAGCTCCGGCTTTTTCAAGTTTCTCGAAGATCTTGTTAAGCTTTTCATCGAGCGTCGCCGCCGTAAATGGTTTCACCACATAGCCGCTGGCGCCAGCCTGGGCGGCCGCGATGATGTTTTCCTTTTTCGCTTCGGCCGTCACCATCAGAACCGGCAGTTTGGCCAGGGCCGGGTCGGCGCGAATGTGCTGCAACATCGTCAAACCATCCATGTTCGGCATATTCCAGTCGGACACAACAAAGTCGAAAGTCTCGGCGCGCAATTTCGCCAAGCCCATGACACCATCCTCTGCCTCGTCAACGTTGGCGTATCCCAGTTCTTTCAACAAATTCCGGACAATGCGGCGCATCGTCGAAAAATCGTCAACAACTAAAAATTTCATCTTTGGATCAGCCATGAATTACTCCGTTGTTTCTCTAGCGGTTATTAATAATGTCGACATGCATGCCGGCATGGATGTCGGCATCACTGCAGCAGCTTCTAGAATAGCATTTCCCTTGCCCTTAGGCGAACAATGTCTCAGGAAAACGGCGGAAAAGTGCGTTAAACCCGTAAAGCGCGCATCCCGTGCTTGGCCAGATAACCGAGCACCATGCCGGGCAGCGCCGTCAACGCGCCCACCTCGTGGGTGCCGCCCATGGCGATGGCTTCGCGCGGCATGCCGAACACCACGCAACTGGCTTCGTCCTGGGCAAAATTATACGCGCCCGCCTCCTTCATCTCCAGCATGCCGGCCGCGCCATCCTTGCCCATGCCGGTCAAGATCACGCCGACTGCATTCTTGCCAGCCGCCTGGGCCGCCGAGCGGAACAGCACGTCCACCGACGGCCGGTGCCGGTTCACCGGCTCGCCCTGGTCGATCTTGGTCATATAATTGGCGCCGCTGCGCGTGAGCGTCAAATGCGAATGGCCGGGCGCGATATAAGCGTGGCCCGGCAAGATGCGCTCGCCGCCGGCCGCTTCTTGCACCGAAATCTTACACAGTGTATCGAGACGGCGCGCAAACGAGCGCGTGAAGCCTTCCGGCATATGTTGGGTAATCAAGATGCCGGGGCAATCGGACGGCATTTGCATCAGGAATTCGCGGATCGCCTCGGTGCCACCGGTGGACGCGCCGACGATGATCAATTTTTCGCTGGAAGTGAGCGGATTGCGCAGTGCCGGCAGCGGCGCCGCAGCGACCGCGCCGGCCACCGGCAGCGTGCGGGCGCGGATGCGGGCCTTCGAGGCGGCTCGTATCTTGTCGGCGATCATCTCGGCATAGTCGCGCATCCCGCTCTGGATCGAAATCTTCGGCTTGGTGACGAAATCGACCGCGCCCAATTCCAGCGCGCGCATCGTGATTTCCGAGCCGCGCTCGGTCAAGGACGACACCATCAGCACCGGCATCGGCCGCAAGCGCATCAACTTCTCGAGGAAATCGAGGCCATCCATCTTCGGCATCTCGACGTCGAGCGTGAGCACATCGGGATTGGTTTGTTTGATCAGCTCGCGTGCCACCAGCGGGTCGGGCGCCACGCCCACCACTTCCATGTCGGGCTGGCTGCTGACGATCTCGCTCATGACGCTGCGTATCAGCGCCGAGTCATCCACGATCAACACTTTGATCTTCATAGATCCCACTTTCCGGGCCTGGCCCTCTAAGTATCTACTCAGCACTATAGCCGATTCGGCGCGCCCCGCATCCGCGCCCGCGCAAAAGTTACGTTAAAACAATTCGATCTCGCCGCCCACCGGCGCCACCTTGAGGCGACTGGCATAATCCTGCTCGCGCTTGACCAGGGTGTCGTTATGCGACTGCATCAATTTCTTTACCAACACCTTGCCCGTGCGGGGGAAAAAATACACCTTGCGCGGGTGGATATCGTTCAAGTCTTCGGCCACCACGCGCATTTTTTCCGCACGCAAGTAGTTGATCACGAAGGCGGCGTTGCGTTCGCCCACATTGATCGCCGTGAAGCCGCGCAAGACCGCGCCGCCGCCGAATACCTTCGCTTCCATGTTTTCGCGCCGCGCGCCGGCCTTGAGCAAGTCATTGATCAACACTTCCATCGCATAGGTGCCGTAGCGCATCGACGCCGAGACCGGGCTGTTGGCGTCGCCGCCGCCATCGGGCAGCATGAAATGGTTCATGCCGCCCAGGCCACTGACGCGGTCGCGGATACATGCCGACACGCAGGAGCCAAGCACGGTCACGATCAACATGTCCTTATTCGTGAAGTAATACTCGCCCGGCAATATCTTGGCGGCCTCACAGTCGAATGTCCGGTCATAGTAAACATTCGTGGCAAACTGTTCTTTATCTGGGCTCATATCACTTTCTCATGTTCGATGCGGCGACGTGGGGGGCGTTGCGGCCATCCAATTCATATACCGTCTTGCCGCGCAACTTCAATGATTCCGATACGTAGAGAAAATTCTCCGAATGCCCGGCAAACAGCAGCGCATCGGACTTCATCAAGGGCACGAAGCGGGCCAGGATCTTGCGTTGGGTGGCCTTGTCGAAATAAATCATCACATTGCGGCAAAAGATCACGTCGAACTGGCCCGACAGGGGCCAGCCATCGGCTAGCAGGTTGAGTTGCTTGAAGGTGATCAATTGGCGCAATTCGGGGCGGACGCGTACCATGCCTTCGCGGTCGCCCTTGCCGCGCAAAAAAAAGCGTTTCGAGCGTTCCGCCGACATCTTGTCGAGCCGGTCCAGGGTATAGACCCCGTTGGCGCCCGTGGCCAGCACATTGGTGTCGATATCGGTGGCAATGATGGACACCGGCGGCGTCAAGGTATTGAAGGCTTCGCACACCGTCATCGCGATCGAATACGGCTCTTCCCCGGTGGAGCTGGCCGAACACCAGATCGTGACCGGGCCGCCAATTTTTTTCACGTGCTCGGCCAGCAGTGGAAAATGGTGGGCTTCGCGGAAAAACGAGGTCAGATTGGTGGTCAAGGCATTCGTGAACGCTTCCCACTCATCGCCCAGGCGGCCCGCTTCCAGGTCGTCGAGGTATTTCGAGAACGAGGAAATGGCGGTCGCGCGCAGACGCCGGGCCAGCCGGCTGTACACCATTTCCTGCTTGCTGTCGGCCAGCGCAATCCCGGCCCGCTTATAAATGATGGCGCGGACCCGTTCAAAATCCTTGACCGTGAAATCGAATTCCTTGACGGTATCCGTTTTATTGTGCGACATGTGTCTTACTTTCTGTGTCACTGCGAAAACAAGGGGTGAAACGGGCGCGGCGCGCCATCAAAATTCCTCCCACTCGTCGCCGGCGGCGGCGGCGAGTTTCTTTGGCGCGGCCAGCGTGGCCGCACGCGGCGCGCTAGCGGCCTTCGCGGGCTGGCGGGCCGACGCGGCAAGAGCCGGAGCGCGGGCCACGCTGCGCGCAGGGACAGGGGCGCGCGCCGGGACGGGACGGGACGGCGCCGGCGCCGGGTGTGCGCTCGCGGACGCGGCCGACTCGTCGCCGTCGAGCTTGAAGATGCTGACCGCATGCGACAGCTTCTGCGACTGTTCCTGCATGCTTTCGGCGGCGGCGGCGGCCTGCTCCACCAGGGCCGCGTTTTGCTGGGTCATTTCATCCATCTGCGTGATGGCCTGGTTGATTTCCTCGATGCCATTGCTCTGCTCCAGCGTGGCGGCCGTGATCTCGCCCATGATGTCGGCCACTTGCTTGATCGAGGTGACGATCAAGCCCATGGTCTGGCCGGCCTCGTCGACCAGCCGGCTGCCGGCATCGACCTTGTCGACCGAATCGCCGATCAATTCCTTGATTTCCTTGGCGGCGCCGGCCGAACGCTGCGCCAGGTTGCGCACTTCGGAAGCTACCACCGCAAAGCCGCGCCCTTGCTCGCCGGCCCGGGCCGCCTCGACGGCCGCGTTCAGCGCCAGGATATTGGTTTGGAAGGCGATGCTGTCGATGACGCCGATGATATCGACGATCTTGCGCGAGCTTTCCTTGATCGAGCCCATGGTGTCGACCACTTGCGCGACCACGCTGCCGCCCTTGACCGCCACCGACGAGGCCGAAACGGCCAATTGATTGGCCTGGCGCGCATTGTCGGCGTTTTGCTTCACGGTCGAGGTCAGCTCTTCCATCGAACTGGCGGTTTCTTCCAGCGAACTGGCTTGCGACTCGGTGCGCGACGACAGGTCGGCATTGCCGGAAGCGATTTCGCGCGAGGCGATGGTGATGGTCTCGGTGCCGGAACGCACGTCGCTGACGGTTTTCACCAGGCTCTCGTTCATGTCCTTGAGCGCCTGCAGCAGGGCGCTGATTTCATCCCTGCCTTCGACCGCCACATGCGAGGTCAGCGCGCCGCTGGCCACTTTCTGCGCCACCGCCACCGCGCCCGACAGCGGCCTGGTGATGGAACGCGTGATGAACAGCGCGCACACCACGCCAAAGGCGACGGCCACGCCGCCCAGCGCGAACAGTACCAGCATCAGGCTGGTGTCGCTGGCCACCGAACCGTCCATCACCTTGCGCTGCGCCACGCGCTGCAACTCGAGCAGCTTGTTGATCGAGGCCAGGGTTTGCGAATTGAGCGGGTCGATGCGGCTGGCAATCACCTTGGCCGCGCCTTCGCTGTTAAAGGCCAGCACCTGACCGATCGCTTCCTTGAAAGCGGCGTCGACGTCATGGTCGAAGCCGGCGATATCGGCCAGCACTTTTTTCTCGTTTTCGTCCAAGCCCAGGCTTTGCAGTTTTTCGCGCGCGCCGTCATAGCGCTTGCGCTGTTCCTTGACCTTGCCCTCTTCTTTTTGCATCAGGCTGACGTCCGACTGCAAGCCGATATTGCGCATCGCGATGCCCGTTTCCAGCATCGCGCTCTTCATCGCCGCAGCCTGGGTATTCTTGGCGTCGGATAGCTCGATGCCGGTCACCAGTTGCGCCTTGTTCCGGAAATTGAGGAAATTGGCGGACAAGACCATCGCGACCAGAATGGTCAGGATGATGCCAAAACCGATGCCCAGACGTGTACCTATCTTAAAGTCGCGCAAACCCATGTTCATCTCCCTAGAAATCTGATTCCTGTGCCGGCCCTGGACGCAGCCGGCGATACCGGTCGATCCGGCCTCTGGCGGGCCGTGAACCGGGCCCTATGCGCTGAGCTTGTCCATCAAGCCCATTTCGCTGCTTGCCATCAGCTTGTCGATGTCCACCAGGATCAGCATGCGCGCGTCGATGGTGCCCAGGCCTATCATGTAATCGGTACTGAAGGCGGTGCCCATTTCCGGCGCCGGCTTGACCTGGTCCGGCGTCAAGGTGGTCACGTCGGAAACACTGTCGACCACCATGCCGACAATGCGCCCGCCGATATTGAGGATGATGACCACGGTGAACTGGTCATATACCGGGGTGCCGAGCTTGAACTTGATGCGCATGTCGACCACCGGGATGATGATGCCGCGCAAATTGATCACGCCCTTGATGAACTCCGGTGCGTTGGCGATGCGGGTGACCAGTTCATAGCCGCGGATTTCCTGCACCTTCAGGATATCGATGCCATATTCCTCGGAACCGAGGGTAAAGGCCAGGAACTCATGGCCGGCGATTTCCTTGCCGTCCGGCGCGGATGAGTGTTGATCTGCCATGAAGGGCTCCTATGTGGTCACGAGAAAATGGATTCGTCGGCAAGCTGACGAGAGGAGCGGATCAGCGCAGCCACGTCCAGGATCAGCGAGACGCCGCCGTCGCCCAGGATGGTGGCGCCGGAAATGCCGACCACCTTGCGATAATTCGATTCCAGGTTTTTCACCACCACCTGCTGCTGACCGACCAGGTCGTCGACAAACAGGGCCGCCTTGCGCCCTTCCGTTTCGAGGATCACGCAAATGCCCTCGGACGGATTGGTGAAGCGCGGGGCGATCTCGAACATCTGGTACAGCGGGATCAGGGGCAGGTATTCGCCGCGCACCTTGACCACCCTGCCCTTGCCGCTGATTTCCTTGACGTCTTCCGGGGCCGGCTGCAGCGATTCGATCACATAGCCGAGCGGCAGGATATACACTTCCTCGCCGACCCGGATCGACATGCCGTCCAGGATCGCCAGCGTCAGGGGCAGCGAAATCGAAATGGTGGTGCCGAAACCCTTGGCCGAGCGGATCTCGACGGTGCCACCCATGGCGCCGATATTGCGCTTGACAACATCCATGCCGACCCCGCGGCCGGACACGTCGGTAATGGTTTCGGCGGTCGAAAAGCCGGGCGCGAAGATCAATTGCCACACTTCCGGGTCCGTCATCGCGTCCGACACCGCCATGCCCTGCTGCTGGGCCTTGGCCAGGATGCGCTCGCGGTTCAAGCCGCCACCATCGTCCGACACTTCGATCACGATATTGCCGCCCTGGTGGCTGGCCGACAGGAACAGCCGCCCCGACTCGCTCTTGCCGGCGGCGGCGCGGGCGCTCGGCATTTCTATCCCGTGGTCGATGCTGTTGCGCACCAGATGGGTCAGCGGGTCGACGATGCGTTCGATCAAGCCCTTGTCGAGTTCGGTAGCCGCGCCGCTGGTGATGAAATCGATTTTCTTGCCCAGCTTGGCGGCCAGGTCGCGCACCATGCGCGGGAAGCGCGAAAACACGAAATCCATCGGCATCATGCGGATCGACATCACCGCTTCCTGCAAGTCGCGGGTATTGCGGGTCAACTGGCCGATGCTGTTGAGCAGGCGTTCGTGCGCCATCGGGTCGAGCGTGTCGGCGCGCTGTTCGATCATGGCCTGGGTGATCACCAGTTCGCCGATCAGATTGATCAACTGGTCGACTTTTTCAATCGAGACCCGGATCGACGACGATTCGGCGCCCTGAGCCACCTTCTCGCCTTCTTTCCTGGCGAGGGGTTTCTTGTCTTGCTCGGCCTCGGCCACCAGCGGCGCCGCTTCGGGCGCGGCGACGATGCCGGCCACCGCGCGGATGTCCTCGATCGGCTGGAAAAAACCGTAGCCGCGCTCGGCGTCGCCAGACTCGCTGGCGGCGGCGCGGATTTGTTCGAGCGGCTGGAAAAAGCCATAACCCGGTCCGGCGTCGCTGCGCGCGGGGGCCTCGAGCGGGTCGAAGAAACCATAGCCGAGGGCGCTCTCAACCTCGGCCCGGGCCGCGCTCTCAAGCGCTTGCTGGGCGGGGGTCAGCGGCGGCGCCCGCGACACCACCAGGTCGTCCGGGTTGAGCACGAAAGAACAGATCGCGATGATATCGTCCAGGCTTTCATGGGTGGTAACCAGCATCAGATGGCGCTCGCCGGCCAGCGGCGCCGTCGACACATGGCCCAGCAAACCCAGTTCGGCCGCCAGCGCCACCACTTCGCGCTGGTCCATCTTCGGCAATTCCAGGCGGTAGCGCTGGCCTCCCTCGTGGTTCACGACCTTCGCCTCGGCCGTGTGAAACGAGGGTGGCGGCGGCACCATGGCCGCCACCGGCACATCTTGCGACAGCGACTGCAGCATCATGCGCACGTCGGCCACGGCGTCCGAATCGACCGGGGTGCCGAGGCGGTGGCCGTCGAGCTGCATCTTCAGGATATCCTTGGCCGCCAGAAAGGCGTCGACATGCTCCGAGGTGAGCGCCATTTCGCCCTTGCGGATACGGTCAAGCAGGGATTCCAGGATATGCGTCACTTCCGTCATATCGTTCAAGCCGAACGTCGAGGCGCCGCCCTTGATCGAATGGGCGGTGCGGAAAATCGCGTTCAGATCTTCCGGATCGGGCGCCGCGATATCCACGGCCAGCAGCAGCCGCTCTTTTTCAGCCAGCAATTCCTCGGCTTCATCGAAAAAGACCTGGAAAAACTGGCTTATGTCGATGGTCATGTGGAGACTCCGTCAAATTCGCATTGCATCTTTGCACTCCAGCTCTGGCATCAGCCAATCACCTTCTTGACCACCTCGATCAGGCGCTGCGGGTCGAAAGGCTTGACCAGCCAGCCGTTGGCGCCGGCCGCCCGCCCCTTGGACTTCATTTCGTCGGACGACTCGGTGGTCAGCATCAGGATTGGCACCTTTTGATAAGCGGGTTGCTCGCGCAGCAGCTTAATGAGTTGCAAACCATCCATGCGCGGCATGTTCTGGTCCGTCAGCACCAGGTCCACCGTCTGCAGTTTCGCCTTTTCCAGACCGTCCTGGCCATCGACCGCCTCGACCACCAGATAACCGGCGGCCTTCAGGCTGAATGCCACCATCTGGCGCAATGAGCTGGAATCGTCCACTGCGAGTATCGTTTTAGCCATCTTTGCTCCCACTATTTAAAACCGGGCACAGCGCCCATTATTCGACCGATCCCCTGAAACACCGGCTAGTGTCGCGCGCACTCTTCTTAAGGCATGAAGCCGCGTCTTTTCCGCCATTGTCATCTGCCCCAATCCAGCTGCCACACTACACTAGAACAGCTCGATGTCACCACTTTCCAAATGCTGTTGACTGACAGCCTTGCGCAGCACGCTACGCAATTCCAGACTCTGGATGGCCAGCGCCATGCTGACTTTCCCCAGCAATTCAACAATTTCCTCATTGTCGCTTTCCGGCAACATTTCCGCGCCATGCGAGCTGAGCGTGCCGAGAAATTCGCGCAAGCCCGTCACGCGTTTGAGAGTGCGGTCGATCAACTGGCTGGTCATGTCCTGGAATTGCATGCTGGTGATGGCCGCGTTCACATAGCCACCCACCTCGCCCTGCATCGCAGCGAGCCTGGCGCCGTCTTCCGGGGTCGGCGTGCCGCCGGCCAGCAACAGGTCGATGGTGTGCTGTTGCGCGCTGACGGCGGCATGGATCGCCATGAAGTTGCTCGACAATTTTTCAATCGCCTCTTCCAGCAGGAAACCGGTTTGCACCAGATCCGTTTCCACTTCCGTCAAATGCTTGCGGCCGTGATCGGACACCCCGGACAGCAGGCGCTTCACATGTGACCCCAGTATTTTTTTTCTCGTCATAACATGTCTTCCCAGTTCAGGCGCGCTCCGCAGCGAATGCCGCGCTATTTTTTCGGGGGGGCCGCGGCGGCCGGCCTCTCGGCCGGTACCTCAAGCGCGGCGCCGTCGCGCATCACGTTGTCTTCGGTACGCTTGTTCATGACAATAATACTAATGCGGCGGTTGATCGGGTTGAACGGATCCTTGCGGTCCAGGTTGGCGGCCGAGGCCAGCCCGACCACGCGCAAGATCTTGCCCTCCCCCATGCCACCCAGGATCAATTCGCGGCGCGAGGCGTTGGCGCGGTCGGCCGACAATTCCCAGTTACTGTAACCGACATCGCTCAAGTACGGGGTGGAATCGGTGTGGCCCGACAGGCCGATGCGGTTCGGCACTTCGTTCAGCACGAAGCCGATCGCTTGCAGGATTTCACGCGTATACGGTTGCAGTTCGGCCTTGGCCAGCGCAAACATCGGACGGTTTTGTTCGTCGACGATTTGAATCCGCAAGCCTTCGCTGGTGATATCGAGCAGCAACTGGTTCTTGTATTTCTTCAAAGCAGGATTGGCCTCGATGGTGGCCTCGATCTTGGCTTTCAGCGCTTGCAGGCGCTGCACCTCTTCCTGTTCGAGCGCGGCCTTGGCGGCCTTCAGGTCATAGCTTTTCTTTTGCGGTGGATTGTCGCCCTTCTTGACCTGGCCTGACTGCCGGGTCAAGTCCTGGCCGCCACCCTGGATCACCGAGGAACTGTCGCCGCTACCGGAGCCGCCCGCCATCGCCACCTTCAGCGGCGTCTTGAAAAATTCGGAAATGCCGTTCAAGTCGCCCTTGGCGGTCGAACCCAGCAGCCACATCAGCAGGAAAAAGGCCATCATCGCGGTCACGAAGTCGGCATACGCAATTTTCCAGGCGCCGCCGTGGTGGCCGCCAGCCGTCTTCTTGATGCGCTTGACGATAATCGGGCGCAAGCCTTCATCCGCCATGTCGTCCCCCTCTTCTATGCCGCGGCTGATTCATTATTTGGTCTTCGATTTCTTGATGTGCTCCTCGAGCTCGCCAAAAGTCGGGCGCTCGGTCGAATACAATACCTTGCGGCCGAATTCGACCGCCAGCGCCGGCGCATAGCCGTTCAAGCTGGCCAACAGCGTCACCTTGACGCATTGAAACATCTTGCTCGACTCTTCCAATTTCTGTTCCAGCAAGCTCGCCAGCGGCCCCACGAAGCCGTAAGCGAGCAAAATACCGAGGAAGGTGCCAACTAGCGCATGGGCGATCAGGATGCCCAGCTCGGCCGGCGGAATTCCCACCGATTCCATGGTATGCACCACCCCCATCACGGCCGCCACAATGCCGAAGGCGGGCAAGCCGTCGCCCAGCTTGGCGATGCAGTGGGCCGGCACCGCGCCCTCGTGGTGGTGGGTCTCGATTTCATTGTCCATCAGATTTTCGATCTGGAACGCATCCATATTCCCCGACACCATCAGGCGCAAATAATCGGTCATGAATTCGATGATGTGATGGTCTTCCAGCACCGCCGGATACTTGCTGAACAGCGGGCTTTCGTCGGGCTTGTCGATATCGCCTTCAATCGACATCAAGCCTTCCTTGCGCACCTTGCTGAGCACGTCGAACAGCAAGGACATCATTTCCATGTACAAGTCTTTGTTGTAGCGCGAACCCTTCAGCAAGGAAGGCAAGGCGGCCAGCGTCGCCTTGATCGCCTTGCCGTTATTGCCAACCAGAAAAGCCCCCACCGCAGCGCCGCCTATCATCAGCAATTCCAGCGGTTGCGCCAGCGCGGCAAGGTGGCCGCCGTTGAGCGCGAAACCGCCAAATACCGCAGCGCAAACAACCACGTATCCGATTATGACTAACAAGTGCGCTGACTCCCAAAAGGTGGCCGGACTCGCGGTCCGGGATTGCCGCTATCCCCGCTCTCACCTCCCGCGCGGCGGAGACGCAGACCGAAACCGGCACGATATGCAAATCCAAGGTGTAGGACCACAATAACGTGAGAATGGCCACCGAGCAAGTAAATAACGCAGGACAATGCTTAAAAATACCAGACATACAGCGCCGGCCCGCCCTCTGTGGCGGCGATGGTCTTTTCCGGTGCTTGCGCTAAAATCTTGAATTCATAGCTAAGTAACATGGTTCCGGGTCCCATCTCGCGCGCGGCCTTTTGCCACAGCTTGTCCATCGCGGCTGGCGACAGGTAGGCGAAGATCACATCGTAGCTGGCGAAGTCAAGCCGCTCATAGTCGCCGCGCGCGAAGCGGGCCGCGCTGCCGGCCAAGCGCGCACGCAGCGCGCTGACGCACCACGGCAACGGCGCCAATTCGATGCCGCTGCAGGTGCAATCGGGCCGGCGCCGCGCCAGTTCCAGCACCAAGCCGCCCAGGCCGCTGCCAATATCGATCAGGCGCAAGCCGGGCCGGGCCGGCAAGGCCTGCGCCACCGCCGCCCACACGGCCGGCCCCGACGGATAGAACGGCACCTGGGTACGGAAAGTGGACCAATACAGGCCGAGCAGAAAGAGGAAGGCCAGCAAGAACAACAGCGGCGGCGCGTGCAGCCCTTGCGCGCCCAGCAGCGCGACCGGAAACAGCAACTGGATCGCCAGCCACCACGGCGCCAGGGCGCGGCGCCAACTCAGCAATGCGGCCAGCGCACCTTGCAATAGCGCGACCGAGCACAGCGATGGGGCGGCGCCCTGACGCGCCATGAGATAGACCAGCAACAGTGTGAACGGCGCGGCCAGCGCCTGCATCAAGGCGGCGCGCAAAGCCGGTGGACGCGGCACCTTCCTATGCCGCAGCCGACAGGTCGGCCGCTTGCCTGGCTTTCTTGGTCTTGCCGGCGCGCGAAGGCATATGGCACAGGCCGCACACATAATCGGCGTGCAAGTCGAAGCTGTTGACGACAAACTTGCCGGTGCATTTATTGCACGGTGCCAGGGCCAGCATCTTGCTGCTGAAAAAGCGCACCAGGGTCCAGGCCCGCGTCAGCGACAGCAAGGGCTCTTCGCCCGGCGCCGGCGGCATTTGTTCGAGGTATAATTTGTAGGCTTTCATCACGGCTTCGATGCCGCTGGCGCCGGCGTGTTCGACCAGAAATTTATGGATATTGATGAACAGCGAGGAATGGATATTGGGCTGCCAGGTGATGAACCAGTCGGTCGAAAATGGCAGCATGCCTTTCGGCGGCGACACGCCCTTCAACTCCTTGTACAGCTTGAGCAAGCGTTCACGCGACAACGACACTTCGGTTTCCAGCAATTGTAGACGGGCTCCGAGTTGTATCAATTCGATCGCAAGGCGGATTTCCTGCGCTTCCGAGACGACACTTTTCTTGGCCATTTTATCTACTCCAGACGATACGTTGCAAGCGGGACGGCAAACTCAGGCGATTTCTTCGACGGCTTGGCCGGCCATCAGGATCGCGGCGTGCGACTGGGCCAGACTACGGTCTTTATTGTAATTGGTCAGCATAGCCAAGATCGCGCTATCGTCGAAGCGGAAACGGGCCAGCATCATATTGCCGCCGGCCAGCTTGAGGATTTGCGCATTGCTCATGCCTTCGATCAGCTCGGCGATGTCGGCGGCTATGCCCAAACGAAAGATAGCCGTCACTTTATCCGCGCGTATCATTTGCTGCGCCAACATCAGGTAGCTCAGGTTAGCGTCGCGAATTTCAGCCATCATATCGTTAGCAGTCATTTCCATCTCCTCAATGCGTTGAAATCAGCTGGCACTTGTTTCGTATTGCCAGTGAGATACATTCTGAGGGTCGGGCAAATTTAGCAGTAGAGGACGCTCGCTGTATTTTGCGTCCGCAAATAGCAGGGTGGACCGGTAGGTGTTTGTCTGACAAACACTAGCCAATCATGGTCGCAAGCCCGTGGGGCCTGGAATAATGGGTACTGAAAAAGCTCAAAATCGCATCTTGCCCGAGAGTAAAAACTGCTGTTTCCGCAGCTCTTTTTTGCGCCGCATCAAACCGCCTTCATTAACGGTAACGGCAACGTCTCGCGGAACTTTAGGCCAATCCTGAAAATATTTTAAAAACTTCAAAAGAGCGCTGCGCATCTTCCATGTCATCATTTACGGCGCGGCTGAACGGAACTTGAGGGTATTTTTAAAATTATTTTAAAAAATATTTTTACCTCCCGCCTGCCTTACATCAAGACGATAGCAAAATATCACTGTTTCCGTTGCGCGGCAAGGAAAATATCGCCCCACTGCCCAGCGCGTCAAAAAATAGATTAAGCTTAAAGGACTTTTCCGCCATGAAAGCCTCGCCATGACCACCCGTAACGATTGCCTCGCCCGCGACCTGAAAGACCCGCTGGCCCATTTGCGCGAACAATTCGACTTGCCCGAGGACGTAATTTACCTCGATGGCAACTCGCTGGGGGCGCGCCCGAAGGCGGCGCTGGCGCGCGCGCAAGACGTCATCGCCCAGGAATGGGGCCGCGACTTGATACGCAGTTGGAACACAGCCGGCTGGTTCGCCCTGCCGCGCCGCCTCGGCGACCGCCTGGCGCCGCTGCTGGGGGCACACGCCGGCGAAGTGGCCATCACCGACAGCACCTCGCTCAATCTGTTCAAGGCGCTGGCGGCGGCGCTGCAGATGCAGGCGCAAGACCCGGCGCGCGGCGCGCGCCGGGTCATCGTCACCGAGCGCGGCAATTTTCCGACCGATATCTATATGGCGCAAGGCTTGTCCGAGTGGCTGGCACGCGGTTACCGCGTCAAGCTGGTCGACTCGCTGGCCGAGATCGACGCGGCGCTCGACCATGACTGCGCCGTGCTGATGCTGACCCATGTGAATTACCGCACCGGTTATCAACACGATATGCGCGCCCTCAGCGCCACCGCCCATGCCTGCGGCGCGCTGGCGCTGTGGGATCTGGCCCATTCGGCCGGCGCGGTGCCGCTCGACTTGCACGCCGACGGCGCCGACCTGGCGGTCGGCTGCACCTATAAATACTTGAACGGCGGTCCCGGCGCGCCGGCCTTCATCTGGGTGCCCGAGCGCCACCAGGGCGCCTTCCGCCAGCCGCTGTCGGGCTGGTGGGGCCACGCCGCGCCGTTCGCCATGGCGCCCGCCTTTGCGCCAGCCGACGGCATCCGGCGCGCCCTGTGCGGCACCCAGCCCATCGTCTCGCTGGCACTGGTCGAATGCGGACTCGATATCTTCGCGCAAACGACCATGCAGGCGATCCGCGCCAAGTCGCTGGCCTTGAGCGAACTCTTCATCGAACTGGTGGAAAGCCGCTGCGGCGACCATCCTTTGGCACTGGTCACGCCGCGCGCGCCCGCCCGGCGCGGCAGCCAGGTCAGCTTCAGCCACCCGCACGGCTACGCCGTGATGCAGGCGCTGATTGCGCGCGGCGTGATCGGCGATTACCGCGAACCGGCCATCATGCGCTTCGGCTTCACGCCGTTGTACACCCGCTTCGCCGACGTCTGGGACGCGGTCGAGATTCTGCGCGACATCCTCGACGAACAAGCGTTCGACATCGCCGCCGCGCGCGACGCGGTCACCTGATTCCACTAGAAAGAACACTATGAGTACTGATAAAAAAGCCGAATGCACCTGGCACGGCGCACAAATGGATTTCAGCAAATCGATGAGCTATGGCGACTATCTGGCGCTGGACCAAATCTTGACGGCCCAGCACCCGCTCTCGCCCAACCACAATGAAATGCTGTTCATCGTCCAGCACCAGACCAGCGAGCTGTGGATGAAGTTGATGCTGCACGAAATGCACGCGGTGCGCGCCAACCTGCGCAGCGACGACCTGGCACCGGCCTTCAAGATGCTGGCCCGGGTGGCCCGCATCATGGACCAGCTGGTGCACGCCTGGGATGTGCTGGCCACCATGACGCCACCCGAGTACACCGCCATCCGCCCCTATCTGGGCGCCTCGTCCGGTTTCCAGTCCTATCAATACCGCGAGATCGAATTCATCCTCGGCAACAAGAACGCCGCCCTGCTCAATGTCCACAACACCGCGCCCGAGCCTTACGCCCTGCTCGACGCGGCGCTGCGCACGCCATCGGTGTATGACGAAGCGATCCAACTGCTGGCGCGCCAGGGCTTTGCGATCGCGCCCACGCGCCTGGACGCCGACTGGACCCTGGCCACCCGCGCCGACGACTCGGTGAAGGCGGCCTGGCTGGCCGTCTACCAGGACCCGTCCCGGCACTGGGCCTTGTACGAACTGGCCGAAAAGCTGGTCGACCTGGAAACGGCGTTCCGCTTCTGGCGCTTCCGCCACGTGACGACGGTCGAACGCATCATCGGCTTCAAGACCGGCACCGGCGGCACGGCCGGCGTCAGCTACCTGCGCAAGATGCTCGACGTGGTGCTGTTTCCGGAATTGTTCGCGCTGCGCACCGAGCTGTAAACCGCGTCGGCGATTGCGCCACGGCGGCCCGGCCACTTGCGCCGGGTTGGCGAATTTTCCGTTCAGCGGCAACGCGGCTCGGCTATCACGCCCTCCGAAATTGTTGTTTTGACAATAACAGAGGGATCATCCTATGCTCGATAAACACCTGGTAGAGCCGGCCAAGGCCGTCATGGATAACTTGAGTGACGCGGTCGGCGAAACCACCGGCTTGCTCAATCAAAGCGGCCCGCTCAAGCCCGGCATCGGTCTGGCCAGCGGCGTGCTGGCGCTGACCCTGGCCTTGCTGTGCCTGCTGGGCGTGGCCGCCTTCCACTATCCGCAATACCTGACGACGCCGGAATTGCGGCACACTTATTCGGCCGACGCGATCCGTCACATCTTGTTCGCGGCAATGGTCGTGGCCGGCTCCATCAGCCTGCTCAATGTGCTATTCAAGCGCAAGCGCGGCTTGAACGCGGTGGCCGGCGTCATGATCTTGATCTGCATCGCATTCGGCGGCTAAGTAAGCGTCGGGAATTTATTGTGAATTTATAGCGAACCTAGCCGGATGCTGCGCAAGGCGCCCGCTGCGCCGGATAGGGAAGCCAGAAAACACAATAAATTATTGGCACTTACTTAGCATGTGCCGATCAAGGATTGCCCCGACCATACCCCCTACATCGGGCTGGACTGGTTCATCCTCGACCTGCTTGGCTCGACCGTCATCTTCGCCGCGCTGGAAAAATTATTCCCCTCTACAAAGACCGGAGCATTTTCCGCCGCGAGTGGCAAACCGATATAGTGCACTTCGCGGTGAACCACTTCATCATCGGCCTGGCCCTGTTGACGGTCAATTACGCGATCCACCGCCTGTTCGGCTGGATGGCCAACGACACCATGCGCGCCATCGTGCAGGCGCTGCCGTTCCTGCCGCAACTGCTGCTATGCATCCTGATCGCCGATATCGCGCAATACTGGACCCACCGTTGCTACCACGAAGTGCCCTTCCTGTCGCGCTACCACGCGGTGCACCATTCGGCCAAGACCATGGATTGGCTGGCCGGTTCGCGCCAGCACATCCTGGAATTGATTTGCAGCCGGGTCGGCGTGCTGGGTGCGCTCTACGTGCTGGGTTTTGAAAAGGAAGTGATGGATGTGTATATCATCATTGTCGGCTTCCGGGCCGTGTTCAACCACGCCAATGTGCACCTGCCCTGGGGGCCGCTGAAATACCTGATCGTCACGCCCGACTTCCACCACTGGCATCATTCCTCGGAATGATGCCGCCATCGACCGCAATTACGCCGCCCACTATGCCTTCCTGGACCATGTGTTCGGCACCGCGATCAAGGGCAAGAGCGGCTTCCCGGAGAAGTATGGCGTCAAGGGCGACTACATGCCCGATGGTTTTGCCAGGCAATGGCTATTGCCCTTCCACAAGCAAAAATAATACGCCCGACGCGTCTCAGTGGCCCAGCAATTGCGCCACTTGCGCCAGGCGCTGCTCCAGGCTGCCCGTCAGCAGCAGATAGGGGATGGCCCGCGCCTCCAGTTCGGCCAGCAGGCGCGCATGGATGGCCAGGCGCACTTGCTCCGATTCGCGCTGCAAGCCGTCCGCCACCCAGGGACTGTCGGGTGCCGTCACCAGGGTATGGTCATAGCGTTGCGCGGCGCATAGCGCGGCCAGTTCCGTATCGACGGCGCGAAAATAAAAGTCGCTGTAAATGGCTGTCATCAAGGGCGTGGTATCGCAAAACAGGTAGCGTGCGGCGTGCGCATCGGCGGCCCGCTCGCGCGCAAGCTGGGTGCTGGCGATCATGAATTGCTCGGACGCGAGCGGCACCCGCTGGCGCGTCTCGACAAATTCGCGCAGGTATTCGGGCACCCACAAGGTAGCGTAGCGCTCCGCCAGCGCCGCCGCCAGGGTCGACTTGCCGGACGATTCGGCGCCCAGCAAGGCCACCCGGATGCTGCGCCATGCGCTCATTTGAGCGCCATCGCCGCGCAAGCGGGAGCGGACACGGCGGCGCGCCACGCGCGCAAGCCCATGATCGCCATCGCCACAAAAACCGCGTACAAGATCGCCGTCAGCATCAAGTGTTTATACAGGTACAGGCCGACATACAGCGCGTCGACGGCGATCCAGATATGCCAGTTTTCCAACTTCTTGCGCGACAGCAGTAACTGGCCCAGCAGACTGCCGGCCGTCAGGAAGCCGTCGGCATAGGGCACATCGGTGTCGGTGTAAGACTTCAGGAAGCAGGCCAGCGCGACAAAGCCCAGCAGCCAGGCGACGGCCACGGCGCCCAGGCCGCGCCGGTCCAGGCGCGTGACCGGCAAGCTGGCGCCGCCGCCGGCGCCGCGCAGCCATTGCAACCAGCCCCACACCGAGATGGCGATAAACAGCAGTTGCAAGCCCATGTCACCATATAATTTCGCATCGAAAAACACCAGCCCATAGGTGGCCGACGAAATGATCGCAAACAACCAGGCCCAGTGGCTCTGGCGGATATTGAGCAGCACATTGATAATCGCGAGCACAAAGGAAATCACTTCCAGCGGGGTAGTGCTAAAACCTAACACGGCAAGCGTATCGTTCATGGGTTGCTTCAAATGGGTGGGTGGCGGCGCCGGGCCGCTCCCGGCTGCTTGAAGTCGACCATGCGCCTCGCATGTATAGTCCCTGTATCGCTGGCGCCGGATGAAGGCTTCAGGCGGACAGCCTGCGCGATTATGCAATATCGCGCATCAACCTGCAAGGCGGGAGACGGGCCGGAAAATCGCGGCGAGCGTATCTGGAACCCTCGCCAATCGAACATGATGCCGCAGCGTCTCGCCTAGCGCGCGCGCCAGCCGGAGCGGGCCGCGCGGCCCAAGGTGCTGCGCACGACCAGGCGGTGGAAGGGCGCGATCAGCTTGATGTAAAGCCGGCCCAGGCGATTGTGGCAATGCACCACCGTTGACACCAGCAGCAAGGTGGCGTCGCCGTCGGCCCGACACAAGACCGAGACGCGGAAATCGAGGTGGCGGTCATTCTCGCCCAGCACGATCTCGCGCGCTTCGCTCGAATAAATCTTGAAAATGCCGATGCGCCGGGCCGGCTCGGCGCCCTGCATCTGGCGCGCCGTCTTCAAGCCGAACGCAGCCACCATCGCATCGCGCAAGCGCATCAAAACGCCCACCCAGCGCGGCTGGCCGCCAAACATGAAACGGGCCAGCGCTTCCGGGTCCAGCACCGCCTCGGCCGGCAAGCACACCGCATACGCGTCCGCCAGATTGCTGCCCTGATACCAGGCGGCGATGCCGGCCTCCTCCGGCAAGCCGACCCGCCGCACCGATGTTTCCATTGCTCCCATGCCAGCCCCATGTTTTCAATATTAAGCTGGCAATTGTAGCTGAAATGCCAGCGCTGAAAAGGTCTAGCCCCGGGACTATTTATAAATGCCGCAACCGATCACCACATCGTCGACCCGCTCGACATAGGTGCGCTTGGCTTCGATGGCGCCGCTGACCGGATTGGGCCACTTGTAATCGACCCAGCCCTGGCCCGCCTTGCTGGCGCCGAGCGCCAGGATATCCTTGATCAGATACTTGCCGTCGGCGTCTTTCATCTCGGAGACGTTCTTGCCCACCAATTTGACATTGGCGCCATTGGCCCGCTCGATCCCGTCGCCGTTGGCCAGGAAGGTAAAGATATACAAGTCGCGGTAAATGAACTGACCCTTCGGATTATTGAACTCGGCAAAGGCCTTGTCCTTGCCGTTTTTCTTCAGGAAATCGGCCGCCTTCTTCACCATGGCCACCGCTTCGTCGGCCGTGCCCTTGTCGGCGGCGCCGGCCGTCAGGCTCAGCGCCAACAGGCACAAACCGAGCATGCCGCGCTTGATGATGTTTTTCATTTTCCCTCTCCTTGAAAATCAATCCAGACACCGGGCCGACGCAGATGGGCCTGAGCAAGTCCAGACTAACAGCCTAAGTCAGTCTATGCAATCACCGAAGCCGCCGCCGCCCGGCGTTTCAATCGCAAACACATCGCCTGCCTGCATCGCGGCCGTGTGGGTGGCACCGAAATGCTCGACCGAGCCGTCGCCGCGCTCGATCCAGTTGCGCCCCAGCGCGCCGGGCGCCCCACCCTCCAGTCCGAATGGCGCGATGCGGCGGTGCCCGGCCAGGATATTGGCCGTCATCGCCTGCAAGAAGCGGATACGGCGCACGGCCCCGTCGCCGCCCCGCTGCCGGCCGGCGCCGCCGCTGCCGCGCCGGATCGCGTGGCTTTCCACCAATACCGGAAAACGCCATTCGAGCACTTCCGGGTCCGTCATGCGCGAATTGGTCATGTGCGTTTGCACCGCCGCCGTGCCGTCGAAGCCGGGACCGGCGCCGGAACCGCCGGCAATGGTTTCGTAATACTGGTGTTGCTCGTTGCCGAAGGTGAAATTATTCATCGTTCCCTGCGAGGCCGCCAGCACGCCCAGCGCGCCATACAGCGCGTCGGTGACATATTGCGACACTTCGACATTACCGGCCACCACCGCCGCCGGATAACGCGGATTCAGCATCGAACCTTCCGGGATGATCAGCGTCAGCGGCTTCAGCACCCCCTCGTTCATCGGGATGTCGCTGTCGAGCAGGGTGCGAAACACATACAGCACGGCCGCCTTGCATACCGATAGCGGGGCGTTGAAATTGCTCGGACGCTGGGCGCTGGTGCCGCTGAAATCGACCGTCGCGCCGCCGCTGGCATGGTCGATCGTCAGTTTCACCCTGAGCATGGCGCCGTCATCCATTTCATAGGCGAAGCTGGCGTCGCGCAGGCCCACGATGGCGGCCCGCACGGCTGCCTCGGCATGGTCTTGCACGTGCTGCATATAGGCCAGCACCACATCCTCGCCGTGCCGGGCCAGCGCCTTCAGCAATTCGTTGGCGCCCGTTTCGCATGCGCCCAGCTGGGCGATCAAGTCGGCGATATTCTGGTCGATATTGCGGCTCGGCCAGGGCCCGGCGCCGAACAGGGAGCGCGCCAGCGCTTCCTGGAACACGCCCCCCTCGACGATCTTGATATTGTCGAGCAAAACGCCCTCCTCCAGTATCGTCGTGCTATTGGGCGGCATCGAGCCGGGCGTGATGCCGCCCACGTCGCCGTGGTGGCCGCGCGCCGCGACAAAGAACAGCGGCCCGGAGCGGGGTCCGCCCGGGCCGGCGGCATAGATCGGGCACACCACCGTGATGTCGGGCAAGTGGGTGCCGCCGTTATAGGGCACGTTCAAGACATAGGCGTCGCCGGCCGCCATGCTGGCCCCATGCTGGCGGATCACGCATTGCACGCTGTCGTTCATCGATCCCAGGTGCACCGGAATGTGCGGCGCGTTGGCGATCAGATTGCCGCCTCGGTCGAAGATCGCGCACGAGAAATCGAGGCGCTCCTTCATGTTCACGGAATAGGCCGTATTTTCCAGGGTGGTGCCCATCTGCTTGGCAATCGCCATGAACAGATTATTGAAAATTTCCAGGTGAATCGGATGGACCGCCGTCGTCATCGCGTGTGCGCTGCCGGCCGCCGCAGCCCGTTCCAGCATGATGGAGCGGTCCGCCAGCACCGTCGCCGACCAGCCGGCATCGACCACGATGGTGGCGATTTCCTCGCGGATGATGGCCGGACCGGCCACCCGGGCGCCGACTGCCAGCGCGGCGCGCGCATGCAGCGCGATCGGCACCATCTTGCCGTCGACGTAGCTGAGCACCACGCCCTCGGCGTGGGCGGCGGCGCCGGCCGGCACCTCGATCACGAAATCGCCACCGCCAGCGGCGCCGATCGCCTCGGCCGAAATCGATTCGATCACCAGGGACTGGCCTTCCATCACGAAACCAAAGCGGGCGCGGTAGAGTGCCGCAAAGGCGGCCGCCATCTCTTCATGGCTGCCGCAGGCAATCACGAAGGCCGCATCGCTATCCTGGTATTTCAGGCGCGCGCACAACTCGACGCTGATAGCGCGCGGCGCCACTTGCTGCGCCAGCAATTCGGCGCCGGCCAGGCGCGCCAGCGCCTCCAGTTCCGGCTGCAGGCGCGCCAGCGCTGGCGCCGACAAGACTTGCTCGACGGCCCTCTCGCGCATGGCGCGGATCTCGGCCAGACCCATGCCGAAGGCCGACAGCACGCCGGCAAAGGGGTGGATCACGATGCGCCTCATGCCCAGTACATCGGCCACCCGGCAAGCATGCTGGCCGCCGGCGCCGCCAAAGCAGCACATCGCATAGGCGCCTACATCGTAGCCCCGTTCGACCGAAATCGTTTTGATCGCCTGCGCCATATTGTCGACCGCCACCGCCAGGAAGCCGTCGGCCACGGCGGCCGGCGACATGCGGCTGCCCGTCGCGCGCCCGATCTGTTCGGCCAGCGCGGCAAAAGCCCGCTCCACCACCTCGCGGTCGAGCGGCAAGTTGCCGTCCGGCCCGAACACGTGGGGAAAGTGGGCCGGCTGTATCCGTCCCAGCATCACATTGCAGTCGGTCACGGTCAAAGGGCCGCCCTTGCGGTAACTGGCCGGGCCGGGATTGGCACCGGCCGATTCCGGCCCCACCTTGAAGCGGCCATGCTCGAAGCTGCAGATCGAGCCGCCGCCGGCGGCCACCGTATGGATATGCATCATCGGCGCGCGCACCCGCACCCCGGCCACCACGGTTTCGAATACGCGCTCGTAGGCGCCGTCGTAATGGGCCACGTCGGTCGAGGTGCCGCCCATGTCGAAACCTATCACCTGGCGCAAGCCCAGCGCGGCGCAACTCTTGACGGCGCCGACGATGCCGCCGGCCGGGCCCGACAAGATCGCATCCTTGCCCTGGAAGCGGGCGGCGTCGGTCAAGCCGCCATTCGATTGCATGAACATCAGGCGCACCGCGCCCGTCTCGGCCGACACGCGCGCCACATAGTCGCGCAGCACCGGCGACAGGTAGGCGTCGACCACGGTGGTGTCGCCGCGCCCGACGATCTTCATCAGGGGACTGACCTGGTGGCTGACGGAAATCTGCGTGAAACCGGCCCGCTCGGCCAGCGCCTGCACGCGCAATTCATGGTACGGATAGCGGTAGGCGTGCATCAACACGATCGCAATCGCATCGATGCCGCGCGCCCGCGCCTGCAGCAATTGCGCCAGCAAGGGTACTTCGTCGGGCGCCGCCAGCACTGCGCCGTGCGCGTCGAGACGTTCGTCGACTTCGATTACTTCCTCGTAAATCAAGTCGGGCAAGTCTATCCGCATGGCGAAGATATCGGGCCGGTCCTGGTAGCCAATGCGCAACTGGTCGGCGAAGCCGCGCGTGATGGCCAAGACCGTGCGCGCGCCCTTGCGTTCGAGCAGCGCGTTGGTGGCCACCGTGGTGCCCATCTTGATCACCTCGATTTTCTCGACCGGCAGCGGCGCGCCCGCCGGCAGGCCGAGCAGATCGCGCATGCCTTGCACCACCGCGTCGGCGTAGCGCTCAGGGTGCTCCGACAGCAGCTTGTGGGTGAGCAGTTTGCCGTCCGGCCGGCGCGCCACGATGTCGGTGAAGGTGCCGCCGCGGTCGACCCAGAATTGCCAGCGTAAGGGAGAAACAGGAGATGCGTTTTTCATGTTGAAAGCTCTCTAATGGAATCAGGATTCAAGTTGTTTGCCGCAGGTTTCCGGCAAGGTCAGCGCGGCCAGTATCATCACGCCGTAAGCGGCGGCGGCAAACAGGCCGATTGCCTCGCCGAGCGCCATGTAATGGCTGGACAGGCCGATCAGCAGCGGGAACAGCGAGCCGAGGGCGCGCCCCATGTTGTAGCTGAAGCCCTGGCCGGAACCGCGTATGCGGGTCGGGAATAATTCGGTCAGGAAGGCGCCCATGCCGCTGAACACGCCGGACACGAAGAAGCCCAGCGGAAAGCCGAGAAACAGCATCACCGTATCGTTGACCGGCATGCGGGTATAGGCCAGGGCAATGCACAGCGAGCCCAGCGCGAACAAAATGAAATTATTCTTGCGCCCCAGGCGGTCGGTCAAAAAAGCGCTGACGACATAGCCGACATAAGAGCCGACGATCACCATCGCCAGGTAGCCGCCGGTGCCCAGCACGGTCAAGTGGCGCTCGCTCTTGAGGAAGGTCGGCAGCCAGGTCGTGATGGCGTAATAGCCGCCCTGGGCGCCGGTGGTCAGCAAGACGGCGCGCGCTGTGATGCTGCGCATGCCCGGCGCAAAGATGTCGGCAAACGAGGCGCGCCGGCCGCCGTTGTCCTTTTGCTGGGCGACAAACAGGGCCGGCTCGGCGACGAAGCGGCGGATGAAGATCACGAACAGGGCCGGCAAGATGCCCAGCAAGAACAGCGAACGCCAGGCCCATTCCGGCGGCAATAGCGAAAACATCAGCGCGTACAGCAGCGCCGAGACGCCCCAGCCGATGGCCCAGCCGGCCTGCACCATGCCGACCGCCTTGCCCCTGTCCTTGGCCCGTATTACTTCCCCGATCAGAATCGCGCCGGCGGTCCATTCGCCGCCCATGCCAAAGCCCATCAGGCCGCGCGCGATCAGCAATTGGCTGAAGTTTTGCGCCAGACCGCACAGCACGGTGAACACGGCAAACCACAAGATGGTCAGTTGCAGGGTCTTGACGCGGCCTATGCGGTCCGACAAGATGCCGGCCAGCCAGCCGCCAACAGCCGAGGTCAGCAAGGTGACGGTGCCGATCAAGCCGGCGTCGCCCTTGGACAAGCCCCAAGTCGCGATCAGGGTCGGGATCACGAAGCTGAGAAACTGGGTATCCATCGCGTCCAGCGCATAGCCGACCTTGCAACTCCAAAAGGTGCGCCGCTCTTGCCTGGTGAGCGCGTGAAACCAGGAAAAATAGTCTTGCCCGGCCCGCGTCGAATTGGTGTCCATCGTGTCTCCTGTCATTATAGTTTTGGTCAATCGGTGCTGCCAAATAAGCGCTAGAACGCCGCCAGCGAGGCGTTCAGAATATCGGTGACCAGCATATAGCCGGGCCGGTGCGTGATGACCAGCGGCAAGCCGGCGTCGCGGATGGCTTCCTGCGGCGTCACCCCGCACGCCCAGAACACCGGCAATTCATCGGGCGCGATCGCGACGGCGTCACCGAAGTCGGGCCTGGCCAGGTCGAGGATGCCGATTGCGCCCGGATTGCCCAGGTGGATGGGGGCGCCATGCACGGCCGGGTAGCGGCTGGTAATCTGGATCGCGCGGATCGCGTCGCGCGCCGTCATCGGCCGCATCGACACCACCATATTGCCGCCGAAGGGACCGGCGCCCTGATTTGGAATATTGCTACGGTACATGGCGACATTCTTGTTTTGCGCGATGTGGCGCAGCGTGATGCCGGCCTGCATCAGCATGTGCTCGAAGGAAAACGAGCAGCCGATCACAAACGCCACCAGATCGTCTTGCCACACCGCGTGCAAGGTGTCAGGTTGGGACGCCAGTTTGCCGTCGCGAAAAATGTAGTAACCGGGCACGTCGGTGCGCAGATCGAGCTCGGCGGCTACCCCGGCCAGGTTCCACTGGCCCGGCTCGCCGACGGCCAGCAGCGGACAAGCCTTGGGATTGCGCTGGCAAAAGCGCAGGAAATCGTCGGCCCAGGCTTGCGGCAAAATCACCAGGTTGGCCTGGGCAAAGGCGCCGCATTGGCCGGCGGTGGGAAGGCGAAACTGGCCGCCGCGCACGGCGCGCCGCAATTCGAGAGGGGTCATATCGGTACTCGCTGGTAGTCTGGGGAAACTGCCGCTCAAGAATAGTCCGATATAAACTGTCTTGCCATCTAGTTTTTTTGCCGCATCTTGTATAGTTTTTCTTACCGCCTTGTTACTATGTCTCCTCACGACATAAAGTATTCTTGCCATATGACGCTCCCGGCCCTGCCATGAACACCCGCTTTCTCGACACCTTCGTGACCCTGGCCCAGCTGCGCAGCTTTCGCGCCACCGCGCGCGCGCTGCACGCCACCCCGGCCGCCATTTCCCTGCGCATCAAGAGCCTGGAAGCCGAATTGCAAACCGTCTTGATTGACCGTTCCTCCAAGCAATTTCGCCTCACCGCGAACGCCGAATACCTGCTCGGCCATGCCAAGGCCGTGGTCGAGGCCACGCACCGTCTGCAGACGGCCGCGCGCAAGGAAAACGTGGTACGCGGCCGGCTGCGCCTAGGCGTGATCGAATCGGTGGTGCATAGCTGGCTGGCGCAATACATCCGCGAGCTCAACGCCCATTATCCCGAGCTGGAAGTCGAACTGGCGGTGGACATGAGCAGCGCGCTGGAAAAGCGCTTGCGCGCGCGCGAACTGGACCTGGTGATCCAGGTCGAAGGCATCGCCGGCGACGACATCGTGTCGGAAGCGCTGGCGATCTATCCGGTGCACTGGATCGCCAGGAAAGGCTTGCTGGAAACCCGCAAGGAAGGACTCAATCAGCGCCTGCTGCAATGGCCGATCCTGACCTTCGGGCGCGGCACGGCGCCGCAGCGCATGCTCGAAGACATCGTCGGCAAGATGGCCAGGCTGGCCGCAGTCGCGCCGGAACAGACCCGCATCACTTGCCTGCCGTCGGTGGCGGCGATCGTCCAGTTGGTCAAGGATGGCTATGGCGTGGCGGCCATTCCCAGCCTGTTCGTCAGCGGCATGCTCGACAGCGGAGAATTCATCGAATTGCCGGTGCAACCGGTGCCGCCCCCCATCATCGTCTCGATGTGTCTGCACGCCAACGCCGACATGCTGGTACACGCGGCCGCCAACGCGGCCCGGCTCGCTTGCGCCGGCTATTGCGCCCAAGTTGCGCCGCGCTACATCGGGGCGCTCTGTTGATCAAGGGTTGGCGAGGAAGCGGGCCAGTTCCGGCGTCAGCGCAATATGATGGCGTTCCAGCAAACGCCGGTAAGCGCCTTCGGCGATGAAAGCCTTCAACTCCAGGTCGAAGCGTGCGCGCAGCGGCGTGTGCCGGCCCGCCTTCGGGAAGGCAATATAACTGGGCACGCTGTCTATCGCCTGCGGCAACTGGATGATATGGGCGGCGATCGCCGGCGGGCTCACATTGGCCAGCGTGTACGATGCCGTGTACAGATTGCTGAGCGTCAAATCGATGCGTCCCAATGCCAGTTTGCGGAAATTTTGTTCCAGCGTGGACACTTCCCGGATTTCCAGGTCAGCGCGCGCGGCCTCGAAGCGGGCGCCGTAATGCATCTTCAACACGGTGCCGACCGCGCGCCCCTTGAGCGCCGCCAGAGTGCCGTCGAAGGCCGGGGCGGCCCCGCTTCTGGCGTAAAAATAAATGATTTGCGGTAGCAGCGACTGTCTGCTGAAATCGAGAAACGCGGCCCGCTCGGGCGATTCGAAAATGGTGAAGATGCAATCGCGCTGACCCAGCTTCACCAGCGCCAGCGAACGGCCCCAGGGCAATACTTCCACGCTGAGCGTATGCCCCATGCGCAGCAAGACCTGGCTGACGATATCGACGGCCAGGCCGTGCACCCGACCGTCGGCGTCTTTCTGGATCAGCGGCGGATAATCGAGCGACACGCAGCGCAAGGCATCGGCCGCCGCGCCGCGCGGCAACACCGCACACGCCAGCCAAGCGGCGCACCAGCCCAGCCTCATCATCGCTCTCCCCGCCGCAACCGGCAAGCCAGCCACAAGCCACACAATATAGCACCAAATACAGGCTGCTACCGGCAAACGGGAAGCGCGCCGGAGTATCCATACAACAACCGTCTTGCAGGCCAAGTGCTGTTAGAATATTTCGCACCATCGGGCTGTCAGTATCGGGGAAAATCGGGATGAATGGTCGTTACCTTGTTGCGGCGCTGCTTTTCCTGCTAGCCGCGCCAGCCTGCGCCAAGCCGGTCCTCGCTTGCGCCGACCAGGCCGAAATGCCGCCGTTTACCTACGCCGAGCGGGTTGGCGGGCGCAAGACGGAGCGCATCACCGGCGTCAGCGTCGATTTGCTCAAACTGGTCGGAAGCCAGCACGGCTGGGAGGTCACGGTGATATTGTTGCCATGGGCCCGTTGCCTGGCCTGGGTAGCCGAAAACCGCGCCCAGTTCGCGCTCAATATCGGCCAGGCCGAAGCGCAGGCCGGTGGCCTGCGGCTCAGCGCCCCCTATTTCACCTTGCATAATCTGTATTTTTATTCGCGCGGCGCGCACCCGCATGGCTTGGAGCTGGCCACCCTGGCCGATCTGCGCCATTACCACCTGTGCGGGCTGGGCGGCTACCGCTTCGAGCCGTTCGGCATCGATACGCGCGACGTCGACCGTGGCGCCACCGCCGGCTATGAACAATTGATTGCCAAGCTGCACGTCGGGCGCTGCGATTTGTTCATCGATAGCCGCGAAACGATCGCCGGCATGTACCTGATCAATCCCCGCCTGCGCTCCATGCTGGTCGATGGCAAGCTGGTCAACCGGCCGCTGCCCGGCTCGCCCCAACGCGCCCTGCATTTCGCCGTGTCGGCCAAGGCCGCTCCGGCCCTGCTGGAGCAATTGGACCAGGGCCTGGAACGGCTCGCGAAAAACCGGCAACTCGACAAGCTATTGAACCAGTACCTCGACTGAACGCTCGACCACAGGGAAAGCGAATGCGGCAACCATCGATACCAGGCATGCTATTCCAGGCGCTGGCGCTGCTGCTGGGCGCAACGGCGCCGGCGGCCAGGGCGGACGAACCGGCGCAAGCGAAGTTTTCCTTCAATGGCTTCGGCACGCTCGGCATGCTCCATTCCAGCCTGGCCGGGGCCGACTATACCTTCGACAATCTGCAGCCCTATGGGGTGGGCCGCAGCCACCGCTGGAGCGCCGATGTCGACAGCCGCATCGGCGGCCAGCTCACGGCCAACCTGAGCAGCCACTTGACGGCAGTGCTGCAAGTGGTGTCCGAATACCGCTGGGACAATAGTTACACGCCCTTCGTCAACTGGGCCAACCTCAAGTACGCCTTCACGCCCGACTTCAGCGTGCGCGCGGGCCGCATCGCGCTGGCCAGCTTCCTCGCCTCCGATTCGCGCAAGGTCGGTTACAGCAATGTCGGCGCGCGTCCGCCGATCGAGGCTTACCGCTTGCTGGCGCTGACCAATAGCGACGGCGTCGACGCCGCCTACCGCTTCCATGTAGGCGAGGCCAGCAACAGCACCACCATCTTGTACGGCCAGAAGACCGTCACCAATACGCGCGCCATCGAGGTCCATTCGAGCGCCGTGAAAGGCATTTTCGATACCGTCGAAGTGGGCGCGGCGACCTTGCACGCGGCCTATCAGGAGCGCAATGTCGACAACCAGAATCCGCCGCTGGGCAAGTTCATGTCGCTCGGCGCCGCCTATGATCCGGGCGACTGGTTCCTGTCCGGCGAGTGGGTCAAGGCCATCAATTTCAACGCCACGCAACTGAAGATCGTGCGCGCGGCCTGGTATGTGAATGGCGGTGTGCGCATCGGCAAATTCACGCCCTATGCCACCTGGTCCGCCTTGCGCCCGCTGAGCGACACCGGGACGGCCCCCGTTGCACAGCGCACCGTCGCCGCCGGCCTGCGCTGGGATGTGATGCGCAAGCTGGACTTGAAACTGCAATACGACCATGTCCAGCTGGGCAGCGGCTCTTACGGCACGCTGCAAAACGTCTTGCCGGGCACGCCAAGCGGCGGCCCCGTCCATCTGCTCAGCCTGGTGGCTGATTTCGTGTTCTGAGGACGACACATGCACCCAGGCCCCCTCCTCGCCACGCTGGCCCTGCTGATCGCCGGGGCGGCCCATGCCGACATCGTGGTCATCGTCTCGACCAGAAATCCGGTAGCCGCGCTCAGCGCCAGCCAGGCGGCCGACATTTTCCTCGGTAAATTCGCCTTCTTTCCCGGCGGCGTACAAGCCACGCCGATCGACCAGAGCGAAGGCTCGCCGTGGCGCGATGAATTCTACAAGAAGACCAGCGGCAAGGCGCCGCCCCAGATGCTGGCCTACTGGACCAAGATGATTTTCACGGGCCGCGGCCAGCCGCCCATCGAATCGGGCGACAACGCGGCCGTGCGGCGCCTGGTGGCAGACAATCCCGGCTTGATCGGCTATATCGACCGTAGCATGGTCGATGCCAGCGTCAAGGTGGTGTTGACGCTGCATTAAGTAATTAGCCTATTTGCGCGGATACTTGATTGTCATTTCCTTGAGCACATTGTCGGCATGGTCGACTTCCTGCATCACCCACAGCATGTAGCGGATATCGAGGTGAATCGCGCGCGTAATGTCGCGGTCGAAATACCAATCCTTGGTGATCGATTCATAGGTCGAATCGAAATTCAAGCCCACCAGTTCGCCGCGCCGGTTCATCACCGCCGAGCCGGAATTGCCGCCCGTGGTGTCGGCGCTGCTGAGGAAATCGACCGGCACCGTGCCCAGCGCCGCATCGCGGAACGGGCCGTAGCGCTTGGCCTTGACGGCATCGAGCAAGGCTTGCGGGGCCGCGAACGGAGCCTGGCCGGTATGCTTTTCCAGCACGCCTTCGACGGTCGTAAACGGCCCCTTGCTGATGCCGTCGCGCGGCGAATAAGGCGCCACCGTGCCGTACGTCACGCGCAAGGTCGAATTGGCGTCCGCATACACCGGCTTGCCTTGCGCCGTCTTCCATGCGATCAAAGCCTGCATGTATTGCGGAATCACCCGTTCGAGGGTGCCGTCGACTTCCTTGCGGCGCTCTTCCAGCGCCAGCGTGGCCGCGCTCAGCTTGACGGCCAGCTTCAGGAAGGCATCGTCCGAACGCTCCAGCGCGCCCGCGTCTGGCCCGACCCAGGCCAGGCGCGCGGCGGTGCCGGACAAGCGCGACTGGCGGTACAGGGCTGCCAGCGCGTCCGGCGCCGGCAGCAACGCGTCCACGCCCGCCGGGTGGGTCGCAGCAGCCAGGCTGGCGTAGCGCCGCAAGCCGGCCGCGAAGCGGGCCTGGTCGACGCCGGCGTCGAATGATTGCTCCAGGCGCGACAGGCGGACCCGGATGAAGCTCAGGTCGCGCTCCTGGTAGCCCGATTCGCGCTCGGCGTCGGGCTTGGCGCGCTCTTGCGCCAGGCGGTACAGGGTGCGCGCGCTTTTCAGCAAATCGCTGTTGCTGGCCACGCCCCACGCGAATTCTTCTTCGCTGAGTGCCATGTCGGCCCCGATCGCCCGGTCCAGTTCGGCCAACAGCGCGCCCTGGCCCGGCTGGTTCCTGGCAAACCAGGCACGGAATTCGGCGTCTTGTCCATCCTTGATGGCGGCGATATCCTTGCGCGCAAAACCGTCAAGCAAGCCCTGGGTCTTCTTCAAGACATTATTGATACTTTTCACCACGCTGGCATAGCGCACTTCGGCCACCGCGTCGCCCTTGGTGGCGGCGCCGATCACGGCCAGGTCGGCTTGCATCTCAAGCACCCGCAAGGGAAAGCCGCGCTCGCGCGCAAAGCGTATCTCGGCCGGCAATTTATAGCGGCTGGTGCGTCCCGGATAACCGGCCAGCAAGATCGGGTCGCCATTCTTCAAGCCTTCGGCCGAGACCACCAGGAAGTCTTTCGAGTGGTAAGGCACATTGTCGGGCGCCGGATCGGCCGGGCGGCCATCCTTGCCGACATAGGCACGCAAGAAGGAAAAGTCGCCCGTGTGGCGCGGCCATTCGTAATTGTCGACGTCGCCGCCGAAATTGCCGATCTTGTCGGACGGCGCATAGACCAGGCGCACGTCGCGCAACATGATCTGGCGGATGCGGTAATATTCCAGGCCACGGTGAAAGCTCGGCACCGAGCAACGGTACATCTTGTCGCTCTCGCATTCGGCGATCAAGGCCTTGATACGGCTTTCCACGGCTTCGTGGCGGGCGCGCCCGCTCATGTCCGCAGCCAGGCCTTGCAACACGCGCGCGCTGACATTTTCACTCTTGTCGGTCACATACACCAGGGTGTTCGGGCCACCCGGCAATTCCTCGGCGCGGCTCCTGGCCAGGAAACCATCGCTGATGTAATTATGTTCTGGCGTGGAATTACGCTGCACCGCGCCGTAAGCGCAATGGTGGTTGGTGACGACCAGACCGGCGTCGGAGACGAAGGTTGCCGAGCAGCCGCCCAGCGACGCCATGGCGCTCATCGGCAGGCGCCCCAGGTCAGCCAGCTTGTCGGCCGCGATATCGATGCCGATCCGTTTCAATTCGGATTTTAATTGCGGCAACTGGTGCGGTTGCCACTGGCCCTCGTCCGCGTGGGCGACAAGCAGCGCGCCGCTCAGGGCGACGGGTAAGACGATGGTTTTGAACAAGATAAGCCCCTGTGTGAAAAAGCCAGCGCAGTATAGCCTTGTCATGCGCAGCGAAAAAGCTTTTTCGCCCGGGGGACCCTGACAGCTAGCCGGGCACCAGGGGAATGCTGATATGCAAACGGCAGCCCCGCCCTTCGGCGAATTGGCTTATTTCGAACTGGCCGCCCAGTCCGCTGATGCGCTCGGCGATACCGATCAAGCCGAAGCACTGGACCTTCTTGCGCTGCGCCGGCGCGATGCCGACGCCATCGTCGCCGATCAGCAGGTACAGGTGGCCGCCGGTCTCGCACAATTCGATCTCGACGTGGCGGGCCTGGGCGTGGCGCAAAACATTACTGAGCGCCTCTTGCACGATGCGGAACAAGACGATGCTGATCTCGCCGCTGATCCGGGCAAACAGCGCGTCGTCGGCGCGCAGGCTGCAAGTAATCCCGCCGCGCTTGCCGAAATCGCCGATCTGCCATTCGAGCGCCGCCTGCAAGCCCAGGTCCAGCACCATCGGGCGCAAGTCATTCATGATGCCGCGCACGTTTTTGATGGTGGCGTCGACATTGCACAGCACCGACGCCACCCGCTGGTTCAGGCGCGGATGGGACTGGGCGGTGCGCGCGCTGAGCATGGAGATGTCGATGCGCAGCGCCAGCAAGTTCTGCCCCAGCTCATCGTGGATATCGCGCGAGATGCGCTTGCGCTCGTCTTCCTTGGCCGTCTCCAGGTGGATCGCCAACTGGCGCAATTGCGCATGCGACTCGCGCAGCGCCCCTTCCATGGCCTTGCGCTCGCTGATATCGGTGTGCGACACCACCACGCGTAACGGGCCTTCGTCAAGGAAACGGCGCACGGTGACCAGGAACCAGCAAGTGTGGAATTCATATTCCAACGCAAACGATGGGAACACGCCCTGGATGACGCCGCGGATTCCCGCCGCCAGCGCGATGCCCGCCCCGCGCTGCCAGCGCGCATCCGTTTCGCAATGGCGCAGGTACAAGGTGCCGATGCCGTTATGGCCGGCAAAGTCGACGCAGGATTTATTGGCGTGCACGATGGTGCCGCTATGGTCGAGCACCAGCACGCGGTCCGACAAGGAATCGATGGCGGCGTGAAAGAAATGTTCGGCGTCGCGCAAGGCCCCTTCGGCCTTTTCGCGCTCGCCGATTTCCTCGAGCAGCAACTGGTTCGCGCGCACCAGTTCGCCAGTGCGCAAGCTCACGCGCCGGTCCAATTCGCGGTGCAATTCCTGGCGCGACGCTTCGGCCAGCTTGCGTTCGGTGATGTCGGAAAACACCCCCACAAAATGGCCGGCGCCGCCGTCAGGCGCGCGCATTTGCGTGATCGACAGCCATTCGACGAAACGGCTGCCGTCTTTCCTGCGGTTTAAGATTTCGCCCTGCCAGGCGCCGCTGCGGCCCAGTTCGCGCCACATGGCGCTGAAGAACGAGGCCGGCTGCGCGCCGCTGCCGAGAAACCCGGGGTCGCGCCCGATTGCTTCTTCGGCCAGGTAACCGGTGATCGCAGTAAAGGAAGGATTGACCGACATGATGCGGTTGGCGCCGTCGGTGACCAGCACCCCCTCCTTGATGGTATCGAGAATGACGAAGGCACGCCGCAACGCCGAGGCGCGCGCGTCCTGGTCGCCGAGGTCGGTGACGATCATGCGGCAACGCTCTGAATCGGGATCGACATTGGCTTCGATGCGCACCTGGCCGCCCGCCCGCAAGCCATCGAACAAGGCCACTTCCAGCACTTGCCGCGCGCCGCTGTCGAACACTTCGGCGATGAAGCGGCGCAAGCGGCCCTGCGCCTCAGGCGCCACGAATTGTTCGAATTTCTTGCCCAGCAGCGCGGGCTTGGCCAGCCGCAGCAGCGCGGCGGCAGCCACATTGGCGCGCGAAATACGGCCATCCCGCCCGATCGAGAAATAGCTGGCAGGCGCCAGTTCATACAATTGGGCATAATGATTCAAGCCGCTTTCAACCTCGTCTTTTTGCCGTTGCAACTCGGTCAAGGCGAGGCTTTGTATTTCCAGTTCGATTTGACTGACATGCAACTCATGCAATTGCGTCAACAAAGCCTGACTCAAGCGCCCCGGCTCGAAGTTGTCGGCGCTGGCGCCGCCTTCGGCCTGCTGCCGCAACAGCGCCGAATTGATGGAGCGGTCGAACATCTCACTCACTTGGCCTGCTCCAGTTCGACCCTGCCCTGGTTCTGCATCAGGCGCAACTGCGCTTCGAGCAATTTCGATTCGGTGATATTGATGAAGGTGACGACCACCCCATCGATCACGTTTTCAAGCGTGCGGTAAGGCATGATGCGCACGGTATACCAGCGCCCGTTCTTGGTCGGCACCTGGCGCTCGGAAAACACCAGGCTGCGTATCACTTCCAGCGCATCGTTTTCCAGGTTCGGGTAATCGAGGTCATTGACGATGTCGCCCAGCGGGCGCCGCAAATCGCTCTGGATCAGCTTGTAGATCTGCGTCGCCGTCGCCGTGAAGCGGCGTATCCGCAAGCCGCTGTCGAGGAAGATGGTGGCGATATCGGTACTGTTGAGCAGGTTTTTCATGTCGCTATTGACCAGCGACAAGTCGGCCACCTTCGATTGCAATTCCGCGTTGACGGTATACAATTCCTCGTTCAGCGATTGCATTTCTTCCTTCGAGGTGATCAATTCCTCATTGGTCGATTGCAATTCCTCATTGGCCGATTGCAATTCTTCGCGCGAGGTTTGCATCTCTTCGCGCACGGCCTGGATTTCATTGTGGGCTTGCAATAGTTTCTGCTCAAGTTCCAGCACCCTCTGGTTCGACGAACGACTGCGCTTGCCTTCCGGCAGCAGCGGCGTGCTGGAAAAGGTCAGGAACACCATGCCTTGCAGCGCTTTCGGCGCGTGCAAGGCTTCCGCGCTCAATTCGACACCCTGCGACAGGCCCAGATGGTCTTTCACCACCAGGCCCTTCAGCTTGACCACGCCCTCGCTTTGCAGTGCCGCCTCGATCAAGCCGGGCAACTCGTAGCGCAAGCCTTCGCGCGCCATCGCGTGGATATTCCAGTTCGCCTTGCCGGCGGCCGCTTCCAGGAAAACACCCGTGCGGCCATTGATGTAGAGAATATCGCCGTCCTGGTTCAACAGCGCAGCGGCCGGCGAATACTTTTGAAGCAGCAATTGCTCCACATGGGATTGAATCTTGCCGGGCATGGGGACTTCTCTCAATTCAGTGGAAACCGGGGGCGATGCCGCCGATAATTTGGTCGGGAAATAGGTCGGCAGGCGCTGCCGCGCCAGATTGTCCAGGCGCCGGTATAAGCGGGTCGAGGTGGTCAGCGGTGCGAACAAGTCGGGAAAATGGCCGGGCGTATCGGCGCTGCCCAGCAGCAGCAAGCCGTCGCGCTTGAGCGCATAGTGAAACAGGGGGATCAGGCGGTGCTGCAGCTTGGCGTTCAGGTAGATCAGCAAGTTGCGGCAGCACAAGATATCGAGCTTGGTAAACGGCGGGTCCGAGATGATGTTTTGCTGCGCAAAGATGATCATATTGCGTATTTCTTTTTTGATGTGGTAACCGTTTTTCTCGGACATGAAAAAGCGTGCGATGCGCTCGGCTGACACATCGCTCTCCACGCTGGCCGGAAAGCGACCCAGGCGCGCGCGGTCGATCGCATCGGCCGACAAGTCGGTGGCGAAAATCTGCAGCGTATACTTGGCCGGCGGATTGCTGTTGGCCACCACTTCATTAAAGACCATCGCCAGCGAATACGCCTCTTCGCCGGTGGAACAAGCCGGTATCCACGCCTTGAAGGCGCGCCCGTCTGGGTTGGCGGCCAGCAATTGCGGCAACGCCACCACTTTCAGGTATTCCCACACCTTGGCATCGCGGAAAAAACTGGTCACCCCGATCAATAATTCCTTGAACAATAAATCGATTTCGGCCGGATTGTCGCGCAAATAGGACACGTATTCTTCCATCGACGTCAGTTGGTACAAGCTCATGCGCCGTTCGATGCGGCGCAGCACGGTATTGATCTTATAGTCGGAAAAGCTACTCCCGGTATGTTCACTGAGCAAGGCGACGATTTCTTGCAGACAATTCCGGCCATGGATATCGCGCCCCGGGTGGCCCAGAAAGCTGCTGCGAAACAAATAGGTGATGATCTTTTCCGGCATTTTTTCCGGCAAGTCGATCAAGTCGACCACGTCGGCGCCGATCGCGCTCAGGGGCATCGTTTCGAATTTGGCCGAATCGGGAAATTGCGCCAGGGTCAAGCCATTGCCATCCTTGATCGCCTGCAAGCCACGGGTGCCGTCCATGCCCATGCCGGACAAGACCACGCCAACCGCCAGTTCGCCCCGTTCTTGCGCCAGCGCGGTAAAAAACAGATTGATCGGCAAGCGGTGGCCGCGCAATTCAAGCGGCTCGCTCAGCAGCAGGTGGCCGTCGGTAATGCTCAGGTCGGCGTTGGGCGGAATCACATACACGCAATTGGGCTTGACTTCCATTTGCTGCGTAATTTCCGCCACCGGCAGGCTGGTGGCGCGCTGCAATAGTTCCGGCAACATCGTCTTGTGGGTCGGGTCCAGGTGCTGGATGACGACGAAGGCAATGCCGCTCTCTTGCGGCACATTGGCCAGGAAAGAGACGATGGGATCGAGTCCGCCGGCCGAGGCGCCGATGGCGACAATCGGAAACAGCGACCGCGGCGTCAGCTTGGCGCTCTTCAGAATGCTCAGCTCGGACGGCTTCAGATTTGCCTTGCTACGCTTGCTGATCATCGCACAATGACATGTTGAACAGGCATCGGTATCGCCTAGTGAAGAGTAATCTTACATTCTAGCATTCACTTGATTATACAAGGCATTAATTAAATAACAATCCCCGTGGGCGCCCGCCCGTGCCTCGCAAGCACCTTATTCCGGCGCATGCCAGCCGCCGCCCAGCGCCTGGATCAAGGCCACGGCCGTGCTCTGGCGGTCGGCCTGGGCTTGCATCAGCGCTTGCCGGGCCGACAGCGCCGCCACTTGCGCGCCAACCACATCGCTGTAACTGACTTGGCCGGCGCGGTAACGGTTCAGCAATTGCGCCTCGACCTGGTCGGCCGCCAGCGAGGCTTGGCGCTGCAAGTCTTGCTGCAGGGCTAGCGCGCGGGTGGCCGCCAGCCGGTCTTCGACCTCGCCCAGGGCGCTCAGCACGGTTTGCCGGTAATGCGCCACGGCCGCGTCGCGCGCGGCGCGCGCGCCAGCCACGCCGGCGTCAATGGCGCCGCCGTCAAACACGGTTTGCGCGAGCGACACGCCGAGCGACCACAGGCTGCTCGACGCGTTCAGCAAGTCTCCCAGGCGGCTGGCTCCGCCGCCATAGGAGGCGCTCAAGTTCAGGCTGGGAAAATAGGCGGCGCGGGCAATCCCGATCTGCTCGTTGGCGACGGCCACGCGGCGCTCGGCGCCGGCAATGTCGGGCCGGCGTTGCAGCAGGGTCGACGGCAAGCCCGGCGGAATCTCGGGCACCAGCGCTTGCCACGGCGCCACCGCCAGCGAAAATTCGGCCGGCGCCTTGCCCAGCAAGACCGCGATCGCATGCTCATACTGGGCCCGCAGGCGGCTCGCATTCAAGCTGCTGACCTGGGCGTTGGCCAACTGGGTCTGGGCTTGCAACAAGTCGGACTTGGCGGCAATGCCCGCGTTGAAGCGGTTTTGCGTGATCTCGAGCGCGCGCCGGTAAGCGACGACGGTATCGGCCAGCAGGGCCAATTGGGCATCGCTCTGGCGCAGCGAGAAATAGGCGCTGGCCAACGCTCCTTGGGCCGACAGGCGCGCCGCCGCCAGGTCGGCCGCGCTGGCGGCAGCGCCGGCCGTGGCGCCATTGAGGCCGGCGCGCAAGCGGCCCCACAGGTCCGGCTCCCAGCCGGCGCCCAGCGCCGCCCGGTAATTATCGCCGGGCGCGCCGGTCGTGCCGCCGCCGGAACGGCTCGCGCCGCCCGTCAGATTCACGCTCGGCAACAGCGCGGCGCGCTGGCCGCGCGCCAGCGCGCGCGCCTGTTCGTAGGCGGCGGCCGCAGCGGCCACGTTCTGGTTCGACACCTCGACCGCGCCCGCCAATTGGTTCAGGACCGGGTCGCCGAACAGGGTCCACCACGGCCCCCGCTCCAAGGTGTCGGCCGGCGCCGCCGGCAACCAGCCCTCGGCTTCCTTGAAGCGGGCCGGTTCGGCCGCGCTGGGGCGCTGGTAGGCGGGCGCCATGGCGCAACCGCCTAACAGGGCCAGCGCCAACAGGGGGACTTGCAGAGTGTATTTCTTCATGGTGTAGGCGCTTCGCCGTGAATCCGGCTCAATTGTTGTTCCTCGGGGCCGCGCCGGCGCAGCTTGTCGAGCAGGATATACACTACCGGCGTCGTCAACAGCGTCAGCAACTGGCTGGCGACCAGGCCGCCGATGATGGCGATGCCGAGCGGGCGGCGCAGTTCGGAGCCTTCGCCAAAGCCGATCGCCAGCGGCAGCGCGCCGAGCGCGGCGGCCAGGGTCGTCATCAGGATGGGGCGGAAGCGCAGCAGGCAAGCTTCGCGCACGGCGTCGAGCGCCTTCAAGCCGCGCGAACGCTCCGCTTCCAGCGCGAAGTCGATGATCAGGATCGCGTTTTTCTTGACGATGCCGATCAACAGGAAAACACCGATCAGGGCGATGATGGAAAATTCCATCTTGAACATCAGCAGCGCCAGCACCGCGCCGACGCCGGCCGAGGGCAGCGTCGACAGCACCGTCACCGGATGCACCAGGCTTTCATACAAGATCCCCAGCACGATGTAAATCACCACCACGGCGGCCAGGATCAAGAGCGGCTGTTGCTGATTGCTTTCCTGCGCGCTGCGGGCCGTGCCCTGGAAACTGCCGCGCACATTATTCGGCATGCCGATCCCGGCCTCGGCTTGCTTGACGGCGGCCTGGGCGTCGCTCAGGCTGAAGCCGTCGGCCAGATTGAACGACACCGTAGTGGCCAGTTCGCCATCCTGGTGGTTGATCGAGGTCGCGGTCGAACGTTCGGCGAAGCTGCCGATCGCCGCCAACGGGACCATGGCGGTGGCCGCGGTGCTCAAAGCCGAGCCGCTGGCCGGGTCGCGCGCGGCGCTGGTATTGCTTGCGGCCGCCGCCGGGGCGGCGCTGGCGAGATTGCCGACCTTGACCGCCTTCGATGGCACATACACGTCGCGCAAGGATTCCGGGCTCTGGGCGAAACGGGGCGCCACTTCCATGATGACGTGGTATTGATTCAATTCGTCGTAGATGGTGGCCACCTGGCGCTGGCCGAAGCCGTCGTACAAGGCATTGTCGACGTCGCGCACGCCGATCCCCAGCCGCGCCGCGCTATCCTTGTCGATGGTGACGAAGGTTTCCACGCCATTCTCGGCCTGGTCGGTGTCGACATCGATCATCGAGGCTTGCGCCTTCATCGCCTCGGCCAACTTGCCGGCCCACAGCTTCAAGTCGGCTTGCTTGTCGCTTTTCAAGGTGTATTGGTAAGTCGAATTGCTTTGCCGCCCGCCCATGCGCAAGTCTTGCACCGGATTGAGGAAAAGCGACACGCCGGTGACCCTGGCCAGTTGCGGGCGCAGGCGCGCAATCACCGCTTGCCCGGCCTCGCTGCGTTGGGAAGCGGGCTTGAGGTTGATGAACATGAAGCCGCCGCCGGCGCGACCGGCGCCAGTGAAGCCGACCACGGTGGCCACGGCCGGGTCGCGCCCGATGATATTGACCAGCGCCCGCAATTTGCCCTGCATGGCCTGGAAGGAAATGCTCTGGTCGGCGCGCATGCCGCCGCTGATCTGGCCGGTGTCTTGCTGTGGAAAGAAGCCTTTCGGCGCGGCCGCGAACAGGTACACATTCAGGCCGACCACGCAGGCCAGGATCAGCATCACCAGGCCCGCGCTGGCCAGGGCCCAGTCCAGGCAATGCTCATAGAGTTTCAAGATCGCGTCGAAGGCGCGCTCGAAGGCGCGCGCGATGCGTCCCGGCGGCTTGCCGTGGCTGCCCGGCTTGAGCAGCCAGGCGCACATCATCGGCGTGGTGGTCAGCGAGATGAGTAGCGAAATCATGACCGCCGCCGACAGCGTCACGGCGAATTCGCGGAACAGGCGCCCGACCTGGCCGCCCATGAAGAGCAAGGGAATGAAAACGGCCACCAGCGACAGACTGATCGAGAGCACCGTGAAGCCGACTTCGCGCGCGCCCAGCAGGGCCGCCTGGAAGCGCTCCATGCCATCCTCGATGTGACGCGCGGTGTTTTCCAGCACCACGATGGCGTCGTCGACGACGAAACCGGTGGCCACCGTCAGCGCCATCAGGCTCAGGTTATTCAAGCTGAAACCCAGCAAATACATCACCCCGAAGGTGCCCAGCAGCGACACCACGGTGGCCACGGCCGGCACGATGGTGGCGCGCGCGCTGCGCAGGAAAGCGCTCACCACCAGCACCACCAGCACGATCGAAATGAGCAGTGTGACTTCGATTTCGTGCAGCGAGGAGCGGATCGAATTGGTGCTGTCGGACGCCACTTGCAGCAACACGTCCTGCGGCAATTGGGCTTGCAACTGCGGCAGCAGGGCACGCACGCCGTCTACCGTTTCAATCACGTTGGCGCCCGGCTGGCGCGTGATCAGGACGATCACGGCCGGGGCGCCATTGAACAAGCCCAGGGTTTGCGAATTCTCGACCCCGTCGACCACTTCGGCCACGTCGTCCAGGCGGATCGCGGCGCCATTGCGCCACGCCACCACCAGGCCACGGTAGTCAAGCGCACTGCGCCCGCCGGTCGCCGTGCTGGCGCCGGAATAGATTTGCAGGCGCCGTTCATCGCCTTCGATGGCGCCCTTGGGCCGGTTGGCATTGGCGGCCTGGATCGCCGCGCGCACGTCTTCCATCGCCACGCCGTAGCGGTTCAGCGCGAATGGCAGCAATTCGACGCGCACGGCCGGCAGCGAACCGCCGCCCAGCTCGACGTCGCCGACGCCCTTGACCTGGGCCAGCTTTTGCTGCACCAGGTTCGACACCGCCTCGTACACCTGGCCCGGACTGCGCGTCTTCGAGGTCAAGGCCAGGATCACCACCGGCGCGTCGGACGGATTGGCCTTGCGATAAGTCGGATTGCTGCGCAAGGTGGCCGGCAAGTCGACCCGGGTGGCGTTGATGGCGGCCTGCACTTCGCGCGCGGCGGCGTCGATCTTGCGGCTCAAGTCGAACTGCAAGCTGATACGGGCCGAGGCGGGACCCGAGGTCGACGTCATTTCATTGACTCCGGCGATCACCCCCAGGCGCCGTTCGAGCGGCGTGGCGACGCTGGTGGCCATGGTGTCGGGACTGGCGCCGGGCAGGCTGGCGTTGACCGTGATGGTGGGGTAATCGACTTGCGGCAGCGGCGACACCGGCAACACGAAAAAGGCGGCAATGCCGGCCAGCGCGATGCCGACCGTCAGCAGCACGGTGGCGATCGGGCGCCGCACGAACGGTTCCGACAGGTTCACGTCGCGCTCCCGCCTTCAAGCGCCGCGGCACCCGCGCGCCCCGACCAGCGCCGCGCCAGGCGGTCGAAGCCGAGGTAAATTACGGGCGTGGTAAACAGGGTCAGCATCTGGCTGACAATCAAGCCGCCGAAGATGGCCAGGCCCAGTGGACGGCGCAATTCGGCGCCCTCGCCCCAGCCCAGCATCAGCGGCACAGCCGCGAACAGCGCCGCCAGGGTAGTCATCAAGATGGGCCGGAAGCGCAGCAGCGCGGCCTGGTGAATCGCCTCGCGCGGCCCCTTGCCCTGCTCGCGTTCAGCCTCGATTGCAAAGTCGATCATCATGATGGCGTTTTTCTTGACGATACCGATCAACAAGATGATGCCGATGATGCCGATCACGCCCAGGTCCTGGCCGCTGACCATCAGCGCCAGCAGCGCGCCGACCCCGGCCGACGGCAGCGTCGAGAGGATGGTCAAGGGGTGGATATAGCTTTCATACAGCACGCCGAGCACGATATACACGCACACCACGGCCGCCAGGATCAGCCACAACTGGTTCGACAGCGACGCCTGGTAAGCGCCGGCCGCGCCCAGGAAATTCATGCTGAGCGTGGCCGGCAAGCCCATTTCAACGGCCACCTGGCGGATCGCGTCGACCGCCGTACCCAGCGAGACGCCGGGCGCGGTGTCGAAGCCGACCGTGGTGGCCGGATATTGGGCCACATGGGTGATTTGCAGCGGCGCCTGTTTTTCGCTGATGGTAGCGATCGCCGACAGCGGCGTGGACTTGCCCGAACCGGTGCGCAATTGCAGCTGGCCCAGCGACTCCAGGGTGCTCAAGGTGCCGGGCCGGGCTTCCAGGATCACGCGGTATTGATTGGTTTCGGTGAAGATGGTCGAGACGATGCGCTGGCCGAAGGCGCTGTACAAGGCGTCGTCGATGGCGGCCGGCGTCACCGCCAGGCGCGCGGCGCTGTCGCGGTCGATGCTGATGCTGGCGGCGGCGCCGGTGACGCCGGCGTCCGACACCACATTGCGCAATTGCGGCGCGCTCTGCAAGCGCTGCGCCAGCTTGCCCGCCCATTCGACGACGGTGGCGTTGTCGGCCCCTTCCAGCGAGACCCGGTATTGGGTCGGGCCGGTTTCGGCGTCGATGGTCAAGTCCTGGGTCGGCTGCAAATACAGGGTCACGCCGGCCACCTCGGCGGCGCGTTGGCGCAGGCGCGCGATGGTCTGCTCCTGGCTGCTGCTGCGGCTACGCTTGAGGTTGATCAGCATGCGCCCGGTGTGCAGCATGGTGTTGTTGGCGGCGTCGACGCCGACCACGGAACTGAGCGTGTCGACGTCGGGGTCTGCCAGGATGGCCTTGGCGGCGGCCTGCTGCAATTGCGCCATGCGCGCGAACGACACCGCTTGCGAGGTTTCCACGCGGGCTTGCAACTGGCCCGTGTCCTGGGTCGGGAACAAGCCCTTGGGTATCCATATATACAGCAGCACCGTCAAGCCCATGGTCGCCAGCGCCAGCAGCAGCGTCATGCCCTGGCGTTCCAGCACCCAACCCAGCGCCGTATCGTAATAGCCGATCACACGCTCGAAAAACGCTTGCGTGCGCCGGCTCAGCGCGTTCGGCCTTTCCTCGGCCCGGCTTTGCAGCCAGCGCCCCGACATCATCGGCACCAGCGTCAGCGAGACCACGGCCGAAATCAGGATCGTGATTGCCAGCGTGATCGCGAATTCGCGGAACAGGCGCCCCACCACGTCGCCCATGAAGAGCAGCGGAATGAGCACGGCGATCAGGGACACGGTCAGCGAAATGATGGTGAAGCCGATCTGCGCCGCGCCCTTGATGGCGGCCGCCATCGGGGTTTCGCCCTGCTCGATGTAGCGCGCGATGTTTTCGATCATGACAATCGCGTCATCGACCACGAAGCCGGTGGCGATCGTCAGCGCCATCAGGCTCAGATTGTTCAAGCTGTAGCCCAGCAGGTACATCACGCCGCAGGTGCCGACCAGGGAAATAGGCACCGACAGACTGGCGATCACGGTCGCGCGCACGCTGTGCAGGAAGCCGAAAATGACCAGCACTACCAGCAGCACGGCCAGCAGCAACTCGGTCTCGACATGCTCGACCGAGGCGCGGATGCCGGTGGTGCGGTCGCTCAGCACGGCCACCCGCAGCGCCGCCGGCAAGGCCGTTTGCAATTCGGGCAGGCGGGCCTTGATGGCGTCGACCGTGGCGATCACGTTGGCGCCGGGCTGGCGCTGCACATTCAGAATGATGGCCGGCTTCAGGCCGGACCAGGCGGCCAGTTTGACGTTTTCGGCGCTGTCGACCACTTGCGCGACATCCTTCAGGCGCACCGGGGCGCCGTTCTTGTATGCCACGATCAGGCTCTCGTAATCGACGGCGGCCAGCAACTGGTCGTTGGCGTTGATGGTGAAGGAGCGGGTCGGGCCGTCGAAACTGCCCTTGGCGCTATTCGCGTTGGCCGCCGTGATCGCGGTGCGCAAGGTGTCGAGCCCGAGGCCATACGAGGCCAGCGCGGCGGTGTCGGCCTGAATCCGCACGGCCGGGCGCTGGCCGCCGCTCAGGGTGACCAGGCCGACCCCGCCGACCTGGCTGATTTTCAGGGCCAGGCGCGTGTTGACGATGTTTTGTACCTCGGTCAAAGGCATGCTGTCGGAGGTGATCGCCAGCGTCAGCACCGGCGCGTCGGCCGGGTTGACCTTGGCGTACACTGGCGGCGCCGGCAAGTCGGTCGGCAGCAGCGAGCCGCCGGCGTTGATTGCCGCCTGCACTTCCTGCTCGGCCACGTCGAGCGTCTGGCCCAGCGTGAATTGCAGCGTGATAATGGACACGCCTGAGGCGCTGGTCGAACTCATGCGCTGCAAGCCGGCCATCTGGCCGAACTGGCGCTCCAGCGGCGCGGTAACGGTCTGCCCCATCACTTCGGGGCTGGCGCCCGGATACAGGGTTTGCACCTGAATGGTCGGGAAATCGACTTGCGGCAAGGCCGACAGGGGCAGGAACTTGAATCCCACGATCCCGGCCAGCACGATGGCGAGCATCAGCAACGACGTCGCCACCGGCCGCTCGATGAAAGGGCCGGACGGGCTCATCGCGTTTCACCCTTCAACTCGGCGCGCGCCCTCATGGGGCCACCCCCGGGGCCGGCGGGCGCGCCGGCGGCGTGGCAGCGTCGGGCGCACCTTCCTGGCGCCGATGATGGCGTTGCCCCGCTGCTGCGCCGTCCGCCGCAGCCGCCGGCGCCGAACCGGCCGCAGCGCCGCGCGCGCCGCGCGCACCGCGCTTGTCGCCGCCGGCTACCGGCTTGTCGCCCGGCAGCATCACCTTGGCGCCATCCTTCAGGCGGTCTGCGCCTTCGGTGATGACTTGCTCGCCCGGCTTCACGCCGCTGCGCACTTCGATCTTGTCGACCGTGGCCTGGCCGCGCGTGACGGGGCGCAGCGACACCGTGCGGTCGGCGTTGAGCACATACACGAAGTCGCCCGTGCTGCCGTGGCGCAGCGCGGTGACGGGCACCATCACGGCGCCCTTGATGGTGCGCACTTCGAGCCGGATATTGACGAACTGACTCGGAAACAGCGCCTGTTTGGCGTTGGCGAAGCGGGCCTTGGCACGCACGGTGCCGGTCTGGATATCGACCTGGTTGTCGAGCGCGGCGAAACTGCCCCGCTCGAGCGTGGCGCTGCGGGTGCGGTCGAGCGCCACGGCCGGCAGCGCCGCACCGGCGCCGGCGCGGGCCAGCACTTCCGGCACCTGGTCTTGCGGCACCGCGAACACCACATCGATCGGCGACAATTGGGTGATCACGGCCAGGCCGGCGGCATCGCCCGGATTGAGCAGGTTGCCGACATCGACGGCGCGCAAGCCGATCCGCCCGCCCACCGGCGCCACGATCTTGCTATAGCCGAGATTGAGGCGCGCCGTGCCTTCGGTCGCGCGGTCGGTCATGACGCTGCCTTCGAGTTGCTTGACCAGCGCGGCCTGGGTGTCGACATCCTGGCGCGCGATCGAATCCTGGCCCAGCAGGGTGCGGTAGCGGCTCAGCGTCAGGCGCGCATTGTCGAGTTGCGCCTCGTCGCGCTGGCGCTGGCCGGCCGCCTGCAGCAGCGCCAGGTCGAATTGGCGCGTATCGATTTGCGCCAGCGTCTGGCCGGCCTTGACCATCTGGCCTTCCTGGAACAGGATTTTTTGCAAGATGCCCGACACTTGCGCGTGCACCGTCACGGTAGCTAGCGAGGTGACGGTGCCGAGCGCGTCGATCACGACGGGAATGTCGGCAAGTTCGGCGGCGGCGACGCCGACCGTGCTGGCCTGCCCGCCACGACCGCCAGGCCGGGCCGCGCCGGAGGCGGGGGCATCCGGATGCGTCAAGTACCAGGCCAATGCGCCCAGCGCGGCAACACTGGCGACGGCGATCAAGCCGCCGATGATTTTGGCGCGGCGGGCGCGCCGTTTGGCGGTTCCCGCCGGCGCTGCAACTTGCGAATCCATCGCTGATCCTTTTGCTTGCCGGGCGGTCACCGCGCGCCGGCTGCTGAATGTAAAAAAACCCGGTAAAAAAATGCCGGCATCGCGTAAAACGAAGCGGCTTGAATTGATGCTGAACTTTAGCATAGTCATGTAACGGGAATCGACCGGCTTGCAACAAAGGCGGTCCGGGAAACTGATTCGCGCCAACAGTCAGGCCGCGCGCACCCCGGGAGAGCGAGCAAAGGCGCGCCCGACGCGGCTCTCAAGCGGCATCGGTGCGCTGGAAAAGTGGATACAAACTGGCTACAAATCTTTAGCCGGGCGATGGCCTGCGGCGTGTTATGCGGGCAAACGGGCCAAGTCAGGCGCATCGGCCACGCGCCCTGATGCTGCAGGTGGGGGAAGTGGACAGCGCAATCGCTGCAAGCCGGAACAATCCCGCTGGCAGCGATGCGACAAGTTAGTTCGGTAACGTCAAGGCGAGCCGCACAGGCAATGCGTGAGTGCCGTGAAGGGCTGGCGCCGCTCGCTCAACTCCGACAACCAGCTCAGTTGCGTGGCAATGTCGAGCGCCGCGCCGGCCGGCAAGCCGCTGGCAGCCAGGCCCAGCTTGACTTGCCGGTCCAGGCCCATGGCGCGCGCCGCCGAGCCGCCGACCAGTTCGATCACGCGGTCGAACTTGGAACTTTCGCGCTCGAAGTAAGCAACCCGATAACCGCTCTTGAGCTTGGCGCGCCGGGCCGCCGAAGCGAGCGCGTCGCCGTAGTTGCCGATCGTGTCGACCAGGCCGCGCTCCTTGGCCTGGGCCCCGGTCCAGACCCGGCCTTGCGCCACTTCATTGATTTTTTCCGGCGTGGTCTTGCGCGCGGCCGCAGCCTTGCCGGTGAAGTCGGCATAGATGTGGTTGATACTGCTCTGTATCACTTGCGCGAAGCGGGGGTCGAGCGGGCGCAGCGGATTGCTGGCGTCGCCCAGCCAGGTGGTGGTGCTGCCGGCCGTGTGGATGCCGAGCTTGTCGATCACCTTGTCGGCCGTCGGCAAGATCGCGAACACGCCGATCGAACCGGTAACGGTGCTGGCGTCGGCAATCACTTCGTCGGCCGCCATCGAAATCCAGTAACCACCGGAGGCGGCCACATCGCCCATCGACACCACCACCGGCTTGCCGGCTGCGCGCGTCAATTCCAGTTCGCGCCGTATCAATTCCGAACCGAAGGCGCTGCCGCCCGGCGAATTGACGCGCAAGACGATGGCCTTGATGTGATCGTCCTCGCGCGCCTGGCGTATCAGCTTGGAAGTCGACAAGCCGCCGATTGCGCCCGGAGCCGCCTCGCCATCGCCGATTTCTCCTGACGCGACAATCACGCCGACGCCGTCGCCGCCGTTTTTCGGGTGCTGGCGCGCCAGGTAATCGTCAAAGGAAACCTGACGGAAATTGTGACCATCGGCGTCGCGCGCGCCGCGCGCCATCAGCATCTGGCGCACCTCGTCGCGGGTTTTCAAACCATCGACCAGCTTCGCGTTCAGCGCCAGCTTGGCCAGGTCGCCGTCGGCGGCCGCCATCTGGGCCGGCAAATCGTTGATGCCGCGCATGATCTGGCCTTCCGGCAACTTGCGCGCCTTTTCCACTTCGCCCGTGTAAGACGCCCACAGCGCATTGTTGAGGAAGCTTTCCGCCTCGGCGGCGGCGGCCGAGGGGCCGTTCGCGATATACGGCTCGGCAAAGCTCTTGTAGGTACCGACCTTCATCAGATTGACGGTGACGCCGACCTTGTCGAGCGCGTCGCGGTAATAATTGCGGTAATGGCCGAAACCGTCCAGCAACACGCCACCCATGGGATGGACCAATATTTCGCTGGCGTGGGCCGCGACCAGGTATTGCCGCTGGTTATAACCGGAACCCCAGGCCGTGACCGGCTTGCCCGTGGCGCGAAAACGCTCCAGCGCGGCGCCCACTTCGCGCAGCGAAGCCAGGCCGCCGCCCTCCAATTGATCGAGCAGCAAGACCGCGCCACCGATCGAGGCATCCTTGCCGGCCGCGTCCAGCACCGTCAGCACATCGCGCAATTGCACGGTTTTCTTGCCGTCGCCGCGTACATTGGCGAGCACGGTTTCGCGCACCCCGCCGCTATGCTGCTCGACCAATTGACCTTGCAAGTCCAGCACCAGGGTGGTCTTGGCCGGCAGCGGCTTGACCCCGGCGCCGCCAAAGAAGGCGTACAGCAGGGCCAGCGCGATCAGCAGGAACAGCAGGTTCAGCACAAAGCGGCGGGTGGCGTCGAGCGCGCGCCAGAGAAAACCAAGGCCGCGACGAATCGGCGGAAACGGGTTGAGTGACATCGGTACTCCGGTAATGAAAGTTAAATTACTTAAATATTACTCTAGCGGCGGCGGCGACGCGAATCGTGCCCCCGGCGTCTCGCCGCCGCTCCGGCACCGAAATCAGGAACATGCCCGCCAACACCAGCAAGCCGTTAATGATAAGCAATTCCAGGCCCAGGCGATAGTCGCCGAATAATTGCGCTTGATAGTACTCAAGGGCGGCGCATAACAGCGGCCCGGCCAGCGCCACCAGCGGCACCCAGGATGGGCGCACGTCGCGCCGGCTGAAGATGCCGAAGGCGAACAGTCCCAGCAGTGGACCATAGGTATAGCCGGCCAGTTTCAAGATCAAGCCTATCATGCTGGCGCTGTCTATCCACTTAAATAGCATCAGCAGGAGCAGGAAGAGCGCCGCGAAAGCCAGGTGGATGCGCTGGCGCCAGCGCTTTTTCACCGCTTCGGTCCAGTCGGCGCGGCGCTGCAGGCCCAGCAAGTCGATGCACGTGCTGGCCGTCAGCGCCGTCAGCGCCCCGTCCGCGCTGGGAAACAGGGCTGCCATCAGGGCCAGGAAAAACAGGCATTGCATGGCCGCCGGCATATGCCCCAGCACCACGACCGGGAAAATCCGGTCGCCGCCGACGCTCAGCCCGACCAGCGGCGCGTACAAGTACAGCAAGCCGCCCAGGAACAGGAATAGCGCCAACACGCCAACCAGGATCGCGGCCAGCCACAGCAGATTTTTTTGGGCCTCGCGCAGAGTTTTCACGGAAATCGTCTTTTGCATCATTTCCTGGTCCAAGCCCGTCATCGCGATGGTGATGAAGATGCCGGCCAATACTTGCTTCCAGAAATAATTGGGACTGTCGATCGCGCCGGTGACGATGCGCGTCAAGCCATGCGTCCGCATTTGCCGCAAGCCGCCAAGCGGCGTCAAGTCCATTTGCTTGAGCAGGAAGGCCACGCAGGCGACCAGACCCAACAGCATGCACAAGGTTTGCAGGGTATCGGTCCAGACGATGGATTGGACGCCGCCCTCGTAAGTGTAAAACAATATCATCAGCAGGATTGCCAGGCTGGTGAGCCAGAACGGGATGCCCAGGCCATCGAGCAAGCTGGCCTGCAAGAGATTGACGACCAGGTACAGGCGCGCCGTCCCGCCCAAGGTGCGCGACAAGATGAAAAAGGCGACCCCGCTTTGACAGGCACGGCGCCCGAGCCGCAGCTCGAGGTAATGGTAGATCGAGGTCAGCTTGAGGCGGTAATACAAGGGCAGCAGCAGCGTTGCCACCACGACATAGCCGAGCACATAGCCGAGCACTAATTGCAGATAGCCGAAGCCGGCCTGGCCGACCGCGCCCGGTACGCTGATGAAGGTGACGCCGCTCAAGGTGGTGCCGACCATGCCGAAGGCGACCAACATCCAGTTGCTGCTTTTATTGCCGATGAAAAAGCTCTGGTTGCTGGCCTTGCGCGAACTGAGCCAGGCCACGCCCAGCAACAGCGAGAAATAGGCCAGCACAAACAGCAAGATGGGGGACATAAGCGGAGGCCAAGGTGAAACGACTGGATGGTCGAAAAGGATGAGAAAAGCCGGTCATGACCGATAATGGACGATAAAGGCCGGTAATATACACCGCGCGAGGCTGGCTGCGTCGGGGAAAAATTTGTATCCGGCGGTAAAGCTTGATAAGATCGCAAAGCCCGCCTACGCTCACCTTCACAAGCCGTTTCCATGAAACACGCCAAACACGCGGAACAAATCGCACTCTTGCCCTATATCGGCAAATGGAGCGCGCTGGCCGTACTGGTCGCCTTGCTGGCCGGCAGCGCGTCCGCCCTCTTCCTGTTTGCGCTCGAGGCGGCCACGGCATGGCGCGAGGCGCACGGGGCGATCATCTGGCTGCTACCGCTGGCCGGCTTCGTGGTGGGCTGGGTCTACCTGCGGGTGGGACGCGAGGTCGAAGCTGGCAACAACCTGATCATCGATGAAATCCACGACCCGAAAAAAATGCTGCCCCTGCGCATGGCCCCGCTGGTGCTGTGCGCCACCGTCGTCTCGCACCTGTTCGGCGCCTCGGTCGGGCGCGAAGGCACGGCCGTGCAAATGGGGGCCGCGCTGGCCGACCAGTTGACCGGCTTGCTGCGCGTGGACGCGCGCGGCCGGCGCCTCTTGATCATGGCCGGCATCAGCGCCGGCTACGCATCGGTGTTCGGCACGCCGCTGGCCGGCGCCCTGTTCGGGCTGGAAGTGCTGAGCGTCGGACGCATGCGCTACGACGCCATTCTGCCCTGCTTCGTGGCGGCCGTCGTGGCCGACCAGGTCAGCTTGCTGTGGGGCATACGGCATACCCATTACCCTTTGATCGCGGTGGCGCCCATCGACGCCTGGAGCTTGCTGGCCACGCTGGCGGCCGGCATCGTCTTCGGCCTGGCCGGCATGCTGTTCGCCAACGCCACCCACGCCCTGTCCGATAGCATGAAGCGGCGCGTGAGATACGCGCCGCTGCGGCCCTTGCTAGGCGGCGCCGCCATCGCGCTGGCGGTGTATGCGCTGGGCAGCCAGCGCTATATCGGACTCGGCATTCCCACCATCGTGGAAGCCTTCCAGCATCCCTTGCCGGCCTGGGATTTCGCCGCCAAGATGGGATTCACGGTAGTCTCGCTGGGCGCCGGCTTCAAGGGCGGCGAAGTGACGCCCCTGTTTTACATCGGCGCCACCCTCGGCAACGCGCTGGCGCCGCTGTTGCACTTGCCGTTCGCGACCCTGGCCGCGCTGGGCTTCGTGGGGGTGTTCGCCGGCGCGGCCAACACGCCGATCGCCTCGACCATCATGGCGATCGAATTGTTCGGCCCGGCCATCGGCCCCTATGCCGGCATCGCCTGCGTGGTCAGCTACCTGTTTTCCGGCCATACGGGGATTTACCGCGCGCAAAGGATCGAGCAAGCCAAGCATGATCTAAGTTAGCACTTACTTAGAGGCCATCCAACAGCACCGGCAAACCTTCGCGCAGCGTGATACGCGCCTCGGCCAGCGGCAGGCAGACGCTGGCGCTGAAGGCCGCTTCCAGCGTCAGCGGATGCACATAAAATGGCCCCGCCTCGTTCGGCAGCGGGTCGCGCACGCGCAGCGCCGCCGAGCCGGCTATCGGCTCGAAGCACACCGTGTTCAAATTGTGTTGCAAGCCCAGGCCCAGCGCCTTGCAATAGGCTTCCTTGTGGGTCCAGATACGGTAAAAAAAATCCCCTTGCGCGCTGGCCGGCAAGCGCGCAAAGCTCGCTTGTTCGCTCGGATGGAACACCAGCCCGGCCATGCCGGCCAGGTCGACCCCGGGCCGCCGCGCGAATTCCAGGTCGACCCCGAGCGGCAACGCGGCGACGGCGATCAAGGCGCTGTGTTCGCTGTGCGACACATTGAAATGCAAGCCCTCCAACTCCGGCTTGCCGAAGGCGCCGTAGCGCAACGCGATGGCGTCCGCGCGCCGGCCCAGATAGGCTGCCAACAGCAGGCGCAGCGCGCAGCGGCAGCGCTGGTATTCCAGCCGCAATTGCGCACCGTGAAAGCGCGCCGCCCTGTCGCGCTCGCCCGCGTCCAGTAGCGCGGCATACGGGTCCAGCGCCGCCGCGTTCAAATCAAAACGCCAGACCTGAACTTCATCGCGCGCCGGCGCCGTCAGTGGCATGGCAGTCCGAGCAAGGCGGCGCGCAGCAAGTCCAGCACCGCCGCCCGTTCCGGATTGAGGAAAAAATGGTCCCCTTGATACCAGGTGAGGCTGCAATCGGCGCTGGTTTCTTGTGCCCAGCCTTGCGCTTGCTCGATCGACGTGCCCTCATCGCGTTTGCCGGCCAGCACGCTGACGGGTATGTCGAGCGCCGGGCCGGCGCGGTATTGATAGCGTTCGGCCAACGCAAAGTCGGCCCGTATCATCGGCAATAGCAAGTCCATCAATTCACGCGAATCCAGCACTTCCGCCGGCGTCCCGTTATAGTCGCGCAAGGCTTCGATCAGCGCGCCGTCGTCCAGCATGTGCAAGTCGTGCGAGCAATCGCGCAGACGCGGCGCGGCGCAGCCCGACACGAACAAATGCTCCGCCTGCGCCAAGCCATGCGCGCGGCAATGGCGCGCCACTTCAAAAGCGAGCAAGGCACCCAGGCTGTGGCCGAAAAATGCAAACGGCAGCTCGTCTTGCCTGGCGATGGCTTGCGCCACGGCGCTCACCACGGCTTCCATCGAACTGGGCGGCGCTTCGAGAAAACGCGTACCCCGTCCCGGTAATTCAATCGCGCAAATCTGGATCGCAGGCCCCAGCAAGGCCTGCCATGGGGCATAGTAGGCGGCGCTGCCGCCCGCGTAAGAAAAACAGTAAAGGCGCAGGCGTGCGCTCGGCGCCGCGTGCGGCACCAGCCAGGCGGTGGATTTCATGCTTGATCTTTCTGCGACACCGGGCGCCCGGTGTCGCGCGGATAATTAGAACAGGTACGAGACGTTCAGCGACAAGTGGGTGACATCACCCGACTGGGCATTGCCGCCCGTCTTGGGATCGAATTTCTCCGAACTCAGGCGCAGATTGGTCCACACTTGCGGCGTCACTTCGTAACCGATTTCAAATGACTTGCCGATGGCATTTTTAAACTTGATGCTTTGCTGCTGGCCGTCGACCGTCGCCTTCACCGTCGGCGACACGATATAACTGAGGCCGACGCCGAAGCGCAGCTTTTCCAGGCCCGTGTAATAGACCATGGCGTCAATCGGCGCGCGCGTGAATTTGGCGTCGCCATTGACGCCGGCGCTATTGTCGAAATGGTAATTTGCCAACAGCGAGGCGGCCATCGGGTATGCGGACGATTTCCACGCTACACCGGCGCCGATTTCAAACTTGCCGCCGCCATGGATTTGCACGGCGCCGCCATCGGCCGACTTGGCCACTTGCCAGTCATCGCCGCCATAAGTCCAGGCGCCGGTCGCGACCGGACGGAATTCGTCGGCCATGGCGGACCCGGACGCGAACGCGGAACACAGCAGGCCGGCGCAGCAGGCCAGCGGCAAAAACAGTTTCTTCAAAACACACTCCTTTTAATGATTCATGATGGCCGGTGGCCTTAAAAACCCTTGGCTACCCGCAAGACCAGGAAATTCACGCCGCCATTCGGATGCTTGATGCCGCCGTTTGAAAAATGCTGCAGCTTCAAGCTCGCTTCCCATGCGTTCTCGAATTTATAGCCGACCGCCAGGTGATCGCCGAACTGGAATTTGGTCGCCAATTGGTGGCCGTCATTATCATATAGGGAAGACAGGCGGTGCACACCGATGGCTGCCTCGGCATACGGGCCGGTCTTGCCATTGCCTTCGAAGCGAAATACCGGCGTCAAGCCGAAATCGCTGATGCTGTGGCTGACACCGTCCTGGTTTTGATAGCGCGCCTCATGCCAGTTGGCCGCCGTCAAATCCCAATATCCGCCCAGATGCGTGCTGTCCGACTGCAGCCATTGCCTATCCCAATTCCACTGCAAGCCGGCGCGCGCCAATTGGGTGCTCTTGCCGAAGCCGTATTCGAGCGAGGCCGAGGTCGGCGTTTGCGCGCATGCGGGCAAGGCGGCGGCGGCCAGCAGCAGCCCTGCCATGCTGGAGAGTAATTTCTTTTCCATTCAAAAATTCCCATGCAATATGTTGTAAAACAAATGCGGCCAAGCCGCTTAGAGTCATGCCGGCATGCCGAGCCCAACGGCGGGCGCGCCAGCGCCTGCCATCCTGCCCGATAGCGCGACCGGACGCAATCAATCATTTGGCCGCGCCGCTCGCCAGCAGCGACGACGGAACCCTGCCTGCCGCCGCAGCGCAACGGTCGAGGCGACCGCTCCAGGCCGTCAAACCGAAGGCGCCCAGCACCACCAGAGCGCCTATCCAACCGGTATGCACCAGCCCCAGATGGTCGACGATCAAGCCGCCGCCCCAGGCGCCGCCGGCGATGCCCAGATTGAAGGCGGCGATATTCAAGCCGGACGCCACGTCGACGGCGTGCGGCGTGAAATGCTCGGCCTGGCGCACCACATACACTTGCAAGCCGGCGACATTACCAAACGCCACGGCCCCCCACACCAGTACGGTGGCCAGCATCAAATAAGGATAAGGCGCGGTAAAGGTCAGGGAAAACAGCACGGCAGCCAGCAACAGGAAAATCAGTTTCAAGGCACTGATCGGGCCGCGCCGGTCGGCCAGTTTACCGCCCCAGATATTGCCCACCGCCACGGAGACGCCATACACCAGCATCACCAGGCTGACGGCGCTGGCGCCAAAGCCCGACACTTGCTGCAAGATGGGCGCCAGGTATGTGAAGGCAATGAAAGAGCCGCCATAGCCAACCGCCGTCATGGCATACACTAACAGCAGGCGCGGCTGGCCCAATACGCGCACTTGCTGCAACAGCGAAGCGGGCTTGCTATGCTCGATGGTCGAGGGAATGAAGGCCATGCTGCCGAGAAAGGCCAGCACACCGAGCGCCGACACGGCCAGGAAGGTGGCGCGCCAGCCAACATGCTGGCCGATGAAGGTGCCCAGCGGCACGCCGGTGACCAGGGCCACCGTCAAGCCGGTAAACATGATCGCAATCGCGCTGGCTGCCTTGTCTTTCGACACCAGCGAGGTGGCGATGGTCGAACCGATGGAAAAAAATACGCCGTGGGCCAGGCCGGTCAAGACGCGCGCCACGACCAATGAGGTATAACCGGGCGCTTGCCAGGCCAGCAAATTGCCGAGCGTGAACAAGACCATCAGCGCCAGCAGCAGGGTCTTGCGCGGCAATTTGCCGCTGAGGGCGGTCAACACGGGCGCGCCGACGGCGACGCCGAGCGCGTACAGGCTGACCAGCAAGCCGGCCGAGGGCAGGTTCACGCCGAGGTCGGCGGCAATGGTCGGCAACAAGCCGACAATCACAAATTCCGTGGTTCCGATGGCGAATGCGCTGATGGTAAGCGCAAGCAAGGCAATGGGCATGACATGACTCCGATAAAGTGAATGTCATGCAGTATCCAGGCTTTCTTTATATCGAAAAATACCCCATCAGGCAGAAGATATGTGACTCGAAATCAATAATCAGCCTGACTGGCGCCGCGTCCTGACTCCCCATCCGCCCGCCTCTGCTATATTGCCGCTGAGCGGGACGCGGTTCCGACACTTCGAGCCGCCATGAATCCAGAATCCTTGCAACTATTGCTGACCCGCGAAATGCCATACGGCAAATACAAGGGCCGCAAGCTGGCCGACTTGCCCGGCCATTACTTGGGCTGGTTCGCCCGCGAAGGCTTTCCATCGGGCGAATTGGGCGCGCTGATCGCGCTGATGTACGAACTCGATCACAACGACTTGCGCCATTTGCTGGCCCCGCTGCGCAAGCCCGGGCGAGTTTGACACGTCAGAACGATTTGACCTTATCGGCCAGCATGCGGGCCAATTCGCCGTTAGTCACCAGCAATTGCAGCTCGTTGGCGCCGCCCACCAGCACACCATTCACGAAAACCATCGGAAAAGTCGGCCAGCCGCTCCACATTTTGAGCGCATTGCGTTTGCGCCACTGGCTCAGGTAACTGCCATATTCCAGGTAAGTGTGAGCAATGCCGGCCCGCTCCAATATCTTGCGCGCCTTGCGCGGAAACGGATTTTGCGTCATGCCGATCACCACCACGGGATTGGCGGCAATGGCCACCATCACCTCGCGCACGATGTCGGCATTGCTGTCGCTGATCTTGGCGCGGATGGCGGGATGAAGCTGCGCTTGGTCGAGAATATTACGGCTCATGATGGTTCCTGATGGTGAGTGCCGGATTGCGGAAGGTGCAATGTAGCCGGCATTGGCCAATTTGGGAAGCAATTCGCATGAAAGCCTTCGCTGCGGCCATTCCCGCGTCCGCGCCGGACAGGTCTGAAGCTTCGATTTTTTCGATAGTAAGGACGTGAATTTTGCGTTTTTTGTTTCGGAAGGCGGCGTCTATACTGACTCAAACGGGGCGCCGATTGCCGGCGCCCACGGTCCATCCACTTTTTGAAAGTTCGCCATGTTAGAGATACGCAAAAGCGCGGCACGCGGGCAGGCTAGCCACGGCTGGCTCGATTCACGCCACAGCTTTTCCTTTGGCCATTATCACGATCCCCTGCATAGCGGTTTCGGTCCACTGCTGGTGATCAATGAAGACCGCGTCGCGCCGGGCCAGGGTTTCGGCACCCACGGCCACCGCGACATGGAAATCATTTCCTATGTGCTCGACGGCGCGCTCGAGCACAAAGATAGCATGGGCAATGGCTCGGTCTTGCATTACGGCGATGTGCAGCGCCTGAGCGCCGGCAGCGGCGTGCAGCACAGCGAGTTCAATCATGCGGCCGACGCCGGCGTGCATTTCCTGCAAATCTGGATACAGCCGAATGTGAGCGGCATCACGCCCGGCTACCAGGAAAAGCATTTCGCGCCTGCCTCGAAACAGGGCCAATTGCGCTTGCTGGCGTCCGGCGACGGGCACGACGGCGCGCTGCTGATCCACCAGGACGCGGCGCTGTACGCCAGCGTGCCCGAGCCCGGCCAGCGCCTGACGCACAGGCTGGCCGCCGGGCGCAGCGCCTATGTGCATCTGATACGCGGCAGCCTGCTTGTCAACGGCGTCGCGCTCGAAGGTGGCGATGCCGTCAAGCTGACGGGGGAAAGCGAAGTCGTGCTGGAACAGGCCGAAGACGCCGAGGTATTGCTGTTCGATTTGGCGCAATAGCTCACTCAGGCAAGCGCATGAGGGCCGTGGCGCCCGGCAGCGGCGCTAAAAAATGCGGAAGGAATTAATTTTCGCCCCAGTTTTGGTATGATGGCAAGGCGCGTCCGATCTGATTCATTCAGAGCGGCGCGCCGTTTACTTTTTATATTGACTTTATGAGTACAAGCATGCAGACCAGCGCGGACACCCCGGTGAAAGAAGAATTGGATTACATGAGCTCTTGCGCGCTGCCGACGCCATGGGCCCAATTCACGCTGCATGCGTTTGTCGAGCATGCGACCGGCAAGGAACACCTGGCCATGACGCTGGGCGATATCGGCGACGGCGCGCCGGTGCTGGCACGCGTGCATTCCGAATGCCTGACCGGCGACGTGCTGTTTTCCCAGCGCTGCGATTGCGGCGCCCAGCTGGAAGGCGCGCTGAAGAAAATCGCCGCCGAAGGCCGCGGCATCTTGCTGTATCTGCGCCAGGAAGGACGCGGCATCGGCTTGATCAACAAGATCCGCGCCTACCGCCTGCAAGAGGCGGGCGCCGACACGGTGCAAGCCAACGAGCAACTGGGCTTCAAGGCCGATGCCCGCAATTACACGCTCTGCCTGCCGATGTTCAGCCAGTTCGGCATCACCAGCCTGCGCCTGATGACGAACAATCCGCGCAAGATCGCCGCCATGGAAAAGCTCGGCATCACGGTGGCCGAACGGGTGCCGCTGCTGGTCAACCGCAACGCCTTCAACCAGCATTACCTGAATACCAAGGCCAGCAAGCTGGGCCATATGATGACCCCGGACACGCCGCCGCCAGCCGAAGACGGCGCGCTGTGACGGGGGCCAGTGCGCGCGCAGTCTTGCGGCGATGCCTGTTGGCCGCACTCATGCTGGGCGGCCTCGACGCGATTGCCGCGCCGGCCGCCGAAACGGCCGCGCCGCTGCCGGCGCCGTCCAGCGCCGCGCAACAACTGTATTCCTCGGCCAAGAACGATATCCTCCAGGTGCGCGTGCTGCTCAAGAGCGGGCGCACCCAGTCCTCGGTCGGCTCCGGCTTTTTGATCGGCACCAGCAAGCTGGTGCTGACCAATTACCATGTGGTGTCGCAATTCGCGCTCAATCCGGAAACCTATGTTGGCGAATGGGTCGACACGGGCGGCCAGCGCGGCGCCGTCGAATTGCTGGCGGTCGATGTCTTGCACGACCTGGCCGTGCTGCGCGTGAGCCGCAACGGCACCGGCTTCTTCAAGGTGCCGGCCAAACTGGCGCCGCTGACCCAGGGCCAATACCTGTACTCGCTGGGCAATCCCCTGGACCTCGGCTTTGCCATTTCGGAAGGCTCGTACAATGGCATCGTGACGCGCAGCTTTTACGATCAATTGATGTTTACGGGACCGATCAACGCCGGCATGAGCGGCGGCCCCAGCGTCACGGTGAATGGCGACGTGGCCGGCGTGAACGTCTCCAAGCGCCTCGACGGTGAATTGGTCAGCTTCTTGGTGCCGGCCCGCTACGCCCAGGATCTGCTGAACCTGGTGGCGCGTCAAAGCACGCCGCCCAAGGATTTCAAGCCGCTCGTCACCGAACAATTGCTGGCCCACCAGAGCGTGATGGTCGAGCGCTTGCTGGCCGCGCCACTGACGCTCAAGGCCATGGGCCCCTATCTGGTGCCGGTGCGCGAATCGGACCAGATGCGCTGCTGGGGCCGTTCCAACGTCAAGGCCGACACCCCGCTAATGGTCGACAATGCCAATTGCGCGATGGAATCGGCGATCTTCATTTCCGGCACCTTGCAAACGGGACAGATCGCGATGCGCCACGAATTTCTGCGCAGCACCACGCTGGGCCCGCTGCGCTTTTCGGCGCTGGCCAGCGCCGCCTTCAAGAACGAGGATTTCGGCAATTACAAGGATGCTCAATTGACCGGCCCCCAATGCACCGAACAATTCGTCAAGAACAAGAACTTGCCGCTGCGCGCCGTACTGTGCGTGCGGGCTTACCGCAAATTTGCCGGCCTGTATGACTTTGCCCTGCTCACGGCCAGCACCGATAGCGCCATGATGAGCTTGCAAAGCCGGCTCGACGCGCACGGGGTTTCCTACGATAACGGCATGCGCAGCGCCCGCATCTTCCTCGACGCCCTCGGCCGTGCGAGCAAGCCATGAGAGCGCCCTACTTCATCGAAACCCTGGCCCGCAATGGCGAAGTATTACTACGCCAGCAAGTGAGCGGTTTGCCGATCCGGCTCGGACGCGGCTATGACAACGATTTCATCCTGGACGACGCCCACACGGCGCCCTGCCATGCCGTGATCGAGGCCGACGCCTCGCAGCGCCTGGTGCTGCGCGACCTCGGCAGCCAGAATGGCAGCATCCACGGCGGCAAACGCCAGGCCAGCATCGTGCTTGACGGCGACACCGTGGTGCGCCTGGGCCACACCAATGTGCGGGTGCGCGGCGCCGACCACGCGGTGGCGCCGGAATTGACCGACACCACCATGCACGGCTGGGAAGGCCGCACCCCGGCGCTGCTGGGACTGGGCTTGATCGCCGTCACGGCCGCCTTCACCAATTGGCTGGTCGACGCGCAAGCCTTCGAAGCGATTTCCTATCTCCTGATCATGGCCTACGCGCTCGGCGGCGGCCTGGTGTGGAGCGGCCTGTGGGCACTCGCCAACCGCCTGTTCGGCGGCCACGCACGTCTGGGCCGCCACCTGTTCATCTTCGGTTGCGGCCTGGTCGCGGTGGAATGCTGGACTCTGCTCAGCCGCGTCGTCGCCTATTCTTATTCGATGGATGGCTTGACCCGCTACGGCCGCCACATGGTCATCGCGCTGGTGTGCTGCGTGGTGTTCTTCCACTTGCGCACCATCAAGCCGCGCCACCCGCGCGGACTGGCGCTGACCAGCCTGATCCTGATGGGACTCGGCTCCAGCCTGGCCCTGATGAGCAATCTGCAATTGAGCGGCCACCTGGCCGACGAACCGTATATGTCGGTCTTGATGCCGCCGGCGCTGCGCCTGAGTGCCGACCATGCGCCCGACGAATTCTTTGGCCGCGCCGCCAAGCTCAAGGCCGGGGTCGACGCCGAGCGCAGCCAGGTCGGCTCGGGCGGCACCGCCACGGACGACGAGGACGAGGAGTAGCGCTATCTGAGCGAGCGCAGGAACAAGCCCAGGCCGCCGATGGCCAGCACCAGAATCGTCAGCAATTCAAACGCGCTCATGGTGCGCAGATTGAACTGGACTGCGGCGATCACGCCAGCGATCAGCGCGGCCAGGGAAGCGATCGCCAGCAACCAGCCCAGGAAACTCTTGGCGTTATAGAAAATCATGCCGACGCCCAGCATGAAGGGAATCAGGATCATGCCGCCCGACACGCCCACCCCGCCGCCATAGCCGGACCAGCCGAACAGGCGCGAGCCGAGTCCAAAACTGGACGTCACCACGATCGCGTTAAACAAGAGATAAAAACCGGCGCACATCATCACCAGGCCCAGAAAAAATTCGCCGCTACCACCACTGCTTCCGCCCGCACCCTTCATATTGCCATCCTGTCATGTAAAAAGATTCCACTATAACAAAAAAGCCCGCACAAGGCGGGCTTTAAAAACATCAGAGCTTACTTCATGCTGCTGTTTTTTTTGTTGGCTTGCGACGCGACAGGAAGCCGACCAGGCCCAAGCCAGCCAGCAACATCGCGTAAGTTTCCGGTTCCGGCACGGCGGCGATCAAGCCATCGGTGCTGCTGAAGGTGGTGAAATTGCCGCCGCCAATTTTGAATTGGGCTTGCTGACCGCCGTCGCAACAATTTTCCAAACCATACAGGTTCAAGGTGTGATTACCGGCCGACAAGTTCGACAGCGTCACGCCGAAATATTGGCTGGCGTTATTGTACGATCCATTCCACCACATATCGTTGCTCTTGAAATCGAGCGCCACGCCATCCAGGAAAATCGCCCCACCCAGACCGAAGTCGACGCCCGACTGGAAAGCCCAGGCGCCGGCATTGGCTGCGCTGACACCAAAATTCACGGTCGATTTGAAAGCGATATTTGCCGAAGGGCCACCAAACAAGCCGTGATTCGTCACGCCATCATAGCTGGCGACGACGGTCGAGCCATAACCTGGCGTGACATTTGCCACGGCCGCATTGACTGCGCTTTGGTAGGCGCTTGCGCTCGTTTGCGCGCCGGTGCTCGAATAGCCGGTTTGAATCGTGGTGGTGCTGGCGTGCGCATTGGCAAACAAGCCGGTGGCGATGACGGTGAGGGCGATTTTCAGGGTGTGCTTCATGTTTTCTCCAGAAAGGAATACAAAAAAGTGGACGTCAGGCTGAAACTCACGCGTTTCTTTGGCGTGTATTGCGGTGCGATACTGCGCAACGGTTCGCTTCTCGCGGAGTGGCCAAACGCGCGCCTTGTGAAAGATTACTTGGCTTTCGGCGGGCGCTTGAACAAGAAACCGATCTCAACGACACTGAAACGAATTTTATCCTGTTTTTACCGCAAGGAAAATTTTTTTCTTTTTGGCACCACACTTTCCATAAAGGAAAGTATTTCGAGCATTGAAAATGCCCTGCTTTCATAGCAGCGCACAGTTGTCCGACCCCATGCCGGCGCTGTCGCGCCGCCACCACAGCGTCAGGCGGACGCCGCCGTGGTCGGCCACGGCGGCCCCTTCAACTCGATGGTATTGCCCTCGGGGTCGCGCAGATAAATCGAGGGCCCCTCGCCTTCGGCCCCATAACGCGAAGCAGCCGGCTCCGTGTCGACCCCGGCCGCCGCCAGGTGGCGCCGTATCGCCACCTCGTCAAACGCTTCCACCCTGAAACAAAAATGATCCATATTGCGGCCCTCGACTCCCGGCGCGGCGCCGCCCAGCCGGCCCAGCTTGCCGTCCACGGCCACCAGATCGAGCAGCGCGCTGCCGGCCCGCAATTGCAGCAAACCCAGCTCATCCTGGCGCCGCTCGACGCCGCAAGCGAGCACCTCGCAATAAAAACGGCGCATCGCCTCCAGATCACGCACCCGCAACACGAGGTGGTCGATTTCCCGAATCTGTATCATATTTTCTTCCTTTCTTTTATCAGCGGCCTGTACCGCAAACGGGGGCGGCATGGCAAAATACAGGTAAGTTTAAGTCCGGCAAACGAGGGAGACGGCCATGGTAGATCTGAACGAATTGCGCTATCTGGCGCTGTCATTTCCCGACACCAGCGAAGAGGAACACCACGAGCGGCCCTCGTTTCGGGTCAGCGGCAAGATTTTCGCGACCCTGCCCGACGACGAGCACATCAACGTGATGCTCGATCCAGAAGCGGCCCACATCGCCACCATCGTCACGCCCAAAGGTTGCCAGGAATTATGGTGGGGCGAACGCCTGGCCGGCATCAAGGTCACCCTCGCGCTGGTTGAACTCGACATGCTGGCAGCCGTGCTGACGGCAGCCTGGCGCCGCAAGGCGTCGAACGAACTGGCCAAGTCGATCGATCCGGCCACCGAGTAAGAACCTATCCCGGTAGGCAATACATCACCTGCTGGCGCCCCCTCCGAAGCGGGGACTGCATTGCTCGTCGTAGCATGGCTAGCCATGCGTCCTTCTCCCACCTTGTCCGCGCCCCCGAGGAAGCACCATCCGGCGATGCTCCCTACCGTAATACGTTCTAAGCCCCTCAAATCCGGCCGCGCTTGAATTCCGCCAGAAATGCCTTGGCTTGCTTTGCCGACAGCACGATCTCCGGGTCGCCATGGTAAGCATATAAAAACGGCGGGCCGCCCAGGCGGTCCGTCAACTTGGCGAACAGCAGGAATTTGCTGCCCAGCCGATACAGGCTGGTGTCGCGCAGGCGGCGCGAACACTGGACCATCAATTCCGGCGAAAACGCTTGTCCGGGGATGGGCCGGATTTGCACGCCGGCGCCTATCCTGCGGGACTCGACGGCAAGCTGCCGATATGCATAGGTATCTCGAACCATTCATCTCTCACAAAGCGGCGCCCGGGCGGCGCATGGCGACATCTTAAGCCAGACAAGCCTCCTATGGCAGACACTTCGTCGCCACGGCGATAAGCAGCATCTTGCACGCCGCCAATCGAGTGCGGCAAGGTATCGGCGTGCGCAGCCGGCTCGACTGCCTGCGCCGCATCGCCCCAGCCTAGGCGAAAGTGCAACATCATCCGGCTGAACGTCAATCTCGCTACGCGCTCCTGGTGCAAGCCGATCAGCGCCACGTTTGCATGCTGTCTGGCGCCCCGCGCCTTGCAGTCGGTCGCCATCTCATCGATAAAAATAGTCATTTATGCTGGATCTGTCAATTGTTGTTGATAAATTTACATATTTATTTTTGAATATGCTCACACCTGGCGCATTGATAAATATCAACATTATGCTTATTAGGGTTCAAATTACTACTCGCAAGTAGCATAAGCCATGCTTTTGTAGAGTATATTTCCGGCAACTTAACATGCACGTGGGGTTTATTGTGAACACAGAGAATGGCGCTTCGATCAAGGTCTTATTGGCGGACGACCATCCCATCGTTATGGGAGGATTTGCCATGTCGCTGGCCAATTTCGGCATCGAGGTGATCGGCGAAGCCAAGACCCCGGACGACGCCGTCAAAATGTACGCGTCCCTGCAGCCGGACGTCTTGATGCTCGATATCCGCTTCGGCGAGCGCCTGACCGGCATCGACGCCGCCAAAGAGGTCTTGAAAGCCTATCCGGAGGCGAAAATCATTTTCCTGAGCCAGTTCGACCAGGACAGCCTGATCAAGGAAACCTACAAGATCGGCGCCCGCGCCTTCGTCACGAAAGACTGCGATCCGGCCGACCTGGCGCTGGCCGTCACGCGCGCCCACGAAGGCGAGCTGTTTTTCATGCCGCAGATCGCCGAGCGCCTGGCCAGCCTCTCCGTGCGCGGCGACCATTCGCCGCAATCGCGGCTCGACGAGCGCGAGCTGGAAATCTTCATCCTGATCGCGCAGGGATTGACCAACGCCGAAATCGCCGACCGGCTCGCGCTGTCGCTCAAGACGATCAGCAATATCAGCCTGGCCGTGAAGGAAAAGCTGGGCGTGCACCGCCCGGCCGATATCGCGCGCCTGGCGATCAAGCACGAATTGATCGAACCTTAAACCTTCCTCACTTTCAAAATATGACCGCACTCTCAATCTGGCTGACCTTCGGCTTGCTCGGCCTGTCGATTTGCTCCGTTTGGCTGCCTTCTGTAGCGCTCTCGACGCGCATCAATCTGGCGCCGTGGATGATCTTGTTTGGCGCCGCGTTCATCAGCGCCCTGAGCGCCGGCTATGTGAAGCCGATCGGCGTGCTGGAACTGGCGCTGTTCGGGCTAGCCGTCCGCCTCGCCGCCGGACCGGGGCGCCCTTGGTCGACACTGGCCGCCTGGATCGGCGGCATATTGGCCCTGGCCCTGGCCATGCATCGTTTGCCCGGCTTCAACAATCCCCTGCTGATTGCCAATGTCAAATTTTCCGTCGATAGCATACCGTTCACGCAATACGCGAACTTCGACAAGGCCGCGGTCGGCTTGATCCTGTTGGCGCTGCTGTGCGCACGCGCCAAGACCTGGGCCGACTGGCGCGATGGCGCGCGGCGCGCGCTGCCCGTCGCCGTCGCCACGGCCGGCGCCACGCTCTTGATCGCCAGCGTCATCGGCTATGTCCGGCCGGAATTCAAGCTATCGTGGTTCACCCCGATTTTCCTTGCCACCAATCTGCTATTTACCTGCGTGGCCGAAGAAGCGTTTTTTCGCGGCTTTCTTCAAGAGCGGCTGGCCAGGTTCCTGTCATCGACCAGGATGGGGCAAAAAACCGGCGCCGTCATCACGGTGCTGGCTTCCGGCATCTTGTTTGGCGCGGCGCATATTGCGGGCGGCCCCATTTTGATGGCGCTGGCGAGCGTGGCCGGCATCGCCTACGCCTATGTGTATGCCGTGGTGAAGCGCATCGAGGCTCCCATCATCGCGCACTTCCTGTTCAATACCATCCATTTCATCGCCTTCAGCTATCCACATCTTCAATCAACGACATGATCCTGCGCGCATGTTCGCCAACTAAATAAAAGGAATTTTAATGCACCCACCCCGCAAACTGGCCATTCCCCTGCTGCTTGCCGCATTCGCTTGCGCGCCGGCGCGCGCCTGTCCGCCGTCAGGCGCAACCGAGTTTCTGGAAAACGGCCGCGCCAATTTCAGCGATGTGCTGCCCTGCTACCGTCAGGAACAGGCCAACTTGCCCCTGATCTATACCAAGACCGCCACCGAGAATGGCGCCGGCATCGAAAAGCGCAGCTACCAACTGGAATCGCAATCCTGGCAACCCGGCTTTACGGTGGGTCCGGAGAAATGGACGCATGCGATCGATATTTTCATTCCGGATAACGCGATTTCCGAGCGCGCGCTGCTGGTCATCAATAATGGCATCAATCTGGGCAGTGCCACCACCCCGGCGCAGGGGCCGAGCGATTTTACCGAGAGCGGCATGCGCTCGATCGCCGCGCAAACCCGCACCATCATCATTTCCGTCAGCAATGTCCCCAACCAGTTCCTGAAATACCAGGACGACGACACGCCTAAAAAAGAAGATGACAGCGTGGCCCACAGTTGGAAACTGTTTCTCGCCAATCCGACCGAACGCCCGTTCGCCTCGCTGCATGTGCCGATGATGGAAGTGGTGGTGAAGACCATGGACCTGGCGCAAAAAGAGCTCAAGCAGTGGAATATCCAGCGTTTCATCGCGGCCGGCGCTTCCAAGCGCGGCTGGGCCGCCTGGCATGCGGCGATTGCCGATCGCCGCATCGATGCCATCGTACCCTTTGTTTTCGACGGCTTGAATACCAAAAAAATGATGGAGCATACCTACCAGGTGTATGGCAATCATTGGCCGATCGCCTTGACACCGTATGTACGGGAAGGCGTGATGGATCAGATCGACACGCGCTCCTTCAATAAACTGATGGATATAGAAGATCCCTTGCGTTATCTGGACACCGCTTACGCGGCGCGCCTGGCAATTCCCAAATATATCGTCAATGCCAGTGGTGACGATTTTTTCACCCCGGACAATGCGCGCCTGTATTTCGATAAACTGCCCGGCATCAAGACGCTGCGCGTGGCGCCCAATTCCAACCATTACGGGATCAAGGAATACATGGAGAATTCGCTGGTGCCATTCACCAGGCGCTTGCAGGGCGGCGTACGGATGCCGATGATTAACAGCGAAGTCGCGGAAGAAAACGGGCAAGCCACGATCGCGGTGCGCTTTTCCGAAACGCCGACGAAAATCGTGAAATGGCTGGCGCTCAATGCGCAGGCGCGCGATTTCCGCTTTGCCTGCGGAATCCGGTATGCGGCAACGCCGCTCGCCCTGGACAAGGAACAGGAATTGCATCTGCCGGCGGAAAAACCAAGCGCCGGCTGGGCCGCCATGTTCATCGAGGCGCAGTTTGCCGACGGTTTCACGGCCACCACGCCGGTATACATTTCGCCCGACTCGGTCTATCCCGACGTGGCCCCGCCCAGCTCGGAGCCGGCTTGCAAAACCCTCCCATAAGATTCACGGACCCGTCTTGAAACGGACGGGTCACCATTCCGGAATAAGCAATCAATGTTCACTTTCACTGGCAGTATTTTGGGCTTGACGACGCAGCGCATGCTGCTGCGGGAACGCCTCATGGGCGCCCTGGTTCGGCACGCGGCGCTGGGCGCTCTGGCAATTGGCGTTGCCGGTCCGATGGCTGCGGCCGAACTGGATCTGGAAAACAACGTCGCGATGGTCTTGACGCCAACCCGCCTGCGGCAATCGCTGGCCGATGTTCCCGGCAGCGTCACCGTGATCACGGCCGACATGATCGAGCGCTTCGGGATACGCTCCATTCCGGACGCGCTCAGGTTCGTGCCCGGCATGGCCGTGACCCAGGTGACGGGCAATGACTACCGTATCAATTATCATGGGACCAATATCCTGGTGCCGCGGCGCATGAACGTGCTGGTCGACGGCATGTCCGCGTATGGCTTGCGGATTGCGCGCGTCGATTGGAATGCCTTGCCCGTGGTGCTCGAAGATATCGACAGGATCGAAGTGATACGGGGATCGAACAGCGCGTCGTATGGTTCCAACTCGATGCTGGCCATCATCAATATCATCACCAAACACCCGAAAGAAGTCGAGGGCGCCGCCCTGCGCCTGGGCGCCGGTTCGCTCAGCACCGGCAATGGCATGGCGCGCTACGGCGGCAAATTCGGCGACGCCAGCGCCTACCGGATATCGCTCGAACGCCAGCAAGACCAGGGTTTTGATTATGCCTCGACGCTGGGACAGGGACATGACAGCAGCCGCCTGGGCAAGCTCAATTTCCGCTCCGTCACCGACCTGAGCGACAATGAAACCCTGGATTTGCAGGCCTCCATCGTGCAGGGCGTAAACCAGATTGAATTGGTCGACAGCACCCAAAAAACCTTCCCCGACGTCAATCTGCACGATAACGCGGCCAGCGCCACGTGGAAGAAAAGCCTGAGCAATACCCACGCCATCCAGGTGCAGGCTTACATCACTAGCCAAAGCCGGGGGCAAGGCTGGAGAAGTTGCTTGCCGGCGGCATTGCTCTTGCCCGAACTGCTCAATCTGGGGCGCGCCAATGCCAGGTATGCCGGCGATGTCCTGGCCGGAAGAATGCCTTCCGGCGGCACCAAGCAAGACGATGCGCTGGCGGCAGCGGCGCGCGCCGCGATCCGCGCCCTGGGTGCGAGCGCGAAGAAGCCGATATGCCTGGACACCAACCAGGATTTGTCGGAACGGCGCTATGACGCGGAATTCCAGGATACGGCGATTTTTTCGGATACCTTGAGGGCCGTGAATGGCGTCGGCATCCGCTACGATTATGCCGACTCAAACACTTTTTTCGGCGGCAAGGTACAAAACAAGACCTGGCGCGCCTTTTCAAATGTCGAATACAAGCCGACCCCGGCCCTGAATATCAATGCCGGCGGTTTTCTTGAAAAAGATGACTTGAGCGGTTTCGCGTTCTCGCCCCGGCTGGCTTTGAATACCCATATTTCCGGCAATAGCACGCTGCGTTTCGTGCTATCGAAGGCGCTGCGCATGCCCGACATGCTCGAGCAGCGCGCCAACTGGACTTACCCGACCAGCAATTACAGCAGGCCGCTGAACGGCGCCACGGAAGGCCATTTTTATCGCAGCGCCATTGCCCCCGGCAATTTGAGCGGCGAGAAAATTTTCTCAAAGGAAATAGGTTATCTGGGGAATTTTTCGAAATATGGGATTGTGCTCGACGCCAAAATATTCGAGGATAAGCTGGAGGAGTTGATTTCCGAGAAATTGCAAAGCGCGTCTTTCCTGCCGACCAACAACAATTCCGCCCATCTGCGCGGCGCCGAAATGCAGCTCAACTACGCGCCAAACGAGCGCTGGATGCTGTTCCTGGCCTATTCCTACCTCGCCAACGATGCCTCCACGGTATTTGAACAGTCGCAGTACGCGAAAAACAGTGGCGCGCTGGGTTTTTCCGGAAATTTTGCCAATGGCTGGAAATATTCCTTGGCATATTATGGCTATGGCGCCGACACCCAGGGGCAAAAACCCTATGGACGGGAAGATCTTACGCTATCGAAGGGATATAAATTGGGCAAGGATGTTTTCCTTACCCCCACGTTTTCCATCTCGCATCTGAACAACCGTTCGGCCGGCTATTTTAACGACATCGGACTCACGCGGGAAAGCCGTTACGACAGCAACATGAAGTATTTCGCGGCCTTGAAGCTGGCATATTAAATGGCATATTCGCACGAAAAACCCGGCTTGACATGCCTGGCCATTGCCTTGATCCTGGCCCTCGCTACGGGCGGCGCGGCGCACGCGGCCGAGGCGCGCAATCGGGGCATGCAGATCGCCGTGTCCGATGACAGCGAAGCCACCCGGCTAATCGTGGAAGCCTTGCAAAAGAGCTTCCCCTGGGCCCAGATGCGCGCCGAGCCGAACCGCAACACCGGCAGGAAACGCAGCACATATATCGCGGTCGGGCCATTGGCGCTGCGCGCCTTGCTGGCCCAGGATGTGGATGGCTTGATCGTTTCCATCTTCAGTTCCAGTCTGGCGTATCGCGCCGCGCTGGACAGCCTGCCGCCGCCCCGTTTTGCGGCCGTGACGGCGATTTACGCGGAACCGTCGCCGTCGGTCCAGTTGCGGCTCGCTTCCATGCTCTACAAGAATCCAGTCAGGGTTGCCGTCATCTTGAGCGACAAGACAGCCTCCCTGGAAGCGCCCTTGCAACGCGCGGCGGCCTTGTCGGGCGCCATATTGAGCGTCGAAAATCTGGCCGGCGCAGAGAATGTGAATCGGGTATTGACGCGCCTGGCCGATTGCCCGACCATCCTGGCCACGCCCGACAACAGCGTCTATAACGCCAAGAGCATCAGAAATATATTGATGACGGCTTACCGCCGCAATCAATCCGTGATCGGCTTTTCAGCCGCCTTCGTCAAGGCAGGCGCCCTTGCCGCTTCCTATTCCGAGATCGACGACATCAATGTCCAGCTCGACGAAGTGATCAACGATTTCGAGGCCACCGGGAAATTGCCGGAACCCCAGTTCCCCAAATATTTCAACGTCCTCGTGAATGACGACGTGGCGCGCTCGCTCAATATCGTGGTCGACGACGCCGTCAGGAAATTTTCGCGCAAGCCGCCACCGTCGAGGCAACCATGAACATGATTCCTGGCAAGACCTGGAGCATCAGCGCGCGCCTGATTCTCATCACCATCATGCCGGTGGTCATGATGTTTTGTTGCGTCGTCTTGTCGACCTATTATTCAAGACTAGGCGATGTGCGCGAAGAACTGGCCGAACGGGGCCGCGTGATCGCCACCGCCCTGGCCGACAGCAGCGAATATGGCGTGATTTCCGGCAATTTCACGGATCTGAAACGGATCGCAAACGGCCTGGTCCGGGCCGACAATAATATTTTTCAGATCGATATCCTGAACGCCGATCAACACATCATGCTGCGGGTCACTTCGGACGCCTTGCGTGACGCCGAAAACCGCGTCTTCGACGCCCCCATCAAGAAGCAATTGCTGGCCATCGGCGATTATCTGGACCCCGACCTGCCCGCCGCCAAGGGCGGGCCGGCGTCCGGCTTGAACGCCGACATTGTCGGCTACGTGCGGGTCACCATGTCGCCTTCGAATATGGTGGCGAAACAGACTTACCGGGTGTATATCCAGTGCGCCCTTACCTTGCTGGTCTTGCTGGCCACGGTCGGCGTTGCGCTCTACCTGGGACGCAGCCTGAGCGCTCCCCTGGCCGCCATCGTGGCCGCGCTGCGCGACATCAGGGCCGGCCATTACGCGCTCCAGATTCCGCTCACAGCCGGCGGCGAAATCGGCGATTTGCAAGCCTCCATCAATGCCATGTCGGTCAGTTTGCACCAGGCCACGCAAAGCCTGGAAAACAAGGTATTGGCGCGTACCAAGGACTTGGAAGCGTCGCGCAATGAAGCCATGAAATCGGACGCGGAAAAAAGAAAGCTGATACAAAAGGTCAATTCCATCGTCGAGGATGAACGCAAAAGCATTGCCATTGAAATCCACGATGAATTGAACGCCATCCTGATCGCGGCACGCCTCAATTCGCAGCGTATCCTCAGCCTGGCCACCCGCGCCGCGCCCAGCCCCGACATCGATGAAATCAAGGCCAAGGCGGAATCGACCATCAAGCTCACGCTGGACTTGTATGCCAGCGCGCGCAACATCGTCAGGCGCTTGCGCCCGGAAGTGCTGGACATGCTCGGCTTGCACGGCGCCGTCGAAGAAATGCTGCACAATTACGAGCGCGGCCAGCATGATTGCGAATTCAATTTCCAATCGGCAGGCGACTTTCGCCAGCTCGAAAGCGGCCTGGCCATCACCGCCTACCGCCTGATCCAGGAGGCGCTGTCGAATGTCGTGAAACACGCGCAAGCGTCCAAGACCACGGTGTCGCTGTTCCTGATCGAGGAAGAAAATTGCCTGCAGATCGGCATCGCCGATAATGGCAAGGGCTTCGATCCGGCCAGCACCGGCCAAGGCATAGGCTTGATCGGCATGCGCGAGCGGGTGTATGGCGTGGCCGGCCGGATCGCGATCCACACCGGCCTCAACAAGGGCACCAGCATCATGTTGCGCCTGCCTTTGGTGACCGAGCTTTCCACCTAGGCGGGCCGCCTAGGCGCGTCGCCCTGACGTGATGCGCCTGATGCGCGTTAGGCGCGCATCAATAGCGCCACGGCTTCGGCGGCGATGCCTTCTTCGCGTCCCAGGTAGCCGAGCTTTTCATTGGTCTTGGCCTTGATATTGACCTGGCCGACGGCCAGGCCCAGATCGGCCGCCACATTGGCCACCATGGTAGCGATATGCGGCGCCATCTTGGGCTGCTGGGCGATGATGGTGGCGTCGATATTGCCGATCACGTAGGCGCTTGCCAGCACCCGCTGGCCGGCCTCGCGCAACAGGGTGCGCGAATCGGCGCCCCTGAAGCGGGCGTCGGTGTCGGGGAAATGCCGGCCGATATCGCCCAGGGCGGCCGCGCCGAGGATCGCGTCGATGATCGCGTGCAGCAGCACGTCGGCGTCGGAATGACCGAGCAAGCCGACGTGGTGGGGGATGGTGACGCCGCCGATGATCAGGTCGCGGCCAGCCACCAGCGCGTGGCAGTCATAGCCTTGGCCGATGCGAAATGGCAGTACCGGGTTGGAATTCATGGTGGAGGCTTTCAAGAAGATTATTGGCCGTGCGCCAAATACATTTCGGCGATTGCGATATCGCGCGGCAACGTCACTTTCAAGTTGCGCGGGTGGCCTTCGACCAGTTTCGGCGACAGGCCCAGCGCTTCGACGGCGCCGGCGTCGTCGGTCAGGCTATCGGTGGCCGCTGCCAGCGCCTCGCCCAGCAAGCGATAGCGAAACATTTGCGGCGTCTGCGCCAGCCACAGCTCGTCGCGCGCCAGCGTCGTCACGCCGGCCGCGCCGGCGCGCTTGACGGTGTCGACCACAGGCAGCGCCAACAGGCCGCCAACCGGGTCGGCGCCAACCCCGACGATCAGTTTCTCGATCAGGGCTGGCGTCAGGCCAGGCCGGGCCGCGTCATGCACCAGCACCCAGTCGGCGTCGCCGATCGTGCCGCGCAGCGCATGCATGGCATTTTGCACCGATTCCATGCGCGTTGCGCCGCCGCAGCGCAGCACCGTCACCCCGGCCGCCGAGGCGAGGGCGAGGGCATCGATCTGTCCATCGTCGGGGCTGACCACCACATAGGTGTGGGCCACCAGGGCGCTGCCAATGAAGGCGTCCAGGGTGTGGCGCAACATGGGCTTGCCGCCCAGCGGCAGATATTGTTTGGGAGCGCCGGCCGCCATCCGCGCGCCGACGCCGGCCGCCGGGATCAGCGCGAAATAGCGCGCATTCGATTCGATGCTCATGTGTTTTCCATATAATGGCGGGGCGCGCGCCGCCGCCGGTTTATTATCTGGCCCGCAGGGACCGTTCGAGTATGCTCTGGACCTCGCCCTTGCAGGACTTGCTGAGCCGGGCGTATTCCTGGGGCGTGTCGATGGCCGCCTGCAACAGCTCGACTCTGGCCATTTCCGCCTTGATGTAAGGCATCCAGCCGCCATCGAGTTCGCGCTCCAGGGCCGCCATCGCGCTGCCTCTGGGCGCATACAGCGGCTTGCCTTCGAAGCGCCGCGCCAGCGCGTCGCGCACCACGGTTTCGGTTTTCGGCAAATGCTCCATATAGGTTTTCATGTGGCGCAACTCATGGCTCAGGATTTCCCCGTAGGCGCAACTGCCCGCCTCGAATTCGCGCCCGATGTAAATCACGATGGGCGCGTAATACAGCTTGACCGTGATGCGCGGCGCCACGCATTCATAGCCGCTGACGGGGTCTTGCAAGACCGGCCCGGTCAGCGCGATCGCCACCCGTGATTCGGTCTTGGTCAATCCCAGCACGAAGGAATTGGCGCGCGCCCCGCCCTTCATGGCCGTCAGGCTGCGGTAAGACAGGTGACTGTCGATGCTGTAGCCGTTTTGTTGCGCCGTCAACACCGAGACAGTCTTGCTGAGTTCATCCTCGCAGCGGATTTGAAACGCCGTGCGGGCGCTCGGCGTGCTGGCGCACGCCGCATGGCCGACAACCAGCAAGCCCACCGCCAGGATCGCGCCGATACGCATGGCCTCAAGCGGTCCAGGCTCCGCTCGTGATCTTGTCCAGCCAGAACGCGCCAATGACGGTCTTGACGTCGGTGATCGCGCCGCTGCGCACCCAGTCCAGCATTTGCGGCACGGTGGCCGTGATGGTTTCCAGGAATTCGCCCTCGTCGAGCTGGCTGGGACCGGCCACCAGGCCGCGCGCCAAAAACAATTCCAGATGTTCGTCGGAATAGGCAATGGCATTGTGGATGGTGCTGAGAAATTGCCAGTGGCTGGCCGTGTAGCCGGTTTCCTCGAGCAACTCGCGCTTGGCGCAAGCGAGGGCATCTTCGCCGGGGTCGATCTTACCGGCCGGAAATTCGATGAAGACACGGTCGAGCGGATAGCGGAATTGGCGCTCCAGCAACACCCTGCCATCGTCCAGCAGCGGCAAAATCACCACCGCGCCCGGATGGCGGATATATTCACGCACGGTGAGCTTGCCATCGGGCAGGGTCACGCGGTCGCTTTGCACCGTCAAGAAACCGCCCTGATACACCACCTGGCCGTCGAGTTTGCTTTCTTTCAAGTGGCTATCCATGGGCGCTCCAGTGATGGGGACTGCGGATCAGCGACGCTTGCGCAGGTAGCGCAGCACGAATCCGGGAAAGGCGAAGACGATGAACAGGCAGCCGGTGATGGCGTAAAACTCCCAGCTTTGCGGAAAGGCGTTACCGATCCGCGCTTCCAGCGCGAACGCGCAGGCGCCCACGAGGCAATACATCACAAGCAATTCCAGCAGCCGCACGGCAAGCCGCTTGCGGCGCGGCTGGCCGTCCGCGTCCGCCTTCAATGGCAACAGGGCCAATATCCTGTCGTTGAAAAACGGCAAGTTGGCGCCCGCCAGCGCGAGCAAGATGACCAGCCAACTTGAAAACGATACATCCATTGTTTAATAGCGCAGCGTGGTGGTCATCGCCGTCAGGCAAGTGCCGAGCAAGGCGCCCGGAAAGAGACCGAGGCCGACGATCAGCAAGCCGTTCAAGCTCAAGGCCACGCGCATATCGGTGTTGACCAGCAGCGGCGCAGTATCGGTCGGCTCGTCGAACCACATCATCTTGACGACACGCAGGTAATAAAAAGCGCCCACCAGCGAGAACATCACCGCCACCACGGTCAGCCAGATCTGGCCCGTGCCCAGCACCGCTTGCAGCACCGAAAACTTGGCCGTAAAGCCGAGCAAGGGCGGCACGCCGGCCAGGGAAAACATCATGATCGACATCACGACCGCAAACCAGGGGCTGCGTTTCGACAAGCCCTTGAAGTCGGCCAATTCTTCCGCCTCGAAGCCGGCCCGCGCCAGCAGCATGATCAAGCCGAAGCTGCCCAGGGTCGTCATGACATAGGTGATCATGTAAAACATCGCCGAGCTGTAGGCATTGGCCGCGCCGCTGACGTTGGCGCCAACCACGCCGGACATCAGGCCGAGCAAGACGAAACCCATTTGCGCGATGGTCGAATAAGCCAGCATGCGCTTCAAATTGGTTTGCGCGATGGCCGTCAAATTGCCGATCGCCAGCGACATCACGGCCAGTACCATCAGCATCTGTTGCCAGTCGTGCGCCATCGGCATCAAGCCTTCCACCAGCAGGCGGATGCAAATGGCAAACGCGGCCAGTTTCGGCGCGCCGCCCAGCAACAGCGTGACGGCCGTCGGCGCACCCTGGTAGACGTCAGGCACCCACATATGGAAAGGCACGGCGCCCAGCTTGAAGGCCAGACCGGCCACCATGAAGACAATGCCGAAGACCAGGATCGAGGTATTCACGGAATGCTTGTCGAGCGCGTTGGCAACCGTGGTCAAGTCGAGCGAACCGGTGGCGCCGTACAACATCGAAATACCGTACAACAAGAAGCCGGAAGCCATTGCCCCGAGGATGAAATATTTCATTGCCGCTTCGGTGGCGCGGGCATTGTCGCGCCGCAAGGCCACCAGGGCGTACAGCGACAGGGACATCAATTCCAGGCCCAGGTAAATGGTCAGGAAGTTGTTGCCGGAAATCATCACCATCTGGCCCAGCAGGGCAAACAAGGCCAGCACATAGAATTCGCCGCCCAGGTTACCGGACAACATGCCGCGATCGCTCGCATAGGTACGCGAATAGATCAGGGTCAGCGCCACGGCGCCGTACGAAAACAGCTTGAGCAAGTTCGACATCGGGTCCGAAATGAACATATTCGACATCGTATACACGGTGGTGCCGGCCGTGAAGTCGTGCCAGCTGAAGCAGGCGCACACGGCCAGCGTCAGCAGCGACAGCGCGTAAGTGATCGAACGCTTGCCCTCGGACAGGAACATATCGATCAGCAAGATCGCCGAAGCGGCGACCAGCAGAAATATTTCTGCGTAGAGCGGAATCAGGTTGGTGGTATTCATGTGTTTGTGTTTTTCTTAAGGCAACTTGGACTGGGCGACATGCTGGAGCAAGTCGGCAACCGAGGTTTGCATTGTGTCGGTGAACGGCGCCGGGTACAGACCCATTGCAATCACGGCGATCGCCAGCAGCGCAAACATGAAAAATTCACGCTTGTTGATGTCGGTCAGCTCGGCCACATGGTGATTGGCGACCTTGCCGAAGATCACGCGCTTGGCCATCCACAGCGAATACGCCGCGCCAAAGATCAAGGCTGTCGCGGCCAGCATGCCGATCCAGAAGTTGAATTGGACCGCGCCCAGTATCACCATGAATTCGCCGACAAAGCCGGAGGTGGCCGGCAAGCCGCAATTGGCCATCGAAAACAGGATGAAGAAGGCGGCGAATTTCGGCATGCGGTTGACTACCCCGCCGTAGTCGGCGATTTGACGCGAATGCATGCGGTCGTACAGCGCACCGATGCTGAGGAACATGGCGCCCGAAATGAAGCCGTGCGAAATCATTTGCACGATACCGCCCTGCAGCGCCATTGCGTTAAACATGAAGAAACCCAGGGTGACGAAACCCATGTGGGCGATCGAAGAATACGCCACCAGTTTTTTCATGTCTTTTTGCACCAGCGCGACCAGGCCGATATAAATCACGGCAATCAGCGACAGCGTGATCATGAAGCCCGACAGGTAGTGGCTGGCGTCCGGCGCGATTGGCAGCGAGAAACGCAGGAAGCCGTAAGCGCCCAGTTTCAACATGATCGCGGCCAGCACGGCGGAACCGCCGGTAGGCGCTTCGACGTGGACGTCCGGCAACCAGGTATGGACCGGGAACATCGGCACCTTGACGGCAAAGGCCATCAGGAAGGCCAGGAAAATGAAGATTTGCTCTTTCATCGACAACTTCAATGCATGCCAGGCCAGGATATCAAAGCTGCCATTGGAAGCGTTGTACAGGTAAATGATGGCAATCAGCGTCAGCAGCGAGCCGAAGAAGGTGTACAGGAAAAACTTGAACGCGGCATACACCCGGTTCTCGCCGCCCCACACACCGATGATGATGAACATCGGGATCAGGGTCGCTTCGAAGAAGAAGTAAAACAGCAAGCCATCCATCGCCGCAAACACGCCTATCATCAGGCCGGACAGGATCAGGAAGGCGCCCATGTATTGCGCGACCCGTTTTTCGATCACTTGCCAGGCCGAAATCACGACGATCACAGTGATGAAGGCGGTCAGTGGCACGAACCACAGCGACAAGCCGTCGATGCCGAGCGCATACATGATATTGAAGCGGCCAATCCAGGGCAGGCTCTCGACAAATTGCATGCCGTGGGCGGCATTGTCGAAATGCTGTATCAGCGGCAGCGTGCACAGGAAACTGACGACGGCGCCGACCAGCGAGAGCACGCGGGTGAAGCCCGCCTTCTCGTCGCGGCCCAGGGCCAGCACCAGCAGCCCGAACAGCACGGGAACCCAGATCGCCAGGCTCAGGTAGGGAGGAAATGTAGAAATCGTAGACTGCATCATGGTTCTCAGTATTATCAGGTCAGCTTACTTAGCGGGCCAGAATGGCAGGAAATAGATCAGGGCACCCAGCACGCCGAGTATCATCACGAAGGCGTAGTGGTAGATATAACCCGTTTGCAGCAAGCGCGACAGCGAGGCAATCCAGGACACCACTTTCGCGCTGCCGTTCACGACCAGGCCATCGATCAGCATCTTGTCGCCGACATTCCACAAGCCATTGCCCAACATGCGGGCGCCGCCGGCAAATACGACTTCATTGAATTTGTCGAGGTAGTATTTATTGTCGAGCAAGGTGTGGATTGCGTGGAACTTCGAGAAGAACCAGGCCGGCACGCGCGGATTGACCATATAGCAATAGTAAGCCGAGGCCACGCCGGCTGCAGCCAGCAGCAGCGGCAAGTTGGTGAAGGAATGCAGGGCCATGGCGAAGGCGCCGTGGAATTCCTGCGTCAACTCTTCCATCGCGTGGTGGTTTTCGCCGACAAAGATCACGCCCTTGAAGAAATCGCCATGCAACATGGGCGCGACCGTGAAGTAACCGATCAGGGCCGATGGAATCGCCAGCATCACCAGCGGGAACCACACCACGAATGGCGATTCGTGCGGCTTCTGGCCCGGTTCCAGGCCATGGTGATGTTCGTCTTCGTCGTGCTCGTCGTGTGCATCATGCGCGTCGGCATGGGCGGCCGGCGCGTGGTGGGCGTGCGCCTTGCCGAAACGTTCTGCGCCGTGGAAGACCAGGAAATACATGCGGAAAGAATAGAAGGCGGTAACGAACACCCCTGCCAGCACCGCGAACTGGGCAAAACCGGCGCCCCAGATATGGGTCGCTTGTACCGCTTCGATGATGCTGTCCTTCGAATAGAAACCGGAAAAGAAGGGCGTGCCGATCAGCGCCAGGGAACCGACCAGGGAAGTGATCCAGGTGATCGGCATGTATTTGCGCAAGCCACCCATGTTGCGGATATCCTGGTCATGGTGCATGCCGATGATGACCGAGCCGGCGCCGAGGAACAGCAAGGCCTTGAAAAAAGCGTGGGTCATCAGGTGGAACACAGCCACCGAATACGCCGATGAGCCGAGCGCCACCGTCATATAGCCGAGTTGCGACAGGGTCGAGTAGGCCACCACACGCTTGATATCGTTCTGAATGATACCCAGGAAGCCCATGAACAGCGCCGTGATCGAGCCGATTACCAGGATGAAGGACAGGGCCGTGTCGGACAACTCAAACAGCGGCGACATGCGCGAGACCATGAAGATGCCGGCCGTGACCATGGTCGCGGCGTGGATCAGGGCTGAAATCGGGGTCGGGCCTTCCATCGAATCGGGCAGCCAGACGTGCAGCGGGAATTGGGCCGACTTGCCCATCGCGCCGATGAACAGGCAGATGCAGGCCACGGTCAGCAAGGCCCAGTCAGTGCCCGGCAGCGTCGCCGCCGACAGCGCCTCGCGCTTGGCGAACACTTCCTGATAATCCATCGAGCCGGCGTAGGCCAGCAGCAGGCCAATGCCGAGGATGAAGCCGAAATCGCCGACCCGGTTCACCAGGAAAGCCTTCATATTGGCGACAATCGCGGTCGGACGGGTATACCAGAAACCGATCAAGAGATAGGAAACCAGGCCCACCGCTTCCCAACCGAAGAACAGTTGCAGGAAGTTATTGGCCATGACCAGCATCAGCATCGAGAACGTAAACAGCGAAATGTAGGAGAAGAAGCGGTTATAGCCCTCGTCATCCTTCATATAGCCGATCGTATAAATGTGCACCATCAGCGAGACAAACGTCACCACGCACATCATCATCGCCGACAGGCTGTCGATCTGGAACCCGACCTGGAGTTTCAGGGTGCCGACCGTCATCCAGTTATAGATGACGCCGTTGTAACTGGCGCCCTCATTGACGCTGAGCAGCGTCTGGACCGATAAGATGAATGCAATCAGCACGCCCAAAATCGTCGCGGTATGCGAGGTTTTGCGTCCGACCAAATTACCCAGAAACTGGGTTCCAAACAAGCCCGCAATCGCCGCGCCGGCTAGCGGCGCCAGCGGTACGGCAAGTAGGAGGTTAGGGTTAAGAATTTGCCCCGCCATGATGAACCTTTATCGTTATTATTCGAGCTGATACGAAAATCGTTTAGCCTTTGAGGCTGTCCAGGTCTTCCACATTGATGGTGTCCAGATTGCGGAACATGACCACCAGAATCGCCAGGCCGATCGCCGATTCGGCGGCCGCCACTGTCAGGATGAAGAACACAAAGATTTGCCCGGCCGCGTCGCCCCAGTAGTGCGAGAAGGCAATGAAATTCATATTCACGGCCAGCAGCATCAGCTCGATTGCCATCAATAGCACGATGACGTTCTTGCGGTTCAGGAAAATTCCGACCACCGAGATCGCGAACAGGATCGCGCCCAGCAGCAGGTAATGTGCGAGCGATAATGTCATGGTGCCTCCTTGGGTGCCGCCTCGGCCGCGCCGCGAGTGGACACGGGGTCCATCTTGACGATGCGCAGACGGTCATTGCGTTTGACCCGGACCGCCTCGGCCGGATCGAAATGTTTGGTGTCCTTGCGCTTGCGCAGCGTCAGCGCGACGGCAGCCACGATGGCCACCAGCAGGATCGCGGCGGCAATCTCGAAGGCATACACATATTGGGTGTAGATCAGCATACCCAATTGCTTGGTGCCGCCGATATTGCTGACGGCGGGAGCGCGCGGCTCGAATTCCAGGAAAGAGCGCCACAGCACCGACGCCATTTCCAGCACGATCACGACGCCGATACTGGCCGCCAGCGGCAGGTAAGCCCAGAAACCTTCGCGCATCTTGTCGAGATTGATGTCGATCATCATCACGACGAAGAGGAACAGCACCATCACGGCGCCGACATAGACCAGCACCAGGACGATGGCCAGGAACTCGGCCTCCAGCAGCATCCAGATGCCGGCCGCCGAAAAGAAGGACAGCACCAGGAAGAGCGCGGCGTGAACCGGATTGCGGGCCGTGATAACGCGGGTCGCGGCCAGGATCAATATGGCCGAGAACGCGTAAAACAAAGCAGTTTTAAATTCCATAACAAACCCAAGAGACGTACAGATGAAGGATCATCGCGCACCGGCCACGGCCGGCGCGCATCGATCAGCGGTAAGGTGCGTCGGCGGCGCGCGCGGCGGCAATCTCGTTTTCATAACGATCGCCCACGGCCAGCAACATCTCTTTCGTGTAATACAAATCGCCGCGTTTCTCGCCGTGGTATTCCAGCACATGGGTCTCGACGATCGAATCGACCGGGCAAGACTCTTCGCAGAAACCACAGAAGATGCACTTGGTCAGATCGATGTCATAACGCGTGGTGCGGCGCGAGCCATCCTCGCGCTGTTCCGATTCGATCGTGATGGCCATCGCCGGGCACACCGCTTCGCATAATTTACAGGCGATGCAGCGCTCTTCCCCGTTCGGATAGCGGCGCAGCGCGTGCAAGCCGCGAAAGCGCGGCGACATCGGCGTCTTTTCTTCCGGGAATTGCACGGTGATCTTGCGGGCGAACATATATTTGCCCGTCAGCGCCATCCCTTTGAATAGCTCGGTCAGCATCAGGCTGCCGAAAAAATCTTTTACCTTGTCCATTCGTATATCGCTCTCTTACTTCCAAATATTCCAGGATGTCTGCATCCAGGCGGCGACGAAGACCAAATAAGCCAATGTCAGCGGGATAAACACTTTCCAGCCCAGACGCATGATCTGGTCGTAGCGGTAGCGCGGGAAAGTACCGCGAGTCCAGATGAACAGCGACACCACCAGGAAAGCCTTGCCGAACAACCAGCACCAGCCGGGAATGAAGCTCAAGGCTTCGAGCGGCGCGGCCCAACCACCCATGAACATCAGCGCGGCCAATACACCGATCAAGATCATGTTGGCGTATTCGGCCAGGAAGAACATGGCGTACGACATGCCCGAGTACTCGACCATGTGGCCGCCGACGATTTCCGACTCGCCCTCGACCACGTCAAACGGGTGGCGATTGCATTCGGCCAGGCCGGACACCAGGTAGACCACGAACACCGGCAACAGCGGCAACCAGTTCCAGGACAGGAAATTGACGCCCTTGGAGGCGAAGTAACCATGCGTCTGGCCATTCACGATATCGATGAAATTCAAGCTGCCCGACACCATCAGCACGATCACCAGCACGAAACCCATGGCGATTTCATACGATACCATCTGGGCCGAGGCGCGCATCGCGCCCATGAAGGAATATTTCGAGTTTGAGGCCCAACCGGCGATGATGATGCCATACACCTCCATTGAGGTGATCGCCATCAGCAGCAGCAAGCCGGCGTTGACATTGGCCAGCACCACTTCCGGGCCGAAGGGTATCACCGACCAGGCGGCCAGGGCCGGCATGATGGTCATGATCGGACCGATCACGAACAAGGCCTTGCTCGACTTGGCCGGGATGATGATTTCCTTGAACAGCAGCTTGAGCGCATCGGCGATCGGTTGCAGCAAACCCATGGGACCAACCCGGTTCGGGCCGATGCGGATCTGAATCCAGCCGAGCAGCTTGCGCTCCCACAGCGTCAGGTAGGCAACCGCGCCCATCAGGGGCAGGGTCACGCACAGGATTTTCGCCAGCGTCCAGAAGAAGGGCCAGCTCGGACCGACCAGATTCAAGCCGGTGGTATTGATGGTGGTAATGATTTCAGGCAGAGCCATTAGAGTCCCTCTCCTGCTTTTTCAACGGTGATGGGGCCGAACATGCCGCCCAGGGTAGCGGTCGACGGATGGGCCGCCGAAACGCGCACCACATTGGCCGGCAAGCCGGCCTGGATGGCGGCGACCAGGATCGCGCTACCAGTGCCCTGCCCAACCTTGACCTTGTCGCCGGACTTGACGCCCAGTTGCTGCGCCAGCGCGGCCGACAAGCCCGCTTTTGGCGCAGCCGCGTCGGCCGTGCGTTGCAGCGGTTCGGAGCGGCGCACCAGGGCGTCGGCAAAGTAAATCGGCACATCGCTGATGCGTTCCAGCGCGCCCGATACGGGAGCGAAGGTGGCGGCCCGCAAGGCTTGCTTGGAAATATTGTTCAGCTTGGCGGACAAATCGGTGACGCCCTTGCCGAACGCTTCGTCGCGCACTTCTTCCGAGGTGTCGTAATCGAAACCGGCCAGGCCGAGAATATTGCCCAGCACGCGTAACACTTTCCAGGCCGGACGGGTTTCACCGAGCGGCTTGACGGTGCCGTTGAAACTTTGAGCACGGCCTTCGCAATTGACGAAAGTGCCCGAGGTTTCGGCAAACGGCGAAATCGGCAGCAAGACGTCGGCGTACTCCATGCCGTGCTTGAAGGCCGACATCACGATCACCATCTCGGCCTTGTCCAGGGCGGCGCGGGCCGCTTGCGGATTGGCGCTGTCGAGTTCCGGTTCCGCGTTCAGCAGGATATAGGCTTGCTTGGGCGCAGCAAAGGCTGGCGCCGCGTGTTTCGCTCCCGCGTCGACCAGGTAGGCACCGACCGTATTGGCCGCCTCGGTCAGGTAACCGAGCTTGGCGCCGGTTTGTTGCGCGATCCATTGCGCAGCCGCATGCAGGCTGGCCGCTTGCGGGTGTTGCGTGGCCGCGTTGCCGAGCAAGACGGCGCCATGGTCGCCGGCCATCAGGCTGGCGGCAATCTTGCTGGCGACATCCGATGCGACGATATTTTCAAAGCCGGCCGGGGCCGCGATATCCTTGGCCTTCGCCACGGCGGCAAGCACTTCGGACAAGGCCGCCAGCCAGTCGCTAGGCGCGGCAATCATCTTGTTGGCGATGCTGATCAATTGATCGTCGTCGGAAGCGTGCAGGATCGACAGCTTGGCGCCGCCCTTGACGGAGGCGCGCAAGCGCGTTGCCAGCAAAGGATGGTCCTTGCGCAAAAACGAACCGATCACGAAGGCGCGCTTGATCTGGCCGAATTCGGCGATCGACATGCCCAGCCATGGCTTGACGTCGGCATCCAGCGCGAAATCAAGCTGGCGCGCACGGAAGTCGACATTCTCGGAACCTATGCCGCGCACCAGCTTTTGCAGCAAGACCAATTCTTCGACCGTCGAATGGGGCGTTGCCAGCGCGGCAATGGCGTCGGCGCCATGTTCATGCTTGATGTTTTTCAAGCCGTGCGCGACATATTCCAGCGCCGTTTGCCAGTCGACTTCTTTCCATTGCCCGCCCTGCTTGAGCATGGGATTAGTCAAGCGTTCGGCGCTGTCCAGGGCTTCATACGAGAAGCGGTCTTTGTCGGAAATCCAGCACTCGTTGATATCGTCGTTTTCCAGCGGCAGCACGCGCTTGACCTTGCCGTTCTTGACTTGCACGATCAAGTTCGCGCCCAGGCCGTCATGCGGACTGACCGATTTGCGGCGCGACAACTCCCAGGTCCGGGCGCTGTAGCGGAATGGCTTGGAGGTCAAGGCGCCAACCGGGCACAAGTCGATCATATTGCCGGACAGTTCGGAGTCGACCGATTGGCCGACAAAGGACACGATCTCGGAATGTTCGCCGCGCCCTATCATGCCCAGCTCCATCACGCCGGCCACTTCCTGACCGAAACGCACGCAGCGGGTGCACTGGATGCAGCGCGCCATTTCCTGCATCGACACGAGCGGACCGGCTTCCTTGGGCGTGACGACGCGCTTGTCTTCCTGGTAGCGCGAGGCGCCCTGGCCGTAGCCGACCGCCAGATCTTGCAACTGGCATTCGCCGCCCTGATCGCAGATAGGGCAATCGAGCGGGTGGTTAATCAGGAGGAATTCCATCACGCTTTTTTGCGCTTGCACCGCCTTGTCGCTATTCGAGCGCACGATCATGCCGGCCGAGACCGGAGTCGCGCAAGCGGGCAAAGGCTTGGGCGCCTTTTCCACTTCGACCAGGCACATGCGGCAGTTCGCGGCGATCGACAATTTCTTGTGATAGCAAAAGTGCGGGATGTAAGTTCCCAATTTATTGGCGGCGTCCATCACCATGCTACCAGCAGGGACTTCGACTTTTTTGCCGTCTATTTCGATTTCAACCATGGTAATCGTGACCTGACGCTTTAGACATAAGCGGGCACTAAGCAATGCTTGTGCTCGATGTGATATTCAAATTCTTCACGGAAATTCTTGATGAAGGCCCGTACCGGCATTGCCGCCGCATCGCCAAGCGCGCAAATGGTGCGGCCCTGGATATTGTCGGCGATCGAGTTAAGCATGTCCAAGTCGTCCGGACGGCCCAGGCCGTTCTCGATTCGGTGGACCATGCGGTACATCCAGCCCGTGCCTTCGCGGCATGGGGTGCATTGACCGCACGACTCTTCAAAGTAGAAATACGACAGGCGCTCGAGCGCCTTGACCATGCAGCGCGTTTCATCCATCACGATCACGGCGCCCGAACCGAGCATCGAACCGGCTTTGGCGATCGAATCGTAATCGAGGTCGGTTTGCATCATGACATCGCCCCGTATCACGGGAGCCGACGAACCGCCGGGAATGACTGCCTTGATTTTCTTGCCGCCGCGCATGCCGCCCGCCAATTCCAGCAACTTGGCAAACGGCGTGCCGAGCGGCACTTCATAATTGCCCGGCAATTCAACGTCACCGGAAATCGAGAAAATCTTGCTGCCGCCATTGTTCGGGCGACCCATGGCCAGGTATTTCTCCGGACCGATGTTGAGCACGAAAGGCACGGCCGCGAAGGTCTCGGTGTTATTGATCGTGGTCGGCTTGCCGTACAGGCCGAACGAGGCGGGGAAAGGCGGCTTGAAGCGCGGCTGGCCCTTCTTGCCTTCCAGCGATTCCAGCAGCGCGGTTTCTTCGCCGCAAATATAGGCGCCGTAACCGTGGTGGGCATGCAACTGGAAGCAAAATTCGCTCCCCATGATCTTGTCGCCCAGGAAACCGGCGGCACGCGCCTCTTCCAGCGCTTCCTCGAAACGGTCGTATTCGGCAAAAATTTCACCGTGAATATAGTTGTAGCCGACCGTGATGCCCATCGCATACGCGCCAATGGCCATGCCTTCGATCAAGGCATGGGGATTGTAACGAATGATGTCGCGGTCCTTGAAAGTGCCCGGTTCGCCTTCATCTGTATTGCAGACCAGGTATTTCTGGCCCGGGAATTGACGCGGCATGAAGCTCCACTTCAAGCCGGTCGGAAAACCGGCGCCGCCGCGCCCGCGCAGGGAAGACGCTTTCAAGTCGGCGATGATTTGCTCGGGCGTGATTTTTTCTTCCAGGATGCGGCGCAGCGCGCTATAGCCGCCGCGATTCACATAGTCTTGCAAATGCCAATTCTTGCCGTCCAAATCCTTCAAGATCAAGGGATCGATGTGCCGATTGTGGAGTGAAGTCATTTCGAAGTATTCCCGCTGAGTTCCTCGACCAGGGCGTCGATCTTGTCGTTCGACATCCAGCTGCACATGCGCTTGTTATTGACCAGCATCACGGGAGCGTCGCCGCAAGCACCCATGCACTCGCCTTCGACCAGCGTGAACTGGCCGTCGGCCGAAGTTTCGCGGTAATCGATGCCGAGCTTTTCCTTCAGGTGGTGGGCGGCGCGTACGCCGCCGGACAAGGCGCAGGGCAAATTGGTGCACACCGAGATTTTGTATTTGCCGACCGGCTTGGTGTTATACATATTGTAAAACGTGGCGACTTCTTGCACGGCGATGGCCGGCATGCGGATGTAATCGGCCAATTCCTGCATCGTTTCCGGCGCCAGCCAGCCCAGTTCGTCCTGGGCGATGGCAAGCGCGGCCATCACGGCCGACTGACGCTGGTCGGCCGGATACTTGGCCAACTCGCGGTCGATTTTCTTGTATGACTGCTCTGATAACAACATGTGTATGCCTCTAGGACTTATCTGTCGATTTCGCCAAAGACGATATCTTGTGTACCAATAATGGTGACCGCATCGGCAATCATGTGCCCGCGCGCCATTTCATCCAGACCTTGCAAATGCGCATAGCCGGGGGCGCGTATCTTCATCCGGTACGGCTTGTTGGCGCCATCCGAAATCAGATAGATGCCGAATTCGCCCTTCGGATGCTCGACCGCGCTATACGCTTCGCCTGGCGGCACGTGGAAGCCTTCGGTAAACAATTTGAAATGGTGAATCAGCGATTCCATATTCGTTTTCATGTCGACCCGGCCCGGAGGCGCCACCTTGCGGTTGTCGGTCATGACGGGACCCGGATTATTGCGCAGCCATTCCACGCATTGCTTGATGATGCGGTTGGACTGGCGCATTTCCTCGATACGGACCAGATAGCGGTCATAGCAATCGCCATTGGTGCCGACCGGAATATCGAAATCCATCAAATCATACACTTCGTAGGGCTGCTTCTTGCGCAAATCCCATTCGACGCCGGAACCGCGCAACATCGCGCCCGTGAAACCCATGGCCAGCGCCGCTTCGGGCGAGACCACGCCGATGCCGACGGTGCGCTGTTTCCAGATGCGATTATCGGTCAGCAGGGTTTCGTATTCATCGACATAGGTCGGGAAACGACGCGTGAAATCTTCGATGAAGTCGAGCAGCGAACCCTGGCGGTTCTCGTTCAATTGCGCGATCGCCTTGGCGTTGCGGATGATCGAGGCTTTGTGCTGCGGCATCGCGTCGGGCAAGTCACGGTACACCCCGCCCGGACGGTAGTAGGCGGCATGCATGCGCGCGCCCGACACGGCCTCATAGCAATCCATCAAGTCTTCGCGGTCGCGGAAGGCGTACAGGAAAGGCCCCATGGCGCCGACGTCGAGCGCATGCGCGCCCAGCCACAGCAAATGGTTCAGCAGGCGCGTGATCTCGTCGAACATGACGCGGATGTATTGCGCCCGCAGGGGCACTTCCAGCTTCAGCAGCTTTTCGATCGCCATCACATAGGCGTGCTCGTTGCACATCATCGACACATAGTCGAGACGGTCCATATACGGCACGGATTGCAAATAAGTCTTTTGCTCGGCCAGCTTTTCGGTGGCGCGGTGCAGCAAGCCGATATGCGGATCGGCGCGCTGGATGACTTCGCCGTCCAACTCCAGCACCAGGCGCAACACGCCATGGGCGGCCGGATGCTGGGGGCCAAAGTTCAGGGTGTAATTCTTAATTTCAGCCATTATTTCATCCCGTAATGTTCTTCGCGGATCACACGCGGCACGTTTTCCCGTGGCTCGATCGTCACGGGCTGGTAAATCACGCGCTTTTGCTCGGGATCGTAGCGCATCTCGACATAGCCGGAAACGGGGAAATCCTTGCGGAAGGGATGGCCGATGAAGCCATAGTCGGTCAGCAGGCGGCGCAAGTCGTTGTGACCCTCGAACAAGATGCCGTACAAGTCAAATGCTTCGCGCTCGAACCAGTTGGCGGCGCGCCAGATACCGGCCACCGAAGCCACCAGCGGCATCTCGTCGTCGGGCGCGAACACGCGCACGCGCACGCGCCAGTTGTGCTTGACCGACATCAGGTGCGTGACGGCCGCGAAACGCAAGCCATCCCATGTGCCTTCGCCATAGGTTTGGTAATCGACGCCGCACAAGTCGATCAATTGCTCGAAATGGAGGCTGGCGTCGTCGCGCAGGATCTGCATTGCCGCCAGATAGTCGGCGGCATCAAGCACCACGGTCACTTCGCCGAGCGCCACGGTAATGCTTGCACGCTCGCCCAGCGCATCGCGCAAGGCGATTTCCAGGGCTTCTAATTGTGTAGTCATAGTTAACAGCCGGTTAGCGTGCGATCGTGTTGGTGCGCTTGATCTTGTTATGCAGTTGCAAAATACCGTACAGCAGCGCTTCCGCCGTCGGCGGGCAACCCGGCACGTAGACGTCGACGGGAACGATACGATCGCAACCGCGCACCACGGAGTAGGAATAATGATAGTAACCGCCGCCGTTGGCGCAGGAACCCATCGAAATCACCCAGCGCGGCTCGGGCATCTGGTCGTAGACCTTGCGCAGCGCCGGCGCCATCTTGTTGCACAGCGTGCCGGCCACGATCATCACGTCGGATTGACGGGGCGAAGGGCGGAACATGAAACCGAACCGTTCGAGATCGTAACGGGCGGCACCCGCATGCATCATTTCCACTGCGCAGCAAGCCAGACCAAACGACATCGGGTACATAGACCCGGTGCGCGCCCAGTTGATCAGCTTGTCGGCTGTCGTGGTGATAAAGCCTTCGTTTAATACGCCTTCAATAGACATGGCTCACTCCCAATCAAGGGCACCTTTCTTCCAGATATACCAAAACCCGACCACGAATTCGGCGATGAACACCATCATCGTCACGAAACCGGGCCAGCCCAGGTCGCGCATTGCCACGCCCCACGGGAAAAAGAATGCCGTTTCCAGATCGAATAAAATAAAAAGAATTGCGACCAGATAATAACGGACGTCGAACTTCATGCGCGCATCTTCAAATGCTTCGAAGCCACACTCATAAGGAGACAATTTCGCTGCGTCGGGATTATTGGGAGCCAGCAGACGCCCCAGCACTTGCGGGACGACACCAACGCCAATACCGACGAGGATGAATAACAGGACGGGGAAATAATTTTCGAGGTTCACGATTGATGAGCTTATGTTGAACGATCGGTTAAATGAGGACGCCGCGGTGGTTTGCGGCGATCTTTACGCACGATCCCAATTGAAGCTTAGACCAGGATCGCACGACACATCCTCGTAAAAAAGCCAGCTTAGGCAATGAGCCGTGGCTCATGCGCCAATGCTGGCTTTTGATTTCTGGTGCCGGCGGCGAGACTCGAACTCGCACAGCTTTCGCCACTACCCCCTCAAGATAGCGTGTCTACCAATTTCACCACGTCGGCATTAAGGCCCGTATTCTACACTGCCTTGACGTCTTTGTTAATGCACAATTGCGTCAAAACAAGAAGAAAAACGATAAATCTTTACTTCACATCACTCTTGACTGTTTTTTTCGCTTGCACTGCAAAAACAATGAGCAACTTGCCGCTAAAACTACATACTGCCACCGCACCTGGGCGCGGGAAGCGTATTTTACTTCGGAATCTGACCGGCCGGGGTACTTGCTGCGGGCGCCACTGGCACTGGCGCTGACGCCGCTGCCGGCGCGCTAGTCGGGATAGCTGCGGAACCGCTCACCGGAGCCGAGACGGGCTTGGTGATCTTTTCCATCACGCCGCCGCCGACCGTGCTGGCACGGTTGGTCGACATATAGGACAAGCCCAGCGTCGCGCTGAAGAAGATCGCGGCCGCAATGCCGGTCGACTTCGACATGAAGTTCGATGAGCCGGTGGCACCAAACAAACTGCCCGAGGCGCCCGAACCAAACGCGGCGCCCATGTCGGCCCCCTTACCATGTTGCAGCAAGACGAGACCAATGATGGTCACCGCCGATAGTACTTGCACTACAACAACTAGATTGAACAACGTGTTCATTGCTTATTCCATTCTCAGTTTAAATTAATTCAATCGGCGGCGTGAATAATCGCCAGGAAATCCGCCGCTTTCAATGCTGCCCCGCCGATCAAGCCGCCATCGATATCCGGCATCGCCATCAATTCTTTCGCGTTGTCCGGCTTCATGCTGCCGCCGTACAGAATCTGCACGCCGGCCGCCGCTACCGCATTCTTTTTCGCCACCTGGGCACGCAACACCTGGTGCACATCTTGCGCCATTTGCGGCGTTGCCGTCTTGCCCGTGCCGATGGCCCACACCGGCTCGTAGGCAAGCACGATATTGGCCACCTCGGCGACGTCGATCGCATCGAGCACGGCGCCCAGTTGCGCGCCGACTACGGCATCGGTCTGGCCCGCTTCGCGCTGGGCCAGGGTCTCGCCGACGCAGACGATGGGCGTCAAGCCGGCCGCCAGCGCCGCCACGGTCTTGCGCGCCACCAGCGCGTCGTCTTCATGATGATAGGCGCGACGCTCGGAGTGGCCGAGTATCGCATAGCGACAGGCAAAGTCGCGCAACATGCTGGCCGCCACTTCGCCCGTATAGGCACCGGCGGCATGCGCCGACATGTCTTGCGCGCCCCATGCCAGCGGCGTGCCGGTCAATTGCGCTTCGCACTGCGCCAGATACGGCGCCGGCACGCACACGGCGCAAGCGGCGCCCGAAGGCGCCAGGCCAGCCAGCACATCCGACAACAATACCGCATTGGCGGCGCGACTGCCGTTCATCTTCCAGTTTCCGACAACGAGTTTGCGACGCATGGTAGCCTAAATTCTAATAACCCGCCATTTTAACGCGAGCCGCCAATGGCGGTCAAACCCGCCATAGCAACTTCGTGCAATCACCCTGCCGGCAATGACGCGCGGCGCGACAAAACCACGCAACGGCGAGGCTAAGAGCGGCGAAATATAGACCGAAGGCGGCTGCGCCACCAGCCTTCGATGGCTGCGCAGACGCTGGCACTGCCCTTGCCGCGCCGCGCACGTTTATGCTCGTAGCTGGCGGCGGCCATCTGCAGGCCAGCGCGGTCAAGCTCGCACAATGCGGCTTGCTCGGACGCGCTCAAGCCGGCACCGGCGACGCCTTGCTGCGGATCGGCCAAAAAGCGCTGGCGCAGCGCGGCGTCGCTGTACAGGCGCGCCAAGAACCGTTCGAGCGCCGGGGAACTCATGCCGGCTCCGGCACGGCCTGCAGGACGCGCCCCGCGCGCAGCGCTGCGCGGGCCTGATTCAACTGGTCCAGCAAGTGCCCGAACGTGGGGTAGTGGCCATCGCGTTCGAGGATCACCGTCAAAGCGTGCGGCACCTGCCGGGCCAGCAAGGTCAGCAGCGCAAACACGGCTGGCGGCACGTCATGCACATGGTCGTCGAGCAGCCGTTTGCGCGGCGGCACGCTGCCGGGTTCGTCGATCCAGCGCCCGCCGCTGATATGGACGCTATGCACGCGCCGCAGCGGCAGGCGCAGCATCAGCGCGGCCGGCTCAAGGCCGAAGTTGACGGCGTTCGCGTACAGATTGTGCAAGTCCAGCAGCAAGGGAACGTTGGCGCCGTCGACGATGGCGCCTAGCCACTGCGCCTCATCCATGCTGCTCGCCGGCGGCGCGATCAGGGTGGCGATGTTTTCCATGTGCGGCGCGCTGCCGGTGACGCGCGCGGCGTGCCTGATGTTGGCGATGGCGCCAGCCACCGACTGCGCCGTGCGCGGCGGCGCCGCCAGGTGGCCGACCTCGACACCGCCGGCGCGCACGAAGGCCAGGTGTTCGGACCAGCTGGCCGGCTCGATGGCGCCGATCAGGCGCGCCATGCGCTCCAGGCGCCGCGCCTCGACCGGGATGGTCGAGGCCAGCCCCATCGTCACCCCATGCAGCATCAGCGGACGGGTCGCCGCCAGGCTGCGCAGCGCGCGCAACTGGCGCGCATCGGCGCGGAAGTGCTCATCCGCGACCACTTCGAGCGCGTCGATCTGGTCCAGGTGGGCGAAGATGCCGGCCGCCAGTTCGGCGCGCCAGCCCAGGCCTACCCGGTCGACGTCCCTAGCTGCCACAGCCGCCGCAACCACTGCCGCCGCCGCACGACGAGCCGCCGTCGGACGAGGAACTGCAACTGCTGTCGCTCGAACTGCTGCTGTCGGAGTCGGAGTCCTTGCTTTTAGGCAGAGGGTAGAGTTGCTTCACGAAAGGAAACAGGGTGGCGGGCAGCACGTCCATGCCGAACACCGCCGCCAGCAGCGCCATTTCATTGCTCGCGCCGCCGGCCGGCAAGCGATGCGCGCGGCTCTTCAGGCGCCCGAACAGGGTGCGCAAGTCCTGCAGTTGGGCTTCGCCGCGCCAGTTGCCGCGCCGGCGCAGCTGCCAGATCGGATAGATCGAGGCCAGCAGGCATAGCACGATCAGGAAACCGATGTTGTAGTGGCCGTGCGCCAGCGCAACCATGATCTTGAGCGCGCCGACACCGATCAAGGCGATCAACGCGATCACCACCGGCGCCCGGCGTTCGCTGTGGCTGCCAGCGCTCACCAACAGACCGCTCTCTTCCAGTTGCTTCTGGTATTGGATGCAGGAGCGCAAGCCGCTGGCGCCGGCCAGCATCGCGCCGGGTGCGCCGGGCGCCTGGTAGTGCGTCAGCAGCTCGCGCTCGATCTCGCGCTGCACCAGACGCACCCCATTGGGCGAGCTGGCGCGCAGCTTGCCGCCCTCGAAGTGCAGCAAGCTGCGGTCGACCATCGAGATCGTGGCCACTTTCACCGCCTCATGCGCGCCGCCGCGCAGGTAGGCGATCAGGTAGGGGTCGCTCGCCATTTCCAGCGGCGCGCGCTTGCCGCGCATTTCGACGCGCTTGATGCGCTCGCGCAAGATCACGCAAACCAGCGCCGCAAACATCAGGTAGAACAGCAGGAAGGCGGGGCCGCTCAGCAAGAGGGGATCGCTCATGGGAGCCTCACTGGAGGCGCGCGACACGCTCGCGCAGGTGTTCGGTGATGCGCATCAGCGACATGAAGGTGGGCACCGCCTCGCCAGCTGCCAGCATGGCCGTTTCGCGCGCCAGCGACATCTGGCGCAGCGCCTCGACCAGCGCCGCTTCGCCCAGCGCCTGCACGATGCTGTCAAGGGCTTCTTTGCCGTCGGCGCCAGCCTGGCCTTCGAGTTGCAGCAGCGAGGCGGCGCTGGCGCGCAGCGGCGCGGCGCAGTCGGCGATGAGTGGCACCAGTTGCTCTTCGCGCAGACTGACCAGCACATAGCGCTCGCGCATGCGCAGCTGTTGGTTCAGCAGCACCTGCTTGAGCCGGCTGAGGATGGCGCCGCGCGCGGTGCGCATTTGTTCAAAGGGGTCGGAGCCGAACAGCACGCGGTGTCGTCCGATGATGTCGGCGAATTTGACGGCAAACGCTTCGACCGCCGCCAGCAGCTCCGACTCAAGCACGAACATCACCTGCAGTTCGATGGCCGCGTGGGCAATACGCAGCGGCGCGCGGATCGCGTCGGCGCTGGCCTGCTCGAAGCGCCCCAGCAACAGCAACAGATTGACGTCGGAGGTGGCGCGCATCTGCTCGGTGGCTGCCGAGCCATACAGCACGACGGCGCGCAAGTCGCCCTGGAAGGCGGTCTTGGCGGCGGCGACAAAGGCGTTCAGGTTTTGTTCGATCTCGACGGGCAGCGTAGGCATCTTGGGGTCCGGTAGATGTCTGCGGCGGCGCCGCGAACGGGAGTGTGAAGCTGCGCCATCTTAATCAATTAATATCGATCCAGCAAGACACTCACGTCCAGATTACATCACTTGCAACATGATTTTGCCGATATGGGTGCTGCTTTCCATCAGCGCGTGGGCGGCGGCAGCTTGTTCCAGGGGGAAGCTCTGGTAAATCACCGGCTTGACCTTGCCCGCTTCCAGCAGCGGCCAGACGGTGGCGCGCAATTGCGCCGCGATGGCCGCCTTGAAGGCGACTGAACGGGGCCGCAAGGTCGAACCGCTCAGCGTCAAACGCCGGCGCAGGATTTGACCGAGGTCAAGATTGGCCTTGGCCCCGCCCAGCAGCGCGATCAGGCCGATGCGGCCATCGTCGGCCAGGCAATCGATTTCGCGCGGCAAATAGTCGCCGCCCACCATGTCGAGGATGACGTCGACGCCGCGACCCTCGGTCAAGCTCTTGACGACGGCAGCGAAATCTTCGTCGCGGTAATTGATGCCGCGCTCGGCGCCCAACGCCTCGCAGGCACGGCACTTGTCGTCGCTGCCGGCGGTGGCGAAGACGCGGTGACCGAGCGCGGCCGCGAGCTGGATCGCAGTCACGCCGATGCCCGAGGAGCCGCCCTGCACCAGCAGCGTTTCACCAGTCCCCAGGCGGGCGCGGTCGAACACATTGCTCCACACGGTGAAGAAATTTTCAGGCAGGGACGCCGCTTGCAGCGCCGTCAAGCCTTTGGGCATAGGCAGGCATTGCCCGGCCGGCGCCACGCAATATTCGGCGTAGCCGCCGCCCTGCACCAGCGCGCACACCATCTCGCCCTGCTTGAAAGGCGAGCCGGCCAGGTCGCCGCCAACGATTTCGCCGGCCACTTCCAGGCCCGGCAAATCGGAGGCGCCCGGCGGCGGCGCGTATTGGCCCAGGCGCTGGAACACGTCGGGACGGTTGACGCCGGCCGCATGCACCTTGATCAATACTTCGCCGGCCTTCGGCTGCGGCATGGGACGTTCGGCAAGTTTCAAGACGTCGGCTGGGCCGGGCTGGCTGATTTCGATTGCGCGCATGGCTGGCATCCCTCAAATTTAAACGATGATTGTACGACAGCGGCGCCGCGCGCGCAGGCACCCGAACGGGGCAGCCGAACGGGGCAGCCGCTCAGCCCAGTTCGAAGCTGGTAATGCCGAACACTTGTTCCAGCGGAATGACAGGCGGCTCGCCCGTGTACATGCGGGCCGTCCCGAAGACCGCCTTCATCGCATATTTCCCGGCCAATTCCAGGGCTGCCGGATTGACCTCGGGCACATCCAGATACACTGGCTCGCCGTCCGGCGCGCGCACGCACAGCGCCAGGTACAAATGCTCGGCAATGGCCGCGTTGGCCGCGAACAAGGGGCCGATCTTGTAGCCGCGCCGGCAGCGCCGGATCACGCCATACCCTTGCAAGCCGGCGCCCCCGAATGCAGCCAGCGCGGTCGCATCGGGCGCAGCGATCCAGGCGCGCAGGAAGGCCGGGCGGTCGGCGCCGAACAATTGGCGGTCATAGGCTGCCAGCGTGGCAAACGGGATCTGCGCCAGTTCGACGATGCCCGTGGCGCTGGCCGGCGGCAGCGCGCCGGTGCGCTCGAAACGCAGATTGCTGTAGGCCAGCCGGAAGCCGGCCTTGCGGTAATTGTCTTGCTGGGCGAGCACGCCGTCGAGACCGATATTCTGGCCGGCCAGGCGCGCCATGGCGGCGCGCCACAACGCCATGCCGTAGCCGTGGCCGCGCCATTCGGGGGCCACAATATACAGGCCGATGAAGCCGAAACGGCCGCCATATGAGACTGCGCTGATGCAGGCAACCGGCCGGCCATCGACCCGGCCGATGAGCAAACCGCCCGGATCGGCGGCATGGAAGCTGCGCGCATCATGCAGGCCGGGGTTCCAGCCCTCGGCGGCGGCCAATTCGATCATGAAGTCCAGCTCGCCGCCACTCATGCTCGTCACTTCGATATCGCTTTTCATTTTGCCATCCCCTTCCCCGTACAACAGGCCGACATCACCAGCCGATTGTAAGCCCGGCGCCGGCGCGCGGCTTGCCCTGACGCGCGCGGCATGAAAAAAAACCGCCGGGCTTGCGCGCCGGCGGTTTTGAAAGAAATCGACTATGCAAGCCGATGGCGCGACGCCTTAAAATTCTTCCCACTCGTCGGTGCTGCTCTTGGCGGTGCTACTCTTGGCGGTGCTGCTCTTGGCCGTCGGCAATTTCTTCGGCGCGGGCCTGGCCGCCGTCGCGGCCGGCGCGGCTGGACGGACAGGCTGCCTGGCCGGCTGCTTGAGCGGTGCGGCGGCCAGCTTGCGCGCCACGGGGGCCAGCGGGGCGTCGGCGCCGAGGCGGAACACGCCCACCATTTGCGACAGGTTGACGGCTTGTTCTTGCAAGCTCTCGGCGGCGGCGGCGGCTTGCTCGACCAGCGCGGCGTTTTGCTGGGTCATCTCGTCCATGTGGCTGATCGCGGTATTGACTTCTTCAATCCCGGCGCTCTGCTCCTGGCTGGCAACCGTGATTTCGCTCATGATGTTGGCCACTTGCTTGACCGAATTGACGATCAAGTCCATGGTCTGGCCAGCCTCGTCGACCAGCTTGCCACCAGCGTCGACTTTCTCCACCGAGTCGCCGATCAGGGCCTTGATTTCCTTGGCCGCGCCGGCCGAGCGCTGGGCCAGATTGCGCACTTCCGAGGCCACCACGGCAAAACCACGGCCTTGCTCGCCGGCCCGGGCCGCTTCCACTGCCGCGTTCAAGGCCAGGATATTGGTCTGGAAGGCGATACCATCGATCACGCCAATGATGTCGACAATCTTGCGCGAGCTTTCCTTGATCGATTCCATGGTGCCCACCACTTGCGACACCACTTCGCCGCCCTTCACCGCCACCGACGAGGCCGATACCGCCAATTGGTTCGCAGTGCGGGCATTGTCGGCATTCTGTTTCACGGTGGAGGTCAATTCTTCCATCGAACTGGCGGTTTCCTCGAGCGAACCGGCTTGTGCTTCGGTACGGGCCGACAAGTCGGCATTGCCGGCCGCGATTTCGCTGGAGGCGATCCGCACCGAGCCGCTGATGCTGCGGATATCCACCAGCACATGGGCGATCTTGTCGACAAACAGATTGAACGCTTCGGCAATCTGGGCCAGCTCGTCGCTGCCGTGCGCATCCAGGCGGCGCGTCAAGTCGCCGTCGCCGGTGGCAATGTCGGCCATCGCATCGCGCACCACTTCCAGGCGCTTGAGGGCGCGCGCTACCAGCAGCGTCAAGACCACGGCGGCCAGGGCGATCACCAGCGCCGCCGTCACGCCCGAGGCGGTCAACATGGCGCTCAAGGCCTGGGTCGCCTCGTCGCGATCCAGCACGGTGGCCAGCAGCCAGTCGCTGCCTTCGACCTTGGTGACAAACAACAGGCCATCGCGGCCATTGATGCGCATCGCGCCGGCTTGCTTGGAGCGTTCGATCTCTGCCAGCGCTTGCGGGGTCAGGCCGGCATCGAGTTGCGCCACCGGTTTCAGGGTCAGGTTTTGATCGGGATGGGCAATGATCTTGCCGCTGCCGTCGAGCAAGAAGGCAAAGCTGTTGGGGGTCGGCTTGATCGACACCACATTGCGTACCACCACGTCCATCATCACGTCGGCGGCCGCAACCGCAGTGATGCCGCCTTTCGGACCGATCGGGTCGGCAAACGTCACCACCAGTTTGCCGGTGCTGGCGCCGATATAGGGCGCGGTGACAATCGGGGCGCCCGCTTCGCTGGCCTTGATATACCAGGGCCGCGCGGTCGGATCGTAATCGGCAGCCCGGGTGCGCACCTGGGAAAAGGCGGCGTGCTTGTCGGCGAAGCCGATGTATGCCTGGTCGAAGGTACCAGCCTGCTCAGCCACCTTCAACATGGGAATCGGTTCGGGCAAACCGACCGCTTGCTTGATGGCGGCGACGGCCGCCTGTTTCGAGCGCATCCACTCGGCAATCGCCACCGCATGGCTTTGCGACAGTTGCGCCATCTGGCTATTGAGCGAATCGAACGTGCGCGATCGGGTGGTGATGAAGTTGGCGAGCACGACGGCCAGCATGGCCAGCACGACGATCGAGACGGAAATGGCAATCAGGCGCCTACGGAGCGATGAAAACATGGCGGCAATCTCCCAGGGAAAACCTGATTTTATCATGTGTATCCGCAAGGCAACCATAAACAAGACACATGTTTTCGCGCGAAAAAAACATCGGGTGCGCACTATGGCAATGGCGCGCACCGGGTGTTGTTTTTATGCCTGCCCGAGACTATCTAGTGCATCCAGAATCATGGCCGGATCGAGGCGATTGCGAAATTCCGGGTCGACGAAGGCCAGCCGGATCACGCCCTCGCGGTCGATCAGATAAGTGGCGGGGATTGGCAACTCCCACGATTCATCGCCATTAAATTTGGGCAAGTCGACGCCAAACACGTCGCGCGAAATGCGCAGCAATTCGCCCTGCAGCGGAAAGACAATGCCGAATTGCCTGGCCAGCGCGTTTGCGTGGTCGCTCAACACCTCGAACTGGATCGCCTCGCGCTTGGCCAGGGGCATCGAATAATCGGGCTGCTCGGGTGAGACGGCGACTACGGTGGCGCCCTTGGCGCGCAGTTCCGGCAAGGCTTTTTGCAGCGCCCGCAATTCGATATTGCAAAACGGACACCAGGCACCCCGATAGAAACTCAGTACCACACTGCCCTCTTGCAACAGCGTCGAGAGCGTAACAAGCTCGCCGCGCATGTTTGGTAGCGTGAATTCGGGCGCGCGCTCGCCCACCTTGAGGGCGCCGTTGAAGCGGCCGGAGCTGGCCAATTCCGCATACGCCTGGCCGACGGCCATCAGTATCTCGGCCGGCACCTGGGTGCTGACGCCAGCCATGAATTGATTCAGTTCTTGTTGAAGCGGGGACATTGAGGTCTTTCTGCTGCGCGGCAGCGGTGTGAAGGGAAAACACAGTCTACGCAGCGCGGTAGAAACATTAAATATCAAGAAATCACTAACTCTCGTGCGCATTGCGCATGAATGGATGGCCACGGGCAAGGTGCTGGACCGGGCCGCCATTGATGTATATATTCCAAGAATGGACATTTCAACACTTCAGCTATTCATCGACGTGATGCGGCAAGGCAGCTTCGCCGCCGTCGCGCGCGAACGCGCGATCGACCCGTCCTCGGTGTCGCGCAGCATCGCCGGCCTGGAAGACGAGCTGGGCATCCGCCTGTTCCAGCGCAGCACCCGGCAACTGGCGCCGACCGAGGCGGGCCTGGTGTATTTCCGGCGCATCGAAGCCCTGGTCGAGGACATGCAGGAAGCCGGCGCGACGGCGGCCGACGTCTCGGCGCAACCGCGCGGCATCTTGCGCGTTACCGCCACGGTGGCCTTCGGCTTGACAGCCATCTTGCCGATCTTGCCGCGCTTGGTCGCCGCTTACCCGGACTTGAGCGTCGACCTGTCGCTCAACGACGCCATGGTCGACTTGCTGGCCGAGCGCATTGACCTGGCCGTGCGCCTGGGGCCGCTGGCCGATTCGACCCTGGTGGCCCAGCCCCTGATGCGCACCCGCCATGTGGTGTGCGCCAGTCCGGACTATCTGGCGCGGCGCGGCCGGCCGCACACTCCGGCCGAACTGGCGCAGCACGATTGCCTGCTGTTTCCGATGAGCGGCTTCCGTTCGCGCTGGCTATTTCGCGATGCCGGCGGCGCCGTCAGCGAAGCGGCCGTCGGCGGCCGCATCATCATCTCGAACGGCATCGCGCTGCAGCAATGCGCGCTGGCCGGCATGGGGCCGACCTTGCTGTCGCACTGGCTGGTCGGCGACGATCTGCGCGCCGGCCGGCTGGTCGACCTGTTTCCCGAATACGAGGTGACGGCCACCGATTTCGATACGGCGGCCTGGCTGGTCTATCCCTCGCGCTCCTATGTGCCGCTGAAGGTGCGGGTCTTCATCGCCGCGCTCAGGGAAGGCATGCAACTGGCGGTGCCGCCCGAGTGAAGCGCCGCCCGCCCCATCCACGACAAGCAACCCCATGCCACCGACTTCCACTGCGGATATACTGAGCGTCGGCCTGGCTGAACGGCGACGCGACGCGACCCAAGATCGTCGACTACATCGGCCGCACTGGCCGGCGAGCGGCCAGTCATTGATCCATCCACGCAGCAAACTTGAAGGTAACCATGATAAAAATCGTTGGTGGCACTGAAATCAAGGCAAAGCATCGCGCATCTTGCCACTGTGGCGCGGTCGTGCTGGAACTCGATTTGCCCGACGGGATCGTTGATCCGCGCCGCTGCGACTGTTCGATCTGCCGGCGCAAAGGCGCCATCGTGGCGTCGGTGCCGCTAGCGGGGATCAGCATCGTCCAGGGCAAAGACGTGCTGACGCTGTACGAATTCAATACGCACACCGCCAAGCATTATTTCTGTTCCCGCTGCGGCATTTACACGCATCATCAGCGGCGCTCCAATCCCCTGCAATATGGCTACAACGTGGGCTGCCTTGAGGGAGTGAATCCATTCGATCTGACCAATGTCCCGACCAACGATGGCATCAATCATCCGGCCGATCGATCCTGAAGCGCCACCTTTTTCTGCGCGGCGTCGTCCCATGTCCCCGTTTTCAAATGCGAGTCAAGCAGCCTGAATATGCGCATCCAAGCCATACTGATCCCATCCACCTGCGCGGCGGCCGCGCTCATCAACTATGCGGCGCAGCGTTCGACCGGATGGGAGGCAATGGGTTATCTGGCCATGTTTGGCATCTTCCCCTTGATTGCCCTGCTGCTCGCTTTTGCAGCCAGTTTGTTGCTGACGGCCGTGCCACGACTGCATAAATTAGTAATGGGGATAGGCATCGCCTATGCCGTTTTGCTGAGCCTTATCCTGATGAATACCTTGCCCATCCATCTGCGCGAATTTCTCTTGCCTTCCTGCCTCTGGTTGCTGCCTCTGATGACTTGGTATGGCTTGTCCAAATGGTTTGCATTTCGTCGAAAAATGGCGTCCCGCCCGGCCTGACTCAGGCAGGCGCGGCCAAAATCGCGGCGTAAAAAAACCGCCGGGCTTGCGCACCGGCGGTTTTTTACGAGCCTGAGCCCGGCGCGCTATTACTGCGCGGCGGCGGCTTCGCCACCTTCGGCTGCCTTCATCGACAGTTTCAAACGACCGCGGTCATCCGTTTCCAGCACTTTCACGCGTACCAGTTGGCCTTCTTTCAGGTAATCGGCAACGGCGTTGACGCGCTCGTTGGCGATTTGGCTGATGTGCAGCAAGCCATCCTTGCCCGGCATGACTTGGACGATCGCGCCGAAGTCCAGCAATTTCAGCACGGTGCCTTCGTAAGTCTTGCCCACTTCGACGGAAGCGGTCAACTCTTCGATGCGACGCTTGGCTTCCTGGCCGGCAGCAGCGTCGACGGAGGCGATGGTGACCACGCCTTCGTCGCTGATGTCGATCTGGGTGCCCGTTTCTTCGGTCAGCGCGCGGATGACGGCGCCGCCCTTGCCGATCACGTCACGGATTTTTTCCGGATTGATCTTGATGCTGATCAGGCGCGGAGCGAAATCGGACAGTTCGGTTTTAACATGCGGCATGGCTTTTTGCATTTCGCCCAGGATATGCTGGCGGCCTTCCTTGGCTTGCGCCAGGGCCACTTGCATGATTTCCTTGGTGATACCCATGATCTTGATATCCATCTGCAAGGCGGTGATACCGACAGCGGTACCGGCCACTTTGAAGTCCATGTCGCCGAGGTGATCTTCGTCGCCCAGGATATCGGACAGCACGGCAAACTTGCCGCCTTCCTTGATCAAGCCCATCGCGATACCGGCCACGTGCGATTTCATTGGCACGCCGGCATCCATCAAGGCCAGGCAACCGCCGCATACCGACGCCATCGACGAAGAACCGTTCGATTCGGTGATTTCCGACACCAGGCGCACCGAGTAGCTGAAGTCTTCAGGCGCAGGCAAGGCGGCCAGCAACGCGCGCTTGGCCAGGCGGCCATGACCGATTTCGCGGCGTTTCGGGGTGCCGACGCGGCCCGTTTCGCCGGTGGCGAACGGAGGCATGTTGTAATGCAGCATGAAGCTGTCGGTGAACTCGCCCATCAGGGCGTCGATTTTTTGGCTGTCGCGCGCGGTGCCCAGGGTGGCCACCACCAGCGCCTGCGTTTCGCCGCGTGTAAACAGGGCCGAACCGTGGGTGCGTGGCAAGACGCTGGTGCGGATCGAGATCGGACGCACAGTGCGGGTGTCGCGGCCATCGATGCGCGGCTCGCCGTCCAGGATTTGCGAACGGACAATCTTCGCTTCCATGTCGAACAAGATGTTGTTTACTTCGGCGGCGTCGACCGGTTTCGCGCCGGCAGCGGCTGCTTCGGCGTTCAAGTCAGCCAGCACGTCGGAAGTGGCCGTTTTCAGCTTGGCGGTGCGCTCTTGCTTGTCTTTGGTTTGATAGGCGTCGCTGACCTTGGCGGCCGCGAAATGGGCCACGCGGGCGATCAAGGCTTCATTCTTCGGCGCCGGCGCCCATTCGACTTCAGGCTTGCCGCCGTCGCGCACCAATTCATGGATCGCGTCGATGACTGCTTTCATTTGGTCATGACCGAACACGACCGCACCCAGCATGATTTCTTCGGACAATTGCTTGGCTTCCGATTCGACCATCAGCACGGCCGTTTCGGTGCCGGCCACAACCAGATCCATTTCCGAGGTTTTCAACTGGGTCGTGGTCGGGTTCAAGATGTACTGGCCGTTGGCGTAACCGACGCGGGCGGCGCCGATCGGGCCGCTAAATGGCACGCCGGAGACGCACAGGGCGGCGGACGCGCCTATCATCGCCGCGATGTCCGGATCGATTTCAGGATTAACCGACAGCACGTGAATGATGATTTGCACTTCATTCAGGTAGCCTTCAGGGAACAAAGGACGAATAGGACGGTCGATCAGGCGGGAAGTCAGTGTTTCTTTTTCGGAAGGACGGCCTTCGCGCTTGAAAAAACCGCCCGGGATTTTACCGGCAGCATAGGTTTTTTCAACATAATCTACGGTCAGGGGAAAGAAATCCTGACCTGGCTTGGCGTCTTTGCGCGCCACAACGGTTGCCAAAACGACGGTATCTTCGATCGATACCAGCACTGCGCCGGAAGCTTGGCGCGCGATTTCGCCAGTTTCCAGGGTAACTTTATGTTGGCCGTACTGGAAGGTTTTCGTAACTTTGTTAAACATGGGTAATCCCTTTCTAATTGCCGACAGATTTTCAGGAGCTGTCGTTCACCTCACCACAGGCGGCCCTTGACGCTTGACGTCAGAAGCCGCCTTTACCACTCATAATTGTCAATTTGTCCAGCAAAGGCGCAGGCCTTTGCTGGACCAACTCAGTTGAAAGTTGACTTGCCAATTAGCATCAAAAAGCATTTTCAAATGACAAAATGCCCGCGTCAGTGAACTGGCGCAGGCATTTCAGTATAAACCGTGCGGAGCAAAAATTACTTGCGCAGACCGAGTTTAGCGATCAGGTCGCGATAACGGGTAGCGTCTTTAGCCTTGAGGTAAGACAACAGGCTCTTACGACGATTGACCATCATGATCAGACCGCGACGGGAATGGTGATCCTTGGCGTGAGCCTTGAAGTGGCCGTTCAGTTCGTTGATCCGAGCGGTCAACAAAGCAACTTGCACTTCAGGGGAGCCGGTGTCATTTTGACCACGTGCATTGTCCGCGATGATGGCGGTTTTGTTGATGTTTTCTACTGTCATGATAAACCTTTCACATGCGGTGCAAAGAGTCGCAACCCAAAGCACCGTGAACTACGATTAAAAAAACTGGCCCAAAGACCAGACGCGCAAGTATATCGGAAAAAGTCACCCGTGTATCCAATCGCATCGGCTTTTGTTGGTGCATCATCTGTTTTTGACGCTTTTTAGGTGGCTTCGATGAGAATAATGCACAAATTGACAATCCTGGCGCCGGCCCTGTGGCTGGCCGCCTGCGCCGGCCTGGGCGGACCGCCGCCCGCGCCGGGCGAACCGGCCGCGGCCGTCCAGGCCAAGCTGGGCCGTCCCACCGCCGTCTACCCCTTGCCCGTCGATGGCGTCGAGTGGGAATACGCGACCGGCCCCTACGGTCAATACACTTACATGGCGCGGATCGGCGCCGATGGCCGCTTGATATCCTACGAGCAAGTGCTGACGGGGGAAAAGTTTGCCACCATCAAGATCGGCGTGGCCACCAAGCAAGACGTGCTGCGCGCCATCGGCCGTCCGACGGAAACGTCTTACTTGCCGCGCCAAAAGCTGGAAGTGTGGTCTTACCGCTACAAAGAGTCCGGTGTGTGGGATTCAATGATGCACGTCCATTTCGACCATGAAGGCATGGTGCGCATGATGCAAAACGGGCCCGACCGTGACAAGGAAGAGCACCGTTTCTTCAGGTAAAAAAACGAGGGCAAACTGCTTATAACTGGGGATTGACCCGCTCTATCTTTGAATGCAATTTATTCAGGGCCGACAAATACGCCTTGGCCGAGGCCACGATGATGTCCGGATCGGCGCCGACGCCGTTGACGATGCGGCCCGCTTTGGATAAGCGCATCGTCACCTCGCCTTGCGACTGGGTGCCGGTGCTGATCGCGTTGACGGAAAACAGCACCAGTTCGGCGCCGCTGGCAGCCTCGCTTTCGATCGCGTTGACGGTGGCGTCGACCGGGCCATCGCCCTTGCCTTCGCACACATATTCCTTGCCATCCATCGAAAACACCACCGTGGCATGCGGGATTTCGCCCGTTTCGGAATGCTGGGACAGCGATACGTAGCGGTAGAATTCATGTTCCTGGGCTTGCTGCTCGTCCGTCACCAGGGCCATGATGTCTTCGTCGAAAATATCCGACTTGCGGTCGGCCAATTCCTTGAAGCGCACGAAGGCGGCATTGATTTCGGCTTCCGATTCCAGCGTGATGCCCAGTTCCGTCAGGCGCTGCTTGAAGGCATTGCGGCCCGACAGCTTGCCCAGCACGATCTTGTTGGCGGACCAGCCGACATCTTCGGCGCGCATGATTTCATAGGTTTCGCGCGCCTTCAAGATGCCATCCTGGTGGATGCCGGAGGCGTGGGCGAAGGCATTCGCGCCCACCACGGCCTTGTTCGGCTGCACCGCGAAACCGGTGATTTGCGACACCATCTTGGAGGCGGCGACGATCTGGGTGGTGTCGATGCCGACCGTCAGATTGTAGTAGGCAGCCCGCGTGCGCACCGCCATCACCACTTCTTCGAGGGCAGTATTGCCAGCCCGCTCTCCGAGGCCGTTGATGGTGCATTCGATCTGACGCGCCCCGCCTATCATGACGCCGGCCAGGGAATTGGCCACGGCCAGGCCCAGATCGTTATGGCAGTGCACCGACCAGATCGCCTTGTCCGAATTCGGTATCCGTTCGCGCAAGCGCTTGATGGTATTGCCGAAGATTTCAGGCACCGCGTAGCCGACCGTATCGGGAAAATTGATGGTGGTGGCGCCGTCGGCAATCACCGCCTCGAGCACGCGGCACAGGAAATCCTCATCCGAACGGCTGCCGTCTTCCGGACTGAATTCGACGTCGTCCGTGAATTGGCGCGCATAGCGCACCGCTTGCCTGGCTTGTTCCAGCACTTGCTCGGGCAACATGCGCAACTTCATTTCCATGTGCAGCGGCGAAGTGGCGATGAAAGTGTGGATGCGCTTGCGTTCGGCCGGAGCCAGCGCCTCGGCGGCGCGCGCGATGTCGCGCTCGTTGGCGCGCGACAGCGAGCAAATGGTCGATTCGCGCACGGCGCCGGCAATCGCCTTGATCGATTCAAAATCGCCCTGCGAGGCGGCGGCGAAACCGGCCTCGATCACATCGACCTTCATGCGTTCGAGTTGCTTGGCGATGCGGAGCTTTTCTTCCTTGGTCATCGAGGCGCCCGGCGATTGCTCGCCGTCACGCAAGGTGGTGTCAAAAATGATGAGTCGGTTGGAATTGCTCATGGATACTCCTGTTTGCATTAAATTGACCAGCCGACCCGGTGGCGATGGTCAGTGACGCTCGCTTTGGTCGACTGGTTCCCTGTTGGTCTGGACGATGCTGACCGGCTTGCCTTTCGCGAGGCGCCAGAAATACACCGCATAACCTGAAAAACCGAACAAAATGAAAATCGGGAACAAGACCTTGGGCGGATCGATCGACACCAGGGCAAAGGCCAGCGCGATCAGGAACACCACGATGAAGGGCACCGATTTGCGGAAATTCACATCCTTGAAGCTGTAATACGGCACATTTGTCACCATGGTCAAGCCGGCAAACAGGGTGATACTCCAGGATACCCACGGCCATTGCACGCCCGACACTTTCAAGTCGTCCATCAGCAAGATATAGCCGGCCACGATGGCCGCCGCAGCCGGGCTGGGCAAGCCCTGGAAGAAGCGCTTGTCGACCACTTCGATATTGGTGTTAAAACGGGCCAGGCGCAGCGCGCCGCCGGCGCAATAGACAAATGCCGCCAGCCAGCCATAGCGTCCCAGGCCGCGCAGCGACCATTCATAAATGACCAGGGCCGGCGCGGCGCCAAACGACACCATGTCCGACAGGCTGTCGTACTGGGCCCCGAATTCGCTCTGGGTATTGGTCAGGCGGGCGATGCGTCCGTCAAGGCCGTCGAGTATCATGGCGATGAAAATGGCCCATGCCGCGTGTTCGAATTTCTGGTCCATCGCCATGATGATGGCGTAAAAACCGCAAAACAGCGCCGCTGTCGTGAAGGCGTTCGGCAACAGATAAATGCCGCGCCGGCGCAAGGACTTCTTGCCCGAGGCCTCGCCCGCCGGCTGGCGCGCGAACTTGCTGAAGCGCGCCACCTTCGGCGCCGACGCCACGCCATTCTTGACTCTACGACGGGGAAAGTTTGCCATATGATTCCATTTCAATTTACTGCAAGTCAATCAAATACAGTCCGCGCATGACGGCCCGCGTATCCCTAGCCCGGCGGCGGCGCGCCACCGGTGTCGGCCACCATTATAGTGGAGCGGCGCGGGCCGACTTGGGAGTTTATTTGAACTTGACCTTGCCCACCAGATGCATCTGCAAGGTGGTCTCGCCCGGCTCGAAACTCGGCTCCTCGACCGGGGCCGACTCTTTCATGGCGCGCATCGCCATCGGCGCCGGCGCGTAGGCGGCGCCGCCATCGCGCTGCGCATAATTGCCCGAGCCTTCGAAATCGACCGTGTCAAGCACGGCGTCGGACACCGCCCGGCCCATGGCCTTGGCGATCGAGGCGATGCGCTCGTTCAAGTTCAGATAGGTGGCGGCAATGCGTTCATCGTCGAGTTTCCTGATGGTGGCCGGCGTCAAGCCGAATTGCAAGCCGTTCAAGGTCAGCACATTTTGCGCGGCGGCGATGGTTTTCGGCAGCGCCGTCAAGTTACTCGTCGTTACCTGCAAATACTGGCCCACGCGCCAGGCGGTCGGGACCCGGGCTTTCGGCGTGGCACCGGGCGGCAGCGGCCGGTCTTCCGGATACACGGGATAAGTGTAATAACCCTGGGTCTTGAGCGCGGCTTGCGGATCGGCCTTCTTGACCAGTTCCACGCCCTTGTTCATTTTTTGATTCACGCGCGAGGCGGCGGCGGACTTGTCCTTGTCCTGTTCTTCGATGGCCAGGGTGGCGACGACCTGGTCGTTGACATGCTTGACTTCGCCAAACGCGGGCACCACCACCAGGGTGCCGGCGGTCGGCAATGATTGGGCTTGGGCTTGCGACGCCAGCACCACTGCTGCGACAAAAACTGTTTTCAATACGGTCATAGGGAATCTCCATGGTTGATGAGAGTGCGCCCGGCATGGGCGCACAAGCAAATGGGGCACGTATGCCCCATTTCATGCGCGACACCAGACAAACTGGCTTTCAGTCAACTTTACCTGAATTTACACGATTCAGGCTTGAACTCACAAATAGTTGCAAATTATCGGCGCATCAACCAGGCGGGGCTGCTGCCCCGCCATCGAACTTAGTTTTTCGACTGATCGACCAGCTTGTTCTTGGCAATCCACGGCATCATCGCGCGCAATTTGCTGCCGACTTCCTCGATCTGATGCTCGGCCGTCAGGCGGCGGCGCGAAATCAGGGTCGGCGCGCCAGCCTTGTTTTCCAGGATGAAGCTCTTGGCGTATTCGCCGGTCTGGATGTCTTTCAGGCATTGGCGCATCGCGTTCTTGGTATCTTCGGTCACGATCTTCGGACCGGTCACGTATTCGCCGTATTCCGCGTTATTCGAGATCGAATAATTCATGTTGGCGATGCCGCCTTCATAGATCAGGTCGACGATCAGTTTCAATTCGTGCAAGCACTCGAAGTACGCCATTTCCGGGGCATAACCGCCTTCGACCAGGGTTTCGAAGCCAGCCTTGATGAGTTCCACGGCGCCGCCGCACAACACGGCTTGCTCGCCGAACAGATCGGTTTCGGTTTCTTCGCGGAAGTTGGTTTCGATGATGCCGGCGCGGCCGCCGCCATTGGCCATCGCATACGACAGGGCGATGTCGCGCGCCAGGCCCGATTTATCCTGGTACACGGCGATCAGGTGGGGCACGCCGCCACCCTGGCTATAGGTGCCGCGCACGGTGTGGCCGGGCGCTTTCGGGGCGATCATGATGACGTCGAGGTCGGCGCGCGGCACGACCTGGCCGTAATGCACATTGAAGCCGTGGGCAAAGGCCAGCACCGCGCCTTGCTTGGCGTAGGGCGCGACATTTTCATGGTAGACCTGGGCGATGTTTTCGTCCGGCAGCAAGATCATGATGACGTCGGCCGCTTTCACGGCATCATTGACTTCGGCCACGTTCAAGCCGGCATTCTTGGCCTTGTTCCACGAGGCGCCATCCTTGCGCAAACCGACCGTGACATTGATGCCTGAATCGTTCAGGTTTTGCGCGTGGGCGTGGCCTTGCGAACCGTAACCGATGATGGCCACGTTTTTACCCTTGATCAGGGAGAGGTCGCAATCTTTGTCGTAAAAAACTTTCATGATATTTCCTAATTTTAATTTTGTGATGTGCTGGCGCACGAATTGTGAGGTGCTACTGGATCAAACCTTGAGGATGCGTTCGCCGCGTCCTATGCCGGAACCGCCGGTGCGCACTGTTTCAAGAATCGAGGCGCGGTCGATCGAATCGATGAAGGCGTCGAGCTTGACCTTGTTGCCGGTCAATTCAATCGTGTAGGTCTTTTCGGTGACGTCGATGATGCGGCCGCGGAAAATATCGGCGGTGCGCTTCATTTCCTCGCGCTCCTTGCCAACCGCCCTGACCTTGATCAGCATCAGTTCGCGCTCGATGTGGGCGCCCTCGGTCAAATCGACCACCTTGACGACTTCGATCAGCCGGTTCAAATGCTTGGTGATTTGCTCGATGATATCGTCCGAGCCGCTGGTGACGATGGTCATGCGCGACAGGGTCGGGTCTTCGGTGGGCGCCACCGTCAAGGTTTCGATGTTATAGCCACGGGCCGAGAACAGTCCCACCACACGGGACAGCGCGCCGGCTTCATTTTCCAGCAAGACAGAAATAATATGTCGCATCTTATAAGTCCTCCGAACCCAGCATCATTTCGGAAAGGCCCTTGCCTGCCTTCACCATCGGCCACACATTTTCCGATTGATCGGTGATGAAGTTCATGAATACCAGCCTGTCTTTCATGCCAAACGCTTCCTTCAGGGCGCCATCCACGTCGCCCGGCTTTTCGATTTTCATGCCGACATGGCCATATGCTTCGGCCAGCTTTTCAAAGTCCGGCAGCGAATCCATATACGATTCCGAATAGCGCGAACCATAGTCGATTTGTTGCCACTGGCGCACCATGCCGAGGAAACGGTTGTTGAGCATGATGATTTTCGGCGTCAAGTGATATTGCTTGCAGGTGGCCAGTTCCTGGATGCACATCTGGATCGAGCCTTCGCCGGTGATGCAGGCGACGGTGGCGTCCGGATTGGCCATTTGCACGCCCATGGCGTAGGGCAAGCCGACCCCCATCGTGCCCAGGCCGCCGGAATTGATCCAGCGCCGCGGCTTGTCGAAGCGGTAGTATTGCGCCGCCCACATCTGATGCTGGCCCACGTCGGAGGTGATGAAGGCGTCGCCCTTGGTCAACTGGAATACTTTTTCGACCACCGATTGCGGCTTGATCACCAGGTCCGAGGTCGGATACTTCAGGCAATCGCGGCCGCGCCATTCCTCGATCTGCTTCCACCAGATATTCACGGCCGGCGCGTTGACCTTGGCCTCGGCCGCGTCGAGCTGGGCCAGGAATTCGATCAGCACATCCTTGACGTTGCCGACGATGGGAATATCGACCTTGACGCGCTTGGAAATGGACGATGGATCGATGTCGACGTGGATGATCTTGCGCGGGTGGGAAGAAAAATGCTTGGGGTTGCCGATCACGCGGTCGTCGAAACGGGCGCCGATCGCGATCAATACGTCGCAATGCTGCATCGCCATGTTCGCTTCATACGTGCCGTGCATGCCCGGCATGCCAAGGAACATCTCGCTCGATGCGCGGTAGCCGCCCAGGCCCATCAGGGTGTTGGTGACCGGGAAACCGAGCCGGTCGACCAGCTTGTTCAACTCGGGCGCGGCATTGGCCAGGATCACGCCGCCGCCGGCGTAAATCATCGGCCGTTCCGCTTGCAGCAGCAATTGCACGGCCTTGCGTATCTGTCCCGAATGGCCCTTATCGACCGGACGGTAAGAGCGCATCTCGATCTCTTTCGGATAGGCGTAGACGCATTTGTGCATGCTGATATCCTTGGGGATATCAACCAGCACGGGACCCGGGCGGCCGGTTTTCGCGATGAAGAAGGCTTTCTTGATCGTTTCGGCCAGATCCTTGACATCCTTGACGAGGAAATTGTGCTTGACGACGGGGCGGGTGATGCCGACCGTGTCGCATTCCTGGAACGCGTCCTGGCCGATGGCATAACTGGGCACCTGGCCGGAAATGACCACCATCGGGATCGAATCCATGTAAGCCGTCGACAGGCCGGTGACCGCATTGGTCACGCCGGGGCCAGACGTAACCAGGGCTACGCCGACCTTGTTCGAGCTGCGCGAATAGGCATCGGCCGCGTGCACGGCGGCTTGCTCATGGCGTACCAGGATATGCTGAAATTTATTTTGCTGAAAGATAGCGTCATAGATATACAGGACGGCTCCGCCCGGGTAGCCAAAGACGTGTTCGACGCCTTCCTCAGCCAGGCAGCGCACCAGTATTTCTGCGCCAGTGATGGGTAATGCTGCTTCGGTATTCATGAAACATTCCTTTCAAGGTCCATTGGAGATTGATCGGATGCTCTTTCCTGACGAAGTGCGCGCTGCGCAACAGTGCTCCTGCTTCCCTTCTCTCTGCGGTCACGCCACTTCTTTGGGTACCCGTAGATACCTGACAAAATGCCGCTCAACGCAACTCGTTCGGCCGGAGTTTCTGTAGCGCCTACACGAACCGCTCGCGCTTGTGGCACGGGTTAGAGCAAACTGCCTACATATGAAAGCGCGTCTTGCCGCGGATGGCGTTGTGTGCCGGATGCGAGCAAGACCATGGTGCTTCGGGATGTTCAAAGCGTCCCATACGTTACTGCGTTGCACCATTGAGGTCAAGGTAAATTGTTCGGAAAGTCCCTTTCTGGCGTTTAAGCTCGTAAAAAACATGCAAGGAGAGCCAATTTTTGCTAGCATGCGCTCAGTTCGCAAATCGCAGCAAGCGCTCTCCCCTTTGGCACCCCCAGGTGTCCTTAACCATCCGCATTCCCGGCAGCCCGTACCACATCGCATGGCAACAGACAAAGAATTATCCGACTTCCTCGAAAACGTCGAGCGGCGCGCCTTCAAACAGGCAGTCTATGCGGTGCGCAAAGACGAGTCCGCGCTGGACATTGTCCAGGACGCGATGATCAAGCTCGCCGAAAAATACGGCGACAAGCCGGCCGCCGAACTGCCGATGCTGTTTCAGCGCATATTACAGACCACCATCCTCGATTATTTCCGGCGCGAAAAGGTGCGCAACACCTGGGTCAGCCTGTTCTCGGGCATGAAGCCGGCCGGCGACGATCACGAGGATTTTGATATACTCGAATCCTATGAGGCCGAACACGGCACGGAAGCGTCCGAATCGAGCGCCGACAAGGTCGAGAGAATGCAAATCCTTGATTTGATTGATGAAGCCGTACAAAAGCTCCCGGCGCGTCAACGGGAAGCCTTCCTCATGCGTTACTGGCAGGACATGGACGTGGCTGAAACAGCCGAAGCGATGGGCTGCTCCGAAGGCAGCGTTAAAACGCATTGCTCTCGTGCAACACACACCCTCGCCGAATCGCTCAAAGCCAAGGGGATAAACTTATGAATACCGACGATCTGAATTTCGCTTACAAGGTGCGGCACGCGCTCAATGAAAAACTGGAGCACTTGCCGCCTTCGACGGCCGGCAGGCTGGCGTCCGCGCGCCAGATGGCGATCACCCGCAAGAAGGCCCACGCGCCAGTCGCCATCGCCCACAGCGTCGCGGCTGGCAATGTCGGGCGTTTTTTCCATCAACCATTTTCCTGGTTGACCCGGATGAGCGTGGCGATTCCCTTGCTGGTGCTGGCGGCCGGCCTGGTCGGCATCTACCAGTTCGAAGAACAGCAGCGCATCGCCGAACTGGCCGAACTCGACGCGGCCGTGCTGGCCGACGAATTGCCGTTGTCGGCCTACCTCGACCATGGCTTCAATGCCTATCTGACGACGAAACGCGAGCAATAAGGATGGCGCCCCGGAGCACATTGATCGTCTTGGGCGCCTTGGCATTGGCAGGCGCCTCGTGGGTCGGCGCGAGTCAGCCGGTCGCCGGCGTGCCGCCCGCAGCGATCGTCGCGCCACCCGCCAAGGTCGCCGCCAAAGCCGCGCCCAAGGCGGTTGAAAAACCGTCGTGGAACGAATTAAACCATGCTCAACAGGCCGCGCTGGAGCCGCTGGCGGCCGAATGGGACAAGCTGGAAGGCTTGCGCAAGAAAAAATGGCTGGAAATCGCCAACCGTTTCGCCTCGATGAAGCCCGACGAGCAGCAACGCATGCACGAGCGCATGCGCGACTGGGTCAAGCTCACGCCCGAGCAACGCCGCACTGTGCGTGAAAACTATACGCGCTCGAAAAAATTCGAATCCAGCGAGAAATCGGCGCAATGGCAGCAATATCAGCAACTGCCTGAAGAACAAAAGCAAAAGCTTGCCGCCGACGCCGCCAACAAGAAACAATTGGCCAACCTGCCGTATGCCGCGCAAAACAAGGCGAAACCGATTCCGCCGATTAAGTCGCGCGCCGCGAACCAGCCCTTGAGCGCGCCGGTGGCCAGCGCCCCCTCTACCGCCACGCCGGCCAACCTTGCGCCATCCAATGTCAAATAGTGCCACGCCCTCGATTCAGCGCCGCCTCATCTGCATCATTTACGAAACCTTCCTGCTGACGGCGGTGGAATTGCTGGTAGTCGCCGTGTTCATGCTGGCGACCGGCAAGCGTGATACGCCCGCCTACCAACACGGCTTGCAATTCACCCTATTCCTCGTGACGGCCGCGTATTTCATTCATTTCTGGACCGATAGCGGTCACACACTGGCGATGAAGACCTGGCGTATCAAGCTGGTCAAGCCTGGTTGCGCGCGCCTGCCGATCAAGGTCGCGGCCAGCCGCTTCCTGCTGGCGTGGGGATGGTTCTTGCCCGCGCTGCTGGTATGCTATACCTTCAAGCTGGGCAAGGCCGAAACCGGCATCGCCATCGTGCTGGGCCTGGTCGCGTGGGCTTGCACCGCCTTCCTCGACAAGGATCGCCAGTTCTTGCACGACAAATTGGCAGGCACCCGCCTGATTTCCTTGCCGAAGCTGGTCAGGAAGACGGCGCCGGGCGCCGCCTGAGCGCTTAAAAACGCTCGAATTCCTGCAAATAGCGCCACTGGCCTGCGGCCAGGGCCGCCATCGAAATGCGGCCCACCCGCAAGCGCTTCATTGCCACCACCGTCAAGCCGACCAGGCGGCACATATGCGTAATCTGGCCCGGCTGCATGCCCTTGAGCGCAAAACGCAGTCGGGTTTCATTCTGCCAACTGACTTTGATCGGCGCCAGCGCCTTGCCATTGAACGGCAAGCCGTGATTGAGCAGCGCCAAGCCATTCATGCCTATCTCGCCCGCCACTTCGACGATATATTCTTGCTCGACACGGGCGGCCTCGTCGACCAGCTTGCGGGTCACGCGGAAGTCTTGCGTGAAGATCAGCAAGCCGCTGGCATCGGTGTCAAGCGGATTGGTCAGCGTCAAGCCGCTCAGGTGGCGCTTGAGGAAACGCCGGCCGCTGCGATCTTGCGCCGACAGCGTTTCCTGGCCCAGGCAAGTCAAGGCGGGCTTGCCGTTGGCGCCGATGCCGGCGCTATAGCCGGCCGGCTTGTGCAATAAAATTGTTACCGGGGCGATCTCTTCGGCCACCGCGCCGGGCGCCAGTTCGACGCTCTGCCCGGCGGCCACGCGTGCGCCCGCCTCTTCCACCAACTGGCCGTCCACGCTGACCCAGCCACCCTCGATATACAACTCGGCCTCGCGGCGCGAACAGGGAAGCGTTTCCGCCAGGCGTTTGGCAAGGCGGATCGTGGAATCGGTGCTGGAATCGGTCATTGAATAAAAAGAAGGCTAAGGAAAAGCGGTATTGTAACCCAGCGCTTTTGGCTGGCCCTTGGACTCGCCCAAGGGCCAGCCCGGAAGCGACTTACCGTTTCTGGAAATGCAGCGCGAACACCTGGACCAGGCGCCGCAAATCGGCGCGCGACGCATCCAGATGTGTGACCAGGCGCAGGCGCGGCGCCATCGTCACGCATATCCGTTCGCGCCGCAAGGCCGCGTCCAGGCCGACGCAAGCGGCAGCCGGCACGTCGACATACACGATATTGGTTTGCGGCGTGCTGACCAGCAAGCCATCGATTGCCGCCAGTTCTTGCGCCAGCCAGGCGGCGTTGGCGTGATCTTCCGCCAGGCGTGCCACGTTATGCTCGAGCGCGTACAAGCCGGCCGCAGCCAATCCGCCGGCCTGGCGCATGCCGCCGCCAAGCATCTTGCGCCAGCGCTTTGCTTGCCCGATGAAAGCCCGGCTACCGCACAAGAGCGAACCGACCGGCGCGCCCAAGCCTTTCGACAGGCATACCGAGACGCTGTCGAAACCGGCCACGGCGGCGCTCAGGCTGATGCCCTCGCTGACGGCGGCGTTACAAATACGCGCGCCGTCGAGGTGGGTGGCCAAGCCACTGGCATGCGCGAGCGAGGTCGCCTGCTCCAGATAAGCGCGTCCCAGCACCCGCCCGCCGATAGTGTTTTCCAGGGCCAGCAATTTGGTGCGCGCAAAGTGAAAATCGTCCGGCTTGATTTGCGCCGCGATATCGGCCAGCGCCAGGCTGCCGTCGGCCTGGTTGATAATGGGCTGCGGCTGGATGCTGCCCAGCACGGCCGCACCGCCACCCTCGTAGCGGAAAGTGTGGGCTTCTTGCCCGACCAGATATTCATCGCCACGGCCGCAATGGGCCAGCAATCCGATCAGATTGCTCTGGGTGCCCGATGGCGCGAACAGCGCCGCTTCGAAGCCAAACAATTGCGCCGCATGCTCCTGCAGCCGGTTCACGCTCGGGTCGTCACCATACACATCGTCGCCCAAGGCGGCGGATCGCATCGCCTCGCGCATGGCCGCGCTGGGCCGGGTCACGGTATCGCTGCGCAAATCCAGACATTGTTCGCTCGAATCGCTCATCATTTCCCCTGTGTTATCGGATAGCCTGGGCCTGCACTGCCTGCTCGGCAAAAAAACGCTGCCCCATTTCTTCCAGTCCCAGCGTTTCCAGCACTTCCCGCAGGCGCTCGGTAGGACGCTGGCGCGGCAAGTCCTTGTAGCTGGCAATGATCAATTCGTTTTTCATCGAATGCTCCCAGCCCACCAGTTCCGTCACGCTGACCTGGTAGCCGTGCGCTTCCAGTTGCAGGCAGCGCAGCACATTGGTGATCTGGCTGCCGAATTCGCGCGTGTGCAACGGATGGCGCCACAACTCGGTCAAGGCATTCTTGCCCAGCGCCCTGCCCTTATTTTTCTTCAGCACGGTCGCCACTTCGGCCTGGCAGCATGGCACCAGCACCATGAATTTGGCGTGCTTTTTCAGGGCAAACTGGATCGCGTCGTCGGTCGCCGTGTTGCACGCATGCAGGGCGGTGACGATATCTATCTGGTGCGGCAACAAGTCCGATGCGGTCGACTCGGCCACCGACAGGTTCAGAAAAGACATGCCGGGAAACGCCAGTTTCTTGGCCAATTCCTGGGATTTCTGCACCAATTCCTCGCGCGTCTCGATGCCGTAAATGCGCGAGCCATCGTTGCGCGTCTTGAAGAACAAATCGTACAGGATGAAGCCCAGGTAAGACTTGCCGGCACCATGGTCGACCAGGGAAATGGCCGCATGGTCTTGCAGGATTTCCTGCAGCAAGGGCTCGATGAATTGGTACAAATGGTAGACTTGCTTGAGCTTGCGCCGACTATCCTGGTTCATCTTGCCGTCGCGCGTCAGGATATGCAATTCCTGCAGCAGCGCGATGGATTGGCCCGGCCGGATTTCGGGCATGCTGGAGGTGGCGTCCGCCACCGGTTTAGCGCGCTTCATCGATCCACGCCGCCTGTATCGCTTCCAGCACTTTTTCGCCGCCGCGCGTATGCTCGTCGTCGAAGCCGTCCAGTTCCACCACCCAATTGTGCAAATCGGTGAAGCGTATCGTCAGGGGATCGATGTGCGGGAATTTGTCATACAGCGCTTCCGCGATAACGTTGATGTCAGTCCATTTCATGTCCGGCTCCGATAAGTTAATGGCTGCCTTCGCTGACCTGGTTGATGGTGTACTTCGGAATCTCGACCACCAGGTCGGCCTCGCCGACGATGGCCTGGCACGACAGGCGCGACACCGCTTCCAGGCCCCAGGCCTTGTCGAGCAAGTCTTCCTCGGTTTCGCCGGCTTCGCCCAGCGACGCAAAACCTTCGCGCACCAGCACGTGGCAAGTAGTGCAGGCGCACGATTTTTCGCAGGCGTGCTCGATGTTGATGTCATTTTCAAGCATGATGTCGCACAGCGATTTGCCGGCCGGCGCGTCGATGACGGCGCCTTCGGGGCACAGCTTGGGGTGGGGCAGGAAAACGATTTGTGGCACTTGTTACCTCTGTATTGAATGGGTGGGGGCCGCTAGCCGGTACGCTATGCGACCTGGTCCAGGGTCTTGCCGGTCAGGGCGCTGCGCACGCTGCGGTCCATGCGGCGCGAAGCGAATTCCTCGGTGCCGTTGGCCAGCGCTTCGACCGCCAGTTTCAAGCCGGTGTGGTCGAGCGCGCCGCCAAGCGACTGCGCCACCGCAGCGCGCGTGGCATCTATCAGCGCGTCGACGACGGCGCGCTCGGCCTCAGCGAGCAGCGCGCCGTCTTCGTCGAGCGCCGACTGGGTCGCCAGCAAGATCCGTTCGGCCTCGACCTGCTCTTCGCGCAGCGCGCGCGCGGCCATGTCGACGTCGGCCGATTGATACGAATCTTGCAGCATGCGGGCGATCTCGTCGTCGGCCAAACCATAGGCCGGCTTGACGCTGATCGACGCTTCCACGCCGGAGCGCAATTCGCGTGCCGACACCGACAGCAAGCCGTCGGCATCGACCTGGTAAGTGATGCGGATGCGCGCCGCCCCGGCCACCATCGGCGGAATGCCACGCAACTCGAAGCGGGCCAGCGAACGGCAATCCGACACCAGTTCGCGTTCGCCCTGCAGCACATGCACGGCCAGCGCCGTCTGGCCATCCTTGAAGGTGGTGAATTCCTGGGCCCGCGCGCAGGGAATGGTGGAATTGCGCGGAATGATCTTCTCGACCAGGCCGCCCATGGTTTCAATGCCCAGCGACAGGGGAATCACGTCCAGCAACAGCCAGTCGTCGCCGGCGGCGCGGTTGCCGGCCAGCAAATTGGCCTGGATCGCTGCGCCCAGCGCGACCACCTTGTCCGGGTCGATATTGGCCAAGGGGATGGTGTGGAAAAATTCGCTGACGGCGCGCTGCACATGCGGCATGCGGGTCGCGCCGCCGACCATGACCACGCCATCGATATCGTCGGCGTCAACGGCGGCGTCGCGCAGCGCCCTCTTGATCGCGTTCATGGTCTTGCCGACCAGGTGGGCGGTGATCGCGGCAAAGGTTTCGGCCGTCACATGCAGGTGCACTTCCTCGCCCGAATTCAAGACCGCGTCGATGGTGGTCTCGGCTTTACTTGAGAGCAACTCCTTCACTTCGCGCGCCTTCACCATCAGGATCGCCGTATCCTCGTCGGACAGCGGCGCCAGCTTTTCCTGCTCATGTATCCAGCAAAACAGGCGGTGGTCGAAGTCGTCGCCGCCTAGCGCGGAATCGCCGCCGGTGGACAGCACTTCAAACACGCCCTTGCTCAGGCGCAGGATCGAAATGTCGAAGGTGCCGCCGCCCAGGTCGTAGACAGCGTACAAGCCTTCCGAGGCATTATCGAGGCCGTACGCGATGGCGGCCGCAGTCGGCTCGCTCAACAGGCGCAAGACATTCAGGCCGGCCAGTTGCGCCGCATCCTTGGTGGCCTGGCGCTGGGCGTCGTCGAAATAGGCCGGCACGGTGATGACGGCGCCGACCAGTTCGTCACCGAGCGCATCTTCGGCGCGCTGGCGCAAGGTGGCCAGGATTTGCGCGGAAATCTCGACCGGGCTCTTGATGCCGGCCACGGTCTTCAATTGCACCATGCCGGGCTGGTCCTGGAAATCGTAGGGCAGGTTTTCCGCGTGGGCAATGTCGGCCAGGCCGCGTCCCATGAAACGCTTGACCGAGACGATGGTGTTTTTTGGATCGGTGGTCTGGGCCGCCTGCGCCTTGTAGCCGATATTGGCGTTGCCGTTCGGCAGGTAGCGCACCACGGACGGCAGCAGCGGCCGGCCATCCTCGTCGTTCAAGACTTCGGGAATACTGTTGCGCACCGTGGCAACCAGGGAATTGGTGGTACCCAGGTCAATGCCGACGGCCAGCCTGTGCTGATGCGGCGCAGTCGACATGCCCGGTTCGGAAATTTGCAGAAGTGCCATGTATGAAACCTGTATTTTTATATGTGAAACGCGCGGCTGGCCGGCGCGGCTAGCCTATGCTTCAATTGCCTCGAAGGCGAAGCGGACTTCCTCGCCGAATTTCTCCAGGAACATCAAGGCGCGCACGCCTTGCGCCGCCGCGACGAAATCGCCGCTGTCGAGCCGCGCCGCGATGTCAGCCAGATGCGTCTTGCGCTCGGCCTTCAATTGCCGGTCCAACGCATCGAGCGCGTCCGCGTCCCTGCCGGCCCGCGCCGCGCCCAGTTCCTCGCGCCATTCCATCTGTTGCATCAGGAAAGCCATCGGCATCGCCGTGTTGGACTCGGTCTGCAAGTCGACGCCATTCTGTTCGCACAGGTAGCGGGCCCGCTTTTGCGGGCTCTTCAGGGTCTGGTAAGCTTCGTTGGCGCGCGTGGCCCACTGCATCGCGACGCGCTTTTCGGCGTCGGTCGCGTTGACGAATCGGTCCGGATGAACCCGGCCCTGGACTTCGCGGTAAGCGGCATCGAGCGCATTCGCGTCCAGCGCGAAGCGCGCCGGCAACTGGAATAATTCAAAGTGATTTTGCATGGCTATAGTGGCTGCCGATCAATCAAATGACTGCAGCGCGCAGTGACTCAGATGCGGAAGCTTTCGCCGCAGCCGCAAGCGTCTTTTTCGTTCGGATTGTTGAACTTGAAGCCTTCGTTCAAGCCTTCGCGCGCGAAATCGAGTTCGGTGCCGTCGATATAAGGCAGGCTTTTCGGGTCGACGAAGACCTTCACGCCATGCGACTCGAAGACGCTATCCTCGGCGGCGATGTCATCGACATATTCAAGCTTGTAGGCGAGGCCGGAACAACCGGTGGTGCGCACGCCGAAACGCAGCCCCACGCCCTTGCCGCGGCGCTCGATGTAACGGCTGATATGCTTGGCCGCTTTTTCCGTCAGTGTAACTGTCATGTATTCCTCCGCGCCTGCCCCCGACTGGGGCAGGTATCAAAAAGCTCAAGCCGCGGCCGGATGCCTGGTCTTGTAATCCAATACGGCGGCCTTGATCGCGTCTTCGGCCAGGATCGAGCAGTGGATCTTCACCGGCGGCAATGCCAGTTCCTCGGCGATCTGGGTATTCTTGATCGACAGGGCCTGGTCCAGGGTCTTGCCCTTGACCCATTCAGTGACCAGGGAACTCGACGCGATCGCCGAACCGCAACCATAGGTCTTGAATTTCGCGTCTTCGATCAAACCGTCGGCACCTACCTTGATTTGCAATTTCATCACGTCGCCGCAAGCCGGCGCGCCCACCATGCCGGTACCGATGCTGTCGTCACCCTTGTCGAAAGCGCCGACGTTGCGCGGGTTTTCGTAGTGATCGAGGACTTTTTCCGAGTATGCCATTTTGATGCTCCTAATTTGTAAACCGGCTCCCTCAAGCGGGAACCATGAACTGCCATGCCGACGAAGTTAATGCGCCGCCCATTGGATCGAGTTAATGTCGATCCCTTCTTTGAACATGTCCCACAGGGGCGACAGGTCGCGCAATTTCGCCACTTTCGCCTTCAGCAGGTCGATCGCGAAATCGATGTCGGCCTCGGTCGAGAAACGCCCGATCGTGAAGCGGATCGAGCTGTGCGCCAGCTCGTCGCTGCGCCCGAGCGCGCGCAGCACGTAGGATGGCTCCAGGCTGGCCGAGGTGCAGGCCGAACCGGACGACACGGCGATATCCTTGATCGCCATGATCAGCGATTCGCCTTCGACGTAATTGAAGCTGACGTTCAGGTTATGCGGCACGCGGTGTTCCATGTCGCCATTGACGTAGACTTCCTCGATTTCCTGCAAGCCCTTGGCGAGGCGGTCGCGCAAGCCCTGGATGCGGACGAGTTCCGTGTCCATTTCTTCCTTGGCCAGGCGGAACGCTTCGCCCATGCCGACGATCTGGTGGGTCGGCAGGGTGCCCGAGCGCAAGCCGCGTTCGTGGCCGCCGCCATGCATTTGCGCTTCGATGCGCACGCGCGGCTTGCGGCACACATACAGCGCGCCGATGCCTTTCGGGCCATACGTCTTGTGCGCCGTGAAGGTCATCAGGTCGACCTTGGTTTTTTGCAGGTCGATCACGACCTTGCCCGTCGCTTGCGCGGCGTCGCAATGGAAAATGATGCCTTTCGAGCGGCACAGCTCGCCGATCTCGTCGATCGGCTGGATCACGCCGATTTCATTATTGACCAGCATCACGGACACGAGAATGGTGTCAGGACGTATGGCCGCGCGCAACTGATCGAGCGTGATCAAGCCATTGTCTTGCGGCTCCAGATAAGTCGCCTCGAAGCCGACCCGCTCCAGTTCGCGCACCGTGTCGAGCACGGCCTTGTGCTCGGTCTTGACGGTGATGATGTGCTTGCCCTTGGTCTTGTAGAACTGGGCTGCGCCCTTGATGGCCAGGTTATTGCTTTCCGTGGCGCCAGAAGTCCAGATGATTTCGCGCGGGTCGGCATTGACCAGCGCCGCCACTTGGCCACGCGCCTCTTCCACGGCTTTTTCCGCCGTCCAGCCATACATATGGCTGCGCGAAGCGGGATTGCCGAACTGCTCGCGCAGATAGGGAATCATCTTGTCGGCGACGCGCGGATCGATCGGCGTCGTGGCCGAGTAATCCATATAGATAGGGAAATGCGGCGCGGTTTCAAAATGTACCGGCGCTACCGGGCCAAGTTTTTTTTCAGGGGCGTTCATCCATTACTCCATGCAATATATTCTTAACCCGCCGCAACGTGGTTACGGTGCATCACCATCACGTTTTGGTCGGCGTTCTTTTGTTTCTGCTGGTCGACCAGATCCTGTAGGGAGACCGAATCGAGGTAATCGACCATTTTTTCATTCAGGGTGGACCACAGCTCATGCGTCATGCAGCGCGCGCCGGTGGTCGAATCGGCGCCGTGGCAATGCTCCTTGCCGCCGCACTGGGTCGCGTCGAGCGGCTCGTCGACGGCGATGATGATGTCGGCCACCGTGACCTTGTCGGCCCGGCGCGCCAGGCTGTAACCACCGCCCGGCCCGCGTATCGATTCGACGATCTCGTGCCGGCGCAACTTGCCGAACAACTGTTCCAGATACGACAAGGAGATTGATTGGCGCTGGCTGATGCCCGACAGCGTGACCGGCCCCTTGCCCTGGCGCAGGGCAAGATCGATCATTGCAGTCACGGCAAAACGGCCTTTTGTAGTCAGACGCATACCACCTCGGTTCAACTCGCTAAGAATTTCGCGCAATATCGCGGGTTCGACATATCGCGCGTTCAACTAGCCTAAACCCCGATTAGTTGAATGATTTAGTCAAGTATAGCAAATCCGGGAAGGTTTGTCAGAGAGGCCCCAAAATGCGGCGGGCGCGACCGGGCCGGCACCTGGGGCGGCCGGGTTCCTGCAATGGACCAGCGGCCGCGCCGCCTGCGCTTATTGCGGAGCCCGCAACAGCCGCATCGGCCCGAACAACTTGAGCATCGTCTCATTGCCGATGAAACTCAGATTGTACGGATGCTCCGACTGCAATTGCGGCATGCGCTCGGTGACCGGCAGGCGCCTGAGTTGCTCGGCGACCGTACCCCACAGTACCAGCGTAGGTGCGACCGGCGTAGGTGCGGTCGGCGTCGGTGCGGCGCGTTCGGCCAGCGCTTCCAGCACCACTTGCAGAAACGGTTGCCAAGCCTTGGCGTCTTGCAGCGGCGACACATCCGAACGAAATACCAGCGTCGCGTTGAGCAGCAGGAAACCGTGGCACGTCAAGTTCTCTTGCAATTCCGCCAGGAACTGGATACTGCCGTCGTGGCGCGCCGCAGCCGCCACCGGCGCCAGCGCCGCGCCCGAGGTATCGCCCAGAGTCAGTCGGCCGTCCGCCACCAGCAACATCTTCATGAAATTGCGCAACGAGGTGGCGCGGTTGACCGGCTTGGACAAGCCGCTGTCGGACCATAGCTTGCCGACCGCGCCATCCATGAAACACACCCCGGTCGCGCTTTCGGCGCGCGGATACGGCCCCTCCCCCACCAGCACATAGTTGACGGCGTCCAGCGGCAAGGCGAACGCAGCGAACATCCGCTGTTCGGTCGGCAAATAGTGGTCGACCGCCAAGGCCGGCAGATAGCCTGGCGCGCTGGCCGCGACCGCCTCCAAGCCCTGCAACAAAATCGGGCGCCAGGAAGGGTCGGCAAGTTTCAGCGCATCAAGAATATTGGCGGGAATAATGGGAAAGGTCATGGCGAGCCGGGGGTGCAAAACGCGCATTGTAGCGCAAGGGCTTCAAAACCAGCCGCGCAGTTGATGTTTTGAAAACAACATAGTTTTATCGCAAGCCCGGCCCCCTTTTTGGCCGATAAAATGAAGCGACGCTGCATTTGAAAAAATTCCTCGGAGGCAAGCAAATTGGCACCCCTAGACATTTCCCGCTTGAAGATAGCGCGCGACGCCGCCGCGCCCCTTGGCGGTCCCCGCGTACGGCGCCGCCGCTGGCTGAAAATCGGCCTCGGGGTGGCGGGCGTGGCTACGCTGGCCCTGTTTGGCACTCGCCTGCTGGACGGCCAACCCAGCGTCGAGGTCGGCACCGTGGCGCTAGCCTATCCGGCTCAAAATTACACCCTGCTCAATGCCACCGGTTACGCGGTGGCCCAGCGCAAGGCCGCGCTGTCATCGAAAGCCACGGGGCGCCTGGAATGGCTGGGTGTGCTTGAAGGCAGCCGCGTCAAGAAAGACGAGTTGATCGCGCGCCTGGAAAACGCCGACGTCAGCGCCAGCCTGGGCCAGGCCAAGGCCAACGTCGAGCTGGCCCGCGCCAATCTGGAACAAGGCCAGGCCGAATTGCTCGACGCCGGTAACGCCTACCAGCGCTCGGCCGAATTGCTGGCGCAGAAATATATCTCGGCCGCCAGCGATGACGCCGCCAAGGCCCGCTTCAACAAGGCCAAGGCCAGCCAGGCTGGCTTGCGCGCCGCGCTCGCCGCAGCCCAGGCCAATGCCCAGGTGGCGCAAGTGGCGCTCGACGAGACCCTGATACGGGCTCCGTTTGCCGGCGTGATCTTGACCAAGAACGCCAACGTGGGCGATAACATCACGCCATTTTCTTCGGCCGCCGACAGCAAGGGCGCGGTGGTCACGCTGGCCGACATGGACACGCTCGAAGTCGAGGCCGACGTGTCCGAATCGAATCTGGCCAAGATCCATGTTGGCCAGCCGGCCGAGATCGGACTTGACGCCTTTCCCCAGTTGCGCCTGGCTGGCACCGTCACGCGCATGGTGCCGACGGTCGACCGCAGCAAGGCCACCCTGCTGGTCAAGGTCGGTTTCGTCGAGCGCGACGCGCGCGTCTTGCCCGACATGAGCGCCAAGGTGGCCTTCCTGTCGAAACCGGTGCCGCCGGAGGACCGGCAGCCCGTCAGCGCGGTGCCGGCGACGGCGCTAACCATGCGCGACGGCAAGCCGGCCCTGTTCCTGCTCGATGGCGACCGGCTCAAGCAAGTTCCGGCCCGGCCCGGGCGCAAGATCGGCGAAATGATCGAGGTGGGCGAGGTGGCGGCCGGCGCCACGGTGGTGCTGAACCCGGCCGCCAAGTTGCGCGACGGCGCCACGGTCAACGTGGAGAAGAAATGAGCGAACCACTGGTACTGATCGAACATCTGGTGAAATCCTACCGCCGCGGCGGCACCAGCGTGTCGGTGCTAACCGACATCAGCTTGACCATCGAAGCGGGCGACTTCACGGCGCTGATGGGGCCTTCCGGCTCCGGCAAAAGTACCCTGCTCAACTTGATCGCCGGCATCGACAAACCCAACAGCGGCGTGCTGCGGGTGGCCGGCCTCGATATCGCCAGCCTGTCCGAACGGGCGCTGGCGCGCTGGCGCGCGAGCAACATCGGCTTCATCTTCCAGTTCTATAATCTGATGCCGGTGCTGAGCGCGTTTGAAAACGTCGAACTGCCGCTGTTGCTGACGCCGCTGTCGCGGCGCGAGCGGCGCGAACGGGTCGCGCTGACGCTGGAAATGGTCAATTTATCCGACCGCATGGACCACACGCCCAGCGAGCTGTCCGGCGGCCAGCAGCAGCGCGTGGCCATCGCGCGCGCCATCGTCAGCGACCCGACCCTGATCGTGGCCGACGAACCGACCGGCGACCTGGACCGGCATGCGGCCAGCGATGTGCTGGCCCTGCTGCAACAATTGAACAGCGAGCTGGGCAAGACCATCATCATGGTCACCCACGACGTCCACGCCGCCGAGCGGGCGGGCGCCGTGATCCGCCTGGAAAAAGGCGAGTTGCTGCAGGCGCAACCGGCCTGAGCCATGTATGCGCTCAAGCTGATCTTGAAAAACGCCGTGCGCCACCGCCTGCGCACGGCCTTGACGGTGCTGGGACTGGTAGTGGCGACGCTCTCCTTCGGTTTGCTGCAAACCGTGGTCGACGCCTGGTACGCGGGCGCCGAGGGCGCCTCCAGCACCACCCTGATCACGCGCAACGCCACCTCGCTGGTGTTTCCCTTGCCGCTATCGTATGCCGACAAGATCCGCGGCATCGACGGCGTGCAGCGGGTCGCCTACGCCAACTGGTTCGGCGGCGTCTACCAGGACCCGAAGAACTTCTTTGCCCAGTTCGCGATCTCCAGCCAGAATTTCCTTGATATTTACCCCGATTACCTGCTGCCAGAAGAGCAGCGCGCCGCCTTCCTGCGCGACCGCAAGGGTGCCATCATCGGGCGCAAGCTGGCCGATCAATATGGTTTCAAGCTGGGCGACATCATTCCCATCCGCGGCACCATCTTTCCCGGCCAGTGGGAATTCACGGTGCGCGGCATTTACGATGGCCGCCAGCCGGGTACCAATACCGCGCAATTTTTCTTCCAATGGGATTACCTGAACGAGACCGTGCTCAAGACCATGCCGCGCCTCGCCAACCGTGTCGGCTGGTATGTGGTGCAAATTACCCAGGCGAACAACGCGGCCGCCATTTCCGCCGCCGTCGACGGCCAGTTCAAGAATTCGCTGGCCGAAACCCTGACCGAAACCGAGAAGGCGTTCCAGCTCGGCTTCGTCTCGATGTCGGAAGCGATCGTGGTGGCGATCCGGCTGGTATCGTTGGTCGTCATCCTGATCATCATGGCGGTGATGGCCAACACCATGGCCATGGGCGCGCGCGAGCGCCTTGGCGAATACGCGACCATGAAGGCGCTCGGCTTCGGCCCCGGCTACCTGGCGCTGCTGATCTTCGGCGAATCGACGCTGCTGGCCTTGAGCGGCGCCGCGCTCGGGATCGCCCTGCTGTATCCGGTCGCGCGCGGCTTCGCAGCCCAGATGGGCACCATGTTCCCAGTCTTCGAGGTGGCGCCGCGCACGGTCTTGCTGCAACTGGCCGCCGGGCTGGGCGTAGGGCTGGTGGCGGCCGTCGCGCCGACCCTGCGCGCGCGCGGCGTGAATATCGTCGCCGGCTTGCGCAGCAAAGGATGACGCCGCCATGAGAATCCCGCTCTCCTACATTGCCCGCAATCTGTGGGCGCGGCGCCTGACCACCGCGCTGACGGCTGCCGGCCTGGCCCTGGTCGTGTTCGTGTTCGCCACCGTGCTGATGCTCGACGAGGGCTTGCGCGGCACCCTGGTCAGCACCGGCGAAGTCGACAATGTGGTCTTGATACGGCGCGCCGCCGACACCGAGGTGCAAAGCGGCATAGACCGCGCCAGCGCCAATATCGCCGCCAGCCATCCCGCCATTGCGCTGGGCGCCGACGGCCAGCCCCTGCTGTCGAAGGAAACCGTGGTCTTGATTTCGCTCAACAAGCGCGGCTCGAGCAAGCCTTCCAATGTGATCATCCGCGGCGTCGGCCCACGCGCGCTGGCGCTGCGCCCGCAAGTGCGCTTAAGCAGCGGGCGCATGTTCCGGCCGGGCGCCTCCGAAATCATCGCCGGCGCCAGCATCGCCAAGCGCTTCGCCGGGGCCGGCATCGGCGAGACCTTGCGTTTCGGCCAGCGCGAATGGACCGTGGTCGGCCTATTCGACGCCGGCAACAGCGGCTTCGATTCCGAAATCTGGGGCGACGCCGACCAATTGATGCAAGCATTTCGCCGCAACGCCTACTCCTCGCTGGTGCTGCGCCTCGGCGACAGCACCCGTTTCGACGGCCTCAAGCGCGAGCTCGAAGCCGACCCGCGCCTGACTCTGGAAGCGAAGCGCGAACAAAGCTTTTATTCCGAGCAATCGAAGGCGCTGTCGACCTTCATCAGCGTCCTGGGCCTGACCCTGTCGGTGATTTTCTCGATCGGCGCGATGATAGGGGCCAGCATCACCATGTACGCGTCGGTAGCGAACCGGGTCGGCGAGATCGGCACCCTGCGTGCGCTTGGCTTCCAGCGCCGCAATATCCTGGCCGCCTTCCTGGCCGAAGCCATGTTGCTGGCCTTGGCCGGCGGCGCGGTCGGACTATTGGGTGCGTCGTTGATGCAATTGATGTCGTTCTCGACCACCAATTTCCAGTCGTTTTCCGAACTGGCCTTTGGCTTTACCCTGAATCCGGCGATCGTCGTCGAGACCCTGCTGTTCGCGCTGGCGATGGGTTTCATCGGCGGCTTCCTGCCGGCCGTGCGGGCGGCGCGCCTGCAAATCGTTGACGCCCTGCGCGCAGCGTGACCCCTTACGCAGGGAAGGTTCAGGCAAACACGTCAACCACGCTGCCGAGCGTCGCCGTCTGGTCCGCTGGCTTGGTTTTTGGTGACGATCCGGCCCCAGTGTCATTCACAGCCGCCGCCGATGACGCGCGATCGTCGGTCGCGCGGGGCGGGCGCGCGCCCAATTGGGCAGCCTGGGCGCCCGCCTTCACTTCCGGGCTTTGGTCGATGCGTTCCTTGAGCACGCTAATCTTACCCGCGATGGCGGCGATTTGCTGCTTGCCTTCGGGCGTCTTGGCAGAATCACAATTAACACAATCCGACAATTGTTTTTGATAACGGTCAAGTTGGGCTTCCAGGCTGGCCGCTGCCGCGCCCGCGTTGGCCGAGCTTGCCGATCCGATCGCCTGCACCATAGATCCTCCCCCTGTATTGACAGCGCCTTTTACTTGAGTCGGTCCGGCTGAGGCATCCTTACAGTGCGCGACACATTTATTTTGCAAACAATCGGCGCGACCGGTTCAGGGACTTGGGCATAGCGGCAGGAAATCAGCGTCCGCTAGCCGCCCATTTATAATATTTTTAACCACACAGCTTGTCACCGCAGGCAACCCATCCAAGAAGAACATGCACAATCAAGAAAAAAATTCGCCCGACTTCACGCTGGGCCTGGCCTTGTTTCTCCTGATCTGGCCCATCTTCAATGAATTCATCACTGAAATACTGTTGGGGCTGGGCTATGCCCAGGACCTTGGTGGCGGCATATTACGATTCCTGGTGAGCGCACTGTCGATGCTGCTGGGAGCGATCTTCTGCGTGATTTTTTTATTTTCCCGAAAAGAACATCATACTCCCTTGCAAGGAAAGAGAATCGCTTTCTGGGTCGCCGGCCTGACGCTGGCGAGCACCATCTGCTTCAATGTAATCTGGGCGCAGGCAGGTTTTTTCTGCAAGGTCGGCAGCTGTCCAAGCATGAACTAGGCGAACGCCGGAAGGCGAACGCCGGCGGTCTACTCGGCGTCCGGCTGGCGCGACGGATGGGCCGCGATGAAGGCCGGATGCGCGCCACATTGCGCGGCGATGCGCGCCACCGTCGGATAAGGCGCCAGGTCGACCTCGAAACGCTCGGCGTTGAACACATGCGGGACCAGGCAACAGTCGGCGATCGACGGCTGGTCGGCGTGGCAAAACAAGCCGGTCTGGGCGTCGCGCGCCAGATGCGCTTCCAGCGTCGCAAAGCCTTCGCGCATCCAGTGCCGATACCATTCCATCTTCACTTCCTCGCTCACGCCCAGCGTGTGCTTGAGGTATTTCAGCACGCGCAAATTGGTCAACGGATGGGTATCGGCAGCTACCGCCAGCGCCAGCGCACGCACCCGGGCGCGGCCCAGCGCGTCGACCGGCAACAGCGGCACCTGCGGATGCGTCTCTTCCAGGTATTCCATGATCGCCAACGATTGCGTCACGATGGCGCCGTCATCGTCGAGCGAGGGAAGCAGCGCGCCCGGATTGACGCTGCGGTAACTGTCTTGCAATTGCTCGCCGCCGGCGCGCAGCAAATGCACGGGGACCGCCTGATAGGCCAGGCCCTTCAGGTTCAAGGCAATGCGCACGCGGTAGGCGGCCGAGCTGCGGAAGTAAGTATAGAGTTTCATATCAGTGGCGGCCAGGGTAAAGGGCGACGGTTTGCTCGATCGCGCCGAAGATGCTGGCGCCTTGCGCATCAAGCATTTCGATGCGCACGCTGTCGCCAAATTGCAGGAAAGCGGTGCGCGGCGCACCGTGTTCGATGGTTTCATACATGCGCAGCTCGGCCAGGCAGCAATAGCCGACGCCGCCGTTTTCTATGCTCGATCCGTGCAAATTGCCTTGCTTGTTCGACACCGTGCCGGAGCCGATGATGGTGCCGGCCACCAGTTCGCGCGTCTTGGCCGCGTGCGCCACCAACTGGCCGAAATTGAAGGTCATGTCTTCGCCGGCGTTCGGCTTGCCGAACGGGCGCCCGTTCACTTCCACCAGCAGCGGCAAGCCCAGCTTGCTGTCGGCCCAGTGTCCAGCCAATTCGTCCAGCGTGACCGCCACGGGCGAAAAGGCGCTGGCCGCCTTCGATTGGAAAAAGCCGAAATTCTTGGCCAGTTCGCCCGGAATCAGGTTGCGCAGCGAGACGTCATTGACCAGCAGCACCAGACGGATCGCCCGCGCCGCCTCGACCGGACCGGCGCCCATCGCGACATCGGCCGTGATGACGGCCACTTCCGCCTCCAGGTCGATGCCCCACTCTTCCGACAAGGCATAGATCGGGTCGCGCGGACCGATGAAGCTGTCGGAGCCGCCCTGGTACATCAGCGGGTCGGTATAAAACGAGGCCGGCATGTCGGCCTTGCGCGCCTTGCGCACCAGCTCGACGTGGTTGATGTAGGCCGAGCCGTCGGCCCACTGATAGGCGCGCGGCAGCGGCGAATGGCACAGGCGCTGGTCGAAAGGCATCGCTTCGGGCGCGGCGCCGGCGTTCAGCGCCGCGTACAATTGTTCCAGTTTCGGCGCCAGCGTATCCCAGTCGTCGAGCGCCGCTTGCAGCGTCGGCGCGATGGCCGCCGCGCTATGGCACAGACTCAGGTCGCGGCTGACGACGATCAGGGCGCCGTCGCGGCCGGTGGTTTTCAGGCTTGCCAATTTCATGATTATCCTTGTTGTTCAGTGTGCAGCCAGGCCGCGTGTTTCGGCGCCCGGCGGGTTTGCGACCATTCGTCCAGCATGGCCCATTTGACTTCGTCGAGCTGGCGCTGCATTTTCTCAGTGGCCGTATTGGCCGCCAGTTCCAGGCGATGACCATTCGGGTCGAAGAAATAAATCGATTGGAAAATGGTGTGATTGACGGGACCGAGCACCTCGATGCCGGCCGCTACCAGGCGTTCCTTCGCTTCCAGCAATTCGTCCATGCTGCCCACTTCCAGCGCCAGATGCTGGACCCAGGTCGGGGTGTTGCGGTCGCGGTCCATCGGCGCCTGGGTCGGCAATTCGAAGAAGGCCAGCACATTGCCGTGGCCCGCATCCAGGAACACATGCATATAGGGGTCCGGCGCCTTGGTCGACGGCACCTCGTCTTCGGCGATGGCCAGCACGAAGTCCATATTGAGGTGCTTGACATACCATTCGACGGTTTGCTTGGCGTCGATGCAGCGGTAGGCCACGTGATGGATTTGCTTGATTTTCATGAGAATCTCCATTGATTGCGTCAAGATGCGCGTGCCGCCGCATGCTTTTTTCACTATTAGAATCGAGTTCCAACTATCATACAAACAATATTTTCCACCCAATTCATCGGATTACCTTATGAGTCCCAGCCTGCGCCAGATGCGCGCCTTCGTCGCCCTCGCCAAGACCGGCAGTTTCACGCTGGCGGCCGCGTATTTACACGTGACCCAATCTGCGCTCAGCGGCCTGATCAAGGAACTTGAGTTGGTGCTGGGCGTGCGCGTGGTCGAACGCAGCACCCGCAAGACGCAATTATCGGAAATCGGGCGCGAACTGTATCCCCTGTTCGACAAGATGATACAAGACCTGGATGGCGCGCTGGCCGACATCGCCAGCCGCAAGGCCTTGAAAACCGGCATGGTGCGCATCGCCGCGCCGCAAATGATGTCGTGCACCCTGTTGCCGCAAGTGATAGCGGCCTACCGGCTGAGCTATCCCGAGATTCAGGTACGCCTGGTCGATTGCCCGGTCGAAAATGTGCCGGCGCGCGTATTTAGCGGTGAGGTCGACTTCGGCATCGGCCCGGAGCGCGATCCGACCCTGGAAATCGCCGCCCAAGTGCTGTTCGAGATGCCTTTCGTGCTGGTATTCCCGGACGGCCATCCGCTGCAAGAAAAAGCGTGCCTGAGCTGGGCCGACGTCAACGACTATCCCTTCATCGCGCTGCAAGGACAATTTACGGAACGCTTGCTGCGCGATATGCACGGCTCTTTCCGCGAACTGTCGCTCCATCCCTATAACGAAGTCACTTTCATGACCACCGCCCTGGCCATGGTCAGCGCCAACTTGGGCATCACCGTCTGCCTGCCGTACGCCGAGCCGATGGTCAAGTTGTACGGCTTGCAGATGCGACTGCTGCACGAACCGGAATTGACGCGCCGCTTCTTCATCTACACCAAGACGGCGCGCTCGCCGTCGCCGGCAGCCGAAAGCTTCATCGCCTTCTTGTTCAAGTTCGTCGAAACACATGAATGGAATGTGACGGTGGCCGGCTGAGTTGATTGCGTGGCCGACGAATGGCTTGCCGGTACTGACGCCAAAGCAATCATCACGCCAGCAAAGCTGGCTTGCATCGCAATAGCGTCCAAGCGATAGCCCAGCCATACCGCGCGGACACACTTTATAATTGAGCGCAGCCGCCATCGGCAACAGTTTCCCCGACACATACATACAAGGCCGGCCCGCATGACTGCCAATACCATAGAAACCAACAAGCTGATGGACAAATTCGACGGCCATCACAGCGTCTGGCTGTTTGGCTATGGCTCGCTGATTTACAAGGCCGATTTCCCCTTCATCGAACGCCGCCCCGCCAGCATCGCCGGCTGGACCCGGCGTTTCTGGCAAGGCTCGCACGACCACCGCGGCACCGAAGCGGCGCCGGGCCGGGTCGCCACCATTGTCGCGCAAGCGGGCGCCGTGTGCGACGGCATGGCTTATCTGGTCACGCCGGAGGTATTTGCCCACCTCGACCACCGCGAGAAAAACGGCTACCTGCGCTTAGCCACCGACATCACTTTCGACAATGCCGAACAAGTCGAAGGCTTGGTCTATATTGCCAGCGAAGACAATGCCGCCTTTCTCGGCGCCGCATCCGAGCTGGAGATCGCGCGCCACATCGCCCGCTCGTCCGGCCCGAGCGGCCCCAATAGCGAATACCTGCTCCACCTGGCCGTCGCCCTGCGCCAGTTGGGGAAAATCGACCTGCACGTCTTCGCCATCGAACAACACCTGGCGCAATTGGCTGCCGCCGACGCCTGACAATCCGGCCACCCACGTCAAAACAAATCGAGCTGGTCCGTCGAAGCGGCCCTGGCGCCCGGCTGGGCCATCAGCGGCGGCGGCTTGAATTGCGAGGCATCGAGATGCTTGAAGCGGCCGCCGTCCCCGTTCAAGCCCAGCCGCGCGACGGCTTTTTCAAAGCGCTGCCGTATCAAGTCGGCCCACACGCCTTCGCCGTGCATGCGCGTGGCGTAGCTGCCGTCGTAATCCTTGCCGCCGCGCATCTCGCGCACCCGGTTCATCACCCGCTGGGCCCGCTCAGGAAAGTGCGCCTGCAGCCATTGCAGGAACAGGGGATTGACTTCCCATGGCAGGCGCAGCACCACATAATGGGCATGGATCGCGCCGGCGTCGCGCACCGCTTCAAGCAAGCGTTCCAGCTCCGGTTCGGTGACGAAGGGGATCACCGGGGCGATGCTGACGCCGACCGGTATGCCGGCGTCGGTCAGCGTGCGTATCGTGCGCAGGCGGCGCGCGGGGGCGGCGGCGCGCGGCTCGAGCGTGCGCGCGATGGCCGGGTCGAGCGTGGTCACGGTGATGGCGACGGCCGCCTGGCGCTTGGCCGCCATCGCCGCCAGCAAGTCGATGTCGCGCTCGATCAGGGCTGACTTGGTAATCAGCGCCACCGGATGCTCGCATTCATGCAACACTTGCAGCACACGCCGCGTCAATTGCCGCTCGCGTTCGCAGGGCTGATAAGCGTCGGTGTTGACGCCCAGCGCGATCGGTTCCGCCACATACGAGGCCTTGCCCAGCTCGCGCCGCAGCAATTCCGGCGCATTCACCTTGGCGAAAATCTTGCTTTCAAAATCGAAACCAGGCGACAAACCCAGATAACTGTGGCTCGGCCTGGCGAAACAATAAACGCAACCATGCTCGCAACCCCGGTAAGGATTCAACGACACATTGAATGGCAGGTCAGGCGAGGCATTGCGCGTCAAAATGGTTTTGGCTTGCTCGTCGCGGACCTCGGTTTTCCATGGCACCGGCTCGGCCTCTTCGCGCGCCCAGCCATCGTCGAAACTTTCCCGTCCATGGACCTCGTAACGGCCCTGCAAGTTCGATACGGCACCGCGCCCCTTCATCGCCTTCAGCGATACCGGCGCCAGCATGACTTGCCCTTCCGCTTCCTGGTCCGCCATGGTGCCACCCTTTAACTGTATGAATATACAGCATTCTATGCCGTGGCAGGCCCAATATCAAGCGCCGTTTGATTCAAGCGGCGCCAGTCCGATACGCCAATTGCTGGGCCACGAAACCGTCGAAAGCGTCGAGCAGGGGCTGCAAGCGCCCCGTTTCGCCCTCCAATTGCATGAGGGCGTAGCAAGTCGCCTCCAGTGTCGATAATTGGTGCGGCGCCTGCGCCTTGCGGATCAGGTAATGCGAAGGCGGCGTGTTGCGCAGCGGCAAACGCGGTAACTGTTGCAGCAAGGGGTTGAGGTAAAGCATTTTCCGGCTCTTGCGCCAAGTGCCGTCGAGCACCACCAGACGCAGCGACGCCGCTTGGCGCAGCCAGGCTGGGTCGAAAGCGGGCGCCGCCGCCATGCCCAGCGAGCGTTCATCGGCCGTGTCGGGATAGAGCAAGAGTGTGTTTTTTCCCGCCAGTAGCGGCGCCAATTCGGCCGGCGCGAAGCTTTCGCCGACCTTCAATATGCTGCCGGGCAAGCTCAAGTGCAGCAGGTGCGCGCTGCCCTTGGCGTTTGCCACTTCCAGCGGGTGTTGCAAAATCACGACTTCGACCGCGTGCGGCAAGGTAGTGATCCAGCGGCAAATACAGGTTTGCAACGGGCGCAGGCAAGCGGCGCAATGGGGACGTTTGATATTGCTGCTCATCGGACTATCTTTCAGACATGGCGGGCGGAAAAACGCCATTGTATCCGCCCCCTATTTGCTCAGGAAATGCCCGATCATCTCGTCGATTTCCCCGTGCCGCTTCATGTCGAGGATGGCCGCGTTGAATTTCTGGATAAAATCGTCGCGAAAAGGATAGCGCTCCGGAGCCTGCTCGGTATAGCCAAGAAAGCCTTGCTCCGTGCTCAGCTCGGCCGTCTCGCCCAGGCGCAGATAAGACGGCTCTTGCATGCCGTCCTTGCGTATCCGTTCCAATTCCCATTGAATCGACAGGCGGTCATTGACATAGCAATCGATGCGGCCCCGCATCAGCTTGAGCAAATTGGCCCGGCTGCCGTGGGCTGTGTCGGCGCTCAGGCGCCCGGCTTTGACGGCTTCGTCGAATTGCTTGCCGCCCGCTAGAAATCCGGTGTTGAGGCCGATCCGCAAACCAGAATAATCGTCCGGCCACAGCTTCAGGCTGCGCCTGCCGATCACCGCCGCGTTGCAAAAGACGGCCAGATGTTCGGTCAGCATGGCTTCGGAATACTTCATGTAGGGCCGCTCATCGGGCCGGAAATACGGCGGATACAGCGCGAAAGCCTGGCCTTTTTCCAGCATCAGCAAGCCGCGATTCCAAGGCACCGGCAACAATTGGGCGCGATATTGCGGCAAGCGTTCCAGGGCCTTTTGCACGATCCGCGTGTAAATTCCCTTCAGCTCGCCATTTTCCACGTAAGAATAAGGCGGATAATTATCGTCGGCATAAATGAGCACGCCGACTGGTTCAGTCCGGCCAGGCAAACCGCACAGCAGCGCCAGCAGCGAGCAGAGGAACAAGCCCGGCCCGCGCCAGCGCCGCCGCCGCGGCTTCCGGGCGGCGCGCAAGCTTGCGGGTGCCGGCTCATGCTTCATGCCGCTAGGTTAGCACGGCGCCGCGCCAGCCGCGCCATATTCGCTCGCATAATTGTCCGCGACCGCGACGGCGCGCCGGACGCCGACCGTCAGACGATTTTATTACTGGCCAGGTCCCAGCCGCCGGACGTGTTGCCGCCGGCGCCGCCCGTCACTTTTTGCTGGGTATATTTCCATTTCACTTTCGAGAATTTGAAGCCCACATGTTCGGACAAGATATCGCCCTCTTCGACAGCGGGCGTGACGGCGCCGATCAAGACGTTTTCGATCTCGATTTCAAAGTATTTGATGCGCTCGCCCTGGCCGTCGGCGCGCATGAATTCAAAGCGCGCCTTCGGTATGGTTTTGCCGGCCGAACAAGTTTGCAGCAGAACGGGGGACGACAAGTCGGCCAGTTTGGAAATCACGATATCCTTGTGCTCGCAGCGCTCGGCCGTGTGGCCGCCGCCCGTCGAGGCGGTGGCTGACTTCGGTTGCTCCACGCTCCAGTTGACCGATTTGCACTCGATCCAATCCTTGTGCTTGTCGTCGGTCGACTCGCCCTTGATGCCATCAATTTGCAGATATACGTCAATTGCCATTATGTGCTCCTCGGATAAAAAAATGATCAGCGACGATCAGGATGTGGTCGACTGCGGCAACTCCGCGACCAGGCGGAGGGAAACGGATAATTCATCGAGCTGGAAATGCGGACGCAGGAACGATACGGCGCGGTAAACGCCGGGCCGCCCCGCCACTTCGCTCACTTGCACGGACGCTTCGCGCAGCGGAAACTGGGCTTTCTGTTCCTGGCTGGCGTGATCGTCGAGCAGCACATATTGCATCAACCACCGGTTCAGGAAGTCTTCCACGCTGGCGCTTGATGCGAAGCTGCCGATCTTGTCGCGCATCATCGCCTTCATGTAATGGGCAATGCGCGAAACGGCAAAGATATATTGCAATTGCGACGAAAGTTGCGCATTCGCATTGGCCGACTCGGTATCGTATTTTTTCGCCTTTTGCGCCGATTGGGCGCCGAAAAAGGCGGCGTAATCCGTGTTCTTGCAATGCACCAGGGAGATGAAGCCGAGATCGCTCAATTCCTTTTCGCGCCGATCCGTGATCGCCACTTCGGCCGGACATTTCAGCACCACCTCGCCCTCCTCGGTCTTGAAAGTATGGGTCGGCAAATCGTCGACCAGGCCGCCGCCCTCGACGCCGCGGATCGCCGCGCACCAGCCGTAAGCGTCGAAGGCGGCGCTCAGCTTGGCACCGAAGGCGTAGGCCGCGTTACACCACAGGTATTTCTGGTGCTCGCTGCCATCGACCTCTTCGACGAAATTGAAACCGTCGACCGTCAAGCCGTCGGCCGGGTGAAACGGTTGCCGCCCCAGGAAGCGGGGCAAGGTCAAGCCGACGTAACGCGCATCTTCCGATGCGCGGAAAGCCTTCCATTTCGCGTAGTCGACGGTGTCGAAGACCTTGGCCAGGTCGCGCGGCTTGCCCAGGTCGCTATATGTTTCCAGGCCAAATAATTCCGGCGCGGCCGAGGCGACAAAGGGCGCATGTGCGGCCGCCGCGACATGCGACATTTGCTCGACGAAATACACGTCTTCGGGCTGGCGCGAAATGGCGAAGTCGCCGATCAGGGCGGCAAACGGCGCGCCACCGAAAGTACCGAATTCTTCCTCATAAACTTTCTTGAACATGCTGCTCTGGTCGAATTCCAGCGCCGCTTGAAAATCCTTCACCAGTTCGCGCTTGCTGGCATTGAGCATGCGGATTTGCATGCGCGCGCCGGTGGCCGAATTGCTGACCAGGTAATGCAAGCCGGTCCAACTCTGTTCCAATTGCTGGAAAGCAGGCGCGTGCATCACCGCGCTCAACTGGGCCGAAATCAAGCGGTCCAGCTGCGCCACGCGGGCATCAAGCGTGGCCGACAAATTGCTTGAAATGGTCACCGTGCCTTCCAGCACCTGGCTGACCAGTTCGGCAATCAAGTCCCTGGCGCGCGCGTGCTCGAGCGTCGACTTGGCCACCTTGCTCTGGTCGACGATTTGGTCGAGCAAGTCCGGCGCGTCGAGCGCGCCGGAGCCGCCTGGCGCATGTGCAAGTGCCGACATATCAATCCTCCTTGTTTGGCGAATGCGCATTGAGGGCCGACAAGTTGTCGGTGTTATTCAATACGTCGAGCAAGATATCCTCCAGTTTGTCATTGCCGGCCAGCTTGTTGCGCAAGTCGGCCAGCTTGGTGCGCGCCTCGAGCAGCTTACGCAGCGGCGCCACTTGCCGCACCACCGCTTCCGGGCGAAAATCGGCCATCGACTTGAAGCGCAGCTCGACGCCGAATTCGGCGCCCTCGCCGTCAAGCTGGTTCGGCACCTGGAAACGCGCAACCGGCTCGATGCCAGCCAACACTTCATCGAAATTGTCGCGGTCGATGGCAACGAACTTGCGCTCTTTCAGTCGTTTTGGCTCGATTTCGGAGTCGCCGCCGTAATCGCCGAGCACGCCGACCACGAAAGGCAATTCCTTGTTCTCGGTGGCATCGCCGATCTCCACGTCGTACGTCATCTGCACCCGCGGCGGGCGCACTTTCTGCAAGCGCTTTTGCACACTCTGATCTTTTGCCATGACAACTCCATCGAGGGTGGGAAGAGCGGCTATTTGAGTCCGCCGAAGGGGTCGGTCGTGCCGTTTTGCAGGACGGGCGCTTTCGGCGCGATCAGCGGCAACGCTCGCTTGAGCGGCAGCACGCGCTTGACCGGCATCAGCGCGCCGGCCGGCGGCACCAACACTTCTTCGCCCAGGCTGGCGCGCAATAACTTGGCCAAGTCTTGCGCCTCCGAGCGCAGCGATCCATTCAAATTATTTTGCCGCGTCAAGTCGGCCAGGGCCTTGGTCGACAAGCGCAAGCCGCTCACGGCGACAATGCTGTTGGCCAGCTTGTCGACGGGATCGCGTCGCAGCGCTTCGAGCGCATTGTCGATTGCCTCGCCGTAACTGCCGCGCTCGAATTTCATTTGCGCCATCTGGAGCCAGGGCGCCTTGTCGGCGGGATAGGCGGCGCTGGCACTTTTCAGCGTCGCCAGCGCCTTCTCATATTGGCCCGCCTTGGCGGCGGCGTCGGCCTCGGCCATGACATGGCTCAGCGTCGCCGTCGGGTGGGCGGGAGCGGCGCCATCGCCGGCGCAAGCGGCCAGCAATACTGCGCTGGCAAGCATGAGTGTCTGCAGCTTCATATTGGATATCCCCTTTGTTGAAAAAAGGCAGATCAAGGCCAAAACTTCCGCTTGGAAAGATTCTCACGGTGGACGCAATTATTGATCAGAGCGTTTTAGGGCAAATTGCGGAGAATCAGGAAAGCATGCGTTGCGCCGGGGCGCCTGGAATTGAACGGCCGATGCGGTGCATGCCCGGCGACGCATAGCTTGCGCCGCCGCAAATTCCCGTTTACGCCATCCGGTTAAATGAGCAAGGCGTATTGCTTTCCGTCCGGACAGACAGCGCATCATCGGGAAATCGCATATGAGTCGATTCTTCTTGCGCGCCTTGAGCGCGGCCACCGTCTTGCTGGGTGGCTGTGGCAGCGACCCAGCGAAGCCGGTATGGGCGCAGGCCCAGCCGCGCACTATCGCCGTCAAAATGCAGGCCGACGCCAGGCTGAACACCGATGCGGGCGGCCATTCGCTGGCCCTGGTCGCACGCATCTACATGCTGCGCCAAAACGCGACATTCGAGCGGGGGCCCTACGACAGCTTCCTGAGTCCGCAAAAGGAACAGCAATTGCTGGGGTCCGACTTGATCGAAGTAAAGGAAGTGCTGCTGGTTCCCGGCCAGCATTACGAGGTGCTGGAAAAAGTCAGCCGGGATGCCAATTTCATCGGCGTAGTCGGGCTATTCCGGACTCCGGCGCCGCAGCGCTGGCGGCTGGCCTTCGCCGCCGGCCAGGCCGAACAATCCGGCATTACCATCGGCGCGCATGCTTGCGCCCTGAGCGTAGGCGCCGACCGGCTGCCGGCCTGCCCGTAAACGTGGGCCATTTCTCAACGGAGGCAAACATGCCAGTCCAGTTCTTACGCAATGGGTTTGCGCGGCCAGCGCCGGTGGCGGCATGACGCCGCGGATCGAGAGACGGGCCGCGCCTTCCCTGCTGAGCCCGGCCCGCGCCTGCGGCACCGGATCGCTGCTGGACTTGATGCATGAGGGCTTTTACCTGCTGTTCATGCTCAGGCATGGCTCGGCGCCACCGGCCGAAAATGGTTTCATGGACAAGATCACGCAATTCCTGGCCGATTTCGAACGCGACGCCAGGCAGATACGGGCCGACGGCGCCGATATCGACGCGGCGAAATATGCGTTTTGCGCGGCGGTCGACGAAATCATTCTCAGCTCCCCGTTTGCCGTGCGCAGCGATTGGGAACGCCACCCTTTGCAATTGGTGCTGTTTGGCGACCAGCTGGCCGGCGAACATTTCTTCGACCGGCTGGAAGAATTGCGCGGCAAGGGCGAAATGCGGGTCCAGGCCTTGCAAGTGTTCCACATGTGCCTGCTGCTCGGCTTCCAGGGAAAATACGCGATCGACGATGGCGACAAACTCGGCTACCTGTGCGGGCGCCTGGGCGACGAGATCGCCCACATCAAGGGCAAGGGCCGCGGCTTCGCCCCGCGCGCGCAACGGCCCGACCAGATCGCCCACAAGCGCCGCAGCGATGTACCCTTGTGGGCCATGGCGAGTCTGTTCGCGCTGATCGCCATATGCGCCTACCTGGGTTTGAAATCCTCGCTTACACATTCCACCCTGAACAGCCTGGCCGGCTACGCCGACCTGGTCAAGCTGGCGCCACGTCCGGCCAACCTGACGCTCACCCTGCCCTGAGACGGACCCGTAAGCGCGCCCCAAAACAGGTGTGCCTCACGGGACGATATGGAATTCGATGCGGCGGTTGCGGGCCCGGCCGTCAGCCGTGCCATTGTCGGCCAGCGGACTGTCCGGGCCCTTGCCAGACGCCGTCAGCAATGCGGGATCGATGCCCTTCTGAGCCAGATAGGCGCGCACCGCCTCGGCACGCGCCCGGCTCAAGGCCAGATTGCTGTCACGCACGCCAGTATTATCGGTGTGACCGATCAACTCCACCTTTTGATCCTTCAGTTTTTGCAGCGCGCCCGCCATCTCGTCGAGGATACCCTTGCCCGATGAGGTGATGCTGGTCTTGCCGAGCTCGAATTCGATGCTGCGCTTGTCGAGCGTCGCATCCAGCAAGCCTTGCTCGGACACCACTACCCGCAAGCCATTATTGACGGTATAGCTGGGATTCAGGCTGCTGGCGATGGCGCTGGCGATCTGTCGTCGCTGCGCCTCGCTCGCCACCTCGCCGCGCACGCTGACGCTATTGCCGTCTATCGTCAACTGGCCACGCTTGATCAGTTTCAAGTTTGGATTGATCAGCTTTTGCACGTCAGTATTCCAATTGACGGGCAGCGCCACGTTGCCGACGGTGATCTGGTCGAGCACTTGCTCCGCGCCATACAATTGGCGCAGGCGCAGCAGCACTGCCGCCTTGCCGGCTTCGTCCGGCACGGTGCCGCTGATGACGACTTGCTGGGCCTGGGCGGCGCAGCACAGGCCGGCGGCGAATAAATAGAGATGGCGCATTACGGCTCCGCTCAGATAAAGCTTGCATGAAACAGCCCGAGGGCCGACTTGAGTGACAATTGGCGCTGCTCCAGATAGGCCGACAATTGCCGCACCTTATGATCGGCGGCAATCTGTTCGTCGACCCATTCCATCTCTTCAAAGTCGATCTGATGCTCGGCGCCGATGGCCGGGTCGATGATCGCCTGCAATGTCAAAGGATCGGCGCCCCGAAAGCCGATTACCATGACCGGCCCGCTCTTGCCTTCCATGAAGAACAGGGCCAGCTCGACGTCGGACTGCAGCAAGAAAGGCATGATCAGGTGCAACCAGAAACTGGCCACCAGCGCGCGCTGGCCCGGTTCGCGCGGGACCGGCAACAGCAGGCTTTTTTCCGGCCTGGCGCCGCCGCTGTCGCGCACCGGCAAGAGCAGCAAGCCGAGCGCCAATATGACGTGCCGCACCGAACCGGGAAAGCGCGCCGACACCAGCATCGCGTGCAAGCCGTCCAAAGTCTGGTGCTCGACGAAGGCGGCAAAGTCGGCCACATGGGCGGCGCCGCCCGGCTCGACCTCGATCACGCTGCTCGCCAACAATTGCAGCGCCGGGCCGGGATCGGCCTCGGCCAGCACCTGCGCACCCAGGCACGCGAACCGGCTCCACAAGCCGGCCAGCACCATCGGGCAAGCCGGCGCGAAGCCACCAGGATCGCCGATGTCGAGCGCGCTCATCATCAAAAATGGAAAGCGCCGCCGTGACTGGTCGCTGCTGGCGTGGATCTGGCCGGCGATGGCGCGGTGGCTGCGCGTGCCGACGAAGGCAAACTGCAGCGTGGCCATGGTGTCGTAATGGAGCTTCCAGCGTGGATCGACGCTCAGCCGGCTCATCACCTCGGCCAGCCAGCGGTCCAACATGGCCACCAGCGCGACATTCTCGGCCGCCTTGATGAAGTCACCACGCGCGGGAAGCTTGCCAAAATAACCGACCCGGACGTGTTGCGGCGCGCGCTTCATTTCAGCACCCCGGACGCCGGTTCGGCGCGCCCGACTATCGTTTCGGGCAATTTCAAGCCGCGCAAGCCCTGGGCCGGCAAGGGAGCGTCACCGGAGCCCGTCACGTCCGCACTGCTGGTAATTTTCAAGTCGAACGCAACCGAGACACCTTCCTTATTCCAACGCAACTCATACACGCCGCCATCCTTGCGCGTCTTGCTGGCTGCATCGATCATGCGCTTCAATCCGAACTGGCCCGGCTCGTTGAGCAACTCGACGCTGCGGCCATCGAACGTCACGGCCGTGATACGCGCCCCGGGCGCCCCCTGCACGCCCGGGTGCACCATATTGGTCCACTGGGCCGGCGTGTTGCGATAGCGCAGTTGCTGGCCATCGATCTCGACCGTGTACTCGAGCGTGCCGGGCGCCGCCATCGGCTGGATCTGGAACACCGTTTGCGCCGCCGCCGGCGCGCTCGCGCCCGCACCCGCACCGAGCGCGGCGATCCAGCCGGGGAAGCGCGTCACCACTTGCGGCGCCAGCGTGATGCCCATGTCGGCCCATGTGCGGGCGGCCAGCATATCGCCGCGCCGCACCACCAACGGCCCCATCGCGCTGGCGACGAATTTGGCGATCACGCCATCGGGGCCGAAGAATTGGCTGATTTCGGCATTGCTGGCTTCGATCCTGGCGGCCGGCGCGAAGGGATATTTATTTGCCAACGATTGCTGAAACGGTTGGTACACCTGGGCGCTCCAGGTCTTGTTTATTTCCGCCTCCGTCGGCAGCACGATCACGGCGAAGGTTTGCATCAGGGGCCGCACCAGGATGGGCCGGATGGCTTGCTTTTGCGCATCGCTCATGCCGACCAGCATTTGCTCGTCGACGAACTTGAGCGCGTCGGCCAATTCCGAGCCATTGCCTTCCAGCGTTTGCTGCATGAATTGCTTGGCGCCAGGGCCGGCGTCGCCCTGGTTTTTCAACTGATTCAAGCGGCTGCGCACTTTCGACAGCGTTTCCATATAGGCGTGCAAGAGCGAGCTATCCTTGCCGGCGACAAGCTTGCCAAGGCCGGCGAATTCGCGCCCGACCGGCCCCATGCCGCGCGCCTGCTCGGCCGGCAAGTTGAGGCTGACCGTGACCGGCGCGCGCGGCGCGATACCCGCCTTGAGCCAGTTGATGAAACCGCCCTCGGCCTTACCCGGCTCGGCGCTGACGAAGCCGGGGCCCGAGCCGGGATTATCCCACGAGGTTTCCTGGTAAATCGCCAGCAGCAACTTGGCGATCGGCGATGATAGCGGATCGCCAAGCCGGTTCATGGCCAGCACGGCGCCGTCGAAGCCGTTCAAGTCGCCGATCGTCAGGCCTTGCACGAATTTCTGCCATTCCCTGGTGTAATCGGCCTTGTACAATTCGAGCAATCCCTTCTGGATCTGTTCCGGGCTGCCTTCCAGGGTCAGGTCATCCTTGGATGCGCTTTTCAAGACCCAGTCGGCGCTTTGCAATTCGTGGTTGGCGGCATCCCGGATCGCGCCCTCGACGAATTTCTCCCACGCTTGCCGGGTAAAGGTGCCGGCAATCGCGTAACTGCCCGCCACCAGCGCCTGGTCCGGCGCGCCGACGATACGCGCCACCGTCATTGACGGGAAGCGGGTTGCGGCGCGCGCCTTGATGTCGGCATAGACCCGCTCGCGCGCCGGCATGCCGCGCACCACGCGCCGCAAATTGTCGCGCGCCTGGTCGACCAGGGCCAGCTTTTGCTCGACCCGGGGCCAGGATGGGTCGCCCACTTGATCGAGGTAAAACGTCATCAGGCGCTCGGCGCTGCGTATCATGCGTTCGCGCGGCATGGCGCCGCGCTTGCTTTCCAGCCAGCCGCGCCAAAAGCGCGTCATCTGGTCATTCAAGTGGCTGGCCTCGGCATGGGATTTATCGACCAGCATCAAATACGTCTTCAGCGCGTTATAGGCGTCCTCGACATTGGTGGCCGAGGCTTCCTGAAATTGGCGCGGCGCCGCCGACGCCGCCGATGCGCGCGAAGCCGGCTGCAATTGCTCGGGGTGCGCGTTCATGTCGGTCAACAAGGCCTCGATATTGCCGAGCACGGGCTTGAGCATCACTTCCTTGACGCCAGAAAAATATTCCTCGCGCAACTTGCGCTCCAATACATCACCCTGATACAAGCCAAAGTGCAGGGACCAGGGCCGTCCGGCGCGGTATTTTTCCAATTGTTCGATACGGTCTTCGATAATTTCCAGCGCTTCCAGACGCGACTGCAAGTCCGGTCGCCCTGCTTGCAACTTGACGACTTGCTCCAGATCGGCCTGGACATTGCCCACCAGTTGACGGTTGCCCAGGTAAGACCAGCTCCAGGCACCCAGGCAAGCACCCAGAGTCAGGGTGGCGCCGAAAAACACCGCGTATTTCAGCCTGACTTTGTTCTTGCTGGCAAAGTAAGAAACCAGGTCCTTGTCGGCGAAAATCACCTGGCGGAACAATTCCAGCAAAAAGAAACCGTATTGCCGGCCGCTGGCGGGCGCCGTCAAGGTCCGGGAACGCAGGTCGAAACGTTGCGCGATATGCTTGAAGGAGGCGCTGACGGGCTCGCCTTCTTGCAGCGCGCTGGTGAAATAATAACCGCGAAAGACGGGTTGGAATTGGTAGGGATTTTCTTCGAACAAGGTAGCAATGAAAGCCCGCAGCGCGATCTTGATGTCGGCAAATTCCAGCGGAAAGGTGAACACGCCGGGCGGCATCTTGTCACGGCGCCGGTGCGCCATATTGACCAGGCTCATTTCCGTCAAGCCATCGTGCAATTCATCGAAGCTTTGATCGAAGAAGGCCAGCAATTCGGCGCCGCCCACCTTGCGTTGATAGGGCATGGTGGCGCCCCAAACACGGTCGCGCTCACCGCGTTCGGCTTCGCCGAAAAATTCCATGAAACCGGCAATCAAGTCGGCCTTGGTGAAGACGATATAGAGCGGCGCGAACACTTCCAGGCGCTCGATCACGTCTTGCACCCGCTTGCGCAAGCTGCGCGCCAGTGTCATTCCCGTGTCGGGATCGTCGCCGCGCAATTCGGCCACGCTGACGGCGATCAGGATGCCATTGATGGGCACCTTCTTGCGGTATTTTTTCAGCAAGTCGAGAAAGCCAAACCATTCGGCGCGGTCCTGGTCGAGCACCGAATAGCGGCCCGCCGTGTCGAGCAAGATGCCATCGGTGGTGAAAAACCAGTCGCAATTGCGGGTGCCGCCCACGCCCTGCACGATTTTAGCGTCGGCAAACGGGAATTGCAGGCCTGAATTGAGTACCGCACTACTCTTGCCGGCCGCCGGATTGCCGATGATCATATACCAGGGCAATTCATACAGGGCGGCCGCGCCCGCCACCTGGCCCAGCTTGGAAGTCTTGATGGTCGCTATGGCCTTGAGCAGGCTGGCGCGTAGCGTATCGAGTTCAGCGCCCGGGGCCGCCGCGCCGCCGACGATGGCCTGGTCCAGGCCATCGTCGTTATGCCTGGCGCGCAAGCGGCGCCGGTACCACAGGCCGGCCCATAGCGCGAGCGCAAGCGCAAACACCGGCAGCGCCCAGAGCGCGGCCACCTCCAGCGCCAGCGTGAGCAAGTATAAGCCGAGCGCCAGCGCGACCAAGGCCAGCACGGTCAAGGCGCGCGATTCGGTCACGCATTGCCAGATTTTTCGCATCATGGGGATAGGGAAAGATGACTGGTTTGAGGGATGCCCGCCCAAACAATGTTGACACCAATAAAGCGTGGCTTTCTTGCGATCTGACAAGCATTGCATGGCCCCGCGCGGGACTGAGAATTGGCAGCTGCGACCTCAGCGCTTGAGGGCGCCCGGCAGCCGCAATTCCGTGTGGCCGAAATCCATCATGGTCCAGCGCCCGCCCCAGTGCAAGCCGACCGATTCGGCCGCTTCGCCATACCAGCGATAGCCGCGCATGGCCCAGGGATCTTTTTCGGAAATCAGCAATTTACCGTCGCGAAAAAAAGCGCAATCGGCGGCCAGGCCGTACTGGTGATAGCTTTGAAAGGCCTTGGCATTGCTCACCGTCGGGCCGGCTGCGGCCAGGATGTTTTGCCGCTCGGGGCTGCGGTAGCCTTCCAACAAGGCCATGTCGTAGCCATGGCTTTCCTTCATGATCTTGAAGACCAATAACAGGCGCCGGGAAAAATCATGGTCGAGCAAATTCCAGCTGCGGCTGGCGGCGCCCAGCAAGGGCCGCACTTGCGCCACTTCCAGGGTGGTAAATACCAGCGGCGGCGGCGCCAGTGGCGGCGCCAATTGTTCCCCCTCGAGCAAGGCGCTGACTTGCTCATTGACGTCCCGGCTGTCGCCGTCATAAGCGTCCAATAGGTCTTTCCCGCCCGCTAACCAGGCCAGCGCGGGCGGCAAGCCAATCAGCACCGCCCCCGTTAGCGCCAGCCAGCGGTGGCGCGCCAGCCAGCCGCGCTGCGCGCCGCCGTTCGGCGTCCCAAACCGGCCGCCGCGATCGATGTGGCACGCGCGGCGCTGCCAGCGCAAGCCGAGATTGGCCATTGATTGCTGCACGCTATCGCGGCCGCCCGGAAACAGCAGCAACCAGCCGCCAAAACAAGCCAGCAGAAAATACATGAAGACCAGAATGATCAACATAGAGCGCTCCACGCGGGGTATGGTGCCAATGCTTGGGTTCGCACAATCGTAAGCCCGTCAAACTATTTCGTGGACCGTTACATCAAATCTGGAGGTGATATTTTGCAAGCGTTAAATTCAGGCAAGCCCGAGCCTGTCGGGCGCGACAGCGACGTCACCCTGCTGGCCGCCCTGTTGCCGGGCAAGACGACGCCGTTTGCAAATAATCAGCCGGCATGATGCTGCGCAAGAAGCCCGCCATCAGCGCCGTCAAGCGCTCCGGCTGCTCCAGGTGCGGGGCATGGCCGCAACCGTCCAGCATGGCCTTGTGGGCGCCCAAAACCTGGCCCGCGATGACCTCGACCTGGGCGGCACTGCCGTATTGATCGTCGAGGCCCTGGACAATCAGCGCCGCGCATCGGATCGACGGCAACAGAGATGCAATATTCCAGTCCTGGAAGGCATCGCCGAGCCAGGTCGTCGCCCAGGCCTTGAACATGGCCTCGGTCCGGGCGCCGTGATACCTGCTCAGCGCGCCCAGCTTGCCGGCCTTGAAAGCGGCGACGGCGGCGCGGATGCCGGCCACGGTTTGCGCCTCGACCATCACATGGGCCGCCACGGTCACCATGGCGAGCAAATGGGCCGGCCGCCGCGAGGCGTAAATCAAGGCAATGCTGCCGCCGTCGGAATGGCCGATCAAGACATGTTCTTGTCCCGGGATCAATTGCGCTATCACTTGCGGCAATGCGCACAAGGCTTGCTCGTGCAGATAATCGATACTGGGCGCGGCGCAAGGCGGCCCCGACTTGCCGTAGCCCGGCCGGTCATATACCAGGCCGGAGCAGCCGCTGGCCAGGCACACCATGGCGGGAAATTGTTTCCACATGGCGACGCAGCCCAAGCCTTCGTGCAAGAAGACCAGGCAAGGCCGCCCCGCTTGGCCCGCTATGGTCTCGTAGTACAGCCGTTCGGCGCTGTTTAAGTCAAGAAATGGCATGTTTGATCTCCCTGATGGGTAGCGCTCCGACTGTACAATACGGGCCGCGATAGCGCTCAATTTTCCACCTTTTCCCGCCCTGAAAATCCCATGCCTGAATTGATGTATCAATCTTCCGTTCCCGTTTTCATACGCTATCTTGGCCAACTGGCGCTGCTGGTCAGACGCGCCGAAGAGCATGCCGGTAGCGCTCCGGACGCGTTGTTGCAACTGCGCCTGGCGGCCGACATGCATTGCTTTCTCAGCCAGGTGCAAACGGCGGACGACTTCGCGCTGCGCAGTTGCGCGCTGCTGAGCGGCGCCGAAAAACTCGACCATGGCGCCCCCGAAACCGGCTTTGCCGGCTTGCGCGCCCGCCTCGCCGCCAGCCAGGCATTCCTGCAAGCGCTGCCGCCGGCCTGGTTCGATGGCAGCGCCACGCGCATGCTCGACTCGCGCGCCGGTGACGCGATGTTGACGCTCGATGGCCACACATTCCTGCTGCAATACGCGCTGCCCAATTTCTTCTTCCATGTGAGCATGGCCTACGCGCTATTACGCCAGCATGGCGTCGAACTCGGCAAGCGCGATTTCGACGCTTTCCACAGCTACCCGCAAGGCTAAGTACCTGTATAAATCGCTCGGACACGGGTTTTCAATAACAGCATGCAATAGAGTTTTGATAGGGCTTGCTACAACTCAAACCTGGCGCGATATTGCCCGTTAATCGAACACTTATTCCGCTTTTCCTGCCATAAAATTAAGCACTGCTTTGCCACGGCCAAGTAGAGCAAACTTCATCGGCTGGCAGGCAGGATGAGGCGTCAAGCATCCCGACGACATGCGGGTCGACCGACAACGAGGCATATCATGGATATGAAAAAGGAACATCGGACCGGGAGCAATCTGGCCGAAACGATCAACGACCTCCCAACTTTGGTGCAACCCACCGAAAAAACCGCTGCGGCGGGCACCGAAAAAGACTCGGCATTAAGCGGCGCGGCCTATACCGAGTATTTCACTTGGCGTGCCAATGGCGTATTCCATGCGCTCCGCTTCAATGACACGCGCATCAACGCCAATTCGCGGGTCTTAGTCAATATCAGCGAATTCAGCTCGGACGCGCAGCACCGCTTCATTGGCGCGGCCAGAATGGCGATCTACAATATCGCGCCCTTCAACGGCGGCTTCTTCGCCTGGGTCGAAATTTCCTGGGGCAGCCCGCTGAATGTCCGCTTCGACGTGTTTGTCGACCCTTGAACGAGGCCGGGATGACGCCGCAATAGAAAAAGGGCCGCATTTTGACATGCGGCCCTACAATTCTGGCTCCCCGACCTGGACTCGAACCAGGGACCTGCGGATTAACAGTCCGTCGCTCTACCAACTGAGCTATCAGGGAAAAGAGGCCGCATTATATACGACGAAGAACGCCCTGTCCAGTACCCACCGAAACAATTCCAAAAAAAGCAATATGCGGCTTTTACTAAAACTCTCGTACCATAGACAGGCAGCATGCAATGCGCAGCCCCATCCCATCTTGGGCGAGGCTGAGGTGACGCGACACTGACCCCTATTTGAAAGGAAGCTAAGATGGATATGTTTATCGGAACGATCTTACCGGTTGGATTTTCCTTTGCGCCCCGAGGATGGATGAGTTGTAACGGCCAATTAATGAATGTTCAACAAAACGCCGCCCTATTTTCCCTGATCGGCAACAAATACGGCGGCGACGGCATCAATAATTTTGCCCTGCCCGATTTGCGCGGCCGCATGCCTCTCGGCAACAACGGCGCCGGGGTGGCGGGCCGCATCGTCGCCGACCTGGGTTCGGTGGGCGGCGCAGCCAGCGCCACCGTGACCGGCACCGGCACCGGCACCGCCGCCGTCACCTTAACCACGCCCAACTTGCCGGCCCATAATCACAACGCCACCTTCACCGAGAATTCCGGCGCCGCCGCGCCTGTGATCACCGTCAACGTCAGCCGCGACGTCGGCACCACCTCCGTGCCGGCAGCCGGCAACTTCCTTGCCGCCGGCAAGTCCACCGGCGCCCAGCCATTGCTGTATCGGCCCGACGCCGGTGTCGGCACGGTGGCGCTGGCAACGCCGACCGCCACGCTATCCGGCGCCGGCGGCACCGTGGCCGTCGCCAACACCGGTTCGGGGACCACGCTGCAAGCCCCGGTGACGGTCAGCATCAATGCCGCCGTCAATACCGCTCCACCCTACCAGGGCGTGCAATATATCATTTGCGTCGAAGGCCTTTTCCCAACCAGGAATTAAGACCCAGGGCCCGTAGCGATCAGCACTGCGGACCCGGCGTCCAGGGCGCAATCGAGAGGGAGTCGCCATGTATGCATTAACACCGCCCCTGCATCTGCGTCATGTCAGCGACAGTGATCAGGCTTTTCTCGATGCGCTCTACCGATCCACGCGTGCCGATCTGACGCATATCGAAGCCGAGCCCGGCTTCGTCGCTGGCCTGATCGACATGCAACAGACTATGCAGGCGCACGGCTTTCGCCAGCAATTCCCCGCCGCCGACTATCTGTTGCTGGAATGCGGGGGCGAGCGTATAGGCCGCCTGGTACTCGCCCCATCGCCGCTGCGTATCGTCGACCTTGCCCTGTTGCCGTCGGCGCAAGGCAAGGGCATCGCTACGGCCGTGCTGAAGGCATTGCAATGCCACGCCGCGGCGAACCGGTCGACTATCGAGTTGAGCGTCAGCAAGAACAATCCCGGCGCCCGCCGCCTGTACCTGACGTTAGGCTTTCACATCAGCTCGGTCGACGACTTGCAAGAACATATGCGCTGGAGCGCCGCACAGGAGCAAGACGCATGACGCCCGCCAGCGCTTTTCTGCGACTACCCTTCCACTTCGATGTGGCACGCATGCAAGGTGAACTGGAGGGCATCGGGCCGCAGGAATGGAGCGGCCACTTCAATACTCAAGCCTATGAAAATGGCTGGAGTTGCGTCGCCTTGCGCTCGGTCGACGGACAGGCCGGCCATATCATCCCCATCGAAGGCGCCCGCTACGCCGACACGCCGGTACTGGCGCGCTGTCCCTACTTGCGCCAAGTCATCCGCCGCTTCGCCTGCGAAAAAACCGCGATCCGCCTGATGGCGCTGGCGGCGGGCGCCATGATCAGGGAACACAGGGACGCCGGCACCGCGCTGGAACAGGGCCACTGCCGCCTGCATATTCCGATTCAAACCTCGCCGGCCGTGCGCTTTCGCATCGATGGCGCCGACGTGCATTTTTCGGCCGGGCAAGCCTGGTATATGGATGCCAGTTGCCTGCACGGGGTGGAAAACCGCAGCGACGCGGCCCGCATCCACCTGGTACTCGACTGCCTCACCAATGCCTGGCTGGAACGCTTGTTTCGGCGCGCCGGCTTCGTCGGCAAGCCCAAGCCGCGCTACGACGACCCCGCCATCAACGATGCCAATGTGGGGCAGGTCATTGCGCTGCTACAAGCCACGGGCACGGCTGCCAGCCTCGCGCTGGCGCAGCGGCTGGACGCGGCCAGTCGGGCATGAGCGCCTGGGACGCGCAGCGGGAACGCGCCCTGGCCCGAGCCGACAACACCACATGGCATGAGGGCATGGACATGCGCAATTGGTATCCGCTTTGCATCAGCGGCGAGCCGGCGCGGATTTACTGGCGGCACCTGGGCGAACGGCGTTTCACCGATTCATTTTTCGAGCAAACCCTGAGCCGCCAGCCGCCCGGGCAACGCTTGACTTGCCAGACTCCGGCGGCGGCACTGGATCAATTCGACGATGGCTTGCGGCCCGGCGCCCTGATATTCCACATCTCGCGCTGCGGCTCGACCTTGCTGACGCAATTGCTGGCGGCGCTGCCGCAATGCGTGGTCATGTCCGAGCCGCCTGTCATCGACGCGCTGCTGCGCCTGCACCATGCGGGACCGGGCCGGCAAGACGCCCCCGTCCTGCTGCGCAAGCTGGTCCTGGCACTGGGCCAGCGCCGCTTCGCCGAGGAAGAAAAGTTCTTCATCAAATTCGATAGCTGGCATATCCACAACCTGCCGCTGATACGTCTTGCCTTCCCCGCCACGCCCTGCATCTTCCTGTACCGCGAACCGGAAGCGGTGCTGGCCTCGCACCGGCGCCAGCGCGGCCCGCAAATGGTGCCCGGCATGCTAGAGCCAGCCCTGTTGCCGCCGCCGCAAGCGATCCACGCGGCCGACCTGGACGGCTATGCGGGCGCCATCTTGCGCGGTTTTTTCGCGGCGGCAACAGTGGGCGCGCGGCGCGGCCAGTTCAAGCTGATCAATTACAGCCAGTTGCCCGCCGTGCCAGACCTGCTGCGCTGGCTCGGCATCGCCTGTTCCGACTCCGAACAGCAGGCACTGCTGAGCCGCGCCCGCTTCCACTCGAAAGCCTCGGGTACACCGTTCCGTGGCGATCCCGCGCCAGCGCCATCGGCCGGGCTGGGCCGCGACGCGGCGGGCATACAAGCGCTATACCTGGAGCTGGAACAGTTGCGCCTGGCGCAAGCGCCGCTTGCCGGCTGCTAAGGCCCGAAATCCATCAGCGTGCGGCCCAGGAAACGGCCAATGAACTCCGATTCATTCATGTCGCGCCAGCAAGCATACACATCTTCAAACATGTCTTGCCCTGAAATACGAATGCGGGCAAAGAACTTCACCCGCACCGGCGTCCGTGGCAAATTGTCGTATGGGAAATCTTGTCTAGCCTTGTCAGTGAAGATGGCAGTCTTATAGCACTGAACTGTGGTGGAATCGGTCACGATATATACCTTTCGGCAGGGTTCGATTCCGCAATGTAGCAATTTTGTCTTGCTTGTGGCGCACAGAAAGACAGCTGAAAAAGCCGCAAACCGGGCGCTGAAATTCACCATGCCGGCCAAGATAGTCGTCGCCGCCAAGCACCAAGAAAAAACCAGCGCTGGCGCATCCACGTTTTCAGGCCACGTCCTTGGGGACTATCCCGGCGCAGCATGAGGGACACCGGATGGCGCGATGGCAAGGCTTACTCGTCCACCGCAAGCGGGTGCCTCTGGGCAGGGAGAAATGGCGCAGCGCACCATCAACGACCATGTGAGTACTGAAGTAAATCCCCGTACTACATCGCTATTTGAAAGAAAAAACGAATACCGCCAAATAAACAACAGAAATTATCAATATAAACCATGCCATATAATTCAGCGATAAATTTTTATTGATATTTATAAATACATAAAATTAACAATTTCACCTTCAAATTGTCGTTTTTTTTGCAGCGGCAAACCAGGCACATCCAAACGGCACAAAATTGCTGCCAGCAAAAAATTCAGTGCCTGGACTGCTTGACCTTATCCCCCTATAGAACGGGAACCTTGACGATGCTATAGGTATGCCGTCCACGCCGTTTGCATTGATACATGGCCTCATCGGCGCGCCTGATGATTTCCGCCTTATTGACCAGGCCCTCGGCAATGGCAATGCCGATGCTGGCACCGATTTTCACTTCGATACCCTGCCCGATTGAAATCGGCAAGGCGATTTCTTGCAGAATTTTCTGAGCAATCCTGGCCGGAATTTCCGATTCCCTGTCCATCTCCAGCAAGATCACGAATTCATCGCCGCCCAGACGCGCAACAAAGTCATCCTTTCTGATGGCCCTCGTCAGCAGTTGGGCGCTGTGGCACAGCACGATGTCGCCCGCCTCATGCCCATAGGTATCGTTAACCGCCTTGAACCAGTCAAGGTCGATCATCATGAGCGCAAAGGAAGACACCTTCCCTTCCCGGTCTTTTTCCAGCATGCGCGCCAATCTATTTTCAAAGCCGAGACGGTTGGCGACACCGGTCAAGGGGTCGGTCGCCGCCAATTGTTGCGCCGTTTCTTCTGCATGCTTGCGCTCGGATATATCATTCACCAGGCCTTGCAGCAAGCCTTTCTCGACCGGATTGAGCACCACGCTCAGCCATTTCGAGGGCTGGTTGCGGGCCGCGCCATACAATTGAAAGTCTTCGGTCACGCTACCATTTTCGGCCAGCGACAAGGCAATCAATGCGCGCATACGCGGTTCATATGCGCCCAGAAACTTAGGCATGAAGCTGTTCATTTTTTCAATCGAGGTGCCTTCGGCGATATTCAAGGTGCGCATGAAAGAGCGATTGCAGGAATACAGCTTGCCCGAACTATCGACTACGAAAATGCCGGTCTCCGCATTGTCGAATATGGCACGGAATTTCTTCTCTTCAACTTCGCGCTGCATCCGCAGGGTTCGCTCATCGCCCAGTATCCTGACCAGATTCGTGATCAAGCGATTGACGTCATCGACCAGGCGGCCAATCTCGTTCTTGTGCTGTCCTCTCGGCGACTGCAACCTTTCGCCCGCCTCCACCGGCAAATTATGCAAACGGTCGGATATTTTCTTGATCGGCCGCGTGATCAGCGAGGTGACGATATACACGACTGCCAGCGCTACGATAATTGCCTGCGCCAGCAAGAGATAGGCGATAAAGTGGGAACGCGCGGCGGCCTGTTTTTGAATTTCGGCTTCATTCGGCTCGAGCGTGATCTGACAGACTATTTCCTTCGGGTTGAACAGCGATGCAACGTCGCGCGCGATCCTGTCCTCGGATAGCTGCGGCGCGTCGGCATGGGGGCCGGTCTGCGCCAGCACCATCGCCTTGCTGCGGATGGTCACGCTGCTGATGAAATGATTTTTCATCAGGCCACGACTGACCTCGGCCGCCAGCCCCTTGTCCGACAAAAAACAGGCAACGCTGGCCGTATTTTCGACCGTATTGAGCAATTCCGCCATGCGCGTTCGAATCATCTCGCGCTCCCACCGCATGGACAGGGAATTGGTGACGGCCGAAAAGAGTATGCCCACGGACAAAGCAATCGCAAACACGATCGCCGTGCTGCGAAACACGATGCTGGTGTACAAACGCTCCATGGCATACCCTTGCTGTCAATGCCGGTGATCTCCCATCCTGGCTCAGGAGCCGTTCAAAAATAAGTGCGTCTGATCGCCGTTCTTCACGACTTCTTAGTGCGGCAGTTCCAGCACGACCCTGACCCGCTTATCCACGTCTTTTTTATCAATGTAGCCGATCGCGCCCCTGCTGGCGCTCACCATTTCAAGCATTTCCTCGGTATTGAGCGCGCGCCGGGGCGGTGGCGCCTGGCCTGAAAATTTCAGGCGCGCCCAGTATGAGTTAATGTCGATCAACTCCTTGCCCATCATGAGGAAATAAAATTGCTCTTTGCTTTTCAGCGGATTTTCCAGGTCGATGGGAATGGCGGCCATGCCGGAGGCGAGCTTCCGATACCGCCCCATGAAAATGTTGATCACTTCGTCCTTGCTGAGTTTATCGATATCGCTGGCGGGATTGACGATGACCACCAGATCGGTCGCCGTGGCGACAAACATCGGGCACAGCATGCAGGCAATGATGAGTTTAAGTAGTCGCATGGTCGCACCTAGAACACGAAGTCTACAGTGATGCTCAACAACGTGGCCCGCCCATTCCAGCCGGGCTGCACATTCCCCCATATGAAGGGAGAGCTGGCATGCACCCGGTCGACCTGGAACTTGATATCGGCATTGGGCAAGACATCGTAGCGCACGCCGACCGAAAGCGTGTTTTGCTTGTTCGTGCTATTTAGCGTGGCCTGCTTGGCGGCGCCGATCAGCGCATCGATGCCGGGGTCCAATCCGGATGGCAAACCGGTATCCTGCTGTCCGACCTTGGATTTGACAGCGGCGTAACTAAAATACGGCATCCATTTTCCGCTCCGATAAGCCAACGAGAAATAGCCTGCGTCACTGCTCTGGAGACTCAGCGAGGCTGACGAAAAGTGATTGAGCACCAGCTGCGCCTGCAAGAATCCGATATCGTAGACCACGCCGGCCGAATAGTATTTGACCATTTTGTCGGCCAATCCCAGGCTGTCGGCATATTTCCCCGCCTCCGGCGTGAGCGCCGCGAGAAACGGCGAGCGCAAGGCTTGCTGCAGCGGCATGATCGGCAATAACTCATTGCGCAGCCGAATCTGGGCGTAACCGAGGCGGTATTGCCACTTCGAGGTTTGATAGTCGACATATCCTCCCCGGACTGGCGAGCCGGTCAAGTCATAATAGCCATCATCGGGGGTCGCGCTTTTTTCCCGCGCCGTCCCGGCGAACATTTTGACGCGCGCGATACCGTCGCCCAGCGGGTATTTCAAAACCATGTCGGCGCCATCTATATGAGAAATGGACAGGGTGCCGAAGTAATCCACGGGCGGGCGCACCAGTTGATAGGAATAACCGATATTGCGCGAATCGGCCAGCATATAGCAATCGAAGCCCAGGCGTCCGGCCCGCAACTCGATGTCTTCCCTCGGCGCGTAGCTGACAAACGCCCAACTGAATTCGGGAGAGAAACTGGCATCGTAACGACGCCGGCTCACCACTTGCACGGCGCCCTTCAGCGACTCATTGAACTTCGCGTCGAGCTGGAGGCCAAGCACGGAATCGACGCCAAAATCGACGTGGTTCGCATGTCCGGCGCCCTTGCTCTGCGATACATCGCGCAAGAAATCGGCCTGGTCGGTGCTGTTATAGAGTGCGCCCAGCGTGCCAAAGCCGCTGACTGAAACAATTTTCTGGGACTCCTTATCCTCGGCTCGCGCATCGCTCAACAAACTGAAACCGGCCAGTAACAAGGGAAGCGTCCGGAAAAGAAAATTATCCATGGGACTCCTGTGAAAACCCCAGCGCATTGACCCTTTACCGCTATCGCATGGGCATAGACGGCAAGATCGCAGCGAACCAGGCATTTCGCGGCGGAGATGGAGCTTGATCGCCTGCAGTCATTAATACACAGCACGACAAATAATTTCACATTCACATGAATGGGCGGCGCAATCAAAGCCGATCTTGCCAATGACGCGCACATGACTTGAAACAGAATTGTCTCGGGCGATGGGAAGCGCGGGCCACGACAGCGCTCATTCAATCGCCGCCTAAGCCCTTGAAATGAAAGACTTCCCATGTCGATAACAGGCACATGCATCAAAGTGTAGCCTTGTTTGGGAATGGATTACAAGCAGGCAATCTAAATATTCCGGGCGCACGCACACCTCATAAAACTCTTGCTAACTCATCCAAAAAAGCGCAGATGACAAGTTTCATCGAGAGTGAATATTCAGCCCATTTGACGCGCTCAGCCCCGTATCCAATACCCCGGTTGCGCATACAGCGCTTTCAGTTTATCGACAAAGAACCTGACTTTGGCCGGCAAATGGCGCTGCTGCGGATACACGGCCACGATGTTGTAGTCGGGCAAAGCATAATCGTCTAGCACCGTGATCAACTCGCCGGCCTCCAGTTGCGCCTCGATTTCCCAGCTCGAACGCCACGCCAGGCCCAGGCCTTCGCTGGCCCAGCGGTGCAGCAATTCGCCGTCATTGCAATCAAGGTCGCCTTCGACCCGCAGTGTGAGCGGCTTGCCGTTCTGCTGGAAATACCAGCCGCGCTGCTGGCCGCCCTGCAAGTTGAAGGCCAGGCAATTGTGCCGCGCCAGGTCGTCGAGCGTCTTCGGTATCCCCTTGCGGCGCAGGTAATCGGGCGTGGCGCAGACCACGCGCCGGTTGCTCGCCAACTTGATCGCGACAAAGCTGGGATCGATCGCGCCGCCGATACGGATACCAAGGTCATAGCCTTCGCGTACTAGATCGACCACACGGTCGGTCAAATTGAATGAAATCTTGACCTCGGGATGCTCGGCCAGGAAGGCTGGCGCGTGCGGCGCCACATGCATGCGCCCATACGCGGCCGGTGCCGACACCACCAGGTGGCCGGTGGCCTTGTGGCGGCCTTCCGAAATGATCTTTTCAGCCTTGTCCAGGTCACCTAGCAGGGTCTTGCAATGGTCGAGGAAAACCGTACCCTCTTCCGTCAGCCGCAAATGGCGCGTGGTGCGGTGCATCAGCTTCACCCCGAGGCGCTTTTCGAGCGCGTCGATGCGCCGCCCCAGCATTACCGGCGTGATGTTTTGCCCCAGCGCCGCGCGCGCCAGGCTGCCGTGTTCGATCACCTCGACGAAGGCTTCCATCTGCTTCAATTTATCCATGTTGGGCCGCTTCCAGCATTTTCATTCGATACACCAGGTATCGAATAATACGATTTTTTATCCCCTTATCAAACTATAAGTTTCGCCTTACGATGTATTGCAATGGAAAAGCAATCACAACAGGAGATGCATCATGGCGAAAATGACAGCGGCAGAAGCGGCAATCTATGTGCTTGAAAAAGAGGGTTTGCGGCAGGCATTCGGCATTCCCGGCGCGGCCATCAACCCGTTTTACGCGGCGATGAAAAAGCGCGGCACCTTGCAACATATCCTGGCGCGCCACGTGGAAGGTGCCGCCCACATGGCCGAGGGCTACACCCGCGCCGCCGCTGGCAATATCGGCATTTGCATCGGCACTTCCGGCCCGGCCGGCACCGACATGATCACCGGCCTGTATTCCGCCCAAGCCGATTCGATCCCCATCCTGTGCATCACCGGCCAGGCGCCGCGCGCCCGCCTGTACAAGGAAGATTTCCAGGCCGTGGATATCGAATCGATCGCCAAGCCGGTCACCAAATGGGCCGTCACCGTGCGCGAACCGGCCCTGGTGCCGCGCGTATTCCAGCAGGCTTGCCACGTGATGCGCTCCGGCCGCCCGGGTCCGGTGCTGATCGATTTGCCCTTCGACGTGCAAATGGGCGAAATCGAATTCGATCCCGACACCTATGAGCCGCTGCCCGTCTATCAGCCGCAAGCGAGCCGGGCCCAGATCGAAAAGGCCATGGACATGCTCAATGATGCCGAGCGCCCCCTGCTGACGGCCGGCGGCGGCATCATCAACGCCAATGCTTCCGCATGGCTGGTGGAATTTGCCGAAATCACCGGCGTACCCGTGATCCCGACGCTGATGGGTTGGGGCGCGATTGCCGACGACCACCCTTTGATGGTCGGCATGGTCGGCTTGCAAACCAGCCACCGCTACGGCAACGCGACCATGCTGGCGTCGGACTTCGCGATGGGTATCGGCAACCGCTGGGCCAACCGCCACACCGGCTCGATCGAGGTCTTCACCAAGGACCGCAAGTTCGTCCACATCGATATCGAACCAACCCAGATCGGGCGCGTCTTCGGCCCCGATTACGGCATCGTTTCCGACGCCGGCGCCGCCCTGAAATTGCTGGTCGACGTGGCCAGGGAATGGCGAGCGGCCGGCAAGCTGAAGGACCGCAGCGCCTGGCTGGCCGCATGCCAGCAGCGCAAACGCACGCTGCAGCGCCGCACCCATTTCGACAATGTGCCCGTCAAGCCGCAGCGCGTCTACGAGGAAATGAACAAGGTCTTCGGCCGCCGCACGCGCTACGTCAGCACCATCGGCTTGTCGCACATCGCCGCCGCCCAATTTCTGCATGTGTACGAGCCGCGCAACTGGATCAATTGCGGCCAGGCCGGTCCGCTGGGCTGGACCATCCCGGCCGCGCTGGGCGTGGTGGCCGCCGATCCCAGCCGCGAAGTGGTCGGCATATCGGGCGACTATGACTTCCAGTTCATGATCGAGGAACTGGCCGTGGGCGCGCAATTCAAGCTGCCTTACCTGCAAGTGGTGGTCAACAATTCCTACCTCGGCTTGATCCGCCAGTCGCAGCGCGGCTTCGACATGGACTTTTGCGTGCAACTGGCGTTCGACAATATCAACGCGCCCGAATTGAACGGCTATGGCGTCGACCATGTCGCCGTCGCCGAGGGCCTCGGCTGCAAGGCGCTCCGCGTCACCACCCCGGACGCCATCGGGCCGGCCCTGGAGCAGGCGCGCGCCCTGATGAAATTGCACAGCGTGCCCGTGATCGTCGAAATCATCCTGGAAAGGGTGACGAATATTTCGATGGGCACGGAAATTAATGGCATCAATGAATTCGAAGACCTGGCCAAGGACAGGCTGGACGCGCCGACCGCCATTTCCATGCTTGATTAAACGCTGAATCGAAGGAAGCATCATGACTAAACTGGCAGCCAATCTGACCATGCTATTTAACGAAGTGCCCTTCATGGAACGCTTCGCGCAAGCGGCGCAAGCCGGCTTCAAGGGCGTGGAATGCCTGTTTCCCTACCATTATCCGGCCGCCGACATCGCCGCCCAACTGGAAACCCACCGCCTGGAACTGGTGCTGCACAATCTGCCGGCCGGCGCCTGGGAACGGGGCGAGCGCGGCATCGCCTGCGACCCGGAGCGGGTCGAAGAATTCAAGCAAGGCGTGGCTACGGCGATCGCCTACGCCACGGCGCTGCGCGTCAAGCGCGTCAATTGCCTGGTCGGCACCTTGCCCAGCAATGTCAGCGTGGAGCGGGCGCAAGCCACCCTGGTCGCCAACCTGAGCTACGCCGCCGGCAAATTGCAGCAGGCCGGCATCAAGCTCTTGATTGAAGCCGTCAACACGGTCGACATTCCCGGCTTCTTCCTGTCGGGCACCACGCAAGCGCTGGAATTGATTGCCGCGACCGGTTCCGACAATATTTTCCTGCAATACGACATTTACCACATGCAAAAAATGGAAGGTGATCTGGCCAACACGCTCAAGGCCAATCTGGCCAGGATCGGCCATGTGCAACTGGCCGACAATCCGGGCCGTGGCGAGCCGGGCAGCGGCGAAATCAATTACCGCTATCTGTTCGCCCTGCTCGACGAACTCGGCTACGAAGGCTGGATAGGCTGCGAATACAAGCCGCGCGCCGGCACCCTCGACGGTCTGGGCTGGCGCGCCGCGCACGGCCTTTAATTGCATCACTCAAGGAGTATCAGCATGGCAAAAATCGGTTTCATCGGACTGGGCATCATGGGCGCCCCCATGGCGGAAAACCTGCAAAAGGGCGAGCACAAGCTGTATCTGTTCGACCATAAGAATCCGCCCTTCAACCTGATCGAAGGGGGCGCCACGGTCTGCACTTCTGGCGCCGAAGTGGCGAAGCGGGCCGACATCATCATCCTCATGGTGCCGGACACGCCCCACGTCGAGGCGGCGCTATTCGGCGCAGATGGCGTTGCCGCCGGCCTGGCCGAAGGCAAGCTGGTGATCGACATGAGTTCGATCTCGCCGCTCGCCACCAAGGATTTCGCCAGGCGCATCAACGCGCTGCGCTGCGATTACCTCGACGCGCCCGTGTCGGGTGGCGAAGTGGGCGCCAGGGCGGCCTCGCTGACCATCATGGTGGGCGGCCCGCAAGCGGCCTTCGAGCTGGCCCTGCCCCTGTTTCAACTGATGGGCAAGAACATCACCCTGGTCGGCGCCAACGGCGACGGTCAGACCACCAAGGTCGCCAACCAGATCATCGTCGCGCTCAACATCCAGGCCGTGGCCGAGGCCCTGCTATTTGCTTCCAAGGCCGGCGCCGACCCGGCCAAGGTGCGTCAGGCCCTGATGGGCGGGTTCGCCGCCTCGCGCATCCTGGAAGTGCATGGCGAACGGATGGTCACGCGCAGTTTCAAGCCGGGCTTCCGAATCGAATTGCACCAGAAAGATTTGAACCTGGCCCTGCAGGGCGCCAAGGCGCTCGGCATCGCGCTACCGCACACCGCGACGGCGCAGGAACTGATGAATTGCTGCGCCGCCCACGGCCTGGGTGGCATGGACCATTCGGCGCTGTGCCGGGCGATCGAAATCATGTCGAACCATCAAATTGCCGAAGCCGGAGCATGACAGTCTGTCGCGCGCGATGCTTGCGCCGACAGAGGCGCAATTGACGGGAACAGGCGGTGACGGCGGGAAGAATCTGGTCGCCGCGCTGCGGATGTAGGGTCGGCACGCATCAGACAGATTTTACGCCGGCGGCCAGCGCCAGTTCGCGCGCCAAGCGGTTATGGCGCTCGACCAGCAGCGGCACATCAAGGGTGAGCAAGACGCCGTCGCGCACTACCACCTTGCCGTTGATGATGCTGTATGCGACATACGATGGCGTGCAAAACACCAGCGCCGCGACCGGATCGTGCAAGGCGCCGGCAAAGCCAAGCTGGTCCAGCCTGAACAGTACGATATCGGCCGCCATGCCCGGCTTCAAGGCGCCGATATCGTCGCGGTTCAACACTTTCGCGCCGCCCAGGGTGGCCATTTCCAGGGCCTGGCGGGCCGTCATCGCGTCCGCTCCGAAACCGACCCGTTGCAACAGCAGCGCTTGTCGTACCTCGCCCAGCATGTGGCCGGCATCATTCGAGGCGCAGCCATCCACGCCCAGCCCGACCGCCACGCCCCGCTCGAGCATTTTTCGGATCGGCGCGATGCCCGAGCCCAGCCGCATGTTCGAGCAGGGACAGTGCGCGATGCCGGTTCCGGTGCGGCCAAACAGGGCGATGCCGGCGTCGTCGAGTTGCACGCAGTGGGCATGCCAGACATCGGGGCCGACCCAGCCGCAATCCTCGGCGTATTCGGCCGGCGTCATCTTGAATTTTTCGCGGCTATAAGCGATGTCATTGGCATTTTCCGCCAGGTGCGTATGCAGCGACACGCCATGGCTGCGCGCCAGCGCCGCCGCTTCCCGCATCAAGTCGCGCGAGACGGAAAACGGTGAACAGGGCGCCACCACGATGCGCTGCATCGCGTAGCGTCCGGCGTCGTGGTAAGTCTCGATCAGGCGCCCCGTGTCGCGCAAAATGGCGTCCTCTTCTTCCACCACGCAGTCCGGCGGCAAGCCGCCCTTCGACTGGCCCACGCTCATGGCGCCGCGCGCCGCATGGAAGCGCATGCCGATCTTGCGCGCCGCCGCGATGCTGTCGTCGAGCCGGCAATCGTTCGGGTAAATATACAAATGGTCGCTGCTGGTGGTGCAGCCCGAGAGTATCAATTCCGACATCGCCGTCAGGGTCGACACATGCACCATGTTGGCATCCAGGTTGGCCCAGATCGGATACAGATTCGTCAGCCAGTTGAATAGCTCGCCGTTTTGCGCGGCCGGGATCACCCGCGTCAAGCTCTGGTACATATGGTGGTGGGTATTGACCAGGCCCGGCATGACGACGTGGTTGGCGGCGTCGATCACCTCGTCCGCATCTTGCGGCAAGTCGGCCGAGGCGCCGACCTCGACAATCACGTTGTCGCGGATGAAGACGGCGCCGCCGGCGATTTCGCGTCGCGTCTCATCCATCGTGACGAGTACGCGGGCATTCTTGATCAAGAGGGTGGTCATCATTTTCATCAAAAAAATACAAAAACGCCCGCCAGGCAGTGGGCCGCCCTTACCCGGGATGCGTCAGCGCGCGCACCGCATTCAAGATCGCCTCGCCGGTGGCGGGCGCCTGCAGCGGCGGATTGAGCCTGTAATCGGCGACGCTGGCGATGGCGTCGCGGATCGCGAAGAATACTGAAAACGGCAACAATAGCGGCGGTTCGCCGACGGCTTTCGAGCGGTGGATGCTGTCGGCCACATTGCTGTTCTTGAACAGCTTGACGCGGAAGTCTTCCGGGCAATCCGAAATGGCGGGAATCTTGTAAGTCGATGGCGCGTGCGTCATCAACTTGCCGGCCGGGTTCCACCATAATTCCTCGGTGGTCAGCCAGCCCATGCCCTGGATGAACGCCCCTTCGACCTGGCCGATATCGATCGCCGGATTGAGCGAGTTGCCGGCGTCATACAGTGCGTCGACGCGCAGCAAGCGCCATTCGCCGGTCAAGGTATCGACGATCACTTCCGACACCGCCGCGCCATACGCGAAATACGAAAAAGGATTGCCGGTCATGCTTTTGCTATCCCAGTGCAAGTGGGGGGTGGCGTAAAAACCGTCCGACCACAATTGCACGCGCGCCAGGTAAGCCTTTTGCACCAGCTCGGCGAAACCCACGCTGACACCATTCACCGCCACCTGCTGCGCCTCGAACAGCACTTCGTCGGCCGTGCCGCCATAAGTCTGGGCGGCAAACGCGGCCAGGCGTGCGCGGATCTGGCGCGCAGCGTCTTGCGCCGCCTTGCCGTTCAGGTCGGCGCCGGTCGAGGCCGCCGTGGCCGAGGTATTGGCCACCTTGCTGGTATCGGTGGCCGTGACGCGCACCGATGCCAGCGCCAGGCCCAGTTCCTGCGCGACCACTTGCATGACCTTGGTGTTGATGCCCTGCCCCATCTCGGTGCCGCCGTGGTTGACCAGCACGGAACCGTCGACATACACATGCACCAGCGCGCCGGCCTGGTTCAAATGGGTCACATTGAAGGCGATGCCGAATTTGTGCGGCGTCAGCGCCAAGCCTTTTTTGAGTACCGGACTGGTCCGATTAAAAGCCAGCACAGCGTCGCGCCGCGCGCGGTATTGACTGCCTTGTTCCAGTTCGTCGACCAATTCGTGGATCACATTGTCGACCACCTTCTGGCCGTACTGGGTCACGTTGCGGCCCTCGCCATCGTTGCGGCCGTAGAAATTGAGCTTGCGCACGTCAAGCGCGTCGCGTCCCACATTGCGGGCGATTTCATCGATGATGTATTCGATCGCGATCGCACCCTGCGGCCCGCCGAAGCCGCGGAAGGCGGTATTGGACTGGGTATTGGTCTTGCCGCACATGGCCTTGATGTCGACGTCGGACAAATAATAGGTATTGTCGAAGTGGCAGACGGCGCGCGTGGCGACCGGCCCGGACAGGTCGGCAGAAAAGCCGGCGCGCGTCACCATTTCCACGCGCGCGCCCAGGATCAAGCCTTGCGCGTCGTGGCCGACTTCATATTCGTACTGGAATTCATGGCGCTTGCCGGTCACCATCATGTCGTCGTCGCGGTCGGCGCGCAGCTTGACGGGACGCTTGAGGGCGTCGGCGGCAATCGCCGCGCAGGCGGCCCACAAGCCCGATTGCGATTCCTTGCCGCCGAAGCCGCCGCCCATGCGCCGGCACTCGACTTGCACCTGGTGCGAGTGATAGCCGAGCGTGTGCGCGACGATATGTTGCATCTCGCTCGGATGCTGGGTCGAGCAAAACACCTGCATGCCCTTGTTTTCCTTCGGGATCGCGTAGGAAATCTGGCCTTCCAGGTAAAACTGTTCTTGCCCGCCGACGCCCAGCTCGCCCGTCACCTTGTGCGGCGCCGCGTCGATCGCCAGTTGCGCCTGGCCCCGTTTCAAGTGCATGGGCGGCAGCACGAACGATTGCGCCGCCTTGGCCTGTTTCGGCGTCAAGATGGCCGGCAATTCCTCGTATACCACTTGCGCGTGGCGCACGGCGCGCCGGGCCAGGTCGTGGCTGTCGGCGACGACGATGAAGATCGGCTGGCCCACGTATTGGACCAGGCCGTCGGCCAGGATGGGATCGTCGTGGATGATGGGACCGCACTCATTGCTGCCGGGAATGTCGGCAGCCGTGTAGGCGGCCACCACGCCGGGCGCCGCGCGCACCGCGTCCAGATCGACGGAAACGATACGCGCATGGGCTTTTTGCGACAAGCCCAGCGCCGCGTGCAAGGTGCCGCGCAATTCCGGGATATCGTCGGTATAAGCGGCTTCGCCCAGCACATGCAGGATGGCCGACTCATGCGCATGGGACTTGCCCACTTCGCTCCAGGTAAGCGGCGCGGCCGGCGACGTCAGGAAAGCTTCGGTTGGTTTATTCATGGCGAGTTCCTGGTCAAGCGTGGGCAAAGGCATTGACTGCGCTGGCCGACAAGGGCGCCTCCAGCCGGGTTTCCAGCCAAAAGCGGCGCAGCAGGTTTTGTGCCGTCAACATGCGGTAAGCGCCGGATGCGCGCATATCCGACAACGGCGCGTAATCTTGCGCCAACTGCGCCATGGCCGCCTCGACGCCGGCCTCGTCCCAGACCCGCCCTTCCAGTGCCGCTTCGGCGTGGGCGGCGCGCTTCGGCGTGGCCGCCATGCCGCCAAACGCGATGCGCACTGCGCGCACGATATTGCCGTCCAGCGTGGCCGAAAACGCGGCGCAGACGGCCGAAATATCCTGGTCGTAGCGTTTCGCCAATTTGTAGGTACGGAAAATCAATTGCGGGCGCGGCAAGGGCACCCGTACTGCCTCGACGATTTCATGCGCCTGCAAGTCTTTCTTTTGATAGGCCAGATAGAATTTTTCCAGCGCCAGCACGCGGCGTCCGTGCATGCTGTTCAGCACCACTTCGGCGCCCAGCGCTATCATCCACGGCATCGAATCGCCGATCGGCGAACCGTTCGCGACATTGCCGCCCAGGGTGCCTGCGTTGCGGATCGGCAACGAGGCGAAGCGCTTCCACATTTCCGTCAATTGCTCGGGATACAGTGCGGCCAACGCGCCGTAAGCGTCGTTCAAGCTGGCGCCGGCGCCGATTTCCAGCATGCCGTCCACGCTCGCGATGCGTTTCAATTCGGCTACCTGGCCCAGGTAAAGCACGTCGCCCAGCTCGCGCATTTGCTTGGTAACCCACAGGCCGACATCGGTCGAGCCGGCCAGGATGCAGGCGGCCGGATGTTGCGCGCGCAGCGCCAGCAATTGGTCCAGCGTGCGCGGCGCGTGAAAGGCGCGCCCATCATGCGCATAGGAAAAGGTTTCCTGGCGTTCGATGGCGCGCAGGGCGACGGTCAAGGCGGCCCCGTCGAAATCTTGTTTCGGCAATTCGCACATGCGCCGCGCCGCCTCGATGATGGGACGATAGCCGGTGCAGCGGCACAGGTTGCCGGACAGGGCTTCGTCGATTTGCTTGCGCTGCGGAATTTGGCCGCCCTCTTGTTTCAGGTACAAGTCCCACAAGGACATCACGAAACCGGGCGTGCAAAAGCCGCATTGGGAGCCGTGGCATTCAACCAGCGCTTGTTGCACCGGATGGAGGGTTTCCCGGTTTTTCAAGTCTTCCACAGTGAACAAGGCCTTGCCGTCCAGCGTAGGCAGCATCTGGATGCAGGAATTGACCGACTTCATGCGCAACTGGCCATCCTGCAATTCGCCTATCACCACGGTGCAAGCGCCGCAATCGCCTTCCGCGCAACCTTCCTTGGTACCGGTGCAATGCAAGTCTTCGCGCAAATGCTGCAACACGGTTTGCGTGGTCGAGGCGTCGGCCACGCTATGGGTCCGGCCCTGGTAGAAAAAGCGGATTGGTTCTGACATGACATCTCCATCGTATATTTTTAGTGGCGCGGGCATGGCGCGGCATCTCGAGCTTACTGACATATCTCAGATTACCACTCGCGAGGGGCGCCGCCATATGCGAACAATGATGTTACGTATCAATGAAGGACCACAATCCTGCACGGCAAACCGGGGCCAGATCCTTGTGGAGCGGCCCCGCCATCCGGCCCCGCCGTCCGCTTAACCGGCGCCGAGATAAATGAATTTGAACAGGAAGATACTGGAAATCAAGGCGGCCAGCGCCGAAACCTGCTTGACCTTGCCGGTCGCCACTTTCAGCACGACATAGGTAATGAAGCCGAACGCCACCCCATTCGCGATCGAATAGGTAAATGGCATCATCAAGGCCGTCACGGCGGCGGGCACGCTTTCGGTGCTGTCTTCCCAATCGATTTCCGACAATTCGCGCAACATCAGGCAAGCCACGTAAAACAGGGCTGGCGCGGTCGCATAGGCTGGCACGGTGCCGGCCAGCGGCGCGATGAACAGGCAGGCGAGGAACAAGATGGCTACCGCGACGGCGGTCAAGCCGGTGCGCCCGCCCGCCTGCACGCCGGCGGCGCTCTCAATATATGCGGTGGTGCTCGATGTGCCCAGGCAAGAACCGGCGACAATCGCGACGCTGTCGGCCAGCAGCGATTTGTTGAGCCTATCCATTTTGCCGTTTTTCAACAGGCCGGCGCGGTTTGCCACGCCCATCAGGGTGCCAGTCGCGTCAAACAATTCGACCAGGAAGAAGACCAGCACGACGTTCAAGATACCGCCGGACAAGGCGCCCATGATGTCGAGCTTGAACAAGGTCGGGTCCAGCGATGGCGGGGCTGAGACGATGCCGTGGAACTGGTTGCCGCCGACCACGAAGCTGGCCACTGTCACCGCGATGATGCCGATCAGGATGGCGCCGCGCACTTTCAAGCGGTCCAGGGTGACAATCAGGAAGAAGCCGACGATGGCCAGCACGGGCGGTGCCTTGTGCAAGTCGCCCAGCGTGACGAAAGTGGCGGGATTGGCGGCGACGATGCCGGCGCTCTTCAGGGCGATGATGGCCAGGAACAGGCCGATCCCGACCGTGATCGCGGTGCGCAGCGATTGCGGGATGGCGTCGATGATCATTTCGCGTATCTTGAAGATACTGACAATCAGGAACAGGCAGCCGGAAATGAAGACCGAACCGAGCGCGATTTGCCATGGAATGCCCATGCCTTTGACGACGGCGTAGGCGAAATAAGCGTTCAAGCCCATGCCGGGCGCCAGCGCGATCGGGTAATTGGCATACAAGCCCATGATCAGGGTGCCGATGGCGGCGGCCAGGCAAGTGGCGACAAAGACCGAATCTTTCGGCATGCCCGCATCGCCGAGGATGGACGGGTTGACAAAGATGATGTAAGCCATCGTCAGGAAAGTGGTGAGACCGGCGAGCAGCTCGGTGCGTACATCGGTCCCGTTTTCCTTCAGTTTGAAAAATTTCTCCAGCAAGTCCATGTCCATCTCCTCGTTATTATCGCTATTTTAAATCCCACACGTCGTCTACAGTGGATGCTGCGCGCAAGTCGGGTGATGTAATGTCGCTCACATCGGCGCGCCACAACTACTGTCCATCGGCATATACGGTATGGAGATCTGATGATAGTGGTAATAGTCGTATTGCGGACATGCGGAATTTTCCCACAACGGCGCCAAGTCTGCCCGTTAAAACACGGTCATGGTCGGCATCCGATGGGAAATGGCGGAATATAATTTGGAGGAACACAAGGCCAGCACAGGTCCGGCCGCGATTTTCACGGCCGCGACCAGCGGACCGGCTTAGAACCTATTTTGGTAGGGAGCGTTGCCCGATGGTGTTTCCTCGGGAGCGCGGACAAGGCGAGAGGAGGACGCATGGCTAGCCATGCTACGACGAGCAACGCAGTCCCCGCTTCCGAGGGGCCGCCAGCAGGTGGCGGATTCCCTGCCGGAATAGGTTCTTAGCGCATGAAGGCGCGGGCCGCGCGCAGCAGGGTTTCGGGATGGAAGGCGCCATGGTAGGTCGGCGTCATCGGCTTCTCAATATTGAATAATTGATACACCGCCTTCTGCGCCGTGCGCACCGAATATTCCATGGTGTAAGTGGTGCCCTCGCTTTCCACGTATTGCCCCAGGAAAGCGAGATTGCGGGAACCCTCGGGTATCACTTCGGGGCGGTCGCCGGGATTGCGGCAAAGAAATTGTGCATGGCCGGCGGGCAGCACGGATTTGCGGCCGATGGTCTTTTCGACCAGGCGCGCAATGTCGTCGAATCCCAACAGCGAGAACAGCTCCGTCAAGATTTCGTCGGGGCTGCAATCTTCCATGCGTTTTGCCACGAATTTGCCTATACCCTTGGGCCAGATGCCATAACACCACAACACCTTGGTGTCCGGCCCCTGGTTGGCGAACCAGGGTTGCTTCGGCACGATCAGCGACAGGCTCCAGGGAGAATCGATGAAAGTGGTGAGCCGATTGACGTCGGGCTCTTGCTGGAGCAGCGTCCTGAGCATGTCATAGACTTCGGGATCGTTCAAGGTGATGGTGCAAGTGGTCATGGTGGATTGATCGCTGTGCGACGTGAACAGGGCGGGTCGTCCAAAATCGTCGCGCCCTTGCGCGATGGTATGCCACAGCCGCCATGCGCCCGAATCGAAAGGCGCGGCAATCGAACCGAGCGTGACGAACACCACGTCATCGTCCTCGACCTTGATTTCCACCTGCTTGCCACCTTGCCGGCAGATGAGCGATTGCACGATGGTGTCGCGCGCATCCGACGCGAAACCGATGTCAACCACCTCGGTATCCATGACGAAGCTGACGCCCTGCTGGCGCAGATAATCCACCATCGGGCGGACGATGCCTTCCTGGTTATTGCTCACGGTGGAGCGGATCGAATGGAGGCTATCCATATCCTGTACATTTTGAATAAATGTGTGCAGGTAGCGGCGCATCTCTTGCGCGCTATGCCATCGCGCAAACGCAAAGATCGTCGAAAACATCCACCAGAAGGGCGTGGCGAAAAATTCTTCCGAAAAAAAATCGCTGATAGGCCGGTCTTTCAACGACGCTTCCGAACCCAGCAGCAGTCGCGTAATTGCCAATTGGTCGCGCATTCCGACGCCATAGGAAATGACCGGGACCGACTTGCCCTGCGCCATCAGCCGGGTTTTCGTATCGATGGTAAAGTCGTCGCCGAATGCGTGGATCTGCTGATTCAAGCTCTTGCCGGGCGCGTCGAGGGCCGGGATGGATGCGAGCACATCCTGCAAACATGGGTAAGCTTGAAAATCGAAGCCGCGCGTGCCTCTGCAAAGATAACCGTCCTGTGCGTTGCCTTCCGCGTCGAGGCTGCCTCCCAGTTGGTGGGAATACTCAAAAATGCTGATGTCGGAGCCCGCCATATGCGCGTCGCGTAGCATGTAGACTGCGGCGCTCAAGGAAGCGATGCCGCTTCCCACCAAATAAGCCTTTGCCATTGTATTTACCTTGAAAGTTGGATGTTTGTGCGCTACGCGCGGGATCGACACCGATCTCGCACCATTCTGATGGAAGAACAGCCACTGGCGCATGATCGTACCGATTCCTGCCGGCGTCGGTACGCTGCTACACAAAGCCAAGCGCACGGGCATACCGGCGCGGGCGTACCGGCGCGGGCATGCCGGGGAAATGGCAAGGCTGACCATCATCGTGCAATGGCATTCAGCCAGCGGGCCGCGCAGATCTGACGGGGCCGCCTAAAATGATGGCGCATGGCTGGACACGGCTCCGGATGCCGGGCCTGCCCATTTAAACGCTGTTGGCGCAAGCTGTCCCAGTCACAGCAAGGCGGTCGAACCGTCGGCGAAACGGGCATCAAAGCACCTGGTGCAACGCTTGCAAAACAAATGGGCGGTACGCACATTTGTTTGTCGCAACACTAAATCCAGGTGACTCCCTGTGCATACAGGGCAAGTCTCGCGCATCGCGCCAAAGGTATTGATGTCTTCGCACGCATACCCTTCTTCCAGGCGCTCGCCTTCAATAATGGCGGTCGGGTCCAGTTCCACCAGTGTCAGCTTTGGCATCTTGAAGTCGGCATGCCGTTTTTCCACCGCCGTTGATGTGCCCGGTCGGCACTCTTCATCTTGCTCCATTTTCGCTCTCCTATTGATTCCAGCAGACGCCCGCCAGCCGCATTTTTTCTGCTTGGGACTTAACCTTAGTCAAATTACGATGGTACGGCAAGGACTACATGTAAACAGTGTGGACATGCGAAACGCCTGCTCGTTCTCGATTTATCTCAAACGAAACAGCTATTTCCCTGCGGCCATGGACTATGGCGGCAAGCCTTGGGCCTTGGCCGGGAACAAGAATTGGGGAAGCGATCAAGGGGAAGAGGGCTTGCGCGGCTTGCCGGACTCCAGCATCGTCAGCGCGACCTTATAGGCTTCCGCCTCAGCCGCCTCTTCGTTGGGGAAGACGGCGGCGACACATACCCGCTGTTCAGGAAAGATGCTGTTGCGGTGCATGGGATTCGGCGACGGCCCAAAGATTGCGAGGTGGGCGGCCCAGCCGGCACCGGCGGGCAAGCGCACGCCGGAATATTCAAGCTCGTACTCACCTATTTGTTCGGATGGCATGGCGCGTCCCGTTATGACAAGTTCATGGACAAAAGATCCGGCAGTCCGCTTTGACGTCGCCAGCCTCCCCTTGCAACCAGAGCGCAGGTAGACCGGACACGGCGATGGCTTAGCTTACCACGCTGACGGTGGAATGGAATGCACCAACGAATCACGCGGGCGCCCGCCCGCAACCGCGCCACCGCAGTCGCTATTTCATCGGCACCTTGTCCGCTGCCGGTTTGGCAGACTTATCTGCCTTGATGAGCGCCTTCGCGCGGCCACGCGTGGCCGAATACTTCGTCTTGACGGTGGCGGTCTTGGCCACGTCGGCGCCCATCAACTCCTTCTCGATGGCGCTATCGGCTACTGTCGCGGTATCGGCTGGCACCCTGGCCCACGTCCCTCCCGCCACTCCCGGGCGTTTCGGTTCGGGATTGGCTTGCTTATCGCTATCGGCCGAGGCGGCCTGTTGAGCTTGTCCATAGGCGATGCCGCCAAACAGCGCCAGGATGAGGGGAAGCAAACGCGCCATAAAATGTTTCATGATTTCTCTCCTTTGAACAATACGCGCAACCGTTCCAGCAGCAAACGGCTGGCCTGCTTCAATCTGGAAAACAAGAGGTGCGTGAAATTGAATAGCAATGCCAGCATGCTGACGGCAACGGGATTGACGTAGTAACCCATGTGCATGATGATGAAATACACCAGCAGATAGGCGATGCCCAAGCTCAGCGCCCACCAGACCAGCGTCGCGGTAAATTTCTCGAAATCGAGACCCAGCATGATCAGGGAGAAAATCGCGAAACCGAGCACGTAATCGAGCCAGGGCGCCGGATTGAAGTAACGCTGATCAAGCAGCGCCTCGATATAGTTGGCATGCAAAACGAAACCGGGGACTTCGCCGATCACGGACAGGTGTAAATCGTCTTCACTGTTTTCCCCAACCAGAACGATCTTGGCGCGCAAATTGCGCAAGGCGGCGGGTCGTTGCTGGCAACGCGCGGCGCTGCTGCCGCACAGGATTTCCCCGGGCGTATAGACGCTTAACTGCCCGACATTGAGAAAACTGACGTAGGGGTGGGTCGCCTCCCCCGGCATCGCGGTCGGGCCGCGCAGCAAATCCTTCAGGCGCGGGTATTTGTCTTGCAGGCGTTCATCGTAAGCTTCCGCCGCCCGCAGCGACAGGGTTTCCGACCATTCCCACGCGGTTGACGCTGTATTTCGCAGACGCGTGGCCCATCTGAGGGGCAGCCTTTTCGTGTCCGGATCGAATTCGATCACGCCTTCTTGCAGCAAGTGCGCGCCATCATGCGGGAATTCCAGTGAGGGATACATACTCCAATCGGAACGGTCGATGCGCCGTCCCACGACAAAGGGAATCCGCGTGCTCAATGTCGCGATCGCCGCCTGCAAGGCTTGCGTGCCGGGGTCGGCGGCGGGACATTGCTTGCGCCGGAAGGCCTTGTCGAGCACGATCACGGCCGGATCGGCGCTGGCTATCTTCCACAGCAAGGTCGCCAGTGCGGCGCGGCGCTGGCACAATTCAAGCACGCCGCCCGATAACTGGGCGTAATACGCGTCGTGACTGGGATTGTCGTCAATTAATACCGTGAATTTTTGCACCGGCTTGCGCGGCCCCGCCGTGACCAGGCGTTGATACAACCCGCTGAGATTGAAAAACGGTTCCGCAAGGTCAGACTGGCTCTGCCCTTCGGGACTGATCACGTATTCGGCGCCCCGCTCCAGCAAGAACACGACCATACAGGCGAGCAGAAACGGCAGCGCAAACCACGCCACCCGCCCCGCCTTCGCCATCGCGCCCGCAGCCAATTGCACCTCCCGCCTTCAAACGTGCTCCCAAGGCAGCCGATTGGGAAGCGTTTGAAGTTGGACCGCGCCCGGCGCCGCTAGTTCGGCCCGCAAGCGTTCATTGGGCCGGCTTGAATGCCCACCAGCGGCTGCCAACGAAATTGTAGATCAAGCCGATACCGGTAACCAGGACCTGGGCCAACCAATAATTCCAAGCCAGGTTATGCGTCAATAGCCACATCAGGCCGGTATTCATGCACCAGCCTATGCCCAGCAGGGTGAAGTATTTGGCCGCCGCCTCGCCGTGCGATTTGGCGCTCTGGAAGGTAAAGAAATAATTGAGGAGATAGTTCACCACCGCGCCCAGGATATAACCGAGGCCCGAGGCGACCGCCGCACTGGAGCCGAACAATTCGACGCCGGTCCACAGCACCGAATATTGCACCGCCGTGCCGGACGCGCCGACGGCGGCGAAACGAAGAAATTGGCGTTGCACGGACATCGGCGTTTCTTTCAAATGGAAGCGGCGCGGGAAGCGGCGCGCCAAGGGGGAATGTTACCTTATCGAGAGGCGAAAAAAAATGGCTACGATCGCTCGTAACCATTTTTTACCATGTTCTGGCTCCCCGACCTGGACTCGAACCAGGGACCTGCGGATTAACAGTCCGTCGCTCTACCAACTGAGCTATCAGGGAAAAGAGGCCGCATTATATACGGCGCAATGAAACTTGTCCAGATTCAGAAAAAATCAGGCAACAGGCCCCGTTCCCGGCGCATAATCGACCACCAGCACCTTTGCCAGCCAAGGCTTGAGCAGCTCGACAAAGCGCAGGTGGGCCGGATCGACCAGATAGGCGTCGCGCCCGGCGGCATCGTCAAAATGCAGGGTGAAACAGTCGCTAAAGCCGTCCGCCAAACCTTCCGGACTGCAATTGCGGCCGCACTCGAAATGCCGCACGGCGGCAATGCTTTCCTTCAGCAGCGCGAATTCCCGTATCAACAAACTCCTTTGCTGCTCGGAGATGTCGGCACGGAAGGCACACAACACGATATGACGCAGGCCGGCGATGGAATGCATGTGGAAAATCCTCCTTATATGAATAAACAGGCAAAAAAAATGGCTACGATCGCTCGTAACCATTTATTTTACTACTGAATTCTGGCTCCCCGACCTGGACTCGAACCAGGGACCTGCGGATTAACAGTCCGTCGCTCTACCAACTGAGCTATCAGGGAAAAGAGGCAACATTATATACTTTCTTAAACGCAGCATCAAGAACTATGCGCAAATTCCAGCTTTTTTGCTGCCTTCCGAATCAATCTTTCGAGCAATCCGGAGAACGAATATATTAAAGGACTTTGGCGATCGCGTCAATGACCTTGTCGATATTGCCGGCATTTAAAGGCGCCACGCAAATCCGGCCCGTGTCGACGGCATACACCGAATGCTCGCGGGCCAGCGTCTCGACCTGGGCCTTGCTCAAGCCGGAATACGAGAACATGCCGATTTGCTCGCGCACGAATTCGAAGTCATGGCCGGGCGCTTTTGCCTTCAGCTTTTCGACAAAGGCATTGCGCATTTCGCGGATGCGCACGCGCATCGCGGCCAGCTCGTCTTCCCACAATTGGCGCAATTCCGGGCTTGCCAGCACGGTGGCGACCACCTTACCGCCATGCACGGGCGGGTTCGAATAATTGGTGCGTACCACGCGCTTCAATTGCGATAGCAGACGCGCCGCTTCTTCCGCGCTTGCCGCGACCACGCTCAACGCGCCGACCCGTTCGCCATACAGCGAGAACGATTTCGAGAAGGAATTCGAGACCAGCAGCGGGCCACCGGCCGCGGCGAAACGACGCACCACCGCACCATCTTCAGTGATACCGGCCGCGAAGCCCTGGTAAGCCATGTCCAGGAAGGGGATCAAGCCGCCCGCCGTGACGGCGGCGATGACCTCGCCCCACTGTTCCGGGCTCAGGTCGGCGCCGGTCGGATTGTGGCAGCAGGCGTGCAACAGGACGATGGAACCGCGCGGCATGGCATGCAAGTCGGCCAGCATGCCGGTGAAATTCACGCCATGGGTTTGCGCGTCGTAGTAGGCATAATTATTGACGACGAATCCGGCGCTTTCAAACAGCGCGCGGTGGTTTTCCCAGCTCGGGTCGCTGATATAGACTTGCGCGCCCGGCGCGAAACGCTGCAGGAAATCGGCGCCGATTTTCAGTGCGCCAGTGCCGCCGATGGCTTGCACGGTGACGGCGCGCCGCTCTTGAATCACGGCGCTGTCGGCCCCAAATACCAGTTCTTGCACCGCGCTATCGTAGGCGGCCAAGCCATCGATCGGCAGATAGGTGCGCGGGGAAGCTTGCTCGATCAAAATGGCTTCGGCTTTGCGCACGCACGACAGCAGCGGCACTTTGCCGTTTTCGTCATAATAGACGCCGACGCCCAGATTGATTTTCGCAGGATTTTTATCCGCGTTGAAGGCTTCCGTGATGCCCAGGATGGGGTCACGTGGGGCCATGTCGATGGCACTGAACAGACTGGCGGGAGCGGAAGGATTCGTCATGATAAGATTGAATTCGGTTGGAAGCGGGTTCACAGCGGAGTTGTAGACAGCGCCCCCGATTAATCGTTCCAGGGCCGCCAGCAGAGCACTATTCTAACAAAGGTCTGATTCGTATGGCTGATTTATCCATTGCACCCGACGCGGCACCGACCGTGGTATCGTTTCCCGATTCCCCGTTCAAGCTGCACCAACCGTTTTTGCCGGCCGGCGACCAGCCCACCGCGATCGCCCAGTTAAGCGAAGGCATCGCCGACGGACTGGCTTACCAGACCCTGCTGGGCGTGACCGGCTCCGGCAAGACTTACACGATGGCCAATGTAATCGCCAGGATGGGCCGGCCGGCCATCATCTTCGCGCCCAACAAGACGCTGGCGGCTCAGTTGTATAGCGAATTTCGCGAATTTTTCCCGCAAAACGCGGTTGAATACTTCGTCAGTTATTACGATTACTACCAGCCGGAAGCCTACGTGCCGCAGCGCGACCTGTTCATCGAAAAGGATTCGTCGATCAACGAGCACATCGAGCAGATGCGCCTGTCCTGCACCAAGTCGCTGATGGAGCGGCGCGACGTCATCATCGTCGCCACCGTGTCGGCCATCTACGGTATCGGCAACCCGAGCGAATACCACCAGATGATCTTGACCTTGCGCGTCAAGGACAAGGTCAGCCAGCGCGACGTGATCGCGCGCCTGATCCAGATGCAATACACGCGCAATGAAGTCGATTTCGGCCGCGCCACTTTCCGCGTGCGCGGCGATACCATCGACATCTTCCCGGCCGAGCACGCGGAACTGGCCGTGCGCCTGGAAATGTTCGGCGATGAAATCGAATCGATCCAGTTATTCGACCCGCTCACCGGCCGCGTGCGGCAAAAGATTCCCCGCTTCACCGTCTATCCCGGTTCGCATTATGTGACGCCGCGCGCAACCGTGCTGCGGGCGATCGAGACCATCAAGGATGAATTGCGCGAACGCCTGGAATTTTTCCGCCAGGAAAACCGCCTGATCGAAGAGCAGCGCCTGGAACAACGCACCCGTTTCGACCTGGAAATGATGACCGAGATCGGCTTCACCAAGGGCATCGAAAACTATTCGCGCCACCTGAGCGGCGCCCTGGCCGGCGAACCGCCGCCGACCCTGGTCGATTACTTGCCGGCGGATGCCCTGATGTTCCTCGACGAATCGCATGTGCTGATCGGCCAGCTCAGCGCCATGTATAACGGCGACCGCTCGCGCAAGACCAACCTGGTCGACTATGGCTTCCGCCTGCCGTCGGCGCTGGACAACCGGCCGCTGCGCTTCGACGAATTCGAATCGAAAATGCGCCAGACCGTGTTCGTTTCGGCCACCCCGGCCGATTACGAAAAGCAGCACGCCGACCAGGTGGTCGAGCAAGTGGTGCGCCCGACCGGCCTGGTCGACCCGATGATCATCGTGCGCCCGGCCAGCAGCCAGGTCGATGACTTGATGTCGGAAATCATCTTGCGCGTCAAGCAAAACGAGCGCGTGCTGGTGACCACGCTGACCAAGCGCATGTCCGAACAATTGACGGAATACCTGAGCGACCATGGCATCAAGGTGCGCTATTTGCACAGCGACATCGAGACGGTGGAACGGGTCGAAATCTTGCGCGACTTGCGCATCGGCACCTTCGACGTGCTGGTCGGCATCAACTTGCTGCGCGAAGGCCTGGACTTGCCGGAAGTGTCGCTGGTGGCGATCCTGGACGCCGACAAGGAAGGCTTCCTGCGCTCCGAGCGCAGCCTGATCCAGACCATCGGCCGCGCCGCCCGCAACTTGAACGGCACCGCGATCCTGTACGGCGACCGCATCACCGATTCGATGCGGCGCGCGATCGATGAAACGGAACGCCGCCGCGCCAAGCAAATCGCCTTCAACGCCGAAAACGGCATCACCCCGGTCGGCGTCAAGAAAAGTATCAAGGAATTGATCGACGGCGTCTACAGCCCGCAAGAGGCGCGCGAAAATCTGCAAGTGGCGCAAGAGGCGGCCAAGTACGAGGCGATGAGCGAAAAGCAAATCAGCAAGGAAATCAAACGCCTCGAAAAACAGATGCTGGACCATGCCAAGAACCTGGAATTCGAGCAGGCGGCGCAGGTGCGCGACCAGTTGCACTTGTTGAAACAGCAATTATTCGGCGCGGCGGGCAGCGACAACCTGGACGCCCTGCTGGGTACCTGAGCGGGGGCGGCCTTGGGCATGCGCAAACCACTCAAGGCCACTCGGGGCGCGCGTCGACTTCTTCCTCGGCACGGCGGCGGAATTGCTCGATCAAGCCCGCGCTTTTCATGTCGCGCAAGACTTGCGACAATGACGCCGCCAGCGCCCCATGTTTTTTATGCAGATAGGCATGGAAGTCGACATTCTCCATGACCCCGAGCTTGACGATATGGGCGTCCTTGAATTCGTCCATGCCGAGGTAATGCTGGATGACCCGGTCGGCATCGATGAAAACATCGGTGCGCGCCCACGTCAGTTTGCGCAGTCCACCCGGCACGGTACTGACGGTCGATAGCCGCGCCGCCGGAATCAATGGCGTCAGGGCGCGCTCGCACAACATCACCCCGCGCCGGTATTCGACCTTGTAAGTCCCGCCCCGCAGGCTGTCCCAGCCGCTCAGCGCGGATATCGGGGCCATCCCGTAGGCCGCATATTCAACCTTGAAATGCGGTTCCTCGACGCGCACCATATTGGGGTGCCTGGCGCCATAACTGGCCACCCTTTGAATCTCGCCGTCGACCAGGCCGTCGTCCGACATTTCGCTCGAGCGCGTGGCCGGGAATCCCTTGAAGATGAAATGATAGCCCAGGCGCCGGAATGCCTCCTCGTAAATCAACGCCAGCCAAGCCCCGTGGAACGATTGCCGGGTATCCTCGCTGCCGGCCATGACGATGTCCTTGGCGCCAGCGAGGCCGCCCATGAACAGCACGAGCGGGATCAGAAGGCAGGCGAGAACTTTAGGCATGGCGCCAAGCTTAGCATGGTCGCGGCCCGAAGTCGGCGCACAATTTGCTTGACACATACAAGACGAAAAAATGGCGGCTGAACCGTGAAGTTCAGCCGCCATCTTGCGCTGCCGGAACGATGCGAAGGCTTAGGCCGCCGCGTCGTCTTTCTTCAGCCAGGCCGCCAATTGGTGCGGACGCAAGCCGTCGTAATCCTCGAACGGTTGGTGTATCCACGGATTGTGCGGCAATTCTTCCATGCAATAATCAGGACGGATCGACGAGCAACCCTTGGTCCAGATCACGGCCGAGCGCACTTCCGTGACGCCGGCGAAATTCGTTTCCAGGTGCTTGGTGACTTTTTCCAGCGTCACGCCGGAATCGACCAGGTCGTCCACCAGCAAGATGCGGCCAGCCAGCGGACCCTTGGTCATCGTCATGTATTTGGCGATGTCGAGGTCGCCGCGCACGGTGCCCGCTTCTTCGCGGTAAGAGCTGGTCGACAGGATCGCCAGCGGCACGTCGAAGATGCGCGAGAAGACGTCGCCGGGACGCACGCCGCCGCGCGCCAGGCACAGCACCTGGTCGAATTTCCAGCCCGATTCGTAGACTTTCAAGGCCAGGCGTTCGATCAGGCGGTGGTATTCATCCCAGGATACCCAGAGGTGTTTCTCATTGGTTTGTGGAGTCGTCATAGTGCTCTCTTATTCGAATGGGTGGCGCAGCACGATCGTTTCTTCGCGATCGGGACCGGTCGAAACCATGTCGATCGGCACGCCGACCAATTCTTCGATGCGCTTGATATAGGCGCGGGCCGCAGGCGGCAAGGCGGCCAGCGATTTGGCGCCCACCGTGCTGTCTTTCCAGCCTGGCATTTGCTCGTAAATCGGCACGCAGCGCGCCGCGTCTTCGGCGCCGACGGGGAAGATGTCGACCGTGCGCCCGTCCAGCGTGTAGCCGGTACACAATTGCAGCGTTTCCAGGCCATCGAGCACATCAAGCTTGGTCAGGCACATGCCCGAGACGCCATTGATTTGCACCGAACGGCGCAGCAAGGCCGCGTCGAACCAGCCGCAACGACGGGCGCGGCCGGTGACGGTGCCGAACTCGTGGCCAACCGACGACAGATGGTGGCCGACGCCCGCATCGGTCGGCAATTCCGACGGGAATGGGCCGGAGCCGACGCGCGTGGTGTAAGCCTTGGTGATGCCCAAGATGTAATGCAACATGTTCGGGCCGACGCCGGAACCGGCGGCGGCATTGCCGGCCACGCAGTTCGACGACGTCACGTAAGGGTAGGTGCCATGGTCGACGTCGAGCAAGCTGCCTTGCGCGCCTTCAAACAGCAGGTTGGCGCCAGCCTTGTGCGCCGCGTACAGCGCGCTCGAGACGTCAGCCACCATCGGACGCAGGCGCGGCACATAGGCCAGCGCGTCGTCGAGGGTTTTTTGATAATCGACCTTCGGCGCCTTCAGGTAATTTTCCAGCACGAAGTTATGGTAATCGAGGTTTTCCGCCAGTTTCTCGGCAAAGCGGGTCTCGTTGAGCAAGTCGGCGATGCGGATCGCGCGGCGCGCCACCTTGTCTTCATAGGCCGGGCCGATGCCCTTGCCGGTGGTGCCGATCTTGGCGGCACCGCGGGCCACTTCCCGCGCGGCGTCAAGGGCCGAGTGGTAAGGCAGGATCACGGGCGACGCTTCCGAAATCTTCAGGCGCGAGGCGACTTCGACGCCGACCGCTTGCAACTTGTCGATTTCGCGCAGCACGTCCGGCACCGATACCACCACACCGTTACCGATGTAGCAAGCCACGCCCGGACGCATGATGCCCGAAGGAATCAATTGCAGCGCGGTCTTGACGCCGCCAATGACCAGCGTGTGACCCGCGTTATGGCCGCCCTGAAAGCGCACCACACCCTGGGCGTGATCGGTCAACCAATCGACGATCTTGCCTTTACCTTCATCGCCCCATTGGGTACCGATGACGACGACGTTCTTTGCCATAATTTTCTTTGACATACTCAACCTAAGGTTTTAAGAATCCAGCTACTACCATTATCGTCAAGAACCAGCGCGCGATCGCACTCGAACTCGTCTTGCTCATTATTGTGACCCGGCAGACTCTGGATCACTACTTCGCCGCTCTTGCGCAGCTCGGCGATTTTATCTTTCAACTCGGGCGCATTACCCCAAGGCGCGCGGATCGAATGCTTGCGCTCGGCGGTCGGCAGCAAGCGCGCCAATTCCCGCAAGTCGAGCGAAAAGCCGGTCGCGGGCCGAGCCCGGCCAAATGCTTCGCCCACATGGTCGTAACGCCCGCCGCGCGCCACCGCGTTCGGCAGCCCCGGCACATACAGCGCGAACATCGCGCCGCTTTCATATTGGTAGCCGCGCAAGTCAGCCAGGTCGATTGCCACCTCGGCGCGGCCGATGGCCGAACCGGCCAGCGCCGCCAACTCGGCCAGCGCCTTGCCGATGCCGGGCAAGGGCGGCAACACTTCGCGCGCCCGCGCCAGCACCTCGATGTCGCCATACAGGCCGGGCAAAGCCAGCAGTGCGGCCCGCGTCAAAGGCAGATAGGCAGCCGTCAATTCGGCCAGGCCGGGTGTGTCTTTCGCACGCAGCAAGGTGTACAGCGCCGCCTCGTCCTGGCGCGCGGCGGGATCGTCGGCAATGATGGCGCGCAACACGCCGACATGCGACAAATCCAGGCGCACTGCGGTGAAACCGGCCAGCGCCAGCGAAGCGAGCGCCAACTCCTGGATCTCGGCATCGGCTTCCAGGCCCGCATGACCATAGATTTCGGCGCCGATTTGCAGCGGCTCGCGGGTCGCGTGCAAGCCCGATGGGCGCGTGTGCAAGACACTGCCGGCATAGCACAGGCGCGTCACACAGGCGCGATTGAGCAGGTGGGCGTCGATGCGCGCAACCTGGATCGTCATGTCGGCGCGCAAGCCAAGCATGCGCCCGGACAATTGGTCGACCAGCTTGAAGGTGCGCAGATCGGTATCCTTGCCGGCGCCCGTCAGCAGCGATTCCAGGTATTCGAGCAGCGGCGGCATGACCAGTTCATAACCGTAGAGACGGAAATTATCCAGCATGAGTCGACGCAACTCTTCAATCTTGCGCGCTTCCGATGGCAACACATCGGCAATATTTTCGGGCAAAAGCCAATTCGGCATGAGGAAAGGAATACGGAAGAAAGTTGAAAAATGCATCATGCGGGGGCGGAACAGCGCGCGCCACGCAGAAAGCCGAACCTGATATTTTACGCGAAAATGTGTGACAACAGAAATAAAGTCGCGGCCAGGCAAAAAAATCATGACCGGTGCAGGCAATCGGATCGCCTCAAGTTCGTTCGGGTTTGGCTAAAAACCGTCGCGGACTTGAGGCCGGGCCGACTATTTCTTGGCGGGGGAAGCGGAACCGGCCGCGCCCGAACTCTTGAAGTATTTGAAGAAATCGGAATTGGCGTCGACCACCATCACGTCGCCGTGATTCTTGAAGCTCCCGCGGTACGCTTCCAGGCTGCGGTAGAACTTGTAGAATTCCGGGTTCTTGCCGAACGCTTCGGCGTAAGTCTGGGATGCCTTGGCGTCGCCCTCGCCGCGAATCTTCTCGGCGTCGCGGTAAGCTTCGGCCAGGATCACGGTACGCTGCTTGTCGGCGTCGGCGCGGATCTTCTCGGAATCGGCCGAACCGGTCGAGCGCAGCTCGTTGGCCACCCTGACCCGTTCCGACTTCATGCGCTCATACACCGAGTTATTGATCTGCTCGACGTAATCGACCCGCTTCAGGCGCACGTCGATGATTTCGACGCCGATCAACTTGGCCTCGTCGATGACCTTGCTGCGGATTGCTTCCATCACCTTGCCGCGCTGGCCGGAAATGACTTCGCGCACCGTGCGCTTGGTGATTTCATCGTTCAGCGAAGCCTTGACGATTTGCGACAGGCGGTCGCGGGCCCGGCTTTCATCGCCGCCGAAGCTGACGTAATACAGCTTCGGTTCGACGATGCGCCACTTGACGAAGGCGTCCACCAGGATATTCATCTTCTCGGCCGTGATGAAGCGGTCCGCTTCCTGCGATTCGATGGTCAGGATGCGTTTATCGAGATACAACACGTTCTGGAACGGCGGCGGCAATTTGAAATGCAGCCCCGGCTCGCTGATGACCTGCTTGACTTCGCCGAGAGCGAACACGATGGCGTATTTACGCTGATCGACCACAAACACGGTCGAGGACAAGAGCATGAGCGCGATGAAGCCCGCGATCAAGGCTGTAACGATGCGGTTCATTAGCGACCCTCCCGATCACGTGACGATTCCCGGGAGCGACTGCGCGACCCTTCCACTATTTGCATGGCCTCCGGCGGCAGCACCGCCGCCGCTGGCGGCGCGGCCGCCGCCGTTGCTGCAGCCTTGGCGGCCGCCGCAGTGGCATCCAGGGCGGCGGTCTGGGCGATCAGCTTGTCGAGCGGCAAATACAGCAGATTGCTGCCGCTTTTCGCGTCGAGCATGACCTTGCTGGTACTGGAGAACACTTGCTGCATGGTTTCCAGGTACATGCGGTCGCGCGTGACGCCGGGCGCCTTCTGGTATTCGGTCAGCACTTGCTGGAAGCGCGAAGCGTTGCCGAGCGCGTTTTCAGTAACCAGCGCGCGGTAAGCCTCGGCTTCCTGCATCAGGCGGAAGGCCGCGCCGCGCGCTTTCGGGATCACCTCATTGGCATACGCCTGGCCTTCGTTCTTCTGGCGTTCGCGGTCCTGGCCCGCCTTGACGGCGTCGTCGAACGCGGTTTGTACTTGCTCGGGCGGCTGCACCGCCTGCATCGTGACATTGGTGATGATGGCGCCGACCGCATAGCGATCGAGGATTTGCTGCATCAATTGCTGCACGTCGAAGGCGACCTTCTCGCGCCCCTCGTAGAGCACGAAGTCCATCTTGCTGCGGCCGACGATCTCGCGGACCGCCGTTTCGGCAACCTGGCGCAAGGTGTCTTCCTGGTCGCGGTTATTGAACAACCAGGCGACCGGATCTTTCAGCTTGTATTGCACCGCGAACTGGATGTCGATGATGTTTTCATCGTCGGTCAGCATCAGCGATTCCTTGGCTTGCTTGTTCTTGACCGCCGTGCGGTAGCCAATTTCCACCGTCCGCACTTGCGACACGTTGACAGTTTCATCGGACTGAAACGGGTACGGCCAGCGCCAGTTGAAGCCGGCCGGGGCCGAACGGCTGTACTTGCCGAAGCTAAGCACCACGCCGGTCTGGCCTTCCTGCACGATGAAGGCGCCGCTGGCGAGCCAGATCAGGGCCGCGATCGAGGCCACCACGCCGGCGGTGATGCCAGCGCCCTTCATATCGGGACGCATGCCGCCGCCACCGCCCTCGGGGCGGTTCTTCTGGCCAAAAAAGGCGTTCAGGCGCGCATTGAAGTCGCGCCACAATTGATCGAGGTCGGGCGGGCCTTCGCCCGGCTTCTTGCCTTCCTGGGCCATGAAGGCCTCATCCTTGCCCCGCCGCGTGGCGCGCGGGGACAACTGCAAAGCGATTTTTTTCTTGAGTGAGACAAGCATACTATCGTGTTCCGACATGGGTGTTGGTTGGAATACTATCGGCCTGGCCAGCATCGAGTTCCTGGTCCGGGTCGGCGTCATCCTGCTCATCGTACTGCACGACGCCATTCTGGTAAAGGTGGGCCGCGCCCGGCGCCTTGCGCGCCGATTCCACCACCGCCTCGCGCAACAAGTCCAGGCCGAGGCCTTTTTGCGCGCTGATGAAGACGCGGTGCAACTGTGCGTATTCATCGCGTTCGACGGAGGGTTCCAGGCCGGCCGCGTCGATCTTGTTCCACACCAGAATCTGTGGAATGTGATCGGCGCCGATCTCTTTCAAGACCAGGTTGACTTGCTCGATTTGTTCCATGCGCACCGGCGAGGCGGCGTCGACCACGTGCAGCAGCAAATCGGCGTGAATGGTTTCTTCGAGCGTGGCGCGAAAAGCCGCCACCAGTTGATGGGGCAGTTCGCGCACAAAGCCGACCGTGTCCGAGATCACCACATTGCCGACCTCCTGGCCCAGGTAAATCCGGCGCGAGGTGGTGTCGAGGGTGGCGAACAATTGATCGGCCACATACACGCCGGCCTTGGTCAGGGCATTGAACAGGGTCGACTTGCCGGCATTGGTATAGCCGACCAGGGACACTGAAAAGGTGTGGCTGCGCCCGCGCGCGCGGCGCTGTGTTTCGCGCTGCTTGTGGAGTTTTTCGAGGCGGGCGCGCAAGGCCTTGACGCGGTCGCCAATCAGGCGGCGGTCGGTCTCGAGCTGGGTCTCGCCGGGGCCGCGCAAACCGATGCCGCCCTTTTGCCGCTCCAGATGGGTCCAACCGCGTATCAAGCGCGTGGCCAGATGCTGCAACTGGGCCAGTTCGACTTGCAACTTGCCCTCGTGGCTTTTGGCGCGCTGGGCAAAGATATCGAGAATCAGGCTGGTGCGGTCGAGCACCCGCACTTCGAGGCGCTTTTCCAGGTTGCGCTGCTGGGCCGGCGACAGCGCGTGATTAAAAATGACGATTTCCAGCCCGTCATTGAGCACCGCATCCTTGATTTCGTCGGCCTTGCCGCTGCCAACGAAATACGCGGAATCGGGACTGGAACGCTTGGCGGTGATGGTCGTGATCGGATCCACCCCCGCCGAGCGCGCCAGCAGCATCAATTCCTCAACGCTGGCGGCAAAGTCGCCCTGACCGAAATCGACACCGACTAGGGCTGCGCGCATACGGGAGGTCGGCGGGTGGAAAGGTGGTGCGGTGTCGTCAAGCTCAACGCTTTACTCCGCTTCGGCTTCAATATTGAGATTGACGGCGCGTGCCGGCACCACGGTCGAAATGGCGTGCTTGTACACCATCTGGGTAACCGTATTGCGCAGCAAGACGACATATTGATCGAATGATTCAATATGGCCTTGCAGCTTGATGCCGTTGACCAGGTAGATCGAGACAGGAACATGCTCTTTGCGTAATGCATTGAGGAATGGGTCTTGTAACAGTTGCCCTTTGTTGCTCATAACAGCTCCGTGATGTTGTTGTAATTAAGAATTGGAGACGACTCGCTTGATTTCAAGTGCCTATGCCCGATTCCCTTCAAAGAGAATCATGCTAATAAGCTACTCTAACCTGTTTTTACATTTTCTGTCGCGCAGAGCAGTGCTATTTCTGCGTTTTGTTAAATGGATTTTTACCGGTGCGCAACTCAATGCGCAAGGGCGTGCCGACCAGCGAGAAGGTATCGCGGAAATGCTTTTCCAGGTAACGCTTGTACGGGTCGCCGACGGCATCGAGCGCATTCCCGTGAATCACGATAATGGGCGGGTTCATGCCACCCTGATGGGCGTAGCGCAGCTTGGGACGGATCGAGCCCTTGCGGCGTGGCTCTTGCTTCTCGACCGCTTCGATCAAGGCCCGCGTCAGCTTCGGCGTCGACAGGTCGCACATGGCGGCCGCGTACGCCGCGTTCAGCGACTTCATCAACGGTGCGATGCCGGTGCCCTTCAGCGCCGAAATGAAGTGGGTCTGGGCAAAGGACAGGAAATCGAGCTTGCGGTCGATATCGATCTTGATCTCGTCGCGCTGGCTCGACTGCAAGCCATCCCATTTATTCACCGCCACCACCAGCGCGCGCCCCGTTTCCAGTACGAAGCCGGCGATGTGGGCGTCTTGCTCGGAAATGTCTTGCTGGGCATCTAACAGCAACACCACCACGTTCGCTTCCGAAATCGATTGCAGCGTCTTCACCACCGAGAATTTCTCGATCGCCTCGAACACCTTGCCGCGGCGGCGGATGCCGGCCGTGTCGATCAGGGTATATTGCTGGCCGTCGCGCTCGAACGGGATCTCGATCGAGTCGCGCGTCGTGCCCGGCATGTCGAAGGCGATCACGCGCTCTTCGCCCAACAAGGTATTGACCAGGGTCGACTTGCCCACGTTCGGACGGCCGACGATGGCAATCTTGATGCCGCGCGCGACCGGCTCGGCCACCTCGTCTTCCGGCGGACGCTGGGCGAAGGCGATGTTGAGCGCTTCCTCGACCATGTCGTTGACGCCGTCGCCATGGGCCGAGGAGACGGCGATCGGATCGCCCATGCCCAGCTCATAGAACTCGGACACGACGGCGGTGTAGCGCATGCCCTCGGCCTTGTTGACGACCAGCATCACCGGCCTGCCGCTCTTGCGCAGGAAGTCGGTGATGGTCTTGTCGTGCGGCGTCAAGCCCTGGCGACCGTCGACGATGAAAATCACCACGTCGGCTTCGGCCACGGCCTGCTTGGTCTGCAGTGCCATCTGGTGCATGATGCCTTCCTTGGCGACGGGCTCGAAACCGCCCGTATCGATGACCAGGAAGGGGCGTTCGCCTACCCGACCTTCGCCATAGTGACGATCGCGCGTCAACCCAGGGAGGTCGGCCACCAGCGCGTCGCGCGAGCGGGTGAGACGATTGAATAAAGTCGATTTCCCAACATTGGGTCGACCTACTAGTGCAATTACCGGCTTCATTGTATTACTCGACCGCGAGAGCGGTCACTGTCCCTGATTGGGTTTGAAAAATCAAATTCGCGCCTGCGATGACGGGAGCCGAAACAAACGGGCTGCCGTCGGTGCCGACGCGACCTATTAAAGCGCCATCTTCCCGTGACAGGAAATGGATGTAACCCTGGTAATCGCCGACGGCCACCGCGCGGCCGTAGGAGACCGGGGTGGACAGGCGGCGGTAAGCCAGGGCGTCGTTTTTCCAGGCGCTCTGGCCGCCTTCGCGGCCGAACGCCGACAAGGCGCCTTTTTCATCGGCGCTAAAGACGAAGCGCTGATCGACCGCCACCCCGACGTCGGACGACTGGGCCTTGGTCCAGCGCGCCACGCCGGTGCCGGCGTCGAAGCAGCCGACCTTGCCCTGATACGTGACAACGCAGATATCCTTGTCGAACAAGACCGGCGTGCCGGCGATGTCGGTGACGCGTTCAAGCTCGGTGGCGCCGCGCGGTTCGCCGACCACCACTTCCCAGCGCGGCAAGCCGGTGGCCAGGGCCAGGGCCAGCATCTTGCCGCCCGGCTGGGCCACATACACATTGGCGCCGCCCACCACCATACCCGGCGCGTTGCGCAGGGTCAGGGCCGGCGTGGTACGCTGCACGGTCCACTTCTTGGCGCCAGTCTTGGCGTCGTAGCCGACGATGCGGTTGTCGACGCTGCGCACCACCACCACATCCATGCCGACCACCGGCGAGGACAGGATTTCACTGGACGTCTGCTGGCTCCACAATGGCTTGCCGTCGGCATCAAAAGCCAACAGCATGCCCTTGGCGCCGCCCACCGCGACCACCTGGCCGTCGCTACCGACGCCGGCCGTCAAATCCATGCCGGCCTTGATGCGCCACAACTGGCGCCCGCTGGCCGCGTCCAGGCGCGCCAGCGCGCCATCGTTAGCGGCCACATACAGGCTGTCGCCGGCCAGCGCCGGCGTGAACGCGTACACTCCAGCCTTGCCGATGGAGTGGCTCCACGCGGTGCGCACGGCCAGGCTGGATTTCAATTCGACCAGCTTGGCCGGTTGATTCTTGCTTTCTTTTGCGGCAAACGGATTGAGTGAAGCACAGCCCGCCATCAGGGCCAGCAGGCTCACAGCAACAAGCTTTTCGGTGATACGCATAAATTTAACCTTGATATTGACTGTCAATGCCGGCCGTGCCGCGCAGCGCGCGCCGCCGGCCATACGTCATTACGCCGCCGCCTTGACTTCAGGCACGCTGCCGCCTATCGCTTCGAGCTTGACCTCGATCAATTGGCGACCTGGATTCTTCTTGTCGGTCGCGGCCAGGGCAGCCACATAGGCGGCGCGCGCCTCGACCAGCTTGTTTTGCGCGACCAGGATGTCGCCCTTGCGGTCGGCCACCGCGCCGGCAAATTGGGTCGGCATCTCGCCGGCCAGGGTTTTCAAGGCCTCGTCATAGGCTTTCTCGTCCAGCAAGACGCCGGCCAGGCGCAGTTTCGCGATCGCCTTGTATTCGTCGCCGCCGTGCTCGGCCACCCATTGCAATTGCACCTTGGCCGCTTTCAAATCATTTGCCTCGAAGGCGCTCTTGGCTGCGGCCAGCGCGCCCATGGGCGCGTAAAAGGTGCCGCCGAAACGCGTTTGCATGTCGCCGGCGGCGCGTTGCACCTTGGCGTTATCCTTCGCCGTCACCGCGTTTTGCAACTCGTCATACAGTTGCGACGCTTGCGCCGACTGGTTGCGCTGGTAGTAGTTCCAGCCGGTCCAGCCACTGTACGAGGCCAGCGCCACGATCAGCACCCAGGAAGTCAGGTTGCCGTATTGATTCCACCACGCCTTAAGGGAAGCCAGTTGTTCTTGTTCTTCGAGATCGTATGCCATGAGTAATATTTTTAATGGTTAATGAAGCGAAACGGGGCCTGAAACGGATGCAGATTACGCTAAACAAGCGCTAAGTCAGCGCCAATCAATGATGATAATGCACATGGTCGTGGTCGTGGTCCTGGCAACCGACAATCTGGTCCACCAGATAGTCGACTACCGCGTCGAAGGGCACCGAGCTTTGCTGCTGCTCGGCGTCAGCCGCGCGCATCGCCTTGACGGTGGCGACATGCTGCGCGACTTCATCCTCGCCCAGGATCACGGCAAAGGCGGCGCCGCTGGCGTCGGCCTTTTTCATCTGGGTCTTGAAGCTGCCGCCGCCATTGCTGGCCGCGCAATGTAGCACAACGTCGAGGCCGGCATCGCGTATCCGTTCGGCCAGCACGAAAGCTTGCAATTGCGCGCCCTCGCCCTGGTGCACCATGTAGACGTCGCACTGGCCCGGCAATTCCGCTTCGCCGGCCGCCTTCATCAGCAAGACCAGGCGTTCGATACCCATCGCGAAGCCCACCGCCGGCGTCGGCTTGCCGCCGAACATTTCGACCATGCCGTCGTAACGGCCACCGGCGCACACGGTGCCTTGCGCGCCGAGCGCGTCGCTGACCCATTCGAACACGGTGCGGTTGTAATAATCGAGGCCGCGCACCAGGCGCGCATTGATCGTGAACGGCACATTATTGTGGTTCAAGATCTTTTGCACGCCCTCGAAGTGGGCCAGCGATTCCGCGCCCAGGTAATCGAGCAGCTTGGGCGCGCCGTTGACCAATTCCTGCATGGCGGGATTCTTGGTGTCGAGGATGCGCAGCGGATTGCTGTGCAGGCGACGCTTGGCTTCCTCGTCGAGCGAGTCGGCGTGGCTTTCCAGGTAAGCGATCAGGTCGCCCCGGTGGCGCAGGCGCTCGGCCGCGTCGCCGATCGAATTGAGTTCCAGGCGAATGTTTTCCAGGCCCAGGTCATCCCACAGGCGGCGGCACAACATGATCATTTCGGCGTCGATATCGGGACCGGTGAAGCCGATCGCTTCCGCGCCGAACTGGTAAAACTGGCGGTAGCGGCCTTTTTGCGGACGTTCGTGGCGGAACATCTGGCCCTTGTACCACAGCCGTTTCGGGCCTTCATAGACCAGGTTGTGCTCGACCACGGCGCGCACCACGCCGGCCGTGCCTTCCGGGCGCAAAGTCAGCAAGTCGCCGTTCATCGAATCGGTGAAGGAATACATTTCCTTTTCGACGATGTCGGTGACGGCGCCGATGGCGCGCGCGAACAGCTTGGTCTCTTCGACGATGGGCGTGCGGATTTGCTGAAAGCCATAGCTTTGCATGATCGACTGGGCCGTGTTCTCGAACAATTCCCACAGCGGCGCGTCGGCCGGCAAGACATCGTTCATGCCTTTCACTGCGGTGATTTTTTCTGCTTTTTTATTTTCTGACATGGTGATCTTCTGTAATTGCGGCTGGGCCGCGGGTGGTTGCGCCTCGCGGCCCAGCCGCACATGCTGCGCTATGCGCCGTAATGGCTCTTGACGTAGGCCAGCACGATATCCTGGAACTCCTCGACGATACGCTCGCCGCGCAAGGTCACCGTCTTCTGGCCGTCGACAAACACCGGCGCGGCCGGCGATTCGCCGGTGCCGGGCAGGCTGATGCCGATGTTGGCGTGCTTCGATTCGCCGGGACCGTTGACGATGCATCCCATGACGGCCACATTCATGCCTTCCACGCCAGGATAGAGCTTCTTCCATTCCGGCATTTGCTCGCGCAGATAGGTCTGGATATTGTCGGCCAATTCCTGGAACGTGGTCGATGTAGTGCGCCCGCAACCGGGGCAGGCAATGACCATCGGCGCGAATTTGCGCAAGCCCATGGTTTGCAAGATTTCCTGGCCGACGATGACTTCGCGCGTGCGGTCGCCGCCCGGCTCGGGCGTCAGCGAAATGCGGATGGTATCGCCTATGCCTTCTTGCAGCAGCACGGCCAGCGCCGCCGTCGAGGCGACAATGCCCTTGCTGCCCATGCCAGCCTCGGTCAAGCCCAGGTGCAGCGGATAGTCGCAGCGGCGCGCCAGTTCGCGGTACACCGCAATCAGGTCTTGCACACCCGACACCTTGCACGACAAGATGATTTGATCGCGGCCCAGGCCCAATTCTTCGGCGCGGACCGCGTTTTCGATGGCGGAAGTGACCAGCGCCTCATACATCACCGCTTGCGCCGCCCAAGGCTGCTCCCTGGCCGCGTTTTCATCCATAATGCGGGCCAGCAAAGCCTGGTCCAGGCTACCCCAATTGACGCCAATGCGCACCGGCTTGCCGTATTTGCAGGCCGCCTCGATCATTTGCGCGAACTGGGTGTCGCGCTTGGCGCCCTTGCCCACATTGCCCGGATTAATGCGGTATTTCGACAGCGCGCGCGCGCAATCGGGAAACTCATTTAGCAAGGTGTGGCCGTTGTAATGGAAGTCGCCCACCAAGGGTACGTCGATACCCATCTTGTCGAGCTGCTCGCGAATATACGGCACGGCGGCGGCGGCCTCGGGCCGGTCCACCGTCAGGCGCACCAGTTCGGAGCCGGCCCTGGCCAATTCCTTGATCTGGATCGCGGTGCCGACCGCGTCGGCCGTGTCGGTATTGGTCATCGATTGCACTACCACCGGCGCGCCGCCGCCGACCATGATGCGGCGCTGGTCGTGGACCACCAGCACGCTGCGGCTGTCGCGCCGGCACGCCGGGCCCGATCCGATCGCTGTATTCAAGAAAGCCATATTATTTGATATTCAAACGTGAAGTGGTGCCGCCCGGCACCGATTTCAATTCCAGCGTGGCGCCGCGTAGCGTCGCCTGCACGCCGGCCGGCTTGCCGACGATCAACAGCACCGGTTCGGTGATATTGATGGTTTCGCTGGCCCCGGCCTTGAGAATGCGCGACATCAGCGGCGCGCCGCTCTTGCGGCGGATCTCGACCCAGGAATCCTGGGCTGCGGTCAACACCAGCGCGTCACCGGTGGTCGCCTGGGCGGCGGCCGGCGCGGCGGTCGCCGACGACGCCGAAGCCGGCGGTGCCGACGTTGGCGGTACTGAAATAAGCGGCACGGCCGTCGATTGCAGCGGCGTCAATTCCTGTCCCGGCTTGACCAGCGTGGTCTCGACCGCCGTGCCGGAGGACGCGGCTGGCGTGGCACCGGCCGGCGCACTGGCCGCCGGACGCGCGTCCTTGTCGACATGCGTCAACATGGCCGGCGAAACATATCCCATCTTGTAGGCCGCAAAGGCGGCGACCACGACCGCCACCAACGCGACAATGATCCAGGTGCTGAGCTTGGACGAGCGCTGCGTCATCGACGGGAAGCGCGCCTCGGAAAACGTGGCCGAGATTTCACGCCGCGCCGGCGCCGCGTCGGCACTGGCGACGGGATTGACTTCGATCATCGCCACCAGCGGCACCGGGTCGAGCTTGGCCACCTTGGCGTAGGCGCGAATGAAGCCGCGTACCACCGCCAGGTTGGGCAGGGCGGCGGAATCGCCCTCCTCGAGCGCGACCACTTGGCGCGGCGCCAGCTTGAGCTGGTCGGCAACTTGTTCCACGGTCCAGCCCATCGCGATGCGCTGCGCCTTCAATTGTGCTCCGGGCGCCCCCAGCTTACCCTGGGACTGCGGCTGTTCTGCCCACTCTGAATTCATTGGTATCCCTGTCTCACTCATCAAACGCCCCACGTAGATAAGCAGCATACTCGGGCGTAGCGGAGTGGTGGCGGCGCAACTGCGTCACCAGACCAGCTTCCGCGCTGGTGTCGCCGAGCTTATGCTGCACCTTGATCGCGAGCCATAGCACGGTGGCCGTCAAGCTCTCCATTTTCGCCACTTTCGTCAGCCGCCCGATGAAAAATCCGGCCCGCTCGTAATCGTGGCGCGCATAATAAATTTGCGCCAGGTTGGCATTGGTCGCCGGCAAGTCCGGCGTCAATTGCAGCGCTTGCAGCAAGTAGCGCTCGGCGCTCGCATAATCCTTGACCTTCAGGCTGCAGGAACCGGCGTTATTCAAGGCATTGGCCGGCGACTGGTAAGTCTTGTTCTTGAGCGCCGCGTCGAAATACGGCAAAGCCTCGGCAACGCGGCCGTTCTCGCACAGGAAAGAGCCATAATTATTGCTCAGGTCGGGATTGTGCGGTGCCAAATTCAGGGCGCGCTTGAAATTATCGTCGGCCAGCCCGGTCTCGCCCATGCCCATGTAAATCAAGGCCCGCACGCCATAGGCATCAGCCAGATCGGGTTCGGCCTGCAGCGCCTTCTTGATTTCATCGAGCGCCACTTCGAGCTGGCCCTGCTCGTAATAACCGACCGCCAACTGCAGACGGATGCCAGCGCGCTTTTGTGCCGCCGAACGGTCTGAACTGGTTTCCAATTCAGCCTTACCGCTTTGACCGGGACCGTTCGCGCAGCCAGCCAGCAAACCGGCCAGACTACAGATGGCCAGCGCCTGCCCGAAACCTTGCGCCAGGCGCCGCATCAGGAGCGAATCTCCACGATTTTGCCGAAATTGGGTCCGAATTTCTCTTGGTATTCAGCCATTTTCTCCATCCTTTCCTGGACCCGCGTGCGGTCCTTGACCTCGCCGGCCAGTTGGCCGCAAGCGGCGTCGATATCGTCGCCGCGCGTCTTGCGTATTGTGGTGATAATGCCGCCATCCATCAGGATCTGGGCGAAAGCCTTGATGCGCGGATTTTTCGAGCGCAGCAAGCCCGATTCCGTGAATGGGTTGAAGGGTATCAAATTGAACTTGCAGGATACGCCCAATAGGCGGTCTTGCACCAGCGCCAGCAGTTCGCGCGCGTTCTCGTCGCTGTCGTTGACGCCGTCGAGCATGCAATATTCGAATGTAATGAAGTCGCGTGGCGCGAATTCCAGGTAGCGTTTGCAAGCCGCCATCAATTCGGCCAGCGGGTATTTCTTATTAAGGGGAATCAGGCTGTCGCGCAATTTGTCGTTTGACGCGTGCAGCGACACGGCCAGCGCCACCGGCACTTCTTGCGACAATTTATCCATCATCGGCACCACGCCCGAGGTCGACAAGGTGACGCGGCGGCGCGACAAGCCGTAGGCGTTATCGTCGAGCATCAGCTTGAGCGCCGTCACGGTCGGCTCGAAATTGAGCAGCGGCTCGCCCATACCCATCATTACCACATTGGTGATCTGGCGCTCGCCTTTCGGGCCCGCCTCGATGCCCTTGGTCTTGCGCAATTCAAATTCCGCCATCCACAGCTGGCCAATGATCTCGCCGACCGTCAAATTGCGGTTGAAGCCTTGCTTGCCGGTCGAGCAAAAGCGGCAATTGACGGCGCAACCAGCCTGGGTCGAGATGCACAGGGTACCGCGATTTTCTTCCGGTATGAACACGGTTTCAATTGCATTGCCCTGGCCCACGTCGAGCAACCACTTGCGCGTGCCGTCAAGCGAGGTATGGTCGCTAATCACGGCCGGCGCGCGCACTTCGGCGCGGGTGGCCAGCTTGTCGCGCAGGGACTTGGCCAGGTCGGTCATGGCGTCAAAGTCGGAGGCGCCGAACTGGTGTATCCAGCGCTGCAACTGCTTGGCGCGGAACGGCTTCTCACCCAACTGGGCGCAGTACGCGACGAGTTGCGCGGGATCAAAGTCCAGCAAATTGGTGAGAGTCGTCATCATGATCTTCTTCAGTATCTTTTAAAATTCCGTTCACCAGAGCCCTGGGCTCGCGGGTGAACGGCGGGTGTCAATTAGCCTGGACTAAATTAACGGGAGTACACGTTCAACGCTGGGAAGAAATATGCAATTTCAACGGCAGCTGTTTCAGCGGCGTCCGAACCGTGGACGGCGTTGGCATCGATCGAATCGGCGAAATCGGCGCGAATGGTGCCTTTGTCCGCTTTTTTCGGGTCCGTCGCGCCCATCAGGTCGCGGTGCTTGGCGATGGCGTTTTCGCCTTCCAGCGCTTGCACGATCACGGGACCGGAAATCATGAAGTCAACCAAGTCCTTGAAGAAAGGACGCGCGGCGTGCACGGCGTAGAAGCCTTCTGCTTCGGCGCGCGACAGCTGGATCATGCGGGCGGCGATGATCTTCAAGTCCGCGCCTTCGAAACGGCTATAGATTTGTCCGATGACGTTTTTTGCAACTGCGTCTGGTTTGATGATCGACAGGGTGCGTTCGATTGCCATTTGTGAAAACTCCAATAAAAAGAAAGGTTTAAAACAAGAAATTGATCACTCAATCAACCTTTGATTTTACCATATAACACCCCATATGACCCAGATCATGCCCCGGAAGGGGTGGTTCCCGCGTTTTTTCCGGCGCTTATCCGGCATTTAATGGCTTCTTAAGCGGGAATTTTTGTGAAAATCGCCATGCATGCTATGCTTTGACCATGTGGCAAGCTGATTTAACGACTCGGAGGCATTATGAACCAAAACATGCAACGCACCTATGACTTGAGCTCTGGCGTGCAGGAAGTGCGCCATCGCGTACTGCGCAACACCTACTGGCTGCTGGCGCTATCGATGATCCCCACCGTCATGGGCGCCTTTGTCGGCGTGCAAATGCATCTGCCGATGCTGCGCGGCGGAATGGGCATGCTGATCTTCATGGCAATCGCCTTCGGCTTCATGTTCGCGATTGAAAAAACCAAGAATTCGGCCATCGGCGTGGCCGTGCTGCTGGGCTTTACCTTCTTCATGGGCTTGATGCTGACGCCGATCCTGACGCGCACCCTCGGCTATGCCAATGGCCCTGAGCTGATCATGACCGCCTTCGGTGGCACGGCCACCATCCTGGCCGTGATGGCAAGCATCGCCACCGTGTCCAAGCGCGACTTTTCAGCCATGGGCAAGTGGTTATTTGCCGGCGTGATCGTGCTGTTGCTGGCATCGGTTGCCAATATCTTCCTGGGCTTGTCGGCGCTGTCGATAACGATCTCGGTGATGGTCATCGCGATTTTCTCGGCCTACATCTTGTATGACGTGCAGCAAATCATCAATGGCGGCGAAACCAATTACATTTCCGCCACCCTGCGCATTTACCTCGATGTCTACAACATCTTCGTCAGCCTGTTGTCGCTGCTGGGCATGGGCGGCAATAACCGGAATTGATGGGCGCCAGCCGATCACAAAAAGCCGACCTGCGGGTCGGCTTTTTTACGCCCCGGCTTCACAGGCCGCGCCGGTACTCGCGCGGCGCGACCCCGGTCGCCACCTTGAACGCATGCGCGAAGGCTGCCTCGCCCGAATAACCGAGCAGCAAGGCAATATCGGCCACGTCCAGTTGCAAGTCTTGCAGGTACACCAAGGCTTGCTGCTGGCGCAGCCCTGACAGCAAAGCTTGAAAACCGCTACCCTCCTGTTGCAGGCGGCGGCGCAGTGTGCGTTCACTGACATGCAAGGCTTGCGCGAGCTGGCCCAGGGTCGGCGTGCCATGCACCAATTTCTGCATGATCAGGGCGGCCACGCGGCGCGTAAAATCGCCGGGCGCATCCAATTGTTCCAGCATCGCTTGCGCCCGCGCGCGCTGGTGCGCGTGAAAAGCCCGGTCTGCGGCCAGCAGTGGCCACCCCAGCAATTGGCGGCGAAACAGCAGCGCATTGTCCGGCGCGTCAAATTGCAGCGGGCAGCGAAAGATGCGGTGATATTCGCGGCAATCGGGCGGCGCCGGATGGGCGAAGCGGGCCAGGCGCAAGTCGCCGTCGATGCCCGTGATCCAGCGCCCAAAGCTGAGCCAGCCGCAAACAATCGCGTCTTGCAAGGGACGCAGGGCGGCTCCCGCATCAACTTGCGGGCGCCAGGCCAGCGTTACGCCATCGCCCTCATGCACCAGGCTGGTACTACCCAACTCCGTGACCAGGCGCTCGAAACGGGGAATCAGCGCCAGCGCTTCGGCCAGCGTGTCGCAACTGAGTGCGGCATAACCGAGCGCGTTAAAACTGGCCGGCCGCACCGCCTCGCCCATATGCAAGCCGAAATCGGCGTCGCCGGTGGCGGCGACGGCGCATTCAAACAGGCGCAAGACGGCTGCCGCCGGTAGACGCGACTGTGGCGCATGCCCGATCTCGCCGGACAAGCCGGCCTGGCGCAGCAACGCGCCCACGCCGGCGCCGCGCGAGCCGGCCACGTCCAGCAGGGTGCGCACATAGGCCAAGGAAGCGCCCGGCCCCTCACTTGTCGCTATCATTGTTTTCCTTCAATCATGGATGGCCGGATGGAATGGCTTTTTGGCCGGCGCCAAGGCTCGGGGCGCGGCAATCGCCGCTACACTCGATTTCCCGTCCACACACTGAAAGCCATCTTGCCATGATCACGCCCTCGGCCCAACAGGCGCTCGCCATCTTGCGCGACGGCCAGCAATTCCAGTGGACTATCTTGCCAGTATTCGCGCTGGTCGTGTATGTCTATTCGGTGGAAGTGGAGCGCCGCAATTGGCGCCTGGTGTTTGCCGGACTGGCATTCTGGGGCATGGATTGGCTCAATGAAATCGCCAACGCCCTATTCTTCCACTGGAGCCAATATGCACCGCTGTGGGGCGCCCCGGGCAAGACCGCCTACCTGTTACTGATCGGCTTGAACATCGAGATTTGCCTGATGTTCGCGATCGCCGGCATCGGCTTTTGCAAGATGCTGCCGCAACAACGCGCGCTGCGCATTGCCGGCATCCCGAACCGCGCCTTCATCGCCGCGACCGGCTCGCTCTCTTGCGTCATGGTCGAATACTGGCTCAACGGCATAGGCGCCTTGCGCTGGGAGTATGCCTGGTGGAACCGGGAGGCGCCGTGGCTGATCTTTTTAATCGGCTACCTGCCATTCTTCCTGGTCAGTTTTTACGTCTACGACCTGGAGTCGCGCCAACGCCAACTGGGCGTCCTAGGCCTGATCTATGGCCTGGCGGGCGCCGCCATGCTGGTGTTTGGCGGCTGGCTGGGCTGGTTATAAGCGATCAAAAATCATGCCTGGCCGGGTAATTGCTGTAAAAATCGTTATCCCATCGGAAGTTGGTGAAGGCCACCGTGGCCGACACATCCAGGCCTTCGACAAAATGCCAGCAACCGACCGGCAAGAACAAGATCTCGCCCGGCTCCAGCACGCATTCCAGCACTTGCACCTTGGCCATTTCCGGGAACCGTTGCAAGTCGATATTGCGGCCATCGACCTGGGAAAAACAGTGGCGCTGGTTATACACGTGGGCCACTTCACAAGCGGGAATGATACGCAAGCGCTTGCGCCCCATCACTTGCGCCATGAAATTATTGGTCAAGTCATGGTGGAAGGGGGTGACGGTGCCGGCCGGGCCGAACCAGAAAAATCCGCTCCGCTCCTCGCCCTGGCGCAAGTATTGCGGCAATTGCCCGATGTCGCCCCACAACTCAGTCAGCGCTTGCCGGTTCAGGGAATCGTTATTGGCCGTCATATAGAAATCATTGCTGCTGCCGCATTGCCGCACCAGGTCGACATAGGCGCCAAACGCCATCTTACGTTTATGGGCGATGCTATTTAATTCGTAATGTTCATCGGCATTGCGGCCGAACTGGACTTCGACTTCACGCTCGGCGAAATGATCCTGAAAATAGTCGAGGCTCCATTTTTGCATGGCCGGCCAGTCATCCATCATCCCGGTGATGATGACGGGCTGGTTGACGCTGTAATAATCGGCCAGGAATTCTTCCGGCGACAAACAGTGGCGGCGCGCGATCTGCGGCGCCCGCAAGCGGTTCAGCTTGCATTGGATGTCGAGCACCCAGTCGCGCTTCGCGAGCCGGTTATTGAGGCGGGTGGCGCCCTGGATATACGGGCTTTGCAAGGCCAGGTCGACTTCGGCCACGGCCTCGCGTTCGGCAATGCCCGCCTGGACCAGAATCGGAACCAGGCCCGCCGGATGGCTGCCCAGCATCAGGTTTTCGGCAATCCAGCACCGCCATTCATGGCTGAGCCCGGTGTGCGGCACGCTGCGCATACGCTCCATTCTCGTTTCCTCTCATCATGACTGCGGCGACCCGGGGGCCGCCGCACGATCAAGGCGGCGGGCATGTACGCCCGCCACCACACTCTCAATGCACTTTCCACACTTCGGTGGCCAGCACGCCATTCACGTCGCCGTCCAATTCCCACGAGAAGGCGCCGCGCAAGCCCTGGTCCTTGATGTACTGGACCTTGGTGCCGATGACGGTAGGATCATCATAACTCCACCATTGGCCGCCCGCCCCCGTGTACAGATACAATTGCTTGGTGATGGGGTGGTAATAGCGGGTCCCGGCCTTGCTCACCAGCAGGCGGTAATCCTCGATGCCAGCCTCATACTTGGCGGGCGCGGGGCCGGTGGCCTTCTGGTATAAGCCGTTGCCGGTCGGTCCGGCGGCGACGCCGGTCCAGCCCCGTCCATAGAAGGGAATCCCGAACATCAGCTTGTTGCGCGGCATGCCGGAACTGATCAAGTACTGAATCGCCTTGTCGCCCACATATTCGCGCACCACGCCGGTGGAAATGTCGGCCGGATCGGCAAACAGGTTGGCGTTGAAGCTGGTCGTGTTTTCCCAGGCACCATGGAAGTCATAGGTCATCACATTGACCCAATCCATGTACTTGGCATACAGCGCAGGCTCGGTGTTGTCGATCTTGTCCTTACCGGCGCCGATGGCAGCCGTAAGCAGGTAACGCTTGTTGTCGAGCGTACCCAAGGCATCGAGCTGGCTGCGGAATTCCGCCATCAGCAAAGTGAAATTATGCTTGTCGGCGGCATTGTAGCCATTGTACGGCTGACCACCGGCGACGGGATATTCCCAATCGATATCGATGCCGTCAAACACGCCCTTGGCCGCGCCCACCCCACCCCGCCCTTCCTGCACCGGCAGATTGCCTTTGAGGTAGAGATTGACGCAAGAACTCACCATTTGCTTGCGCGAAGCATCGCTTGCCGCTGCAGCTGAAAAATTCTTCGACCAGGTCCAACCGCCCAGCGAAATGATGACTTTCAACTTCGGATGCAAGGCCTTGAGTTTCTTCAACTGGGCGAAATTGCCGGACAGCGCAGCGTCCCAAGGGATGGTCTGGCCGTCGACGGTGCGCTTTGGCGTCCGGATATAATCGGCTTCCGCATCCCCGCCCGTGCCGGCGTCCGGCGCGTTCGGATTGTCGGCGCCCGGTTCGGCCTTGGTGATCATGTCGCACTCGTAGCCGCCGTTTTTAGCGTACACATTGCCAAACGCGTAATTGACGAAGGTCAGCTTGTCGGCCACGCCGCTGCTTTGAATATTGGCCACTTCGTAATCGCGGTCATACACGCCCCATTGCGCGAAGTACGAACCGACTTCCCTGCCGCCCACCGGCGTTGGCGTTGGCGTTGGCGTTGGGGTCGGAGTAGGTGTCGGCGTTGGTGTCGGCGTTGGTGTCGGCGTTGGTGTCGGCGTTGGTGTCGGGGTTGGCGTAGGTGTCGGGGTTGGCGTCACGCCGCAAGCGCTGACCTTGGTCCATTGCTGCCCGCTGCCGGCGGGGCCGTTATGCGTGGCCGGATCGTCGCCCTTGGTCCAGTAATTGGCCTTGTAATTCACGCCCGCTTCGCTCACTGTCGCGCCAGTGCTGTATGCGCTAGCCGCGCTCCACGCGAGAGAGCAATTGCTTGGCGTCGGCGTTGGCGTCGGAGTCGGAGTTGGTGTCGGAGTTGGTGTCGGCGTTGGCGTTGGAGTCGGTGTTGGCGTTGGAGTCGGTGTTGGTGTCCCGCAAGTCCCGCCGGCTTTCCACAAGCTTGCCGTCGATGCCGGATTCCAGCCCGCGCCGACGTAATCGGTTTGCGTGACCAGCGCCGTGTAATTGGCGTTCAGGTAACTGACCACGGCACCCGCAGCATACGTGCCGCCATCTTGCCAGACCGGGCAAGACGCCGCCTTCATCGCCAGTAATTGGGTTGGGCCGGAAGCATTCCCCACCTCGCCGCCACCGCCACATGCCGCCAGGATGCCGCCACTGGAAATGCAAACCAGCATGTTCCTGATCATTTTTTTGATAATTAAATTTTCCATCTTGCCTCCCTAAAATTTTTTTCGAAAAGTTTTACCGCTTCATGTCCACTCTGCTGGTGGATCGCGAAGCCGAGGATGCCGTCGAAAAAACTGGCAGTCAAGTGGTTTCATAGTGGCATCAATGCTGACAATACCACTTCATATTTTGTCTTTTTTGAAACGATATTTGACGGAATATTTATAGCGTAATATGTCGCGCATGCGCGGACGACAACCGACCCGTGCCCGGAGAAGCAAGATCAAGATATCGAAATGGGGGAATATTACGAGAATAATGGCAACAAGGGTTGCCCAAAAAAAACAAGACCAATTTTTCAGGCGATTTCAACTGGTATCACCTCGAAAAACTGCGGCGGGCGCGACTTTGGCGCGGCCACGCGCGACGGGCGACCGATACATGGCCGCCCATCTCAACAGTGGTGCTTATGCCCGCTCAAAGACCGCCATCGATTCGACGTGCGAGGTATGCGGGAACATATTGACCACGCCCGCCTTTTTCAACACATAACCAGCTTCCAGCGTCAGGATGCCGGCGTCGCGCGCCAGCGTGGACGGACTGCAAGACACATACACTATGCGTTGCGGCATCATGTCCGGATGGCTCAGACTCAAACCGGCCAGCGCCTGGCACACGGCCATCGCGCCGTCGCGCGGCGGATCGATCAGCATGCGGTCGAACTTGCCCAGCGCAATCAAATCCTCGGTCGTCACTTCAAACAGATTGCGCGTCGAGAACGAAGTCTTGGCCGACAAACCGTTCGCTTGCGCATTTTCCAGCGCGCGCTCGGTCAGCGTGGTGCTGCCTTCTATGCCGACCACTTCGCGGCCTTGCGTCGCCAGCGGCAAGGTGAAATTGCCCAGGCCGCAGAACAAATCGGCGACGCGGTCTTGCGGCTGTACTTCCAGCAGGCGCAGCGCCTTGCCGACCAGCACGCGGTTGATATGGTGATTGACCTGGGTAAAGTCGACCGGCTTGAACGGCATCTTGACGCCGAATTCCGGCAACAAATAATGCAATTGCTTATCCAGCGGATAGTAGGGTACGGCCGTTTCCGGTCCTTTGACCTGGAGCCACCATTGCACTTGCCACTGGTCGGCAAAGGCCTTCAATTTGACTTCATCGTCGGCTGTCAAAGGCGCCATGATGCGCAAGACCATCGCAGTCACGTCTTCGCCCACCGCCAGTTCGATTTGCGGCATTTGCTCGAAAATCGACAGCGAGCCGATCAGCGCACGCAGCGGCAACAGCATCGCCGACACATGCGGCGGCAAGATTTCGCAACTGCTCATGTCGGCCACGAAAGCCGATTTCTTTTCATGGAAACCGACCAGTACCGTATCTTTTTTCTTGACGTGGCGCACCGACAGGCGGGCCCGGTAACGGTAACCCCAGGTCGGGCCATACATCGGGCGCATCACGTTTTCCGCCTTGACCTTGCCGATATGCCACAGATTATCTTCCAGCACGCGCTGCTTGATGGCGACCTGGGCCGACGGCTCCAGATGTTGCATCGAGCAACCGCCGCAAATCTCGTAATGCACGCACTTGGGCTTGACCCGCAGCGACGATTCGCGGTGCATCTCGGTCATGCGCGCCGCTTCCCAGTTCTTTTTCTTCTTGAAAGTGACAAAGCTGACCCGCTCGCCCGGCAAGGCGCCTTCGACAAACACCACCTTGCCCGGCGTGCCGTCCTCATTGTGCAAATGGCCGACGCCACGGGCGTCCATGTCGAGCGATTCGATTTCGATGATATTTTCTTGCATAACGATCAATATATAAGAGTGGGCCAGGGGCGCGGCCAACAGCGGAAGGGGATCGACGCCGCGAGCGGGCGTATGATAGCAGATGAGGCGCCCGTCGGCGCCAAGGCACCTCTATGCTCTATAACAGGGAATCGCGGACCACGCCGCGCGCCGCCATGGCCCGCTTCAGCTTGATCAGTGCCTCTTGCTGGATCTGGCGCACACGCTCGCGCGTGACGCCCATTTCCTCGGCCAGGGTTTCCAGCGTGGCCGGGTCGTCGTTGTCGAGTCCGAAGCGCCGCATGATGACGATGCGCTGCTTGTCGGGCAGCTTGGTCAACCAGTCGCGCACCAGCGCCGTCATTTCATGGTGTTCCGCGCGCGCGTCCGGGGCGGCGTCTGCGTCGCCGGGCAACATGTCCATCAGCGACGACTGTGGATCGTTGTCGAGCGGCGCGTCAAGCGAGGTGGCATGCTCTGACAGGGCCAGGATATCTTGCACTTCTTCCACCGAACGCCCGACCAGTTGGGCGATGTCTTCGGCGGTGGCATCCTTGCCATTGTGGTGCTGGGCTTCCAGGTGGTATTTGCCGCGCAAGATCTGGTTCAACTCGCGCACCATATGCACTGGCAACCGCACCGTGCGGGCCTGGTTCATGATGGCGCGTTCGATGCTCTGGCGTATCCACCAGGTGGCGTAGGTGGAAAAGCGGAAACCGCGCTCGGGCTCGAATTTATCGATGGCCCGCATCAAGCCGATATTGCCCTCTTCTATCATGTCGAGCAAGACCACGCCGCGGTTAATGTAATGCTTGGCGATCGACACCACCAGCCGCAGATTGTGCTCGATCATGGTTTGGCGGGCGGCAAAGTCGCCCTGCTTGGCCAGGGTCGCGTAATGCACTTCCTGCGGCGCCGTCAACAGCGCGCGGGTGCCGATCTGGTTCAGATAATGCTGGGTGGTATCGGTCGACAATTCGGCCGCCAGCACTTTCTTCAATTCGTCGACGCTTTCCAGCACCGTACCCGCGCCGACCGCGCCATCCTCGTCAGCCGTCTCGCCGGTCGCCTCGCCTGCATCCACGGCAAGATCATCGCCGGGTTCTTCGGGAAACTCTTCCGGAACCGAATCGTCTTCCAACTGGTCGTGCGGCGCGTTTGTCATTGCAATATTTAACGGTTAGGCAGGAATTTCGACGGGTCGACCGGTTTGCCCTGCTGCCGTATCTCAAAGTGCAGCTTGACGGCATCGGCGTCCGAATCGCCCATCTCGGCAATCACTTGTCCCTTGTTGACGCTCTGGCCTTCCTTCACGACGATGCTGCGGTTGTGCGCGTAGGCCGACAAGATGCTGTTATTGTGTTTCACAATGACGAGATTACCATAACCGCGGATGCCGCTGCCGGCATACATGACTTTCCCCGCGCCGGCGGCAAACACTTGCTGCCCGGCCTTGCCGGCGATATCGATGCCCTTGTTCTTGCCTTCGTCGAAGGTGGCGATGATCTTGCCATCGGAAGGCCACATCCAGCTCAGCTTCTCCTCATTGTCGCTGGCGGCCGGCGCGGTCGCCGGCGCGACCGGCTCGGCGGCGGCCGCGCGCACTTCGGCTTTGGCCGGCACGGCGCCATCGGCGCGCTGCAATTCAGCCAGCGCGGCGTCGGAATAAGGGCGCTTGTCGCCACGCGGCAGGGTTTTCTTGGCCAGCGCCGGCGTCGCCGGGGTGGGCGGCGTGCGCGCTTCGGTCGTCGGCGGCATCAGCACGGCCGAGGTTTGCGCGCCCGAGGCGGCAGCGCCCGCTTCCGGCGGCATCACGCGCAAGACCTGGTCGACCTTGATGTCATTCGGATTGGAGAGATTATTCCAGCTCACCAGGTCGCGGTAATTCTGCCCATGTTCCAGCGCGATGCGCAGCAAGGTATCGCCCTTCTTGACGGTATACAGGGCCGGGTCGCGCTCTTTCGCGCTATCTTCGCCACCCTTGCCCGATTCGACGGCGGTGCGATCGACCACGGGCGCCCGATTGGCGGTGGTGCTACAGGCGCTGAGCAGGCTCAGCGAAATGGTCAATACGGCTAAGTGGCTTTTTTTAGTCATTCTCATAATGTGTGTCAATTCTGTACGTCCGGCTTTGTCTCTTAGCAAGCATTACACCGTTCCGTGGCGCAGAGGAACGAAATGGCAATCTTCCAATGTTTCACTGATCCATTCCGTTTTTGCAAGGCGGGAAATCAGTTGTAAATGTTGCAGGCGGGCGCCCACCGGTGCGACCAGCCGCCCGCCTATTGTCAATTGTTCCAGCAGGGCGTGCGGCACTTCCAGGCCGGCGGCGGCCAGAATGATACCGTCAAAGGGAGCCGCCTGTGGCAGTCCTAGCATACCATCTCCGTAATGCAAGCGCAGGTTCGGGATACGCAGCATCCGCAAATTGGCCTTGGCCAGTTCGTGCAAGGGCTTGATGCGCTCGATCGAAAACACTTCCCTGGCGAGCGTGGCCAGCACCGCCGCCTGGTAGCCGCAACCGGTACCGATCTCAAGCACGCGCTGCAAATTGCCGCCGTTACGCATCAACTCGATCATGCGCGCCACGATATACGGCTGGGAAATGGTCTGGTGGTGGCCGATCGGCAGCGAGGCGTCGATATAGGCTTGCGAAGCCAATGCCTCTTCCATGAACAGATGGCGCGGCACCGCTTCCATGGCGGCCAGCACCAGGGTATCCTTGACGCCCTGCCTGGCCACCCGCGCCACCATGGCACGCCGCACCGCCTCCGACACCAGCGGATTGGGACGCGGCGCGACCGGCGCGACCGGCGCGGCCGGCGCCGGCGCGCGCGACGGCGCGACCCGCGCCTCGGGATACCTGTTCTGGGCTGCGTTCTGGGCCGCGTTCTGGGTCGCCGTCTGCGGCGTGGCCACCTTGGGCAAGGCAAACGCGGGCGCCTTGTTCAAGGCCAGGGCCGACAAGGGCAGCGGGAATTGTCGGCGTTTCTCGCTCATGCCAAGCCTTGTGCCAGGGCCTCGAGCTGGCTCTTGTGGGTCAAATCGATTTGCAACGGCGTGATCGACACCTGGCCTTGCGCGGCCGCGTAAAAATCGGTGCCTGGGCCGGCATCCTTGGTCGCGCCGGGCGGCCCGATCCAGAAAATCTCGCGCCCGCGGGGATCTTGCGCGCGGATCACCGGCTCGGCCGAATGGCGCCGCCCCAAACGGGTCGCCACCACCGTACCCAATTGCTCATACGGCAGGTTGGGAATGTTCACATTCAACAGATAGGGGCTTTGCAATTGCTCGAAACGGCGCAGCACGATATCGCGCGCCAGGCGCGCGGCTGCGTCGAGATGGGACCAGCCATGGCTGGCTTGCGAAAAGGCAATCGCGGGGATGCCGAACAAAAAACCTTCCGTCGCCGCCGCCACCGTGCCGGAATACAAGGTGTCGTCCCCCATGTTCGGGCCATTGTTAATGCCCGACACCACCAGGTCCGGCTTGTCGCCGAGCATGCCGGTCAGCGCCACGTGCACACAATCGGTTGGCGTGCCATTGACGAAATAAAAACCATTGGCCGCTTGCTGCACCGACAGCGGCCGGTCCAGCGACAAGGAATTGGAAGCCCCGGAACGATTGCTGTCGGGCGCCACCACCACAATGTCGGCAATCGTCGCGAGTGCCTCGGCCAGTGCGACAATGCCAGGGGCAAGGTAGCCGTCGTCGTTACTGATAAGAATTCTCATGCAGAGATTTTACCTGAAGCAACGCCCGCACTGAGCGAACCAGGGGCCGATAGTCGTCGAAATAACAATTTAAATACGTTCAGGCCGAAAACAGCGCTTGCCGGACCGTTCAGCGCTTGCTGACCCGCACCTGGGACAACGCCCCTTCCAGCGCCTGCACCTCGTCTTCCTGCAAGGCCAGCAGCGCATCCTTGTCGCCCTGCAGGCGGTACATCCTCTTGAGCATCGTCATGCCGCGCTTGCGCAGGCGGCCCGCCACGCCGGACTGCAACAAGGGTTCGCGCAAGCAGTCGGCCAGGTCGCGCGCCTCGCGATATTGCGCGCCATCGAGCAGCATTTGCAGCGCATTGATCATGCTGGCCAGGTCTTCCTGCCGCGCGGCCGCCTGTTCCAGCGCGCGCGCCTCCAGCAAGCTCTCTTGCAGGCTGGGCGCGGCGGCGTCCGCCAGCGCCGCCGATGTGGGCACAGGATGGCCGCCCGCAGCCGCCAAGCCATCCCAGGCCTCGCCACCGGCCGCTTGCCGTGGCGCGAGCGACTGCCCGCCGTATTGCACCAGCTTGCGCTGGCTCAGCAAGGTTTCCGGGTGGTTCAGGGCGCAGCTGCGTTCGCGCCCCGCCACCTGGCTTTCTTGCAATCGCTTCAGCGCCAGCCAATCGCCTTGGCGCTGCAACACCTCGCCCAGCCGATCCAGCGCAGCCAGCGTGTGCGGGTGATCGGCGCCGAGGCGGCGCTCTTGCGCCCGGGCCACGCTGTCGAGCAAACGGCGCGCGCCCGCCAAATCATCCTGGCGCGCCAGGGTTTGCGCCAGCGCATGCTTGCAGGCGAGCGTGTCCGGATGTTCGGCGCCCAGCAGGCGCTCGCGCGCCACCGCCACCGTTTCCAGCAGCGCCCGGGCCGGCTCCAGCATGCCCATCTGAGCCAGGGTGGCGGCGCGACTGGCTTGCGCATCAAGGGTCAGCAGGTGCTCGGCACCCAATTGCCGCCAGTAAGCATCGAGCACCACCTCTTGCAAGGCCAGCGCGGCCGGGCCAGCGCCTTGCAGCGACAGGGTGGCGGCCAGATTGGCCTGGGCCGCCAGCGTATCGAGGTTCAGCGGCCCCAACTGCCGCTGGCGCGCGTCGACCACGGCCTCTTCGAGAAACTGGGCCTCGTCCAGCCGCTTCAGGTCGCGCAATAATTGCGCCAGGCTGGCCTTGCTGGCCAGCGTATCGAGATGTTCTGCGCCGAGCGCGCGCGCGCGTTCTCCCAGGCTTTGCTGGAAACAGTCGAGCGCCTGGCTGGGCTTGCCATCGGTGCGGTACAACTCACCGAGGCGGTGCAAATCGCGCGCCACCGCCGCCGCCCGGCTGGCGCCGCCGTCTTCGGCCTGGCGGGCCTCGTCTATCGCTGCCAGCAAATGGATCTCCTGGCTTGATTGCCAGGGGAAGTAAGCGCCCGTCAGCCAGTGCAGGAAAGCTTCAAAGGTGCGCGTCAGCGAAAAGCGGTCGCCGCCCTGGTCCAGACGCACGGCCAATTGTTCGCCATAGGCAAACGTTTTGGTCTGCTGCAATTGCACCTCGTCGAAATAACTGTCGAGGGAGATCTGCGACAAGCCATACGATTGCTGCAACAGGCGTTCGAACATCAACTGGAAGCCAAAAATGGTTTTTTGCGGATCGCCGCGGCGCCATTGGGCGCGCTGCTCGCCATCGTCCATTTCTATACGCGATGGCAAGGGATAGACCAGCAAGGGGCGCTGCTCGTCCTCATGGCTGCGGCGGTATTCGACGGCGCGCGTGACCAGCGCCTCGACGCCCTCCAGGCTTTGCCGGTTGGGCGTAAACACCACCACCAGTTTTTTCGGCAGCAAGGTCGTGCAAATGCCGGCGCTGTCGGTGCGACCGGTGCGCGAATCGACCAGCACATAGCGGAAGTGACGCGCCAGGGTGTCAGCGAAGCAGCGGAACAGGGCCGGGCAAGCGTGAAACAGGCGATCCCAGTGCAGCTCAGCCAGGCGGTCGTTATAACTGGCGTCGAAACGCCCGGCCCGCATCAAGTACAGGGGACTGCTCTGGTCGACCCGCACCACATATTGCTGCCAATCGATGGCCGCCAGCACTTCCCGCGCCAGTTCGCCATCGTCCTGGCCGCCGGCGCGCGGGCCGATGCGCGCCAGTTGCTCGCGGCAAGCCTCGAAGAATTCCAGCACGCCCGGCCCGTTCTGCTGCTGGCCGAAATAATGGTGCAGGCCGGGCGCCTCCATATCCCAGTCCAGCATCAGGATGGGTACGGTGGCATTCTGGCGCCTGGCCAACAGCACCGCAATATTCGACAAGGCCATGGTGCGACCGGTGCCGCCTTTGTAGGAATAAAAGGTGACGACTTCGCCGGGCGCGGTCAGCGGCGGCAGGAACAGGCGATTGAGTTCCATGGCAAACCTTTAGCGTGGAAAATGGGGCGGCGGAATGGCGCGCCACTCCGGCGGAATGGCTGGCATCACGAAGCGGGCGCAATCGTGGTCGGCCGGCGTGTTGCTTTTCAATAAATGGTAATGGCTGGCGATGCGCTGGACAATTTTCGCGATATCGGGCAAATAATCAGGATTGGCCTTCAAGTCGCCGCTGGCCAGCGTATAGCCGGAAAAGTCGACATACATGCCGGGGCCGGCGATTTGCGGCGGCAAGCCTGCCGGGTGGCGCGTCATGATCACGGGAATGATCAAATGACTGGGCAAGCGATACCACAGTTTGCGTTCGTTTTCGATCATTTGCATGGCAGCAAATTCACGCCGGGTGTAGCCATGCGCCTCATACTTGGGGGTATACAGCAAGATCATGCACACGCTTTCGCACAGGGCGCGGGCGATGCGGCAATCGAGGTCATCGCCGCCGCCCAATTGCTCGCTGTCGACAAACAAGGCATGCTCATTATCGAGGTGAGGTTCGAGGTAGCACTGCAGCGCCTCGATCAAGTCGCTCTTGAACTTGCTCATATACGCATATTGTCCATGCGCATAACTGAAGAAACAACCGTAGCGGATATTCATGGCATCCCCCCTGCCTCTTGCCTTCCTCGCAATACATGGCAGTGATTTACTTTAACAAGCCGGCTTGGGTGCCCTTTGCGCTGGCGCAAAGCTCCATTTCTTGAGTACGCCTGCAAGCCAGGCTTGCGGCGAGTCCGATTCGGGCTCGCCGCCGCTTGTCGAAGGGGCGACTAGCTCAGAGGCGCGGGCCGCCCGCATGGCGGCCCGCGCGATGATAGGCCAGGCAGGCCGTCAGGATTCCGGCGCGGCCGCCGGTGCCTGATCCTGGAAAAAGGCGATCACGTCGGCCGCCTCGCGGGTACGCTTAAAGGGCGGCAAGCTTTGCCAGATGCGCTTGCCATACGGCTTGGAAATGAGGCGCGGATCGCAAATCATCAACACGCCGCGGTCGCCCTCGTCGCGTATCAGGCGGCCGGCGCCCTGCTTCAAGTTGATGATCGCTTCCGGCAAGGAGTGGTGCATGAAGCCATTCATGCCTTGCTTTTCCATCACTTCGATGCGCGCGGCCAGCACCGGATCGTCGGGCGGCGCGAATGGCAACTTGTCGATGATCACCAGCGATAGCGCGTCGCCGCGCACGTCGACGCCTTCCCAAAAACTCTGGCTGCCGATCAGCACGCCGTTTCCGGCGGCGCGGAACTGGTCCAGCAATTCGGTGCGGCCGCGCTCGCCCTGCACGAACAGCGGGTAAGTCAGGCCCCGCTTGGAAAACTCGTCGGCCAAGCGCTCGGCGGCCCGCTTCACGGCCCGCAAGGTGGTGCACAGCAAGAAGGTACGCCCGCCGGCCGCCTCGATGATGGGCAGCGCACAGTCGAGCACGGCATCGGTATAGCCGATCGAATTGGGCTGGGGCAGATTTTGCGGCACATACAGCAAACCCTGGCTGGCATAGTCGAAGGGGCTGGGCCAGGAATGCGCCGGCTCGCCCGCCAAGCCCATTTGCGAGGCGAAATGCTTGAAGTCATTTTTCACGGCCAGCGTGGCCGAGGTGAAAATCCAGCTGCGCGGCGCGCCTTCGCGCTGGTTATTGAAAATCGGCGCGATCGACAGCGGGGTCTGGTGCAATTGCAGCGAACTGGAAAAAGCCTCGACCCAGAATACCGCTTCCTCGCCTTCGGCCACCTTGGCCTTGGGGTCGAATTTCCAGGCAGCCAGTTGCTGCCCCAGTTCGACGGCGCGGCTGCGGCATTGCTCGATCGTCTCGGCGCGCTCGGCCTGGGTTTCCAGCACGGCCGTCATGCCGGCCAGCTCATCTTTCAAGGTTTCCAGGGCCGGGAAAAAGTCCGACGAGGGCGCGATTTGCGCCAGCGACAGGCGCACGATATCTTGCGGGAAAGTCAGGCGCAAGTCACGTGCCGCCTTTTCCACCACCATCACGGTCTTGGCCCAGTCCACGCCGCGCGCATGCGCCAAGCCTTCGGCCAGCACGTCGCGGCACAATTCCATCACTTGCGAGGTCGACACCGTATTGCCGAAAAACAGGGTGGCCGTGTCGGGCAACTGGTGCGCCTCATCGAAAATGATGGTGTTAGCCGACGGCAGCAATTCAGCCACGCCGGTATCCTTCAGGGCCACGTCGGCGAAAAACAGATGGTGGTTGACCACCACCACGTCGGCCTGCTGGGCTTCCTTGCGCGCCTTCATCACGAAGCAATCCTGGTAATACTGGCATTCCGCGCCCATGCAGGTGTCGCGGGTCGAGGTCACCAGATTCCAGATCAACGCGTTTTCCGGCACCTTCGCCAATTCCGCCTTGTCGCCCGAACTGGTCATCTTGATGAAGCGCGAAATCTCGCGCAAGTGGCCGACGTCGTCGCGCGAGGTCATGCGGCCGTTTTGCAGCGTGCGTTCCAGGTGGTAATGGCAGACATAATTCGAACGGCCCTTCAGCAGCGCCACCGAAACCGGCGCCTGCAGGGCTGCGCGCACGGTCGGTATGTCGCGCAGAAACAACTGATCCTGCAAGTTCTTGGTGCCGGTCGAGACGATGGTCTTGCCGCCCCACAGCAGGGCCGGCACCAGGTAGGCAAAGGTTTTCCCCGTGCCGGTGCCGGCCTCGGCGATCAAGGTTTGCTGGCCGTCGATCGCGCTGGCAATGGCTTTCGCCATCTCGGTTTGCGAACGGCGCGGGCGATAACTGCCGATGGCGGGACTGAGCGGGCCGCCGGCGCCGAACAAACGGTCGATCTCGGCGTCGTGCTTGCCTGGCGCGGCCGCCGGGCTTGGTTCGTCGGCGGCTGCTGCGGGCATTAAATTGTGGTCGGTCAAATTGAGCTTTGGTGAGGCTGGGGCGCTACTGGCGCCGGTCAGGCCGGGACATCGGGCACTAATTGCATCTTCAACAGGGTAATATAGTCTTTTAACTGCAATTTGCGTTTCTTCAGGCGACGCAATTGCAATTGATCATGGTGGCCATCGAGTATTAACAACTCGATCACGACGTCCAGATCCCGATGCTCGACATCGAGTTCGACCAGCCGCCGCTGTATTTCCTGTACATCGCTCATAGGTCTCATTCTTGGCAGGTTGATACAATACGTTCGGGAATGGAGTAATTGTCAGTTTTTTACCAACAGTTTCACCCAATCAACAAGCTTTTCTTGCAACAAAACTGCTTACAGGTGCATAGTTTAATCTACAGTGACGTTAGCGCCAACATCGATTAACAGTCGGCAGCCCCGTCGGGCGCACGACAAATACCAACATCAGTCGCAAGCCAGGAGTTAATGTCTCAATGAATGCATACAAAATCGAAGCCGGAACCGCCCAACACATCGGCAACCGATCGCAACAAAACGACCGCACGGCGCTGTACTCCAGCACCCGCGCGCCCGGCTACGTAATGGCGGTGCTGGCCGACGGTTTCCCGGGCGGCGCCATCGGGTCCGAACAAGTGCTGCATACCAGCAAACAATTATTCGATGAATTCGGCGCCGGCGACACGCCCAATATGGAACGCCTGACCGTGCTGCTGCGCGATATCGCCGCCGAGGCGCACGCCATCATCAAGATGAGTCCGGTAACCACTGCAGTCGAACCGCACAGCACCATGGTGATCCTGATCATCGCGCCGCAAGGCTTGGCCATCTGGGCCCATGTCGGCGAATCGCGGCTGTACCGCGTGTCCCACCGCCATTGCGCCCAGCGCAGCAACGATGCCGCCTATGTCGAATATCTGGTGAGTCACGACAACTTGCCGCTGGAAGCGGCCCGCAAGCACCGCAATTCCAAGTTACTCAGCAATATGCTGGGCAATACCCTGCGCGAACCCTATGTCACCATCGGCAGCCACGCCGGCTTGCAAGCCGGCGACGCCTTCCTCTTATGCTCGGATGGATTGTGGCAATATTTCACCGATGAAGAACTGGCAGCCGTTGTTTCCAGAGAAACACCGCGCCTGGCGGGCGAGCGCTTGATCGACAAGGCCCAGGAAAGGGCCAAGGGCCAGGGCGACAATTGCAGCATGATTATTGTCAAGCTGATCAAGCCGCCCAAGGAAGTGCAAAACTATACGGTGCAAAAGATGGGCCGCGCCGTGTAAGGCTGAACCCGCTTGCACCGCGCCGGTCTTTACTGGACCTTGGCGGGGGCTTGCGCCGCATCCTTGGCCTTGGCGGCGGCCGCATCGACGCGTGCCTTCTCGTCTTTTTCAGCTTGCTTTGCCAGCACCTTGCGCTGGCGCTCCAGCGATTCGCGCTGCTTGGCCTCGAACGCGGCCACATTGGCAGCCCGCTTGCTGACATCGGCCGTCTCTTGTGCCGCCTGCTTTTGCAATTTGGCTTGATGCTCGGCGTCGCGCTGGGCCACGGTCTTACCGCTGGTCGACTTCGGGGGCACTTCCGGTGGCACCGTTTTCGGCGCCGTCGTGAGCCGTCCGGCCGCATCGAGCGTGCTCTTTTCTTGCTGCTCGACGAGCGCCCGGTCGCGCTTGTCGACCGAATCGGCGCGCTTGAAATGGCTGGCCTCGCCTTCGATGATGCGCAGCGACGCCAGTTCCGCGCGGCGCTTTTCCTTGGCCTTGTCAAGACAATGGTTGACGAAAAACTTGGTATAGCAAATCTTCTCGCTGGCGGCGAACAGCGCCTCGGCGGCGTCCCGCTGCTGTTGCGCATAGGCCAGCGTGGCGTCGACCTCTTCCACCGAATGCGTGCCCCTCACTTCCGGAACCGCTTGCGGCACCGCCGGCTCTTGCGCCGCCGCTCCGGCGGCCACCGTCAATGCCAACATCGTGGCGTAGATTGCCTTCATCATTGCTTCCTCAATTTGCCTCAAACGATAGCGTCGGCGGCGCCGCGCTGTGCTTTTTCCATATATTCGCGCGATTGCATCTCGACAATGCGCGACACCGTGCGCTGGAATTCACTCGACAGCACGCCGTTCGTATACAACTGCTCCGGCGCCACTTCGGCCGACATCAACAGCTTCACGCCCTGGTCATAGAATACATCAATCAGCCAGGTGAAGCGGCGCGCCTCGGACGACATGCCGGCCGACATGGCGGGAATCGCGGACAATATCACGGTGTGGAAACGGCTGGCGATTTCCAGGTAATCATTTTGCGAACGGGGACCGCCGCACAGGGTCGCGAAATCGAACCAGATCAAGCCGCCGGCCCGCCGCAGGCAGCGGATTTCCCGGCTCTCGATCAAGATGCGGGTATCCTCGTCGGCCGTTTCGGCCACGCTGGCGTAGGCATGGCGCAAGGCCGCGTCGGCGGCCGCGCCCAGCGGCGTGTAATAGCAATCGACTTGCTCGAGCGCGCGACTGCGGTAATCGACGCCGGCGTCGACATTGATCACGTCGAGCTTACTCTTGAGCAGGGCGATGGTGGGCAGCATGCGGTCGCGGTGCAAGCCGTCCGGATACAGCAAGTCCGGATCATAGTTCGAGGTCATGATGAAGGACACGCCGTTGTCGAACAGAGCCGACAACAGGTTATACAGAATCATCGCGTCGGCAATGTCGGAGACATGGAATTCGTCGAAACAGATCAGGCGGTACTTCTTGGCGATGCGCTTGGCGACCTCGTCGAGCGGATCGGCGATGCCCTTCAATTCATCGAGCTGGCGGTGCACGCCGCGCATGAATTCATGGAAGTGCAGGCGCGTCTTGCGCACCAGCGGTACCACCGAATAGAAGCTATCCATCAAGAACGACTTACCGCGCCCTACCCCGCCCCACATATATACGCCGCGCGGCACCGCCGGACGGTTGATGAGGCGCTTGAAACTATTCGAGCGCCGGGCCTTGAAGCCGACCCACTCTTCATAGCCGCGCTGCAAACGGTCGACCGCGCGCCGCTGGGCGGCGTCGGCCTTGAAATCGCGTTTCTGCAACGCGTTCTGGTAAAACTCTTCAACGTTCATGGGATTCGATTCGACATGCTGCGACCGGGCGGGCGGCTATGCGCCACCGCCCGGCCGATGGGACGCTTACTTAAAAATTCAAGGTGCGCTTGTCAACGGCCAGCGCAGCTTCCTTGGTCGCTTCGGACAGCGATGGGTGGGCGTGGCAAATGCGCGCGATGTCTTCGGCGGACGCCTTGAATTCCATCGCCACCACGGCTTCGGAAATCAATTCGGAAGCCATCGGCCCGATGATATGCACGCCCAGGATCTCGTCGCTGACGGCGTCGGCCAGGAACTTGACCATGCCCGAGGTGTCGCCCAGCGCGCGCGCGCGGCCATTCGCCATGAACGGGAAAGTGCCGGCCTTGTACTGGACGCCGGCCGCCTTCAACTGCTGCTCGGTCTGGCCAACCCAGGCGATTTCCGGCGAGGTGTAGATGACCCAGGGAATGGTGTTGAAGTTGGTGTGGCCATGCTGGCCGGCGATGCGCTCGGCCACCGCGACACCCTCTTCTTCGGCCTTGTGCGCCAGCATCGGGCCGCGCACCACGTCGCCGACCGCCCACACGTTCGGCAAATTGGTCTTGCAATCGGCGTCGACCGCGATGAAGCCGCGCTCGTCGAGTTGCAAGCCGGCCTTGTCGGCGCCCAGGCCATCGGTGTTCGGGCTGCGCCCGATTGAGATGATCAGCTTGTCGAACACGGCTTTCTGGGCCTCGCCCTTGGCGTCGACATAGTCCACCGTGACGTCTTTCTTGCCGGCCTTGATGGTACCGATCTTGCAACCGAGATTGACTTTCAAGCCTTGCTTGGCGAACAACTTGGCCGCTTCCTTGGCGATTTGCTCGTCGACCGCGCCCAGGAACACAGGCAAGCCTTCCAGTACCGTCACGTCGGCCCCAAGGCGGCGCCAGACGCTGCCCATTTCCAGGCCGATCACGCCGGCGCCGATCACGCCCAAGCGGGCCGGCACGGCATCGATTGCCAGCGCGCCCGTGTTCGACAAGATCAATTTCTCGTCAAACGGCGTGCCCGGCAAGGCGCGCGCGTTGGAACCGGTCGCGACCACCACGTGCTTGGCGCTCAGGGTTTCATTGACGGCGCCGGTGACGCTGAGCGGATAGCCCTCGGCCGTGGCGGCGCCGGCGAAAGCGGCGCGGCCATGGAAAAAGCTGATCTTGTTTTTCTTGAACAGGTACAAGATGCCGTCATTGTTTTGCTTGACGACGGTATCCTTGCGCTTGAGCATTTGACCCAGGTTCAACTTCAAGCCGGCAACATCGATGCCATGCTCGGCGAAGCTGTGGCCCGCATGCTCGAAATGCTCGGACGATTGCAACAGCGCCTTGGAGGGAATGCAACCGACGTTGGTGCAGGTGCCGCCGGGCGCGGGAGCGCCCTTGGCGTTCGACCATTCGTCGACGCAAGCGACCGAAAAACCCAGTTGCGCGGCGCGGATAGCGGCGATGTAGCCGCCGGGGCCGGCGCCGATGACGACCACGTCAAATTGTTTTGTAGTGCTCATTGTTTAATTCCCCATCTCTTCTTCTGGAACAAAAATCCACAATAAAATATAAATCACCAGGCTGAAGCCGAAGGTCAGCGTAAACAAGATGAAGACCAGGCGCCAGATCCACGATTCCATGCCCGACACCTTGCCCAGCCCGCCGCACACGCCGCCCAGCCAGCGGTCGCGGCGCGAACGGCGCAGGCGGCTGAATTCCTCGACCAGGTCGGAACCGGGACCGGGCGCAGCCTTGCCCGCATCGTTTAGCAGCCTGGCCTTGGCTTGCGCAAATTCGGCATCGCTCAAGGCGCCCGCCTGGTGCAACTCATGCAAACGCTTGATTTCTTCGGAAACGATCATGTCAGCCCTCTACAAAAGGTGGGGCGGACCAGCGGTCCGCCATCAAGCCTGGTGATGCCGCCTACGCTGGCTTACAGGTCGAGCAGCAGGCGCGCCGGATCTTCCAGCGCTTCCTTCATGGCCACCAGACCGAGCACGGCTTCGCGGCCGTCGATGATGCGGTGATCATAGGACATGGCCAGATAATTCATCGGACGCACCACCACCTGGCCGTTTTCGACCACGGCGCGGTCCTTGGTCGCATGTACGCCCAGGATCGCCGATTGCGGCGGGTTGATGATCGGGGTCGACAGCATGGAACCGAAGGTGCCGCCGTTCGAGATCGAGAAAGTGCCGCCGGTCAAGTCGTCCAGGGTCAGCTTGCCTTCCTTGGCCTTGGCGCCGAATTCGCCGATTTTCTTTTCAATGTCGGCAATCGACAACTGGTCGGCGTTGCGGATGATCGGCACCACCAGGCCGCGCGGCGAACCGACCGCGATGCCGATGTCGAAGTAACCGTGGTAGACGATGTCGTTATTGTCGACCGAAGCGTTGATGATCGGGTATTTCTTCAGCGCGGCGACGGCGGCCTTGACGAAGAACGACATGAAGCCGAGCTTGACGCCATGCTCTTTCTCGAACTTGTCCTTGTACTTGTTGCGCAAGTCGATTACCGGCTGCATATTGACTTCATTGAAGGTGGTCAGAATCGCGTTGGTCGATTGCGATTGCACCAGGCGCTCGGCGATGCGGGCGCGCAGGCGGCTCATCGGCACCCGCTCTTCGGGGCGTTCGCCCAGGTTGGCCTGGGTCGGCGCGGCCACTTGTTGCAGCAAGGCCTTGGCCGGCGCGGCCGGCTTGGCGGCAGCGGCTGCCGGTGCGGTGACCGGCGCCCCCAGCGGAGTGGAAGCGACGGCATTGCCGCTGGCCAAGGCGCTCAGCACGTCGCCCTTGGTGACGCGGCCATCCTTGCCGCTGCCGGTCACTTGCGAGGCCGCCATATTATTTTCCGACAGCAATTTGGCTGCGGCTGGCATCGCCACGTCGCCCTTGCTCGTGGCCGGGGCCGCTTGAGCCGCAGCCGCCAATACCGGCGCCGGCACGGAAGACACTTCCATCGGGCTCACCTTGGCCGAACCTTCGGTATCGATGATGGCGATCACTTCGCCGGCCACCACGATGCTGCCGTCGCCCTTGATGATCTGGACGATCACGCCGGCGTTAGGCGCCGGCAATTCCAGCACCACTTTATCGGTTTCGATGTCAATCATGTTTTCGTCGCGGGCAACCGGCTCGCCGACTTTCTTGTGCCATGTTAGCAGGGTCGCTTCCGCAACCGATTCCGACAATTGTGGAACCTTGACTTCGATTTGTGCCATTTATTACTCCGTGTATTGTGTCATTGCGGCGCCACGCTCCCCGCGCGGCGCCCTGTGTTTATTTGGTCAGGATAAAACCTTTTAACTTCGAGAATGCCGTTTCCAGCAATTCCTTTTGCTGCGCGTAGTGCTTGTCGTAGTAACCGACGGCAGGCGACGCGGAGGCGGGACGGCCGGCATACGCCAGGCGCTGACCCGCTTCCATGCTTTCGAAGATATTGTGTTGAATCTGGAACCATGGTCCCTGGTTTTGCGGCTCGTCCTGCGCCCACACCACTTCGTTCAGGTTGGGGAATTTTTTCAATTCCGCGGCAAACGATTTGTGCGGGAAAGGATACAACTGCTCGATCCGGATGATCGCCGTATCGCTCTGGCCGCGCGTCTTGCGGGCATTGACCAGGTCGTAGTACACCTTGCCGGAGCAAGCGATCGCGCGCTTGACCTTCTTGGCGTCGATTTTCTCGTCCACTTCGCCGATCACGGTGTGGAAGGCGCCCTTGGCCAGGTCGGTCAGCGGCGAGCCGGCGTCCTTGTTGCGCAACAGCGATTTCGGCGTCAGGATCACCAATGGCTTGCGGAACTGGCGCACCATCTGGCGGCGCAGCAAATGGAAAATCTGCGAGGCCGACGTCGGCTGCACCACTTGCATGTTGTTGTCGGCGCACAATTGCAGGAAACGCTCGGGACGGGCCGAGGAATGCTCCGGACCCTGGCCTTCGTACCCGTGCGGCAACATCATCACCAGGCCGTTGGCGCGGCCCCACTTCACTTCGCCGGAGCTGATGAACTGGTCGATCACCACTTGGGCGCCGTTGGCGAAGTCGCCGAACTGGGCTTCCCAGATCGTCAGGGTGTTCGGTTCGGCGCTCGAATAACCGTATTCGAAGGCCAGCACGGCTTCCTCCGACAAGACCGAATCGATGACGGTAAACGGCGCCTGGTTGTCCGACACATTGGCCAGCGGCACATAGGTGCCGGCATCCCAGCGTTCGCGGTTCTGGTCATGCAAGACAGCGTGGCGATGCACGAAGGTGCCACGGCCGGCGTCCTGGCCGGTCAGGCGGATCGCATAGCCGGACGAGACCAACGTGGCGTAAGCCAGATGCTCGCCCATGCCCCAATCCAGGTTCATTTCGCCGCGGCCCATGGTGGCGCGATCGCCCAGGACTTTCTCGACCAGCGAGTGGACCTTGAAATCGTCCGGCACGGTGGTGATGCGTACGGCCAGGCGTTTCAATTCCGTCATCGGCACGGCCGTGTCGGCCACGTCGGTCCATTTGCGGTTCAGGAACGGCAGCCAGTCGACCGCGAACTTGTTCTTGAAATTCGAAATGACGGGATCGACCGTATGCTTGCCGGCGTCCATCGCGTCGCGGAAGGCCGCAACCATGGCGTCGCCGCCGTCGGCCGCGATCACGCCCTGCGCCGCCAGTTTGTCGGCGTACAGCTTGCGGGTGCCTGGATGCTGGGCGATCTTCTTGTACATCAGCGGCTGGGTCAGCGCCGGCGTATCTTGTTCGTTATGGCCCAACTTGCGGTAACAGATGATGTCGAGGACGATGTCCTTCTTGAATTCCATCCGGTAGTCGAGCGCAATTTGCGTGGCCAGCACGACGGCTTCGGGATCGTCGCCGTTAATGTGCAGCACCGGCGCCTCGATCATCTTGACCACGTCCGAGCAATACAGCGTCGAACGCGAGTCGCGCGGGTCGGAGGTGGTGAAGCCGATCTGGTTGTTGATCACGATATGCACCGTGCCGCCCGTGTGGTAGCCACGGGTTTGCGCCAGATTCAGCGTTTCCATGACCACGCCCTGGCCGGCGAAGGCGGCGTCGCCATGCACCAGGATAGGCAGCACTTGGGCGCCTTCCTTGTCGCCGCGACGGTCCATGCGGGCCTTGACCGAACCTTCGACTACCGGGTTGACGATTTCCAGGTGCGATGGATTGAAGGCCAGCGACAGGTGGACCGGGCCGCCGGCCGTCGAAATATCGCTGGAGAAACCCTGGTGATATTTGACGTCGCCGGATGGCAAGTCTTCGCCGTGCTTGCCTTCGAATTCCTCGAACAATTCCTGCGGGCTCTTGCCCAGGGTGTTCACCAGCACGTTCAAGCGGCCCCGGTGGGCCATGCCGATGACGATTTCCTGCACGCCTTTTTCGCCGGCGCGCTGGATGGTCTCGTCCATCGAGGCAATGAAGGTTTCACTGCCTTCGAGCGAGAAGCGCTTCTGGCCCACGTATTTGGTGTGCAGATAGCGCTCCAGGCCTTCGGCGGCCGTCAGGCGGTCGAGGATGTGGATTTTCTTTTCATTGGAAAAGCTCGGCGTGGAACGGATCGATTCCAGTTTTTCCTGCAGCCAACGCTTTTCGGCCGGGTCCGAGATGTACATGAACTCGGCGCCGATGGAACGGGTATAGGTGTCGCGCAGGAAATTGAGCAGATCGCGCAGCGATGCCGTTTCCGGGCCGAAATAGGTGTTACTGATATTGAAAACCGTGTCCATGTCGGCGTCGGTGAACCCGTAAAAGCTCGGTTCCAGTTCCGGGATCATGGGCCGTTCCTGGCGTTGCAGCGGGTCCAGATTGGCCCAGTGCGTGCCGAGGTAGCGGTAGGCGGCAATCAACTGGGTCGCGGCGACGCGCTTGCGGCCCATTTCGGCGTCCAGCGAGGCGGTGACGACGCGGATCGGACCGGCCTTGGCGCGCTCGGCAAACGAGGCCACCACGGAGGCATGCGCCACATCGGGCTTGTTCGAGCCATCGACGGCGGGCACGTTTTGCATCGCGTCGAAATAGGCGCGCCAGTTATCCGGCACCGAGCCCGGGTTGTTCAGGTACGCTTCGTACAGGTCTTCCACGTACGGGGCGTTCCCACCAAACAGGTAGGAGTTGGACGTAAATTGTTGCATCATATTGCTCACCTTTCTTCGCGCTTCGCGAGATTAGCGGGTTAATCTAACCTTCCGCGACACGGCCTGACCGGTTAGCGGATTGCACATCAAGTTGTGGGGAAGGGCTTTATTGCATCGGCATTCAGAAAATTTTATCTGGAATAGCACGCGACATTGTAACGCAACAATGGCCAGCGCGAATAATTTGGACGTAAATGTGGACGCACATATGCGCACCGCAGCGCTCATGGATGGCCCGGCTTGCAGCCGGTCGCGGCCAGCCAGCGCGGATCAGCGTCATACCATTCGACCAGGAAATCGAGCATGGCGCGCAGCACCGGCGCCATGTGCCGGCGCGACGTGTAGATGGCGTAAATGCCCATCTGCTGCGGTTGATAGTCGGGCAGCAGCGCCACCAATTGGCCGGCGGCAATCAGGGGCGCGGCCGAAAACAGCGGTTGCAGCGAAATGCCGGCCCCCTCCACTGTTGCCATCATCAGCACCAGCGATTCGTTGGCCGACAGGTTGCCGCCCACCGGCACCGACAGGGTCGCGCCGTGGCGCGTGGTGAATTGCCACAAGCTCTTGCCGAAATACGTATAGGTCAGGCAATTGTGCGCGACCAACTCTTCGGCCCGGCGCGGCGTGCCGCGCGCGGCCAGGTAGGCGGGCGCCGCACACACCACCGACTCGCAACGCCCCAGTTCGCGCGCGATCAGATTCGGCTCCAGCGCATTGGTGATGCGCAGCGCCAGGTCGATGCGCTGCTCGACCAGGTTGACGGCCCGGTTTTCAATCTGCAAGTCGACGGCCGCGCGCGGGTAGCGCCGCAAGAATTGGGTGACAGCCGGCGCCAGCGCCGTCTGCGCCAGCGTTTGCGAACACGTGATGCGCAGCAAGCCGCTGGGCGACTCGGCGCCATCGTCGGCGCCGACGGCCATGCTGGCTGCCACTTCCAGCATCTGGCGGCAGCGCAGCAGGGTGGCGTCGCCGGCGTCGGTCAGGCTCAGGCGGCGCGTACTGCGGTGCAACAGGCGGGCGCCGGCCCAGCGCTCCATCTGGGCCAGGTAGCGCGTGACCATCGCGCGCGACATGGATAGCGCGTCGGCAGCCGCCACCATGCTGCCCCGCTCGGCAATTTCGACAAACACTTGCGCGGCCGTGATGCGATCCATGATTTTTCCGATCTGAGCCATTCATTGAGCTTGGAAGCTTGCCGGACGCGGTAGCGCGTCGCCGCAAGTGGCAGCGGCAAAAAAAAAAGCGAACCCGCAGGCTCGCTTTTTTTCGGCCATGGCCGGCGCCGGGAACTTAAGCGCGTTTGTCGATAGGCTGCACTTCGCGGGTCGTGGAACCGACGAACAATTGGCGCGGACGGCCGATTTTTTGCTCGGGATCGGAAATCATTTCATTCCATTGCGCGATCCAGCCGATGGTGCGCGCCATCGCGAAGATACCGGTGAACAGCGACACCGGAATGCCGAGCGCCGATTGCACGATGCCGGAGTAAAAGTCGACGTTCGGGTACAGCTTGCGCGACACGAAGTATTCGTCTTCCAGCGCGATTTTTTCCAGCGCCATGGCCAGCTTGAACAGCGGGTCGTCTTGCAAGCCCAACTCTTCCAGCACTTCATAGCAGGTCTCGCGCATCAGCTTGGCGCGCGGGTCAAAGTTCTTGTAGACGCGGTGGCCAAAGCCCATCAGCTTGACGCCGGAATTCTTGTCCTTGACCTTGGCGATGAACTCGGGAATCTTGTCGACGCTGCCGATTTCCTTGAGCATGTTCAAGGCCGCCTCGTTGGCGCCGCCGTGAGCCGGGCCCCACAGGCAGGCGATGCCGGCCGCGATGCAGGCAAACGGGTTGGCGCCCGAGGAGCCGGCCAGGCGCACGGTCGAAGTCGACGCGTTTTGCTCGTGGTCCGCGTGCAACAGCAAGATGCGGTCCAGCGCGCGCACCAGCACGTCGTTAACCTTGTATTCCTCACAAGGATTGCCGAACATCATGCGCATGAAATTGGCGCTGTACGACAGGTCGTTGCGCGGATACACGAAAGGCTGGCCGATCGAGTATTTGTACGACATGGCGACCAGGGTCGGCATCTTGGCGATCAGGCGGATGGCCGACACTTCGCGGTGGCGCGGATCGTTGATGTCGAGCGAATCATGGTAGAACGAGGCCAGAGCACCGACCGTGCCGACCAGCACCGACATCGGATGGGCGTCGCGGCGGAAGCCACGGAAAAAGAATTGCATCTGCTCGTGCACCATGGTGTGCTGGGTCACGGTGGTGACGAATTGCGCCTTTTGTGCGGCATTCGGCAATTCGCCGTTCAGCAGCAGGTAGCAGCTTTCCATGAAGTCGGCGTTGACCGCCAATTGTTCGATCGGATAGCCGCGATACAGCAATTCGCCCTTGTCGCCGTCGATGTAGGTGATCGAGGAATTGCAGGCGGCGGTGGACATGAAGCCCGGGTCGTAAGTGAATTTGCCGGTGCCCGCGTAGAGCTTGCGGATGTCGATGACTTCCGGGCCGACCGTGCCTTCGTAGATGGGAAAGTCGATCGATGGGCTGCCATCGGAAAACGACAGGGTGGCTTTTTTGTCAGAGGTATTCATGGGCTCTTCCTTCTCCGGAGTGAGTCGAAATAAAAATCAAAAATTCTGGTAGTAGTGCGCCGCCTTGGCGCGCCTTGGCGTCGCCTCGGCATCGCCTTGGCGCCTCGCCTAGGCGACTCGCAAGCGCTGCAGCAGCGCGCGCACATGCGGCAAGTCGACTTCGCCTTCCGGCTCCTTGCGGGCCAGTACCAGATCCATTAAGGCATTGTCCGACAAATCGAGCAAACGCGTCAGCGCGTCCACTTCCTGGTCGGTCAAGGCGGTTTCGTGCGCGTCGAGAAAACGGGTCAAGATCAGATCATTTTCCAGCAAGCCGCGGCGCGAGCGCCAGCGCAGGCGGGCGCGGTTGGCCGGGTCGGATTGATGCGTGGGTAGGCTTGATTCTGTCATTTTGTTCAACACTATACTGTGTGCCCCCGACATCCGGGGGCACGGTACAACAAAGGCAGGCGCGTTATCGCTCAGATCGCGCGCCTTACCATCAATTCCTTGATCTTGCCGATCGCCTTGTTCGGGTTCAAGCCTTTCGGGCAAACGTCGACGCAATTCATGATCGAGTGGCAGCGGAACAAGCGGTAAGGATCTTCCAGGTTATCCAGGCGCTCGCCGGTGGCTTCGTCGCGGCTGTCGGCGATGAAGCGGTAGGCTTGCAGCAAGCCGGCCGGGCCGACGAACTTGTCCGGATTCCACCAGAACGAGGGGCACGACGTCGAGCAGCACGCGCACAGGATGCACTCGTACAGGCCGTCGAGTTCTTCGCGTTCGGTGGGCGATTGCAGCCGCTCTTTTTCAGGCGGAATCGATTCATTGATCAGGAAAGGCTTGATCGAATCGTATTGCTTGAAAAATTGCGTCATGTCGACGATCAAGTCACGTATCACCGGCAAGCCCGGCAGCGGACGCAGCACGATAGGCTGGGTCAGCTCGTTCAAGTTGGTGGTGCAGGCCAGGCCGTTCTTGCCATTGATATTCATGGCGTCCGAACCGCACACGCCTTCGCGGCACGAGCGGCGCAGCGACAGCGAATCGTCGACGTCGGATTTGATGCGCTGCAGCGCGTCGAGCAGCATCTTGTCGCTGTCTTGCAATTCGACGGTGACGTCTTGCATGTACGGCTTCGTATCCGTATCCGGATCGTAGCGGTAGATCTTGAGTTTAACTGTACGTGTCATGGTGCGACCTTAGAATGTGCGTGGTTTTGGCTTGAAGGTATCGACCGTCAGCGGTTTCGTGATGACCGGCTTGTACTCCAGGCGGTTGCCTTCCGAGTACCACAGCGTATGCTTCATCCAGTTATCGTCGTCGCGATCGGGGAAATCGCTGTGCGCATGGGCGCCGCGCGATTCCTTGCGCGCCACGGCCGAGGTGATGGTCGCCTTTGCCGTTTCGATCAGATTGTCCAGCTCCAGCGCTTCCACGCGGGCCGTGTTGAACACTTTCGATTTATCCTTGAACGCGACGTGCTTGCGGCGCTCGTCGAGGACCATGATTTCCTTGTAGCCTTGCTGGAGCAATTCGTCGGTGCGGAACACGCCGCAATACTTTTGCATGGTGGCGCGGATGTCGTTGGCGACGCCCTGCACGGTTTCGCTGCCGGTCGACTCTTCCAGGCGCGCCAGGCGTTCCATGGCCGGTTTCGCGGCGTCGGCTGGCAAAGCCTTGTTTTCCTTTTCCTTGAGTTTGCTGGCGACGATATGGTTGCCGGCCGCGCGGCCGAACACCAGCAAGTCGAGCAGGGAATTGGTGCCCAGGCGGTTGGCGCCATGCACCGAGACGCAGGCGCATTCGCCGATCGCGTACAAGCCATTCACCACGGCGACCGGGTTGCCGTCTTGCGGCGCCACCACTTGGCCGTGGATATTGGTCGGGATACCGCCCATCTGGTAGTGAATCGTCGGCACCACGGGAATCGGTTCCTTGGTGGCGTCGACGTTGGCGAACTTGTGGCCGATTTCCAAAATCGACGGCAAGCGCTTGGCGATGGTGTCGGCGCCGATATGGCGCAAGTCGAGCAAGACGTGATCCTTGTTCGGACCGCAGCCGCGGCCTTCCTTGATTTCCTGGTCCATCGAGCGCGACACGAAGTCGCGCGGCGCCAGATCCTTGTATTGCGGCGCGTAGCGTTCCATGAAACGCTCGCCTTCGCTATTGATCAGGATGCCGCCTTCGCCGCGCACGCCTTCGGTGATCAGGACGCCCGCACCGGCCACGCCGGTCGGGTGGAATTGCCAGAATTCCATGTCTTGCAGCGGCAAGCCGGCGCGCGCCGCCATGCCGGTGCCGTCGCCGGTATTGATGAAGGCATTCGTCGAGGCGGCAAAAATACGCCCCGCGCCGCCCGTTGCCATGACCGTGGTCTTGGCTTCCAGGATCATGCATTCGCCGGTTTCCATTTCCAGCGCGACCACGCCGATCACGTCGCCGTCGGCGTCGCGTATCAGGTCGAGCGCCATCCATTCGACGAAGAAGTGGGTACGCGCGCGCACATTGCGCTGGTACAGGGTGTGCAGCAGCGCGTGGCCGGTGCGGTCGGCCGCGGCGCAGGCGCGCTGCACGGCTTTCTCGCCGAAGTTGGCGGTGTGGCCGCCGAACGGACGCTGGTAAATGGTGCCATCCGGATTGCGGTCGAAGGGCATGCCGAAGTGCTCCAGTTCGTAGACCACTTTCGGCGCTTCGCGGCACATGAATTCGATCGCATCCTGGTCGCCCAGATAGTCGCCGCCCTTGACGGTGTCGAACATATGCCAGAACCAGTTATCCTCGGCCATATTACCAAGCGAGGCGCCGATGCCGCCCTGGGCCGCCACGGTGTGCGAGCGGGTCGGGAAAACTTTCGACAGCACCGCCACGTTCAAGCCGGCTTCGGCCAGTTGCAGGGATGCGCGCATGCCGGAACCGCCGGCGCCGATGATGACCGCGTCGAAGCGGCGGGTCGGGATTGTAGATTTAAAATTTGCCACGATTACACACTCCAGAGTATTTGCACCGTCCAGGCGGCACAAACGATCAACCACAGCAGCGTGGCAATTTGCAAGGTAAGACGGACGCCGACGGCTTTCACGTAATCCATCCAGATGTCGCGCATGCCAACCCAGGCGTGGTAAAACAAGCCGAGCAAGGTGGCCAGGCTGAACAGCTTGAACCATTGCTGGGCGAACAAGCCGGCCCAGCCTTCATAGCTGAAATTGTTACCGGTCAAGAAACAAACCAGCAGGGTGACAGTGTAGATCACCATCAGGACGGCGGTGATGCGTTGCGCCAGCCAGTCCTTCAAGCCATAGTGGGCGCCGACGACGAGGCGTTTCGGTCCGATGTTTGCCATCAAAATACTCCAAACAGTTTCAAGGCAACGATAAAAGTCAGCGTCAGGCTGACCACCAGCACGCTCGCGGCCGTCTTGCGGGCCGACTCTTTTTCAATCGCGCAATGTACATCCATGAACAAATGGCGCACGCCGGCGCAGAAATGCTGCATATAACCCCACACCAGCGCCAACAGGATCAGCTTGACGAACCAGTTCGAGGCGATGCCCTGGAAGTAGGAAAACGAGATTTCCGAACGCAGGCTCAATTCCAGCAGGTACAACACGAACGGCAACAGCATGAACATCAGGAAACCGCTGATGCGGTGCAGGATGGACACGACGCCGGCCAAAGGCAGGCGATAATTAGACAATTCCGTGACATGGATATTGGTAAATTTCGGCCGTTCTTTTTTTGGCACTTCTCTTACGGCTTCAGACATAACAAAACCTCCCCTTGAGCTAGAACAAATATTGAAGCTGCGATTTTCGCCGATTTTCGCATCTCAGACCAATATCTATTGTTACATATAAAAAAATAGTGCTCGGGCGCGCACTCTGGTTGCTACTTTCCGTAGTTCAACGTGTTTTTAGCGCCACATTGCCGCCTAGGCATTGTGAACCTGTCTCCAGGGTGGCGCCCCACCGGGCGCCACCCTTAACTTAACTCATTCTGGTAATGGTGCCGGGCCGTCGAATACAGGCCACGGCGCAGCTCGACCGGCTTGTCGCCATAGGTGAATGAGACGCGCTCGGAACACAATAAGGGCGTTCCCAACGCGACGTGCAATAAACTGGCGGCGGCAGCGTCGGCGCACACCGCGCGGATTTGCTCGGAGGCGCGTATCATGCGGGTCCCGAACTCGGTTTCGAACAAGCCATACATGGGACCCTTGTATTCGACCAGGCGCTCGGCCGTCAAGCCCTTGAAGATCAGGCCCGGCAACCATAATTCCTCGACGATGGTGGGCATGCCGTCGAAGGATTGGACGCGCTTGATGAAGATCACGGCATCGCCCGATTTCAGGTCGATCAGGCGCGCCACGTCGGCCGGCGCGCGCACTCGCTTGACTTCGATGAATTTGCTTTCCGGATAATGCGGCACGCCTTCGTCGGGCACCAGGCGCAGGAAGCGAAAATGGGCGCGCGCCTCGTGGTGGGTCGAGACGAAAGTGCCCTTGCCCTGGCGCCGCATGACCAGATTTTCGGCGGCCAGCTCGTCGATCGCCTTGCGCACGGTGCCCTGGCTGACCTTGAAGCGGCCGGCCAGCTCGACTTCGCTGGGGATCAGCTCGCCCGGCTTCCATTCGCCCGATTGCAGGCTTTGCGTGATCAAGGCCTTGATTTGCTGATACAGGGGACTGAAAGTCGGGGACCCGGCCGCGCCGGGCGTCGCACTGGCAGCCCCGCTGGCGGCAGGGGCACTCATGGTCGGATTGGGCGGGGCGGGATTCATAGGTCGAGATTTCACCACAAAAGCCCCTCCACGTCCAGTAAATGCGTGAACTTATCTGTCTTATATAAGACATAAGATATGATTGACAGAAGCGATACTCCGGCCTAAACTCGCCCCGATCCGGACCCCGGCAACGCGCCATGCGCCCCTTACCCGTGAATTTTCCGCCCGCGCGCGCAGCCTGCGGCCAAAAAAACCACGGCGCGCGGGGTCAAATCGGCACCGCCCTGCGGTTTTGGTATCATTACAGTTTTCCGGATAAGCGTAAGCCCAGCTTCGAGCAAGTTTTCTTTCCCACTTTGGAGATTCATCATGGCTAAAACCCCAATGCGTGTTGCAGTATCCGGCGCCGCCGGCCAGATCGGCTACGCCCTGCTGTTCCGCATCGCCAACGGCGACATGCTAGGCAAAGACCAGCCCGTCATCCTGCAATTGCTTGAAATCGCCGACGAAAAAGCCCAGAAGGCCCTCAAGGGCGTCATGATGGAAATCGACGATTGCGCCTTCCCGCTGCTGGCCGGCATGACCGCGCACGCCGATCCGATGACCGCCTTCAAAGATATCGATGTGGCCCTGCTGGTCGGCGCCCGTCCGCGCGGCCCCGGCATGGAACGCAAGGACCTGCTGGAAGCGAACGCCCAGATCTTCACGGTGCAAGGCAAGGCGCTCGACGCCGTCGCTTCGCGCAACGTCAAGGTGCTGGTGGTGGGCAATCCAGCCAACACCAACGCTTATATCGCGATGAAATCGGCGCCTTCGCTGCCGGCCAAGAATTTCACCGCCATGCTGCGCCTGGACCACAACCGCGCGTTGTCGCAAATCGCCGCCAAGACCGGCAAGCCGGTTGCCGCGATTGAAAAATTGTTTGTCTGGGGTAACCACTCGCCGACCATGTACGCCGACTACCGCTACGCGGAAATCGACGGCGCCTCGGTCAAGGACATGATCAACGACGACGCCTGGAACCGCGACACTTTCCTGCCGACCGTCGGCAAGCGCGGCGCCGCCATCATTGACGCGCGCGGCCTGTCTTCGGCCGCCTCGGCCGCCAATGCCGCGATCGACCATATGCATGACTGGGTCATCGGCACCAACGGCAAGTGGACCACCATGGGCATCGCCTCCGACGGCTCCTACGGTATCCCGGAAGGCGTCATTTTCGGCTTCCCGGTGACCACCGACAACGGCGAATACAAGATCGTCCAGGGCTTGACGGTCGACGCCTTCTCGCAAGAACGCATCAATGTAACCTTGAACGAATTGCTCGAAGAGCAAAACGGCGTCAAGCACCTGCTGGGCTAACACCACACCGGCGCACGGGGCAGAGCACCGCCCCGCCGCGCCGCCCGCGCCGCACTGCCAGTGCGGCTGCTTCACCGAGCACTGCTCATCTTCAGAATGCGTCAAGCATGCACCCTTCCGAGGTTTTATTCCAAGGCAAACGCCAGCCGCTGCTGCTCGCCGCTTGCGACCACTACGCCGGCTCCGAAAAGCTGATGCGTAAATCGATTGCTTTGCAACAAGAGCTTGGCCCTCTGTTCGACATCACTTTCGACTGCGAAGACGGGGTCGGCGCCGGCAACGAGGAAGCGCACGCGCGCATGGTCACGGCCATCCTGCTGAGCGAGGACAATCAGTTCAAGCGCATCGGCGTGCGCGTGCATGACCTGTCCAGCCCGTTTTTCGAGCAAGACCTGGCCATCATTTGCGCGGCCGCGCCGCAACTGGCGTATATCGCGCTGCCGAAGGCGAATAGCGTGCAAGAGGTCAGCCAGGCGATCGACATGATCAATACCTACGCCCAGCGCGCCGGGCGCGACGCGCTGCCCGTGCATGTGCTGATCGAGACCCACGGCGCGCTGCGCGACGCCTACGCCATTGCCGCGCTGGCGCAGGTGGAATGCCTGTCGTTTGGCATCATGGATTTCGTCTCGGCCCATTACGGCGCCATTCCCGCCAACGCGATGCGCACCCCGGGCCAGTTCACGCACCCGCTGGTGGTGCGTGCCAAGCTTGAAATCGCCGCCGCCTGCCACGCGCACGGCAAGGTGCCCTCGCATAATGTGACCACCGATATCAAGGATTCGGCCGTAGTCGCCAACGACGCCCAGCGCGCGGCGGTCGAATTCGGCTATACCCGCATGTGGAGCATCCACCCGGACCAGATCAAGCCCGTCATCAAGGCTTTTACGCCGCGCATTTCGGAAGTCAATGAAGCGGCCAATATCTTGCAGGAAGCGGCGCGCGTGCAATGGGGCCCGATCGCCCAGAATGGCCGCTTGCACGACCGCGCCAGCTACCGATATTATTGGACCGTTTTGCAACGCGCCAAACTGGCCGGCCTGGCCCTGCCGGAATCGGCCGTCACCCTGCTCAACACCCTCGTCCCCTAGACCCCTGACTGGAACTACAACGATGTCGATCTCCAAACTAGCCCTCGCCTGCAGCCTCGCGCTGGGCGCCCTGACCATGTCGCTGGCGCCCGTCGCCTATGCCGACGACGCTGTCGCCACCACCAAGAAACCGGTGAAAGCCAAGGCCAAATCCAAATCCAAGACCGCCAAAGCGGCAGCCAAGCCGGCCGTGCCGGACGAGGAAGCGGACGAGCCCGATACGGCCGGCGCCTCCAGCACCGATTTCAATTGCGAGCTGGGCGACAAGGTCACCATCTTCCGCAACACCAACGACGAAAGCCATATCGCGCTGCGCTGGAAGAAACGCTTGCACCGTCTGACCCAGGTCGGCACCACCACCGGTGCGCAGCGCTTTGAAAACCGCTTGTATGGCTTGATCTGGATCGGCATCCCGGCCAAGGGCATGTTGCTCGATTCGAAACATAATCATCAACTGGCCAATGAATGCAAGGACGCCGAGCAGATCAAGCCGGCGCCAGCCAAACCGCTCGACGCGCCCGCCGCCGAGCCAGCCAAGCCGGCCGCCACCTGAGCGCAGGCAGCACCGCAGTCCCCATCAAGCAATAATAAACGATACCCAACAAGGAGAGGTCATGTCCCGCAACACCCTGAACACGCTCAAGGATTTTAAAATTTCGGATAGCAAGAAGGGCAAGTTTTACTCGCTCCCTGCGCTGGAAAAAAACCTGGGCATCAATGTTTCCCGCCTGCCGGTATCGATTCGTATCGTACTCGAATCGGTGCTGCGCAATTGCGACGGCAAAAAAGTCACCGAAGAACACGTCAGGCAATTGGCGAGCTGGGGCCCGACCGCCGATCGCAGCGACGAGATCCCGTTCGTCGTGTCGCGCGTGGTGCTGCAAGATTTCACCGGCGTCCCCCTGCTGGCCGACCTGGCGGCGATGCGCAATGTCGCCAGCAAGATGGGCTTGAACCCGAAAAACATCGAGCCGCTGGTGCCGGTCGATCTGGTGGTCGACCATTCGGTCACCATCGATCACTACCGCGAAAAGAAGGCGCTCGACCTGAACATGAAACTGGAATTCTCGCGCAACAACGAGCGCTACCAGTTCATGAAATGGGGCATGCAGGCATTTGACACCTTCGGCGTGGTGCCGCCCGGCTTCGGCATCGTCCACCAGGTCAACCTGGAATACCTGGCGCGCGGCGTGCACAAGATCAAGGACAAGAAAGACGAGATCTATTATCCCGACACCCTGGTCGGCACCGATTCGCACACCACCATGATCAACGGCATCGGCGTGGTCGGCTGGGGCGTGGGCGGGATCGAGGCGGAAGCGGGCATGCTGGGCCAGCCGGTGTATTTCTTGACGCCCGACGTGATCGGCGTCAACCTGACCGGCGCGCTGCGCGAAGGTTGCACCGCCACCGATCTGGTATTGACCATCACCGAATTGCTGCGCAAGGAAAAAGTGGTCGGCAAATTCGTCGAATTCTTCGGCGAAGGCACCCGCTCGCTGTCGCTGACCGACCGCGCCACCATCGCCAACATGGCACCGGAATACGGCGCCACCATGGGCTTCTTCCCGGTCGACGAAGCGACCATCGAGTATTTCCAGGGCACGGGCCGCAGCAAGGCTGAAATCGCCGCCTTCGAAGCCTATTTCAAGGCGCAAAACCTGTTCGGCATCCCGAAAGCGGGCGACATCGATTACACCCGCATGGTCACGCTCGACCTGGCATCGGTGGCGCCATCGCTGGCCGGCCCGAAGCGCCCGCAAGACCGCATCGAAATCGGCAACGTCAAGGCCAATTTCGCCGAACTGTTCGCCAAACCGACCACCGAAAACGGCTTCAACAAGAACCCGGCCGATCTGAACGCCGTGTATGAAACCACGAACGGCGTAAAAGTCATGAATGGCGACGTGCTGATCGCCGCTATCACGTCCTGCACCAACACCTCGAACCCGAGCGTGATGCTGGCGGCCGGCCTGCTGGCCAAGAAAGCCGTCGAAGCGGGCCTGAAAGTGGCGCCCCACATCAAGACCTCGCTGGCGCCCGGCTCGCGCGTCGTGACCGAATACCTGACCGCCGCCGGCCTGCTGCCGTACCTGGAAAAACTCGGCTTCGGCGTGACCGCCTACGGTTGCACCACCTGCATCGGCAATGCCGGCGACCTGACCCCGGAACTGAACGCGGCCATCGCCACCAACGACATCGTCGCCTCCGCCGTCTTGTCGGGCAATCGCAATTTCGAGGCGCGCATCCATCCGAATATCCGCTCGAACTTCCTGGCCTCGCCACCGCTGGTGGTGGCCTATGCGATCGCCGGCAATATGACGCGCGACTTGATGACCGAACCGGTTGGCAAGGGCAAGGGCGGCAAGGATGTCTACCTGGGCGATATCTGGCCAAGCTCGGCCGAAGTGGCCGCCTTGATGAAATTCGCCATGAACGCCAAGACTTTCAAGGCCAATTACGCCGACGTCAAGGGTGCACCGGGCAAGCTGTGGGAAAAAGTCACGACCGTCGAAGGGCAAGTCTACAACTGGCCGAAATCGACTTACATCGCCGAGCCGCCATTCTTTGACGACTTCACGATGACGCCGAAAGCGGTCGCCACCGGCATCGAAGGCGCGCGCGCCCTGGGCGTGTTCGGCGATTCGATCACCACCGACCATATCTCCCCGGCCGGTTCGATCCAGGAAAGCGGCCCGGCCGGTAAATGGCTGCTGGCCAACGGCGTCATGAAAGCCGATTTCAATTCCTACGGCTCGCGCCGCGGCAACCATGAAATCATGATGCGCGGCACCTTCGCCAATGTCCGCATCAAGAACCGCATGATACCGGCCAAGGCCGACGGTTCCGCGGTCGAAGGCGGCATCACGTTGCACCAGCCGTCCGGCGAGGAAATGTCGATCTACGACGCAGCCATGCGCTATGTTGCCGAAGGCACACCGACGATGGTATTTGGCGGCGAAGAATACGGTACCGGCTCGTCGCGCGACTGGGCCGCGAAAGGCACCCAATTGCTGGGCGTCAAGGCGGTCATCACGCGCTCGTTCGAACGCATCCACCGCTCCAATCTGGTCGGCATGGGCGTGCTGCCGCTGCAATTCATCGGCGACGACAGCGTGCAATCGCTCGGCATCACCGGCCGCGAAACGTACGACCTGAAGGGCATGGAAGGCGACATCAAGCCGCAACAATTGGTGACCCTGGTGATCCACCGCGAAGACGGCAGCAGCGTCGACGTCAAGGTCTTGCTGCGCATCGACACCCCGATCGAAGTCGATTACTACAAACACGGCGGTATCTTGCCATTCGTGTTGCGCCAATTGCTGGCCGCTTGATAGCCGCATCTCAATAGCGCAAAAACGCCGGCTTCGTCCGGCGTTTTTTTTCGCCCGCGCCGTCGGCAAAGCCGGGCCGCGAGCACCGTTGGCGCCGAAATATGGAGCATCTGGCTTGATCTGTCGCGGGCTTCTGCGTCGACAGTGGCCGAATCCACTACAATAGGGTATATAAGGGTTTATCATTGCTTCCCTGCTATTCATCCATTTTTTTCACTTTCCAGAGACTCTTATCCCGCTATGCGTCGTCCATCCAAAGATTCATCCCATAAACTGACTGCCGACAGCCAGCGCCTCGTCACCTTTGCCCAGGCAATCGTGCAGGCGGCCAGCCGCATCGAAGAGCGGGCCTGGGAACACAGCCTGGATACGCAGCTCCAGAAGTTACTCAAGTCCAGCCACCAGGACACCATCGACACGACCTTGGCCAGCCTGTTCAAGGAAGACTTGAGCGCCTACGATGTGCTGATGGATTGCGTCGAGGCGGTCAGCGAGTCGACCGTCGTCACGCAAGAAGAAAACGGCGTCACGCTGCGTTACGACGCGCTGCTGGTGGCCGTGCCCATCCTGGCCTGGACCCGCTTCACGATCGCCTCCGGCCCGATTCCGCCCGATTTGCTGCAGACCCTGGCAAGCCATTTCGAAGCCCATCTGCTGGCCGAGGGCACCAAGATGGCGATGGCGCCGACGCTGTTCTCGATCGACCAGTTGCCGCGCAGCCATGCCGAAACCTATGCCAAGACCACCAAACTGGCGCAAGCGGCCCTGAAAGGCGCGCCGCAGAAGCCGGCCGCCAAGGCGCCCGAAACGGCGCCCTTCCTGGCCGACACCCGCTATCTGCTGGTGGCGGTGGTGGCGCCGGTGGGCGCGCCCCTGTTCCGTTGGCAAACCCCGGCCAGCCAGCCCGACTTCATCGGCGAACGCACGGCCGCGCTGGAACAATGGCGGACCCAGGCCACGCCATCGATCACGCGCCTGCTGCCCGGCTGCGGCATCGAATTGCTGCTGCCGGAAGCGTATTACGTGGCTTGCCGCGAAGCCGACAAATTGATACGCCCGGTCTCGATCCGCGCCGCCGTGCATTACCTGACCCACACGCTGACGGTGGAAGCGGCCGACTTGCGCGCCGTCGTGGCCGGTTTTGGCGAAGAGGCGGCCGACGGCCAGATCGATGAATACCGGGTCGGCTTCACCTTGCGCCAGACCCCGGAAGTGGTGTACGGCATCGTCTGGCCCCTGTATGGCCAGGAAGACGAGGATGGCACCCCGATCGAAGGCTTGATCCACGCCGGCATCACCGGCATCGAAAAGCAAAAGGTGCCGATCGATGAAATCCTCGCATGCCTGAACGCTGCCGGCGTGACGCAGATCAAGCGCCACGGCGAGCGCTACGTCAACGAGTATTGCGACGATTGCGGCGCGCCGCTGTTCGCCGACCCGGCGGGCGAGCTGGTGCACGCAGAAATGCCGGAAGACACGCCGCCAGGCAACGAGCATTTCCATTAACGACACGGCCCCGCGCAAGCTTGCGCGGGGCCATGTCGAAGGCCGCTTCTGGTGCTGAATTTACCAGCTTGAAAACGGATGCGCGATCAGGTTGGCGTTGAAATAGCGCGCGTCGTCGCTCACTTCGGCGCCGATCCAGTCCGGCCTGGCGAAAGCCTGGTCTTCCGAGCTCAGCTCGATCTCGGCCACCAGCAGCCCGGCGTTGGCGCCGAGAAATTCGTCGACTTCCCACACCATGCCCTCGAACGCGATGCGGCGCCGGTATTTTTCAATCAACGGTTGTTCGCATAGCCGCTCCAGCAATTGCTCGGCGTCGGCCAGCGGAATCGGGTATTCCCACTCGCCCCGGCTGGTGCCCACATTCGGTCCCTTGATCGTCAAGCTGGCCTGGTCGCCCTCGACGCGCACCCGCACCACCCGCTCGCGTTGCGAGGACAGATAACCCTGGCGCAGCAAGACCGGCTGGCCCAGGCTGCGCCAGGCCTCGCCACGCAAGAGGAATTTACGCTCGATCTCGACGCCCATCTCAGTCCAGCGCCAGCAGGATAGGCTGCAGCAGCGCCGCGCCCAGGCTGGCGCTGCGCGCGCCATTCCAGCCCACATGCGGATCGGGCAAATCGGCATTGTCCTTGAATGGCATTTCCAGCGTCAGCGCCAGGCATTGAAAATGGTGGCCGATGTATTTCGAGGCCAGCGTCAACATGTCTTCCTTGTACTTGCTGGACGCGTAGCCGACCGTATCCTGAAAGTCCGGGCTGGCCCGCTTGTAATGGTCGATGAAGGCTTGCTGGGCGGCGCCCTGGGCGGCACTGAAATTGACCAGCATGTCATTGCCGGCCACGAAGTTGTACGGCAAGGCCTCGTCGCCGTGGATATCGAAGAACATGTCGCAGCCGACTTCATGGATCTTGTTTTTCACGCACAACACTTCCGGGCTGCGTTCCAGGGTCGGCGTCATCCACTCGCGGTTCAGGTTGGCGCCGGCCGCGTTGGTGCGCAGGTTGCCGCGCACCGCGCCGTCCGGATTCATGTTCGGCACGATGTAAAAAGTGGCCCGCTGCAACAGCTTGCGCGCGACCGGGTTGGCGTCGTCGAGCAGGGCGTCGATCAAGCCTTCGACGAACCATTCGGCCATGGTTTCGCCCGGATGCTGGCGCGCGATGATCCAAATTTTCTTTTCCGCCTGCGCCTTGCCGATCACCACCAGATTCATGTCGCGCCCATCCACGCTGCTGCCCAGGTCGTGCACGCGGGCCAGCGGATTTTCCGCCACTTCGCCCAGCAGGCGCAAATGCCGCTCCCACGAATACGGCTCGAAGTAAGCGTAATAGACGCTGTCGAGTTCCGGCGTGTGCAGCACCGTCATGACCTGGCCGTCGAAGGTGGTCGGCACGCGGAACCAGTTTTCCGTGTCATAACTGGCCGCCACCTGGTAATGCTGGAAGCCAGCCGGATAACTGGCTTGGCCCGCGTTCAGGAAACGCATGGTGCAAGCCTGGTCGCGCGCGCCCTGCAAGCGGAAGTGGAACCATTGGCGGATGTCGGCGTGGGAATCCTGGCGCAAGTTCAATTCGATCGTGTCGGCGCTGTCGGCGCGCACCACGTCGATGGCGCCGGAGTCGAAGTGTTGGCTGATTTTAATGGTCATGTGGCGATCCCGTCAAAAAAGTGAGCGCCCGCCCGGCTGTGAGGTGCCGGGCGGGCTGCGATAAGTCATCGTGGCGCTATTTTCCGCGCTTTATCGGATTTCTCAAAGCCACACCCGAGGCAAACGGATCAAGCCCGCATGTGCATGACGCTGCGGCCCTCGACCGCTTCCTGCATCGCGCCGGCCCAGGCGGCCGGGTCGCCCAATTCGCCGGGGCCGTTGGCACCCGCATATTCCCAGCCGGCCGCGCCACCGGCCAGGCCATCGTAGCGGCCGGCCAGGGTGCGCAAGGTGCGGCACACGGTGGCGATCGGCACATAGCCGCTGCCGTTGCGCGGGCTGCTCAGCGCGCCGCCAACGATCTGGGCCGGATCGAAGCCGGCCGCGATGATGGCGTCATAGTCGCGGGTATTGGCCAGGCTGCCGAAGCCATTGTAGAACTGCACATTGAACCAGTCGATGCTGCCGGCTAGCGGCAGCCAGACCAGGTGCGACAAGGGATCGAAGCCATGCCACAGCGCTTGCGCCACCGGAGCCGCCGTGATCAGGAAAGCCGGTGGAAAATCGCGCCGCAGGTCGGCGATCAAGCGTTCGATATCGTCTTGCGCCACCACTTCTTCCACGCCCAGGTCGACGCCGTCGAACTGGAATTCGCGCAGCATGTCGCGCAACATCGGATAGAAGGTCTCGTAATCCTCGAACAATGTGGTGTAAGCCTTGCGCGCACCGCCCAGCATGGCGTTCACTTTCACGCCGGCGCGCTGGGCCTGCTGCATCAGGGTCCAGGTCTTGTCATAGGCTGGATCGTCCGGTTCCAGGTCGTTCAGGTAGACAGTCGGATAACCCTGGCGGAAACCAAAATGAAAGGAAGACAGATTAATTGCGCTCAAGCTCGGCAAGCCGGCCGGCAGGCGTTCCATATCCGACAGTGCCTGCAAGTACACGACGACGCGGTTGGCCGGCGCGCGGTGTGGCGCGCACGGCTTCGTTTGACGGGGGAGTATACGGCGTGACATCACGGTTCTCGTCCTCACAGGCTGGCCAGGAAGTGGTGGATGGATGAGAGTTTCGCGTCGACGCCGGCGCAACCATGCGCGGCCGCATCCGACGCCAGCAGCGCGCGCACAAACCGGGCGGCGCCGTCGTCATGCCCATGCGGGGTCTTCGCGGCCGTCGACACGGCGCTGTGGGCCGCGCACGGCTTAAGCGTTGCAATCTTACTCATCGTAATCCTTGTTTACATTATTCGAAAGACATTGCATCATCACCCATGCCGTCCAGCCTATATATACAAGTTCCGTGCCAGGTAAAAAAGGGGCTTTTCGGGGTAAAAACGGGGTTGCCGTGTGTCAAGTACACGCAATTGACACGTCAATAGTCGCTCTTTACATGTCGGATGGCGCAAGATCGGCGATAATGGCGCCGTTCTAACACTGCCGGCAGTGTTCGCCGTACAATGTTTCCATGCAGATTTTGAATATCAGGAGTGGCGTCAATCGTGAATGACTCGGAAAACACAATGACTTCAGCGCTTACCTCGCTGTTGCAAACGTCGGCGCCGCTGTTGGGCGTGACGGTTTTGTGGCACCCGGTGGCGGCCAGGATAGGCGAACAATTTATCGGCCAGGGCGGCGGTGTGATCGAAGTGAGCCGCTTCCTGCCGCTGTTTCGCAAGCTGGGCGGCGACGGCTTGCCGCTCGGCGAGCGCAGCCTGACGCGCGACCCTTTGCTGCTGCGCCTGGACGCGGCCGACGGCGTGGAAATCACCGTGCCGCACACCCGCATGGTGGTCGAATTAAATGGCCGCTCGATCACGGGCCGGGCCTATGTGTCGCGCGCCCAGATCGACGCCGGCGTGGTGCTCGGCCTGGGCGGCACGATTCTATTGTGTCTGCACTGGATGCGCACCCTGCCCAAGGCCAACGCGATGCGCGGCCTGCTGGGCGTGAGCAGCGCGGCGATCAAGATGCGCGACCAGATCCACCAGGTCGCCGCCACCGACCTGGCCGTGCTCTTGCTGGGCGAAACGGGAACCGGCAAGGAAATTGCGGCGCGCGCCATCCACAGCGCCGGCAAGCGCGCCAACGCGCCGCTGGTATCGGTCAATATGGCCGCGCTCAACGAGGCACTGGCGGCGGCCGACCTGTTCGGCGCCGTCAAGGGCGCCTACACCGGCGCCCAGCACGCGCGCGAAGGCTTGTTCGCGGAAGCGGCCGGCGGCACCCTGTTCCTCGATGAAATCGGCGACACGCCGGCCACCATTCAGCCGATGCTGCTGCGGGTGCTGGAAAGCGGCGAATACCGGCCGCTGGGGGCGCGCGCCAATTTGCACAGCACGGCGCGCCTGATCGCCGCCACCGACCAGGATCTGGAAAAGAAGGCTTTCAACCAGCCGCTGCTGCGGCGCCTGGAAGCGTTCGTGATACGGGTTCCGGCCCTGCGCGAGCGGCGCGAAGATATCGGTTTGTTGATCGTCCACTTCTTGAACGAATGGGAATTGGAAGAAGGCGGCGGCTCCAAGCTGTCGGTGTCGCTGGTGAGCCAGTTGTGCCAGTACGATTGGCCCGGCAATATCCGCCAATTGGCCAATGTGGTGCGGCGCGTGTGCATCGGCTTGCGCGCCGGCGACATGCCCTCGTTCGACATGCTGGTGCGCGCGCCCGGCGCCCGGCCGCACCCGAGCGCCGAGCCGGCGCGCGAGACGAAAGCGGCGCCGGCCGCAGTCAGCCCCGCGCCCCAGCGCACTCGCTTGTCGGACTTGAGCAATCAAGCCGTCATCGACGCGATGGAACACCACGCCTGGCAAATCCAGGGCGCCGCGCAGGAATTGGGCATTTCCCGCCCTTCCCTGTACAAGCTGCTGGAAGCGCATCCGGAAATCCGCCGGGTCGAAGCCATCCCGGCCGAGGAAATCCGCGCCGCCTTGAAAGCCCACCGCGGCGACTTGAGCCGCTGCGCCTCGGCCTTGAAAACCCCAAGCGAGGCGCTGCGCCGCCATCTGCGCATGGCGGTGGCGGCAGGTTGACGCTCAAGCGTCGGTCATTGGCGTGATTTTTAGCGCGGCTCGCCGACTTCGATTTCGCAATCGAAGTTGAACACGCGCAGTTCGGGCGCGCTCTCGCCTTCCCTTTTGATTTCGACGGTGGCAAAGAAATACGTGCTCCAGCGCCCCGCTTCCTGGCCGATGGCCAGGTGCGAATCCCAGCTGTCGATGATGGTCAGAACACTGCCGTCGCTGACGGATGCGGCTGAGTATCCTGCCGCCAGCGTGGTGCAGGCGGTTGCCGAATGCAAGAATGGCGATGGCTTGGAAAACCTGGTCTTGACGGCAGCCTGGCCGTATTGGGCGATCATCGGCTGCGTGACGAAGCCGCATTCCTTGACCGTGAAGGCGCTCATGGGATGGGCATTGGCGGCGCTCTTGCGGACGTCGCCCACGCCCTTCACCTTCAATTTCAATTGCGCGCCCTTGGGCAGCAACAAGGCGCCGGCGGACACACCGGTCAACGGCGTGGAATCGGGGCTGGTGTCCCACGTCAGTTTCACGGCGGTTTGATCGACGTCGAAACCGACTACCAGGGTGATCGTTTGAATCTGATTGCTCATGCTGGGCTTTCTATAGGGAGATTAATCTGTCGACGGACGGGCAGCTCAGTTTGTCCTGGTGCCATTGCCGACCGCGCTTTCCGGGTCAAACTGGAAGACCCGCTCTTCGGCCGGCTCGCCGGCGGCGCGGAATAACAAGACCGTGATAATGAAAGATAATTCCCAGCGCCCGCTGCTATGGCCGACATCCAAGGTTTGCTTCCACGCCTGGGTGATCTGGCGATAGCTCTCGTCGGTTTGGTCCAGCGTGGCCGAAAAATCCAGCGCCAGCGGATACACCGCCCCCGCCGACTGCAAGAACGGCGAGGGCCGCGCATAGCGGGTTTTCAAGCCGGGACCGCAAGAGGCGATCTGCGGAAGCGTGATGATGCAGCAATCGATAATCTGGAAGGAAGTAAAGCCGCTTGCCTTGCTTGCGCCGCCGGTCACTTCAAGCGACAGCGATTCGCCCTGGTGAAAATGGATCGCCCCTGCATTGGTGCCGCTCTGCACTCTGGGGTCGCCGTTGGGGTCTTTGAGCACCCATTGCAACTGGGAACTGGCTTGATCTGCGTCGAAACGAACAGACAGGATGGCGGATTGGCTTTCTTCTCTCATTTTGATATTTTCTAGTTGGGGTTGTGGTAATGAATATCGCGCCGGAGTTCGATCAAATCCGGTTCCGTGTCGATGGCGTTAGAGGGATAACCGAGCGCCTTGGCACGCAGCAATTCGGCAAGGGCACTCTTGCGATTGCCATTGATTTCATGGGCAAGCGCGGCGCGGAAATGAACATCGGCGCTGGACGGCGCCAGCGCGAGCGCCCGCTCGCTCCAATTGACGGCGCCTTGCTTGTCGCCCAGCTTGGCCAAATACAGGCCCATCCGCGACTGAAACACGCTTTCATTCGGGGAGCGCTCCAACATGGGTTTGAGCAAATCGGCCGCTTGCTGATAGGCGTGGCGCGATTCCGCGCCGCGGCCCGGTATCCAGCGCAAGGTATCGGCCAGATTGGCCCAGTTCATATAATCGTTGGGACTACCTTTGCTGGCGGACACGGCGCGCTCGAAGGCGCGCGCGGCGGCGACATAATCGCCGCGCTCAAACAGCACCGTCCCGAGATTGGTATAGAGTCGGGCCATCGGCCGCACCTGCAAGCCCTGCTGCAGAATTTGCAGGGCTTCGTCGCTGCGGTTTTGGCGCAGTAGCGCCGCGTTCAAATTGGCATAGGAAATGGCGGAATCTGGATCGAGTTTGATGCTGCGCCGAAATGCCTGTTCCGCTTCGGGATAGCGGTTCTGTTGATAGCGCATGGTGCCGAGCAAATCGGTGAACCATCTTTCTTTCGGATTGGCGCCGATGGCACCTTGCAGCAAGGGTTCCAATTCGCCGAAACGCTGCTGGCGCAACAAGAGCTGGGCCTTGCCGTTCAGCGCGAACAGATTGTGCGGATCGAGGCTCAAAGCTTGATCTTCGATGCGCAGGGCTTCGTCCATTTTCCCCTGGAATTCCCGGACCCAGGCTTGCGCCGCATACGCCAACGCCAATTGGTCATCTTGCCTGATGGCTTGCTGGGCGCTGGCGTCGGCGCGCCGCAACCACGTTTCATCCTGTCCATCATTGGCGAAACGCAGGCTGTAGGCCAGCGACAATCCGGCCGCCGCGCCCGCGTGCTGGGGATTGCGCTCCAAAATACTGTTAAATTCCCCGATTGCCCGCTCCAGATTATCTCCGCGATCCGAGACACGCAGCAATTCGACGCCCGCGCTCATCGTCGCGGCCTCCGAGTAAGGCCGGACGGGAAATGTGCCCCAGTGGATGGATCTGGCGAACAAGCCCGCGCCGAGCAGTAGCGCCAATGCCAAAGCGCCGATGGCCCAGCGCCTTACCGCCTGCCGCCGCGCCGGAGCAGGCGCCGATGGCGCGCATGGCGCGAGTTGCGCCGGCGCGCCGGCGCGCAAGGCATCGACCGCCGCCCGCACCGCTTCCATCGTCGGCATACGCTGCGCCGCGTCGCGCGCCGTCATTGCGCGCACCAGCGCGACGACGGCCGCGTCTGCGCCCGGCGGGAAGGTCCACAGTTCGGATGACGACTGGATATGCGCGGCCGCCAGCGCCAGTCCGCTCAAGTGCGGAAACGGGCGCTGCCCCGCGACCAGCTCGTACAGCACCACCCCCAGCGAATACACATCGCCGCGCGCGCTCGGCGCCTGGCCCAGCAATCGCTCGGTCGACATATAGGAAATCGTGCCTGGGGTTTCTTCAGCAACATAAGTCTGGGTCGCGAGCGGATCAATTTGCCGCGCCAGTCCGAAATCGAGGATGCGCACCCTGCCGGACGGCTCCACCATCAGATTCGATGGCTTGATATCGCCATGCACCAGTTGCGCTGCATGGGCTTCTTCCATCGCCTCGGCCACCTGGCGGATGATGTCGAGCGCCTGCGCGTCGGGCAATACCTTGTCGTGCGCAAACTGGCGCAAGGTGTCGCCTTGCACCAATTCCATGATGATGGACTGGAATTGTCCATCGCCCTCGATCGAGAAAATTTTGACGAAAGCCGTGTGTTGCAAGGAGGCGGCCAGGCGCCCTTCCTCCAACAGGCGCTCCGATTGCACGTCGCAAGAGCGCGCCTTCAACCGTTTCAAGGCAATGCTGCGGCACAGCTTGGTATCCCAAGCTTCAAACACTTGACCATAACCGCCCTCACCGAGGCGGCGAATAATCTGGTAATGCCCTGAATGTTCTTCATCGGATGAGGAAGCATCAGGGAACATCTGCTGTCTTTCCATATTTCTCGACATAGTAGCGTAGGGCCAAACAAGGGTGACAAGAACGCGGAAAGCGCAACACCGCGGCCAAGTTGACATTTCTTAAACGTAAGTAAGTTCGGCAACATTATGAAGGAATTTTTCCCAGTAGTAATCATTAAAAATTACCAACTCCTTCATTTTTTAAGAATTAGAGTGTTTCTTCCCGATTTGCATGCAAAACGGCGTACGGAAGAGCGCGCGGTGCGATGCGATCCGCGTTGCCACACACGAACAAGCAAGTTTGACTTGCTGCGATCAAGGCTGGATAGAAAGGTCGTTGATATGAGGCGGCCACAGGCGCTCAAAACTGGCCCGTTGCGCCACTTGGCGCGCGCATTGCGTCGAGTACCGAAGATATATGTCGGCTGAGTCCGGATAGCGCATCCAGACCCCATCAAGGCGGGAAATTAACTTGGCCGGGTGCCGTTGCCAACCGGGGGAGACTCTGGCATGTTGTTGAGCGAGTGGGTGCCGGAAGCCGGCTCGTTCACGGGCGGGGTCGGACTCAGCAAATGAAGGGTACAAAAGGCTGCGGCGAGGATGGTATGCATGTTTATGCTCTTTAATGTTATGTGAATCGGTAAAGTCGACTCCCGGATCTCGGCATAAATCGCGCCGCCTTTGGCAAGGATGACTTGGTACAGTGCTTGGCAACATATTGCCACAGCCACGATGCCGACCTTCTCGGGCATGGGCCAGACATCGCCACGTCAAAAAAATATGTATCTTTTTAGCTACGTTGCCATTCTACATTAATAAAAAACTAAGGCAAGCGTCCGGCGGCGCTTCACATGCCGCCCGGCACAAGCCTGGACCTCATGTATCGATCTACCGGACTTCGGCCAAGCAGAGGCGCCCCCTATAATCGTCTTTTTTGACCGCCGGGGAATATCGTGAACACAAAGTTGGGGCACATCCAAGAACGCAAGCTGCGCGAAGCCCATGCCAGGCGCGAACACATCATCGACGTGCTCAAGGACTTGATCAAGAAGGGCGGCGCGCGCGCCGTGTCGATCCGCAAAGTGGCGGAGGCGGCCGGCTTTTCAACGACCGTGGTGTATGCCTTGTTCCGCGACAAGGCGACCCTGATCACGCAAGCGATGGACAAGGATTTGCTGGAACTGGTCCGGCTGATGCGCGACGCCGGCGCCGCCAGCGCCGATCCGTGGGAACGCATCAAGCAAGCCGGCCGCGCCTATGTCCAGTTCGGCTTGCTGCACCCGGATGAATACGCGCTGGTGTTCATGGAGCGGCGCCCGCACTCGCTGGTGGCAGCGGCCAGGGTCGAGCATGGCAATGTCGAGCAAGACCCGTATGCTTATGCCCACAGCCTGTTCCTGGACCTGGCGGCCAGCGGCCAGGTGCGCGCCGACGCGGCGGCCGTGCATGGCATGACCAAGGTGTTTTGGCATGCCTTGCACGGCATGCTCTCGCTGCACATCAATATCGGCGAAGGCGACACCTGGACCCCGTATCTGCCCTTGAACCAGCACCTCGAAGATGTGCTGGAAGTGATCACCGGCGGCATCCGGCTGCGCTTCAAGCCGCTGCAATAGACGCCGCCTCGGCATCGTCGCGCATGGTGTGCGTGGCCTGATAGCGGGCATGCCAGCCCAAGGCCTGTTCCAGCATATGCGGGGTGTGGCCGCCGCGCCGGCAAGCCTGCTCGAAATACGCGCGCAACTGGGGCCGGTAGGTGGGATCGGCACAGCGCTCGATGATCAGGGGCGCCCGTTCGCGCGGCGCCAGGCCGCGCAAGTCGGCCCAGCCCCACTGGGTCACCAGCACGTCGACGTCATGTTCGGTATGGTCGACGTGCGACACCATCGGCACCACGCTGGAAATGCGGCCGTCCTTGGCCACCGCCTTGCTGACGAAAATCGACAACTGGCCGTTGCGCGCAAAATCGCCCGAGCCGCCGATGCCGTTCATCATGTGGGTGCCGCACACATGGGTCGAATTGACGTTGCCGTAGATATCGAATTCGAGCGCCGTATTGAGGGCGATGATGCCGAGCCGGCGCACGATTTCCGGATGATTGCTGATTTCCTGGGGCCGCAGCACCAGCCGGTCCCGGTAGTGGGCCAGATTGCGTATGAATTTCTCGTGCATGGCGGCCGACAGCGTGATCGACGAGGCCGACGCCAGCGCCAATTGACCCGAATCGAGCAATTCGATGGCGCTGTCTTGCAGCACTTCGGAAAACATGCTCAGGTTGCGGAACGGCGCGCCCAGCAAGCCGTGCAGCACCGCATTGGCGATGCTGCCTATGCCAGCTTGCAGGGGCAACAATTCCAGCCCCATGCGCCCGGCTTCGACCTCGCCTTCCAGGAAGGCGATCACATGGCCGGCGATGGCCGCCGTTTCTACGTCCGGCGGCAACACATTGGACGGGCTGTCCGGGCTGTCGGTGATGACGATGGCGGCGATGCGGTCCGGGTCGATGGCGATCGAGGTGGCGCCTATCCTTTGCCCGGGTTCGAGCAGGGGAATCGGCGCCCGCCCGGGCCGGGCCGTCGGCACGTAAATATCGTGCAAGCCTTCCAGCGCCAGCGGCGCGCTCAGATTGATTTCAATGATCAAGAGGCGCGCTTGCTGGGCGAAGCTGGCCGAATTGCCAACCGCCATGGTCGGCACGATGCTGCCGTCGGCCAGGATCGCGGTGGCCTCGATCACGGCGATATCGATGGGCGCCAGGCTGTGCGAGCGCAATTGCTCGGCCGTTTCCGACAAATGCTGGTCGATGTACATGACTTCGCCAGCATTGATCTTGCGGCGCAGCGCCGGGTCGGACTGGAACGGCAGGCGCCGTGCCAGCAGGCCGGCCTCGGCCATCAAGCCATCGCTGTCGTTGCCGAGCGAAGCCCCGGTGATCAAGGTCAGGCGCAAGGGTTCCTGCCTGGCCCGCTCCACCAGCGCGCGCGGCATCGCCTTGGCGTCGCCGGCGCGGGTGAAGCCGCTCATGCCGACCGTCATGCCGTCCTGGAACAGGCGCGCCGCCTCTTGCGCCGTCATCACTTTACTCATTAAGGCCGGGCGGCGAATGCGATCCTGATGCATGGTGTGCTCCTGATTATCATTGAAATGAATTCCTGTTATCGGATTCCAGTCTACAATCGTCAAAACATGCACTGCATGAATTAAATTCGCACATTCCAGTCGGGTTTTTCATGCTGCTTTTCATGCTTTATCAGGCCGTGACCACCATGGATATCCGCTCGCTGCGCTACTTCGTCGAAACCGTCCGCGCCAGCAGCTTCACCGAAGCCGCCGAAGCATTGAACGTGACCCAGTCGACCATCAGCAAGATGGTGCGCCAGCTGGAAGACGAAGTGGGCGCGCCCTTGCTGATACGCGATGGGCGCAAGCTGAGCCTGACCGATACCGGCCGCGTGGTCTTCGCGCGCGGCCAGGAAATGCTGGCCACCATGCGCCAGTTGCACGCGGAAGTGCGCGACACCCGGGCGCTGCTGCGCGGCAGCCTGACGGTGGGCATCCCGCCCATGATCAATTTATTATTTACGCCGGTGCTCAAGGCTTTCCGCGCGCGCCACCCGGACATCGACTTGAGTCTGCGCGAAGACACGGGCCAGGCGATCGAGCGCCAGGTCGCCGCCGGCGAGCTGGAAATCGGCATGACGGTCTTGCCGGCCGACCCGCAACTCGGCCTGAGCGCGGTGCAAATCGCCAGTTACCCGATCTGGGCGCTGGCTGCGGCAGGCACCTTCCAGGCGCGCCGCAGCAGCCTGCCCCTGAAGGCGCTGGCCGGCATGCCGCTGGTCTTGCTCAAGGATGATTTCGCGCTGACGCGCGCCCTGCGCCGCGCCTTCCAGGACGCCGGCTTCGTGCCGACGATCGCGGCCCAAAGCGGGCAGTGGGATTGGCTGGTGGCAATGGCCTCGGCCGGACTCGGCGTGGCGCTGCTGCCGGAACCGTTCATCGGGCGCCTGCAACCGTTCGGCGGTCAGGCGGTGCGCATCGTCGAGCCGGAGATTCACTGGCAAGTGGCGCATATCTGGAATGGCCGCTACCTGTCGCACGCCGCGCGCGCCTGGCTCGACGTATGCCAGCAGGTACTGGGCACCAGTTTCGCCGCACCGCCGATGGCCGCACCGCCGATGAAGTGAATCGCGCGACGCTCAGTGCGCCGCATCCTGGTACATCGCCGCGTATTTCACGCCGTAATACAAGATGAAGGTATAGCAGGCGGCCGGCACAAAGAACGATACCTGTAAACCAATCATGTCGGCCAGGAAGCCTTGCGCGAACGGCACCAGTGCGCCGCCCACGATGGCCATGCACAAGATGCCCGAACCCTGGCCGGTAAACGCACCCAGCTTGTTCAGGGCCATACTGAAAATGGTCGGAAACATGATCGAGTTGAACAGGCCGACGGCAATCAGGGACCACATCGCCACTTGTCCGTGCGAGAAAATGGCGCCCAGGATCAGGGCGATCACGCAGGCGGCGTTGCAAGCCAAGGTCTTGCCGGGGCTGACATAGCGCATCACGGCGAAACCGATAAAGCGGCCCAGCATCGCGCCGCCCCAGTAATAGCTGACGAAATGGGCGGCCGCCGCCGGGCTCAGCGAGGCGATATTGCTCTCGCCCATGAAATTGATCAAGAAACTGCCGATACTCACTTCGCCGCCCACATACAGGAAGATGGCGACGGCGCCCAGCACCAGGTGGCGATGAGCCCAGACCGAGGATTTCTTGTCGGCCGGCGCGACGGCGCCTTCGTCGGCATGGGCGATCTTGGGCAGCCTGGCCAGCGCAAACAGCACGGCCAACACGGCCAGCGCCGCCGCCAGCGCCAGATACGGGCCCTGCACCGAAGCGGCCTGCTTGGCGCGGTAGACTAGTTGCTCGGCCGCCGGCAAGAGTTCGAACTGGGCCGCCGTCAACACGCCGCCCGACAAGATCAAGATCCCGCCCAGCGTGGGCGCGACGGTGGTGCCGAGCGAATTGAACGCTTGCGTCAGGGTCAGGCGACTCGACGCCGTTTGCGGATCGCCCAGCACGGTGACATAGGGATTGGCCGCCACTTGCAAGATCGTGATACCGGTGGCCAGCACGAAAAAGGCCAGCAGGAACCAGGCGTAGCCATCGACCGCAGCCGGATAAAACAGCGCGCAGCCGGCGGCGGCGATCAACAAGCCCGTCACCACCCCATGTTGATAGCCGATCTTCTTGATCAGCATGCCGGCCGGCAAGGAGACGATGGCATACGCGCCAAAGAAACAAAATTGCACCAGCATCGCTTGCACATAACTGAGCGTATAAATCGAGCGCAGATGGGGAATCAAGACATCGTTGAGCGAAGTCAGCAAACCCCACATGAAAAACAAGACCGTGACGATGATGAGCGGCACCGTGTTGTTGGCGGCGCCGGACTGCGCCTGCGGCGCGCCCTGTCCTTGCGATACGTATTCCATTTGTTTCTCCGTTATAAATCCGACCCGCCCGGACCGGCCAAGCCGGGTGAATCAAGGCGCGATGAATCAAGGCGCGGTTGATGGGCGCTTGCGCGCTTGTGGGTGTGCGCGGGGTTTGCGCGTTGGTAGCGCTACCTTAAGCGCCGCGACGCATTATGCCCGAAACCCCCGCGCATAGACGTCCGATAGGGCCGCCACGGGCAAAAAGGAACTGCATATTTGATATGCAACAATATCTCATATACACTTCACTATCTCGCGCAAGCATTCCACCCCATACACCCTGAAAAAATGTTCCCACTCTCCCGCGCCTTGTCGTGCTGCCTGATGGCGCTGGGCCTGTCCGGTTGCGCCGCCGCGCTGCCCGTGTTTCCCGGCGCATCCTGGGAAACCATCCCCGCGCCGGGCGCAAACTGCCGCCGCGACTTGGACGCCACCGGCGCCTATCTGCAATCCTTGAGCAGCACGGCCTTGATGGCGGAACAAGACGGCCGCGTCCTGTTCTCCTATGGTCCGGTCGAGCAAGCCGGCTACATTTTTTCCGCCCGCAAAAGCATCCTCGCCATGATGTATGGCAAGTACGTGGAAAATGGCAGCATCGAGCTCGACGCCACGCTGGCCGAGTTGGGCATCGACGATATCGGCGGCCTGCTGCCGATCGAAGGCCAGGCCAGGGTGCGCGACTTGTTGACGGCCCGTTCCGGCGTCTACCACCTGGCCGCCAATCCCGGCGACGACGCGGGCGCCGCGCCGCCACGGGGGTCGCAGGCGCCGGGCAGCTATTTCCTGTACAACAATTGGGACTTCAACGCGGCCGGCACCGTGTTCGAACGGCAAACGGGGCGCGGCATTTACCAAGCCTTCGCGCAAGACCTGGCTGCGCCCCTGCAACTGGAAGACTTCGACCCGGGCCGCCAACGCTATAGCGGCGACGGCAGCAAATCCCGGCATCTGGCATATCACTTTTATCTGTCGACGCGCGATATGGCGCGCCTTGGCCACCTGATGCTGCAGCACGGCAATTGGCGCGGACAGCAACTGATTCCGGCGCAATGGGCGACCACCATCACCACGCCCGTGACCAAGGCCGCCGACATGCATCCCGGCCATACCGCCAGGCGCGGCCTCGATTACGCCATCTTGTGGTGGACCCTGGACCAGCCCGCCGACTCACCCTTGCATGGCGCCTATATGGCCTGGGGCGTCTACGGCCAATTCATCCTGGTGCTGCCGCAGCGCCATATGGTGATCGCCCACAAGCGCGACGTGCCCCTGAGCGGCCGGGAAGACGCGCGCTGGGTGCAATTGAAGGAATTTCTGCATGCCGCGACAATGTTGGCCAAGGCGCCCTGTCAGTAAGGGCGCGAATGGCGGTAATACGATTGGCGAATAGCTGTCGCCACGGCGCGATTGCCGCGTCGCACATTATATTAAAAACTAATGATCGACATTTGAAATTGAAAGTATACGTATAACTGTGCATGGGCGATACTGTGTTTGCGTTACAGAAATACCGACAGTGTGACGCGCCCTTGACCACTTAGGAGTACGCCATGTCCGTTTCAAATATCCGCGTGAATACCACCGCCTTCGCCGCCGCACCGAACCCAGCCATTGATCATGCCGTCGGTGCCGCGCGCTCCTTCTTTGCCCGGATCGGCGCTTTCCTGGCGCACGGCGCCGAACGCCGCGAATGCTCTTACGAGGAAGCTTACCTGGCTGAATCGAGCGACCGTTATGACCTGGAATTCCGCATGCGTGAACTGGCCCGCGCCAATCCGCAACCGTACTGGATGACCGGCCTGGGCCGTTAATATTATTGACACGCTAGCGGCGCGTGCCTGAAAACAGCCGTGCTCGCATGCCCACGTGTTTGCACTAATCGCTTATTCCGCTAGAGAGCGTCGCCTGCTCAGGCAGGCAAACGGGCACTCTGGTGGCGTCATGTCAATTCATTTACAATCAAGTATCTCAAGTCCCTCGCCACCACGATAGTCATCATGGTTAATAGTAACAATGTTACTGACTGGATTCATCGCGCACCGTGCTCAAGCAAACTGGAGCGCATTGAGGCATTCTTCTCGGGTTACGGCTACGATCTTCATCGTCACGATACTTATGCAATCGGAAGAACGCTTTCGGGCGTTCAAAGTTTTCAATACCGGGGCCAGGAACGCCACAGCCTGCCCGGCGTAACCATGGTTTTGCACCCCGATGAAGTACACGACGGACAGGCTGGAACCGTCGATGGTTTTCAGTATCGAATGATTTACGTCGAACCTGCACTGATACAGCAGATTCTTGGTGGCAAGCCATTACCCTTCATCAAAAACGGAATATCCTCCGATCCGAGGCTCTACGCTGCGACGAATGCATTACTCCAAGGCATGGATAGCCCGATCGACACATTGGAGGAAGATGATGCAATGTTCGATCTTGCCCATGCTCTTTGCGCGGTGTCAGGTATTTCGGAAAGCAAGCAAACCTTCGATTATCGAGCGGCAGAGAGAGCGAGGGAATTCATCCATGGCGCAATTGAACGAACCATCACCCTCGACGAACTGGCAGAACAGAGCGGACGGGATCGCTGGAGCCTGTCACGCGACTTCCGGCTTCTTTTTGGAACCAGCCCATATCGGTATCTGACGATGCGCCGCCTCGATCTGGTCCGCTCAATGCTGATGCAGGGTCAGTCGCTAGTGGGCGCGGCACTGATTGCCGGATTTGTCGATCAAAGCCACATGACCCGGCACTTTAGTAAAACCTACGGCGTATCGCCTTCACGCTGGCTGAAAATGCAAGGCATTGCTTCGACTATTACTTCTTGACGCTCGCACAATCGTACAAGAACCAACGCCTTTCCTGGACTATGCTTGGCGTTTCTGACCAAGCAATAGGACGACTCGATGAGCAAGCATCCAGCACTGGCAACAACTTCCCGAAGAGAATGCAATAGTATCAATTTTACGGAAAAATTCAGTTTATTTAATGAGCAATGGATGCCCAAGGTGATCGCTGAAATGAATGACTATCAGTTCAAATTGGTAAAGCTTCAAGGCGATTTTATCTGGCACGAGCATGCCGATACCGATGAAACCTTTATCGTCCTGGAAGGCCGGCTCCGCATCGATTTTCGGGATGGCCAAGTTCAGCTATCGCAAGGCGAGATGTGCGTGGTGCCCAAGGGTGTCGAGCACAAGCCGTTTGCCGAGAACGAGGTGAAACTGCTTTTGATTGAACCACGGGGAGTGTTAAATACCGGGCATGAGGGCGGCGAGCGAACGGCCACCACTGATGTTTGGGTTTGAGCTCGAAGGCTGATCGGATAGCGCCAAAATGCGCTTGCAGCAGGCAATGATGCAGCTTACATTGGCAATTGAAGTAAGAGCATGCCCGCGAAATGCAGGCAAACGTCGATCAATGCGCGCACGGCCAGTCTCAAGTGCGAACCATGACAGCTACCTGGCGCCGGCGCCGTACCGGCCCTGGCGCGCAATATCTGCAAGAGGCGCAAAATATCGGATAATGGTCTGATATGAAGATACTCGCCATCTCCGGCAGCCTGCGGGCCGCCTCGCACAATAGCGCGCTGCTGCGCGCCTGCGCCCGCATCGCGGCGCCGGAAATCGCCATCACCGTGTTTTCTGGCATCGGCGCCTTACCACTCTTCAATCCCGACCTCGAAGCCGAGGAACCAGCCTCCGTGGCCGAACTACGGCTGGCCATCCTGGGCGCCGACGCGCTGCTGATCGCCAGCCCGGAATACGCGCACGGCGTAAGCGGCGTCATCAAGAACACGCTCGACTGGATGGTCGGCAACGAATCGTTCATCGCCAAGCCGGTGGCCTTGCTCAACGCCTCGCCGCGCGCGACGCTGGCCCACGCGGCGCTGCGGGAAACCTTGCTGACGATGTCGGCGCGCGTGATCGACGCCGCCTCCATCACGGTGCCCATGCTCGGCTCCGGCATGAGCGAGCACGACATCGTCGAACATCCGACTATCCGGGCCGCGCTGCAAGCGGTCCTGCGCTGCCTGCGCGCCGCCGCCGAGCCGCCGCTACAGCAATGAGTGATACACGATGAAACCACTGCGCTGCGCGAGCTTGTCGTAGAGCGCCATCGCGGTGGTATTGCTGTCGCGGGTTTGCCAGTACACGCGCTTCGCGCCCGCCTCGCGCGCACGCCCGTAGACCGTCTCGATCAGCAGCCGGCCGACGCCCTTGCCGCGTGCCGCCTCGGCGGTGAACAAATCCTGCAGATAGCACGTCGGCCCGAGCTGGGTGGTGCTGCGATGAAAAATGTAATGCACCAATCCCAGCAGCACGCCGTCGCGTTGCGCGACCAGGGCATGCACCGGCTCCTCGTCGTCGAAGAAACGCGACCATGTCATGTGCGTGATTTCCGCCGGCAGCGCGGTGGCGCCGGCGCGCCCGTAAAATGCATTATAGCCATCCCACAGCACCGACCAGGCGGTGAAATCGGATTGCAAGGCGGGGCGAATGGTGATGTTGTCAGTCAAAGAAAGTTCCTTCCGATGTCATCGGTGAAAGAAGGCGGCGCAATGGAGTCGGCGCCGCCAGCGTAGGTTACACGAACCGCAATGTATGAATATATTACATTCCGCCCCGCGACCGCCGCCAAGTGCAAGGATTCACGTCTGAAAAAGTTCATCCGAAGTAAAAATTGGTAATTTATTATGAATTGATGGCGTTTACTTAGCATGGGCAGAAAATCCATCGCCCGAAATAGGTGGTCGCGCGATATCTCGCAGTTGCTTACTTTTTTTCGGCGCGAATATTTGAACAAACCTTTTCGCCCCATCGAGCGTGTCAGGGTACCGAACGGCCAGCATGCCACCGCACGAGCAGGCCGGTGGCCGCGCAAGCGACCGCGAACGATTGCGGCGAGATCATCTTGCCGGTCACGCCGCCGGTGGTGTTGGCCGCCACCAGCAAGGTGTCGGAAACGCCGATCTGGTGCGCAGTATTGCTTTGCAGCGAGCAAAACAGGGCGTTCGACGAGGTGTCCGAACCGCTCAGTAACACGCCCAGCCAGCCCAGGAATGGCGAAAAGAACGGTAAGGCGGCACCGATGCCGGCCAAGACCAGGGCCAGGGTCGAAGACATGCAGGAATAATCGGCGACAAAGGCAAAGGCCAGCACCAGGCCGATCGACAAGATCGGGTGCCGCTATTCGGCCACTGTCTGGGCCAACGCGACCAGGCCGGCGCGCGGCTGCATGCGCAGCAGCGCCATCGAGATCAGCGCCGTCAGGAAGATCGCGCTGCCGACGGCCGACAACAGGTCGAGCTTGTAGATCGCTTCATAGGCTTTCGGGCTGGCGACGATGGGCGCGCTCTTGATCACCAATTGGTCCAGGCCCGGCACCTGGAATTTCAGCACGGTGGCGGCCAGCGCGCCCTTGGCGGCAAACAAGGCCTTGAACGATGGAGGCTCCAGACGCTGACGATGATCCAGGCGATCGGCCACATGCCGTAGGCGAAACCGTCAGCGGCCGCCGCCAGCGCCTGGCCGGCCGGCATGGCATAGGCAAATATGGCGACGCCCAGCGCCAGCGTGACGGCCGCCGCCATATGGCCCTTCATGCGCAGCGCCGCCAGCGCCGCGAAAAAGAACATGAAGGGAATGCCGGCCGCCAGCGCCGACAGCCGCAAGCTGCCGAGCGGGGTATAGATTTGCTCCCAGGTGTGCATAACGGTCTCCTCCGGTATTGCGGTTTTAAAAATTATTCTTATAAATTATTCTTATAAATTATTTTGATGATTCAATCGGCCTGGCCCCGTTCGCGCAGCAAGTCGGCCAGGCTGCGCGCGGCCGGTATCAAGGGCGCGTGGTGGCGGGTCCAGCCGACTTGGCGCGGCGGCGTCAGCGCGCGCAAGCGCGTCGCGGCCCAGCGGAACAGGCGGTAGACGCGCCGCTGGCCAGCGGCACGATGTGGTCCAGCTTGGCCACCACTTTTTCCATACCCATGATGGCGATATGCACGTCCGGCACGCTGGTCGTCAGGCCGCCATTGCCCTCGTTTTCCAGCAACCACAGGGTGCCGGTGTCGGCCGCCGCGAAGTTCACGCCGGACAAGCCGATCTCGGCGTCGACGAAGGCACGCCGCGCTGGGCCAGGTAATGGATCAACTCGATCTCTTCGCTGACCATGGACTTGCCCTTGATGATGCGGCGGGCTTGGTGCGCCTCGGCGATACGCAGCGCGATCGCGTTGGCCTGGGCCGCGTCTTCGGCCCAGTGCACTTGCGTCCCGGCCGCCGTCAGCTTTTCTGCGAGTTGCACCAGCAGCTCGGGCAGGCGCGCCAGCGCGTGCTGGCGTACCGCTTGGCCCAGCTCGCGCAGCTGTTCCAGCTCGTCGGGATCGGGGAATTGGGCGCAGCGGTTGGATGGATGGATGGATGGATGATGGCCTCATCATTCCAGCTTCCACGCATAAGCTCAAATATAAAGGACGACGATGGAGACGGGCATGCAGACGCGGGGACGGGTGGAAATGGTGATGCGCGCACTCGAAACGGCGCTGCTCGACCGCGCCTTGCTGGCCGGCGCGCGACTGCCGTCCGAGCGCGCCCTGGCCGGGCAATATGGGGTCTCGCGCAACACCATCCGCGAAGCGATCCAGGGCCTGGCCGCGCGCGGCCTGGTACGCAGCCGGCGCGGCGCCGGCGTCTTCGTCACCGACGCCTTGCGCACCGGGATCGCCTCGCCGTGGAGCCAGTTGGTGGCCGATCACCCAGCCCCGCGCGACGATATCCTGGAATTTCGCCGGGTGCTGGAAGGGGCCACCGCCTACTTCGCGGCCCAGCGCGCCACGGACGGGGAACGGGCGCGGATCGCGGCGCTGCTGGCCGAACTGGAACGCGGTCGCGGCGCCGACGACAGGGCCGGCGAGGCGGCCGCCGACGCCCAGTTACACGAAGCCATCGCGCGCGCCTCGCACAACACCATGTTCCTGCACCTGCATACCAGCATCATCGGCATGCTGCGCGAGCACATCACCATCAACGGCACCGGTTTGCGCGAGCAAGACCCGGGCACCCCGGTCCACTTACGGGAACAACACCGCACCCTGTGCGTAGCCATTTGCGGCCGGCGCGCCGAAGCAGCCCGCACGGCGATACAGGGCCATATCGACTTCGTGCGCAGTCGCGTGGTGGACGAGGACGATTAGGCCCGCCAATTGGTCCTACCAGTGGCGATTTCGAGGCGCGAGCCGGGACCGGCTGTGCGACAACAAAAAATTGGCGATTTGCCAGCCGCCGTGGCACACTCGACGAACCGGCGCCGACTCCATGGCCCCAGGCTAGTGACAGTTTTCCAATCATCTTAGAGCGCGGCAAAGCATGATGCAAAAGCGGAAATTCCACATTGGCGCCGCGCTGTGGGCCTTGAGCCTGTGCGCATGCCAGGCGCTGGCCGCCGCGCCGACCATGGTGGTGTATCCGCTCTCGGGAGCGGCCGTCGACAGCCGCTATGATTACGACTGGGCGGTGCTGCGCGCTGCGCTCGACAAGACCCAGGCCACCTTCGGCCGCTACGAGATGCGCCAATCGCCCAACAGCATGTCGCCGGCCCGCATCACCGAAGAATTGCTGGCGCCAAATGGACGCATCAAGTTGCTGGTGCGCGCCACCTCGCAAGAATTGGAAAGGGAGTTCTTGCCGATCCGCATCCCGGTGGACCGGGGCTTGCTCGGTTTCCGTATCTTCCTGGTGCGCACTGGCGCGCTACGCGGACATACGCACGCTGGACGACTTGGGCAGGTTCAGCATCGGCCAGGGCAAGGGTTGGGCCGATGTGGCGATCCTGGAGGCGGCGCGCCTTTCCGTGGTCGAAGGCACCTCCTACGAGGGTTTGTTTTCGATGCTGATGGCGGGACGTTTCGATCTTTTTTCACGCTCGGTCGATGAAGCCGTGCGCGAATACGGGGAAAGGCGCGCCAGCCATCCCGAACTGGCGCTGGAACCGACTCTCTTACTGAGTTACCCGCTGCCGCGCTATTTCTTCGTGCGCCGCGATGCGGAAGGCAGGCAACTGGCCGCCCGCATCGAGGCGGGGCTGGAAATCATGCTGCGCGACGGTACGCTCAACACCCTGTTTTACCAATTCTAGAGGGCGACCATCGAACGGGCCCGATTGCGCCAGCGGCATGTGCTGCGCATCCCGAACCCGAGCCTGTCGCCGCAAACGCCGCTGGCGCGGCGCGAACTGTGGTACGACCCATTCAGCGAAAAATAAGGAGGCAAGTCCGCGAACTTAATAGATGAAACTGCCGCCGGCGCTGATCACCGTTAAATCGACGAAGTCCGAGCCGTTGTGATTGCTGTCGCTAAATTTCACCACAAAACCGCCCAGATCATACGGCGCCATCGATTCAAGCGCGCGACTGAAACTGGCCCGTGTCAAATTGCTGCCGGCGCGCCGCAAGCCTTCCACGAACACCTTGGCGGCCATGAAGCCTTCCATGCTGACGAAACCAACCTGGCGGCCCGGCTTGGCGGCATACAGACGGCGGTATTCCTTGACCACCGGCAGCGTCTCATTCCACGGCGCCGGCACCACTTGCGAAATCATGACGCCGCGTCCGGCCTTGCCCAATTCCTTGGACAAGGCCTGGCTGCCGACGAAAGAAATATTCCAGAAATACGGCACCGAGCCGCCGCCGTCCTGCATGGCGCGAATGAAGGCGGCGCTCGACATATACGTCGATACCATGATGACGGCGCGCGGTTGCGCCTTCTTCATGGCGGCCACGGCGGCGGTCACGTCGACGCTATTACGCTCCACCGTCGCCACCGCGAACACATCGATCTTGCGCCGCTTCAAGGCGCGCGTCACGCCTTCCAGGCCAGCCTTGCCATAGGCATCGTTTTGATAGAAAACGGCAACCCGGGTGGCATTCATCGATACCAGATTTTCAACGATCTGCTCCATTTCGGCATAATAGCCGGCGCGGATATTGAAAATATTCTTGTTGAATGGTTCGCGCAAGGTTTGCGCCCCCGTCAGCGGCGCGAAAAATGGAATATCGTCGCTTGCCACCAGCGGCATGGCGGCATTCGAGGTCGGCGTGCCGACATAGCCAAAGAGCGAAAAAACCCCCTCTTTGTCAATCAGCGCCTTGGTATTTTTCGCCGCGCGCTCGGGTTCGTAGCCATCGTCCATGCTCTTGAGCACGATCTGGCGGCCAGCCACGCCACCCTGCGAGTTGACATAGTCAAAGTAGGCTTGCGCGCCGTCGCGCATTTCCGTCCCCAACTGCTGGGCCGGTCCGGTCAGGGCGGCCGACTGGCCGATCAAGATGGTCTTGGCGGTGACGCCGGGGGTGGCGTGGACTAGCGATGCGGCCAGTGACAGGGAGAGGCAGGCAAGCAGCCTGAAGAGATATTTGGACATAGAGACGAGCCAGTAGGTTTTAAAAAAGCACCTTAAGCCGAGTGCGGAGTGGTCGGCGGATTATCTCTTTCGTTTTGCCGTATAGCAAGCACTGTTTGATTGGCTGGTAGATTAGCGATGCCGTTTTGCCTCATCCCGGCGTGAACTTCGGCGGCCGACCTGGCCGGGGCCGCCCCTTTTGTCAACTTTTCAAGCTTTCAATCGTCCAGGTTTTCATGATGCGCGCTGGCGCCGCGCTTCCAATAGGCGGCAGCCCGGATCGCCTGACGCGGCACGCCTTTCTCCTCGACCAGCAGGCGGCGCAGCGTCGCCATCGCGCCGGCCTCGCCGGCGCACCAGGCGTAACCCTCGCCGGCCGGCAAGGCCAGCGCGCGCACGGCGGCTATCATTTCCCCGGCGTCGGCGACCCATTGCACGCTGACGGCCGCCGCGCTGTGAAAACTGCGCCTGTCGCGGGCGTCGGCCACTTGCACAATCACGAAGGCGGAGGTAGCGGCCGGCAGCTCTTCGAGGCGCCGTGCAATGGCCGGCAGCGCGCTGGCGTCGCCGGCCAGCACATGCCAGTCGTAGTCGGGTGGAATGATGAGGGAACCGCGCGGTCCGGCGATCGTGACCACCTGCCCCGGCGCCGCCTGCGCGGCCCAGGCGGCGGCCGGGCCGTCGCCGTGCAAGGCGAATTCCAGCGTCAACTCGCCGGCCGCCGCGTCATAGCGGCGCGGCGTATAGTCGCGCCGCGCGGCACCGACCATGAACTTGATGTGATCGTCGAAGGACAAGCTGATGAAGTCGTGCAAGGATGGTCCCGCCAAGGTGACGCTGCGAAAATGCGGGCTGATGGACTCGACGCGCACGACTTGCAATTGGCGCTGCTTGATCTCGTGGCGCACCCGTTGCACGCGCCCGGTGGGGAGGTCTATACTCATGGCTCTATAGCTTGAATTGATTGATAATGTCTCCCATCATCCCCGAAACAAATGACAATGTCAACCAATCCGTGCAGGAAGATGGCGCCCTGGATTTAATTCACAGCATCATGCACCAGTACCGCTCGCAGCAATACCAAGCCTTGCGCGACGGGCCGCACGACATCACGCATATGGAAAGCAAGGTATTACATTATTTCGAACGCTACCCGCAGGCGACGCAAAGCGATTGCGCGCGGCACAGCGGACGCGACAAGGCGCAACTGGCGCGCCTGATCGCCGGCCTGCGCGCGCGCGGGCTGCTCGACGGCGTAGCCGACGCGGCCGACAGGCGCAATGTCAGGCTGTCGCTGACGGCGGCCGGAACGGCGCTACAGGATGTGCTGCGGCGGCAAGCCGAGCGCCTCAACGCCAAGGCGCTGCAGGGCTTCGATGAGGAGCAAAGGCGACAATTGCTGACGCTGTTGCAGCAATTGAAAGGCAATCTCACGGGCCAGTGAATGGCTGGCTAGCCGCCCGAGAAATGGCAGAGCTGCCCGGCAAACCTGTTTAAACGGCAGACTTGGCCTTGCGCCGCGCCATCCAGGCCAGACATCCCAGCCCGGCCAATAACATGCCATAAGTTTCTGGTTCCGGCACGGCGCTAACCGTCAGATCGCCGCCATATGTGCCGCCGCCATTGCCAATGACCTTGCCGTCGACTTCGAGAAAATAAGTGCCGCTACTCAAGCCGGCGCCATTCAAGGACCACGAATCAGGCGCATGGGCGGCCGTGTTGGTTTGATTCACGCCGGTCATGGTCAGCAGGGTGGTTTTTGTCAAGGGATCGAATTTGTTCAGGCTGAAACCGGTGATCAACAAGTCTTTCACCACGATCGAATTCAAATAGGTCGACGTCAGGGACGCCGACGCATCGAAGTTACCGTTCAACTCAAAAAAATACTTGTCGGCGAACGTGTTTTGCAGCGCGCCGCTGGAAAAATGATTGCCGAAATAGGCCTCGAAGCCGTCATCGGCAAGGACAAACGCGGCCGCGCCATGGTTGCTCGGCGCCGCTTGCGCCGCGTGGCCGATCAAACCGACGCCGGCAATGATCGTTGTCAGTAAAATTGATGTGAGTTTCATTGGTGGTATCCATATATAAAGTGGTGGTAGCCGGCATCGGCTCATTGTTCAAGTCCGGGAAACTGTATTCCCAATCCAACAATTACTTTATGTTAAGAACACTTGCGCAACTGTTCGGTAGCGCACGCAATGTCGTTGGAACGACAACTTATTTGACTGCCTGGCAATGAATGGCAAGCCGCAATCTGGCAGCCGGCAATAGTGAAAAATTATTTCCACATGGAAATTCGATGTATAGTTGAGGTTGGCACGCGAACCACGTGCGCGCCTTGAGCGGGGCCACTATCGGCCTTGGCCGCGACGGCGTGCGCCTTCGATCCGGAGACACCATGGCAGATGAAAACTTGGCACCATCGAACTCCGTCAACCGCCATTACCTCGACAAGGTGATGGACCTGGCCGACGAGCGGGATGTGGCCGCCACCGAAGATATCTTCGACGCGCGCGGCATGAAACTCATTTCCAAGGGCGCCAGGATATCGCGCGCAATGGAACAAAAGCTGATTGTCCACAAGCTGCGCAAGCCGTTGGAATCGTGCATAGGACTCGATGGCGGCATCGATATCAAGGCCATCGTGGCGGAAGCGCGGCGCTTGGCCGAGGCGGTCGAACCGGTCGGCTACATTCTCGCCAGCGCCAACCGGGGCCGCCAATCGCCGTTCGAGATTCTCGCCAATGTGCGCTTCGGCGGCGCGATGAGCATGATGCTTTCCATCATAGAGCGCGGCGGCCAGGCGGCGCTGGCGCACAATGTCATGGTCAGCCTGCTGTCGATTTGCATGGCCAACCGGCTCGGCTTGAGCGAAGCGGAACAAACCACCGTCGCGCTGGCCGGCTTGTTGCATGATATCGGCGAGCTTTATATCGAGCCGAAATACTTGCAGCAAGATGAACGCCTCTTGCCGCACGAATGGCGCCATGTAGTGGTGCATCCGCGCATAGGCCAATTGCTGGTGGTGGAACTGGAAGACTATCCGGCCGCCGTCGCACTGGCCGTGGCCGAACACCATGAGCGCTTCGACGGCTCCGGCTATCCGAGCCAGGCCAAGGGCAAGCATATCAGCGTCCCCGGCCAGATTCTCTCTGTGGCCGAAATGATTTCCGAGCTGGTGATCGAAAAAGACAACCCGCTGGAACGGGCCGAACTGGCGCTCAAGATCATCCCCAACGAACACGCCTATGAACTGGTGTCGGCCATTTCCAGCACCCTGCGCGGGCACCCGCGCGCCGCGCGCGGCGCCGCCGCCTCCGACGAAGCCAACGAGCGCGCCAAGATCTTGTTCGATCATATTTCCGTGGTGGTGGAAACGGGCGACAAGATGGCCGAATTGCCCAGGCTGCAAACGGCGAAGGGCAAGGACTTGTTGCAAAAGATAGTGAACCGCATCGACACCATCCAGCGCGCCTTCTATAGCACCGGCCTGGATGCGTGCGAAGCCGCCGACACCGCGCAAAACCGGGAAATCCTGTTTGAGGCGATCGTCGCGACCAAGGAAATTCAATGGCGCCTGCGCGATGTCGCGCGCGACCTGGCATTGCAGTCGGCGGCGCTGGACCAGCTGGAGGCGGAAGCCTTCCGGCCCCTGATCGCCATGCTCGACGCCGAACCGGACGCCAAGTCCCTGATCCGGAAAATTCCCGCCCCCGGCGCAACGGACGCCAAGACTGGCGCGGCGCGTGCGGTGGCGCCATCGGAGCCGCCGTCCGCCCCGGCGCGCACCTTGTTGCTGGTCGACGACGAACCCAATGTGCTCAGTTCGCTGAACCGCATATTGCGCCCCCAGGGTTACCGGATATTGACGGCGGCCAACGCCGCGCTGGCGCTGGACTTGTTGGCCAGCAACCAAGTGGGCGTGCTGTTGTCGGATCACCGCATGCCCGGCATGACCGGGATCGAGCTGCTAAGCCGGGTCAAGACCATGTATCCGATGACGGTGCGCATGATACTGAGCGGTTACGCCGATGTCGGCACCGTCACCGACGCGATCCGGCTCGGCGCGGTCTACAAGTTCCTGACCAAGCCGTGGGATGCCGACGATTTGAGCGACATCATTCGGCGCGCCTTCGAGAAATATGAGGCGGAAGCGTTTGACGAGCAGCCCTCTGCGCGGGCCGGCGTGGCCTAAATCGGCGGCGCACCGAATTGACGCCGCACGGTTTCCCGGTATGCCTTGGCGGTCTGCGGCTTGACGAACAGGGTCACCACTTCGGGATGGGCGGCCCGTATGCGGCGCTCGATATCGATCACCGCTTCCTCAATTTGCGGCGCCCGCAAATCGTCGGCAAATTCAAGGCTGAGCGCCGCCAGGATCTGGTCCGGCGCCAGGTGCACCGTCGTCACACCGTTGGCACGCGATGCGGCCGCCGAAGCGCCGGCGATGCGCAGGATCGAATCGCTGAGCTGGTGGTTGGCGCGCTCGCCCAGCAGCAGGCTCTTGCTTTCGCGCGCCAGCAAGGCTGCAGTGGCGGCCAGCACCAGGCCGATGGCGATCGAGGCCAGGCCGTCGCAGATCGGCAGGTCCAGGCTGCTGGCGGCGAAGGTGCCGGCGGCGGCGATGAAGATGCCGATCATGGCCGCGCTATCCTCGAACAAGACGATGAAGGAAGCCGGGTCCTTGCTTTTGCGAAAAGCCTCGTAATAGCCGAGCGTGCCCTTGACGGCCCGGAACTGGCGCAGCGAGACCAGCCAGGACGCGCCCTCGAACAGGAAGGCCAGCGCCAGCACCGCATAACTGACCAGCGGATCGCTGATCGTTTGCGGATGCAAGAGGTGGGACACGCCCTCGTACATCGACACGCCCGCGCCCAGGGCGAACACCATCAGCGCGACGATGAAACTCCAAAAATACAATTCCCGGCCATAGCCGAGCGGATGTTCCGGATCGGCCTCGCGGGCCGCCTGGCGCATGCCATACAAGAGCAACACTTCATTGCCCGTGTCGACGAAAGAATGGACCGCCTCGCTCAGCATCGCCGCGCTGCCGGTCCACAGCGCCGCGCCGGCCTTGGTGAAGGCGACCAGCAGATTGCCGGCCAGCGCGGCATACACCAATTGTTTCGTTGAAAAGTCCGCCGCCATGGTCGCCCCGGTAAGTATCCATCCCAAGGATACCGCGTTTCAAGCGCGACGGGCCGCGCGCCTGAGGGCGGCGACGGTCCCGTCCTCGACCAGCCCAAAATGGAAAAATTTGACATGCGTCACAGGAGTTGTTGATGCCATTTAAATATTCTTGACTTGAAAATTACAGAAAACAATAATGGAAAGTCAAATTTGAAATCAGCCCACTTGTGCGGCTGATGGATATTTGGTCTAACCAGGAGGATACAAATGACTAGAGTATTCGTTGCGGCCGGCGACCTCGAAGATGGTCGGATTCAGGTGTTTGCTATCGACAATAATGGGCAAATGGAAAGCCGCTGGAAAGAGACAGCAGACCCAAACTCAAATTGGACATCGTGGTCGGCATTTCAAACCCCCACTGGCGGTGCGACGACTGTTGCAGTGGGCTACTTGTCGGATAAACGCATGCAATTGTTCGCGACCGATAGAAATGGACATACGGTGAGCTGCTGGAAGAGCAGCACCAATCCCAATGCAGCCTGGACAGCCTGGTCGGCTTTTTAAGCTAGCTTACCGGGAAACAGCGTTTATTTTACAACACTGACGGTAGGATTCTTTCTCAATGCGACGTCCAGGCCAGATGCTGGTCCGGACGTCGCACGCGCGTTTAGCGCAACTCCCCTGTCCGGATGTCACCGCTCAAACAGCCCACAGCAATCGCCTCTTCAGGCGCGCTGTCGGCGCCCACGGTTCGCCAGGTTTTTCACACAGGCATGACATTGCGACGCGTCAAGCAGCCTTCTCACGCCGCATGTTATTTTTATCAATGATGAAAAAGAGAATCCTCCGGGCTTACTCTTTCACGCGCCCCCCGATGCCCAGCGAAAAAGGGAAAACAACGATGCGTCTATCCTGGATTTCCGACAAGAAATTGTTCGCGCCCGACATACCGGCCCGGCTCGATCTGCGCATGGCCGAGATCATCAACCAGGCCATCGCCATGCAAGACGCATCGGGCACCCACGCCGCCGCCGCTTATCTGAAGCGCCATGAGATACCGCTGACGCTGACGATGCGCGTCCTGGCGCAGCGCCGCCGAAGACAGCCCGCGCCGCTGTTCATGTTTTCGCGCTTGCGCCCGCGCCCGCCCTCCTCCCGCTAAAGCGGCCGCACGCCTGTTCGCGCCGCTCCCGGCCCGCCTTGCTCTATAGTGGAAGCCAGTTCGCCGCGATGCGCCCCGGCCGGGGCGCACAAGCACTTTTCAGGAGAGCAAGATGAAGGCCTTTGTTTACCGTGGTCCCGGTGTGTCCGCGCTCGAAGAGCGTCCCAAGCCCGAGCTGCAAGCGCCCGGCGACGCCATCGTCAAAATGCTCAAGACCACCATTTGCGGCACCGATTTGCATATCCTCAAGGGCGATGTGGCCACTTGCGAGCCCGGTCGCATTCTCGGCCACGAGGGTGTCGGCGTGATCGAATCGGTGGGCGCCGGCGTCACGGCGTTCAAGCCCGGCGACCACGTCCTGATTTCCTGCATTTCTTCGTGCGGCAAGTGCCCGAACTGCCGGCGCGGCATGTATTCGCATTGCGCGACGGGCGGCTGGATACTCGGCAATCAGATCGATGGCACGCAAGCCGAGTATGTCCGCACGCCGCACGCCGATACCAGCCTGTATCCGATTCCGGCCGGCGCCGACGAGGAAGCGCTGGTGATGCTGAGCGATATCTTGCCGACCGGTTTTGAATGCGGCGTGCTGAGCGGCAAAGTCGAGCCCGGCTCCACCGTGGCCATCGTCGGCGCGGGACCGATCGGGCTGGCCGCGCTGCTGACGGCCCAGTTGTACTCACCGGCGGCCATCATCATGCTCGACCTCGATGACAACCGCCTCGCGGTGGCGCGCCAATTCGGCGCCAGCCACACCATCAACAGCGCCGATGGCAAGGCCGCCGCCGCCGTCCGCGCGCTGACCGAGGGCCGTGGCGTCGATACGGCGATCGAGGCAGTCGGCGTGCCGGCCACTTTCCTGCTGTGCCAGGAGCTGGTGGCCGCAGGCGGCGTGATTGCCAATATCGGCGTGCATGGCAAGATGGTCGATTTGCACCTGGAACGGCTCTGGTCCCTCAATATCGCCATCACCACCCGCCTGGTCGACACGGTCAGCACGCCGATGCTGCTCAAGACCGTGCAATCGAAAAAGATCGACCCGGCCCGCCTGATCACGCACCGCTTCAAGCTCGAACGCATCGTCGACGCCTACGACACCTTTGGCCGCGCCGCCGAAACCAAGGCCTTGAAAGTCATCATCGAAGTGTGACACTCGCCCGTGGCCGCCAGCGGCCCGCGCACCCGCGCGCGGCAGCGCCGGCCAAGCAGGCGTATGCTAAAGGGCCGCCGGATATCGAACGCCGGCCCCCACCCTGACAGGAGTTCATCGACATGCGTTATCACACACTCGGCCACACTGGCCTGTTCGTCTCCGAACTGTGCCTTGGCACCATGACCTTCGGCGGCACCGATGGCATGTGGGGCAAGATCGGCACCCTGCAACAAGACGATGCGGAACGCTTGATCGGCCAGGCGCTCGACGCCGGCATCAATTTCATCGATACGGCCGACGTCTATGCCGATGGCCGCGCGGAACAAATCACCGGGCAAGCCTTGAAAAACCTGAAGATTCCGCGTGAAAACGTGCTGGTCGCCAGCAAGGTATTTGGCGAGACGGGCGCCAGCCCCAATGCCCGCGGCGCCTCGCGCAGCCACATTCTGGACGGCGTCAAGGCCAGCTTGAAGCGCTTGCAACTCGATCACATCGATTTATACCAGATTCACGGTTTCGATCCGGCCACCCCGATCGAAGAAACGCTGCGCGCGCTCGACCAACTGGTACGCCACGGCCACGTGCGGCACGTCGGCGTGTCCAACTGGGCCGCCTGGCAAATCGTCAAGGCGCTGGGCATCTCCGAGCGCCTCGGCCTGGCGCGCTTCGATTGCCTGCAAGCGTATTACTCGGTGGCGGGACGCGACCTGGAACGCGAATTGATCCCCATGCTGCGCAGCGAAGGCCTCGGTTTGATGGTGTGGAGTCCGCTGGCCGGCGGCCTGTTGAGCGGCAAGTACGGGCGCGAACAGCAAGCCGAGCAAGGCAGCCGGCGCATGGCCTTCGACTTTCCGCCAGTCGACAAAGCGCGGGCCTGGGATTGCATCGACGTCATGCGCCCGATCGCGCAGGCGCATGGCGTATCGCTGGCGCAAGTGGCCCTGGCATGGCTGTTGCACCAGCCACAGGTCAGCAGCGTCATCGTCGGCGCCAAGCGGGCGGAGCAATTGGCCGACAATATCGCGGCCACCCACGTCAGCTTGAGCGCGGCCGAACTCGAGCAAATCAATCAGTGCAGCGCCCTGCCGTCCGAATATCCGGGCTGGATGCTGGAGCGCCAAGGCGAATCCCGGCGCAAGCAATTGAGCGAGGCGCAACTGGGGCGCGAAGAGAAGTAATCCAGCCTGAACGCATCGCTCCAAGCTGATCGCCGCGCCAGCCCGGCCGGCGATCAGGCTCGCGCGCGACATGCCTCCCTTCCCCATTGCCTGCGAGTCCGGTATCAATCCGGGCTCCTCCATTTTTTACACAAAATATCAATTTAGTTAAATTATCAATATTTTTTGACTTTTCCCGCAGCAATGGAATATGGTCGAGCGCTTTGGCGTTCAATCCGGATGGCCGGATAAGCCTGTTCTTGATCAGGTCACGCCGCAGTCACATTCCTCCATTATATTCATGAACATTTTGATATTCACGCCTGGAGCGCCTTGCGTCGCCGCATGGCGATGACGTGACTGCGGCAAGCAGGTTTCACCAAGCGATATTTCCTCCACCACCCAACCGGGAGATTCAATTGATTCAATCCATATTCCGTGGCGCATGCGCCGCCGCCGTCGCCTTCGGCGCCATGCAGCCGGCGCAAGCCGCCCTCCCCCGTTACGATCACGTCTTGATAGTCATCATGGAAAATCATGGCTTGACGCAAGTGGTCGGCAACGCCTCGGCGCCCTACATCACCTCGCTCTCGACCCAGGGGGCGAACTTCAGCAATTCGCATGGCGTCACCCACCCCAGCCAGCCCAATTACCTCGCACTATTCTCGGGCGCCACGCAAGGCGTCAGCAACGACAGTTGCCCCCATACTTTCAACGGCGTCGACAATCTGGGCGCGCAAGTGATCGCGGCCGGCCTCAGTTTTTCCGGCTATTCCGAGAGCATGCCGTCGGCCGGCTACACCGGCTGCACCTCGGGCAACTACGCGCGCAAGCACAATCCCTGGGTCAATTTCCCGAATGTGCCCAGCGCATCCAACCTCAGCTACGCCAGTTTTCCAAGCAATTACGCGACGCTGCCCACGGTATCGTTCGTGGTGCCGAACCTGATCAGCGACATGCACGACGGCAGCGTCAACACGGGCGACGTGTGGCTGAAAACGCATATCGACGCCTACGCCCAGTGGGCGAAAACCCATAACAGCCTGTTGATCCTCACCTTCGACGAAGATGATTCCTCGACCTCGGCGAATTTGATCCCGACCATCTTTGTCGGCGCCGGCATCATGCCGGGCAATTACAACGAGCAAGTCAATCACTATAATATTTTGCGCACCGTCGAAAGCATCTATGGCTTGCCGGCGCTGACCTCGGCCGCGCCGATAGTCGACGTCTTCGCCGCCGGCGGCACCAACGCCTGCAATGCCACGGTCATTAACGGCGCCGCCATTTCCTGCGATGCGGCCGGATTGCCGGGTTATACGGGCACCGCCTACACCCATGTCTATTCCAGCTACACGGGCGGCGGAACGTGCACGCCGGCGCCGGCGCCCGGTTATGACACCAGCGCCTGCAAGGTATCATCGAATGCCCTGGTCAAGGACGTGCCCGTGACTGGCATCGCCGTCGCGGCCGGCGCCGGCAAAGTCTATACCTTCGCAGTGCCGGCGGGCGCCGCCAACCTGACATTCAAGACTTCCGGCGGCAAGGGCGACGCCGATTTATACATCCAGCTCGGTGCGGCCCCGAGCACCACCAACTACCTGCAAAAGTCTGACGGCTCCAGCACCACGGAACGCATCAGCATTGCGGCCCCCGACGCCGGAACCTACTACGTGCTGGTGCAAGGTTATGCGGCGTCGAGTGACGTCTCGCTCGTTGCCAGCTATTCCGGCGCGGCAGCGAAATAATCCAGGATGGCGCCGGGCTGATCGCGGCAGGGCTGTTTGCTTTAATATATCCATCCGCACGCCCTCTTCAGCCAGGGCGGCATGCATATTAAACAGCCTGATGGGCGCTTTTAAGGTAGTACCTTGGATCAATTACAGCAGGGCTTCCTTCTGACCCGGCACTGGCGCGATACGGCAGCGGGCACGGAAGTCGACTTTTGGCTGGCGACCGATGACGGCCCGCGCCACATCCGCCTGGCGCCCCAGCCATCGGTGGCCTTCATCCCGGCCGAGCAGCGCGAGGCGGCGGAAGCGATTCTGCGCGGCGAGCGCGGGTGCGGGTGCGAGTTGCGCCCCCTCGCCCTGAACGATTTCCGGCACCGCCCCGTGCTGGGCTTGTATTGCCGGCAGTATCGCCAATTGCTGAGACAGGAAAAACGCTTGCGCGAAGGCGCAATCGATGTCTACGAAGCCGATGTGCGCCCGCCGGAGCGCTACCTGATGGAGCGCTTCATCACGGCGCCGGTCTGCTTCGGCGGCCGCCAAGGCGCCGACGGCACGCTGCTCGACGGCCAGATGAAAGCGGCGCCCGCCTACCGCCCCCAATTGAAACTGGTCTCGCTCGACATCGAAACCACGGCCCACGGCGAGCTGTATTCGATCGCGCTGGAAGGCTGCGGCCAGCGCCAGGTATACATGCTCGGTCCGCCCAACGGCGGCGACCAGGCGCTCGACTTCGCGCTGGAATATTGCGACAGCCATCCGCAGATGCTGGAACAATTGAACCGCTGGCTGGAACGGCACGATCCTGACGCCATCATCGGCTGGAACCTGGTGCAATTCGACTTGCGCGTCCTGCAAAAGCATGCCGAACGCCACCACGTGCCGCTGCGCTTCGGGCGCGACGGCAGCGCGATGGAATGGCGCGAACACGGCAAGCAAGAGCATTTTTTTGCCGCCGCCGCCGGCCGCCTGATCATCGACGGCATCGAAGCGCTGAAATCGGCGACCTGGAGTTTTTCCTCGTTCAGCCTGGAAAACGTGGCGCAAACCCTGCTCGGCGAAGGCAAGTCCATCGACAATCCCTACCAGCGGATGGCGGAAATCGACCGCCGCTTTGCCGAAGACAAGCCGGCCCTGGCGCGCTACAACTTGAAAGACTGCGAACTGGTGACGCGCATCTTCGCCAAGACCGAATTGCTGACCTTCCTGCTCGAACGGGCCAGCGTCACCGGCCTGGCCGCCGACCGCAGCGGCGGCTCGGTGTCCGCCTTCGAGCATTTGTATATGCCGCTGATGCACCGCCAGGGTTATGTGGCGCCCAACCTGGGCGACATCGTCGGGGAAAACAGCCCCGGCGGCTTTGTGATGGATTCCCGATCGGGCTTGTACGATTCGGTGCTGGTGCTCGATTACAAAAGCCTGTATCCGTCCATCATCCGCACCTTCCTGATCGACCCGGTCGGGCTGGTGGAAGGCACGCGCGCCACCGACGAGGCGGACGCGGACGACGCCACCACAGTGCAGGGCTTTCGCGGCGCGCGCTTCTCGCGCGACAAACACTGCCTGCCGGCCATCGTCAAGCATATCTGGCAGGGGCGCGAAGCGGCCAAGCGCGAGCACAATAAACCGCTGTCGCAAGCCTTGAAAATCATCATGAACGCCTTTTACGGCGTGCTGGGATCGAGCGGTTGCCGCTTCTTCGATCCACGCCTGGCCTCCTCCATCACACTACGCGGCCACGAAATCATGCACCGCACCCGCGCCTTGATCGAGGAGCAAGGCTATCCCGTCATCTATGGCGACACCGATTCCACCTTCGTCTGGCTCAAGCAGGCGCACAGCGAGGAACAGGCGGGCGCGATCGGGCGCGCCCTGGTCAGCCATGTGAACCAGTGGTGGGAGAGCCATCTGCGGCAGGAATTCGGCCTCGACAACGCCCTCGAACTGCAATTTGAAACGCATTACCGGCGTTTCCTGATGCCGACCATACGCGGCTCCGAACAGGGCAGCAAAAAGCGCTACGCCGGCTTGATCGGCATGCCCGACGGCAGCGAGGAAATGGTCTACAAGGGCTTGGAAACGGTGCGCAGCGACTGGACCCCGCTGGCGCAGCAATTCCAGCAAGCGCTGTACCGCCGCATCTTCAAGGGCGAAGCGTACCAGGACTATGTGCGCGACTATGTCAGCCGCACCGCCAGCGGCGAATTCGACGCGCTGCTGGTGTACCGCAAGCGCTTGCGCCGGCCCTTGGCCGACTATCAGCGCAACGTGCCGCCGCATGTGCGCGCGGCGCGCGTCGCCGATGACTACAACCGGCTGCAAGGGCGCCCGCTGCAATACCAGAACGGCGGCTGGATACGCTATGTGATGACGGTGGCCGGTCCGGAACCGCTGGAAACGCGGCGCTCGCCCATCGATTACGAGCACTATCTGACGCGCCAGTTACAACCGGTGGCGGACGCCATACTGCCCTTCCTGCGCGATGATTTTGCCACCCTGACCAGCGGGCAACAGCGCTTGTTTTGAGGTCCGGACCATGGCCGCGCCGATGGACGATATTCAATCGCGCGACACCACCCTGGCCACCGATTCCCGCACATCGCGAAAGCCCATGCCTTGATAGAAGCGGTGCACCGCGCCATTGTCGCGCATCACGCGCAGGAAGGGGCTTTGCTTGCGCCGCAGCTGGCGCCGCAGCAGTTTCAAGACCAGGCGCCTGGCCAGGCCGCGCCCTTGATAATCGGGATGGGTGCATACGCCGCTGATTTCCCGCCATCCGGCGGCGCAAGTGCGCGCGCCCGCCATCGCCACCAGACGCCCGCCGTCGAAGACGCCGAAATAGTCGCCCAGCTCCACCGTCCTCAAGGCGAACGGCCCCGGACGGGTCAGGGTCGCCAGCTCGACGGCCGCGTGAGCGTGCTGCGGGCCGAGCGGGATGGCTTCGAGCGCCGCGTGGAGCGCCTCGTCCGCGACGGGCATGGCGGCGTCCCACCTCATCCTGACCAGGATAGCTTCCGACTCGATGCGCCACCCGGCGGGAGCGGCGCCGGCCCAGCCGTCGCAGTACAGTTGCTCGCCGGATTCGACATAAGGTGCCAGGGCCTGAAAATCCGGATTGAGCAGATCGACAAAGGCGATGAATGGCGAAAAGCCAGCCACATAGCGGCGCGCCGTATCGGTGCCGGCGGCATACCGCGCATGCGGGCCGCACAGCGTATGCCAGACAATATTATCAAGCACATTCATCATGACGCGGCCCAGCGCCTGGACGATGCGGGGATGTCGTTGGCGGCGTCCTCGTTAAGCCTATCCTCATGCCTGGGGCTGGGCCACAAGCCGGCGGGGCGCGTCAGCATGACCATGACCATCGCCAGGCCCAGCAACAACTGGCGCAATACTTCGGCGTCGATCAGCACTTGTCCGAATAACTGCAATTGGATGGGCAGCACCACATGCCGCAAGAGTTCAGGCAAGGCTGCCAGTATCACGGCGCCCAGCACGACGCCGGGAATGTGGCCCATGCCGCCCAGCACAACCATCGACAGTACCGCGATCGATTCGTTCAAGGAAAACGATTCGGACGAAATATACCCCTGGAATGCCGCGAACATGGCCCCGGCCACGCCGCCGAAAGACGCGCCCAAGGCAAACGCGCACAGCTTGACGCGGCCGGTATCGATACCCATGGCCTTGGCGGCGGTTTCATCTTCGCGTATCGCCACGAAGGCGCGGCCCAGGCGCGAATTTTGCAAGCGGAGGGAAACGATGATGATCGCGACGCACAAGAACAGGAACAGGAACAAGAAATAATAGGCGTTCACCGAGGGCATGGCAAAGCCGGCGATAGCGAGCGTCGCCCGCGAACCTGGCGCGCCCGCCAGGGATACGCCAAAGACGCGAATTGGATCAATCATATTGATGCCTTTCGGGCCATCGGTAAGATTGACAGGCGCATTCAGATTGATGATGAAAATGCGGACGATTTCGCAGAAACCGAGCGTCACGACCGCCAGGTAATCGCCGCGCAGCTTGAGTATAGTCGCGCCGAACAAGGCGCCAAACAAGGCCGCCAGCGCGGCGGCCAGCGGAACGATGAACCATACCGATAAATGGATGCCGTTTTGCGCCACCCCTGGTCCGCCTATCCACAGCAGGGCATTGCCGATCAGGGGATAAGTATTGAGCAAGGATTCCAGCACGACCGAAAATTGCGGCGACGCCAGCAAGGCCGTCAGATAGGCTCCCAAAGCATAGAAGGCGATATAACCGAGGTCAAGCAGACCGGCGAAACCGACGACGATATTCAGCCCTAGCGCCAGCATGATGTACAACAAGGCCATGTCCATGATGCGCACCCAGGAATTGCCGAACTGCGATGCGAAAAAGGGGAACAGCAAGAGCGCGAACCCGAGCAGCAGCAAGCAGGCGCGCGCCTTGCGCGGATGGGCTTGTGTATCGCAGAGTGCGCCCATGACTTTATGCGCGGTCGGTCACGCGCAGCCCCGTGCCGACTTCGCTCGCGAAATGATGGTAAGACACATGGGCAGCTTATCTTTTCCGAACAAGATGAATGCCATTGATATTAACCCATCTTTGCCAGAGATTGCGTCACAACGGTTGAGCCCTACCCCGCTACTCGCGGCAAAGCGGCGCCGATGGCAACTGCAGCAAAGTCCAAAGCAGCTCAAGCCACACCAGTTGCGCCCGCCAGCGCGTAGCCAGCAAAGCGTCAGCCAGCATAAATGGCGAAGGCGATCCCATGGACCTGATCGAGATCGAGAAGATCGTCTCGCCCGCCTTCGACATGGAATTCCGGCGCGGCCACCTGTCGGCTCCAGCCGAAATTCGCGAACTGCAGGACATCTTCGAGCGCATGCATGCCGAGTACGATGCTGCGCCGAACAAGCGCATCGTGCCGCAAGCGCTTGATCAGACCTGCATCGGGATCGGGATCGGGATCATGCTGTCGACCATGTGCCGCATCGGCGACATCTAAGTTTCAAGGTCGACAGTTCGCCGCGTCACTCGTGGGCGCGACACCTCACGGTAATTTTGCAAAAATTTGATGTAATCAGCATACGCAATCTCAATTTGAGTTATGCTGCCTGCATGCGAATAATTTCCAACATCGCCCTCACTGACTTTTCAGCGATTCATACCGCCGCGCATGAGCCGTTACAAACGTGGAGAAACATCGTTGAATCGAGAAAATTTGATAATTTCTCAGAGATTAAAGCCACTTTTAATGCGGTAGACAAAGTTGGTATTTATTACGTTTTTGACATAGGCGGGAACAAGTATCGGCTCGTTGCCGCCATTCACTTCAATACTCAAATTATATACATCCGGGAAGTTTTTACCCACAAGGAGTACGACAAATGGAAGCCTTAATGGACCGCGCAGTGGTCGCTGAAATAACTTCTCATTTTGAAGCGTTGAACTCATTCGTCCCTCTGCATCCGATCCACGACGATCGCGAATACAAAAAGGCTGTTTTTGCGCTGAACCAGTTGCTGGATGCCGGCGCAGCGGAAGAAATCCACCCGCTGTCTGGCCTGGTGACGACCTTAGGCACCTTAATCGGCGCCTACGAGGACATCCACAATCCAGTTGAAGCAGTGCCTCCTGTCGCGGTCATACGTTTCTTAATGGGTCAACATCAGCTCACACAATCCGATCTCCCGGAACTTGGTACCCAGGGGGTGGTATCGGAAATTTTACGGGGAATTCGCGATTTGAATGTTCGTCAAATAAAAGCCCTTTCCAAGCGCTTTCAGGTCCCGCCCAATCTGTTTTTGTAGGCCTGTGTCTGCCGACACCGCTCCATCAGCACCTCCCCAGTCAGCACCTCCCAAGATCACCTTCACATTTCCTTGTGCGCGGCCAGTCCCGGCTTGCCGAAGTTGGGTCTGCACTAACATTGCCGAAATACGTTTCCCTAACCATTCATCGAATTGACCCAGACGGCTGCAATTCGTTGATCCACCCGCACGCTCAGCAAATATAAGCCAAATGCGGGATCTGAATGGCGATGCATAGGTCAGTTAGAACCAGCAAGCTGGGTCAATTCGGCATCAGCGTTAACAGCTAATGCGACAGAACCGGTTGCGCGTGATACCAGGTCCAGGGAAAATGCATGAGTACCGTTTTACGCTACCTCGAGGCTAAAGATATTGGACTTTTAAACAATGTGTTGTCGATAGTTGAAAGAGAATTCACACTCGCCTCACCTTGTTGAAAGCCCGCAATTGCTCAGCTCCTTCCGCATACGCTAGCCAGCCATCACCAAGCCTTTCGGCAAGACCTGGGGGAAACGATTTTCCAGGGTGAGGCTCTGCGCACGCGCAGTCGTGCTCACATCCAAACAAACCAACATCCGCGCCTGCCGCATTTAACAAAGTGCAATGTCAAGCCGCCTCTGCACAGTTTTTAAATAAGAAAAGGATTAACCATGAACTTCAAGATCATCTTCAAGCCCAAGCCTTGCCCTTCCGACTGGCGACGCGGCTTGCTGGCCGCCCTGCTGCTGTCAAGCTCAACGGTATGGGCGCAAGACAGCTGCATGGCGCTAACGCTGCAAGAAATAAACGGACGCCTGCTGCTTCAGTCAGACCTTGGCTCAATGACCCCGGTGCGGCTTGAAAAGGACATCTCCAAAGACTTCCGCCAAATCTACGGTATCCTGGAAGCGAATAAAAAGCTTGATGACAAATTCGACACGCGCCTGACGCAACTCTCCCAGGAGCTGTTTGGAACGCTGCTACCTGCCATGCGCGAAGCGTCCTGCATCGTGTTCCACATCCAGCCGCGCTTCATGCATTACACCCTCGATTTGCTGCCTGTCGACGGCGAACCTTTGTTTGTGCAAAAACCGGTAGCCTACAGTTTCAACCCGCCAGCAGCGCCTGAGCGGCAGGCAGAAACGGACTACTCCGTGACGCCGCGCGGCTTGATCTTGCGCGATCCCGAGACTGACCCGGACAACGCCACATCTGAAGTGCTGAAGTTGTATCCTGGCTCCAAGTTCCAGTTGATCAAGAACACGACACCGTCCGTGTTTGAGCAGGCACATTACGATTTTCTGGTCATGAGCAGCCATGGTTCGGTGCGGCCGGCGCTGGGTACAGGAAATCCAGACAAGGATGACTCGATTCGTCTCGGCAAGGAAGAATTGAACGCGGATGAACTCGGCAGCGCCAAGTTCGGGCTGGTGTATTACGATTCCTGCCAGCTTGGACTCAGCAAGCCATTTATTGATGCGGCAAGTCAGGGTGGTGCGCGCCACTATCTTGCGCCTATCATCAGCAACGAATCGGGCAACTCGTCGACATGGACGATGAACTACTTTTTCAACGATGTTTACAAGGGCATGACGCCGATGACCGCCCTGTTCCATGCACGTCAAAAAATTTACCGGGATGTCGAAGACAAAGCCACGCGCACGGATCAGATCTTTTACGCCTTCCCATTCCGGCTTTACCTGCTCTAAGAATGTGTTCACGATCTCGCCGAATTGTGGTTCTGTCGCATTAGCAAACGTTGGCGGCGGGACGATCAGGTAGACTGCGATGCCCTATCACAGGACGAATCGACATGCTCAATTTCAAAGGGATGCGCTTTCCAATCGAGGTGATCCTGGTCTGCATCCATGAGGGACGAGGCCTCGCCCCTCAGAATGTTTAGGGCATATCACTTGACTTGAAGCCGTACTCATTACCAGTCCGAAGCCTACAGTCTGATGCACTATTCCATTTCCAGTGATGTGCACGTGTCCACATATCGCTGGAAGCAGCCAGCCCTCGACAGCAACGGGGCGAACTGCTGAATTCCCCAAGTGTCAAAACAAGCCGGCCGGTTCCGCTTACGAGTCTTCGCCAATCTGGACACACGCCGGACAACGGACAACGGACACCAGAAATGAAAAAGGCCAATCCGAAGATTGGCCTAAGTCATTGATTCTATTGGTCGGGGCGAGAAGATTCGAACTTCCGACCCCTTGCACCCCATACGCGCTGGCACTCGCCGGAAACGTAGAGCCATAGCCACTTTGCGTCAAAGGCGTCTAATATACAGTATCTATCGGTACGCCTCAAAACCAGCATGCAGCCTACTGCCAGCTTTTCTTATTAGACAGTTTCCATACCCAACCACGCCAGGAGTGGAAGCGAAAGAACGACCGAGAACTTTTAAGTGGAACGGCTCCATAACTGGCAGCAACCGCCCCGTAACGGACATTCAGGTCTGGCGAGTTTCGCTCGGCAATGCCGTCTATGGCTGCGTCCTCCCTAGCTGCCTGCATTATGTTAATCGTTGATTGTTTGCAATTGACATTGAAAATACCGTCTGCCCAAAATCAAGCCAATCCCTATCTTCAGTAGTGCTAATAAAATTTCTAATTTTCCCAGGTGAGCTATTTTCCATACAAAATACGACTTTATCGAGAAATTTTTCCATAAATGGAGGGCTAATTCTCCCTTCACATTCCCTTGTGCAATCACATTGCGAAATCACATTTGCGGCATTAAAGTGAGTAACTGTATCAGCACTTTGTTTGGCAACCCAAGCGAAACATGTTCCAAGTTTTAAATCAATAAAGCTGTAAATTTCTGGTGAATTATTTCGAATATTTTGTAGATCAATTAAATTATCAAGTAGCTTATCTCTATCAGGTGATACGCCCATCGATTCAATGGTAGCTTTCAAATATCCAAAAGGTAAGATATTTTCAAGTTCACGCGCCTTTGTGAAGTAAAAAACAGCCACCCCTGGCTTCCTATCAAGGAGATCTTTACATTTTTTTATCGCAGTTGAGCCTTGGTGTTTAGGACAAAATTTATCACTATCGATAAAACATAGAATAGGTGCCATCGCATCATTTAATCGCACATCTAATACAGTAGATGCGTCACCACAACCTCCTGACATTTCAATTGTAGAGTTTTGCATTCGCTCCGGGAATGAATTTATTACGGAAAAATTTCGAGCGGCTTGCAAAAATACTTTACCATCAGAAATATTTTCGCCGATTATTTTCAAAGGATGAGCGCACCATTTACTTGCACCTGATTATGTTCTTACGTCAGAGGCGCCAGGATCTTTCGTTTGGGACACGGAAGTGTGTGCATGATGGCAACGACTAGCCTGGGCACCATCGCAGCCAAGTCCGAGCGCCGGTTAAAGCGATACTGCGCATCAGCCAGGTAACGCTGCGCATACTTGGCAAATTTGAAGGCATGATGGGTTCCCGA
>JBEONR010000002.1:0-341150 GCA_040544385.1 Oxalobacteraceae bacterium GrIS 1.11
TTCGGTTTCCAGCGCCAGGATATCCTTGGCGTTGGCGGCCGCGTTGGCGTCGCCGGCCATGCTCAGCATTTTTTCCACGTGCGCCAGATATTTGGTACGGGTGTCGGCCTTGGCCGCTTCCAGGTAGTAATCGCGGTCGGGCAAGCCCAGGCCGCCCTGGCCGAAATCGACCACGTATTTGGTCGAATCCTTGGCGTCCTGGTGGATGATGAAATCGCAGGGCGCGCTCACGCCCATCTTGCCGATGCGGGCCAGCAAGGCCGGGATTTCTTTCTTGTCTTGCAAGGCGGCGACCTTGTCGAGCTCGGGTTTCAATGGCGCCAGGCCGAGTTGCTCGAGCTTGGCTTCATCCATGAAACTGGCGTAGAAATCGCCGATCTTTTGCGCGTCGGCACCGGCGCCGCGGTTGGCATTGGCGGCCGCCGCTTCGATAATGCCGCGCAATTGCGGCTGTGTGTCGTCGCGCAACTTGGCGTAGGAACCCCAGCTAGCCTTGTCGGCCGGGATTTCCGTCGTGGCCAGCCATTTGCCATTCAAATACTTGTAAAAATCGTCCTGGGCGCGCACGCTTGGCTCGACATACTCAATGGCGATACCGGACACCAGGGTGGCCGATGGACCGCCGGCCTGCGCACTCGTCGCGACGGCGCGTTTGGTAACGTCGGCCGCGCCGGCGACGCCGGCGACGCCGGCGAGCAAGCTCAAGGTTAATGCACTCAGCAAATATCGTTTCACGTTATTCTTTCTTGATAAGTAACAGGGAACTCAATTGCCGTCCAGTATTTTTATTGGCTGGACGGGTTTTGAACTCTAGCATGAGGCCGCTAGAACCCGTTAATGTATTTGATAAGATTTCATGAAACGCAATTTTTTATTCAATAGACCCGGCGACACGGGTCCATCCGCGTTACCACATGATGACGCGCTGGGCCGGCGCCAGATACATAGGATCGCCTTCCTTCACGTCGAACGCCTGGTAGAAACCGGGCTGGTTTTTCAGCGTGCCGTTGGCGCGGAACTGGCCCGGCGCATGCGGGTCGGACTTGATCAGCGCGATCACCTGCTCGGCCCGCACCTTGCTGCGCCACACTTGGCCAAAGCCCATGTAAAAGCGTTGGTCGCCGCTCAAGCCATCGATCACCGGCGCGCTCTTGCCAGCCAGCGACAAGTGATAGGCCTTGTAGGCGATCGCCAGCCCGGAATTGTCGGCAATATTTTCGCCCAGGGTCAACGCGCCATTCACTTGATAGCCGGGCACCGGGCTATAGCCGTCATATTGCTTGACCAACATATCGGCCTTGACGGCGAAATTCTTGCGGTCTTGCGCGCTCCACCAGTCGCGCAAATTGCCGTCGCCATCGGACTGGCTACCCTTGTCGTCGAAACCGTGGCTGATTTCATGCCCGATCACGGCGCCGATCGCGCCGTAATTGACGGCGTCGTCGGCGCCGGCGTCAAAAAACGGCGGCTGCAAGATCGATGCCGGGAACACGATTTCATTCATCGTCGAGCTGTAATAGGCGTTCACCGTTTGCGGCGTCATGCCCCATTCCTCGCGGTCGATGGGACGGCCCAACTTGTCAATCTGGCGCCGGTAGCCGAAGTCGGCCGCGCGCAGCATATTGCCGACCAAATCGTCGGCGACGATACTGAGCTTGCTGTAATCGCGCCAGCGCGTCGGATAGCCGATCTTGGGCGTGAATTTTGCCAGCTTGGCTTGCGCCTCTTGCTTGGTTTCCGGGCTCATCCAGTCAAGCGTGGCGATGCTTTGCTGGTAGGCGGCCAACAAGTTTTGTACCAGTGCCTCCATGCGCGCCTTGCGTTCGGCCGGAAAATATTGCGCGACATATAATTTACCGACCGCCTCGCCCAGCGCGCCATCGACGGCGGCCACGCCCCGCTTCCAGCGCGGTTGCAATGCGGTCACGCCGCTCAAGGCGGTGCCGTAAAAGTCCAGATTGGCATCGACGAAATCTTGCGACAGATAATTGGCGTAGCCATGCACCAATTGCCATTCGAAATACGCCTTCCAGGTCGCCAAATCGGTTTGCTCGACGATCTGGTTCAAGCCGCTCAGGTAGCTGGGCTGGTTGACGATCACATAGTCGACCTTGCTGGCCACGCCGGCTGCGGCCAGGCCCGCTTTCCAGTCGAAACCGGGCGCCAGTTCATCGAGCTGGTCCAGCGCGACCTTGTTGTAGCGCTTGACGGGGTCGCGGTTTTCGACCTTGGTCCATTGCAACTTGGCCAGCGCCGTTTCCAGCTCGACCACGCCCTTGGCGCCGGCGGCGGCATCTTTCACGCCGGCCAGGCCCAGCATTTTTTCCACATGCAATTGGTACTTCGCCTTCACTGCGGCCAGCTTGGCGTCGAGGTAATAATCGCGGTCCGGCATGCCCAGCCCGCCCTGCCCTATGTAAGCGGCATACTTGGTCGAAGCACGCGCATCTTGTGCGACATAGATGGCGTAAGGCGTGGCCACGCCGATCTGGCCCAGGTGCGCGATCAGGGCCGGGAAAGCCTTCTTGTCGCGCAGCGCGCGGATGCGGCCCTGCTCACCCGCCAGCGGCTTGACGCCGAGCTTGGCTAGCGCTTTCTCATCCATGAAACTGGCGTACAGATCGCCGATCTTTTGGCTTTCGGCGCTGGCGGCGCCGTTTTTTTGCGCCGCCTCGATGATGCCGCGCAATTGCGGCGTGGTGTCATCGCGCAATTTGGCAAACGAACCCCAGCTCGACTTATCGGCGGGAATGTCCGTCGTCTTCAGCCAGCGGCCATTCAAATGGCTGAAAAAATCGTCCTGGGCGCGCACGCCCGCGTCCATGTATTGCACGTCGATGCCGGAACGGGGCATGCTGGCCGGTTCGGCGCCATGGGCAACACTTGCCAGCAGCGTCAGGCTGCTCAAAAAATATCGTTTCACACATTGTCCTTAGGGGTTGGCCCCGGACGGATAGCCGGGGGCCGTGCGAATGTAGCACGGCGCCATCCGAATCGCCAGCGCCCCAAGGGGCGTGTCTCAGTGCCGGCTTAAAACTTGGTTTCCAGCTTGACGCTCCAGAGCGCGTAAGTGCGCGCCACCACTTCGGCCCCTTGCGCCAAGCCATTGGTGGTGACCGTGCTGCCGCTGTCATAATCTTGCCCCAGCAAATTGGCGGCGGAAATACGCAACTGGACGCCCGGCTTGAATTTCCACAAACCGTACAGATCGAGCACGCGCTTGGCGCCGCCATCGACCACCTGGTTCAAGCCCGTTTGCACGGTGGTGGCCGGGGTCCAGTTGAAGCTCGCCCCCAGCGTCAGCGGCACTTGCTTGAGGTGATAGTCCAGGCCCAGGTTGGCGGTTTGCTTGGCTTGCTGGTCGAGCCGGTTGTTGGGGCCGGGGATGCCCTCCACGCGCGACCAGAAGCGGCTGTAATTGCTGCGGAAATCAATCGCAGGCGCATTTTCCATCAATTCGAGCAATTGAAATTTCGCTTCCAGTTCGATGCCGCTGGTGCGGGCCTGGCCGATATTGGTCGGCGCCGAGACCCAGCGCGGACCGCTGGCCGTGTTTTGCAAGGTGGTGTCGCGCCGCATCAAGTCGCTGATATCGCGCACAAAGCCACCCACGCTGACGACGCCGCTGCGGCCCAGATAATGTTCGTACGCCAGGTCCAGGCCGGTCGCCAATTCGGGCTTCAAGTCCGGATTGCCGATGCGGTCGGGCCTTGTCGCGCTATTCAAGCGCGACAAGGCCGGCAGCGCGATCAAATCGGTCAGCGACGGCGCCCGGTAACTGCGCGTCAGGCTGGCCCGCACCTGGTCCTTGTCGTGGCCCGGCACGCGCCAGACGGCGTGCAGAAGCGGACTCCAGACCCGGCTTTGATTGACGATCTCGGCCTGGGCCACGCTGCTGGTGGTGCGGATGCCTTCCCAGCGCAAGCCGGCATAGGCCGACCATTGCGGCGAGAGATCCCATTCGTCTTGCACGAAGCCGGCGAAGCGGCGCGTGTCGGCGTGCAAATTGTCGCCCGAGTCGGCAAATTGCGCCACCCCATTGTCGAGCGAAACCCGGCTCTGGGTGCGCTGGTTCCACTCGGCATCCCAGCCGGCCGCCAGCAAATGGTCCTTGCCCAAGGGCGTGGTGTACTTGCCGCCCGTGTTGGCGCTGCGGTCGCGGCTGGCGTCGGTGTCGATGAAATGGTCCAGCAGCGCGCCGCCGCCATCGTATTGATTGCGCAAGCTTTCGCTGTCGCTGTGGCCGCTGCCAAAGCCGAACTTCACATCCAGCTTGGAGGCGCCCTGCATCTTGTGGACCCAGTTGCCGAAGCCGCGCAAATACGTGCTCGACGAGCGCGAATCGCCTTCGGCGTCGGCGTATTCCCGGGGCAGCAAGCCGACGCTTTGCTCCAGCAAGCTGCTGGAATTGCCCACACTACGCGAGCTCATCAGGAAGGGTTGGAAATTCAGGGTGTCGCCGCCATCGAATTTATACGACAGGCGCGGCGCCAGGTGGATGCCGCGCGAACGCCGCTCGCTCTGGTCGCGCAATTGCTGGTCTTTCTCGAGCGTGCCGTCCGGCTCGAGATCCTGGTTATGGGTCGCGCTCTGGTCGCGTTGATGGTTTTCAAACAGCGAGGCCGTCAGCAGATAAGTCAAGCCACCAGCCTTGCCCGGCACCAGCAGCGTGAGATTGGGCGCATGCCGGCCCTGCTCTATCGTATCCGTCACTTTCACTTGATTGTCGCGCTGCTGGTAGCCGTCGCGCAAGATGATATTGATGGTGCCGGCAATCGCGCGCGTGCTGTGCTCGGCTATCGGGCCACGCATGACTTCGACCCGCTCGACCTGGTCGGGCGACAGGGAATCCATGGAAAAGCCGGCCGGCGGACGCTCGCCGTTGACCAGCACCTGGGTGTAGCCGCTGCCCAGGCCGCGCATGCGAATTTCGCCGCCGCGGCCGGGCCGCCCGCCTATCGTCACGCCTGGCAAGCGCTTGAGCACGTCGCCAAGACTGGTGTCGCCGTTGCGGTCGAGTTCCTCGCGGCCATACACTTGCTTGCCGGCCGTCGATTGGCGCCGCTCGTCGATATCGCTGGCACGGCTGCCATTGATGACGACGGTCTTGGCATCGACGGGCTTGAGCGGGGCGGAGTCGGGCAAATCCGGCAAATTCGCCTGGACGGCCGGCTCGGCACCGTGGACCCGGCTGACGGTAGCGCCCAGCAAAACCAGACAGGCGGCGGAAAACAGTTTACTCATGGCGGAATCGGCAAAAAGGTGGGCTGTGGCTGGGGGAAATGGCTTCAGCGGAGACTTGCAAGATCGATATTCTAAGCCGCCGCCCCCGACCCAGGTGAGGCCCGGGAGCGTTTTTTACTTTACGATACACATCGACATCGACATCGGCCCTCGCCTGAAGCGCACCTCAGACGCCGGGAACGCCGCCATTCTTGCCGCCGTGGCGTGCGCCGCGCGCGGCATCGCCCTTGGGCCGTTCGACGCTGTGCTGCGGCCCGCTGTCTGGCACCCGCAGCAATTGCTCGCCGAGGAAATTGGCCACCGCCTGGCGCTGGTTTTCGTCGAGCGCGTCGTTGACCGTCAACCACCATTCGCGCAATTGCTTTTCCTCGGCGGCGCTGGCGGCCGTCTCGGCGTCGACACTGGCAATCAAATCGCGCAATTCGGCTTTCGGCGCCGCCAGCCCGGCCTTGAGCGCGGCTTGCACATGCTCGCGGCGCGACAGGCGTTCGCGCAGCACCAGACGGGTCTTGCCTTCCACCTGTTGCCACAGGATTTGCTGGTTGGCATTGAGCTTCAATTCCGCCTTGAAGGCTGGCGCCATCGGCAGCAAGTCTTCCAGGCGCAATTCCAGCGCCGGCACGGCACCAGCGGAGGCGGCGCCGGCGCCCAGCGCCAGCGCCACGGCAAGCCGGCCGGCGATCGAAGAAAAATTCATATGGCACTCCAGGCAAGCTTGCGTCGGGATTGACGCGGGCGAAAAATCACGACCGACTATAGGTGCGCCGCGCGAGCGGCCAGGCAACACTTACATTTGCTTACCGGCGTCTACAGTGGCGATACACGGCATACAAATCTCTAACGTTTGGCGCCCCTGGAAAGGGCTACAGTAAGGCTCTAAGCGTGGATCAGCAAAATCGCGGCGCGCGTTCCGCTGGCGCGAATTCGGACTATACTTTGAACGAAGCGCCGGGGCCGGCGCTTCGTTCAGCATTTACGGGTGAAACATGGGCAAACTTAAAAATACCGGCTTGATCGGCCTGGGCGTGATTGCCGGCGTCGCCGTGTCGCTGCAATTTTCCGCGATGGCGCAAAAAGAGGTCGAGCCGGGCTTGCCGCTGGCCGAATTGCGCCAACTGGCCGACGTGTTCGGCCTGATCAAGTCCGACTATGTCGAGCCGGTCGACGACAAGAAATTGCTGACCGAGGCCATCAGCGGCATGGTGGCGTCGCTCGACCCCCATTCCGCCTATCTCGACAAGAAGGCTTACGCGGAATTGCGCGAAGGCTCGCAAGGCAAGTTCGTCGGCCTCGGCATCGAGATCGGCTTGAGCGAAGACGGTTACATCAAGATCGTTGCGCCGATCGAGGATTCGCCCGCCTACCGGGCCGGCATCAAGGCTGGCGACTTGATCACCCGCCTCGACGCCATACCCGTCAAGGGCATGAGCCTGGACGATTCGGTCAAGCGCATGCGCGGCGAACCCGGCAGCAAGGTCACCATCACCATTGCCCGCAAGGACGAGCCGCAAGCGCTGGTATTTGTCATCGCGCGCGAGGAAATCCACCAGAAAAGCGTGAAGGCGAAAATCGTCGAGCCCGGTTACGCCTGGCTGCGCGTGTCGCAATTCCAGGAACCGACTGTGGACGACATGGCCGCCAGGATCAGCGAGTTGTACAAGCAGGAGCCGCACTTGAAGGGCCTGGTGCTGGACCTGCGCAACGATCCGGGCGGTGTGCTGCAGGGCGCAATCGGCGTCTCAGCCGCCTTCTTGCCGAAAGACGCGGCAATCGTCTCGACCAATGGCCAATTATCCGACCAAAAGCAAATCTTTTACGGCCGCCCGGAATTCTATGCGCTGCGCAGCGAGCCGGACGCGCTGGCCAAGCTGCCCGATGCCTTGAAAAAAGTACCGATGGTGGTGCTGGTCAACACCGGCTCGGCCTCGGCCTCGGAAATTGTCGCCGGCGCGCTGCAAGACTACAAGCGCGCCACCATCATCGGCAGCCAGACTTTCGGCAAGGGTTCAGTGCAAACCATCCGTCAATTGACGGCCGACACGGCCGTCAAGCTGACCACGGCGCGCTATTACACGCCGAATGGGCGCTCGATCCAGGCCAAAGGCATCGTGCCCGACCTGATGGTCGATGAAAACGCGGATGGCGACGGCTTGAACGGCTTGCGCACGCGCGAAGCCGACCTCGACAAGCACCTCAGCAACGACCGCGACCAGGAAATCGCGAAAAGCAACCGCGACGAGCTGGAAGACCAGTTGCGTATCGTCGCGCTGGAGAAAAAACGCAAGCCGCTGGAATACGGCAGCAAGGACGATTTCCAGCTGGCGCAAGCGCTGAACCACCTGAAGGGCTTGCCGGTACAACTGGCCAAGCCCGAATCGGCCATCGTCCAGGCCGACGTCGCCAAGAAAGCAGCGGACAAAAAATAAGCCCGTCCATGCCTGCACCGACGGCGCCCAGCGAGGCGCCGTTTTTTCATTCAAAAACCTAGCTCCCACGCTTTCAGCCGGGCCGCCCAGCCCGTCAGCACATATAATCCATGTCATGCCATTGAAATAATATGCGTATCCCATGAATATATCTCTATGATGGCCGCATAAAATTGTTCCCGCTTATCAGCATTGTTATTGACAATGCCACGTTTACCTCATTTGAAAGTTGACCCATGAAACAAGTCGTCATCAGCGGCACCGGACTGTACACGCCGCCCTTTTCGATCTCCAACGAAGAACTCGTCACCTGCTTTAACGCTTACGCGGAACAATTCAACCGCGACAACGCGGCCGCCATCGAAGCGGGCGCGATGGCCGCGATCGAGGGTTCCAGCGTGGCTTTCATTGAAAAGGCGTCCGGCATCAAGTCGCGCTATGTGATGGAAAAAACCGGCATCCTGGACCCGGCGCGCATGGTGTCGCGCATTCCCGAGCGCGCCGACGATGAACTGTCGGTGCAAGCCGAAATGGCCGTGGCCGCCGCCCGCCACGCGCTCGACCGCGCCGGCCGCCATGCCGCCGACATCGACATGGTGCTGGTCGCCTGCAGCAATATGCAGCGCGCCTACCCGGCCCTGGCCGTCGAAGTGCAGCAAGCGCTGGGCATCGACGGTTACGGCTTCGACATGAACGTGGCCTGCTCCTCGGCTACCTTCGGCATCCAGACCGCCGTGGCGGCCGTGAAAAGCGGCCAGGCCCGCGCGGTACTGGTGCTGAATCCGGAAATCACCAGCGGCCACCTGAATTGGCGCGACCGCGACAGCCACTTCATTTTCGGCGACGCCTGTACCGCGATCATAGTCGAAGCGAAGGACACGGCGACCTCGCGCCACCAGTTCGAAATTGTCGAGACGCAATTGAAAACCAGTTTTTCGAATAATATCCGCAATAACTTCGGCTTCCTGAACCGCTTCGATGAATCCGGCGAGGGCCAGCCCGACAAGCTGTTCCGCCAGCAAGGCCGCAAGGTCTTCAAGGATGTCTGCCCGATGGCCGCCGAGATGATCAAGACCACCATCGCCAAGGCCGGCCTGGAAGTGCCACAAGTGAGCCGCTACTGGTTACACCAGGCTAACTTGAACATGAACCTCTTGATTTCGCGCATGATCCTGGGCCGCGACGCCGAGCCGCAGGAAGCGCCGGTCATCCTCGACAGTTACGCCAACACTTCATCGGCCGGTTCCATCATCGCCTTCCACAAGCACCAGGACGACTTGCCGGCCGGCGCGCTGGGCGTGATCTGCTCGTTCGGCGCCGGTTATTCGATCGGTTGCGTGGTGCTGCGCAAGCTCTGATACCGCGCAAGAGTCTCCTATGCCGCATGACATCAGCCTGATCACCACCATCGCGGCGGCCCTCGGCTTCGGCCTGGTGTTCGGTTATATCGCGACCCGTTTGAAACTGCCGGCCCTGGTCGGCTATCTGGCGGCCGGCATCGTGATCGGGCCAGCCACGCCGGGCTTCGTGGCCGATACCGAACTGGCCGGGCAACTGGCCGAGATCGGCGTGATGCTGATGATGTTCGGCGTCGGCTTGCATTTCTCGCTCGACGATTTATGGGATGTGCGGCGCATCGCGCTACCGGGCGCCATCCTGCAAATCGCGGTGGCCACGGCAATGGGCATGGGCATGGCCCATTTCTGGGGCTGGAGCCTGGGCGGCGGCCTGGTGTTCGGCCTGGCGCTCTCGGTGGCCAGCACGGTGGTGCTGCTGCGCGCGCTGGAAGAGCGCGCCATCCTCGATTCCCTGAATGGCCGCATCGCGGTCGGCTGGCTGGTGGTGGAAGACCTGGTCACGGTGCTGGTACTGGTGTTGCTGCCGCCGCTGGCCGGCACGCTGGGCGGGCCGGCCAATCCGGCCGACGCCGGGGTCAGCCTGTGGCAGACGCTGGGCATCACCTTTGCCCAGGTGGCCGGCTTCATCGCGTTCATGCTGGTGGTCGGGCGCCGCCTGTTTCCCTGGATCTTGTGGCAAGTGGCGCGCACCGGTTCGCGCGAGTTGTTCACCCTGTGCGTGATCGCGGCCGCCGTCGGCATCGCCTACGCTTCGACCAGGCTGTTTGGCGTGTCCTTCGCGCTGGGCGCCTTCTTCGCCGGCATGGTGCTGCGCGAATCGGAATTGAGCCACCGCGCGGCCCAGGAATCGCTGCCCCTGCGCGACGCCTTCGCGGTCCTGTTTTTCGTCTCGGTCGGGATGCTGTTCGAGCCGAAGATCTTGCTCGAGCAACCGTGGCATGTGCTGGCCGTGTGCGCCGTCATCCTGGTCGGCAAGTCAATCGTCGCCTTCCTGCTGGTGCTGGCCCTGCGCTATCCCGTGAAAACGGCACTGATCGTGTCGGCCAGCCTGGCCCAGATCGGCGAATTTTCCTTCATCCTGGCCGCGCTCGGCATTTCGCTGGGATTGATGCCGCACGAGGGCCAGAGCCTGATACTGGCCGGCGCCATCTTGTCGATCGCGCTCAATCCGCTGCTCTTTGCCGCCACCGGGCCGCTGCTGCGCAAGCTGGCATCAAGGCCGTCCAGGTTCGAGCGCGCGGCCGACCCGTTGGCCGAACTGCCGACCTCGCTGGACCAACTGTCGGGACAAGTGGTGCTGGTCGGCTATGGGCGGGTCGGCCGGCGCATCGCCGCAACGCTGACGGCGCGCGGCATCGCCTTTGTCGTGGCCGAGCAAAACCGCGAACTGGTCGAACAATTGCGCAAGCAAGGCATCGCGGCCGTGGCCGGCAACGCGGGCGAGCCGGCGGTGCTGATCCAGGCCCATATCGCGCACGCGACGATGCTGGTGATCGCCACCCCGGACAGTTTTCACGCGCGCGCCATGATAGCGACGGCGCGCGCGCTCAATCCGGCCATCCGCAGCGTGGTGCGCAGCCACAATGAAGCGGAAGCGCAATTGCTGCGCAGTGAAAATGCCGGCCAGGTCTTCATCGGCGAGCATGAACTGGCCGCCGGCATGGCGCAATATGTGCTCGACAGTCTCGCCCAAGGCCACGCCGGCCACTGAGCTTGCCGAGAAATTACAAACTGGCGGCCAGTTCGGCGCCTTCCTTGATGGCGCGCTTGGCGTCGAGTTCGGCCGCCAGCGCGGCGCCGCCTATCTTGTGGAAACGCGGACCGCCATCCAGGGGCTGCTCCGGCATCAATTCCGTCAAGCTGTCCTGGCCCGCGCACACCACCACATGGTCGACCGCCAGCAAGCGCTGCTCGCCGCCCACCGTGATGTGCAAGCCATGGTCGTCGACCTTGTCGTACTGGACCCCGCCCATCATCACCACGCCGTTGCGGCTCAGTGTGGCCCGGTGCACCCAGCCGGAGGTCTTGCCCAGGCCGGCGCCCGGCTTCGAGGTCTTGCGCTGCAACAGGAAGATCTGACGCACCGGTTCGGACGGCTGCGGCGCCACCAGGCCGCCGCCGCTGTTGGCGTTCAAGTCCACGCCCCACTCGCCGGCCCAGGTGGCCAGCGCCAGCGGCAGCGCATGGGCCGGATCGTGCAGCAGGTATTCGCCGACATCGAAGCCGATGCCGCCGGCGCCGATGATGGCGACGCGCTTGCCGACCGGCACCTTGTGCAGCAAGACATCGAGATAAGACAGCACTTTCGGATGGTCGATGCCGGCAATCGGCGGGCGCCGCACCTTGATGCCGGTGGCGACGATCACGTCGTCGTAACCGCCGGCCAGCAACTCTTCGCGCGTGACCCTGTGGCCCAGTTTGAGCGTCACGCCTAGCAAGTCCAGTTGGCGCCTGAAGTAGCGGATGGTTTCGGCGAATTCTTCCTTGCCAGGGATTTGCATGGCGATCTTGAACTGGCCGCCGACGCTGTCGCTGGAATCGAACAGGGTGACCTGGTGGCCGCACTGGGCCGCGGCAGTAGCCGCCGACAAGCCGGCCGGCCCGGCGCCGACCACGGCCACCTTGCGCGCCACGGCCTTCTTGCGAAACACCAGTTCGGTTTCATGGCAGGCGCGCGGATTGACCAGGCAACTGGCGCGCTTGTTGGCGAAGGTATGGTCCAGGCAAGCCTGGTTGCAGCCGATGCAGGTATTGATTTCGTCGGCGCGCCCGCTGGCGGCCTTGGCCACGAATTGCGGGTCGGCCAGGAAGGGCCGCGCCATCGACACCAGGTCGGCGTCGCCGCGCGCCAGGATGGCGTCGGCCTCGAACGGCATATTGATGCGGTTCGAGGCCACCACGGGGATCGTCACTTCGCGCCGCAAGCGTCCGGCCACGCTGGCGAAGGCAGCCCGCGGCACCGAGGTGACGATGGTCGGCACGCGCGCCTCATGCCAGCCGAAGCCGGTATTGAGGATCGTCACGCCGGCTTGCTCAAGCGCCTTGGCCACCGTCACCACATCGTCCCAGGTATTGCCGCCATCGACCAGGTCGAGCAGCGAGTGGCGGTACATGATGATGAAGTCGGGGCCGACGGCGGCGCGGATGCGCTTGACGATTTCGACCGGCAGGCGCATGCGGTTTTCTATCGTGCCGCCCCAGCGGTCGGTGCGCAAATTGGTGCGCGCGCACAGGAATTGGTTCAGCAGATAGCCTTCGCTGCCCATCACTTCGATGCCGTCGTAGCCGGCCTTCCGGGCCAGCTTGGCGCAGCGCGCATAGTCGCGGATGGTGGCCTCGATGCCGGCCTCGCTCAGGGCGCGCGGCTTGAACGGCGAGATTGGCGACTTGGTGGCCGAGGCCGACACCACGAAGGGCTGGTAGCCGTAGCGGCCCGCGTGCAGGATTTGCATCAGGATCTTGCCGCCTTCTTCGTGCACGGCGCCCGTCAGGCGGCGGTGATTGAACACATCGCCGAGAAAATTGAGGGTGCCGCCGAAGGGCAGCAGCCAGCCCGAGCGGTTCGGCGAAATGCCGCCGGTGACGATCAAGCCGACCCCGCCGCGCGCCCGCTCGCGGTAAAACTCGGCCAGCTTGCCGTAATTGTAAAAACGGTCTTCCAGCCCGGTGTGCATCGACCCCATGATGACGCGGTTGCGCAGCGTGGTGAAGCCGAGATCGAGGGGGGCGAGCAGATGTGGGTAATGGGTCATGGTGGTGTATGTGGTATGGCTGGAAGCCCGCGTCCGGGCGCGGACGGGGGTGGCATGGCATTAAAACCTATTTCTCTAGACCCGGGGTTCTAATATCCCCGCTGCCTGTTTTTCAAGCAGTTGGAACAGCTCTTGTATTCTGCCATTGTTTCCCTTACGCTGGGCGGATGAAGCGACTTTTCCTTTGCCTGTTGATTGTCTGCGCCAAGCCGGTCGCGGCGCAGGGACCCAGGCTCGACATGCCGCCACTGGAAGTGACGGTCAAGCGGGTCGATCTGGATGCACTGCATATGTATGAAGTCGACGCCAGCGGCACCGTGCAGGCGCCGCCGGCCGTGGTGTGGAAGATCCTCACCACTTACGACCGGATGAATGAATTCGTGCCGGACCTGGCCTCGTGCCGGGTCTTGTCGCGCAACGGCAATGAAGTGATCGTTGAGCAGTTCGGCACGGCGCGCTTCCTGTTCATGTCGAAATCTATCCACCTGATCGTGCGCGCCACCGAATATCCTCTATCCTCGATCGACATCGCCCTTATCTCGGGCGACATGAAGCATTACGAATCGCACTGGGAATTGGTGCCGGTGCCGGAAACGGGCGGCACCCGGGTGATTTACAGCGGCAAGCTGATTCCGAATTTCTATGTGCCCGGCATCCTGGGCGCGAAAATGATACGCGGCGATATAGAGCGCATGATGAGCGCCGTGCTGACGCGCCTGGACAGCAAGCGCGAGCAGTGAGGGGGAAGTCAACCGAGATAGGCGTCGCGCTCGCGCAATTCGGCAAAATTTTCCAGGCTGCCGATCTGGATCACTACCGGATTCAGGCTGGCCTGGGTTTGCATCGAACGCCACGCAAACAACCATTCCCGCTCGCTCGCTTCCTGGCGCGTTTTGCTGAAGGCGGCGCCGAGCGCGGCCCGCACGCCGTATTCGACTACACCGTCGATGCCAGCCCAGCTGGGCAGCGCGCGCTGCACGGCGCGGTGCAGGCGCTCGCCGAATTCTTCGCTGTTATGGATAATCAGGCAGCTGTCGGCGCCGAACAAGTCGAATAATTGCTTGTCCCACGCTTGCGAAAAGCTCAGGGTCAGGCAATTGGCGGCCGGGGTCAGGCGGAACTGGCCCAGTGTGAGGGCCAGTTCGAGTTCGCTGCGCTGGCCATAGCGGTGCAGGGTCGGGGGGCGTTTGTAATCGTGCATGCTTGACTCAATATAAATGAAATGGTGGCCGTCCGGCCTCAGCTCTTGATGCGGACGTGGCGCCGGGCGCGCTGGCTTTTGGCCGCGATGAAAATCTCTTGCAGCAGATAGGCGAAGCTGCCGATCAGGGCCAGCATGGTCAGCACGAACAAGCCGGCAATGTATTTGTCGAGCGTGAAATTGAGCGTATCGCCGGTAAACAGCAAGACGATGACGAGGCAGATCAGGAAGCCGCATATGGTGCTCAGCGAGATCGATACATTGATCAAGTGGGTACGGTCGTACAGGGTATCGAGCTCGGTCATGTAGGCGTCGTTGTAGACGCTGTCGAGCTTATCCTCCAGCACCCGTGTGCGGTCGATGATGCGGCCCAGGCGGTTGGTCAGCACCACGAGATTGGTGCATACGCCAGAGAGCAGAAACACCGGCGCGATCGCCAATTGGATGATATGGCCTATGTCGCCGATCTGAATATTCATATAATGTGATTACCATGCGGCGCGCCGCGCAAGCCATAGTGTAACAGCCCGCAGCCCCGCCCCGCCCGCTATTCGAAGCGGCCGCGCCGCTTGAAGCGTTCGGTGGCCGCCACCAGGGCGGCGGCGATGCCGCTTTCCAGCGCGCCGTGGCCGGCATCCGGGATCATTTTCAGCAGCGCACCCGGCCAAGCCTGATGCAGGCGGTGCGCCGACAGCGGCGGGCAGACCACATCGTAGCGGCCCTGCACGATCACGGCCGGCAAATGGGCGATGCGGCCCATATTGCGTATCAACTGGTCGTCGCTGAAGAAGCCGAGATGGCTCATGTAATGCGATTCGAGCCGACCCAGGCCCAGGTCGAGCGCGTCATTGGGGGCCTCTTCCGGTTGCGGCAAGAGGTAAATGCGGCGCCCCTCGAAGCGGCTCCAGGCGCGCACGGCGGGCCAATGGATGGCCGGGTCCGGGTCCAGGCAGCGCCGGGTGTAGGCGGCCAGCAGGTCGCCGCGCTCGTCTTCCGGTATCGCGGCGACGAATTCATCGTACAGTTCCGGATAAAACCAGCGCACGCCATGGATGAACCAATCGATTTCCGCCTTGGTGCACAGGAAGATGCCGCGCAATACGAAGCCGAGGCAAGCTTCCGGATGCGCCTGGCCGTAAGCGAGCGCCAGCGTTGACCCCCAGGAGCCGCCGAAGACCAGCCATTGCTTGACGCCAAACTTGACGCGCAAGCGCTCGATGTCGCCAATCAAGAGCCCGGTGGTGTTGGCGCGGCATTCGCCCAGCGGAGTCGACTTGCCGGCGCCGCGCTGGTCGAACAAGATCACGCGATAATGCTGGGGATCGAAAAAGCGCCGGTGTTGCGGCGACAGGCCGCCGCCGGGACCGCCGTGCAGGAAGAGCACGGGCACGCCGTCCGGATTGCCGCATTCTTCCCAGTAAATCGTGTGCAAGTCATCGACCGCGAGCATGCCATGGCGGCTGGGCAACACGGGGGGAAACAGGGAAGAGAGCGAGTCCGGCATGGCATTCCTTGCAGTGAGGTGCCTGATTGTAGCGAAATATCGGGCCGGCGGTGGGGAAACCGGACCCTGGCCTGGAAAAAAACTTAAAAAAAAGGCACCACCCGCGGGCAGTGCCTTGTATGGCCAATGCAGGCCTTAAGACATGTGCTGGCCGCCGTTGATGGCGATATTGGCACCGGTGACAAAGGCCGCTTCATCGGATGCCAGGTAGGCTACCAGACCGGCGACTTCTTCCGGCTTGCCCAGGCGCGCCATGGGAATTTGCGGAATGATCTTGGTGTCGAGCACTTCCTGCGGAATCGCCATCACCATCTGAGTGCCGATGTAGCCGGGCGAAATGGTATTGACCGTCACACTCTTGCGCGCCACTTCCAGCGCCAGCGCCTTCGTGAAACCGTGCATGCCAGCCTTGGCAGCCGAATAATTGGTCTGGCCGAAAGCGCCTTTCTGGCCATTCACGGACGAGATATTGATAATGCGGCCCCAACCGCGCTCGACCATGCCGTCGCAGACGGGCTTGGTCATATTGAAGACGGAATCGAGATTGGTGGCCATGACAGCGTCCCAATTGAGCTTGTCCATCTTTTTGAAGGTCATGTCGCGCGTGATGCCGGCATTATTGACCAGCACGTCGACCGGGCCGATATCTTTTTCAATGGCCGCCACGCAAGCCTGGGCCGAATCGTAGTCGGCCACGTCGCAAGGGTAGGCCTTGAAATCGTAACCCATGTCGCGGGTGGTGGCCAGCCATTGCTCCACCTTGGGATTGCCGGGCGAATACGTCGTTATCACGCGATAGCCGAGCGCCGCCAGCTTGAAACATACGGCTTCGCCCAGACCACCCATACCGCCGGTTACTAATGCAACTCTTGCCATTTTAATCCCCTAAGTTCGTCCCGCCAAAAAAAATCCCCGACTCAATTCCACACTTCATCCAGACTCAATCGCGTTCGATTGCCAATGCCACGCCCATGCCGCCGCCTATGCACAGGGCTGCCAAGCCCTTCTTGGCATCGCGCCGCATCATTTCATGGATCAGGGTCACCAGAATGCGGGCGCCGGAGGCGCCGATCGGATGGCCGATGGCGATCGCGCCGCCGTTCACATTGATCTTGCTGGTATCCCACTCCATTTCCTTGTTCACGGCCAGCGCCTGCGCCGCGAAAGCCTCGTTAATTTCCATCAAGTCCAGGTCTTGCGCGCTCCAGCCGGCTTTTTTCAGGCACAGGCGGCTGGCCGAGACGGGACCCATGCCCATCAGCGCCGGGTCCAGTCCGGACGAGGCATAGGCCTTGATGCGCGCCAGCGGCTTCAAGCCCAGATCCTTGGCCATCTTGGCCGACATCATGATCACGGCGGCGGCGCCATCGTTCAAGCCGGACGCGTTGCCTGCCGTGACGGTGCCATCCTTGGCGAAGGCGGGACGCAGGCTGGCCAGCGATTCCAGGGTCGAGCCGGGCTTGACGTATTCATCGCTATCGAACACCACCGTGCCTTTCTTGCCGACGATATCGAGCGCCAGGATTTCATCCTTGAACTTGCCGGCTTTTTGCGCCGCTTCCGCCTTCAATTGCGAGGCCAGCGCGAAATCGTCCTGAGCGGCGCGCGAAATATCATATTTTTTCGCGACATTTTCAGCCGTGATGCCCATGTGGTATTGGTTGTAGACATCCCACAGGCCGTCCACGATCATGGTGTCGACCATCTTGAAGTCGCCCATGCGGAAACCGTCGCGCGAACCATTCATCGCATGCGGCGCGGCGCTCATGTTTTCCTGGCCGCCGGCAATGATGATATTGGCGTCGCCGCACTTGATGGCCTGGGCCGCCAGGTGGGTCGCTTTCAAGCCGCTGCCGCACACCTTGTTGAGCGTGAAGGCCGGTATGCCGCTCGGCAAGCCCGCCTTGATCACGGCCTGACGTGCCGGATTCTGACCCACGGCCGCAGTCAGCACCTGGCCAAGAATGGCTTCGCTGATCAAGTTGGCATCGATGCCGGTTTGCGCCATCAAGCCCTTGATCACATGGGCGCCCAGTTCGGACGCGGGGATCTTGGCCAGGCTGCCACCGAATTTGCCCACTGCGGTACGGCCTGCGGCCACGATAACGACATCATCCATTTGTTTCTCCGATTTGCTGACCCGACGGTCATGAGTTTAAGCTGATGTAAGCAATTTCCATTCTAGCGCGGCGCCCGCCACGATGCCAGCGCCACGGCTTATGGCGCGCCGCGTTCGGCCGCCGACTGTCCAGCCTGCGTCGTTTGATCATACCCCGCATGCGCGCCCTCGAAAGCTGTTTGTAAAAAACTATTCACGGGCGTGGCGGCGCTGCTTGGCGCTTTCTTGACGACATCAACCAGTTCCTCGACTTTTTGCCGGGAAACGGCGCCCTCGTTTTGCGCCACCCTGACGAACTTGGCTTGCGCGCCGCGGGCGATCTCGGCCGCCTGACGTCCATAGCTGCCGATTCTTTCCATCGCCAGTTGCGACTGCTTGGCCGTGGCGCGCGCCCATTCGCCGCCATCCTTGGCTTCCAACAACTGCCGGCTCGCGACGGTGGCGGCGGCCAGCGAGGTGCGCAGCGCATCCGCGTTCAAATCGATCATGGTCGTGCCGCAGTCGAACGCGGCATGCGCAAACGCGGTGGCGCTCAACAACTGGGCTTCAATCACGGCCTTGCTTGCGCGTGTCAATTGTTCAGAAAAGGCAAACATGGAAATCCTTGTCGAGTTAGGAAACGGCACCGCGATGCGCCGCACAGTCCCCTACTTTAAGCGGCGCACCCCATAAATAATTTGATTTAAATCAAGCTTATAAGTTTGCCCATAATAAACTTCCATCACGATAGTAACTCGATGCCATCCAGTGTGGCCGCGCACTGCTCGCGTATCACGGCGACAAAATCGCGCACATAAGCCTTGCCGCTCAAGGCTGGCGGCACCGACACGAACAAATCGCTCCACAAGCCATGTTCGCCGACCGGTTTGGCGATCACATAATCGTAGGCGACATAATTCTTGATGGCCCAGTTCGGCAAGGCGGCAATGCCGCGCCGGCTCGCCACCAATTGCAAGATGGCGACCGTGAGTTCGGCCGTGCGGCGCTCGAACTTGATTTCGGCCGGCCACAAGATTTCGCGGATCAAGTCGATGCGTTGTTCCGGCACCGGGTAAGTAATCAGGGTTTCGCCGTCGAAGTCGGCGGCGGCCAGACGGCGCTGCCCGTGCAAGCGGTGTTTTTGCGCCATGACCACCAGGATTTCAAAGCGGAACAGGGGAAAGGTGCTGAAATCGGGGCCATAGGCCGAGCCGATCACCAGGTCCGCCGCGCCGCTGCGCAACAGCTCGGCCGGCTCGCTGTGGAAACCCGACACCAGGTCGATCTCGACTTCCGGCCAGCGCTGGCGGAAGGCATCCATCACTGGCATCAGCCAGTCGAAACAGGTGTGGCATTCGAGCACCACGCGCAACTGCCCCTGGTCGCCTTGCGACAGGCGGGCCACGTCGCGTTCGGCCTGCTCGATTTCGGGCAACAGCAAGTCGGCCAGTTGCAGCAGGCGGCTGCCGGTCGCCGTGAAGGCGATCGGCAGCGACTTGCGCTCGAATAGCGGCACGCCATAGCGCCCTTCCAGCAATTTGATCTGGTGCGACAAGGCTGACTGGGTCAGGTTCAGCAATTGGGCGGCGCGCACCAGACTGCCGGCCGAGCGCAGCGCGCTCAGGGTACGTAAATGGCGCAGTTCTAGCATGGGCTCATGGATGAATATTTTTCATGTGAACGGGCAAAATCTTTCGTTTTGATTATAGAACACATTGCCCCACACTCTAAGTCATCCATATTCAATCGCGATGACATCATGCACACCATTCACACCCATATCCCGGGCTTTCCCTGCGGCGGCGCCGCGCGCGTCGGCCAAAGCTTGCGCGCGCGCCACTGGGCGCTGCAAAAAGCCGCCGGCCTGGACTGGGTCAGCGTCGGCGACAGCGACGAGCAGGTTGCCCACCATATCGCCTTGCTCGGCTGCGTACCGGCCCGCTGCGCCGACCTGACAGCATGGGCGCGCCGGCGCGCGCTGGCGGGCGCGGACGATGCCGTCCACGGGCTGGAAAGGCGTCCATGGTTCGACACCGATGCGCATTACCTGGTGCCGGAATTCACGCCGGCAACCGTCTTTTCGCTGGCCTGTGAACGCCTGTTCGAGGAAGTCGGGGCCGCCCGGGCGCTGGGCCACGCAGTCAAGACCGTGCTATTGGGGCCGCTGACCTTCTTGTGGCTGGGCAAGGCAGCCGGCTTCGAGCGCCTGGCGCTGCTGGAACAATTGCTGCCCGTGTATGGCGCGCTGCTGGACCGCCTCAAGCACATGCAGGTGGAATGGGTGCAGATCGACGAACCCATCCTGGGCCTGGACTTGCCGCCAGACTGGCGCAACGCCTATGAGCGCGTTTATTGGCAATTGAACCAGGTCGGCGTCAAACTCATGCTGGCCACGTATTTCGCACCGCTCAAGGCCAACCTGGGCCTGGCCTGCCGCTTGCCGGTGGCTGGCTTGCACATCGACGGCGTGCGCGCGGCCCATGAAATCCACAGCGTCCATGATTGGCTGCCCAGCCATAAGGTCTTGTCGGTCGGCATAGTGGACGGCCGCGACAGCGGGCGCGGCGACCGCGACGCGGCCCTGGCCATGCTGGCGCCGCTGCTGGATAGACGCGACCAGCTGTGGCTGGCCAGTTCCTGCTCGCTGCGCCATCTGCCTCCCGGCTTGGTACGCGAAAAACTGGCCGAGCTGGCCTGGCTGAAGCAAGCGCTGGAAGGGGGCGGCACCAGGATTGCGGCCTGACAAACCACTGCCGGACAGGCAGCCACCAGCCGGCGCCGGCGGGGCGCTGCCCTTGCTTGTCGGGCGATGGCGGCGCGGGCGCCCTTTTGCCGAATTTTTTCAAGTAAAATGCATTCAGTTCGCCAATTCAGGCGATTTCCGTCAAGCAAGATGCCCGCTTGGCGTTTGAAGCATCGCCTGTCGCAGGCCCTCTTTGATAATCATTTATGTCCAAAAGCCCGTTCCAGAAGCCCATCGAAATCAAGATCTCCACCGTCGTCGCCGTCTCCGCCATCCTGTATTCGGCGGATGCGCAAGCGTTGGATGGCGCGCTGCAAGAAATGACGGGCGGCGTGTCCGATTTCTTTGAAGACGACCTGGTCGTCATCGATGTCGCCCCGCTGGGGCCGGATTGCGGGCAAATCGACTGGGCCGGCTTGATCGCCCTGCTCAAGAAATACCGCTTGAACGCGGTCGCGGTGCGCAATGCCGCGCCCGAAATGGGCGAAGCCATCCTGGCCCACGGCTTGAGCCTGGACAGCGGCACCAGGACGCGCGACGAGGCTACTGCGGCGCCAATTCCCGTTCCCACCATCGCCAGCGCCGCCGCAGTAGCGGCCCAGGCCGCCGCCGCAGCGCCGACCCAGGGCGCGATGATCATCGATACCCCGGTGCGCGCCGGCCAGCGCATTTACGCGCGCGGCTGCGACTTGATCATCACGGCGGTCGTCAATAATGGCGCCGAAATCATTGCCGACGGCAGCATCCACGTGTATGCCGCGCTGCACGGACGGGCCCTGGCTGGTGCCTCCGGCAACGCTTCCTCGCGCATTTTCGCACTATCAATGGCGCCGGAACTGGTCTCGATCGCCGGCGTCTACCGCACCTTTGAAGACGGCTTCCCGCCCGAGCTGGCACGCCTGCCGACGCAAATCAGTCTGGTCGGCGATCGAATCGATATACTATCTGTCACTCCAACCACCCGTTCTTCAGCTTAGACAATTAAAAAGGATTTTTTGTGGCAAGAATTATTGTTGTGACGTCCGGCAAGGGCGGGGTTGGCAAAACCACTTCAAGCGCGAGTTTCTCGACCGGCCTGGCAATGCGCGGGCACAAGACCGCCGTGCTCGACTTCGACGTCGGCTTGCGCAACCTCGACTTGATCATGGGTTGCGAGCGGCGCGTGGTCTACGACTTGATCAATGTGATCAATCGCGAAGCGACCCTGAACCAGGCCTTGATCAAGGATAAACATTGTGAAAACCTGTTCATCTTGCCCGCATCGCAAACCCGCGACAAGGATGCGCTGACGGAAGACGGCGTCGAGCGCGTGCTCAATGACTTGATCAATATGGGTTTCGAATACATCGTCTGCGATTCGCCGGCCGGCATCGAGCATGGCGCGCTGATGGCGCTGACCTTCGCCGACGAAGCCATCATCGTGACCAATCCGGAAGTGTCTTCGGTGCGCGATTCGGACCGCATCCTCGGCATCATCCAGGCCAAGTCGCGCCGCGCGCAAACGGGCGGCGAGCCGGTCAAGGAACATTTGCTGATCACGCGCTATGCGCCGAAACGGGTGGAAGCGGACGAAATGCTGTCCTATCAAGACGTGCAGGAAATCCTGCGCATTCCCTTGATCGGCATCATCCCGGAATCCGAATCGGTGCTGGCCGCCTCCAACCAGGGCAATCCCGCCATCCATTTCAAGGGCACCGACGTGGCCGAAGCTTACGAAGACGTGGTGTCACGCTTCCTCGGGCAAGAGCTCGAATTACGCTTCACCACTTATGAAAAGCCCAGTCTGCTGCAGCGTATCTTTGGGGTAAAGTAATATGGCCTTGCTTTCTTTTCTCTTCCCCCCCAAGCCGAAAACGGCTTCCGCAGCCAAGGAGCGCCTGCAAATCATCATCGCGCGCGAGCGCAGCGGCCGCGGTGGCCCGGATTTCTTGCCCGCCCTGCACAAGGAATTGATCGAGGTCATTTCCAAGTACACCAAGGTGAGCGCGGAAGATATCACCATCTCGCTGGACCGCCAGGGCAACCTGGAAGTGCTCGATGTGAACGTGGTGTTGCCGGACGCTTAAGACCTGCCTTCCTCAGTTGCGGGCGCACGCACCGTGAGCAATTGCTCGGCCACGGCGGCGCACGCTTCCACATGCTGGTAGCCGATCTGGCGAAACACCAGGAAACCGATCGCCGCCGAAGCCAGTTGGCCGGCCAGCGGCACCAGCCGCGCCGCCTGCTTGGCCAGCAGCTTGACGCCGCTGCGGCGCAGCAAGTCCAGCATCAGTTCGCGCGTGACCAGCTTGCCGACCAGCATGCCGCCCACGCCGACCGCCGCCTCGTAAGCCATCAACTTGTATTTTGGGTGCAAACTCTCGATTTGCTCGGGCGTCAAGCCGAATTCATGGTTGATGTCATCGATCAACAGCGCGAACAGGCTCAGGTCGGACATCACGTCGATGCCGGGAATCGGCAGTGCCGACACGCTGGCCGATATCAAGGCGCGCCGCCGCACCAGGCGCCGGCAGCGCGCGCGCGCCTGGTCGATATCGCGCAGGCTGGCGGGAATCAGGGTCCAGTCCGTTTTCATCATCTTCCTTTGCAATCCCGCATTACTTGCCGCCAAGACTAGCGGGGCCTGTTCAGTGTAACGTGGAATCGAAAAAGCCTTCCGCACGTGGCAATATTAGCGGGCGTTTTTGTAAATCTCTGTTATATTTAACAATAACCATTCCTCAACATTTCCGATGGCCGGCATCCGTACCGGACATCGTCTCGACTTCCCCACATCATGAGAATTGTCGTACTAGATAAGGAGCACAACCAGGCCGACTTGATTTGCCAGGTGCTCAATGCGGCGGGCCACGCCTGCCAAGCCTTCCAAAACGCCAAAGATTTGCTGGGGCAATTGCGCAAGGACAGTTACGACATGCTGATACTGGATTGGCAAGTGCCTGACATGACCGGCGCCGAAGTACTGCGGCGGGCCAGGGAAAAGCTTGCGCCCAAGGCTCCGGTGTTGTTTATAGCCAACAGCTCTGGTGAAGACGACATCGTCGCCGGCATGGCCGCCGGGGCCGACGATTACATGATCAAGCCGCTGCGCCGTGGCGAACTGGTGGCGCGCGTGCAAGCGCTGCTGCGACGTGCCTATCCGGCCCAGAATGGCGCCGAGCAACTTCAGTTCGGCCCGTATGTGTTTGAAACCCGGCCCGGCCGCCTGTTGCGCGATGGCACCGTGCTCGATGTCACGCACAAGGAGTTTTACCTGGCACTGCTGTTTTTCCGCAACATCGGACGGCCCCTGTCGCGCGCCTATATCCACGAGGCAATCTGGCTGCGCGATACCGCCTTGCCCTCGCGCACCATGGACACCCATGTCTCGCGCGTGCGCAACAAGCTGCAATTAAAGCCCGAAAATGGCTACCGCCTGGTGCCCGTGTATAGCTACGGTTACCGGCTGGAAAAGATGGGCGCGCAAGCGGGTGCGTGATGGCGGGGGGGCCGCATCGCGCGACGCGCCATGTGACGCGCTATAATGCCGGTATACCGATTTCATCAAAGCCCGAAATGCAACTGCTCGCCGTCGGCCTGAACCACACCACCGCCCCAGTGTCGCTGCGCGAACAACTGGCGTTCGCCCCTGAGCAACTGGGGCAGGCCGTGGTGGCGGCACGCGCCTGGTTCGAGCGGCTCGACGCGCGCGGCAACGACGAGGCGGCGATATTGTCGACTTGCAATCGCACCGAACTGTACGCGGCCAGCCGCGTGGCCAGCCCGCTCGACGCCGGCGCCCATTTCCTGGCCGATTACCACAAGCTCAATTACGCCGAGTTGCGCCCGCACCTGTATATGTTGCCGCAGCACGAGGCGGTGCGCCACACTTTCCGAGTCGCCTCCGGACTCGACTCGATGGTGCTCGGCGAAACCCAGATCCTGGGCCAGATCAAGGATGCGATCCGCACGGCCGACGAGGCGGGCGGCCTGGGCACCTATCTGCACCAATTATTCCAGCGCAGCTTTTCGGTAGCCAAGGAAGTGCGCAGCACCACGGAAATCGGGGCCCACAGCGTCTCGATGGCGGCTGCCGCCGTGCGCCTGTCACAACGCATCTTCGACAAGATTTCGGAACAAAACGTGCTCTTCATCGGCGCCGGCGAAATGATCGAATTGTGTGCCACCCACTTCGCCGCGCAAAATCCGCTCAGCATCACGGTTGCCAACCGCACCATGGAACGGGGCGAGCAATTGGCGCACCGCTTCAATGGCCGCGCGATCCGCCTGGCCGAATTGCCCGAGCAATTGGCGCGCTTCGACATCGTGGTGTCGTGCACCGCCTCGTCGCTGCCGCTGATCGGCCTGGGTCTGGTCGAGCGCGCCGTCAAGGCGCGCCGCCACAAGCCCATCTTCATGGTCGACCTGGCCGTGCCGCGCGATATCGAGCCGGAAGTGGCGCGCCTGAACGACGTCTTCCTGTATACCGTCGACGACCTGGGCAAGGTAGTGCAAACGGGCCTGGAAAGCCGCCAGGCGGCCGTCGCCCAGGCCGAAGCCATCATCGAGACCCGGGTCCAGTCTTACATGAACTGGGTCGACGACCGCGCGATGGTGCCGGTCATCCAGGATTTGCATGAAACCAGCGAAGCGATGCGCGTGCTGGAAGTGGAACGGGCCCGCAAGATGCTGGCCAAGGGCGCCGACATCGACGCCGTGCTGGAAGCCTTGTCCAAGGGTTTGACGGCGAAATTCCTGCACGGCCCACAGCAAGCGCTGCACCGTGCCCAGGGCGACGAGCGGGTCCAACTGGCCAGCCTGCTGCCGCAATTGTTCCGCAGCCGCCGTTAGCGCGCCATCAGCGTTTTTCATTAGCGTTGTCCTTAGCGTCACTTCCGGCCCACTGCCGGCGCCCTCCCTTCACTTACTTACCGAACGCCTATGAAACCATCAATGCTGGCCAAGCTGGATCAACTGGCCAATCGCCTGGTCGAACTCGACGAATTGTTGATGCACCCGGACGCCACCGCGCACATGGACAGTTATCGCAAGATGACGCGCGAGCACGCCGAACTGGGGCCGCTGGTGGCCCTGTACCACCGCTACCAGGCGGCCGGCGCCGATAGCGCCGCCGCGCAAGCCATGCTGGCGGACCCGGAAATGAAGGAAATGGCGCAAGAAGAAATCGAATCTGCCAAGGCCAGCATGGAGCGCCTGGAGCGCGAATTGCAAACCATGCTGTTGCCGAAGGATGTCAATGACGAGCGCAATATTTTCCTGGAAATCCGCGCCGGCACCGGCGGCGACGAGTCGGCCCTGTTTGCCGGCGACTTGCTGCGCATGTATACCCGCTTCGCCGAGCGCAACCGCTGGCAAGTGGAAGTGGTGTCGGCGTCCGAATCGGACCTGGGTGGCTACCGCGAAGTGATCGTGCGCCTGGTCGGCAACGGCGCCTATTCGAAACTCAAGTTCGAGTCCGGCGGCCACCGCGTGCAGCGCGTGCCGGCCACCGAAACCCAGGGCCGCATCCACACCTCGGCCTGCACCGTGGCCGTGATGCCGGAAGCCGATGAAGTCGAGGATGTCAACATCAATCCGGCCGACTTGCGCATCGATACTTTCCGCGCCTCGGGCGCCGGCGGCCAGCATATCAACAAGACCGATTCCGCAGTACGCCTGACCCACTTGCCAACCGGCATCGTGGTCGAATGCCAGGATGACCGCAGCCAGCACAAGAACAAGGCTTCGGCCCTGAAAGTGCTGGCCGCGCGCATCAAGGATGTGCAATTGCGGGCCCAGCAGTCGAAAGAGGCGGCCACCCGCAAGAGCCTGATCGGCTCGGGCGACCGCAGCGAGCGCATCCGCACCTATAATTTCCCGCAAGGGCGCATGACCGACCACCGCATCAATCTGACCTTGTACAAGCTGGACTTCATCATGGATGGCGACTTGAGCGACCTGACCAATGCGCTGGCAGCCGAGCACCAGGCCGAGTTGCTGGCGGCCCTGGGCGATTGATGGCCGGCATGGATGAATCCATCCACAGTCGTGTGATTTTAAGCAACATCTAAGCCAATACGACACCGCTTTATGCGAGAATGAAGCGCCTCGCGGCGCCGCTCCCGCACTTTCAACCTTTCCGGATATCTCATGATGAGTTCGCGCAATCTGCTATTGTCTATCGCCATTGCCTGCATCGGCTTGCTGGCCGTGGCCCTGTATCTGCAACACGGGATGGATATGTTGCCTTGCCCGTATTGCGTGATCCAGCGCTACCTGTTCCTGGCCGTCGCCGCCGCCTGCCTGATGGGCGCTTCCGGCAAGAGCCCGAAACTGGGCGCGGGCATCGGCCTGCTGGGCGCGCTGGGCGGCCTTGGCGTGGCCGGCAAGCACGTCTACATCCTGGCCCATCCGGGCCTGTCTTGCGGCATCGATCCGCTGGAAACCACGCTCAACAAGGTCTTCACCGCCAAGTACCTGCCCTTCCTGTTCAAGGCTGACGGCTTGTGCGAAGACGCCACCGCGCCGCTGCTGGGACTGTCGGTGCCGCAGTGGTCTTGCGTCGCCTTCGCGCTCTTTGCGATCGTGCTGCTGTGGGTCCTCGTGCGCCGCAAATGACGGCGCCACTGGTGGCCGCCGGCAGCACCGTCGGCGCCCTGCAAATCCGGCCCTTGCTGGACGCGATCGATAACCGCATCTTGCTGTGCCACGCGCTCGGCTTGAACCGGGTCGGCTTGATCACGCAATCGGAACGCACGCTGACCGCAGACGAGGCGGCACGCCTGTCAGCCCTGCTGGCGCGCCGCCTGGGCGGCGAACCGATCGCCTATATCATCGGCCAGCGCGAATTTTTCGGCTTGCCGTTTGAAGTCGACCCAGCCGTACTGATACCGCGCCCCGACACCGAATTGCTGGTCGAACTGGCGCTGGAACGCTTGCCGCCGCAAGGCCGCGTGCTCGACATGGGCACCGGTAGCGGCGCCATTGCCGTCGCGCTGGCGCATATGCGGCCGGACGCCGCCGTCAGCGCGCTTGACGTCAGCGAAGCCGCGCTGGCGGTGGCGCGCCGCAACGCCGCCCTCAACGGCGCCAACGTCAACTTCATTGCCAGCGACTGGTTTGCCGCGCTGGGCCGGCAAGAATTCGAACTCATCGTTTCCAATCCGCCGTATATCGCCAGCGGCGACCGCCATTTATCGGAAGGCGATTTGCGCTTCGAGCCGGCCGGCGCGCTGACCGACCACGCCGACGGCCTGGCGGCGCTGCGCATCATCGTGGCCGGCGCTGCGGTCCACCTGGCGCCGCAAGGCTGCTTGCTGATGGAGCATGGCTACGACCAGGCCGGAGCAGTGCGCGCGCTACTGGCCGCCAGCGGCTATGGCGAGGTGCAAAGCTGGCGCGACCTGGCCGGCATCGAGCGGGTCAGCGGCGCGCGCCGGCCGTGAACGGCGCGCCGCGCGCGGCCGCCCTTGATTAAAATATCCAAAGATCTTTTCGCTTCAACAGGGCAAGGGCGGACGCTGGCTTGACGGCATTTTGTGCAGTCGACTACGCGTCCTCCCGTTTTCGGTTACTCTCAGCACAAATATTGCTGCATACGAAAGGAAATCCAATTGCCCAATCTGTTGACACGCCGCCTGGCCCTGCTGGCCGACGATGCCCACCGCGCCCTGCTGCTTGGCGGCTTGCGCGGCATCGAGAGAGAAACCTTGCGCGTCGATGGCGCCGGCCATCTGGCGTCCACGCCGCATCCGGCCGCGCTGGGTTCGGCGCTGACGCATCCGGAAATCACCACCGACTATGCCGAAGCGTTGCTGGAATTCATCACGCCGGCCGAACACGATATTGCCACCACCCTCGACAAGCTCGATGGCATCCACCGCTTCGCTTACACCAAGCTGGGCAAGGAGCTGCTGTGGAGCCAGTCGATGCCGAGCCAGTTGCCAAGCGAAGCAGAAATCCAGATCGCGTGGTATGGCAGCTCGAACCTGGGCATGTTGAAGCATGTTTACCGGCGCGGCCTGGCGCTGCGCTACGGCAAGGCCATGCAATGCATCGCCGGCATCCATTACAATTATTCGCTGGACGAGCAATTGTGGCGCGTACTGGCGGTCGACGCGGGCGCTGCGGACGTCTCGCCAGTGGCGTTCCAGTCGGCCAGCTACCTGGCCACCATCCGCAATTTCCGCCGCTATAGCTGGCTGTTGATGTACTTGTTCGGCGCCTCGCCGGCGCTCTCCACCGGCTTTTTGCGCGGCGGCGCGCACAAGCTCGAGACCCTGTCGGACGACACCCTGTACCTGCCTTACGCGACCAGCCTGCGCATGAGCGACCTCGGTTATCAGAACGACGCCCAGTCCGGCCTGCGGCCCCATGAAAACAGCCTGGACGACTATGTCGCCGCATTGACCATGGCCGTCAACCAGCCCTATCCGCCGTATGCCGCGCTGGGCACCAAGCAAGACAAGGAGTGGATACAATTGAGCAGCAATGTGCTGCAAATCGAAAATGAATATTATTCGACCATCCGCCCGAAACGCGTGATCCGCACCGGCGAGCGGCCGATCCAGGCGCTTTGCCTGCGCGGCGTGCAATACATCGAAGTGCGCTGCATGGATGTCGACCCGTTCGAGCCGGTCGGCATCAGCCTGGAAACGGGGCGCTTCCTCGACGCCTTCCTGCTATTTTGCGCGCTCGACGAGAGCGCCCCGATCTCGGAACAGGACAGCGCGATGTACACCGAAAACTTCGCCCGTACCGTCAAGGAAGGGCGCCGCCCGGGCCTGGTCTTGCGGCGCGACAGCGGCGACATCAAGCTGCAAGACTGGGGCCGCCAATTGCTGGAGCGCATAGCCCCGGTGGCGGCCCTGCTCGACGCCCAGCGCGGCGACACGGTGCATGCCGACGCGATGGCGACGCAGGCGGCCAAGCTGGCCGACCCGGACGCGACGCCGTCGGCCCGGGTATTGGCCCAATTGCGCGCCGGCGGCGGCTCGTTTGCCGCCTTCGGCTTGCGCCAGAGCGAGCGCCACGCGGCCCATTTCCGCGCCCGTGCGCCCGACGCGCGCGAGCAAGCCCGTTTCGCCGCGCTGGCCGCCGCCTCGCTGGCCGAGCAGCAAGCCATCGAATGCACCCCGGCCGGCAATTTCGACGACTATGTCGCGGCCTACCGGGCCAGCACCCTGTGCCCGCATTCCTGACGTCCAACGACCAGGCCCGCCTTGCTGACCTTTTATAATGAATTGCACGGCCAGCACCGGGGCCGCTTTGAAATCTTCCGCGGCGAGATGGTGCCCTGCTTTGAAAAGCCGGAGCGGGCCGACATGGTGGTGGCCGAACTGGCGCGGCGCAACCTGGGGCGCATCGTCACGCCCCAGGGCGTGCCGCTGACCTCGCTGGAACGCATTCACACGCCCCGCTATCTGCATTTCTTGCGCCACGCCTGGGCCGACTGGCTCGCGCTCGACCCGGCCAATGCCGGCAAGGATGCATTCCCGGCAGTGTGGCCGGTACGCACCCTGCGCGACGACATCGAGCCCGACAATTTTTGCGCCAAGATGGGCTTGTACTCGATGGATAGCGGCACCCCGCTGACGGCCGGCACCTGGGTCGCGGCCAAGACTGGCGCCGACTGCGCCATCAACGCGGCCCACGCGCTGCGCCTGGGCGAGCGTTCCAGCTTCGCGCTGACGCGCCCGCCCGGCCACCATGCGGGCGCCGATTTCTTCGGCGGCTACTGCTTCCTGAATAACGCCGCGCTGGCGGCCCAGCACTTGCTTGACGATGGCGCGCGCCGGGTCGCCATCCTCGACCTCGACTATCACCACGGCAACGGCACCCAAAGCATCTTTTACCAGCGCGCCGACGTCCAATTCATTTCCATCCACGCCGATCCGCGCAGCGAATACCCGTTTTACCTGGGCCATGCCGACGAAACGGGGGCTGGTGCCGGGCTCGGCTACAACATGAATGTGCCGTTGCCGAAAGGCACGCCCACGCCCGCCTGGTTTGCAGCGCTGGAAACGGCCTGCATCCGCATCGGCATCTACGGCCCGGACGCGCTGGTGGTCTCGCTTGGCGTCGACACCTTCACCGGCGACCCGCTGTCGCACTTCGCGCTGCAAAGCGGCGATTTCCTGCGCGTCGGCGAACGCCTCGCTTACCTTGGCTTGCCGACCGCCTTCATCTTCGAGGGCGGCTACGCCGTCAAGGAAATCGGCATCAATGTGGTGAATGTGCTGGAAGGCTTTGAAACGGGCGAATGATCTGGCGCAATTAAAATCGCTTGCAATTTAATAGTGCACGATATATAGTTTGGACATCGGCGCCGCAATCAAGGAGCAGCGGACCGAAGCGGCGGCATGTCACATTTAAATAGTGAGCTATTTGATAGTTATCTATACTATTTGAATTAAGCAGGATTGAAATGCCGCATCAACAAGCCACTCACTGATAGGAAAAACCATGTCAATCGAACAAGTATTGTACCGCGCTCAAGCCAAAGCCACCGGTGGCCGTGAAGGCAGCGCCGCATCCGCCGACGGCGCCCTGAATGTCAAATTGACGACGCCCAAGGAATTGGGCGGCAACGGCGCGGCCGGCACCAATCCCGAGCAATTGTTTGCGGCCGGTTATTCCGCCTGCTTCATCGGCGCGATGAAATTCGTCGCCGGGCGCGACAAGATCACCCTGCCGGCCGACCTGTCGATCGAAGGCGTGGTGGGCATCGGCCAGATACCAAACGGCTTCGGCATCGAAGTCGAATTGAAAATCGCGCTGCCAGGCATGGAAGCGGCCGCCGCCAAAGCCCTGGTCGCCGCCGCCCACGTGGTATGCCCTTACTCGAACGCGACTCGCGGCAATATCGACGTCACCCTGACGCTGGTATAAACCAAAGCGGCCCGCCCAACGCTTGCCCGCTGCTTTAAAATGGGCGTTTTGGCAATCGGGGGGCGGGCATGACTGAGTGGCAATGGCAAGCGTTCGAGCAATTGAGCGGCGCCGACTTGTATCAATTGATGGCCGTGCGCCAGCATGTCTTCATTCTCGAGCAGCGCTGCCTGTATCCCGACCTCGACGGTTACGATCAGGCGGCCTGGCATTTGCTGGGCTGGCAAAACGTGGACGGCAAGCGCCAGCTGGCCGCCTGCCTGCGCTGCTTGGCGCCGGGCGCCAAATATGCCGAAATGTCGCTGGGCCGGGTGCTGACGGCGCCGTTTGCGCGCGCCACCGGCATCGGCCGGCAATTACTGGAACAAGGCGTGGCGCGCGCCGTCGCGCAATATCCCGGCCACGCCATCCGCATCGGCGCCCAGCATCATCTGGAACGCTTTTACCAGGGCTATGGCTTCGTCACCATCGGCGCACCGTATGACGAAGACGGCATTGCCCATATCGACATGCTGCGCCAGGAATAAATGATGATAAAACAAATGGCCTTGATGTCCTGGAGCGGCGGCAAGGATTCCTGCCTGGCCCTGTGGCGCGCGCGCCGCGCCGGCATGGCGGTGCCGCTCTTGGTCACGGCGATGGATGAAAGCGGTTCGCGCGCCCGCTCGCACGGCGTGCCGCCCGAGCTGCTGCGGGCGCAGGCGGCCAGCCTGGGCGCGACGCTGCGCTGTTACCACGCCAGTTGGGACAGCTATGAGGAGCAATTCATCGCCATGCTGCGCGCCGCTGCGGCCGAAGGCGTGGGTCACGCAATCTTCGGCGATATCGACTTGTTGCCGCACCGTGCGTGGGAAGAGAAAGTCTGCGCCGCCGCCGGCCTGACGGCCCACCTGCCGCTGTGGGGCGAGGCGCGCCGGGCCTTGGTCAATGAATTCATCGGGGCCGGCTTCAAGGCGGTGGTCGTATGCGTCAACGGCGAACATTTGCCGGCCGATTTCTGCGGCCGCGAATTCGACACCGCCTTCCTGGAGGCGCTGCCGCCAGGCGTCGACGCCTGCGGCGAGAATGGCGAATTCCACACCTTCGTCTACGACGGCCCGGGCTTCAGCGCGCCGGTGGCGCTGCGCCGCAGGCGCGTTGTGCCCTACCATTCGCCGCCGGAGCTGGGCGGCGCCACCTATTATTTCCAGGAGCTGGAAGCGGCCCCGCCGTAAACGTCAACGCGGGCGAAATCGATCGCCCGCGCCGCTGTCAGGGCCAGTCCTTACGGCTTCTTGTCCGTCACCAGCTCGATGTCGAATACCAGGCCCGCGTAGGGTGGAATCACGGCGGCGGCGGTGCTCAAGCCCGCCGGGCCATAGGCCAGGCTCGAGGGAATCACCAGGGTGCGCTTGCCGCCCACCTTCATGCCGGCCACGCCCTGATCCCAGCCGGGAATCACGGCACCGACGCCGAGCGTGAAGGCATACGGACCACCACTACCATGGCTGGCCGAGCTGTCGAACGACGTGGCAGCGTGATTATTCGCCATGCCCGAGTTGTACAACCAGGCTGTGTAATTGACGGACACCGTATCGCCCGCCGCCGCCACCGCGCCGGTGCCGACCACGGTGTCGGTGATGACAAACGCCGCCGGCTGGGTGGCCGGATCGGGCGGCGCGACTTCGATGCCGCCCTTGGCGCCGCCGCAGGCGCTCAACACGGCCGCGCAGGCAAGAGTGGCAATAATTTGAAGCGTCGATTTCATGGGTAGCCTTACAAATAAAAATGATAGTCGCATGCGCGCGCGCGCCGGCTGGAGCAGCAGTGTAACAGGACTGGCCGCGCGTATTTGTAAGCAGAGGTAAGGAGTCGTTCAGAAATTACTGTCACATTTGGACCGGCCCTGACGGGCGCGCTGCAAGGTGCCCGACGAGGGTGCCCTGCTACGCTCCCGCCAGAAGCGGCCAAATATAGCACTTATTTCTTTACGACTCCTAAGCTCCACGCGCGGCCGACTGACTGCTAAATTTCGACCTGGGTGCCCAGTTCGATCACCCGGTTGCTCGGGATTTGATAGTAATCGGCGGCGCCGCGGGCATTGCGCGACATTGCCACGAACAGGTGCTCGCGCCACGGCGCCATGCCGGCGCCCGGGGTCGAGATCACGGTCTGGCGCGCGATGAAGAAGGAAGTCTCCATCATCTCGAAATCCAGGCCGCCCTTGGCGCACAGGGCCAGCACGGCGGGAATGTCCGGCTCGTCCTTGAAACCGTAATGCACATTCAATTGAAAGCACTGGTGGCCCAGGTCGACGATGCGCACTTGCTCGGCCGGCGGCACCCACGGTTCTTCCAGCATGAACACGGTCAGGAATACCACGCGCTCATGCAATACCTTGTTGTGCGACAGATTGTGCAGCAGCGCGTGCGGCACGCCATCGCTTTCGCCGCGCAGGAAAATGGCGGTGCCCGGCACCCGGATCGGCGGCGCGATGAAGAGCGAGGCCAGGAAGTCGTCAAGCGGAATCGCATGCTTTTCCAGATTCTGGAAGACCAGCAGGCGACCGCGCTTCCAGGTCAGCATCACGACAAACAAGATGAAGCCCAGCAGCAGGGGGAACCAGCCGCCATGGAACAGCTTGAGCGCGCTGGCCGAGAAAAACATCAAGTCGATGGCGACAAAGAAGATGGTGGCGCTCAGGCACAGGAACAAATTCATCTTCCAGCGGTAGCGGATCACGAAGAAAGTCAGCACGGTGGTGGCCAGCATGGTGGCGGTGACCGCGATGCCGTAAGCTGCCGCCAGATTCTCGGACGAGCCGAAACCGACCACGGCCAGCAAGACCACGGTCAATTGCAGCCAATTCACAACCGGGATATAAATCTGCCCGATTTCGCTGGCCGAAGTGTGCAAGACCCGCATGCGTGGCAAGAAGCCCAGTGCGATGGCTTGCTTGGTCATCGAAAAAGTGCCCGAAATCGTGGCCTGGGAAGCGATCACGGTGGCCAGGGTCGACATGATCACCAACGGGTAAATGCTCCATGCGCCCAGCTGCTGGTAAAAGGGATTTGAAATGGCTTCCGGATGCGCCAGCAGCAAGCCGCCCTGGCCCAGGTAATTCAGGGCCAGGGCCGGGAAGGCGATCAAGAACCACGCCATGCGGATTGGTTCCTTGCCGAAATGGCCCATGTCGGCGTACAGCGCCTCGGCCCCGGTAAAGGCCAGCACTACCGCACCCAGCGCGACGAAGGCGACCAGCCGGTTGGCATCCAGGAAATGGAAGGCGTGCCAGGGATTGAGGGCGCCGAGAATGGCCGGTTGCTTGATGATATTGAGCACGCCCATGACGGCCAGGGTGGCGAACCAGATCAGCATGATGGGCGCGAACCAGCGCCCGATGCCGGCGGTGCCGTGCGATTGCACCGCGTACAGCGCCACCAGCACCGCGATGGTCAAGGGCACCACATAGGGTTGCAAGGCGGGGGCCGCCACTTCCAGGCCCTCGATCGCCGATAGTACCGAGATGGCTGGCGTGATCACACTATCGCCGTAAAACAGGGTGGCGCCGAAGACGCCGACCAGCATCAGCGGAAAATTCCAGCGCGACAGCTTGCTGACGGATGACAGCGCCAGCGCCATCAAGGCCATGATGCCGCCCTCGCCGCGGTTGTCGGCGCGCAGCACCAGGGTCACATATTTAAGGGAAATAATGATGGTCAAGCCCCAGAAAATCAGGGAAATCACGCCAAACAGATTGGCCGGGTTGAGCGGCAGGCCATGCTCGGGGGTAAAAATGGTTTTTAAGGTATAGAGGGGGCTGGTGCCGATATCGCCGTAGACGATGCCGACTGCGGCCAGCGTCAGGGCGACGAGGCTGCTTTTTTTGTGTTGCGACGTCAAGGTTGCACCCGTTTTTGTTTTGTTGCATTGCACAATAGGATATGTATTAGCAAATAGCAAGTCTATTTTGACACAGGCCGGACCGGCCGGCTATGCTTTGCCGGCGCGGCGGACATGCATGCGACCGCTGATTCTTGCTTGCCGCATTTTACCCCGCCGCCACGTCAGCGTCCGCATGCTTGCACGCCCATGCTCCGGCGCGCAATTTCAGCGATAATAACCATCCCCTTCCGGTTCCGATCGCCTTCCATGAATCCTGGCGTACTGTTTGCCGCCCTCGCGTTTTTCTGCTGGGGCCTGTTTCCACTGTATTTCCACGCGCTGGGCGCGGTGCCGCCGCTTGAAATCCTGGCCCACCGCATGCTGTGGTCGTTGTTATTTCTCGGCATCGTACTGAGCGCGCGCCGCCAGTGGAGCTGGGTGCGGCAAGTGGCAGGCCAGCCAAGGGTGATAGGCGGCTTTGTCGCCAGCGCCTTGCTACTGTCGGGTAACTGGTTCATTTATATCTGGGCCGTCAATAACGGCCATGTGATCGATGCCAGCCTCGGCTATTTCATCACGCCGCTGCTCAATGTGACGCTCGGTTTTCTCTTGCTGCACGAACGGCCGCGGCGCATCCAGTGGCTGGCGATCGGCCTGGCCGCCTGCGGCGTGGCGTGGCTGGCGTGGCAAACCGGACAAATGCCGTGGATCGCTTTGGCCCTGGCGCTCACCTTCGGCGGCTATGGCTTGCTGCGCAAGACAGCCAAGCTGGGTGCGCTGGAAGGCTTGTCCTTTGAAACCATGATCTTGTTTCCGCTGGCGCTGGCCTATGTGCTGTGGCTCAGCTGGCACGGCCGCAACACCTTTCTCAACAGCGACTCCGACACCCTGCGCTGGCTGCTGCTGGCGTCGGGACCGATCACCGCCATTCCGCTGTTGATGTTTGCCTCGGGCGCGCGGCGTATCCCCCTGTCGGCGCTCGGCTTGCTGCAATATATTTCGCCGACCATGCAATTATTACTGGGCGTGTGGATGTTCCACGAAACGTTCACGGCCCAGCGCCTCAGCGGTTTCCTCGCGATCTGGACCGCGCTGGCGCTGTACGCGACCGAAGGCTTGTGGATGGCGCGTCGCAGCGCGCGCCCCTGACTGCGGGCCGGAAAGCGGCGACGCCAGCGGCGCAACTATCCCCTGCTGGCCGCATCGGGCGGCGATTCTTCAGCCCCGGCAGGCTCCCAAAACCGGCGTTTTATCGTATCCTGTCCGTCTTTGTTTATCACCCGAGATACCCCTATGGCAAATTACGTCTATACCATGAACCGCGTGGGCAAAATTGTTCCGCCCAAGCGCCAGATTCTGAAAGATATATCGCTGTCGTTTTTCCCCGGCGCCAAGATCGGCGTGCTGGGCTTGAACGGTTCCGGCAAATCGACCTTGCTCAAGATTATGGCCGGTATCGACACCGACATCCAGGGCGAAGCCGTGCCGATGCCGGGCTTGAACATCGGCTATCTGCCGCAAGAGCCGGTGCTCGATCCGGAACAAACCGTGCGCCAGGTGGTCGAATCGGGCCTCGGTGAAGTATTCGAGGCGCAAGCCAAGCTGGACGCGGTATATGCCGCCTATGCCGAGGAAGACGCCGATTTCGACGCCCTGGCCACCGAGCAGGCGCGCCTGGAAGCGATCATTTCGACTTCCGACGGCGGCAATTTGAATTTGCAACTGGAAATGGCGGCCGACGCCTTGCGCCTGCCGCCATGGGACGCCAAGATCGGCGTGCTGTCGGGCGGCGAAAAACGCCGCGTCGCCCTGTGCCGCCTGTTGCTGTCGAAACCGGACATGCTCTTGCTCGACGAGCCGACCAACCATCTGGACGCCGAATCGGTCGACTGGCTGGAACAATTCCTGCTGCGCTTCCCCGGCACCGTAGTCGGCATCACCCATGACCGCTACTTCCTCGACAATGCCGCCGAATGGATTCTGGAACTCGACCGCGGCCACGGTATTCCATGGAAAGGCAATTACAGCTCATGGCTGGAGCAAAAGGGCAACCGCCTGAAGCTGGAAGAGGCGACCGAATCGTCGCGCCAGAAAACCATCGCCAAGGAATTGGAATGGGTGCGCCAGAATCCCAAGGGCCGCCAGGCCAAGTCGAAGGCGCGCCTGGCCCGCTTCAACGAATTGTCCGAGCACGAATACCAGAAGCGCAACGAAACCCAGGAAATCTTCATTCCGGTAGCCGAGCGCCTCGGCAATGAAGTAATCGAATTCAAGAATGTCTCGAAAGCCTTCGGCGACCGCTTGCTGATCGATAATCTGTCATTCACGGTGCCGGCCGGCGCCATTGTCGGCATCATCGGCCCGAACGGCGCCGGCAAGTCGACCCTGTTCAAGATGATCACGGGCAAGGAACAACCCGATAGCGGCGAAGTCATCGTGGGCCAGACGGCGCGCGTTTCCATCGTCGACCAAAACCGCGATTCCCTGTCCGACGGCAAGACCGTGTTTGAAGATGTGTGCGGCGGCGCCGACATGCTGACCGTGGGCCGCTTTGAAATGCCGTCGCGCGCCTACCTGGGCCGCTTCAACTTCAAGGGCGGCGACCAGCAAAAGCTGGTCGGCAACCTGTCGGGTGGCGAACGGGGACGGCTACATCTGGCCAAGACCCTGCTGATGGGCGGCAACGTGCTCTTGCTCGATGAACCGTCCAATGACTTGGACGTGGAAACCTTGCGCGCGCTGGAAGACGCCTTGCTGGAATTTGCCGGCAGCGTGATGGTGATTTCCCATGACCGCTGGTTCCTCGACCGTATCGCGACCCATATCCTGGCCTTTGAAGGCAATTCCCAAGTCAGCTTCTTCGACGGCAACTATCAGGAATATGAAGCCGACAAGAAGAAACGCCTCGGCGAGGAAGGCGCCAAGCCGAAACGCATCCGTTACAAACCGCTGACCGTGTAAAGTTAAGCCCGACGGCTGCACGCGGGAACCGTCGGTTCAGGCGCGCAAGAGTTGCTTAGAAGTTGTAGCGCGCACCCACCGACAGGGCCGTCGATTTGCGGCCCTGGTCGGCGCTTTGACCGAAATGTTCCACTTCAGCCGTCAGGGAAACGTTCTTGTTGATCGCGTATTGCCCGCCGACGGAAGCGTACAAGCCCGTCTTGCTGTCGCCGCTGATGCCGGCCGCGTCGCCGCTGCCGCTGATGCCGTTATGCAGGCGGGCCACGCCCAGCTTGCCGAATACGCCAATTTGTTCATTGACCGGCATGGTAGCCTTGCCCGCCACATACAGGGCGTGCGAATCGGTATTGATGGTGCCGTTCACGCCTGCTTGCGAGGTGTAGTTGTAACTCTTGCTGCCGAAATCCGTATAACCGCCCTCGACCGCCCAGGTCTTGTCGATGTCATAACCGCCAAATATTTTACCGGCCGACTTATAACCGCTGTGATCGTCGCCGCTGGTGGCGCCCGGCACGCTGTAATTGAAACGGCCGGCCGTCACACCCGCGCCCACATAAGCGCCTTCGGCATGCGCCACGCTGGACAAGGTGGCGGCAGTGGCAATCAATGCAAAGAAAATCTTTTTCATAATCCGGTATCTTTCAAAAAATTGATGGACTAGTGAGGGACTAAGTTACGCAGTTCATCGAAGTGCGATGCAGCCAAGATAGCACCGCAAAAAAAGGAAGTCCGTGGGTGTTTGGTAAAAAATGTGACAAGATGTAAGCCGAAATGTTAAATCAGCACCATCTCTCCACAATAGAAGATGATTTGAATTAGCCTAAATAAGGCCGTATTTAAAGAAGTTAAAAGATTTTTCTGAAAGTTAGATTCACGCGCGGCATACAGAAAGTAGTTTCCTTGCGTATGCCATGTTGCCAGTTGGCTTGGGTCATTCCCGCCATCAGCAACAGGCTGGCGTGGCCCAGGCTGATCTTGACGGTTTTGGGCAAGCGCTTGTGCTTCAAGATGAAAGTGCGCGGCGCGCCCAGGCTGAGCGAGGCGATGACTGGCTGCGGCCCCAGTTCACGCTCGTCGTCGCAATGAAAGCCCATGCCGTCGCGCTGGTCGCGGTAGTAATTGAGCAGCACGCTGTTATAGCGATGCCCGCTGGCTTGCTCGACGGCATGCTTGAGTTCCAATTGCAGGGGCGTGAACGGCAAGGGCGCCAGCGTCATGCCGGAATAACGGTAACTGGCCTCGCCATGCCATGCCGTCAAGCGCGGCTGCACATGGCGCTTGCCCCACAGGGTGATATGTTCGGCGCGCCAGGCGGTTTCGGCGATCAGGCGCGCCAGCACATCGTCGCCAGGCAGCGCCAGCCGTTCCAGGAAATACAATTCGCCATCCTCGAGCGGCAAGGGACTCAGGGTATCGTTGGCGGAAAATAAATCCATGGCGCTTCAATCAATGGCATCGTTACCGTTATTATAGAAAAATCTACCAGCCAAGGATCGCAACATGAAAAAACGTCAATTTCTCGGCGCGGCCGCGCTGGCCGGCGCCGCCCTGCCCTGTCTCGGCCGAACCGCTCCGGCCAGGGGGCCGGCCCTGTTGACCGTGACCGGGGCAGTGGGCAAAGTCAACCGTGGCCCCTACGACCCGGTGCTGGACCAGATGATGCACAAGCAAAAAATCAGTTTCGACAAGGCCCATGCCTTCGATTTCGAGGCCCTCGCCGCGCTGCCCGCACTCACCATCAAGCCAACGCTGCAATATGACGGCAAGGTCCACGCCTTGCGCGGCCCAACCCTGCTGGACGTGCTGGCGGCAGCCGGCGTGGCCACGCATGAGGGCGCCACCTTGCTGCTGCGGGCGGTGGATGGTTATGCGGTTGCGCTGACGCTTGGGCAGGCGCGCGCCCAGCGCTTCATTGTCGCCACCTATATCGACGGCGCGCCGATGGCGTTGGGCGGCCTTGGCCCCTTATGGGCCGTGTATGACGCCGACCGGGTACCCGAGATGGCGGCCAAGCCGCTGGAGCAGCGCTTCGGGACTTGCCCGTGGGCGCTGTATCACATCGAGGTCCAGGCTTGAGACGGGCCGGGAGCTTGTCAGGCGTAGGCTTCGGCCAGCGACATCACGCGCGGCACCACGCTGATGCCTATGCCGTTGAACAAGGCATCGATGGCGGCCAGGTTGCTGCTGCATTCCTCGGTCTTCCAGCCCTTGAACAAGTCAGTGCCGTCTTTTTGGAAATGCAAGTCCAGCACCTTGCCCCTGTCTTTGTGCAGATAGCCGGAGCTGTACGTGTTTTCAAAGCCAAGGGCCTTGAGGGCGTCCAGCACTTGCTGCGGCGGGTTGTCGGGGTCGGTTGCGATGAATACGCCAAAGGTCTTGCCGGGTGGCTTGGCCGCGATGTCGACTTCGTAGATGCCGGGCGCCTTTGTTACAGTCGTACTTTTCAGAAATAACATGTCTGTACCCCCTATCCAAATGGCAACGACAGCCTGGCCGCGCTCTGGTTTTAAGCTGCCTGGATCGCCAGGAAAAAATTCCGGTATTCAAGCTTATTGCTTATTCCCTTATTTGTCGACTAGTCCGGCTAATTATTTAGGAATGCATGGCAATTAAAGAGCCGTTCATAAATTATTATCACATACGCCCGCGCTTGCGCCGCGCCAGCGCGGCCGTCGGCTCGATCAGCGCCTGATACAGCGCGCCGCTGGCGCCATCCCACTCTTGCAGCGCACGGCGTTGCGTTTCGACGGTGGCGCTATCGCCGCGCGCGATCGGCCCGCTGAGCGCTTGCGCCGCCCCCAGCCGGAAGACATTGGCCACCGTTTCGTCAACCAGCGGCTGCACCAGCTGGCGCGCCACCGGCTCCGGAATCCCGGCCGCCTGGTAGGCGCGCAGCGCCGCGTCCAGCACCGTCACCAGGTAATTGCTGGCGAACACGGCGGCAGCGTGGTACAGGGTCTTGGCCGCCGCGTCGATTGGCACCGGCCGCGCGCCCAGCGCCAGCAGGGCCGGCAGTAGCACCTCCAGCGCCGCCGCGTCGCCCTCGACGCCGCAAAAAGTGCCGGCGAAATCGCGCGCCACGGCGGCCGGATCGGCGAAGCTGCGGATCGGATGCACGCTCGCCAGCAGCGCCCCGACCGCGCCGGCGGAATGCAAATGGCTGGCCGCCAGCGCGCCGCTGCAATGGAATACCACCACGCCGTCGAGCTGGCCGGCGCAAGCCAGGGCGGCGCAGGCCGGCGCGATCTGGTCGTCGCCGACGGCCAGCATGACCACGTCGGCGCGCCGCAACTGGGCGTAGCCGGCCACGGCGCTGCCGGCGCCGATGAAGTCCAACGCTGCGCGCGCCGAAGCCGGCGAACGGGTCAGCACGTCTTGCACGCTCAAGGCGCCGCTGGCTGCGAACAGGCGCCCGAACACCCGCCCGACATGGCCGGCGCCGACGATATTCAGGCTGGCCATCAGAATCCCGCGCCCGGCTGGCTCAGCCATTCCAGCTCCGCCGGCGTCGAGGCCCGTCCCAGGATTGCGTTGCGGTGGGGGAAACGGCCGAAGCGGGCAATCACTTCGCGGTGACGGCGCGCGAAATCGAGCATGCCGTCCAGGCCCGGTGCGGCCGCGCGCAGGCGGGTGAACAAGGCCAGCGCCTCATCTTGCGTGGCGCCATCCTCGGCATGCTCGTAGGGCAGGTAGACAAAGGCGCGCCGCCATGGCGCCAGTTCCAGGTCGGCGCCGGCCGCGACCAGCTCGCGCGCCGCCGCCAGCGCCAGCGCATCGCCGGCAAACGATTGCGGCGTGCCGCGGTAGGCATTGCGCGTGAATTGGTCGAGCAGCAGGATGCGGGCCAGGCCCGCCTGCGCGCCGCTCCAGTGGCGCAAGCCGCCGGCCAGCGCCTCTTGCACCAGGTCGCCGAATTGCGTCACGATACAGCTGTCGAAACGCGCATCCTTGCGAAACCATTCGGGGCGCGCGGCGTCGGGCGCCCCTACGCCGGGGGCCCCGAACCAGAAATCGAGTACCGTCTGTGACTTCATCGGTCCATCCTCAGTTGCGCGCATGCGACAGCTGGAAACTGTCGATACCGTCAAACGCGGTCAGCTCGGCCGACAATTCGGAGAGCGGCGCGCCGCTGCGTTTGCTCAGCGCGATCGCCACGAAACGCCATTCCTGCATGCCGGCCTCGCTGCCTATCATCAGCGAGCCGCCGGCGATTTCATAGCCGCGCTTGAGGGCGATCGCGCGCAAGCCATCTTCGCGCGGCATATAGCCCTTGACGAAGCGCATCGTGATCGCCACCGCGTGCCGCGACGGCAACCAGGCTTCCACCCTGAACAGGAAAATCATCGACATCGCGCACAGGAAGGCCAGGCCCATGGCCGACATGTAAAAGCCGATGCCGACCATGATGCCGATCACCGACGAGGCCCAGATCGAGGCCGCCGTGGTCAAGCCGCTGATGTTGAATCCCTCGCGCATGATCACGCCCGCGCCGAGGAAGCCAATGCCGGTGACGATGCCCTGGATGATGCGGGTCGGGTCGGTCGCCACCAACACGGCGCCGTGGCCGCCGAACCAGAATTGCGGATAGCCGCCGATCACGGTCAGCGCACAAGAGGCCATGCACACCAGGCCATAGGTACGCATGCCGGCGGCGCGGCCGTGGTAAGAACGCTCATAGCCGACCAGCAGGCCAAGCAGCAGCGCGCCGATCAGGTTGAGCAGGATGACCCCATTGGTGGCCAGTTCGCCCAGCGACCAGTAAGTGCGAAGGAATTCAAGTGTCGGCATGCGGGCTTTCAGGTGGCGCTCAGGGCGCTTTCTTGTTCAATTGTTTTTCAAACGCGACATCGAGCTTGCTGACGCGGCGCGGGGTTTGCGGGCCGAGGGCATTGACGAAGGCGACAAACTGGTCCAGTTCCAGCGGCGCGCACAGGGCCGGCTTGCCGGGGCCCTCGGTCAGGAAAAACAATTCATTGCCGGTGCGCGCCATCGAATACTGGGCGTTGCCGCTGCGGATCTTGAGGCGCTCGATGGCGGAAGTGGCTCGGGTGGATCGCATGTTTAAATGGCCTCGGTGCGGGTATTCAGCCAGGCCAGCGCGGCGCCCGACAACAGCGGGCGCAGACGCGCGCGCACGGTGGCGTGGTATGCATTGAGCCACGCGACCTCGTCCTCGCGCAGCAGCGCGCGTTCGACGCAGCGGCTATCGATCGGACACAGGGTCAGGGTTTCGAAATGCAGGAAGTCGCCGAATTCGGTGCTGTCGGCGGCGCGGTTCAGCACCAGATTCTCGATCCGGATGCCCCAGCGCCCCGGCCGGTAGATGCCCGGTTCGATGGACGTGATCATGCCCTCTTCCATCGCCGTGTGCGGCTCCGGCATGGTCGACGGCGAAATCGATTGCGGGCCTTCATGCACGTTCAGGAAAAAACCGACGCCATGGCCGGTGCCGTGGCCGAAATCGACGCCGGCCGCCCACAGCGGCGCGCGCGCGATCGCGTCCAGCATCGGCGCACGGGTGGCGCGCGGGAAATGCGCCGAGGACAGCGCGATCACGCTCTTGAGCACCAGCGTGAAATCGCGCCGTTGCTCCGGTGTGACGGCGCCGACCGGCATCACGCGGGTAACGTCGGTGGTGCCGCCCAGGTACTGGCCGCCGGAATCGATCAGCAGCAAGCCATCGCCTTCGATCAGCGCGTGGGCCGCCTCGGTGGCGCGGTAATGCATGATCGCGCCGTTCGCGCGGAAGCCGGCAATGGTGCCGAAGCTAGCACTGACGAAGCCGGGACGGCGCGCCCGCGCCGCCGTCAGATGCCGGTCGATATCGACTTCGCTCAACGCGGCGCGCTGCGGATCGGCCAGGGTCTGCTCGAGCCAGGCGAAAAATTCGCACAGCGCGGCGCCATCCTGCTCCATCGTGGCGCGCACATGGGCCGCCTCGGCCGCGCTCTTGCGCGACTTGGCGAAGGTGGTCGGATTGACGGCCTCGATCACCTGGACCGTGGCCGGCACGGCTGCGCGCGTGCCGAAGGTGACGCGGCGCGGGTCGAGCAGCAGCGCCGATTGCGGCGCCAGCGCGGCCAGCGCCGCTGCAGCGTCCGCGTAGGGCGCCAGCGCGACGCCGTCTTCGGCCAGGGCGGCGCGCAAGGCGGACGCCACCTTGCCGTCGGCCACGAACAGGGTGGCGCGGCCGGCCTCGATCAGCGCGTGGGCCAGAAATACCGGGTTGTAAGGGACGTCGGCGCCGCGCAGATTGAACAGGTAGGCAATATCGTCCAGCGTCGAGATGACATGGCTGTCGGCGCCGTGGTGCGCCATCGCGGCGCGCAACTCGGTCAGCTTGGCGGCGCGGCTGGCGCAGGCATGGGGCGGCGTATGCTCGAACACGGCGGCGTCCGGCAAGCCGGGGCGTTCGCTCCACACTTGCTCCAGCAAATCGAGGTCGGTGCGCAGCGCCACCCCGCGCGCCGCCAAGGCCGGCGCCAGCAGGCGCGCGGTGGCCAGGCCCAGCACATTGCCGTCGACGGCCACGCTCTGGCCCGGCTTCAAATGGCTAGCCAACCAGTCGATATACAGCACGCTGGCGGCGGACGACAGCTTCATCAACTGACAAGGCGTGCCGGCCAGCGCCGTTTCCGCCTCGCTCCAGTAGCGCGGATCGGTCCAGAGGCCGGCAAAATCGGCGCCGACAATCAGGGTGCCGGCCGAGCCGGTGAAGCCGGACAGCCAGGCGCGGCCCTGCCAGCGGGCCGGCAGGTATTCGGATAAATGCGGGTCGGCCGACGGCACGATCAGGGCGTCGATATGGTGCTCGCGCATGGCCTGGCGCAAGCGCATCAGGCGCTGCGCCAAGGCGGTTTTTTCTGGTGTATGCATGGACCCTGTCTGATAGCTGGTTCGGCCCTGCCGCCCCCCGGCAAAGCGCAACGCCATCATACCGCGATTGGGCCTGGGCTTGCAGGCAGTTTCAGCCTTGCGCTACACCAGTTTTTTCTCGATCAGCTTGTTGCGCAGGCGCTGGGCTTTCTCGACATGCACAGCATCGTTGACGAACACGATTTCATCCTTGAACGTCAGCAGCCCGCCCGTGCCGTTGACGGCTTCGACGCGAAAATCGCCCAGTTCCGGGTCGCTGCGCAATTCCAACGCGCGCGGGTCGTCCAGGTACACCAGCCAGCCGCCGATAAAAGGCTTGGCGTCTTCGACCGCCTCGGCGAAATCAAAGGAAAATATGCGCGCCTTTTGCGGCTGCCAGAATCTGATGGCTTCGATGAACAAGTCCTTGATGAAACCGAAAATATAGAATTCCGGGTGCGGGAAATTCAAGTGGTCCGAAGTGGGGAATTGTATCGTCACCGTGTTGAACACTTGCTCCGAGCTTTTCCCCGCATGGATGTTGACGGCCACCATGCCGTCTTCCTGCGAGCCGCAATTAACGAAGTTCATATTGAAGCCGCGCCAGCCAATCGAGGCCCAGACCGGCGTACCGTCCGGGTTGGCGACATTGTAGACCTGGTCGTCGCCGCCCGCGTGCTTATAGATCAGCTTGTCCAGATTGGCCAGGTTCGGGCTTAATTTGACCACCGGTTCCGGTTCATCGCCGACCCATTCCATGGCCTCGAACACCGGGTGGGTGCGCGCCAGGAAGAGCAGGAATTCCTTTACCTTGTCGGCGTATTGGCGCAGGGTAAGTGGATGACCCTTCCAGTACAAGCCCAACACATATTCATCCATCATGACGCTTTTCCCCCGCCATCAAGGCAACGACGCGACCAAGTTCCCCCACCGTCTTGACGCCCACCCGCATGGTCAAATGCGTTTATCGCCAGGCAAGCCGACCAGCAATGCGACACATGATGCGCCTAAATGGTGATGAAATAAAGCGCCCCGGCCGCCATCGGCCGGGCGCTTGTGCAACGCAGCATGGAAAATTCGGCCTGGAACAGCAAAAACACCACGCGACGCAGCCGCGCAAGCTAATATCATCACACAAAATGACAGCCCGACAGACGCCATATCGGATTTGACGGACGCGCTGTCGCATAAAGCAACAGGAGACCAGGGTGGACACGACTGAAGTGGCAACAACTTTTCCGCGCCGGCTATTGCAGCACGGGCAGTTGCGGCCCGGGCGGCCCGCCTTCCGCGAAAAGCAATGGGGCATCTGGCAAACCTGGAACTGGGCCGAGGTCAACGCCGAGGTGCGCGCGCTCGCTTGCGGCCTGGCCGCGCTCGGCTTCGGGCGCGGCATGAACCTGGCCGTAATCGGCGACAACCGGCCGCGCCTGTACTGGGCCATGCTGGCCGCCCAATGCCTGGGCGGGGCCGCCGTGCCGCTCTACCAGGACGCGCCGGCCGCCGAGCTGGCATATGCGCTGGAAAACGCCGCCATCGCCTATGCCATCGTGGAAGACCAGGAACAAGTCGACAAGCTGCTGGAAACGCAGGCGCTGTATCCGCATCTGCGCCACATCGCCTATGACGACGCGCGCGGCATGCGCCATTACGACCAGGCGCAATTGCTGTCTTGCGCCGCGCTGCAAGCACTGGGGCGCGCCCACGACGCCGCCCACCCCGGCTTTTACGCGGCCGAAATCGCCGCCGGCGAGGGCCTCGATTGCGCCGTCATCTTGTATACCTCGGGCACCACCGGCCAGCCGAAAGGCGTGTGCCAAAGCCACGCGGCGCTGCTGGCGGCCGGCCGTGGCGGAGTCGCATTCGACCGCCTCGGCGACACCGAAGAGATCCTGTCTTACCTGCCGATGGCCTGGGTCGGCGATTGCCTGTTCTCGCTGGCGCAGGCAATGGTGGCCGGCTTCACCGTGAATTGCCCGGAATCGCCGGACACGGTGCAGAGCGATATGCGCGAGATCGGCCCGACCTGTTATTTTGCCCCGCCCCGGGTATTTGAAGCCATGCTGACCGGCGTGACGATACGGATGGCCGACGCCGGTCCCCTCAAGCGGCACATGTTCCGGCATTTCATGGCCCTGGCCAAGCGCTGCGGCGCCGCCATCCTGGACCGCAAGCCGGTGCCCGCCCTCGACCGCACCGCCTACGCGCTCGGGCATGTGCTGGTGTATGGCCCGCTGAAAAACATGCTGGGCCTGTCGCGCGTGCGGGTCGCCTACACGGCCGGCGCCGCCATCGGCCCCGAACTGTTCCGCTTTTACCGCTCGCTCGGCGTCAACCTGAAACAATTGTATGGCTCCACCGAGACCTGCGCCTATGTCTGCCTGCAGGCGGACGGCGAGATCGGCTTCGACAGCGTCGGCCGGCCGGCGCCCGGCGTACAAGTCAAGCTGGCCGCCAACGGCGAAGTGCTGGTCAAGTCGGCCGCCCTCATGAGCGGCTACTTCGGGCAGCCCGAGGCCAGCGCCGCAGCGATCGACGCCGACGGCTATTTCCACACCGGCGACGCCGGCCTGTTCGACCCTGCGGGCCACTTGAAGATCATCGACCGCGCGGCCGACGTCGGCCGGATGAACGACGGCGCCCTGTTCGCGCCCAACCATATCGAGAACAAGCTCAAGTTTTCCCCCTATATCAAGGAGGCAGTCGCCTTCGGCCACCGGCGCGACCGGGTCTGCGCCATCATTAATATCGACCTCGAGGCGGTCGGCGACTGGGCCGAACGGCGCGCCATCGCCTATTCCGGCTACGCCGACCTGGCCGCGCGGGCCGAAACCTATGCCTTGATCGGCGCTTGCATCGGGCAAGTCAACGCCGAACTGGCCGGCGAGGCGGCGCTGGCGGGCGCGCAAATCCGGCGCTTCCTGATCCTGCACAAGGAACTGGACCCGGACGACGGCGAGCTGACCCGCACGCGCAAGGTGCGGCGCGCCTTCATCGCCGACAAATACGCGGTCTTGGTCGAGGCGCTGTACCAGGGCCGCGCATCGCAATACATCGAAACCCCGGTCAGGTTCGAGGATGGCCGGACCGGCCTGGCGCGCGCCGAGCTGCGTCTGTGCGACAGCCCGGCGCCATCGGGACTGGCCGCATGACGGGCCAAGCCGGGCCGGTGATCCTGGACTTGCGCCATATCTCGCTTTCGTTCGGCGCCGTCAAGGCGCTCGACGACATTTCCTTCGACGTCAGGCGGCATGAGATCCGCGCCATCATCGGCCCGAACGGCGCCGGCAAGAGCTCGCTGCTCAATGTCATCAATGGCGTGTACCGGCCGCAGCGCGGCGACATCATGTACCGCAGCGAGCGCCGCGAGCACATGGATTGCCACGCGGCGGCCAAGGCCGGCATCGCGCGCACCTTCCAGAATATCGCCCTGTTCAAGGGCATGACGGTGCTCGACAATATCATGACGGGGCGTAACCTGAAGATGAGGTCGAATTTCCTAATGCAAGCGCTGTACTGGGGACCGGCGCGGCGCGAGGAAATCGCGCACCGCAGGAAGGCCGAGGAAGTGATCGACTTCCTGCAGTTGCAGGCAATCCGCAAGACCCCGGTCGGGCGCCTGCCCTACGGCTTGCAGAAACGGGTCGAGCTGGGCCGCGCGCTGGCGGCCGAACCGGACATCTTGCTGCTCGACGAACCGATGGCCGGCATGAACCTGGAAGAGAAACAAGACATGTGCCGCTTCATCCTCGACGTCAACGACCAGTACGGCACCACCATGGTGCTGATCGAGCATGACATGGCGGTGGTGATGGATCTGTCGGACCGCGTGCTGGTGCTCGATCACGGCAAGAAGATCGGCGACGGCACGCCGGCCGAAGTGCGCACCAACCGGGATGTGATCGAGGCCTACCTGGGCCTGGCCCACGGGAGCGGCGCATGAATCTCGGTTTTTTCTGCGAAGTGCTGATCGGCGGGCTCTTGTCGGGCGTGATGTACGCGCTGGTGGCGATCGGCTTCGTGCTGATCTACAAGGCTTCCGGCGTCTTCAATTTCGCCCAGGGCGCGATGGTGTTTTTCGCCGCCCTCACTTGCGCCGGCCTGGTCGACGAGGTCGGCTTGCCGCTCTGGCTGGCGGTCGCGCTGACCATGCTGGTCATGCTCGCGCTCGGCCTGGCGATCGAGCGGGTGGTGCTGCGCCCGCTGGTCAACCAGCCCGAAATCACACTCTTCATGGCCACCATCGGCCTGGCCTTTTTCATCGAAGGCCTGGCGCAATTGCTGTGGGGTGCGCAAGTACACAAGCTGGACTTGCCGATCGCGGACGTGCCGATTCCTTACCTGCTGGCGCGCTACGACATCAATATCTCGCAATTCGACGTGGCGGCGGCCGCCATCTGCGCGCTGCTGGTGGCCGCGCTGGCCCTGCTGTTTTCCACGACCCGGATCGGGCGCGCGCTGCGCGCCGTGGCCGACGACCACCAGGCCGCGCAAGCGGTCGGCATTCCGCTGCAGCGCGTCTGGGCCGCAGTGTGGGCGGTGGCCGGGCTGGTGGCGCTGGTGGCCGGCTTGCTATGGGGGGCGCGCAACGGGGTCCAGTTCGCGCTCACCTTCGTCGCCCTGAAAGCCTTGCCGGTGCTGATACTGGGCGGCTTCACCTCGGTCCCGGGCGCCATCGTGGGCGGCTTGATCATCGGCGCTGCGGAAAAGCTGGCCGAAGTTTACCTGGGGCCGCTGGTCGGCGGCGGCATCGAGGGCTGGTTTCCCTACGCGCTGGCGCTGCTGTTCCTGCTGGTGCGGCCGCAAGGCTTGTTCGGCGAAAAAATCATCCGCCGCATTTAAGCCCGAAAAACGGCAACCATCGAGGAGCAAGCCATGTGGTATCGCGAAGCGGGACAATTCAAGACCAGTTACCAGGCCGATAGCCAGATTTTCCCGCTGCGCCAAGACCGCGTCGCGCTGGCCGCCACCCTGGCCGTGGCCACGCTGGCGCTGCCCTGGCTGGCCTCGCCCTACGCGCTGGCGGCGATCCTGATCCCCTTCCTGATCTTCGCGCTGGCGGCGCTGGGGCAAAACATCCTGACCGGCTATTGCGGCCAGCTCTCGCTGGGCAGCGCCGCCTTCATGGCGGTGGGCGCCTTCGCCAGCTACAACTTCATGGCGCGCCTGCCCGGCATGCCCATCTTGCTGGCGTTCGCGCTGGGCGGCCTGTGCGCGGCCGCGGTCGGCATCGTCTTCGGCTTGCCCTCCTTGCGCATTCGCGGCTTTTACCTCGCTGCCTCGACGCTGGCCACCCAATTTTTCGTGCTCTGGTGCCTGACCAAGATTCCCTACCTGAGCAATAACAGCGCCTCGGGCGTGATCACGGCGCAAGCCATCGTCATCGCCGGCTACCGTTTCGACAGCCCGGCCGCGAAATACCTGCTGGTGCTGGCCATCGTCGCGCTGATGGCGCTGCTGGCCAAGAACATGATACGGTGCAATGTCGGGCGTTCCTGGATGGCGGTGCGCGACATGGACCTGGCGGCCGAAGTGATCGGCTTCCGGCCGCTGCGCGCCAAGTTGCTGGCGTTCGCGGTCAGCTCGTTTTACTGCGGTGTGGCCGGCGCCCTGTATGCCTACGCTTACCTGGGCACGGTCGAGCCGGAAGCCTACAATCTGGACATGTCCTTCCACATCCTGTTCATGGTCATCATCGGCGGACTCGGCTCGGTGCTCGGTTCCTTCCTCGGTGCCGCCTTCATCGTGCTGCTGCCGATCTTGCTGAACATCGTGGCGCACGCGCTGGCGCTGCCGACCCAGGTGGCGTCGAATCTGGAATTGATGGTGTTCGGCGCCCTGATCATCTTTTTCCTGATCGTCGAGCCGCATGGCTTGGCGCGTTTGTGGCATATCGCCAAAGAGAAATTGCGCCTGTGGCCATTCCCGCACTAAGGTCGCGCACAACCCCGTTTGATTGCTTGAGGAGAAGACCAATGAAGTGCATCACATCGCTATTGCTGGGAGCGGCCTTCGGCGCCCTCGCCCCCGTCACGTCCACGTGGGCGCAAGAGCAATTCATCGCCCTGCCATCGTACCGGGTCGGCCCCTACGCGGCCGGCGGCTCCGGCTTTTACGGCGGCATCATCGATTACTTCAACTTGGTCAACCTGGGCGGCGGCATCAACGGCGTCAAGCTCAGTTGGGAAGAATGCGAAACCGAGTACAACCCTTCGCGCGGCATCGAATGCTACGAGCGCCTGAAAACCAAGAATGGCGGCGCCACCCTGGTCGAGCCGCTCTCGACCGGCATCGCCTATGGCATCCTGGACCGGGTCGCGCAAGACAAGATCCCCATGACGATGCTCGGCTACGGCCGCTCGGACGCCGCCAACGGCAAGGTCTTCCCGTATATTTTCCCGCTCATCACCAGTTACTGGAACCAGGCCGCCGGCATGATCAAATACCTGGGCGAGAAAAGCGGCGGCATGGACAAGTTGCGGGGCAAGAAAATCGTCCACCTGTACCACGATTCGGCCTTCGGCAAGGAACCGCTGCCGGTGCTCGAAGCGCAGGCCAGGCAATACGGCTTTGAATTGATCAAGATCGCGGTCGCGCCGCCCGGCAGCGAGCAGCAATCGCAGTGGTTGCAAATCCGCCAGGCCAATCCCGACTACGTGATCTTGTGGGGCTGGGGCGTGATGAATTCGGTCGCCCTGAAGAGCGCGCAACGCAATGGCTTCCCGCGCGAGAAAATGCTGGGCGTATGGTGGGCCGGCTCGGAAGAAGACACGATTCCATCGGGTGCGGCGGCCAAGGGCTATAGCGCGATGACCTTCAACACGCCCGGCAATTACCCCGTGCTCGACGAGCTGCGCAACAAGCTGTACGCGGCCGGCAAGGGCAATCTGAGCGAGCACGCGCGCATCGGTTCGGTCTACCATATGCGCGGTGTGACGGCCGCGATACTGTGGGTGGAGGCGATCCGCGCCGCGCAAGAACACTTCGGCAAGGGTAAACCGATGAGCGGCGAGCAAGTGCGCTGGGGCCTGGAAAACCTGAACGTCGATGCGGCGCGGCAAAAGGCGATTGGCGCGGCCGGCATGTTCCCGACCATGAAAACGGCTTGCGACGACCATGAAGGTTCGGGCGCCGTGAAGGTGCAGCAATGGGACGGCCAGAAGTGGCTCGCCGTCACGCCGAACTGGATCGTCGGCGACAAGGCGCTGACCCGCAAGCTGGTCGAGGAATCGTCGGCCCGGTACGCGGCCGAGAAAAAAATCACGCCAAGCTGCATGAAGTGAGGGCGACTTCTTGAACCAGCCGGCCATGTCGATCCCGCCCTATCCCTATTTATCGGTAAACAATATCGAAGTCATTTACGCGCATGTGATCCTGGTCTTGAAGGGGGTCTCGCTGCAAGTGCAGCAAGGGCAGATCGTGGCCCTGCTGGGCGCCAACGGGGCCGGCAAGTCGACCACGCTGAAAGCCATTTCGACCCTGCTGCGCGGCGAGCGCGGCGCCCTCACCAAGGGCGAGGTCCGCTTCAAGGGCGAGCGCGTCGACCAGTTGACGCCGAACCAGCTGGTCACGCGCGGCTTGTCGCAAGTGATGGAAGGCAGGCACTGTTTCGCCCACTTGACGATAGAGGAAAACCTGCTGACCGGGGCTTACACGCGCGCCCTGTCGCGCGCCGACATGAAGCTGGCGCTGGAGCAGGCTTACCATTATTTTCCGCGCCTGAAGGAGCGCCGCGCCAGCCTGGCCGGCTATACTTCCGGTGGCGAGCAGCAAATGTGTGCGCTCGGCCGCGCCCTGATGGCCAAGCCGTCCATGATCTTGCTCGACGAGCCGTCGATGGGCCTGGCGCCGCACATCGTCGAGGAGATTTTCGGCATCATGCGCGACTTGAACCAGCGCGAAAACGTCTCATTTTTGCTGGCCGAGCAAAACGCCAATCTGGCGCTGCGCTACGCCGACTTCGGCTACATCCTGGAAAACGGCCGGGTGGTGATGGAAGGCCAGGCCGGCGCCTTGGCCGCCAATGACGACGTCAGGCAATTCTACCTGGGCGTGGCCGGCGGCGGCCGCACGAGCTTTCGCGAGATGAAATTTTACCGCCGCCGCAAACGCTGGCTGGCTTGAGGAGAAACATGGATCTGGAACGCGCAAAGACGCTGTGCCGCGCCCTGCCGGGTGCGCAGGCCGACATGAAATGGGGCGACAACCTGGTTTTTTCGGTGGGGCTGAAAATGTTCGCAATGATGTGCGACGGCGGCGCCCAGGCGCGGCTCGGCTTCAAGGTCGAGGACGAACGCTTCCTCGAACTGACGGACCGGCCCGGCATCATCCCGGCGCCCTACCTGGCGCGCGCCAAATGGGTGCAATTGCAAAGTCTGGACGCGCTTGACGACGCCGAGGCGGGCGCACTGCTGCGCCGTTCGTACAGCCTGGTGTTCGCCAAGCTGAGCAAGAAATTGCAGCGCGAAATAGAAGGGGCGGCAGGGTTGGCGAACCCGCCCTGACGGCGCCACTCCGCCTTGAACCCGCAGGCGGCCGATTTGCGGGATAATGACGCCATCCACCATTTGTCCAGAGATCATGCAAGCCACTCACAACCAACGGGCCCGCGCCCTGCTGAAAAACGCGGAAATCCTGTTCGACCAAGATGCCGTGCAAGCCGCAGTGGCGCGCATGGCCGCCGCGCTGAACGCGCGCTTCAACCATCCCGACTGCGAGGAATTCCCGCTGGTGCTGGGCGTGATGGGCGGCGCCGTGGTCTTTACGGGCAACCTGCTGCCGCAACTGACTTTTCCGCTTGAATTCGACTATATCCACGTCAGCCGCTACGGCGACGACGACCGTGGCGGCGCCGTGGTGTGGAAGGTGGAGCCGCGCGCGAACGTGGCCGGGCGCACCGTCATCGTGCTCGACGACATCCTCGACGAAGGCGAGACGCTGGCCCACGTCAAGCAACGCCTGCTCGACATGGGCGCCACCGAAGTGCTGCTGGCCGTGTTTGCCGACAAGGCCATCGGCAAGGCCAAGCCGGTCAAGGCCGACCTGGTCGGGCTGGTGATACCGAACCGTTTCGTGGTCGGCTACGGCATGGATGCCTATGGTTACTGGCGCAATCTGCCAGACCTGCGGGCGCTGCGGCCCGAGGATTTGAACAACGCGCCTTAACCGGCCTTACAGGCTCAGACGGGCGCGGGCGGCGTCGTATTCCTGCTTCAGGCGCGCCACCATGTCGGCCACGCTCGGCACATCGTTCATCAAGCCCACGCCCTGGCCGGCGCCCCAGATGTCGCGCCAGGCCTTGGCGCTGCTGGAGCCGAAATTCATCGCACTCTTGTCCGCTTCCGGCAAGGCGTCCGGATCGAGGCCGGCCGCGACGATCGACTTCTTCAGGTAATTGCCGTGCACGCCAGTGAACAGATTGGTGTACACGATATCGGCCGCGGCCGACTCGACGATCGCGTCGCGGTAACTGTCGTTGACATTCGATTCCTTGGTCGCCAGCCAGCGCGAGCCGATGTAGGCGAAATCGGCGCCCATCGCCTGCGCCGCCAGGATCGCGTCGCCGGTGGCGATCGAACCGGACAGCGCCAGCGGGCCGCTGAAGAATTTGCGCACTTCGCCCACCAGCGCGAATGGCGACAGGGTGCCGGCATGACCGCCGGCGCCGCTGGCCACCAGGATCAAGCCGTCGACGCCCGCTTCCAGCGCCTTTTGCGCGTGGCGGATCGAAATCACATCATGCAGCACGATGCCGCCGTAGCTGTGGATCGCATCCAGCATTTCCTTGGGCGGCGCCCGCAGCGAGGAAATGATGATGGGGATCTTGTGCGCGACGCATACCGCCACGTCATGCGCGAGGCGGTCGTTGGACTGGTGCACGATCTGGTTGACGGCAATCGGGCCGACCTTGGCGCCGGGATTGTCGGCCTGGAATTGGGCCAGTTCGGCCTGCAATTCGGTCAGCCAGGTGTCGAGCAGCTCGGCCGGACGCGCATTGAGCGCTGGAAACGAGCCGACGATGCCGGCCTTGCACTGGGCCGCGACCAGGGCCGGGCCGCTGGCGATGAACAGGGGCGAACCGATGACGGGAAGGGTAAGATTTTGCAACGCAAGTGGCAGGGCCATGACAAACTCGCAGACGATAAGTTGATCGGAATTACTTGCGACGATTATATGTCTAAAAAAGTACGAGCGTGCTGAATTTAGAGCGCAAGCTCGGTTTGGCCCGGGCCGGCGGGGGAGCAAGCCGCGCTTGACAAGGACCCGAGCCGCATTCCAGCGTCGCGCGCCTCCGAGCAAGTACCCATGAGCTGAATGCGCCAGCAAGAAACGGATAGTTCGGAGGGCAGCGGCATTTCCATTCATCGGACCTGATCGGCAAGTCTTGCCTTGGCCCTTGCCTCAAGCTTCATTAAGTAAGTGCTCGCCCTCGACCCGCGCCGCACCCGCCTTGAGCAATTGCTCGACCGCCCACTGCGCCAGCGCTTGCGGCGACATGTCCAGGAAGCGCCGGTTGGCTTCCTCGAACACCGGCATCGCCGTCAGCAGCGCCGGCACCTCGCAGAGTGCGATGCTTTGTCGCTCCAGCAGCAAGAACTTGAGCAAGACCTTGATCGCGTTCTGGGCGTTGCGGCGCGGATCGGCCGCCAGATAAGCTAGCCGCGAATGGGCCCGCTGCAACGCCCCGGCCGCGTCGCCGAACGGCGCGCCATGGCCCGGTATCACCAGGCGCACCTCGAGCGTCGCGATCAACTCCAGCGTCGCGCGCGCCTCGGCAAAGCCCGATTCCCCGCCCAATTCCGGGAAGATCACGCCGAAACCGTTTTCCCACAGGGCGTCGGCCGAAATCAGGATGCGTTCTTGCGGGCAGTAAAAAATCAGCGAATGGGGATCGTGGCCGGGCGCGCCCAGCGCTTGCCACTCGCGCCCGCCCAGGGTCAGCGCCTGGCCCGGCGCGATGGTGGCGTCGAAGCCGAAGCGCTCGCAGCGCTGGCCGGTGGCCTTGAAACTGAGCGCTTCGGTATCCCAGCGCCGCACCTTGTCCGCTTCGGCCGCCGGAATCGTCGTGTGGCAAGCGTAATGGGCTTGCAGCAGCGCATTGCCACCGCAATGGTCGGAATGCAAATGGGTATTGAGCAAGCGGTCCAGCGACCGTCCTTGCAAGCCCTGTTGTACCAGCGCCAGCGTCTGCGGCGCGTGGCTCAGGTAGCCGCTGTCGATCAGGGCGCTGTCGTCCGGCCCCTGCAGCAGGATATTATTCGACGACAACCAGCCGCGCTCGAAGACCCGGATTCCCTCCGGCAAGTCCGTCATCGCTTCATCTCGAACGCCAGCGAAATCCTGGCGAATTCGATCAGCACCTCGCGCGAGCCGCCGTTGAAGGTGGTGAAGGCGTTACCGGTGCGCACCACCATGCGCGGCGGAAAGATCCACGACAAGAAGGGAATCCCAATCATCTTCGCGCCGCGCACGTCGCGCCAGTCGACCCGCTTGTCATACAACCAACTCTGGCGGATGCCGGCCTCGTCGATGGTGGTGCGGGCCCGCAAGAACCAGTAATAGCTGACACCCAGCATGACGGCCGAGCCGAACAGCAACGCCTGCACGCCGAAGCCGAATTGCAGCAGCGGGAAACGGATCGCCACGCTGACGCCATACACCAACAGCAAGGCGCTGATGAGCGTGGCGCCCACCTTGAATCCCTTGCCATAGGCGGGGCCGCTGACGGCATGTTGCGGTGCATACATAGTCATTCTCAATCGAATTGGATGGCTTGTTCGCGGCGCCGGATCTCGACCCAGACCGCGCGCTTGTAATCGTCGCCGGCGGCGCTCCACTGGATGATCTCGTCGATGGTGCGCAGGCAACCCTGGCACAGGCCGCTGTCGGCGTCCATCTTGCACAGGCTGATGCACGGCGATGGCGGCGATGGTTCGTGCTCTGGCAGGCGCATAAAAAGGTCGGCATGAAGGGTCAAGCATGCATTATGCCGCGAAACGCCAGCGCTGTCCGGCCAGCGCCCGGTGTATAGTGGATTTTTGCCAGCGCCAGCCGCCATGTTCCGCGATCCCAGCGAATTCGTCCGTTTCAAGACCAGCCCGCACCTGCCCGGCGTCGAGCTGTATTCGGCGCGCCTGGTCGACCACGCCTTCGCGCCGCATGTGCACGCCAGTTATTCGCTGGGCGCAATCGAGGCCGGAGTCGAGCGCTTCCGCTACCGGGGCGGCGAGCATGTGGCGCCGGCCGGCACCCTGGTCACGCTGAACGCCGATGAAATCCACACCGGCCAGGCCGAGGTCGACACTGGCTGGACTTACCAGATGCTCTACATCGAGCCCGACACCCTGCGCGCGATGAGCGGCGCCGAAGTGTTCTTCGCGGCCCCGGCGGCGCACGACCCGGAGCTGGCGCGCGTCTACCGGCGCGTGTTCGCGCGCATGTGGGGCGCGCCCGACGATGTCGCCTTCCTGTCCGAATTCACGCCGCTGGTGGATGCCATCGTGGCGCGCTACGGCGCCGGGCCGCGCCCGCCCAGCCTCCATTCGGCGGCCCAGATGCGGCGCTCGCTGGCGATGCGGCGCGTACTCGACTGCATTGAAGCCCATCTGCACGGCACCCTGCGCATCGAGATGTTGGCCGCCGAAGCGCAATTGTCGCTATTTCATTTCGTGCGCGTCTTTGTCACCACCTTCAATTGCACCCCGCAACAATATGTGCAGGCACGCCGCGCGCTGCGCGCCAAGCACTTGCTGGCGCAACGGGTCAGCCCGGCGCAAGCGGCCGGCGCGGTCGGCCTGGCCGACCAGAGCCATTTGAATCGCTGGTTCAAGCGCAGCTATGGCGTCACACCGGCCCAGTATCAACAGCAAATTGGTACAAGACCGCCGCCCTGATGCGCCCTACCCTATCGTCCTGGATCATCAATTGGCGGGGACGCGCATGCTATCGACAAGCATCAAGAGGGGAACGCCATGCTGAGCGGGGTCTTGTGCGCGCTCGGCGCCGGCTTGCTGTGGGGCCTGGTGTTCATCGTGCCACTGCTGCTGGGCGACTATCCCGGCATCGTGCTGTCCTTCGGGCGTTACCTGGCCTTCGGCTTGATCGCGCTGGTGCCGGCCTGGCTGGACCGGCGCCGCATCGCCGCCTTGACGCGCGCCGACTGGCGCCGCGCCCTCCAGCTATCATTGATCGGCAACCTCGCCTACTACGCGCTGCTGGCCAGCGCGATCCAGAAAGCCGGTTCGGCGCTGCCGACCATGCTGATCGGGACGCTGCCGGTGGCGATCGCCGTGTTTTCCAATTGGCGCCCCGGCCATCCGTCGGAAACGGTGGCCTGGCGCCGCCTGGCGCCGTCGCTGCTGATCATCCTGACCGGCCTGCTGCTGGTGAACGCCAGCGAACTCGCACAATTCCGGCGCGCCGGCGGCCAGCGCAGCCTGGCCGACTACGCGCTCGGCTGCCTGCTGGCTGGCGCCGCCGTGCTGGCCTGGACCTGGTATCCGGTGATGAACGCGCGCTACCTGAAAGCCCATCCCCGCATCCATTCGATGACCTGGTCCACGGCCCAGGGCTTGACGACCTTGCCGCTGGCCGCACTCGGCTTTGTCGCCTACGGCTGGTACGCGAAAATGGGCGGCGCCGCCTACGCCTTTCCGCTCGGTCCCCGGCCCTGGCTATTCGCCGGGATGATGCTGCTGATCGGCTTGACCGCCTCCTGGCTAGGTACGCTGCTGTGGAACCAGGCCAGCCAGCGCCTGCCGACTTCGCTGGCCGGCCAGTTGATCGTGTTTGAAACTCTGTTTGCGCTGTTGTACGCCTTCCTGTTGCGGGGCGCCCTGCCAAGTGCCGCCGTCGCCGCCGGCATCGCGCTGTTATGCGCCGGCGTGCTGCTGGGAGTGCGCGCCTTCCGCCACCAGACGCATTAGCACTGATGGCAGTGATCAGCGTACAAACAGGGCAATCAGGATCACGATGGGCAAGGGAATTCCCAACAAAAGAAGCAAAATCGAACGCATGGCAGTCTCCAGGATGAGATTAAATTGCAGGGCGCGGTGTCGCGTCGCGTCGCGCGCCGCCGAAGGTCGCCGACAGGCTGGCCACGAAGGCGCCCAATAGCAGGGCAATGAACATCCATAGCGCCGAATGCATGGCGGCCTTGCGGGCTTGCTCGGCCACTTCCTTGGCCTTGGCCCTGGCGCCGTCCGTCGCCTTGGAGGCGCGTGCATACATGTCGTCGACGCGGCGCTCGGCGTCGGCCTGGCTCAAGCCGGCACGGGTGGCCACCAGGCGCGCCAAATAGCTGCGGTCTTCCGCGCTCAGGGCGCCGACCGCCAGATTGTTCAGCAGGATTTGCTTCACTTCCGCGCGGCGCCCATTGTCGACGCCGTCGGCGCCGCCCGAACGCAGCAGCAGGTCCGAAAAATACTCGCTCGGATTGCCGGATGCGCCAGCCGGGATGGCCGGATTGGCACCGGCAACGAGCGCCGCCGCCGGGGCGCCGACGGCCGCCGCCGCATCGATGGCGCCGCTGAGCACCGCGCGCGCTGCGCCGGCAAGCAGGGCCACCGTGACCAGAGTCGCAAGCGACCAGGCCAGCAAGCCATGCGCCGTATCGCGGAAGTGCACTTCGTCGCCATGCACATGCGGCCATTTCACCCGCAAGCGGCCGGCCATATAGCCGCCTATGCCCGAGGCGGCCAGTTGCATGAAGGCGAGCCAGGCGATGGTCGCGTCGCTCATCGCGGCGGAATGGTAGGAATACGGCGAAATGGACGACAGACCGAGACCCACGCCGAGAATCAGGAGGATGAACGACAGGGCTGCTGCTGCGGCGCCACCGGCAAACACGGCGCCCCACGACACGCCCGACGCGTGGGCATCGCCGGCCACCGTGCGGTCAAAGGGCGCCAAGTCAGGCGCCAGGGAAGAAGCTTGCATGATGTATCCTTTTATAAGCTAATGCACGATTAAAATACGCTCGCCGAATCCGCTCGCGCCCGTCGGGGAAAATGAGGCGCGCGCCAGCGCGATATGTTCCGCTCCCCTTCCTTGGTGAACTATGCCTTTACTGGTGGCGTCACAACGTTCGATGGCGTACATATAGATCGCTTATTTTTCAAATTCTTCATTTTTTTGCGCATGAACAAACATGGCCGGTTTTGGTATGTCAGCGCACAGACGGAAATGGCTGAGTGCTTGACACTGACCTGGTTCTACGGCAATGCCTTCGATGCGGGCGTTTCATTCCATTGACATTGAAAGCCAGCCATGCAAACACCAGTGACGAAAAATGCCGGCGCGGCGCGCGGCGAGCGGGCGGAACAATCCTGGCTCAAGAAGCTGGGGCCCGGCTTGATCACGGGCGCCGCCGACGACGACCCGAGCGGTATCGCCACGTATTCGCAGGCGGGGGCGCAATTTGGTTTCGGCATGCTATGGACCATCTTATTCACCTATCCCTTGATGGTCAGCATTCAAATCATCAGCGCAAAAATCGGCAGCGTGAGCGGGCGCGGCCTGGCGACCAATATCCGCCGGCATTATCCCGGCTGGCTGCTGTATTCGATCATCAGCTTGCTGCTGGTGGCCAATACCATCAATATCGCGGCCGATGTCGCCGCGATGGGGGAGGCGCTCAAGCTGCTCGTCCATGGTCCCGCGCACTGGTTCGCGCTGGGCTTTGGCGTACTCTCCATCGCACTGCAAGTGTGCGTTCCCTACAGCCGCTATGTACGCATCTTGAAATGGCTGACGCTGGCCCTGCTGGCCTATTTCGCCACCGCCATGGTGGTACATATTCCATGGGGCGAAGTGGCGCGCAGCACCCTGATGCCGCCCCTATCCTGGCGTCCGGCCTATATCACCACGATGGTGGCCGTGTTCGGCACCACCATCAGCCCCTATCTCTTTTTTTGGCAAGCGTCGCAAGAGGTCGAGGACATGAACGCGGACCCCCATGCGCACGCCCTGAAGGATGCGCCCGAGCAGGCGCGGGCCGGCTTTCGCAGGATCAGGCTGGATACTTTCATCGGCATGGGTTTTTCCAATCTGGTCGCCTTTTTCATCATTCTGACCACCGCCGTGACGCTGCACGCGCACGGCGTCACCCAGATCGACACGGCGGCCCAGGCCGCCAGCGCGCTGCGCCCGATCGCCGGCGAATTTGCTTTCGTACTGTTCAGCGTCGGCATCATCGGCACCGGCCTGTTGGCCATTCCCGTGCTGGCCGGCTCGGCCGCCTATGCCATCGCCGGCGCCTTCCAGTGGAAAAACAGCCTGGAATTGCATCCCGGCGGGGCAAAAAAGTTTTATGGAATCATCGTACTGTCGACGCTGATCGGGGTCGCGCTCTGCTTCACCAAGATCGATCCCATCAAAGCCCTGTACTGGAGCGCGGTGATCAATGGCGTCATTTCGGTGCCGATCATGGCGGTGATGATGTTGATGGCCGCGCGCGCCGACATCATGGGCAAGCTGATGATCTCGCGCCGGCTGAGCATCATGGGGTGGTTATGTACAGCGGTCATGGCTGCCGCAGTCGCGGCCATGCTCTATACAATGTTGTCCTGATTCCTTCAGCCGGGCGTCGGCTCTGGCCCGCGCCGCGCCCGCAGCGCGGCAAATTTTCGCCATCGTATTTCCTCCCGCATCTCCCAAAACTGAACCGGTGGTAAGGAATCGCGCTTGACTTGGGACAATTTCGACCTATAATACCATCCATACAGATGGTGATTGGATGCCGCATGGAGTTTATGGGGATATATGACTAAGCAAGACAAGAAGCTCAAGGTGAGCGAATCGGAAAAAATCACGATCAACCTCGGCTTGATTGACTTGGGACAAATCGATTTATTGGTACAAGAAGGGTTTTATTCAAACCGCACCGACCTGATACGCACCGCCATACGCAACCAGCTCAATACGCACGCCGACGTGGTCAGGCAAACCGTCGCGCGCAAGAGTCTGGTGCTCGGTTTGCAGCATTACTCGCGGGCCGACCTGGAAGCGCTCCAGGCCGCCGGACAGCGCCTGCAAATCCAAGTGCTTGGCTTGGCCAGCATCGCCAACGACGTATCGGTGGAGCTGGCGCTGGCAACGATTGAATCGGTCTTCGTATTGGGCGCCCTGCATGCAAGCGCCGTCGTAAAAGCGGCCCTGGCGGGACGAATTCACTAGCGCGTCGGAAACACGGATCGACGCGCGCCACCAAAGGATTCTTATGAAACTGAATCAACAAATGTTTGCGCAATTGCGCGCAGCGACCCGCAACTTGATGGGCAAAGGCCCGGCTGCGGCCACCCAGGCCATCCAGGAAGCACTGGCCGGCCTGAAAACGGGCCAGCAAGCCAATTTCCAGGCGCGCGACACCATGCGCGACATCAATCCCGCACCGGGCGCCACCCCGCAAGCCCCTGAAGCCCCATCGGCGCCACAGGCGACGGCCCAGGAATTGGCGCAGGATTTCATGGCACGCATTGCGGGAAAGATGGGCCAGCCAGGCTTCGACTTGCCCGGCTTCAAGCCGCCGCGCGCCCCGGTGCCGCTCGCCATCAAGCCGGGCGCACAATTTCTGAGCGGCTCTTACCGCAACCATGCCGGCGGCCGCGACTACAAGCTCTACATTCCCAGCAATTACCATGGCCAGGCGATGCCGCTGCTGGTGATGCTGCACGGCTGCACCCAGAATCCCGACGATTTCGCGGCCGGCACCCAGATGAACGCGGTGGCCGAGGAAAAGCAATGCTTCGTGGTGTATCCGGCGCAAGCCAAGAGCGCCAACAATTCGCGCTGCTGGAGCTGGTTCAACGCGCTTGACCAGCAGCGCGGCCAGGGCGAACCATCCATCATCGCCGGCATCGCCCAGCAAATCATCGATGAATACCCGGTCGATGAAAAACAGGTGTACGTGGCCGGCCTGTCCGCCGGCGGCGCCATGGCCGTCATCGTCGGCACGCTGTATCCCGATGTGTTTGCCGCCGTCGGCGTGCATTCCGGGCTGCCGTTCGGCTCGGCCCAGGATTTGCCGTCGGCGCTGGCGGCGATGAAAGGCGGCGCCGGCCCGGCCCGCAAAACGGCTGGCGGCGGCATTCCCATCATCGTCTTCCATGGCGACCGCGACACCACCGTCAACCCACGCAACGGCGAGCAAGTGATCGCCCAAGGCTTGCGCAACCAGAGCGGCAACGCGGCGCCGGTCGATTCGGTCGATTCGGGCAGCGTGCCGAATGGCCACCGTTATACGCGCACCACGCACCGCCACCCGGACGGCACGCCGCTGGGCGAACACTGGGTGATCCACGGCGCCGGCCACGCCTGGTCGGGCGGCAGCGACGACGGCAGTTATACCGACGCCAAGGGGCCGGACGCGAGCCGTGAAATGATGCGCTTTTTCGAAACCGTCAGCCCTTGATATGAATGTAACGCGGCTCGCCCCGCTGCGGGCTTCTTGCCAAGCACCTCTTCCGACAGGGAAGAGGTGCTTAGTTTCGCGGCCAAGTCCAGGCTTGCCAAACAATTCCCAAGAGCAGCGCTATTTCCAGCGCACCCAGCAGCTTGTAGAACGTCCATCCACCCTGGGTAATCACGAGCAACACGATGCTCGCAAAGACCAGTCCGAATAGTAGATTCACCCACTTGTTGAATGCGGGCTTCATTACCAGAGATAAAAACACCATGACGCCCTGGATTGCCATCATGGACGAGGTGCCTACCAGGATTGCCTGCGTTACCGGCCCCAGAGGAAGCATTTTCCCATCGAGCATACTGCCAAGCTTCCCGGGAACATACAGCTCGAAATAGTCTCCGTAAAGGTAGCAAAACATCGTGGCCGCCCAAAGTCCAGCCAACTTGACTTTCACATCAATCCGAGTGTCTTGCAACTCGCTTTTCATACCGGTAGTGACGCTCAAGGGTGTTCCTTTTTGTGCGGGGAGTTGAAAACAGAAAGATGCAACATTGCCATCGAGGCAAGCTTCCCATTATTGGATAAACAAGTCAATTCTTTCGCGTTTTTTATCCATATCCTGGTCGCTGTCGGCATAGCGCCGCGCGATGGCGACGAATTGCTCCTGGATTTCCAGGAAGGCGTCGACCATGTCGGCGTCGAAATGCTGGCCACGGCCAGCCGCGATGATGGCCACCGCCTGTTCATGCGTCATGCCTTCCTTGTAGACGCGCCGGCTGATCAGCGCGTCGTAGACGTCGGCCACCGCCATCAGGCGCGCCGAAATCGGGATCGCATCGCCGGCCAGGCCTTGCGGATAGCCGCTGCCATCCCATTTTTCCTGGTGGCCGTAGGCGATTTCCTTGGCATATTTGAGGAAATCGACTTCGACGCCCAACTCGCGCTCGGCCGCCAGGATGGCGTCGCGCCCCAGCGTGGTGTGGGTCTTCATGATCTCCATTTCGTGCGGCTCGAAACGACCCGGTTTCAGCAAGATGCGGTCAGGGATGCCGATCTTGCCGATATCGTGCAGCGGCGCCGACTTGAACAGCAATTCGATCGTGCGCTCGTTCAGGAAGGCGCTAAAGCGCGGGTGATCGCGCAGTTTCTCGGCCAGCGCCTTGACGTAATGCGAGGTGCGGCGGATATGGTTGCCCGTTTCGCTGTCGCGCGTTTCGGCCAGCGACGCCATCGCGTGGATCGTCACGTCTTGCAGCGCGGCGATCTCGCGCACGCGCAGCGCCACTTCCGATTCCAGGAACTGGTTCTGGTCGCGCAGGAAATCGTGCACGCGCTTCATCGCCAACTGGGTCTTGATGCGCGCCAGCACGATCGGCGCCGAGATCGGCTTGGTGATGTAATCGACCGCGCCCAGCGACAAGCCCAGTTGTTCATCGCACACCTCGCTCATCGCCGTCACGAAAATCACCGGAATGTCGCGCGTGGCCGGCGCGGCCTTGAGCGCCTGGCACACTTCATAACCGCTCATGCCCGGCATCATGATGTCGAGCAAGATCAAGTCCGGCCTGGACGCGCCGGCGGCAATTTTCAAGGCCCGCTCGCCATTCACCGCGACCCTGGTGCGGTAATCGTGCTCCAGCACCGCGCACAACAAGTCGAGATTGTCGGGGGTGTCGTCGACCACCAGGATGGTCGGCTTGCCGGGGTGCAGATGCATGGTGTTCTCCCGCTCACAGTGTCAAATCCAGCCCGGCCGCCGCTTCGTGCAATTGCGCCAGCGCGCCTTCGAAATCGTATTGGGCGAGCATGCGCTTCAACTGGCGCGCATGCTCGCCCTGGCCGGCTTGCGCCAGCGCGGCGCAGATCGGCTCCAGATGCTTCAAGGCTGCCGCGTCGTCCTGGCCCAGCAGGCGCGCCAGCTCGCGCAAGCCGGCCGCCAGCGCCGCGCGTTCGAGCGCGGGCGCTGGGGCGGGCGCCTGGTCCGGGCGCTGGCGCAAGCCCAGCGCGATGTTCGGCAATAAGCGATGCAATTCCTGCGCCAATTCGTCGACGGCGGCGCGCAAGCCTTGCTGCGTGCCGTCGCCCAGCAATTGCTCGAGCCGGGCCGCGCTGCCGGCCACCCCGCCGGCGCCGATATTGCCGGCCAGGCCCTTGAGCGTGTGCGCCTCGCGCGTCGCCCCGGCCAAGTCATTGGCTTCGATGGCGGCGTCGATGCGCTGCATCGCATCGACCTGGGTTTCGATGAAGCGGTTCAGCAATTTCCGCATCAGGCCCAGGTTGCCGCCCACCCGGCGCAGCGCCTCTTCCATTTTCAAGCCAGCAATCGGCGGCAGTTGTTCAGCCTTTTCCAGTATCGGCATCGGCGCCGGCGCCGGATCGGCCGGATCCTGGGGATGGCGCGGCTCGATCCAGCGCGCCAGCGTCGAAAACAGTTGCGCCACGTCGATCGGCTTGGCGATGAAATCGTTCATGCCCGCTTCCAGGCATTTTTCCTTGTCGCCCACCATCGCGTTGGCCGTCATCGCAATCACCGGCAACCTGGCGTGGCGGGGATTGTCGCGCAGCGCGCGGGTGGCCTGGTAGCCGTCCATCACCGGCATCTGGCAATCCATCAGCACGCCGTCATAATCGGCCACCGCGATTTTCGCCAGCGCCATCGCGCCGTTGCTGGCGATGTCGACCCGCACGCCGGCGTCGCCGAGGATTTGCTGCGCCACTTCCTGGTTCACCTCATTGTCTTCGACCAGCAACAAATACGCGCCGCGCACCGCCAGCTCGGCCGACTTGTAATCGGTCTGGCGGCGCGCCGTGCGGCACTGGCCCAGCTCCTTGCCGAACACCATAGAGATGCTGTCGAGCAGGGTCGAGGCGCTAACCGGCTTGTTCAGCACGCCGTCGATATGCCGCTCGGGCAAGTGTTCCAGCAGCGCGTCGCGGTCGTGGGCGGTGACCACGATGGCGGCCGGCGCGGACGCGGCGCCGGCCTGCGCGTCGGCGCGGATCGCCGCGATCGCATCGACCCCGTTCATGCCCGGCATTTTCCAATCCATCAGCACCAGGCCGTAGGGTCGGCCTTCGGCACGGGCGCGCGCCACGGCTTCGACCGCGCGCGCCCCGCCGTCGACCGCAACGGCGTCGAATTTCAGCGCGCCCAGCATGGCCAGGAAGATTTCGCGGGCGCTGGCATTGTCGTCGACCACCAGCACGCGCAGGCCGGACAGGTCGGGCGCCGGGGTCGCCGTCGCATGCGCCATGCTGGCCAGCTCGAAACGCGCCGTGAAATAGAATGTGCTACCGACGCCGGCCGCGCTGTCGACCCCGATCTCGCCGCCCATCATTTCGACCAGGCGCTTGCTGATCGTCAGTCCCAGGCCGGTGCCGCCGTAATGGCGCGTGGTGGACGTGTCGGCTTGCGCGAAGGCCTGGAACAGCTTGCCGCACTGGACCGGGCTCAAGCCGATGCCGGTGTCGCGCACGGCGACCCGCAGCCAGACCGCATCGGTTTCCCTGCGCAGCACGTGGATGCCGACCACGATTTCGCCGCGCTCGGTGAATTTGATGGCGTTATTGCTCAGATTGATCAGCACCTGGCCCAGGCGCAGCGGGTCGCCGCGCAACACGGCTGGCACGTCGGCGCCCACGTCGAACAGCAATTCCAGGCCCTTGTCCCTGGCCCGCGCGACGGCCAGGTCGGCGATTTGCGCCAGCACGTCTTCGATGTAAAAATCGATATTCTCAAAGGCCATCTTGCCGGCCTCGATTTTTGAGAAATCGAGGATGTCGTCGATCACGCCGAGCAGGTTGCGCGAGGCCGACTCGACCTTTTCCAGGTAATTGCGCTGCTTCGGCGTGAGCTCGGTCTGCAGCGCCAGGTGGGTCATGCCGATGATGCCATTCATCGGGGTGCGGATTTCATGCGACATATTGGCCAGGAAATCGGACTTCATCTTGGTCGCGTCCTCGGCCTTTTCCACGGCCTGGCGCAATTGCTGCTCGGCCGCCAGGCCGACCGTCATGTTTTTCAACGCTTGCAGCAATTCCCCCGTTTCATCCTTGGAAGTGACTTCGATCACCGAGCCGAGGTCGCCCCGCCCGACCCGGGTCGCGATCGCGATCGCCTCGCCCAGCGGCCCCGTGATCGAGCGCGCCGACAGCGCGAACCCGAGCCCGACCAGCACCGCGGCCAGGCCGATCGCGCTCATCAGCATCAGCGAAGACGTGATATCGGCCCTGACCCGCCGCGCGCTCGCTTGCACCTGGCGCTGCTGCAAGTCGTCGAGCAGCCTGATTTGCGCCAGCAGCTGGTCGAGGGCCGGCAGCGCCAGCGACTTCATCTTTTCTTCGGCGCCGTCGCGGTCGCCCGCCTCGACCAGGTCGGCTACCGCGATGAAACTGTCGTAATAGGCGGCACGCGCCAGCTTGAGGCTATCCACCAGGCGCCGCGCTTCGGGCGCCGTGTCGAGCGCGGCCAGTTTGTCGAGTTCGGCGTCGATGGAGCGCTTGAGGCGGTCGATGCGGGCATAACCTTCCACCCGTTGCGGCAACTGGTTTTGGATGATCAGCGTGACGACATGGGTGGCCGCCTCGCGCGACTGGGCATTGATGGCATTCACGGCGGCGGCAGCGGCCCAGTCGTGCAGCAGGATATGGTCGCTTTCGGCGCGGATCGCGTAGATGCGACTGACCGAGACCAGGATCACGCCCATCATCAGCAGAATCAGGATCGCATAGCCGGCGTTGATGCGCACGCCGATCCGGATATCCCTAAAGCGCATGCTGCTTCTCCCACCGACCCTGGAGTATGCAGTCTGATCCGAATTGCGCGTCCCGCGCAAGCGTTTTTTTTGGCGCTGCCCGCGCTATTGCGGCGCGCCCGCTTGCTGGGCGGCGATATAGTGCTGCAGGCAAGCCGGGCACCAGCAAGCCCCGCCCTGGGCCGGCAGCGCCACCACGGGCGGCAGCGCGGTGCACCAGCACGGTTCGCCGGCGTTGGCGTCGGCCGGGCTGCGGTCGGCCATCGCGCAGCCGAACACGGCCCCGCAGCGGCCGCAGACGCTCATTGCTTGGGCCCGTCGCCGTCCAGCGGAAAACTGTGCATGGCGCGCCGCAGCAGCGACATCTGGCCATTGAAGCGGGTGCAGGCGCGGCACACCATCAAGTGCAGGCGCATGCGGATCCGCTCCACCAGCGACAAGTCGCGGTCCATTCCCTCCGACACCAGGCGGTGCACTTCCCTGCAAGTCGGTTTGATTCCTGTCGATATTTTTTGCATATATGCTGCCGTTGGCCGGCGGTTAGCTCACTCACTCAGTCACTCAGGTTGGCGGTTACCGAACCAGTTCAAATCGAGGCACTCGCGCAAACGCATGCGCGCCCGATACAACAGCACCCAAGCATTAGACGTGGTAATCGCCAATTCCTTACAAATTTCTTCGGTTTCCAGTTCCAGCCATTCGCGCATCATGAAAATCCGGGCTGTCTTGGCCGGCAACTTTTCCAGGCAGACTTCCAATACCCGGAAGAAATCCTTCTGTTCCAGGGCCCGGTCCGGGTCGCCCCACTGGCGCGGCATGTCGCGCGTGTGGCCGTCGGCGATGAACAGGGCGTCGATGGCGTCATCCTCGGACTGGTCTTCGGCCGTGTCGATCTGGCGCTCGCGGGTGCATTCGCGCAGATTGTCGATGATCTTGAACTTCAGGATACCCGTCACATAGGTGCGCAGCGAGGATTGGCCGCTGAAGCGGTCGGGCTTTTCCAGCACCGCGATCAGGGCGTCCTGGACCGCATCCTCGGCCAGCGCCTGGTTGCGCAATTGCAATTGTGCAAAACGTACAAGGAGGGGGCGCATGGCCTCAAGCTGGCGGTGGAGTTCGATGTCGATGGTCATATACGGGCAGACTAAAGGATAGCCAATGAAAATACAACAAGTTGGCCCTATAATGCGTCCTAAGATTTGGAACTTCCCTGTAAAATCGCAAAAATATATTTTCCGGACTCGCCATGACCCAACTGACCAACGTGAACCTGGACATGACTGACGACTTGACTGCGGTTGCGCCGCAAATCAAGGCGCAGATCCTGGCCGAGGCCCTGCCATACATCCGCAATTTTCATGGCAAGACCATTGTCATCAAATACGGCGGCAACGCGATGACCGACGAGCGCCTCAAGCATGGCTTCGCGCGCGACGTCATCTTGCTCAAGCTGGTCGGCATGAACCCGGTCGTGGTGCACGGCGGCGGGCCGCAAATCGACAATGCCTTGAAAAAAATCGGCAAGCAGGGCAGCTTCGTGCAAGGCATGCGTATCACCGACGAAGAAACCATGGAAGTGGTGGAGTGGGTGCTGGGCGGCGAAGTCCAGCAAGACATCGTGATGCTGATTAACCATTACGGCGGCCAGGCCGTCGGCTTGACGGGCAAGGATGGCGGCTTGATCCGGGCTCGCAAGATGCGCATGCCGGACCGCGAAAATCCCGGCGAATTCCTCGACATCGGCTTCGTCGGCGAGATCGACGCGATCAACCCGGCCGTGGTCAAGGCGCTGCAAGACGATGCCTTCATTCCCATCATCTCGCCGATCGGCTTCGGCCAGGATGGCCAGGCTTACAATATCAACGCCGACGTCGTGGCCGGCAAGATTGCGGAAATCCTGAAGGCTGAAAAGCTGATCATGATGACCAATATCGCCGGCGTCCAGGATAAGCAGGGCAATCTGGTGACCGATCTGTCGGCGCGCGAAATCGAGGAAATGTTTGCCGACGGCACCATTTCGGGCGGCATGCTGCCTAAAATTTCATCGGCGCTCGACGCGGCCAAGTCCGGCGTGAACACGGTCCACATCATCGATGGTCGGATTGAACACTCATTATTGCTCGAAGTGTTGACCGAACAAGCTTTTGGCACTATGATCCGTTCGCACTAAAGCAAACGCGGCGCATTTCACCAGGCGCCGCAGCAGCAACGCCCTTGTAGCTCAGTGGTAGAGCACTCCCTTGGTAAGGGAGAGGCCACGTGTTCGATCCACGTCAAGGGCACCATCCGCAGTCTTCCGTTGTTAATCCACACAATTAATACACCCGCTCGACCTTCAGCCCGCGCGCGCGCAACAAGGCCGGAACGCTATTCGCACCCACCAGATGCAGCACGCCGATCGCCGCCATGGTATTCGATTCGCGCGCCAGCAAGGCCGCAATACCCTTCGCCAGGCCGGGATTGCGCTGTTCCAGCAAGACCTTTTGCGCGAAACGGCCGGAAAAGCTGTCGTCATCGGCCAGGCGCCGCGCCAGCTGGTCCAGCGCGGCGGCGTCGGCGTTGCGCCATGCTTGCGCGATTTCCTTCGCTTGCGCGGCTTGCTCCTGGTCTTCGATCGCGGCGATGCTCTCTTCCAGGAAGCGGCACTGCTCGGCCAGGCTCAAGCCGCCGAACAGCGCCAGCTGGCTTTCCATCGATTCCAGTTCCAGCACCGGGATCTTGCGCTCATGCGCCTGGCGCGACAAATAAGCGTCAATTCCCAGCCCCGGTTGATAACCCAGGGCCGCGAATTGGCTGATCGCCAGCACGCTGGCCAACATCCACGGCTTCATGGCCGCCACCGACTCGGCGGGAATCGCATACTGGCGCAGCAAGCGCTCCAGGCGCGGCTTGAAGGACGGCGCGATATCGGCCGCCGCCGGACCGCCGCCGGCATACAGGGCATACTTGCGCAGCGCGCCCAGCATCAGCGCCGGGTCGCCGTTCGGATCGACTTCCAGCGCCAGCGTGCTGGCGTCCCGCAGCGCCGCCGTGACGCGCGCTTCCAGCGGATAAAAGTCGGGCGCACCGACGTGAATGGTGCCGAACAGGTACAGCGTGTGGCCGCCGCCCTCGACCTTGAACAGCGCGCCCCGATTCGGCGCCGCCGCCGGCGCCTCCACCGCCCGCGCGGGCAAAGCCAAACAGAATAAACTACAAAACATCACTATAATCTGGCGTCGCATGTTTTCCCTTGATCGTTTGCGTAAAGACTCCCGTGCCAAATTTTAACCGTTACACGCCCGTATGGTTGTTCGACCTCGACAACACCCTGCATGACGCCTCGCACGCCATTTTTCCCGCCATCACGGCCAGGATGAACGTTTACCTGGCCCGGGTGCTGGGCGATGGCGACACGCCGGCCGCCGCCGCCGTGGTCGACGCCGCCCGCGCCGACTATTGGCGGCGCTACGGCGCCACCCTGATCGGCATGGTCAAGCACCACGCCGTGCCGGCCGCCGACTTCTTGCGCGAGACCCACGACATGGACGACCTGACGGCCATGATACGGGCCGAACGGGGCCTGGGCCAGTTGCTGCGGCGCCTGCCGGGGCGCAAGATCCTGCTCACCAATGCGCCGCGCCGCTATTCGCGCGCCGTGCTGCGTCACCTGGGCTTGCAGCGCCACTTTTCGCACCATGTGGCGATCGAGGCGATGCAAGTGCACCGCCAGTTGCGCCCGAAACCGTCCAAGCTGATGCTGCGCCGCCTGCTACGCCGGCAGGGACTGGCGGCGGGCCGCTGCATCCTGGTCGAAGACACGCTGGCCAATCTGAAGAGCGCCAAGGCGCTCGGCCTGCGCACGGCCTGGATCACCCAATACCTGCGCCTGGCCGCGCCAAACGTGGCGATCGCGCCGCAAAAGACGTTAAATCGCCCCGCTTACGTCGATGTCAAAGTAAAATCCGTCAGACATTTACCCACCCGCCTGCACCAACTGAAGGCTGTTTAATTTTTTTTATAACGAGATCACATGGCAAGCACACCGCCGGGCCAGCGCAAGCTGCAAATTCTGCAAGCCCTGGCCGCAATGTTGGAACAACCCAAAGGCGAGAAAATCACCACCGCCGCGCTGGCCGCCAGGCTGGCCGTGTCGGAAGCTGCCCTGTACCGTCATTTCGCCAGCAAGGCGCAAATGTTCGAGGGCTTGATCGAATTCATCGAGTCCAGCGTGTTCGGCCTGATCAACCGCATCGCCGAGCAGCAACCGGACGGCCTGGCGCAGGCGCGCGACATCTTGCGCATGCTGCTCGATTTCGCCAGCAGCAATCCGGGCATGACACGGGTGCTGATCGGCGACGCCCTGGTCAACGAGGACGAGCGCCTGCAACTGCGCATGAACCAGTTCCACGACCGCGTCGAGCTGGCGCTGAAACAGGCGCTGCGCCTGGCCGCCGCCGAAGGCCGCATGCCCGAAGCCGAGGTGACGGCGCGCGCCGCCATGCTGGCCTGCTTCGTGATCGGGCGCTGGCACCGCTACGCCAAGAGCGGCTTCAAGCTGCATCCGGCGCAAGACGCGGCCTTGCAGATCGCGCTGCTGCTCGGCTAAATGAAACCGCTCGCCTTGTGCGCCCCGCTTGCGGGCGGCGGCGCGTCCCGGCCGGCCCGATGAAGACGCCATCGCAGCTTGAAGCGGGCTTGGAATGCTTTGCCCTGCTCGACGACGCGGCAGCCGGCCAGACCATCTCGCGGCTCTATACCGGCCACCTGGCCACGCTGAGCTGCTCGAGCGGCACCGGCTGGCCGGCGCTGCTGGAGCAGATGCAGCAAGCGCTGCGGCAAGGCCATTACGCGGTGGCCCTGTGCGCTTACGAACTGGGCGCGCACCTACTGGGCATGCCGGCGCGCGACGCGGGCGCGCCGCTGGCCCGGGTCCTGGTCTTCGCCAGCTGCCGCCGCCTCACACAGGACGAAGTGGTTGCATGGCTGGCCGCGCGCATCGCGCCAGAGGCGGCGCCGGCCGGCATCGCCGCCGTGCGCGCCAACGTCGAGCAAGCCGCATTCACGGCCGCGCTGACCCGCATCCACGACTACATCGAAGCGGGCGACACTTACCAGGTCAATTACACCTACCGCTTGCGCTTCGACGCCTTCGGCTCGCCCGAGGCCCTGTATGCGCGCCTGCGCGCGCGCCAGCCGGTGCCGTACGGCGCGCTGGTGGCGCCGGGCGACGGCAGCGCCCTGCTGTCGCTCTCGCCCGAGCTGTTCGTGCGCCACGCCGGCGGCGCATTGACGGCGCGGCCGATGAAGGGCACTGCGCCGGCCGCCGCGCCCGGGCTGGAGCTGGACAACGCGCGGCGCGCGGCGGCCCTGGCGGCCGACCCGAAAAACCGCGCCGAGAACCTGATGATCGTTGACTTGCTGCGCAATGACATCGGCCGCGTCGCCGTCACCGGCACGGTCGAGGTGCCAGCCCTGTTCGAGGTGCGGCGCTACAGCAGCGTGTTGCAAATGACCTCGACCGTGCGCGCCCGCCTGCATCCGGATGCCGGCCTGGCCGAGATTTTCCAGGCGCTCTACCCCTGCGGCTCGATCACCGGCGCGCCCAAGCGGCGCAGCATGGAAATCATCGCCGAGCTGGAGCCGGCCGCGCGCGGCATCTACACCGGCGCGATCGGCTGGTTCGACCCGCCGCCCGCCGGCGCCGCCGTGGGCGATTTTTGCATGTCGGTGCCGATCCGCACCCTGGCCCTGCAAGCGCCCGAGAATGGCGTGCGGCGCGGCGAAATGGGAGTCGGCGCCGGCATCGTGTTCGACAGCGACGCGGCCGACGAATACGCCGAATGCCAGCTCAAGGCAGGTTTCCTGACCGGGCTGCCGAACCAGTTCGAATTGTTCGAGACCATGTACGCGACGCGCGCCGACGGTTGCCGCCGCCGCGCCGCCCACCTGGCACGGCTGGCCGCGTCGGCGCGCTACTTCGGCTTCGCCTGCGACCTGGCGCAAGCCGGCGCCACGCTCGACGCGGCTTGCACGGCGCTACCGGCCGGCGTGCCGCACCGCCTGCGCCTGGCGCTCGAGCAGGGCGGCGCGTTCGGCGTGCACAGCGCGCCGCTGGCGCTCCTGGCCGGGCCGGTGGGCCTGCTGCTGGCGGCCGACGCGACGCGCGCCGAGGCCCTGTTCTTGCGCCACAAGAGCAGCGTGCGGGCGCGCTACGACGCGGCCTGGCGCGCCGCCGAGGCGCGCGGCGGCTTCGACACCCTGTTCTTCAATGAGCGCGGCGAGCTGACCGAGGGCGGGCGCAGCAATGTCTTCGTCAAGCTGGACGGGCGCTGGTACACGCCGCCACTGGCCTGCGGCTTGCTGCCCGGGATCATGCGCGCGGCGCTGCTGGCCGACCCGGCGTGGGATGCGTGCGAACGCGTGATCACGCGCGCGATGCTGGGCGCGGCCCAGGAAATCGTGGTCTGCAATGCCCTGCGCGGCGCGCTGACGGCGACCCTGGTCGACTGATCATTCGGCCGGATGGCAGGCCAGCCGGATGCCATTCTTGCCGCCGCGCTTGACTTGATACATCAGCGTATCGGCGAAGTCGAGAGCGAGATACCGCAAAATAAACGGGTGGCGATAGCGGCGCGCCTTTTCCAACTCGACAGCAAGCAATTCCTGCAAGCCCAGCCGGTTGGTCAAGCCGGTCAAGGGATCGCGCACCGCCAGGTCTTGCTGGTGGAGGTAGCGCGCGCAACTTGGCGAACATGGCCACGATGCCGACAAACGCAATGAGACGCCCGACCGCATCGGCCAGAAACAACCACGGCTCGCTCCGCACCGGCTCGTTGCAGACCGCCACCAGCTACAGGATCAACAATGCCGCGCAAATGGCCGCATAGCCGGCCCGCCCCCCCTATGCGCGAGGTGATCAACATGATAGGAATCAGGATGAAAGCAGCAACAAAAATTTGAACCCAAGCGCGACCCATTTGACTTGCGCGCGCGGCAAACGACACTTCGCCAGGCATCCATTTTCCGTCCATTTAATATGAGCGAAGAGTCGAATCAGGGCAGGCTTAAACGATAGTGAGCAGCCCGCCGGCAGACTGGGGTAGCATGCGGTGGCGGGCGTCTTTGCCGGCATGGACCCATGTTCACAGGTGATGATTATTTTCCTACAATTACGCGCCTGGCTGCGCCGCGTCGTCGCGCTGGCCAGGCAACACGGCATGCTGTTGTGGGCCGCGGTGGTCGGCTTGCTCGGCGCGCTGGCCACGCTCGCCTTCCGCGAAGGCTTGACGGGAGCCCAGGATGTGCTGGTCGGCCACAGCGGCTCCTTTGTCGAGATGGCGCGCGCCCTGCCCTGGCAATACCGGCTGCTGCTGCCCTGCGCCGGCGGCGCGCTGGCCGGCGCCTTCCTGCTGTTTGCGCGGCGCGCCGAATCTGCCAAGTCGCTCGACTACATGGAAGCGATCGCCATCGGCGAAGGCCATATCTCGGTGCCCCACACGCTGCTGCGCAGCCTGTCCTCGTTGGCCACCATCGCCAGCGGCGGCTCGATCGGCCGCGAAGGCTCGATGGTGCAACTGGCAGCGCTATGCGCCTCGGTGCTGGGGCGCGGCTTGCGCTTCGACGCCGCCAAGCTGCGCCTGCTGGTGGCTTGCGGCGCGGCGGCCGGGATCGCGGCCGCCTACAATGCGCCGATTGCCGGCGCCTTCTTCGTCACCGAAATCGTGCTTGGCGCCATCGTCATGGAAAGCTTCGGCCCGGTGGTCATCGCCGCCGTGGTCGCCAACATCACGATGCGCGCGCTGCCGGGCTACCACGCGACCTATGAAATGCCGGCCTTTCCCGTGATCCCCAGCCGCGAGGTGCTGCTCTTCCTGCTGCTGGGCGGCTTGGCCGGCCTGCTCACGCCCCGCTTCCTGCAATTGATCGCGCTATTCAAGGGCTGGTTCCAGCGCGCCGCGCTGCCGTTGCCGCTGCAACTGGGCGGCGGCGGCCTGCTGGTCGGCCTGCTTTCGATCTGGGTGCCCGAGGTGTATGGCAATGGCTACAGTGTCGTCAATTCCCTGCTGCACCAACACTGGCTATGGTCGGCCGTGCTGATGGTCTTGTTGTTCAAGGTGGTCGCCACTGCCCTGACGGTCGGCTCGGGCGCCGTCGGCGGCGTGTTCACGCCGACCTTGTTTGTTGGGGCGGCCACCGGCACCCTGTTTGCGCAAGCGGTCCACGCGCTGTGGCCCGGGCTGGCGGCCGGTTCCTTCGCCTATGCGATGGTCGGCATGGGCGCCTTCCTGGCCGCCGCCACCGGCGCGCCACTGATGGCCATCTTCATGATTTTCGAGATGACGCTGAGCTACCAGATCATGCTGCCGCTGATGCTGGCCTGCGTATTTTCCTACTTTGTCGTGCGCAGCATCGACGGCGCCTCGATGTATGAAATCACGGCCAGGCGCGCGCGCCATGAAAAGGCTTTGTTCCGCCTGCGCGCCACCCAGATGGCGGAATTGATCCAGCCGGCCGTCACGGTGCTGCCGCTGACGGCCGGCTTCGACGCGGCCTCGCGCATGTTCTTGCTGCACCCGGTAAAATACATTTACATGGTCGACCAGGCCATGCGCTTCCAGGGCGTGGTGGCGCTGCAAGACATTACGGCGGCCCTGCTGGAGCCGGGGGCCGACGCCGGGCGGTCGCTGACGCAGTTTTTGCGGCGCGATTTCCTGCATGTGGTGACGCCCGACATGACGCTCGACGAAGCCTTGCAACATTTCCTGCAGCATCAGGGCGAACGCCTGCCCGTGATCCGCAGCAGCGCCGATCCGGTGCTGCTGGGCGTGATTTACAAGACCGCCCTGCTGGACGCATATTCGCGCTTGATCCGCTCCAGCCTGGCCGCCGACTGAATGCCCGCGCGCGGGACGGGCTGTCGGCCCCCTCAAATAAGACGGGAAAACCGGCGCCGGTACGCGCCCGGCGTGGTCGCCGTCAGCCGCCGGAAGTGGTGACGCAGCGCTTCCCCGGAACCGAAACCGGCCCGTTCGGCCAGCAGCGCCAGCGCAATGTCGGAGGTCTCCAGCAAATCCTTGACGAGGGCGACGCGCTCGCGTATCAGCCATTCGACCGGCCCCTGCCCCGTCGCGTCCTGGAACTGGCGCTGCAAGGTGCGGGGACTCATCGCGGCGCGCTCGGCCATGCTCTTGACCGTGTGCGGCAGCGCCGGATGGGCGCGCAACCAATCCATCAGCGTCGACAGGCGGCCCCGCTCGTCGCGCGCCATCGGGCGCGGCAGGAACTGCGCCTGCCCGCCCTCGCGGTGCGGCGCCACCACCAGCCGCTGCGCCACCAGGTTGCCGATGCGGGCGCCGTAATCGCGCCGCACCAGGTGCAGCAGCATATCGATGCCGGCCGCCGAGCCAGCCGAGGTGATGATCTGGCCCGTATCGACGTATAAATCGTCTTGCAACACTTCGATAGTCGGAAAGCGGCGCGCCAGCTGGTCGGCGTAGCGCCAGTGGGTGGTCGCACGGCGGCCGTCCAGCACACCAGCGGCCGCCAGCACGAATACGCCGGAACAGATCGAACACAGGCGCGCCCCGCGCAAGTAGGCGGCCCGGATCGCCGCCAGCAGGGCCGGTGGCGGCGTCTCGTCGGCGTCGCGCCAGCCGGGAATGACGATGCTGTCGGCCCGCTCCAGCAACTCGAGCGCATATGGCGCTTGCAAGGTGACGCCGCCCAGCGCGCGGATCGGTCCAGGCTCGGCCGCGCAGACGGCGAAGTCATACCAGTCCACGCCCAGTTCCGGGCGCTCCAGCGCGAACAGTTCAACCGTGCAGCCAAACTCGAAGGTGCACAGGCGGTCATAGGCCAGCGCGACGACCAGATGTTTTTTCATGGCGCAATCTTACCGTATCTTGGCATGTGCGCCACTGCCGGCGTGGGCACGATGCTTCGATAATAGGGACTCATCAATGACAAGGAGTATGCAATGTCCACCGTGACCGACATCGCCGCCGCCCCCAGCGGCGTGGCCCTGGCGCATTTTGCCGCGTTGCTGGAATTTGAAACGGATTGTTGGGATGTGCACCACGCGCTCGGCGCGGGCCAGCAGGATTTCGTGCTGCTGGACGTGCGCGGCAGCGAGAAATACGCGGCCGGCCACATCCCCGGCGCGCTTGACTTGGCGCACGGCAAGATCATCGCCTCGAAGCTGGCCAAGTATCCGGCCGATACGCTGTTTGTCACGTATTGCGCCGGACCGCACTGCAATGGCGCCGCGCGCGCCGCGATCCGCCTGGCGCGCCTGGGACGCCCCGTCAAGACCATGCCCGGCGGTATTACCGGCTGGCTGGACGAGGGTTTCGCGCTGCAGGCGGAACACGTCTAGCCGCGCGCCCAAGGCTGGACAACAGGGCAAGCGCGCCAGTCCAGCCATCCCAACTGGCGCCGCTATTACGGCGCCAGCGCCTTTTCCACCGCACTCACCAGCGCTTGGTCGGTCGGCGTCACCTTGCTCGGGAAACTGTCGAGCACCTTGCCATTCCGGTCGATCAGATATTTATGGAAATTCCAGGCCGGCGTCTTGCCGGTCAACTTGATCAAATTCGCGTACAGGGGATTCGGATTCGGTCCCGACACGGCGGACTTGGCGAACATGGGAAACTTCACGCCATAGGTGTTGTAGCAGAAATCGGCGATTTCCTTGCTGCTGCCCGGTTCTTGCTTGCCGAAATCATTGGAGGGGAAGCCCAGCACCACCAGGCCGCGGCTGCCGTACTTGGCGTACATCGCTTCCAGGCCTTCATATTGATTGGTGTAGCCGCAATAACTGGCCGTGTTGACCACCAGCACGACCTTGCCCGCGTACTGGCACAGGTCTTGCGGCGCCTCGTCTTGCAGGCGCTTGAAGGTTTGCTTCAAGATGGAGGGGCAAGCGGCCGATTGGGCCGACTGTGCCGAAGCCGGCGCGGCGACTGACAGGGCCAGCGCGGACAGAAGGCACAATTTGGCAAGGGTGTTGGACATGGTATCGGCCGCAAAAATAAAAAATCATTTTAAGCCAAAGCGGGAACGAACGCATGCCATCGTTGTGGCGGACAGCCATGCAAGCCAGGCTTGATAAATATCAAAAAAACATTTCGCCAACGCCGCCCCGGTGCGCATCTTGGTTATGCTCTGCGATCCTGCCTGATCGCTGTCAACCAGGCATCCCTTTCCCGTTCGGAGGCTAGGCCATGCTGAAACGTCGCACCAGCACACTGTTTTCCCTGCTCTTCATCAGCTTCACCGTTGCCGGCGGCATCCCCGCCCAGGCCAAGACCAGCGCCACCAAGGCTGGCGCGACCGACCCAAGCATCTTGCCGGCCTACCAGGTCGACTTGAGCCAGACCTCGGTCTCGGGCCTGTCGTCCGGCGCCTTCATGGCGGCCCAGTTTTCGGTGGCATATTCGAGCATCGTCAGCGGCGCCGGCATCGTCGCCGGCGGACCCTATTATTGCGCCGGCTCGCCCGGCGTCTTTCCCTTCATTCCCTACCTGGTCAATGCCATGAGCGTATGCATGAACCCGGGCCAGTCCCTGGTCGCGCCGCCGCTGGCCAGCGTGCTGTGGCAAAACGCACAATATTTTGCCAGTAATGGCGACATCGACGATACCGCCAACCTGAAGCGCCAGCGCATCTACCTGTTCAGCGGCACCAGCGACAAGACGGTGACGCGCCCGGTGGTCGACCAGACCAGCATGTTTTACCAGTTGGCCGGGGTGCCGGCCGGCCAGATGCGCTATGTCAGCAATGTGGACGCCGGGCACGCCATCATCACCAACAAGAATAGCGACCTGGCTTGCCCGACCACGGCCGCGCCATATATCAACGATTGCGACTTCGTGCAGGCCGGCGACATTCTGGCGCAAATCTACCCGAACTTGAAACCGCCCTCGACCCAGTTGAGCGGAAAAATCGTGTCCTTCAACCAGCGCGACTATCTGCATAGCTCGCTGTCGAGCATGAGCAACACCGGCTACGCCTACGTGCCGGCCTCGTGCGCGACCGAGACTTGCCGGGTGCATGTCGCCTTCCATGGCTGCGAACAGGGCGCCAGCGTGATCGGCGACCGCTTTTACGCAGGTACCGGGTATAACCAGGTGGCCGACGCCAACCATATCATCGTGCTCTATCCGCAAGTCGACCCCAGCCCGGTCTATCCGTATAACCCGAAAGGCTGCTGGGATTTCTGGGGCTATACCAGCGTGAATCCCTTCATGCCGAATTTCTACACCAAAAACGCGGTGCAAATGACGGCCGTCAAGGCGATGTTGGACCGCCTGGCCGCTAAACGACCTTAAACGCCGACAATTTCGGATCGGGCGCGGGAAAGCTCAACTTCAGCGCCTGCATGGTTTCCAGCAGCAGCGAGGCGACGATCAAGTTGCGCTGGGTCTTGGAATTGGCGGGCACCACATACCAGGGCGCATGCTCGGCGTCGGTTTCCCGTATCGCCTGTTCGTAGGCGCGCTGGTAATCGTCCCATTTCTTGCGCTGGACGATATCGTTCGGATCGAACTTCCACTGCCGGTTCGGGTCGTCCAGGCGTTCTTGCAACCTGGCTTTTTGCTCGTCCTTGGAAATGTGCAAGAATACCTTGACGATCACCGTGCCCGTTTCGCTCAGCATGCGCTCGAAGTCGCGGATCTGGGCATAGCGGCGCTGGCATTCCTTCTTGTCGATCATGTCCTGCACCCGCGTGATCAAGACATCTTCGTAATGGCTGCGGTTGAAGATCGCGATCTCGCCACGCACCGGCACCTGGCGGTGCACCCGCCACAGATAATCGTGCGCCAGTTCGATATCGGTGGGCGCCTTGAAGGCCACGGCGCGGATGCCCATCGGATTGATATCGCTGAAAATCGCCTTCACCGTGCCATCCTTGCCGGAGGTGTCCATGCCCTGCAGCACCAGCAAGACCTTTTGCTTGCGCTGCGCATACAACATGGCCTGGCATTCGGCGATCTGGGCCGTCAAACCCACGGTCGACTCGCGGTCGAGCGCCTTCGACTGGCCATTGCCCAAATCCTTGTTGGCGGCCTTGGTGGCCGCGCCTATCAGCTTGACGCCAGCGTAAGCCTCATCGAGCGTCAGGTTCTTGTCGGCCCGGAATTGTTCGCGTGCTTTCATGTCAGCCTCCTGCAAAACGGGTGGCGTGCTCGATTTTCAGGCAGCGGTTCTCCACCACGTCGAGCCCCGCCGCTTGCGCCAGCTCGGCCGCCTCCCGGTTGACGATATCGAGCTGCAACCACAGGCAAGAGGCGCCGACCTCGATGGCGTCCTGCGCGATGGGCAAGATATCGCCCGACTTGCGGAAACAGTCGACGATATCAATGCGCAGCGGCGCCACGGCGGCTGCGGCCTCGGCCAAGCTCGCGTGGCAGCGTTCGCCGAAGATGGTCGCGCCGGCATAAGCTGGATTGACGGGCAAGATACGGTAGCCGTTTGCTTGCAGGTAGTTAGCCACCTGGAAACTGGCGCGTTCGGGTTTGGTCGACAGGCCGACCACGGCAATGGTGCGGCTGTCGGCGAGGATGCGGGCGATGTCGGACATGGTGGCGGGCTTCCAAAGCGTCCAGCGTAGCAGATTTCCGGGCGCGCGCCCTTCCGCAACTGCCGTTTCTTGGTGGGCGGCAATGTTATTATGCTATTCATGGCAAAATTGTTTCGCATCGGTCGGCAATCAAGGTGCGGCGCGCACTACTTCCATTTCATCACCATACAAGCGGGTCCATGTTCGAACTTTTTATTGAAGCTTTTTTCGAATTTCTGTTTGACCTCCTGATGCAAGTCTTGCTTGAATTCGGATTACATCGCTCGGCGTCATTTCGCAGGGCGCCCAATCCTTGGCTGGCCGCGATCGCGTATGCGCTGCTCGGGCTGCTCGCCGGCGCCCTCAGCCTGCTCATCGTCCCCACGCTCTTCATCACGCACAAACCCACCCGCATCGTCAATTTGATTGTCGCGCCGCTGCTGGCGGGAGCCGCGATGTCACTGATCGACGCCTGGCGCAGCGGCACGCGCGGCGAGCGCTTCATCCGCTTTTACCTGTTCGCCCTTGCCGTGGCGTTGGTGCGATTCTGCTTCGCCAAATAAACCTATCCTTTACAAAAACGTCGCCTGATTGAAACCGAATATATATTCGGCTATAATCGATGCCATGAAATTAAAAGACGACAAAAAACTGGACGCCATCGCGCTTGCGACTTACCGCCTGGTTGCCGAGCGCGGCTTGAGCGCGCTGACGCTGGCCGCGATTGCGCGCGAAGCGGGTATCGCCACCAGCACCTTGTATGTGTATTACGCATCGAAAGAGGCCCTGCTCAACGCCTTGTACGCGCGCGCCAAGAGCGCCACCTTCGAACGCTTCGTCGAAAACGATCAGCCGAACACGGCGCTGAAACCCCGCATCCGCCAGATCTGGTCGAATATGCTCGATAACCGGGGCCAGCACCACGCGCAGGTCTTATTCCTGGAGCAATGCCACGGCTCGCAATACATGAGCGAAGGCAACCGCGAACTGGGCGCCGGCTTCGCCGCTTTTTTCCACGCCATCCTGGAACAGGGCCAGTTGGCCGAAATCCTGAAACAGGTGCCGCTGCCCTTTCTCGTGGCCAGCATCACGGGTTCGGTCAAGGAAACGGCCCGGCTGATCGGCTCGCATGTGGTACCGGACGACGCGGCGAGCCGCGCAACGAGCTTCCTGTTATGCTGGGATGCGATCAAGGCTTAATGCCTTTTTTTACACTTTAACCGAATGGATATTCGACTATGACCAGTAAAACCGTCTTCATCACCGGTAGTTCGACCGGCATCGGCCGCGCCAGCGCCAAACTGTTCGCCGCGCGCGGCTGGAACGTGCTCGCCAGCATGCGACATCCCACCGACGGGGCCGAGCTTGCCGCGCTGGACAATGTTCTCGTCCTGCCCCTGGACGTGACCGACGCCGCCGCCATCGCGGCGGCGCTGGCGCGGGCGGTGGAGCGCTTCGGCGCCATCGACGCACTCGTCAACAACGCCGGCTTTGGCGCCTTCGGCCCCTTCGAGACGGCGCCGGCCGAATTGATCGACCGCCAGCTGGCCACCAATCTGGTCGGCGTCTTCAACCTGACGCGCGCCGTGTTGCCGCAGATGCGCGAGCGGCGCGCCGGCACCATCATCAATATCGCTTCCATCGGCGGCCTTACCACGATGCCGCTGAACGCGATTTACCACGCCACCAAATACGCCGTGGTCGGCTTCACCGAAGGCCTGGCTTATGAATTGGCGCCGTTCGGCGTGCGCGCCAAGTTCGTCGCGCCGGGCGGCGTGGCGACCGATTTTGCCGGGCGTTCGCTGGCGCTGACCTTTGAAGGCAAGGCCCATCCCTACGCCGACCAGGTAACAAAAGTAATGGCCGCGTTCGAGCGGCGCGGCGCCGCCCAGTATTCGGCGCCCGAAGCGATCGCCGAAGTGATCTACACGGCCGCCACCGATGACAAGGAGCAGATCCGCTACGTTGCCGGGGCCGACGCCGAGGCGCTGCTGGCCATGCGCGCCGAGCTGGGCGAGACCGCCTATGTGCAGGAAATGAGCCGCCGCTTCGGCTTGCTGGAATAAGAAGCTATTCCGGTAGGGAATACATCACCTGCTGGCCGCCCCTCGGAAGCGGGGACTGCGTTGCTCGTCGTAGCATGGCTCGCCATGCGTCCTCCTCTCGCCTTGTCCGCGCTCCCGAGGAGCCACCAACCGGCGACGCCCCCTACCGGAATAGCTTCTAAGGCCGGCGCAACTGGCTTACTTCTGCGCCAGTTGCGCCGCGCGGTAGCCCCACCAGGCCGCTTCCTCGAACACGGAAAAGCCGGACAAGTCGCCATGCGCGAACAAGATCGCGCCCTCGCTCTCGCGCAGCGCCTTCAAGCCGGCGTTGCCGCGAAAGCCCGGTAGCGGCGCCGCCATCGCGTGGCCGCGCAGGGTGATGTCGACCCGCTCGACGCAGCCGGCGAAGCCGGCCCCGTAAGCCGACTTCAAGTCGACGCTGGCCAGCGCCAGCAATTCTTCGGCGCTGGCGCCGGCCAGCCATGTGCGGGCCGCTTCCGGGGTCCGGTCCGACAAGGCCACGTAGGCGCTGAACACGGTCTTTTCCGGCGGGCGCACGCGAATATCCTGGTGCGTCGACACCACATAGCCGAGGCCCGGTTCCTGGTACACCACATTGTCCCAGGATAGCGGCGCCTGCGGCCTTTCCTCGGGAAAGCGCTTGAGCAGGAAATTGGCCACCATCCACGGCGCGTAGGCCGGCATGTGGCGGGCCGGGTCGAAGCCATAGTCACGGATCGATTCGACCACCCGCGCCGCCACGTGCAAGGGCATCGCGCAAATGGCCTTGCGAGCCCGCACCAGATAGGTGCGCGGGCGGCCGTCGAGCAACTCGAAGCACAGCGCCTCGACCCCATGCGCGGTCTTTTTCAGCGATACCGCAGTGCCGCTCTTGCGCTTGACGGCCGCCGCGCGCGCCATCGCCTCGGCCACCGGCTGCAACCCGCCCGGCCAGGTCAGCCAGGCGCCATTGCCGGCATTCGCGGCCTGGCCCCAGCGGCTGCAATAGTAGTGCAGACCGGCCCAGGCCGAGACCTTGTCGTAGCGCGTGCCATAGTCGTCGCGGCAGCAGTAATTCAAATACCAGTGCAGGGTCGGCGAACGGTAGCCGTTTTGCTCCAGCCAGGTCTTCAGCGTGATGCGGTCCAGCGCCTGCCATTCCGGGTCTTCCGACGATTGCTGGGTCGGGAACACGAACAGGCGGCGCCCGTCGCGCCCGCGCAACTGGCGCAGGCGCCGCACTTCCGCGAAAAAGCGCGCATGCTCCAGCAATTCCTGCGGCGCCACACCATCGGTGGGAATGAAACCGTTTTGCCAGCGGCCCTGGTACAGCAGCCGTTCTTCCGGTCCGTGCAAGATGTAGCGCTCGTCGTAATACGGCCGCTCGGACATCGCGTCGCGCACGATGATGCCGAGATCAAACAGGATTTCGCGCACGTGCACCGATTCCGGCGACGGCAGCGGCAGATAATGGGCGCCGGTCGGAAAGGCCAGCTCGCCGAAGCTGCCGCCGGCCGCGTTGCCGTAGGGTTGCGGGCCGTCCACCATCAGGAAATCGCTTTGTCCCTGCTTGCGCATTTTCCAGGCCGCCGTCAAGCCGGCGATGCCGGAGCCGAAGATGGCGACATCGGTCTCGACGATCTCGGACGGCGCCGGCAACGCGCGCCGGTCGCGCAGGAAATGGCCTTCGGCGCGGCCGGCGTAATTGAGCGTCGGCGTCACTTCCTGCCAGCGCCGGAAACCAAGCGCGCCGGCGCCGGCGGCCGCGCCGCCGGCGCCAGCCCACAGTAGGAAGGAGCGGCGCCGCATCAGCGTATCACCCGGCGCCAGTCTTGCTCGAACTCGTGCACCAGCGATTGCGTGTTGAGCCGGTTGGGCGCCATCGGCAAGGGTTGCATGTCTGGCGGGAAGCTGAACATTTCGCGCGTGGTGTCGGCATTCAGGTAGCGCATCGGCAGGCGGTAAGAGGTCGGCGCCCGGTAATCGAGTTGCGGCGACGCCAGGATGAAGCCCCATTCGCCGAACGAGGGCACGTAAGCGTGGTAGGGGTAGGTGCGCAAGCCCACTTCGCGCAGCGTCGCATCGATGGTCCAGAAGGCGTGCGGCGCGAAAAACGGCGAAGTCGATTGCACCACCATCAAGCCGTTCGCGGCCAGGTGTTTCTTGACGATGCCATAGAAGGGCACCGAATACAATTTTCCCAGCGCGAAGCTGGACGGGTCGGGGAAATCGATGATGGCGGCGTCGAACATGTCCTGGTTATTTTGCAGCCAGATCGCGGCGTCGGCATTGATCACCTTGACGCGCTTGTCGGCAAACGAGCCGCCGTTCAATTTCACCAATTCCGGGCGCGTGGAAAAGGCCGCCGTCATGGCCGGGTCCAGGTCGACCAGCACCACTTGCTCGATATTCGGATAGCGCAAGATCTCGCGCAGCGCCAGGCCGTCGCCGCCGCCCAGCACCAGCACCCGGCGCGCCCACGGCAAGGCTTGCAGCGCCGGATGCACCAGCGCCTCGTGGTAGCGGTATTCGTCGCGCGAGGAAAATTGCAGGTTGCCGTTGATGTAGAGCCGCAAATCGTCTTTCCAGCGCGTGATGACCAGGCGCTGGTAGGGCGTGGTGGTCGAATACACGATCTCGTCGCCGAACAAGCCATGCTCGCCCCAGTACACCATGCGGTCCGACAGGGCGAAACCCAGCACCAGCAAGAGCATCACGCCGCAGGCGCGCAGCAGGCGCCCGCTCAAGTCTTGCAATTCGTCGCGGAAGCTGAAAATGGTCCACAGTGCGACGCCGACGTTGAGCATGCCGAACAGGAAACCGGTGCGCACCAGCCCCAGGTGCGGCGCCAGCACCAGCGGAAACAGCAACGATACCGCCAGCGCGCCCAGGTAATCGAAGGTCAGGACCCGGCTCACCAGTTCATTGAATGCCGTGTCGCGCGCGTTCAGCGCCCGCATCACCAGCGGCACTTCCATGCCGACCAGGGCGCCGATCAAAAATACCATCACATATAAAAGCGTGCGAAACGGCGCCGCCATCCAGGAAAAGGTCAGGAACAGGGCCGCCGCCGAAACGCCGCCGATCAAGCCGACGGCCAGTTCGATGTCGACAAAGCGCGACAGCACTTCGTCATCCTTGACGTACTTGGAAAAATGCGCGCCCACGCCCATCGCGAACAGATAGCAGCCGATAATGGTGGAAAATTGCAGGATCGAGTCGCCCAGCAGGTAGCTCGACAGCGCGCCGGCGATCAATTCATACGCCAGGCCGCAGGATGCAACCACGAAAACGGACAGTATCAGAATTTTTTTGGTCATCTGCGAATTTTTGAACTAAGATAGTTTTGCGTTATCAATCTAAGGAGTCGTTCAGAAATTACTGTCACATTTGGACCGGCCCTGTCGGGCGCGCTGCGGCGTTGCTCGTCGTCGCCATAGCTCGCTATGACTCCTTCTCACGCCTTGCATCGCATCCCGCCAGAACCGGCCAAATGTAACACTTATTTCTTCACGACTCCTAATCACCCATGCAGAGGAATGCCGTGCCCGCCATCCTAAACTATCTGCTTCACCTTTTACTGGCTGCCGTATTGCTGATCGCATTTTTTATCGCCTATACCAGGCTGACGCCATTCGACGAAGTGCTGCTGATACGCCAGGGTAACCATGCCGCCGCCCTGTCGCTGGGCGGCGCGCTGCTGGGCTTTTCCGCGACCATCGCCTCGAGCATGCTGCACACTAGCGATTACCGCCAGTTTTTCGGCTGGGCGCTGGGCGCGATGGCGGTGCAAATGCTGGCGTATGTGATCACGGCGCGCCTGCTGCACATGTCGAAAGACCAGATAGAATCGGGCAATAGCGCGTTCGGCGGCTTGATGGGTGCGATTTCGCTGTCGATCGGCTTGATCAACGCGGCGTGCATTTCCTGACTTTTACATCTCACCAAGGACACACATCATGGGCATCGGCAGCTTTATCAAGAAGCAGTTTATCGATGTACTGCAATGGAACGAGGACAGCGAAGGCGTGCTGGCCTGGCGCTTCCCCATGCAGGATTTCGAGATCCAGAATGGCGCCATCTTGAATGTGCGCGAATCGCAATTGGCCGTCTTCGTCAACGAGGGCCAGATCGCCGACGTGTTCGGCCCCGGCACCCACAAGCTGGCCACCAACACCTTGCCTTTGCTGACCAACCTGAAAAACTGGGACAAGCTGTTCGACTCGCCGTTCAAGTCGGATGTGTATTTTTTCAGCACCCGGGTCCAGACCGGCCGCAAATGGGGCACGCCGCAAGCGGTAACGATACGCGACAAGGACTTCGACATGATACGGGTGCGCGCCTTCGGCATGTATTCCTACCGTATCGCCGACCCGCGCACATTCTTCACCGAGATCAGCGGCACGCGCGAGCTGTACACGCGCGACGAGGTCGAAGACCAGTTGCGCGGCATCTTGATGGCGACCATGGCCAGTTCGCTGGGCGGCGCCAACGTGGCCTTCCTCGACATGGCGGCCAACCAGGCCTTGATGGCGCAGCAAATCAAGGGCGACCTGGCGCCGGCGTTCGCACGCTACGGCATCGGCCTCGATGAATTCAATGTCGCCAGCGTCAGCCTGCCCGATGAATTGCAGGCTGCGCTGGACGAGCGCATCGCGGCCGGCATGAAGGGAGGCCTGGGCGCCGACAAGATGAGCGGCTATACCAAGTTCCAGGTGGCCAGCGCGATCCCGCTGGCGGCGCAAAACGAGGGCGGCATGGCCGGCATCGGCGCCGGCCTGGGCGCCGGCGTGGCCATCGGCCAGAGCATGGCGCAAAGCCTGGGCGCGGCGCTGGCGCCGCAAGCGGCGCCAGCCGAGGAAGCGATCGAGGCGCGCCTGGCAAAACTGAAGGGTTTGCTCGACAAGGGCTTGATTTCGGCGGCCGACTATGACGGCGCCAAGGCCGAACTTCTCAAAAAATTGATCGGCTAAGCCAGCATTCATGCAAACAGTTTCTTGCCCCAGTTGCGGTGCGGAAGTCGCGTTCCGCTCGCACGCCTCGGTCATGGCGGTGTGCGGATATTGCAACACCACCGTCTTGAAGGATGCCGAGGCGGTCAAGGACCTGGGCAAGATGTCGTCCGTGCTGGAAGATTATTCCCCGCTCCAGATCGGCACGGCCGGGGTCCACGGCGGCCAGCATTTCACCGTGGTGGGCCGGATCCAGTTGCGTTACGCGGCCGGCATGTGGAATGAATGGTATCTGCTGTTCGACGATGGCAGCGCCGCGTGGCTGGGCGACTCTTCCGGCCTGTACACCCTCACCACCGAGCGCAAGGTGGGCAGCGCATTGCCGGACTGGTCGGAGCTGAAACCGGGCCAGGCTTACAGCGTGGCGGGCGAGTCGTACACGGCGGCCGAAGTACGCAACGCCGAATGCGTCGGCGGCCAGGGCGAACTGCCGTTCAGGGTGGGCGCCGGCTATCGCGCGCAAGTGGCCGACTTGCGCAACCGCGCCAGCTTCCTGACGCTTGATTATTCCGACGGCGCCCAGCCGGTGGTGTTCACCGGCGTGGCCGTCACGCTGGAAAGCCTGGCTTGCCAATTGCTACGCGATGAACAGCAAATCGCCGGTGGCGCCGGCAAATACCGGGGCAAGCTGGCTGCGCTGGACTGCCCGTCGTGCGGCGGCCCCATCAAATACTTGCCCGGCATCACCACGCAACTGGTATGCCCCGCATGCCGGGCGCAGATCGATGCCGCCAGCCCGAAAGCCCAGGTGCTGGCCGCCGGCGCGCGCCTGGACGCCGTCCAGACCACCCTGCAACTGGGCGCGCAAGGCAAGCTCGGCAACCGTAAATATGCAGTGATCGGCGTGATGCGGCGCGTCGACGACGAGAACAGCGAGTGGACCGAATACCTCTTGTATAACAGCGGCGCCGGCTTCCTGTGGCTGATCGAAAGCGACGAAGGCTGGCGCCGCGCCAGCGTGATGGAGGAATGGCCGACCTGGCATGTGGGCGCGACAGACGCGCCCCACCTGGACAACGCCACATTCAGCAAACTGTATGAATATGGCGCGCGTGTCGTGTTTGCGGCGGGCGCCTTCAACTGGAAGGTCGGCGTCGGCGACAGTTGCCGCGTGCTGGAATTCGAGAAAGGCCAGACCCGGCTGGCGGTTGAAATCACGGCCGAAGAAATGACGTGGTCGCGCTCGACGCCGCTGGCGGCCGATCAAATCAAGAGCTGGTTCGGGGCCGACTTGCGCGCCCTGCCCAAGCCGGCAGAAACAGCGGAAAGCTATGGCGACTATTGCTTCAAGGGGATCGTGGTCATGCTGCTGCTGAGCTGGATACCGCTCGATGACGACCTTGGCCGCAGCTGGTTTTTCAGCCTGGCCGGCGTGCTCGCAATTTACCTGCCCGCGCACTTTCTCGGCGCACAAGAAAAGAAAAAACCATGAGAGCATTCAAGGCTTATGTATTTGTCGTCGTCACTTGCGTCACCTGCCTGAACTGGTATCGCATGTTCCACAACCAAGGCAATGAAACGGGCAGCAGCTGGAGTACCCGCACGGGCGGCGGCGGTGGCAGCGGTTATAGCGGCGGTTCCGGCGGCGGCCACAAGTGACGGCGGGGGCACACCAGCCGGCCGGCGAACACTTGCTGGCCGACTTGTCCGGCATCGCGTCGGATAAACTGGAGCGCTGCGACAGCATCGAATTGCTGTTGCGGGCGGCCGCGCTGGCGGCCGGCGCGCAAGTATTGCACAGTCACTTCCACGGCTTCGGTGAAGGCTTGGGCGTGACCGGCGTGGTGTTACTGGCCGAATCGCACATTTCCATCCACACCTGGCCGGAATACGGCTTCGCCGCTGCCGATATCTTCATGTGCGGCGCGGCCCGGCCGCAACTGGCGCTCGACATCATCGTGGCGGCGCTGCAGCCGAGCGCCTGCGCCGTGCACACCGTGCACCGGCGCCCGCCCGACAGCGGCACGGCGATCATGCGGGCGATCCAGCGTTCCATCGGGAAACCGCAGCCGGAAACATGCGGGGTCGACGGCCCCGCCAAATCAAAATAAATACGAGGAAATATGCTCAGCAGTATCCACCACGCGGCCATCATTTGTTCCGATTACGCCGTCTCAAAACGCTTTTATACCGAGCTGCTCGGGCTGCGCATCGTCGCGGAACATTATCGGGCCGCGCGCAATTCCTACAAACTCGACCTGGCCCTGGCCGATGGCGCGCAAATCGAGCTGTTCTCGTTTCCCGAGGCGCCCGCGCGGCCCTCGTATCCGGAAGCTTGCGGCTTGCGCCATCTGGCGTTCGCGGTGCGTGACGTCGCGCTGTGCAAGGCGCAACTGGAAGCAAAAGGCATCGCCGTGGAGGCGGTGCGCACCGATGAATACACGGGACGGCGCTTCGTATTCTTTGCCGACCCCGACGGCTTGCCGCTGGAACTGTACGACATGTAGCGCCATCAAGTAGCGTCAAACTCCGTAGATCGCCAAGGAAATAATGAGTTTTTTGCAAAGCCATGTAGAATATTTTTGCAATATTTATATTATTTTTATCAAATACGGAGTGATGAATGTCTACAAAAAGCTTTAACGGAGCGCAATTGCGACGCGCCTTGCTGTGTTTAGCAATCTGTCACTTCCCCCTTGCGCTGGTCGCCGCGCCGCTAGCGCCGATTCCAGCGGCGGCGCCGAACTGGGGCAGTTACCTGACCCCGTTTGGCGCCGATTCATTGTGGAATTCGCGGCCCATCGAACCGACCTTCACCACTTTCGTGATTCCCAAAGAGAGTAATTTCCCCTCGGTTTCCGGCGGCGCGTATTCGACCGGCATGTTTCTCAGCAACCAGAGCGATACCCCCATGGTGGTCTACGGGGCGAGCGCGACCGGTATCTGGGATCCCGATACGGAAATGCATCGCCCGTCAATTACCATTCCCCATTGGCCGGCTACGACCCTGCCGGCCACGGGCAGCGATGGCCATGCCGATATCGTCGATCCCAGCACCGGCATCATCCATTCGTTTTGGCAATTGAAGCAAGTCAATGGCAAATGGAGCGCCGCGCAATATGCCTGGATGCCGCTGGCCGGACGCGGTTTCGCCGATCCCGCCCATTATTTCCAAGGCGCCAGGGCGGTCGGCATCCCGGCCTCGGCCGGCTTGATACGCAAGCATGAAGCCGATGACGGCAATCCCGTCTTTCACCATGCGCTGGCCATGTCCCTGTCCAAGAAAGGATTGGCGGCATTGCCCGCCTATGGCTATCCGGCCACTTCCGCCGATTCCGTTCCTTCGACCGGATCGCCGAACTTGGGAGGCATACAGGAAGGCGCATTGATGATGCTGCCGGCAAGCTATGACACGAGCAAAATTACCAATCCGCAATTGCGCAAGGTGGCGGACACGCTGAAACTGTATGGCGCCTATGTCGTCGACCGCAACACCGACACCCCCTTCGTCATCTATGTCGAGAATGGCGCCAAGTTCTCTTTGTATGGTGATCCCTACAAATGGGACAATGCGGTGGCGGCGGAACTCGACCGTATCCGAAGCAAGCTGGGGCAACTGGCATCGGCCAAGTCTTGGGTCGATGGTAACGGCGCGCCGACGACACGCTTGAAACCCAATATGAATGCGTTATCCATGCGCGCGCCGTGGGCGCCGACCTCGACCGGAACGGCCGCCGGCGCCTTCGACACCTGGAGCCAGGCTGTGCAGTTCCCCGCCACCGCCAAGCAAATCACCCAATCCAAGCATGTCGGCGCCAACGCAAACAATGTCATCTGGGGCAATCCAGCCGTCGGCAGCAGCCAGCGCTTCGCCGTCACGGCCACGGGCGGGGCGACGCTGCGCCTGACGGTCACAGTGGGCAGCAGCGTGTTTTTCGACAGCGGTCCCTTGGGCAATGGCATGAGCAAATTGCTGCTCTGGCCGAACGGCGCCATAGTCGATCTGGTGGCGGCAAGCGGGGTCGGAGCGGCCTCGTCGGTAAAAGGCGAACTCACCACCGTCACGCCGTAAACGACGCGCGGCCATATGAGAGGCGCCATTGCGAACGCGTTGACAGTGGCAATGATGGCGCCGATACTCTGCTTCCTGGGCTAGCAGTTTCTTGCGGCACGAGATGAGCCATCATCCACCGGGAGTCATACATGTTGAAAGCAGAACTGTCGCGCCGCAATTTCCTCAAGGCGGGCATCGTGGCCGGCGTCACGGTCTACGTCGCTCCGCTCGGCGGCAAGGCTTACGCCGCCCTGTTCGAGGAAAAAATCCTGACCCCGGTCGCCTGGGATGGCCGCCAAGCCACATTCCGCGTCGATGGTATCGCCAAGGTCACGGGTGCCAAGGTGTTTGCACGCGACATCCGCGCGCGCGACATGCCGCACTGGCCACAACAACAGTCGCACGCCTTGATTCTGCGCGTCACCAAGGCCGACCGCACTTACGAAGGCTACGACCTGGCATTGTTGGGCGCAGACTTGCAACCGGACCGCGTCGTCACGGCGCAAGACCTGGCCCGCGACGGCCTCGCCTTTCCGCCGTTCTATGGCAGCGACATGCTATTGCCAACCGGGCAAATTGCCGCCTACCTTGGTCATGCCGTCGCCATCCTGATTTTCCACGACTTCGCCAGATTCCGCTACGCCAAGGACGCGCTGCAATTCAAGGATACGGTACTGCGCTATGGCGCCCAGGCGGCGCCGCTCGAACGCGACCCGTGGGGCAGCTTCCGCTTCGTGCGCGTGGGCGGCGCCACCCCGGCCGACGAGGATATTTTTTCCAGCCTGAAAGACGCCATGGTCTTCCCCAGTATGATGCGCAAGCGGCAAGCAATCTGGCCGGACGGGGTCGAACACGGCAAGCTGGGCGAGCAGGGCATGTTCCACGCGAATCAAATCAAGCAAGAGCTGGACCGGCCGCCGGCCGACTGGCTGGTGCTCGAACGCGACTACCACACCCAGTCGGTCGACACGGCCGCACTGGAGCCGGACAATGCCAATTGCTGGTACGACGCCGCCAACCAGAGCCTGCACATGGTGGTGCCCACCCAGTCGCCGCAAGAGGTGGTGGAAAACACCATAGCAATGCTGAAAAAAGGCAGCTTCCCCATCAAGAAACTGTTCCTGCACCCCTGTTATACGGTCGGTTACGGTTCCAAGGACCATTGCAACTTCCCCTTCTATGGCTTGCTGACGGCGCTCTACGCGGACGGCAAACCGGTACGCCTGGCCAATGACCGCTACGAGCAATTCCAATCCTCGCTCAAGCGCCATGCCTTCAATCTGCGCTACCGCATGGCGGTCGAGCGCAAGAGCGGCTTGCTGCAATCATTCCAGGGCTATTTTGAAGCCAATGGCGGCGGCCGCTGCAATTTCTCACCATCGGTGGCGATGGTTGCCGCGACGGCCGCGCAATCGATTTACTATTTCCCGAAAAACGATTTCGCCGCCGTCGCCATCGCCACCCGCGCGATCGACGCCGGCTCGGCGCGCGGCTATGGCACCTTGCAAAGTATGGCCGCCACCGAAATGCTGATCGATGAATTCGCCGAAAAACTGGGCCTGGACGCGATCGACTTTCGCCTCAGGAACGCGCTGCGCTCGGGCATGAAAAACAGCCAGGGCGCGATTCCGGCCGGCGCGATCCGGGTCGACGAAGTGTTGCAAAAGGCCAAAATCCACCCCTTGTGGAGCGGGCGCGCCAGGCAAAAGACGGCCTTCGAGGCGACCCACCCGGGCCAACGCTACGGGGTCGGCTTTGCCTGCGTGCAAAAAGACTTCGGCACGGGCGCCGAAAGCTCGTTTGCCAAGGTCGAGATCGGCGCCGATGGCGTCGTCAGCTTGTACCACAGCGGCACCGAAATCGGCACCGGCATGGCCACCTCGCAAGCAATCGCCTGCGCCAAGTGGCTGGGCAAACCGGCTGCCAGCGTCCACGCCGCAGTGCTCGACTGGGACGATTTACCGGTGCAAAGCAGCGGCGACCCGTATCAGATGGAGCAGGCCGAACAAGACAAATTGTCGGCCAATCCGCGCTGGTCGCCGACCTATGCCTCGCCGTCGAGCGCCTCCAATTCAGCCTTTTACTTTAGCCACAGCACGCGCGAGGCAGCCCGGGTGGTCTTCTTGCACGGCTTGTGGCCGGCCGCCGTGGCGCTCTGGAGCCGGGGCATAGGCGGCGGCCAGGCGGCGCCGCTGGTGCTGCGGGCCGAAGACGCGCGCTGGACGGACGGCAAATTGTCGGCCGCCGGCTTGCAGGCGCTGACGCTGGAACAATTGGCTGCCAAGGCGCACGAGCTGGGTCTGGTGACGGGCGCGACGGTGCACGTCTTCAACCGCTGGCAATGGAGCGAGGCGGAATTCGATATCGGCAATAGCGGCGTGCGCCTGCCCGTCGACGGCTTGTCGCTGCGCTACGGCGCCGGCCAACAGACGGCGACGAGCACGGCGGGCGGCTACCATGTGCTGGACCGCAAGCGCGTCTTCATTCCTGCCGTGCAGCGCAACAATGCCGGCGTCACGTATTACAGCGCGGTTGCCACCCTGGTGGAACTGGCCGTGCATGAAGCGAGCGGCAAGGTCGAGCTGCTCAGCCACCATTCGATCATGGAGTGCGGCAATATGCTGTCGCCGCAACTGGTGTCCGGCCAATTGCAGGGTGGCTTGGCGATGGGCATCGGCCACGCCCTGCTGGAATACTTACCGCTCTACGAAGACGGTCCCGGCGACGGCACCTGGAACTTCAACCGCTACCAATTGCCGCGCGCCGCCGACGTGGCGGTGTGGAAGCAAAGCGCGGAAGTGCTGGCGCCGTTGACGGAATCGGACCCGCCCAAGGGGATCGCCGAAGTGGTGATGATTCCCGTGGTGGCCGCCATCGTCAATGCGCTTGCCCACGCCATCGGCCACCGCTTCAGCGACTTGCCCGTCACTGCGCAACAGATACAAGAGGTATTGGCATGAGCATCCATAGCAAAGCGCTGAGCCTGCGCATCAACGGCAAACAAATCGGCCCGCTGCCGGTGCCCGACAACTTGATGATGATCGACTTCTTGCACGAATACCTGGACTTGACAGGTTCGCGCCTGGGCTGCGGCCAAGGCGTATGCTACGCCTGCGTCGTGATACTCGATCAGCCCGACGGCAGCAGCGAAGAAGTGCGCTCCTGCATCACGGGCGCCCATTTCTTCGAAGGCAAGACGGTGCGCACCATCGAAGGCCACGCGCAACGCAACGACAAGGGCGACATCGTGGCCCTGGCACCGATCCAGCAAAAATTCCTGGAACACTACAGCTTCCAGTGCGGCTATTGCACGCCCGGCTTCGTCAACGCCGCCACGGTATTGCTGGAAAGCTTGCGCCGCGCGCCCATTGCCAGGGACCAGGTCGACGACACCATCAGCGCCGCCCTGAACGCCCACATTTGCCGCTGCACCGGCTATGTGCGCTACTTCGAAGCCGTCAAGGAAGTGGTGCTGAGCACGCCCGGACTGGTGAAGGAGTCCAGGCGATGAACACATTGCTGGCCATGCGCGTATTCGCCGGCTGCTTGCTGGTCGGCACGCTGGGCGCGGCCTTGCCGGCCGGCGGGCAAACGGCTCCCCCGGCCGCCGCCGAACAGATCAAGCGCGGCCGCTACCTGACCAAGGCAGCCGACTGCGCCGCCTGCCATACCAGCGCGAACGGCGCGCCATTTGCCGGCGGCGTCGAACTAGCAGCCCCGTTCGGCACCTTTTACGGCAGCAATATCACGCCCGACAAGCAATACGGCATCGGCAAATGGAGCGCCGACGACTTTTACAGGGCGCTGCGCGAAGGCGTCACGCCGCAGCGGCGCCTGTATCCTGCCATGCCCTACACGTCTTACCGCTCAATGCCGCGGGCCGACAGCGACGCCATTTACGCCTACCTGATGCAAACCAAGCCGGTGGCCCTCAAAAACCGCGACGCCGACCTCACATTCCCGTACAACATGCGCTTCGGCGTGCGCTTCTGGAACATGCTGTTTCTCAAGGATAGCTTGCCCGACGCTTCCACCGGCACGTCCGCCGCCTGGCAACGGGGCCGCTACCTGAGCACCACCCTGGGCCACTGCGCCGAATGCCACACGCCGCGCGGCATGCTGGGGCAACTCGACACCTCCAGGACCCTGGCCGGCAACGCGCTGGCGCGCATCGCCGCGCCGAACATCACGCCGGCCGGCCTGGCGGCTGCCGGCTGGACCGGGCCGGACTTGACAAGCTTCTTGAGCAGCGGCGTCGCGCCGCAAGGCTCGGCCTATGGCGAGATGTTCGCCGTGGTCCACCTGAGCACCCAATACCTGGCGCCCGGCGACGTCAGTGCGATCAGCACCTATCTGCTGGGCGACCAGCCGCCGGCGCCGCAAGCGATGCTCGCGCTGGCCGCCGCGCCGGCCGAACTCGACGCCGGCCGGCGCCATTACCTCGCGCTATGCGCCGGCTGCCACGCCACCGACGGCGGCGGCAAGCCGCACGTGGCCGTCGCCATGCGCGCCAACAGCACCGTGCGCAATGCCGACCCGCATAATCTGCTTGCCGTGATACTCGACGGCATCGGGGCGCAACATTTCGGCGCCAAGGAAAACATGCAGGACATGCCCGGTTTCGCGGGCAAGCTGAGCGACAAGGAAATCGCCGAGCTGACCAATTTCATGCGCATGCGCTGGGGCGGGCAAGGCGCCAGGGTGAGCCAGACGCAAGTGAAGGCCTTACGGCTGGAGGCCGCTGCGGGCAAGAAATAGCCTTGCCGGTGTCGGCATGGGGGGAAAGGCAGCGCGCGGCTCTTGTATCATGAGGCCTTGCCACACCGGCCGTTCAGGTGGGCCGCAAAAACATATTTCAGGAATGGATAATCAGCATGAAGATCAATGATTTGAAGGCCCGCGCCTGGCTCGGTATGTTCTCGTTCTGCCTGATGGCGGCGGCGCATGGACAACCGGGCGCCGCAGTCGCGCAAGCGGCTACAAACACATCGGCAACGGCGCTGGAAGGGGACTACAGCCTGGCCTCGTCCACCACCGTCCCTGCGGGGACATGGCGCTACACCAAGGGGCGTTTTTCGGTCAAGCGCTTGGACAGCCGCCATCTCTTGCTACTGTTCGCATGCGAATGGGCCAAATCCCCCAAGGAACAATGCAGCGATTGGTGGATCGTACAGTTGCGCGATAAAAATCTCTATTTACAGGATATGAATACCGATGATATCGGCATGTATTTCGATCCGTCCACGCGGACCTTGACGATGACACGCCAAGGAAGGGACGCAAAGGGCAGCGTGCGCACCGATGTATTTCAGCCCGACGATAAGGCATTGACGGACCAGGCATTGATACGGCGGATGAAAAGCGCGCAATCGAGTTTTGATGGAACGGATAATGCTCCCGGATTCGGCAAGCATGGCGCATGGAAGTATACTCACCTGATCACACCATTGCCACGGCAATAAATCAATCGAGACGGACGTAAAAAAAGCAGCCGAAGCTGCTTTTTTTTGCTATTGCCGCTCGCTTAATGCCGGGCGCGCAATTTGGCGATCGCGGCCAATTGGCCGATCGCGCTGGCCAGTTCGGCTTGCGCCACCGCGTAATCGATGCCCGCGTCCTTGTTCAGCATGGTTTCTTCCGCGCGTTTCTTGGCGGCAGTCGCTTTTGCTTCGTCCAGGTCCTTGCCGCGAATCGCGGTGTCGGCCAGAACGGTCACGGCGTTTGGTTGCACTTCCAGCAAACCGCCGGCGACGAAGACGAACTCTTCTTCAACCTGGCCGACTACCTTGATGCGCACCGCGCCAGGACGGATGCGGGTGATCAGCGGCGTATGCTTGGGATAAATCCCCAGCTCGCCCGCTTCGCCCGGCAACGCGACGAATTCCGCCTCGCCTGAAAAAATCAGTTCTTCAGCGGAAACCACGTCAACGTGAATTGTGTGTGCCATGTGTATCCTATCGGGTTGAAAAACCCCGCCCGGAGGCGGGGTCAAGCCCAAACTTAGTTAAGTTTTTTGGCTTTTTCGATTGCTTCATCGATCGTGCCGACCATGTAGAACGCTTGTTCCGGCAGGTGATCGAGTTCGCCCGAAGCGATCATTTTGAAACCCTTGATCGTATCTTTGAGCGAAACGTATTTACCTGGCGAACCGGTAAACACTTCGGCGACGTGGAATGGCTGCGACAGGAAACGCTGCATCTTACGAGCGCGCGCGACCAGCAGTTTGTCTTCCGGCGCCAATTCATCCATACCCAGAATCGCGATAATGTCGCGCAATTCCTTGTAGCGTTGCAGCGTCATCTGGACGGCGCGGGCGGTGTCATAATGCTCTTGACCGACGACCAGCGGATCCAATTGGCGCGACGTCGAATCGAGTGGATCGACGGCAGGGTAGATACCCAGCGAGGCGATGTCACGCGACAGGGCGACGGTCGAGTCCAGATGGCCGAAGGTGGTGGCAGGCGACGGATCGGTGTAATCATCGGCTGGAACGTAGACGGCCTGGATCGAGGTGATCGAACCGGTCTTGGTCGAGGTGATACGCTCTTGCAAGCGGCCCATCTCTTCAGCCAGGGTAGGCTGATAACCCACCGCCGACGGCATACGGCCGAGCAGCGCCGACACTTCGGTACCGGCCAGGGTGAAGCGATAGATGTTATCGACGAAGAACAACACGTCTTTACCTTCATCGCGGAACGATTCGGCGATCGTCAGGCCGGTCAGCGCAACGCGCAGACGGTTGCCCGGCGGTTCATTCATCTGACCGTAGACCATTGCCACTTTGGAGTTTTCCGGATTTTCCAGATCGACCACTTTGGCGTCAGCCATCTCGTGGTAAAAGTCATTACCCTCGCGAGTACGCTCACCCACGCCGGCAAACACGGAAACACCCGAGTGAGCCTTGGCGATGTTGTTAATCAATTCCATCATGTTGACGGTCTTGCCCACGCCGGCGCCGCCGAACAGGCCGACTTTACCGCCCTTGGCAAACGGGCAGACCAAGTCAATCACCTTGATGCCGGTTTCCAGCAGCTCTTGCGATGGCGACAATTCGTCATACGCAGGTGGCTTGCGGTGGATCGACGCGGTTTGCTCGTGCGAGACAGGACCGCATTCATCGATAGGATTGCCCAGCACGTCCATGATGCGACCCAGGGTCGCTTTACCGACCGGCACCATGATAGGCTTGCCGGTGTTTTGAATCATCATGCCGCGACGCAGACCGTCCGAGGTACCCAGCGCAATGGTACGGACAATGCCGTCGCCCAATTGCTGTTGTACTTCCAGGGTCAGGTCCGAGCCCGCCATCTTCAAGGCATCGTATACCTTAGGCATCGCATTGCGTGGAAACTCAACGTCCACCACAGCGCCGATACACTGAACGATTTTGCCATCAGCCATGTTCGTTCCTTCAAATATAGTTAAATTCGTTTAAACCGCAGCCGCACCGGCGACGATTTCGGAGAGTTCTTTGGTAATCGCTGCTTGACGGGTTTTGTTGTAGATCAACTTCAACTCGCCAATCACGCTACCGGCGTTGTCGCTCGCCGACTTCATCGCAACCATGCGCGCCGATTGCTCGGACGCCAGGTTTTCAGCCACCGACTGGTACACCAGCGCTTCAACATAGCGCTCCAGCAATTCATCAATCACGCTTTGCGCATCCGGCTCGTAAATGTAATCCCAAGTGTGATTACCTTTGTCGGCTTGCATCTTTTCAGCGGCCAATGGCAGCAATTGCTCCATCATCGGCTCTTGCTTCATCGTATTGATGAATTTGGTGTAGCACAGGTACACCGCGTCGAGCTTGCCCGCCTGGAATTGTTCCAGCATGACTTTGACCGGCCCGATCAATTTATCGAGGTGCGGTGTGTCACCGATCTGTGTCGCGTGAGCGATGACCTTGACGCCGACCCGATTCAAAAATCCCAAACCTTTGTTACCGATGGCGACGGCTTGAATCTTGTTGCCAGCCGCTTCCAGTTCGCGCGATTTCGACGTCACCAGACGCAGCACGTTGGTATTCAAGCCACCGCACAGACCCTTGTCGGTCGTGACGATGATGAAGCCCACCGCTTTCGCGTCCGTGCCCTTGGCAACTGCCAGGAACGGGTGCGTGTATTCCGGATTTGCCCGCGCCAGATTGGCGGCGATATTGCGAATCTTGTCACTATAGGGACGGGCGGCCCGCATCCGGTCTTGCGCCTTGCGCATTTTGGACGCGGCGACCATTTCCATCGCCTTGGTGATCTTCTTCGTATTTTCTACGCTTTTGATCTTGCCACGTATCTCTTTGCCTGATGCCATGAGTCCTTACTCCTTGTGCGTTGGGCGGCCCGTCAAACAATGACGGACCGCCTGGTCGCTTAATATGCGCCGGATTTTTTGAAATCAGCAACAGCGGCCGACAAGGCAGCTTCGCCGTCTTTGTCGAGTTGCTTGGTTTCTTCGATCTTGGCCAGGAGAGCAGCTTGCTTGGTTTTCATGTAAGCGTGGACGCCGGCTTCGAAAGCCAACACTTGCTTGACTGGCACATCGTCCAGGAAGCCCTTGTTCACGGAGAACAGGGACACGGCCATCAGCGAGATCGGCAGTGGCGAGTATTGGGCTTGCTTGAGCAATTCCGTCACGCGCGCGCCGCGGTCCAACTGCTTGCGGGTCGATTCATCGAGGTCGGAAGCGAACTGCGCGAACGCGGCCAATTCACGATATTGCGCCAAGTCGGTACGGATACCGCCGGACAGGTTTTTGATGACCTTGGTCTGGGCGGCGCCACCGACGCGCGATACGGAAATACCGGCGTTAATCGCAGGACGGATACCCGAGTTGAACAGCGACGTTTCCAGGAAGATTTGGCCGTCGGTGATCGAAATCACGTTGGTTGGAACGAAAGCCGACACGTCGCCCGCTTGCGTTTCAATGATAGGCAAGGCAGTCAGGGAACCGGTCTTGCCTTTGACGGCGCCATCGGTAAACTTTTCGACATAGTCCGAGCTGACGCGCGCTGCGCGTTCGAGCAGGCGGCTGTGCAGGTAGAACACATCGCCAGGATACGCTTCGCGGCCTGGTGGACGGCGCAGCAACAGCGAAATCTGACGGTAAGCAACAGCTTGCTTGGACAGATCGTCGTAGACGATCAAGGCATCTTCGCCGCGGTCACGGAAGTATTCGCCCATGGCGCAACCGGAGTACGGGGAAATGTATTGCATCGCGGCCGATTCGGCTGCCGAGGCGGCCACGACAATGGTGTATTCCATCGCGCCATGCAATTCCAGCGAGCGCACGATGTTCTTGATCGACGAAGCCTTTTGGCCGATCGCGACATAGATACACTTCATGTTCTGGCCTTTTTGATTGATGATCGCATCAATCGCCACGGCCGACTTACCAGTTTGACGGTCACCAATGATCAGTTCGCGTTGACCGCGGCCGATAGGTACCATCGCATCAATCGATTTCAAGCCGGTCTGCATCGGTTCCGACACGGACTGGCGGGCAATCACGCCCGGCGCGATTTTTTCAATCGCGGCCGTCATTTTGGCGTTGACCGGGCCTTTGCCGTCGATCGGTTGACCGAGGGCGTTGACCACGCGGCCAAGCAATTCCGGACCGATCGGCACTTCCAGGATGCGGCCGGTACATTTGACCGTGTCGCCTTCGGAGATGTGCTCGTAATCGCCCAGGATGACGGAACCGACGGAGTCGCGCTCCAGGTTCATCGCCAGACCAAAGGTGTTGCCCGGGAATTCCAGCATCTCGCCTTGCATCACGTCGGACAAACCGTGGATGCGGCAGATACCGTCGGCTACGGAAATAACCGTGCCTTGGTTACGCACTTCAGCGCCGCCGTCAAGACCTTGGATCCGGCTCTTGATCAACTCGCTGATTTCAGATGAATTGAGTTGCATACTAACTCCTAAAAGTGTTTCTCTCAGCTTGCGCGAGGGGTAAGGGTCTGCTGGTCGGCGTGAGCCGTGGCTTACGACGTCAGTGCGACACGCATTTGCTGCAACTTGGCGCGCACCGAGGTGTCGAGCACTTGATCGCCGACAACCACGCGCACGCCGCCGATCAGCGATGGGTCCACTGTCACGGCCGGATTGAGCTTACGGCTGAACTTTTTTTCCAGCGTAGCGACCAGATCGGCCACTTGCGCGGCGCTCAGCTCGAATGCGCTCGAAATCTCGGCGTCGGCCGCACCTTCCACCGCGTTTTTCAACAGGTGGAATTGCGCGCCGATTTCAGGCAGCAAACTGATGCGGCCATTTTCAACCAGCATCGCCAGGAAGTTTTTCACTTCCTGATTCAGCGGCGACTTCACCAGGGACAAAATCGTGGCGGCCACGTCGCTTTCCGACGCTTTCGGATTGCGGGCAAACGCCTGCACCTCGGGGTGATCGCCGATCTGTGCCAATTCTGACACCAGCTCGGCCCACACCGCGAGGCCATTCGATTCCTTACCAGCTTGGGCTACGCGGAATAAGGCTTCCGCGTAGGGACGGGCGACGGTTGCGAGTTCTGCCATGATTACAGCTCGACTGCGAGGCGCGCCAACAGATCGGCGTGAGCCGATGCCGTCACTTCGCGCTTCAGGATTTGCTCGGCGCCCTTGACAGCCAGGTCAGCCACCTGAGCGCGCAATAGTTCGCGTGCTTTTGCCAGTTGCTGATCAGCGTCTGCCTTGGCTTGCGCAATAATGCGGTTCGCTTCGGCTTGTGCATTTGCTTTGATCTCATCGGCGACCAGTTGGGCGCGCTTTTCAGCGTCCGCAACCCGCATTTGAGCTTCTTCGCGCGCACCGGCCAACTCGGCTTGAGCCCGCTTCTCAGCGATAGCCATCGAAGCCTGACCCTGATCGGCAGCAGCCAATCCATCCGCGATTCTTTTGGCACGCTCATCCAACGCCGTGTTCAGCGCTGGAAATACGAACTTCATCGAAAACCAGACCAGCACCGCGAAGGTGATCATCTGCCCGACGAGCGACATATTGATGTCCATACCTTGCTCCTAACTAAAAGTTTCTCCTAGGGTTGGAGCAGTATTACTTACCAGCAGCGGCGATAACGGCAGCCAGGAACGGGTTGTTGAAGGTGTACAGCAGAGCAACGCCGACGCCGATCATCGAAATCGCATCCAGCAGACCGGCGATAACGAACAGTTTGGTTTGCAATTGTGGCATCAGTTCAGGTTGACGGGCCGACGCTTCCAGGAATTTGCCGCCCAGAATAGCGAAGCCGAGAGCTGTGCCGATGGCGCCCAGGCCGATGATGATTGCTGCTGCCAGAACGGTCATGCTTTGTACTTGTGCGATCAGAGCTTGCATAAAATTCTCCTAAATTTAAAAACGAAAGATACTAAAAAACAAAATATAAAGTTGATGATTAATGTTTCTCGACCGCGAGGCTGAGGTACACAACTGTCAACGCCATAAACACAAAAGCTTGCAAAGTCACAATCAGGATGTGGAAGATTGCCCATGGACCACCCAACAACCACTGCGCCCACCAAGGCAACAACGCGATCAAGATGAAAATCAGCTCGCCGGCATACATATTGCCGAACAGTCGCAACGACAGCGAAATTGGTTTAGCGATCATTTCGATCAACTGGAAGAACAAATTGATCGGGGCCAGCACGATGGCCATCGGGCCGTGAGCGTGGAATGGTGCGGTCAGCAACTCTTTACCCCAGCCGCCGACGCCCTTGGCCTTGATCGAGAAGCCTATGATGCACAGCAAGACCGAGAAAGACATGCCGAAAGTGTGATTCACGTCGGCCGTCGGCACCACGCGCAGATTATGCACGCCGGCATAGCTGAGCAGTTTCGGCAGCAAGTCGACCGGCAAGAAGTCCATCGCGTTGAGCAACCAAACCCAGACGAAAATCGTCACGGCCAGCGGCGCGATGACATTGCTTTTCGCGTGAAAGGCGCTGTTGACGGTGTCGTTGACCATCTCCAGTATCATTTCGACAAAGTTTTGCAGCTTGCCCGGCACGCCGGCCGTGGCGCGGCGCGAAGCCATGTAAAACACGCCCAGGAAAACCATGCCCAGAAGCGCAGAAATCCAGAACGTATCCAGATTGTATTGGCCTGACGCATCGTGCAAATGGGTCAAATGGTGCTTGATGTATTCGGTGGCGTTGGCCGGGGCAGCGTGGCCCGCTTCAATAGCGTGTTCTGTGGTCATAAATGAATTTAGATTTGTCGTTCCAAAGCATAGCCCCGGAACCAATGATTAAACAGCGAGCAATGAAAACCAATATGCTAAGGTTGCCATCGCGAAACCCAAGATCAGCCATAACCAGGCGGCCGACTGAAACAGCACCAGTGCCAACACAAACAGCACCACTGTGATAAATATTTTTACTAATTCGGCGCGCAAATGCGCCCGAAATACTTTATTGGCGTCGTCCGAACCGCTGGCGACGAGCATCGCGTACATCAGACTGCCGATGACCGCCACCGCTCCGCCGTACGCGGCAGACCAGCCTTTGTGCGCATCGCCCAGCACGCTGACCAGCACCGCGAAACTGGCGGCGATAACTAGCTGGAGAGCAACGACTTTATAGATAGGCTTGGCAATATTTTGCTTAGAATCACTCACTTGCCAACTTCCTGGAAAAATCCAAACACGCAAAGACACGGGATTATAATTGGCTTTGATGCCAGGAGTCAAACATTGCTGCGCCGCAGCAGGGCAAATGCTGCGTGAAACAGACGTTTTCACGCCGTTTTAGCGGCATTTGCACCACGCCAAGCCGGGCTAACCTCACCCGCGCAGGCGGCTCAGCAAACCATCGAGCACATCCAGGTCGGCAAAGTCGATCACCATCTGGCCGCGGCCCTTGCTGCCCATCTTGAAGACCACCGGCGTGGCCAGCGCGTCCGACAATTCTTCTTCCAGGCGCGCGATATCGCCCGATTTTTCCTTTTGCCGGGCCGGGGTCGGATTGGCTTGCTGTTCCAGGGTCTGATTGACCAGCTTTTCCGTTTCGCGCACCGACAGGCGCTTGGCCACCACCAGATTGGCCAGCGTGATCTGGATCGCATTGTCGACGGCCAGCAAGGCGCGCGCGTGGCCCATGTCGATATCGCCGGCCATCAACATGGTTTGCACGGGCGCGGCCAGATTCATCAGGCGCAACAGGTTCGAGACGGCGCTGCGCGAGCGTCCGACCGCCGTGGCCGCCTGCTCGTGGGTGAAATTGAAATCCGTGATCAGGCGGTTGATGCCTTGCGCCTCTTCCAGCGGATTCAAGTCTTCGCGCTGGATATTTTCGATCAAGGCCATGGCGGCGGCGGCCATGTCGTCGACATCGCGCACCAGCACCGGAATTTGTTCCAGTCCGGCAATCTGGGCCGCGCGGAAGCGCCGCTCGCCGGCGATGATTTCATATTTGACGGCGCCGCTCAAGGTATCCTGGCCGACCGGGCGTACCAGAATCGGTTGCATCAAGCCTTGCGCCTTGATCGAAGCGGCCAGTTCATTCAAGCCGCCCTCGTCCATGCGGGTGCGCGGCTGGTATTTGCCGGCTTGCATTTGCGATGGTGCCAATGAAGTTGGCGCGCCCACATCGGGGCTGCTGAAATCGCCGCCGCCAAGCAGGGCGTCGAGGCCGCGTCCCAAGCCTTTAAGTTTTTTAGTTGCCATGCTGTCCTAATTGTTATCTGGCAAAGGTGTTTGCACCCTTGCCGGCTGATTACATATGTTTGATGCGCTCGACCATTTCGGCGCCGAAGGCGATATACGCTTGCGCGCCCTTGGAACTGGGGTCGAAGGTGACGCCCGGCAAACCATACGAGGGCGCTTCGGCCAGCCGCACATTGCGCGGGATGATGGTCTGGAATACCTTGTCGCCGAAATGTTGCTCAAGCTGGGCCGACACTTGTTGCGACAGCGTCATGCGTGGATCGAACATCACGCGCAGCAAGCCGATGATCTTCAAGTCCGGGTTCAAATTGGCGTGCACCTTCTTGATCGTGTTGACCAGGTCGGACAAGCCTTCCAGCGCGTAATACTCGCATTGCATGGGAATGATCACGCCATGCGCGGCGCACAAGCCGTTCAGGGTCAGCATCGACAGCGCCGGCGGGCAATCGACCAGGATGAAGTCGTAGTCGGCATCGACTTCGGCCAGCGCATCCTTGAGCCGGGTTTCGCGCTGGTCCATCGCGACCATCTCGACTTCGGCCCCGGCCAGTTCACGGTTCGAGGGCAGCACGTCGAAGCGCCCCGCCTCGGAACGCTGGCGCGCGCTCTTCACATCGCACTCGCCCAGCATCACTTCATAGGTCGAGGCCGTCAAGCCGGCCTTGTTGATGCCGGCGCCCATGGTGGCGTTGCCCTGCGGGTCCAGGTCAACCAGCAGCACACGCTGGTTCAGCTTGGCCAATCCGGCCGAGAGGTTGACGCTGGTGGTGGTCTTGCCGACCCCGCCCTTTTGATTCGCAACGCAAAATATTTTGGCCATGTATCTTCTTATTTTAAATATCGTCGGTCCGCAACGGCGACTCCGCCGTTACGGTTTATATTATTTATACTATACAAATAATTTATATAGTTAATACAATTTATATTGTTTATACGGTACATATCATATAAACGATTTATATAATTTAATTTCAACTTGCCGATTTTGCAATGAACACCAGGTGCCGCTCCGCATCCAGCCCTGGTACCCGCAAAGGCCGCAATTGCGTCACTTGCCACTGCGCCGGCAACCGTTCGCGCTCGTCCGGCGGGGCCACGCCCTTCAAGGCGATGAATTGGCCGCCCTCGGCCAGCGCGTGGCCGGACCAGTTGACGAAGTCGGACAGGTCGGCAAAGGCGCGCGAAGTGATCACGTCGAATTTCGGCTCGACCTGCAATTGCTCGACGCGCATGGTGTACACCGTGACATTGCCCAGGCCCAGTTCCGCCTTCACTTGCGTCAGGAAGGCGGTTTTCTTGTGTACCGTATCGATCAGCGACACTTTCATGTCGGGACGGGCGATCGCCAACACCATACCCGGCAAGCCGCCGCCGGCGCCGACGTCGAGTACATTGGCGGCACCGGCAAAGGCCGGCACCGCAGCGAGCGAATCGAGCACGTGCTGGGTCACCATTTGCAGCGGGTCGCGCACCGAGGTCAGGTTATAGACGGCATTCCATTTCGCCAGCAGCGCCAGGTAATCGAGCAATTGCCCGACCTGCGCCTGGCTCAAATCCAGGCCCAGTTCGGCGATACCCTTTTCCAGAATCTGCGCCAGCGCGGCGCGGTCGAAGGGCTTCATGCTTCTTCCTTCAAGGCAGCGCCGAAGCCGCGCTTCTTCAAATGCACCAGCAAGAGCGAGATCGCGGCCGGCGTCACGCCGGAAATGCGCGAAGCCTGGCCCAGCGTTTCGGGGCGCTGCTTGTCGAGCTTTTGCCGCACTTCGATCGACAAGGCACCGATATCGAGGTAATTGAAGCCATCCGGCAACTTCAGGTTTTCATAATGTTCATGGCGCTCGATCTCCTTGCTCTGGCGTTCGATGTAACCGGCGTACTTGAGCTGGATTTCGACTTGTTCGCGCACGGCGGCATCGTCCACGCCGGGGCCGGCCAAGGCCTGGCCATCGACGCCCGTCAGGCTCATCAAGCTGTCGTAGGCGACGTTCGGTCGGCACAGCAAGTCGGCCAGCGAATATTCGCGTTCGATGGCCTGGCCGATCACGCGCTCCGATTCGGCTGCCGCCAGGATGCGCGGATTGACCCAGGTCGAGCGCAGGCGTTCCAATTCCAGGGCCACCGCCTCGCGCTTGCTTTCGAAGGCTTGCCATTGGGCGTCGCCGACGCAACCGAGGCGGCGGCCGATTTCCGTCAGGCGCATGTCGGCATTATCTTCGCGCAGGCTGAGGCGATACTCGGCACGGCTGGTAAACATCCGGTACGGCTCTTGCACGCCCTGTGTGACCAGGTCGTCAACCAGCACGCCGAGGTAAGCTTCGGAGCGACCCGGCACCCAGGCTTCGCGGCCTTGGGTGAGCAAGGCCGCGTTCAAGCCGGCCAGCATGCCTTGCGCCGCCGCTTCTTCGTAACCGGTGGTGCCGTTGATCTGGCCGGCAAAGAACAGGCCGGCCACGACCTTGGTTTCCAGCGATGCTTTCAAACCGCGCGGGTCGAAATAATCGTATTCGATGGCATAGCCAGGCCGCAAGATGTGGGCGTTTTCCATGCCTTTCATCGATTGCACCAGGGCGATCTGCACGTCGAAGGGCAAGCTCGTCGAAATGCCGTTCGGATAGAATTCATTGGTGGTCAAGCCTTCCGGCTCGAGGAAGATCTGGTGCGATTCCTTGCCGGCGAAGCGGTGGATCTTGTCTTCGATCGAAGGGCAATAGCGGGGGCCGACGCCTTCGATCACGCCCGTGTACATGGGGCTGCGGTCGAGGCCGGCACGGATGATGTCATGCGTGTGCGCATTGGTGTGGGTGACCCAGCACGGCACTTGGCGCGGATGCATGGCGGCATTGCCCATCACGGAAAACACGGGCACCGGATCGAGGTCGCCCGGCTGCTCTTGCATCACCGACAGATCGATGCTGCGGCCATCGATGCGCGGCGGCGTGCCCGTCTTCAGGCGACCTTGCGGCAATTTCAATTCCTTCAATCGGGCCGACAGGGAAATGGCGGGCGGATCGCCGGCGCGTCCAGCCGAATAATTATTCAAGCCGACGTGGATCTTGCCGTCCAGGAAAGTGCCGGCCGTCAAGACCACGGCGCGGGCCAGGAACTTGATGCCGATCTGGGTCACGGCGCCAACCACGCGCTCGCCCTCCACCATCAAGTCATCGACCGCTTGCTGGAACAGCCACAAATTGGGCTGGTTTTCCAGGCGCGAGCGGATCGCCGCCTTGTACAAGATGCGGTCGGCCTGGGCGCGAGTGGCGCGCACGGCCGGGCCCTTGGACGAATTCAAGATACGGAACTGAATGCCCGCCTCGTCGGTGGCGATGGCCATCGCGCCGCCCATGGCATCGACTTCCCTGACCAGGTGCCCCTTGCCGATGCCGCCGATGGACGGGTTGCACGACATCTGGCCCAGGGTCTCGATATTATGCGTAAGCAAGAGAGTCTTCTGGCCCATGCGGGCGGAAGCGAGTGCCGCTTCGGTGCCGGCGTGACCGCCGCCGACGACGATAACGTCGAATTCAGTTGGAAATAACATGTTGGAATTGGTAATTGCGAGGGATGAGGACAGATTATAGAGTCTTTTTGCCGGCGGGACTCTGCGCTGCCTATATTTTAATCTGAAGGCGTGGAATGTTCCACGTGGAACAGCGCGTGGAAGACCCGCTTCACGCCGATTGTTTCACGTGGAACAAATCACAGATGCCATTTGAGAAAGGCATCGTAGGCGGTCTTGACGATCAGCACCGACACCACCAGCAAGAACAGCTTGCGCACGAATACGCTGCCATGCCTGATTGCCAGACGCGAGCCGAGCAGCGAGCCGGCCACCTGGCAAACGGCCATCAACAAGCCCAGTTGCCAGATCAAGTGGCCGCTGAAGCCAAACCACATCAGGGCCGAGAAATTGCACGCCACGTTGACCACCTTGGCCACGGCCGAAGCCCCGAGGAAATCGAAGCCAAAAAAACGCACGAACAAAAATACCAGGAAGCTGCCCGTGCCGGGGCCGAAGAAGCCGTCGTAAAATCCGATGCAGCCGCCGATGGCAACGGCGATCGCCTTTTCCCGCAAGCCGGAATGGCGCGGTGCGTGGATGCTGCCAAAATCCTTTTTCCAGAATGTATAGATGGCCACTGCCAGCAATACCACCGGCAACAGGGCGCGCATAAAATCGGGCGGAATCCTGGTCACCGTATAGGCGCCGGCAAAGGCCAGCACAAACGCGGCAATCGCGGCCGGCGCCGCCGTACTCCAGGCGATGCGCACGCGGCGCGCATAATTGACGGCGGCGGCACCCGTGCCGAAAATGCCGGCCAGCTTGCTGGTGCCTAGCAAGGTCGCCGGCACCGTATTCGGAAACACTGAAAACAAGACCGGTATCTGTATCAGGCCGCCGCCGCCCACCACCGCATCCACCAGGCCGGCCAAGAATGCCGCACCAGCCAACAAGAAAAAATCAAGCATGAAATCCTAAGTGCCATGGGAAATGTCCATTGTACGAGCGCCCTCGGCTCGCAGGCAATTAGCGGAGAAATTCCTGGTGGAATAAACATCCCGGCGCGACGTGCGCGGCCGGGATCGACCTCATGTGCTTACACGACGCCTTAGTTCGGCACGTTCACCGTGGCACCGCTGACGATGATGGCATCGGCGGCGGACGGCGTCGCCGCGATCGGCGGCACATTGGCCACCGTGATCAGGCTCGTGGCGTCAGCCCGCGTGACAGTGCGCACCACTTGCGACGGCGGCAGGGCCCGCGCACTTTTCAGGTTGGCATACATTGCGTCGAGCGCCCTGACCAGATAGATATGCAAGGGCACGATCACGTTCGGCATGGCGTTGGTGAAGGAATCGAAGTGGTTGGCGTTCATCACTTCAATGTAGCGCAGCTTGCTGGCCGCGCCTTCGGTCACGGCATTCAAACCGAGGTAAGCGCGCGACGCGTGATTGACGGGAATGAGCGTATCGCTGCGGCCATGCACGATGATGGCTGGTTTGCCGCGCAAATTGCCGCTGGCCTGGGCCTCGGCGATGCCGGCCAGCACACGCGCGCTTTGCGCCGCCAGCGCCGGCCTGAGCGGGCCACCGCCAACCGGGTCAAGCCCGGTGGCCAGCGCCCGCAGGCACAGGAAACCATCTAACGCCTGGTCGGCCAGTCCGCTCGATGGCGACAGGCCCAAGGTATAGGCCTTGGCGCCGCCGACCGAATCCTCATACACCACGCTGCCGGGAAGGCCGTTTTGCGCCGCGAAGCTGGCCGCCCTTTGCGCTGCCGTGAAGGCGACCGGATTGCCGGTCGCATCGGTGGCCGCGAAGCTGAAGCCGCACACATTCTCGCTCACCGAAAACTTGCCGTAGGCATTAGCGTAAGTCACCGCCACCAGGATATTGGTGCCGGCGTGGGCCGCCTGCAGCGGATCGGAATCGGCCAGCCAGCCATAGGTTTGCATCTTGGCCTTGGCATTGCTTTGCTGCGTGGCCAGATCGGCGCCGGTCAGCAAACCCTTGGCCACCAGCGCATTGCAACGTCCCGGATTGGCCGCGCCGGCGGCAATGCACGGCTGGTATAGCGCGGCGTAAGTCGCATAGTCGAACAGGGGCTTGCCTTGGGCGCCGACCGCCACCCCGCCCTGCCTGACCGTATAGCCGGTAGCCGAGTTCGGTTGCACTTGCGGCTCGGTCACGGCCACGCCATTGATCAAGCCCTTGACGTCTTGCTCGGCCGCCCGCAAGGCCGAACCGCCGCCATTCGAAATGCTCGAGGCAATCGTGATGGTATTGTTGGGCGTGATCCGCAGCAAGTGGCGCTTGCCATCGGCAGCCAGCGCGCCGTATTTTTCATTGAGCACATAGTAGGTGAATTCGATGGCTTGCAGGGTCGACTGGCCCCATGCCTTTTCGGGATTTTGCTGCGAATGGGCATGTTTTCCCGCGACCCGGTTCGGGAATCCGGCCGCGAAGGTGGCCCGCTCGGCGTCGCTCAAGATGGGCGTAAAATTCGATTGCGCACCGGCTACCGCACGCGCGGCGCGCACCCCGTTTTGCAGATTCACGCTATCGTCGTCAAACAGGTATAAGCCGATGCCGCTACCCTTGTCCGAATAGGCCACGGCGCAAGCGTTTTTCAAGCCCCATTCGCCGGAACTGCCGATGGCGCCGTAAATGCCGCGCGAGCCGCTCGAGGTGCCGGTGACGATGCAGGGATGGTCGGGATCGAAGCCGGCCGGCACTTGCACCATCAGGGTCACGTTTTGCCGGCCGCTGCCATCGTCGGCGTAAGCGATGTATTCGCTGCCGGCAATCATGCCTTCGCTGGCGGTCGGCGTGCCGCCGGCATCGACATTCGGGCCGTACAGGGTGCCGTAGCCGCTGTTGGGACTGATATCGAGCACGGCCCGGTAGTTCGAGTGGATCGCGTTGCGGCGCAGCTCCACGGCGCTCGGATGGAGCGGGTCGGCGAAGGCCGGCGCCGCGTTGCCCAGGCCAGTCTTGCCCAGGCCGGCGGTCAGCAAGTCATTCGACACGCCGTCATAGTCGGCGCTGGAAATGGCCCCCAGATACGCCGGCGCCAGGTTCAGCTTTTCCGCGTCATGCAGGCTGCCGCAACCGCTCAAGGCCAGCGCCGCCAGCGTCAAGGTATATGCCCGTTTTACATTGTTCATGTCACCCTTTCAAATATTGATGCTCCAATGAAAAACGCCGGACTGGGAGTCCGGCGCCGCTTGATTATCTGGCCACCTGGCCGCCGCTACTGAAGCGGGCCACGATCTCGCCCACGATTCCCCGTCGGAACAAGAGCACGCAAGCGACGAAGATCAGGCCCGTAATCATGCTGACCGATTCGCCCAGCGTGTTGAACCAGTCGACCCCGGTATGCGCGGCCAGGAAGATGCCGAAGTCGCCCAGCTTGTTTTCCAGCGCGATGATAAGCACGGCGCCGAGAATGGGGCCGGCCAGGGTGCCCATGCCGCCCACCAGGGTCATCAGGATTACCAGGCCAGACATGCTCCAGTGCACATCGGTGAGCGTCTCAAAACCTTGTACCAGGGTATTGGTGGCGCCGGCCAGGCCGGTCAGCGCAGCCGACAGCACGAAGGCCAGTAATTTGTACTTGTCCACGTCGTAGCCGAGGGAAATCGCGCGCGGCTCGTTCTCCTTGATGGCTTTCAAGACTTGCCCGAACGGCGAATGGACGGTGCGCATGATCAGGCCAAAGCCGGCCACGGCAATGGCCAGCACGACGAAATACAGGGTGGTGTCGTTTGACAAATCAAGCGCGCCAAACAGCTTGCCACGCGGCACGCCTTGCAAGCCATCTTCGCCGCCCGTGAACGGCAAACGCAGCGCCAGGAAATACACCATTTGCGCCAGCGCCAGGGTGATCATCGAAAAATAAATGCCTTGCCGGCGTATCGCCAGCGCGCCCATCACCAGGCCAATCAGGGCGCCGCTGGCAACACCGGCCAGCAAGCCCAGTTCGACCGGCATGCCCAGCACCTTGAGCGCATGGCCGGAAACATAACCGGCCGCGCCAAAGAAGGCCGCGTGGCCGAACGACAGCAAGCCGGTGTAGCCGATCAGCAAATTGAAGGCGCAGGCAAATAGCGCGAAGCATAATAACTTCATCAGGAAGACGGGATAGCCGATGAAAGGCGCGGCCAGGGCCACCGCGAGCGCGATGGCATAGCCTATGTTTTTGTTCATCTTTGTATGCTCCAAGGTATCATTTCTCTTTGCCAAACAGGCCGGCCGGGCGCAACAGCAGCACGACGACCATCACCACGAAGACCACGGTGGCCGAGCCTTCCGGATAAAACACGCGGGTCAGGCCTTCGATCACGCCCAGGCCCAGGCCGGTCAAGATGGAGCCCATGATGGAACCCATGCCGCCGATCACGACAACGGCAAACACGACGATGATCAGGTTCGAGCCCATCAGCGGCGTAACATTGATGATGGGCGCCGCCAGCACGCCGGCAAAGCCGGCCAGGGCCACGCCGAAGCCGTAAGTCAGGGTCACCATCAAAGGCACATTGATGCCGAACGCTTCCACCAGTTTCGGGTTCTCGGTGCCGGCCCGCAGGTAAGAGCCGAGCTTGGTTTTTTCAATCACGAACCAGGTCGCAAAACACACGCCCAGCGACGCCACCACCACCCAGGCCCGGTAATTCGGCAAGACCATGAAGCCGAGGTCGGTCGAGCCGTGCAGCAATTCCGGCACCGGCAAGGTTTCGCCGGACACGCCGTAAAAAGAACGGAACACGCCTTCGACGATCAGGGTGATGCCAAATGTCAGCAGCAAGCCATATAAATGGTCGAGCTTGTAAAGCCAGCGCAACATGGTTTTTTCAATCACGATGCCGAAGGCGCCGACCAGCAAGGGCGCCAGGGCCAGCATGGCCCAGTAACTCATGCCGAAGCGGCTGACGCCGATCCAGGCCAGGAAGGCGCCCATCATGTAGAGCGCGCCGTGCGAGAAATTGATAACGTTGAGCAAGCCGAAAATCACGGCCAGGCCCAGGGATAACATGGCATAAAAGGAACCGTTGACTAAGCCCAGCAGCAACTGGCTCATCATCGCTTGGAGCGGAACGCCGAAAATTTCCATGGCATCACAATATAAGAGTCGCCGGCATGGCCGGCGGTGAATCGAAGGATGGGCAAGCGCGCGCCGGGGCGGCGCGGCCGGCGAGGCGCCGGCCCGGCTCAGTTTATTTCCAGAGCGAACACTTCGATTCGGCCTTGGTCACATAGGCTTGGGCGCCCGGCACGGTGGCCACGACCTTGTAGTAATCCCAAGGGTATTTCGATTCCGATTGCTTTTTGACTTCCATCAAATACATATCGTGTACCATGCGGCCGTCGGGACGGATCTCGCCGCCCTTGGTGAACATATCATTGATCTTGTTGCCTTTCAGGTAGGCCATGACCTTGGTGGTATCGTCGCCGCCGGTTGCCTTGACCGCCTTCAAGTAAGTCGCGGCGGCCGAATAGTCGGCCGCTTGCAACATCGACGGCTCTTTCTTCATCTTGTCGAAATAGCGCTTGGACCAGGCCCGGGTGTCCGGATTCAAGTCCCAGTACCAGCCATCGGTCAGGTACATGCCTTGAGTCAAGCCCAGACCCAGGGAATGGACGTCGTTGATGAACATCAGCAAACCGGCCAGCTTCATATTCTTGGTCAAGCCGAATTCATTGGCCGCCTTGATGCTGTTGATGGCGTCGCCGCCGGCATTGGCCAGGCCCAAAATCTGCGCCTTCGAGGCCTGCGCCTGCAACAGGAAAGACGAGAAATCGGAGGCGCCCAGCGGATGCTTGACGCTGCCCAGCACCTTGCCGCCGGCCGCCTTCACCACTTCGGCCGTGTCTTTTTCCAGCGAGGCGCCGAAAGCGTAATCGGCGGTCAGGAAATACCAGCTCTTGCCGCCCTGCTTGACGATGGTGCCGCCGGTGCCGCGCGCCAGCGCCACGGTGTCGTAAGCGTAATGCACGGTGTACGGGGTACATTCCTCGTTGGTCAGGCGCGACGAGCCGGCGCCGATCGCAATGAAGACTTTTTTCTTTTCCGCCGCTACTTTCGCCATCGCCAGATTGGCGCCCGAATTGGTGCCGCCGATCAACATGTCGACGCCTTGCTGATCGAACCATTCGCGCGCCTTGGAGGCGGCGATGTCGGCCTTGTTCTGGTGATCGGCCGAAATGAATTCCACTTTTTTACCGGCGATCACCACACCCGCATCGGCAATCGCCATCTTGATCGCTTCCGCCCCACCCTGGCCGTCGACGTCGGAATAGACGCCGGACATGTCCGTGATGAAACCGATCTTGATGGTGTCGCCGGAAACCTGGGCCTGGACGGCGCCAGACAGCGCGCACAGGGCGGCGGCGGTGGCGATTGCTTTGATTTTCATTTTTTGTCTCCGTTATAAGTATTTGTTATTACTTGCTATATCACACGCCCAAAAGCTCATTCAAAACCGGCATCTTGGCCGCCAATTCGGCAGCAGCAAACGTCTCGACGATCTGACCGTGCTCCATCACGTAAAACCGGTCCGCCAGCGGCGCGGCGAAACGGAAATTCTGTTCGACCATGATAATCGTGTAACCTTTCGCCTTGAGCGTCATGATCATGCGCGCCAGGCCTTGCACGATCACGGGCGCCAAGCCTTCCGAGATTTCATCGAGCAAGAGCAGGCGCGCGCCCGTGCGCAAGATGCGCGCCACGGCCAGCATTTGCTGTTCGCCGCCGGACAGGCGGGTGCCCTGGCTGTGGCGGCGCTCTTCCAGATTGGGGAACATGGCATAGATTTCCGCGATCGACATGCCCTTGTGGCCCGTGTCCAGCGCGGGCGGCAGCATCAGGTTTTCCTCGGTCGACAACGACGAGAAAATGCCGCGCTCTTCCGGGCAGTAACCGACCCCGAGGTGGGCAATTTTATGCGTGGGCAAACCGATTGCCTCGACGCCATTGACCTTGATCGTGCCCTTGCGCTGGCCCGTCAATCCCATGATGGCGCGCAGGGTGGTGCTGCGGCCGGCGCCATTGCGGCCCAGCAAAGTGACGACTTCCCCTTGTTGCACCGACATATTGACGTCGTGCAAAATATGCGATTCGCCATACCAGGTATGCAGATTGGCAATCTCCAATGCCGCCGTCATCCCTGCGCCCCTGCCGGCTCGGAAGTACCCATATACGCTTCCATTACTTGCCGATTGCCCGACACTTCCGCGTAACTGCCTTCGGCCAGCATGGCCCCCCTTTGCAAGACCGAGATCTTGTCGCAAATGCCGGACACCACGCTCATATTATGTTCGACCATCAAAATGGTGCGCCCGGCCGAGACTTTCTTGATCAATTCCGTGACCCGGTGCACATCTTCATGGCCCATGCCCTGGGTCGGTTCGTCGAGCAACATCATCTCCGGTTCCATTGCCAGGGTGGTGGCGATTTCCAGCGCGCGCTTGCGGCCGTAAGGCAGGTCGACGGTGATGGTGTCGGCAAATTCACTCAAATCGACTTCGGCCAGGAGCGCCATCGCACGCTCGTTCAGCCTGGACAGCGAACGCGCGCTTTTCCAGAAATGAAAGGAAGTGCCCAGCTGGCGTTGCAAGCCGATGCGCACGTTTTGCAGCACCGATAAATGGGGAAAGACGGCGGAAATCTGGAAGGAGCGGATCACGCCCATGCGCGCGATCTGGGCCGGCCTGGCCGCCGTGATGTCATGGCCGTTGAATAGAATCTGGCCGGATGTGGGAATCAGGAACTTGCTGAGCAAATTGAAACAGGTAGTCTTGCCGGCCCCGTTGGGACCGATCAAGGCGTGAATATGACCCCGTTCCACCTTCAGATTCACGTCATTGACAGCCGTAAAACCCTTGAATTCCTTGGTCAGATTCCTTGCTTCCAATATAACGTTTGACATCCTGTCTCCTCATTATTCTTTTTATGCGGCTTGATTTTTTTTAAATAATACACAGATTCATTTTTAGCCACAATACAGTATAACTACCATGAGTTCTTGATTCCCGACTATCAGACTAGCGTCAAACATTGTCAGAATGCGGACAATGGAAACGCTTATTGCCAGGCCGCGTGGATCATCGCGGCGGCCTTTTCGGCAATCATCACGGTCGGCGAATTGGTGTTGCCGGAGGTGATAAACGGCATGATCGAGGCATCCACCACGCGCAAGCCGGCCACGCCAATCACGCGCAAGGCGCTATCGACGACAGCCAGCGGATCGTCGGCGCGGCCCATCTTGCAGGTGCCGACCGGATGGAAAATCGTGGTGCCGATCGCGCCGGCGGCCCGTTCCAATTCTTCCGCGCTGCGGTAGTGGAGACCGGGCTTGAATTCTTCGGGCGCAAACCGACTGAGCGCGGGCGCCGCCACGATGGCGCGCGTCAAAGCCAGCGCCGCCGCCGCCGTCTTGCGGTCTTGTGCGGTACTCAGATAATTGGGCGTGATTTTCGGCGCCGTATAGGAATCGTTGCCCGCGATGCGCACATGGCCGCGCGCCTCGGGGCGCACATTGCAGACGCTGGCAGTAAAGGCGGGAAAGCCGTGCAAGGGTTCGCCGAATTTTTCCAGCGACAGCGGTTGCACGTGATATTGCAGATTCGGGGTGGCCTGGCCGGGATCGGATTTGGCAAACGCCCCCAATTGCGAGGGCGCCATCGACATCGGCCCGCTCCGGAATAGCGCATATTCCAGGCCGATTTTCATTTTTCCATACCAACTGGCGGCCAGGGTATTCAAGGTTTTCGCGTCCCGCACCTTGAATACCATGCGCAACTGTAAATGGTCTTGCAGGTTTTCGCCGACGCCGGCCGCATCGCGTTTGAGCGCAATACCATGCTGGTGCAATAGCGCGGCCGGCCCGATGCCGGACAATTGCAGGATCTGGGGCGAGCCGACCGCGCCCGCCGTCAGCAAGACTTCGCGCCTGGCACTGGCCGACCAGGTGCTGCCGCCGCCGGTAAATACCACGCCGCGGCAAGCGGGACCGCCCTCCCCGCTTTCAATCGTCAAGCGTTCCACATGGCAGCCCGTCATGATGGTCAGATTCGGGCGACTCGAGGCCGGTTTCAAGAACGCCTTCGAGGTATTCCAGCGGATGCCGCGCTTTTGATTGACATCGAAATAGGCGCAACCGGCATTGTCGCCGCCATTAAAATCGTTGATTTTTCGTATCCCGGTCTGCTCCGCCGCATCGCGGAAGGCATCCAGGATTTCCCATGACAGGCGCTGTTTCTCGACCCGCCATTCGGCGCCGGCGCCGTGCGCCGCCGAAGCGCCGGCGTAATAATCTTCGCTCTTCTTAAACAAGGGCAGCACGTGCTCCCAGCGCCAGGACGGGTCGCCGCACACGTCGGCCCAACGGTCATAATCGCCGCTCTGGCCGCGCATATAAATCATGCCGTTGATCGAGGAACTGCCGCCCAATACCTTGCCGCGCGGGTAAATCAGGCTGCGCCCGCCAAGGCCGGGATCGGCTTCGGTCTGGAACATCCAGTCGGTGCGGGGATTGCCGATGCAATGCAGGTAACCGACCGGGATATGTATCCACACATAATCGTCGCGCCCACCCGCCTCGACCAGCAAGACCGTGGCATCCTTATCGCGCGTCAGGCGGTTGGCCAGCACGCAACCGGCCGTGCCGCCGCCAACAATAATATAGTCGTATTCTCCCGCCGATTCCAATGACGCTCCTTCAAGATGGGTGGGCGCCCTTATTGGGCCGCAGCCTGCAATTCCGCCACCAGGGTGCGCAGCAATTGCGCAGCGGGCATGCCGCGCGCCAGATTAACACCGGTGCCGCACCACAGTGACATTAATTCGGTATCACCGGCCTTGGCAGCAGCGGCGCGGATGCTGCCGGTCAGCGCGTTTTGCACGGGATAAGCGGGCAGCTGCATTTCCACCGCTTCCATCAGGCGCATGAAGCGGTTTTCCAGGCCGCGCGCATAGCGTCCCGAAAAGGCGCGCGTCAGGCGAGTCGGATGATGGCCGGCCGTCAGTAAGCGCTGGCGGTAGGCTGGCGTGATACCGGCCTCGTCCGTGACCAGGAAGGCGGTGCCCATTTGCACGGCGCAAGCGCCCAAGGCCAGCGCCCGCGCAATATCGCCGCCATGCATGATACCGCCGGCCGAAATGACGGGAATGCTGAGCGCCGCCACCATTTGTGGCAGCAATTCAAAGGTGGTCAAGGTGGCTTCGAGCTGCGGTCCCAGGAAAGTGCCACGATGTCCGCCCGATTCGATGCCGGAAGCCACCACCGCGTCAGCCCCCACCGCCTGCCAGGCCAAGCCTTCCGCCACCGTGGTCACCGTGCCGATGACCAGAATGCCGGCCTGGTGCAGGCGCTCGACATGGCTCAGGTTCAAGATATCGAAAGTAAAACTGGCGACGGCGGGCCGCGCGGCGAGCAAGACTTCGAATTGCGCCTCGAAATCCTCGCACCATTTGCCCGGCAGCGGCAATTCCCGCCATCCCAGGGACGACCATATGGGGCGCAGCAACTCGCTGGCCCGCGCCACGTCGGCCGGGTCGGGTTCCGGCGTCTTTTGAACAAACAGATTGAGCGCAAACGGACGCTGCGTCAGCGCGCGGATTTGCGCGATCTGGGTTTGCATGACATCGGGCGCGAACAAGGACATGGCCATGCAACCGAGTCCGCCGGCATTTGACACGGCAGCGGCCAAGGCCGGGGAACTTGCGCCGCCAGCCATCGGTCCCTGAACAATGGGGTGTTGAAAAAGTGCGTGAAAAGCCATCTTTGCCTCCGGATCAAGAAGGGGAAGGTTACCAGATCACCAAGATGAAGCAGGCAAAATCATCGATCTTGGGCATTTTCCCTTGTGGATAAGTCTATGGATATCCACAGGCACGATTTGTGGGTAAGGAATTTTTTTTTCGGGCGATTTTTTTTGTCCAGAAACAGTTCCTCGCCCATACAAGGCATACACAGCAGTTATGCGAGCGCCAAGCGCTTGATTTCAAGCAAAAATAAGCACTTATCCACAGAAGAGTACCTACGTTAACTATTACTACTATACATATATTCAAACCTTTTAAAGTAAACCAACTTCGGCTCTCGCCCTCTTTGCCCCGACACCCCCATGGGAATTCGAACCTGCAAGACTCAAAAAAAAACAGCCAACAATGTTGTCACATACTAACGATCTGCCAAACCAATCTGGGCAGCAACAATCCAGGCAAAACCCGAAACCGTTGTGGAAGCAAAGCTGTAGACCAATTGCGAACAGCAATATTCCTCTCAAAGGTCCCTGAAATAGCCGTTTTTTAAGGCAGCTGTGGATAAGTCACTTGATATCCACAGGATGAGTTGTGGGCAAGTCGAGAGTTATCCACGCATCCGAATTTTATACAGAATTGCTCCTGAACGGATACACCGATTATTCAGCATTTATTTTTGATGTAAACACCTGATTTCAATGAAAAATAGGGACTTATCCACAGAAACACCGGCGTTTACTATTACTACTATTTTTATATATAAACCTTTAGTTAAACAAGACGATGCAGGCGATTTTTGGCCCTAAAAAATCAAAGAACAGTACCAAGCTGAAAAACGCTTGTAAAAATTTCAATACGCCGCTGTTCAGGACCAGGTCAAACCAAACGGCGTGCCGAACCTCGCATCGACCTACCTGGTCAGTCTGAAAGCTATTCAGACTTACCCTGGAAGTTGAAAAATTGCTTGTTTAGCACAGGAAAAAGCCATTTTTCAGCACTCCTGTGGATAAGTGCTTGCATATCCACAGGATGAGATGTGGGAAAACTCGCGTTTTATCCACAGCGCTTTTTTTATCCCAGATTCTTCCTGTCTGGATACAATGCTTATGCAAACCGTTTTGTGGAAGCTAAGTTGATGATTTGTATGATGTAAACCGACTTATCCACAAAAAAACACGCGTTTACTATCACTACTATTTTTAAATATATACACCTTATATAAAACAGCTATGCAACGCGGTCCGGTGGATATCCGCCAAAAACAGCCCGCAAAACCAGGAAAGAAACATGAAATCAAGCAAAAAAATGCGTTTAGGAATCATCAGCGCCCTCAAAGAAGAACAGGAAGGCTTGATAGAAGCCATGCAAGGGGCCCACAAGCTCTCGCACGGCATGCGTGACTACACCGGGGGCAGCTTGTGGGGAATCGACGCTGTATGCGTGCTGTCGCGTATTGGCAAGGCTGCAGCGGCCATGACGGCCGCCATCCTTGTGGACAAGTTCGAAGTTACCCACATTGTTTTTACGGGCGTCGCAGGAAGCGCTGACTTTGGCGTGAAAGTGGGTGATATTGTTGTGTCAGAAGCATTGCTACACCACGATATGGATGCCCGTCCCCTGTTTCCCCGCTTCGAAGTGCCGTTGACGGGCTTGTCGCGCTTCGCTTCGGATGTGGAATTGAGCGAGATGCTGGCCGTTTCGGCCCAGAATTTCCTGGAGCATGACTTCAATTGCGTCATCAGCGCTCAGGAAAGGGGGGAATTTGGCATGCACCAAGCCCGTTTGCATCGCGGCTTGATCGGCAGTGGCGATCAATTCATCAACAGCCGGGTCCATCTGGCCGAGCTCAAGGATGCCTTGCCCGATTTATTGGCGGTGGAAATGGAAGGCGCGGCGGTGGCGCAAGTGTGTTTCGAGCTTGGCATCCCGTTCACGGTGATGCGCACCATCTCGGATAATGCGAACGAACAGGCGGCTGTCGACTTTATGCGCTTCGTGCGACAAGTCGCTTCACGTTATGCGTTTCACGTCGTTAAACGCTTGTGTGAACGCTTGCATTGAAAGCCACGTCGAATTACTCAAGCCCAATGGGAGATCGCTTTTAAAGTTAAGCATGTCAAACCAGGCTGCGTGGCCGGCAAGTCCTGGTTCGACTTGCCGGCCTTGACTCAAGCCCCCAGAGTCATCAGGCTGGCATTGCCGCCGGCCGCTGTCGTATTCACGCACAGGGCGCGCTCGGCGACCAGGCGCCACAAGGGGATGGTGCCATCTTCGGTAGTCTCGATGGTGCTCACCAGTGCCCCTTTGCGGGCCGCCAATTGCGGTTTCAATTCCTTGGCCAGCTTCGATTCGATCATTGCCACCTGGAAGTCACCCTCATCCAGGCTGCCGACCGCCTGCAAATGATCTTGCACGGCGGGCGGCAAGCTGGCCGGTATCAATCCCCGGTTCAACACCAGCGCCTTGTTGCCGCTTGCCAGCGCCGCAGCAATCTGGTTCAGCAAGACCTTAACCGACGCTGCCGCGCACAGGACGCTGCCGCGCGCCACAAAGCTGAGTGTGTTGCGCTCGCCGGTCGGACCGGGCAAAACCAGAGTGTTACCGAGCAGAGTGGTGCGGGTATAGCCATCGGCCAGCGCCGCCAATTCTTCGTGGCCATGGGTTTTTGCCCACACGGTCAGCGCCGTCAAAGCCGGCGTGGCAAGGCGCTGGTGTTGCGCGCCGTTGGGCGCATGGCGTTGCAAGCGTTTCAGATAGAGGGGACCGCCCGCCTTGGGCCCGGTGCCCGACTTGCCTTCGCCGCCGAATGGTTGCACGCCGACGACGGCGCCGACGATATTGCGGTTCACATAGATATTGCCGACATGGGCGCGGCTGGCAATGAAGTCGATGGTTTCATCGATGCGGGAATGGATGCCCAGGGTCAAACCGTAGCCGCTGGCATTGATCGCCTCTATCAATTGCGGCAATTCGGCGCGCCGGTAACGTATCACATGCAAGACTGGGCCGAACACTTCATGCGTCAATTCCGCCAGTGAGGCGATTTCCAGCACCGTCGGCGCGACAAAGGTGCCGTTCGCGGCCGGCACGTCGAGCGAGAAATAATCGAGTGCGCTCGCCTTGAGGCGGTTGATATGGGCTAACAGATTGCGCTGCGCCTCGCCGTCGATGACGGGACCGATATCGGTGGCCAGGCGGTCGGGATTGCCGACGCGCAATTCCTGCATGGCGCCTTTCAGCATGGTAATGGTCTTGTCGGCGATTTCCTGTTGCAGGAACAAGACGCGCAGCGCCGAGCAGCGCTGGCCAGCGCTGTCGAAAGCCGAGGAAATCGCATCTTGCACCACTTGTTCGGGCAAGGCCGAGGAATCGACGATCAGCGCGTTCTGGCCGCCCGTTTCGGCGATCAAGACAATCTCGCACGCTTCGTCGGCCGAGCGTTGCGCCAGTGTGTGGTTGATCAATTGCGCCACTTCAGTCGAGCCGGTGAAAATCACGCCCTTGACGCGGCGGTCGGCGCACAGGGCGGCGCCCACTACTTCGCCCCGTCCCGGCAGAAATTGCAGGGCGCCCCGGGGAATGCCCGCTTCATGCAGCAATTGGACGGCGCGGTGGGCGATCAAGGGAGTTTGCTCGGCTGGCTTGGCCAGTACCACATTGCCAGCCGCCAAAGCGGCCGCCACCTGGCCTGTGAAAATGGCGAGCGGGAAATTCCACGGGCTGATGCAAGTGACGGGGCCCAGCGCCAGGGCATTCACCGTAGCATGTACCTGGGCCGCGTAATAGCGCAGGAAATCGACGGCTTCGCGCACTTCGGCGATCGCGTTCGGCAAGGACTTGCCCGCTTCGCGGATGGCCAGCGCCATCAGTTCGACGCGATGCGTTTCAAACAGATCGGCGGCCCGGTTCAAGGCATCGGCGCGCAGCGACGGTTCGGTGGTTTGCCATTCCATCGCAAAGGCCTCGGCCGCCACCAGCGCGGTGGCGACATCGGCGGCGTTCGCTTCGCGCACCTGGCCGACGAGATCGTCGTTGCGCGCCGGATTGCAGATGGCTAGCGCCGGTGCGCCGACGGCCAGCGCGCCGGCGATCAACGGCGCGGCGCTCCAGTCGCGCACCGCGCTCAAGCTCAGCGACAAGTCGCGCAACACGTCTTCATTGGCCAGGTCGATGCCCGAGGAATTCCTGCGCTCGGCGCCGAACAGATCGAGCGGCAAGACGATGCCGGGATGGGGGATGCCGCCCTGCTCGCGGGCCGCACTGAAGGGGTCCGTGATCAGCGATTCGATGGCGATTTTTTCATCGACGATCTGGTTGACGAAAGAAGAATTGGCACCGTTTTCCAGCAGGCGCCGCACCAGGTAGGCCAGCAGGGTTTCATGCGAGCCGACCGGGGCGTAAATGCGGCAAGGCTTATCCAGGTTGGCGGCGCCGACTACCTGGTCGTACAGGGTTTCGCCCATGCCGTGCAGGCATTGGAATTCGTAATCGCTGATGCCATCTTGCTTGGCCCAGGTGTAGATCACCGCCAGGGTTTGCGCATTGTGGGTGGCGAATTGCGGATAGATCAAGCCGCCCGCGCCCAGCAATTTTTTCGCGCATACAAGGTAAGACACGTCGGTATAGACTTTGCGCGTATAGACCGGATAGCCGCTCATGCCGTCGACCTGGGCGCGCTTGATTTCCGCATCCCAATAGGCCCCCTTGACCAGCCGCACCATGAATTTTCGACCGCTGCGCTTGGCCAGGTCGATCAGGAAATCAATCGCGTAAGGGCAGCGCTTTTGATAGGCTTGCACGACGAAGCCGATGCCGTCGAAACCGGCCAATTCCGGATCGAAAGCCATGGCTTCCATCAAGTCCAGCGACAATTCCAGGCGGTCCGCTTCCTCGGCGTCAATATTCAAGCCGATAGCGTATTTTTTTGCGAGCAAGACCAGCGCCTTGACCCTGGGCAGCAATTGCTCCATCACGCGGGCGTGCTGGGCCCGGCTGTAGCGCGCGTGCAAGGCCGACAATTTGACGGAAATCCCCGGTCCTTGCTTGATGCCGCGCCCGTTCGAGGCGCGACCGATGGCGTGGATCGCCGTTTCATACGAGGCATAGTAATTGGCTGCGTCCGCTTCGGTCAGGGCCGCCTCGCCCAGCATGTCATAGGAATAGCGGTAGCCGCGCGCTTCATTCTCGCGGCTATTCTTGATCGCTTCTTCGATGGTCTGGCCCGTCACGAACTGGTTGCCCAGCATGCGCATGGCCATGTCGACGCCCTTGCGTATCAAGGGTTCGCCGCCCTTGGTGATCAATTTCGAGAGTGCCGAGCTGAGCCGGTTTTCGCTGCTGGTGGCCACCAGCTTGCCCGTGATCAAGAGGCCCCAGGTGGCCGCGTTGACGAATAGCGAAGGCGATTCGCCCAGGTGCTTGCGCCAGTCGCCCTTGCTGATCTTGTCGGCGATCAGGCGGTCGGCCGTTTGACTGTCGGGAATACGCAACAGCGCTTCGGCCAAACACATCAGGGCCACGCCCTCTTCCGAGGACAGGGAAAACTCATGCATCAAGGCATCCACGCCGGACGAACGGGTACGTTTTTCGCGCACCGCCGCCACCAGCTTGTGCGCCAGCGCCTGCGCTTCCGGGCCGCCGCCTTGTTGCTGGTTTTCCAGTTGCCCCAGCAGCCATTGCACAGCCGCGACTTCATCACGGCGGTAAGCGGCCGTGATGGCGCCGCGCAAGGGCGACTGCTCGCGCAAGACTTCAGCCTGGAGCGCGGAAAATGGAAGAAGGGACGGTGCCTTGGGGCTTGCAAGATGCATGAGTGGCTCTTTACGAAGTGAAGGTAAAACACGGTTATCCAGCGCGGACCGGCGCGGCGCATTGTGGATGGGAAGATGATTCGATTGTAAAGGGGATTCTGATGGATTAATTCTGGTAATACTGAGGACTAGCCATAGATAGTTTTTGATGAGACAATTTAACCAAATAAAATTAATTTGGAGACTGCGCCGTATGCTGGACAAGATCAGTAAGAAAATTTTGATGGAATTACAAAGCGATGGTCGCATCAGCAATGTAGAACTGGCCGCGCGCGTCAACCTGTCGCCGGCGGCTTGCCTGGAGCGGGTGCGCAAGCTGCACGAGTCGGGCTATATCATGGGGTATACCGCCCAGCTCAACCCGCAATTGCTGGACGTGTCCTTGCTGGTTTTCATCGAAGTGGTGCTCGATCGCACCACGCCGGAAGTATTCGACGCCTTCAAGCACAGCGTGCAAACCATTCCCGAAGTGCTGGAATGCCATATGGTGGCCGGCGGTTTCGATTATCTGGTCAAGGCGCGCGTGAAGGATATGGCGGCTTACCGCGAGTTCCTCGGCAAGACTCTGTTGCAAAAGGGGGTGCGCGAAACCCATACCTATGCGGTGATGGAAGAAGTCAAGAACACCACCAAATTGCCGATCAAGTAAGCCCGCCGGCCTGCGGGCCGGATATCAATCGATGGTGTATTTGGGCGCGATGCCGCCGCCAGCCGAGGTGGCGCTGCGCAAGGTCACGGTATTCATGCCTTCGAGGTGGCTGCGTAGCCATTTGTGGGCCGGGCTGCGCCCATCCCTTTCATGCCACAGCATGTCGAGGTGGACCGCCGGCAAGGGGAAGGGCAATTCCTTGTATATGAGGGCGTCGGTCATGCCGGTGGAAGCAATCAGGTGACGCGGCAAGACGGTCAGCAAGTCCGAATTGGCGACCACCCGCCCGGCCGTGAAGAATTGGTTCACGGTCAGCAAGATGCGGCGTTCGCGGTGGATTTGCGCCAGCGCCTCGTCGACCAGGCCATGGGCCCGGCCCGAGAAGCTGACCAGCAGGTGATTTGCCGCGCAGTAATTATCGAGTGTCAATTCATCCTTGGCCAACGGATGCTGGCGCCGCATCACGCACACATATTGTCCCGAATACAGGCGCTCGTGGTGGATGGGCGAGCCCGTTTCGCTCGACAGTTGCGCTGCCACGCCGGGAAAGAAGCCGACCGCCAGATCGATATCGCCGCGTAGCAACATTGGCCGCGGTTCGCGCGTGGTCAAAGGCACCATGCGCACGTTCACGCCCGGCGCCTCCCGTTCGATCGAGCGCATCAGCGAAGGCAGCCAGAACGCGGCAGTGGCGTCCGCCATGGCCATGCGAAAAGTTGCGTGGGCCTTGGAGACGTCGAAAGTTTCCGGCGTTACCGCCGCTTCCAGCCCGGCCAGCGCCGAGCGCACGGCCGGCCACAACGCTTCGGCGCGCGGGGTCGGTTTCACGCCGTAGGCGGTGCGTATGAGTAATTCATCGCCCAGGCTTTCGCGCAAGCGCTTGATGGCGTTCGACACGGCCGGTTGCGTCATCGCCAGGTGGCCGGCGGCGCGGGTCAGGTTTTGTTCGGTCATGACGGCGTCGAAAACGCGCAGCAGGTTCAAGTCCAGCGTCAGGAAGCTCATGGGGGGCCTGGTAGATTAGTGGGAGGGGAAGTCGTTTCTCTTGTCTGGGAAATAATACACTATTAAACCACTATTCCATTCATGATTCATATAATTGGTATCAGAAAATGCAATTAGATTTATATGTTGCACTGCACTATAGTGACGTCATCGATTCTATAATGCACTGGAACATCATGTCTACCGCCATCTCCCTGCTTCAAGCCGTCAGCGCCTATGCGCTGGATATTTCCTTGCTCGGCGCGCTCCAGATCCTGCTCGGCGCGATTGTCGTCGCGGCCTTGCTGGCCTTGTTCAAGCCGCTGCTGGTAGGTATTGCACGGGCAATGGTATTGTTGCTCAAGCCACACTTGAGCAAGGAAGAACGCCTGGCGCGCCGTCAGATGCGCGATGCGATGATGTTGAACCGCATGCTCAATGCGATGGATGGTTCGGCGCCCAGCCACGCCGCCGAATTGCGGGCGCTGGCTTCGCGCGCCTGAGTTGTTTCGAGGTCTTATGGTTCGCCGAGCAATTTCGGCTTGAGCGCATTGTCGGCGGGCTTGTCGCCTATCCAGATTTTCAATATCGCGTTAAAGAAAGCCAGGTCCGGCAAGGTCTCGCCGATGCGCTTGCCGTTCAACTGGCATTGCGTACCCACGCCGGGCAACCAGTCCACGACCAGGGCATCGCCTTTTTTCAAGCCCGGCAACAGGGCGAACATCGAGCCGAACTGCATGGTTTGGTTCAATATCTTGCCCTTTTCAACTTTGTCCAGATTATTGTTCAAGCCGCTCATGAAAGCGTCGCCGAAGGCATCGGACGTGATATCACGCATCATCACGATGGATACCCGGCGCGGTCCTGGCGCGACCATGACATCGGGCACCGTGGTTTTCTTGTCCTGCAGGTAGAGTCCCACCGCGTACACCTTGAAGATGGCTTTGTAACGGACCCCGGCGCCATTCAACTTCAAATCCTTGCTGCCGATATTGACCTTATCGTCGAGCTGGACGCCGGCCACGTCGACCGCTTGCGCCGTCTGGCTGAACGCGGCGGCCAGGCAGGCGGCTACCAGCAAACGCTTGATATGATTGCTATTATTGTGCTTCATTCTGTCTCCACGATGAATAAGTTCCGGTCTTGCCGCGGCAGGGCGCGAATCAGTGTAAGACAGTTGCGCCTTGCCGTCGCCACTTATCTGATGATTTGTGGCAATAACATCATGAAGCGTTGCTAGATTTGAACGGGATGGAAGCGGGAGCGATTGAAGCTGCTGGCGGTGAGCGCTCAGGCTTTGGCGTTCGCTTGCAAGCGCTCGTATTTGGCGCGCAAGTCGGCCTCGGTTTCGCGCCAGGCCGGATCGAAGGGGATGCAACTGACGGGGCAGACTTGCTGGCATTGGGGTTCGTTGAAATGACCGACGCACTCGGTGCATTTGTTCGGGTCGATTTCGTAAATCTCGGCGCCCATGTAGATTGCCTCGTTCGGGCACTCGGGCTCGCATACGTCGCAATTGATACAGTCGTCGGTGATCAGCAATGCCATGGTTATACTCGCTTACGTGGCGTCGGCCGCGTTCGCCGCAATCTTCTTTTGCAGCCAGCGGTCCACCGATGGGAAAACAAATTTGGAAACGTCGCCGCCCAGCACCGCGATTTCGCGCACGATGGTGCCGGAAATGAATTGGTATTGGTCGGACGGGGTCAGGAACATGGTTTCCACGTCGGGCAGCAAATAGCGGTTCATGCCGGCCATCTGGAATTCATATTCGAAGTCGGACACGGCGCGCAAGCCGCGCACGATGACGCGAGCGTCGTGTTTGCGCACGAAGTCTTTCAGCAAGCCGGAAAAGCTTTCTACCTCGACATTCGGATAATGGCCCAGCACTTCGTTGGCGATCGTCAAGCGTTCATCGAGCGAGAAAAACGGGCTCTTGTTCTTGCTGTCGGCGACGCCGACGATCAGCTTGTCAAACAGACCGGAGGCGCGGCGCACCAAATCTTCATGGCCGCGCGTGAGCGGATCGAACGTTCCCGGATATACGGCTACAACCATTGCGGCTCCCTAGAGATGCACCAGAACGCGCATTATGCCTGATAATCGGGCGTTTGCCCCCCGATGTTGCCTCTTTGCACCCCGTTGAACGGCGATTTCAGGTCGTTGGCACGGCTTTGTTGTAAGTTAATAAATGATAGTAGACCGTGCCGGCTTTGTCGGCGCGCACCACTTCCCAGTGTGCCATCCAGGCCGGTTTTACCTCGCCGGCGGCCTCGTCGAAAGTCAAAGGCAAGCCCGATTCGGCGTAGACCAGGCCGCCTTGCTTGAGCAGGACGCCGCACAGGGGCAGCGCCCGCGCCAGTAAATCTTGCTGATATGGGGGGTCGAGGAAGATCAAGTCGAAGCGCTGGCCGCGCGCGGCCATGCCTTGCGCAGTCAGCAAGGCGTCGCCGCGCACCAGTTGCACTTGTTCGGCACGTAACTTGTCCTTGATGGCTTCAAGCTGGCGTATCACCGGCGTCTGGGCGTCGACCATGGTCACGGCCAGCGCGCCGCGGCTGGCGGCCTCGAAGCCGAGCGCGCCGCTGCCGGCAAACAAATCGAGGCATTGGGCTTCGGCCCAGGCGCCGTCGCGCAAGTGATTGATCCAGTTAAACACGGTTTCGCGGACCCGGTCCGGGGTCGGGCGCAAGCCCAGCGCGTCGAGCACCGGCAGTGCCGTGCGTTTCCAGGCGCCGCCGATGATGCGGACCTGGTTTGAATGGGGCGGGCGGTGGACCGGAACTTTTGCTGCTTTTTTTGGCTTTTGCATGGGACAACGTCAGGGATTCATTGACGGCCACTATACCATATGGGATCGCCCCCGCCGCCCCGGGGTGGGCCGCTCAGCGCGCTTCGGCCGCCAGCGAATTGAAGTCGTCGATCCAGCCTTGCATGCGCTTGCTGGCGTGGGCTTTCTGGGCCGGCGTGGCGATCTTGACCACGGTGGCGACCATTTGTGCGGTGCTTTCATTATAGGCATCGAAAAACGCCTTGCGTTCCGAGTGTTCGAGGCGCTCGAAGCTTTCCTTGATCAAGGTGTGGATCAGGGCCACGGTGGCATCCTTGCCGAGTTTTTCGCGCTGCACTTTTTGCACCAGGTTCAAGATGCTTTTCTGGCGCCGCAGGCGTTCATCGAGCCAGATCTCGTTGTCGAGCGGACGCACGTCGGAAGCCCGGTGGATGATCTGTTCTTGCTCGCGGCTAAAACCGCCAAACCACAGTTCAAATTGTTCCATGGATTTCTGGAAGCGGAATTTTTGCCGCTTTTCCACGTCGCCGCGCAAGTATTTCTTGCGATAGTCGTCATTATTCGAGGCGAACTTCTTTTCCATTTCCGCGATCTGCTCGGGCCGCAGCGCGCGTGCCAGGTCGGCCAGTTCCGGCTGCGCCCTCACCAGCAGCAATTGGGTGCGGTTCTTGACATCGCCATAATCGGCCAGCAAGTCGGCCGAGCTGACAGTGCCTTGCAATTGGCGCTGGGCATTGCCCAGCACTTGCACATAATCCTTCAACTGGGTCTTGCGGTGCCACATGAACAGATTGTCAATATCTTTCTTGACCCAGCCTTTTTGATCGGAATCGAGGTCGACATAGGCGTTCAACCACCAATACAGCAAGGTTTCGCCGTGGTTGTAGGTCAGCTGCAGCGAACTGCAGCCTGCGCTCAGTAGCAACAGCGCGATCACGCACAAGGTGCGAACGGAGGGGACTTGAAAGCTTCGCGTGTTAAACTTTTGCATATTCTAAACTCTATTAAAATCACGGCCTATGAATGTTGTTATCCTCGCCGCGGGCATGGGAAAGCGTATGCAATCGGCGCTGCCAAAAGTCTTGCATCCACTGGCTGGCAAGCCGCTGTTGTCGCATGTGATCCATGTTGCGCGCAGTCTGGCGCCTTCCCGATTATGCGTTATTTATGGGCATGGTGGCGCAGCCGTGCTCAAGTTGCTGGAAAAGGAAAATGCAGGCCAGAGCGCACTGCTCGAAGCGGCCCTGCAAGAACAGCAATTGGGCACCGGCCATGCGGTGATGCAAGCCTTGCCGACGCTGGACGATAGCGCGCCTACCCTGATCCTGTATGGCGACGTGCCGTTGACGACGGCCGCCTCGCTGCAGCGCCTGGTGGCGGCGGCCGGCGCCGACAAGCTCGGTATTTTGACCGTGGTGCAAGCCGATCCGTTCGGCCTGGGCCGCATCGTGCGCGAGCATGGCGAAATTGTCCGCATCGTTGAGGAAAAAGACGCCACCGAAGCCGAGCGCGCCATCGGCGAAATCAATAGCGGCATCATGGTCGTGCCGACCGTCCACTTGAAAAAATGGCTGGCCGCCTTGTCGAACAATAATGCGCAGGGAGAATATTATCTGACCGATATCGTGGCGCAAGCCGTGGCCGATGGCGTGCCGGTCGTGTCGGCGCAGCCGGCGGCAGAATGGGAAGTGGCGGGCGTCAATAGCAAGGTGCAACTGGCCCAGTTGGAGCGTATCCATCAGGGCAATATCGCGCTGGCCTTGCTCGAACGGGGCGTGACCCTGCTCGATCCGGCCCGCATCGACGTGCGCGGCGAATTGATTTGCGGACGCGACGTGACGATAGATGTCGGTTGCGTGTTCGAGGGCCGGGTCGAACTGGCCGACGGCGTCAGCGTCGGCGCCCACAACGTGATCATCAACGCCAGCATTGCGGCCGGCGCCAAGATCAAGCCTTTTTGCCATATCGAAGATGCGTTGGTGGGCGCCGCCTCGGTGATCGGACCCTATGCGCGGCTGCGGCCGGGCACGGTGCTGGCTGAAGATGTCCACATCGGCAATTTCGTTGAAATCAAGAATAGCCAGATCGATGCGCACAGCAAGGCCAACCATCTGGCATATATCGGCGATGCAACGATCGGTTCACGCGTCAATGTCGGCGCCGGCACCATCACCTGCAATTACGATGGCGTCAACAAGTCCCGCACCGTGATCGAAGACGATGCCTTCATCGGCAGCGACAGCCAACTGGTTGCGCCCGTGACCGTGGGCAAGGGCGCCACCCTTGGCGCCGGCACTACCTTGACCAGCAATGCGCCGGCCGGGAAATTGACCATTTCGCGCACCCGCCAGATGACGATAGACGGCTGGTCGCGTCCCGTCAAAGTCAAGAAATAAGCTTGCCGCGCGGCCCCGCTGAATGCGCGCTGCGGGCCGCGCCCGGCCGCAATCCTGTCCCGCCTGTGGATAAGCATGTGGAAAAGAGGCGGAATAAGTCTACCCGCCCTTCCCCCTCCCCAATTCAAATCGTATCATTGCATTGTGGATAACTGTGTGGAAAAGCCTGCTAATAAGCCTTGCATAAGCGAGGTATAAGCGCTGGAAAAGCCGTGCATAACTTCCTCTCCTTGTATTTTCCGAAGCATATTTTTGCTCCTGCGCATTACTCTATCGCTTGCTCTTTCATTGCATTCCCGCTTGCGCCGTCAAGTGTGAATAAGTCTGTTGGCAAGTATGCTGATAAGTCTGGAATAAGTTGCAAGCCACTGTTTTTAAAGAATATTTAAAAAATTTCCCAGGCGTGAAATTATCCTCGATTGTGGATAAGGCTGTGAGGAACCCTGGGGATAAACGCTGCACAGGCTGGGGACAAGGCAGGATAAGTTCTCCCCGTTTGTCGGCTTGGAATTTTTGCCGGGAATGATGCCTGGCGCCGGGCTTGGCGGCAGCCCGCGCCGCGCCTCCGTTGTGGATAACTTTGTGGATAAGCATGGGAGCAAGTCCGGCATATTCAGACCGCGATACGGGTGTCGAATTTGCTGCGGAAAGTGGAGAAATAGCTTTTCACGTTGCGCACATTCACTTGCGCCGCGAACAGGCGGTGCGCCAGCGCGTGATAGGCGGGCATATCCGCCACTTGCACGATCAAGACGAAATCCGGTCCCGGCGAGACGCGGTAGCATTGCAGCACGGCGCCGTCGGCGGCCACATGGCGTTCGAACTCGGCCATGCGCTCCGCCGCTTGCACGTCCAGCGTGATTTCGACAATCGCGGTCAAGCCCGCGCCCACCATGTGCGGCGCGACAATGGCGACCTGGCGCTCGATCACGCCGCTGTCGCGCAAGTGCTTGACGCGCCGCAAGCACGTCGGCGCCGACACATGCACTTCCTGCGCCAGCTCGTGATTGCTGCGCGATGCGTCAATTTGCAAGGCATGCAAGATGCGACGGTCAAGGTCGTCCAGGGTCACACTCGTGTCTGTCATGGTCGTTTTACTCTATTTAAAAAGAAATCAGCAATAGAATGAAATAATATTTCATCAGAAAACATCAGTGAAATATTATTTCATAATATGCATGAATTCGATAGCTTATTTCGCGCGCTCTGCTTTACGATGCATCTATTATTTATTTTCTAATTAAAGGCTCCCATGTGCGGCATCGTCGGCGCAGTAGCGCAACGCAATATCACCCCAATCTTGCTCGAAGGTTTGAAACGCCTGGAATACCGCGGCTATGATTCTTGCGGCGTCGCGCTGCATGTCGACGGCCAGTTGCAGCGTTCGCGCAGCACGTCGCGCGTGACCGACCTGGAAAAACAGATCGATGAAGCGCAATTGAGCGGCTTCACCGGCATCGCCCACACGCGCTGGGCCACCCATGGCGCCCCGGTGTCACACAATGCCCACCCGCACTTCTCGCCGAGCGACGACAACGCCCGGGTCGCGCTGGTGCACAACGGCATCATCGAAAACCATGACGAGTTGCGCGCCGAATTGAGCGCCCTCGGTTATGTCTTCCAAAGCCAGACCGATACCGAAGTGATCGCCCATCTGGTCGAGCATATGTATAACGGCGACTTGTTCGACACCGTACAGCAAGCCGTGAAACGCTTGCACGGCGCCTACGCAATTGCCGTATTTTGCCGCGAAGAACCACACCGCGTGGTTGCCGCGCGTCAAGGCTCGCCGCTGATCGTCGGCTTGGGCCAGGGCGAAAACTTCGTTGCTTCGGACGCGATGGCACTGGCCGGCACCACCGACCAAATTATTTACCTGGAAGAAGGCGACGTGGTCGACCTGCAACTGGCGCGCTGCTGGATCGTCGACGCCGACGGCAAGGCCGTGCAACGCGAAGTCAAGACCGTGCACGCCCACACTGGTGCGGCCGAGCTGGGCCCTTACCGTCACTATATGCAGAAAGAAATCTTCGAGCAACCGCGCGTGATCGGCGACACGCTCGAAGGCGTCACCGGCATCATGCCGGAATTGTTTGGCGACGGCGCCTACAAAGTCTTCAAGCAAATCGACCGCGTGCTGATCCTCGCTTGCGGCACCAGTTATTACTCCGGCTTGACCGCCAAATACTGGATCGAATCGATCGCCAAGGTGCCGGTCAGCGTGGAAATCGCCAGCGAATACCGCTACCGCGACAGCGTGCCTAATCCCAACACCCTGGTGGTGACGATTTCGCAAAGCGGCGAAACGGCTGACACCCTGGCCGCGCTGAAACATGCCCGCAGCCTGGGCATGGTGCACACCCTGACCATTTGCAATGTGGCCACCAGCGCCATGGTGCGCGAATGCGCCTTGTCGTACATCACGCGCGCCGGCGTGGAAGTGGGCGTGGCTTCGACCAAGGCGTTCACCACCCAATTGGCGGCGTTGTTCCTGCTGACCCTGACGCTGGCGCAAGTAAATGGCCATTTGACGGACGAAGAAGAAGCGATGCACTTGAAGGCCATGCGTCACTTGCCGGTCGCGATTGCTGCCGTGCTGGCGCTGGAGCCGCAAATCATGGCGTGGTCGGAAGATTTCGCGCGCAAGGAAAACGCCTTGTTCCTGGGCCGCGGCATGCATTACCCGATCGCCCTGGAAGGCGCGCTGAAGCTGAAAGAAATTTCCTACATCCACGCCGAAGCTTATCCGGCCGGCGAATTGAAACATGGCCCGTTGGCGCTGGTGACCGAGGAAATGCCGGTCGTCACGATCGCGCCGAATGACGCGCTGATTGAAAAGCTGAAATCGAATATGCAAGAAGTGCGCGCGCGCGGCGGCCAATTGTTCGTGTTTGCCGACGTCGATTCGCGCATCACTTCAGGCGAAGGCGTGCACGTGATACGTTTGCCGGAACATTACGGCGTGCTGTCACCGATCCTGCACGTGGTCGCGCTGCAATTGCTGGCCTACCATACGGCGCTGGCGCGCGGCACCGACGTCGATAAGCCACGTAATCTGGCCAAATCGGTCACGGTCGAGTAAGCATGGCGGCCCGGTACTGGGTCGTAACAATAAAGTCGGTCGACGGATAATAAAGTTGGTCGGACCACCACTGTGATCAGTCGACCAACTGACCGGTGGTGCTGACCAAGCTCATGTAAAGATGCACAGCCGACCGGCCACTTGCGGCCAGCGGACGGTCGCCGGCTGTTGCAGATCAGTTTGCTTTAAGATATATTGCTTATGTCGAAAAAGGCAGACTTGGTTTGGTAAGCCCAGGTCCTTTCGGAAACGGAAGTTCTGTCACTGCCTTGTGCATGTGTTCCCCACGACGAACAGTAGATGCTATTCAAGCGTTTTTTGTTCGTCCGTGTGGTTCTCATTCTGATGAACCGCTCCGGTCGAAAGATCTTATAGGAGTAGTTCATGTCTGATACCTTGATCCACGATGTCCTGATTGCCGGCGCCGGTCCGGTCGGGCTGTTTCTCGCCTGTGAATTGCGCCGTGCCGGTGCCTCCGTGCTCATACTGGAAAAATCCGCTCAGCCGGATTCGCCTTTGAAAGCGCCGCCATTTGGTATGCGCGGGCTCTCAGCACCCACCATCGACGCCTTGTACCATCGCGGCCTGCTGGATGAATTCGTGGCACTCAGGAATCTGAAAGCACATGGTTTGAATGGCTCCAGGGTTTCCGCAGCCGATCCAATGCAGCCTCCGCCTCGCCCCGCTGGGCACTTCGCTGGTATCCAGTTCTTTCATGACAAAATAAACACCGCGAAGTGGCCATATCGCATTGCCGGACCAGCTCCAACAAATTTTGCCACGACAATGCTGCAAGTCGAATCAATCCTTGTCGATCTTGCCATTTCGCTGGGAGTGAACATCAGGCGCGGCTGCGGGGTGGAAGGTTTTGATCAATCTGCCGATATGGTAACGGTGCTTGCGGGCGGTGAGCATATTCGCGCCCGCTGGCTGGTTGGGTGTGATGGTGGACGCAGCGTGGTGCGCAAGACCGGCAAGTTCGAATTCACTGGAACCGAGCCAGAGTTTACCGGCTATTCAGTCCAAGTTACCTTGAATGATCCGGAACAACTAGCTGAGGGGCGGCATTACACCGAGACTGGGATGTACCTGTTTCAGAAGCCCGGGATCGTTGCAATGGTTGATTTTGACGGCGGGGTACAACACAGGTCAGGACCGCTGACGGCTGATCATGTGCAGTCCGTGCTGCAACATGTTTCCGGTACAGAGGTGACAGTAACCAGCGTCGAGCTTGGCACGACCTGGACAGATCGGGCATATCAAGCGACGACTTACCGTCAAGGACGCGTACTTCTCGCCGGCGATGCGGCGCACATTCATTCGCCGCTGGGCGGCCAGGGGCTGAATCTCGGACTGGGTGATGCCATGAATCTAGGATGGAAACTCGGGGCCACTATTCGAGGCGACGCTCCAGATGGATTGTTGGACAGCTATACTTTGGAACGACACCCAATAGGCGCGCAGGTCCTCGACTGGTCACGTGCCCAAGTTGCGCTTATGCGACCCAGCAAAAGTACTCGCGCGCTGGAAACGATCATCCGCGAACTTATCGATACATCAGATGGTGCGACATATTTTGCGGAGCGGGTATGGGGCGTGGCGCTTTCCTACGATCTGGGCGGTACACATCCTTTAGTCGGTCGTAGCGTTCCTGATTTCAAACTGGCCGATGGAACGCGAATCGGTGACCATTTACACAGTGCTAAAGGTTTCATGCTGGACTTTTACCCTGGTCAGCCACTGCGCTCATTAGCACTGTGCTGGCCCAGTCGTATCGCTTATCTGGGTACAGGCGCCAGCGATACGCTAAGCCTTGGCGCTGTGCTTGTTCGTCCAGACGGAATCGTTGCTTGGGTAGGAGAAGCGGTTCCCGACGAGAAAGAGGCATTTGAGGCAGCGCAACGCTGGTTTGGACGACCTTGAAGCAGATTTCATAAACGGCCACCTTGGGGCGATAGTGCTCCTACGCGACCCGACCAACTTTGTTCTTGAGCTTTCACTTACCTGCCTGGTGACCAAGTCCGACCAACTTTGCACCCGCTCCGACCAACAGAAGAATCAACGAATTATCGCCAGCGCTTCCGACCAACTATATCGTGTCAAGTCAGTACGGGTAACTGTTGTTTGCCATTGAAGTGCGGGACAGAGCATTCTAATCTTGGGCAAGCGGAAGATGTCAATTGCGCATTTCCTTCTTGCCGCGCTGTCCTTTTTTATTTTCGCCAGCTTAGCGCTGATGAATGTTTGTGTCTTCGCGCAATAACGTAGCTGAGTGCATACTCGGCACGTTCAAAAATCAGCTTCCACAGCGTACAACTTACCGTGAAATGTATTTGGCCTTGCGTGAATAAACCGATATTTGGCGAGCGGTGCCGGTGGATTTCACCGCGTGACTGTCAGCTATCTTGCGATCAGTCGACGTCGCGCCAGCATCGGCCGGTAACGGCTTAGTCCAATCACCTTCATCGGATCGCCAGGCCCCACTACGATGATCCAAGCGCTTCATTGAGGAGCCAGTCCCGGAAAGCCATCAGCCTTGGTAAAGCGGAACACTCAGCCCGGTATACCACGTAGTAGGCAAGCGCCGAATCAAATGCGATTTCTGGAAACAGCCGCACCAGCCGACCCGCCGCAAGATCGTCGCGCGCCATGACGCTGCGGGCGAGTGCGACCCCGCTTCCGTCAATTGCCGCTTGCAACACCGCAGCGGAATTGTTAATGCGCATACCGCGCGTCGTCGCGACATCCGCGCCGCCGGCTTTTTTGAGCCAGCCATCCCAGGAAGGAAAGCCCGCGTAGCTGTCCATCGACAAATCATGGATCAGGGTCACGTTGGCGAGGTCGCCAGGCGCGTGTAGCTGCCCGTGCTGGCGCAGTAACGCGGGCGAGCAGACCGGATAAATCTCTTCCTCCATGAGTTTTTCGGCCACCAGCCCCGGCCAGGCGCCGGTGCCATAACGCACGCCAATATCGACGCCTTGTGCGGCGAAATCGACCGGTTTGAGGTTGGTATCGAGACGCAGGTCCGTGTCCGGCCAGGCGGCGTGAAAGCTGTCAATGCGCGGCAACAGCCATTTGGCCGCAAAGGCGGGGCTGACGGTAACGGTCAGCACACCGCTGGCCGAACCCTCCTTGAGGCGCTCCAAACCGAGACAGAGCCTGTCGAAACCGGCCCGGATATCCGGCAGCGCGCGTAGCGCAACGTCAGTCGCAACAAGCCTTGCCTGCCCGCTGCTGATCCGGTGAAAGAGGGGCGCGCCCAACCACTGCTCCAGGCTGCGAACCAGTTGGCCAACTGCCGCAGGCGTGACGTTGAGTTCTGCCGCAGCGCTGGAAAAGCTTTGATGGCGGGCGCTGCTCTCAAAAGCGCGCAGCGCATTCAGGTAGATGGGTGTTTTCATTGCGATAAAGATTTTCTTTCAATATCACATAGTTTAACTGGTTTGTGCCGGAGCGTGAATGAGAGAAAAATACCTACCCAGAGCAGACGGAATCGCTATCTTTTCCGCCGATCGAACACATTCAATTATCTATAAGGAAATACCATGAATACTTTTTCTTCCAAGGTTGCCATCGTAACCGGGGGCGGTTCCGGGATTGGCAAGGAAGTAGCCGTGCGGCTCGTGAAAGCTGGCGCCAGTGTCGTCATTGGCGGCCGCGATGAAAGCAAATTGAAACTGGCGGCGTCGGAAATCGACCCTGGCGGCACGAAAGTACGTTTTTACGCCGGCGATATCGCGCTGCCGGCCACCGCCGCCGCGCTGGTCGAGGTGGCCACGAAGGCGTTCGGCGGCGTCGATATTCTCGTCAATAACGCCGGCGTGTTCCGGCCCAAGGCTTTCCTCGATGTGAACGAGTCCGAGTATGACTGGTTCCTCGATACCATCCTCAAGGGCAAGTTCTTCATGGCGCAAGCGGCCGCAAAAGCCATGCTGCTGCGCGGTGGCGGCGCCATTGTGCAAACCGGTTCCTTGTGGGCACTGCAGGCCATTGGCGCGACCCCATCGTCGGCTTACTCGGCCGCCAACGCCGGCGTGCATGCGCTCACGCGCAACCTCGCCATTGAACTGGCGGCCTCGAACATCCGCATCAATACTGTCGCACCAGGGGTGGTGGAAACCCCGGTCTACAACACCTTCATGACGGACGATCAGGTCAAGGAGATCCTTCCCGGGTTCAATGCCTTCCATCCCCTGGGACGCAACGGCCAGCCAGCCGATGTCGCCGAGGCGATTCTGTTCCTGGCCTCGCCGAACGCGTCGTGGATTACCGGTACCGTGCTGCCAGTCGATGGCGGCGTGATGGCCGGACGTCAGGCTTAACTTTCCACGGCGCAGGAATAAAGCGCTGCTCGATTTGCTCATCAGCGATTTGAGGTCGCAATCGACCCTGTCGAAGATGAAATTATCCGCGTGCGCGCCATGGTGCCGCGCGGATCGCAGCACTATTCAAATGATGTCACGTTGCGAGACATCGCGTTACTTGCCGGGGTTCCCGAGAGTGCCGAAATGTGTCTCGATTTGGACGCGATGGAACGGACATTTAGCCGGCTGACTGCGGTGATTCAAGGAAAGCCGGCCGCGCAGGACGGCATTCCCGACGGTAACGCGTTTGTGGCGACACTGTTGATTTTGCGCGAATTCATGCATCACCTGCACTTCTCTTGCATAGGAATATTGGCTGCGCCGCACGACGGAATTGATAATCTGTAGTCAATGGCGCCTGCTAACGAGGATTACTTCGCGAAATTGAGCATGCTGGCGATGGTGCCGTCTTGGTACGCCTGCCCGATCGCGTCATCGATTTCGGATAGGCTGACATGTCCCTTGCGTGACACCGCACAACGTGTCGAGAACGACATGACGGGCAAGGGTGGATATAGTTTGAGCGGAGCTTGGCGCAAGCGTTGGCGATACTCAAGCACGCCCTTTGCGATCAGGATGTGGTGCACCCGCCCGCGCGCGAATTTTTCGAGATTGACTTCCATATTCGGCGCGTCATCGCGCACAAAGTCTTTGCCCAGCAGCTTTTCCATTTCAGGATGGGCATAGCCAAGGATGGTGCCAACCGCTTGGCCACGCACGTCTTCGATCGAATGCGGTGCTGCGACGCTGGTATCGGTCACCAGCACTTCCTCGGCGCTGAAGACGGTCCGGCTCCAGAGGTAGTCGCCTTGCAGCCACTGCGGCGCGTAGCCGCACAGAATATCGGCCTCGCCAAGCTGCAAGGCACGTGCAATGCGCTTGCGCGGCAAGATGACAAAGCGGACCTGTCGGCCAAGCTTGCGTGCCAGCGTTTCGCCCAGGTCTTTATGAATGCCTGCCACCAGGTTGCCGGACGCGAAGGCTGCCATGGGCATGTCCGAGGCACGGTCCACGAGCACCACCAGTTCTGCAGCCGGCACGGCCAGCGTGGGCAGCAGGCAGAAAATCATGCAGATAAGGCGATAGGAGCGCATTTCCGCATGTTAGCCGTTTTGAAAGAGAGCGTCTATTCGATTAGAATTCCCCCGCTTCGTCCCAGTGAAATCAGGTAAATTGCATGGATACCTTGCCTAGCCATTGGTAGTCGACCTCGATACGGTCGCCGGCCGCCACCGGTACCGCTTCGGTGGCGCCGCCCGTCATGATCAAGATACCGGCGGGTATCTCGCGGCCGCGTGCTCCCAGCATATTGGCCAGCATGGCGACACTGGCGGCGGGATGCCCCAGCACGGCGGCGCCGGAGGCGGTCGCCACCACTGCACCGTTTTTGCGCAGCACCATGCCCAGGTTTTTCAGATCGAGTCCGACGGCATCGTGATGGCTGCTTCCCACCACGTAGCGCGCGGCCGAGGTGTTGTCGGCGATGACGCTCTTCAGGTCGAATTGAAAATGTTCATAGCGCGAGTCAATGACCTCGACCGCTGCCACCACGTAGGCGGTTGCCGCCAGCACCTCGTCAATATGGCAACCTGGACCGCGCAGCGGACGGCTCAGCACAAAACCGATTTCCGCTTCCACCTTGGGATGGATCAGCTGTGCGGTGCTGATGTCGGCGCCACTCGTGAATGCCTGCTCGCCATTGAGGAAACCATAGATCGGCTCCTTGACGCCCATTTGCTCCATCTTGGCGGCCGAGGTCAGGCCCATTTTCAGCCCGGTGACCGGCACGCCGCGCGCTGCCTTGGCGGCCCGGATCGCGTCCTGGATCGCGTAGGCGTCTTCCCAGTCCATGTGCGGGTAGTCATCGGTGATCTTGTTCACCGGCGTCGCGTTGCGTTCGGCCTGTTCCAGATGTTGCGCCAGTGCGGCAATGGTTGGTGCTGTCAGTTTCATCTCTCTTCCTGGTAAAAACGTACTTCCGTCTAGCCTATGCCGCCCAGGTTCATGCGCAGTAGCTCGCGCTGCTGTCCTGGCCTGGATGGCCGCGTTTACTTGATGCCGATCCAGGCTGGAGCGATGCTCGTGCCCCGTCCTGCAGCGTAACCGAAATACATATTCAGTCCGCCCACCGGTTCGAGGTAGCGCGCATTCTTCAAGGGGCCGGCATCGACCGCTTGATGGCGGCGATATCCCGGCTGCCGGCAGATTTCCTGGTCGGATCGTTCCAGACGCCGGTCTGGAACGATGACTGAAGCGGCGGGAAATGCCGTGCGGCTTACTTGCCGAGGCCAAGTTGTTGCGTGAAGTCCTTGGCATCCCAGAACAGCCACTCGTGGTCCATGGTGCCCTTGCTCCAGTGGCCTATCGTGGCCATCGTGATGGCAAACCGCTGGCCGGTCGGCTCGATGAATTTGCCATTGCCGATCGGCATAGGCTTGCTAAAGGTGCCAGTCATGACGCCAGTGGCCGTGGTCCACGAGCCCGAGCCAAAGCGGATCGGATGTTGCTTGATGGCGATGTCCGGAGCGTAGACAAACATTTCCTTGAGGTCGGCAATATGCTTGGCTATGCCCTTGGTTTCGTGCCCATCCGGCCAGGTCACGATGATGTCTTGTGCATGGCTTTCTTCCAGGCGCTCCCATTTCTGATTCGAGAAGACATCGAAATCGAGCGCGTCGAAGGTTTTCAAGTGGCGTTCGACGGCCGGCGCTTGTTTCTCATGGACGGGGGCCGGGTACAAGGGCGCTTCGACGGCAGAGCGATCTGCCGCCTGTGCGGCAAAGCCGGCGCTCAGCAGGGCGACGAGGGCGGTGGTGCGAATGGAGCGGATCATATATACCTTGATGGAGTAGGAGGCTGCAGGAATTGCTTGCCAATGCAGACACTTTACCTATTCCTCGTTTAGGCATAAACACCACTTTCATTGATTGTTTGTTCCGAAATTCGGCACAGTAACCAATCTTTAGATCTCATCACCTACGTTTTCGCTGTTGTCGCCTTATTGTGGGCGCTGAGAAAATCGATGAAGGTGCGCACCTTGGCGGACAGGTGTTTGCGGCTGGGATAGACGGCATACACGCCGAATTCGCCCGATTGCCATTCCGGCAGCACCCGCACCAGCCGGCCCGCCGCCAGGTCGTCGGCGACGATGAAATTGGGCTGGAACAGCAGGCCGGCCCCGCGCAAGGCGGCCAGACGCAGGATGTCGCCATTGTCGGCCTTGATCGGACCGCTGACGGGAATCACGGCAACGGCCGTGCCATCGACCTGTTCCAGGCGCCAATCCGTGCCGGCGCCGGTCAGGGTATAAGCGAGGCAGGCATGCTGCGCCAAGTCCGCCGGCGTCTGCGGGGCGCCATGCGCGGCAAGGTAGGCGGGCGTGGCGCAGACCAGGCTGCGTTCGGCGCCGATCTTGCGGGCGATGAGATCGGACTGCGGCATGGCGCCGATACGGATCGCCAGGTCCAGGCCATCTTCGATCAGGTCGAGCTTGCGGTCGCTCAATGAAATATCGAGCCGCACCTGCGGGTAGGCCAGCGTATAGTCGCCAATGACGGCGGCCAGCCGGTGCTGCCCATACGAGAGCGGAATGGTGACCCTGAGTATGCCTTGCGGCATGCGCGTGAGTTGCGCGGCAACTTGTTCGGCCTCTTCCACATCGCCCATGATCTGGATGCTGCGTTCATAAAACGCGCGCCCCGTTTCGGTCAGGCTGAGCCTGCGGGTGGTGCGGTTCAGCAAGCGTGTGCCGAGATGCTCTTCCAGCTTTTGTATCTGCTTGGAAACCATGGCGCGCGAGACACCGAGCTTGTCCGCCGCCGCTGCAAAACTGCCGCCATCCACCACGGCGCCATACATTTTCATTGAGGAAAACAAGTCCATGGCAGCGATTGTCAAGTAAATGGAAATAGTCTAGCTACTGATCGCTACTTTATCAACTATTTAAATCAGAATACGATGGTGGCTTCACTCAAGGAGGTATGCCATGACCGTCTTACCCACGCTCTTTTTGTCTCACGGGTCACCGATGCTGGCGCTGCAAGACAGCCCCGCCCGCCGATTCCTGCAAAGCCTGGCGGCCACCCTGCCAGTGCCGAAGGCTATCCTCATGGTGTCGGCGCATTGGCAGAGCAGCGCTGGCGTGGCCGTTTCTCTGGCGTCGCAGCCGGCCACGATGCATGACTTCGGTGGCTTCCCGCAGGCCCTGTTTGACATTGCGTATCCAGCACCAGGAGCGCCCGCCGTGGCCGAGCGTGCCGCCGCGCTGCTGGAAGGGGCCGGCTTTGGCGTCAAGCGCAGTGCCCAGCGCGGCCTGGACCACGGCGCGTGGGTGCCCTTGAGTCTGATGTATCCGGACGCAGACGTGCCGGTGGCCCAGATTTCGCTCGTACTCGGCGGTAGCCCTGCCGATCACGCAAGGCTGGGCCAGGCCCTGGCGCAGCTTCGCTCGGACGGCGTACTGATCATTGGATCGGGATCGATGACGCATAACCTGCATGAATTTCGCGGCCAGCCGGTGAATGCGCCGGCGCCGCACTGGGTGACGGAGTTTGAAAGCTGGATGCAAGAACGCCTGCAAGCGGCCGATCATGCGGCCTTGCTCAATTATCGGCAGCTTGCGCCATCGAGTCAGAAAAATCATCCAACGGAGGAACACCTGATGCCGTTGTTCGTGGCCATCGGCGCGGCTGGCGCAACAGCGTCGGCGCAACTTCTGCATTCCAGCGTTGAACATGGCGTACTTGCCATGGACGCCTATGCATTCAACTAACTAGTCAAGGAAAAACCATGTCCGACACATTCAACGAGACGCACTTGGAACCGGTATCGGGCTTACGCTATCGCATGCAGGGTGCGCGCAGCGGGCAGGGCAAGGCACCATGCCTGATCTTTCTGCACGGAGTCGGTGCCAATGAAGCAGGCTTCATCGAGCTGGCACGGCAGATGGACCCGCGGCTGACGGTGATACTGGTGCGCGCCCCGCTGGAGTTCGGCCCGCTGCAATTTGGCTGGTTCCAGGTGAGTTTTACCGCAAGCGGGCCGGTGATCAACGCGGCCCATGCCGAGCAGGCCCGCCACAAGCTGCTGGCCTTCATCGATCAGTTGCCGCAAAGCCATGAGATTGATCCCGATCGCCTCTGGATTGCCGGCTTCAGCCAGGGGGGCATCATGAGCGCCAGCGTGGGACTGACGGCGCCCGACAAGGTCGCCGGTTTTGCCATCCTCAGCGGCCGCATCCTGCCGGAGGTGCTGCCTGCGGTGCAGCTGCGTCCGGAACTGGGCAAGGTGCAGGCATTTCTCAGTCACGGCATACAGGACCAGAAGCTGGGGATGCATTTTGCGCACCATGCGCAACAGGTATTGACAGATTTCGGCGTGCCTTTGACGTATCGCGAATACGCCGCCGGGCACGCTCTGGAACGGGCCATGGTGCAAGATTTTCAGCAATGGCTGCAGGCGCAGATGGACGCGCCCGCCAGCACCCACATTTAATTTTACGACAAGGATAAATCATGCAAACCCCCACTCACATTCCTGGCGATGACGCCGGCAAGCTCATTTTGCGCGCGACCCTCGCCATCATCCTGCTGTTTCACGGCATCTCCAAGCTGATCGGCGGAATCGGCTTCGTTGGCGACATGCTGGACAAGGCCGGCGCGCCCGCAGCGCTGGGCTACCTGGTCTATGTCGGCGAAGTGATCGCCCCCTTGCTGATACTGCTCGGTGTTTTCACCCGGCCTGCCGCGTTGGTGGTGGTGGTCAACATGGTGGTGGCGATCTTGCTGGTCCATACCAGCCAGTTCTTCACCCTCAATGCCACGGGCGGCTGGGCGCTGGAATTGCAAGGCATGTTACTGATGTCGTCCATGGCGCTGGCCTTGCTTGGCGCCGGTCGCTTCAGCGTGGGTGGCGCCGCCGGCCGCTTCAACTAGCGGCTGGCTGCCCAGCGTTCCCATTCTGCGAGGCTTGCAGCCGGGCAAGCGCGGCGTTTCAATGCAGACTAGAAATCGCGCTTGCCGAAGCGTGCAATCGCCTGGTTCAAGCCCGGCGGGTCCAGGGTTTCCAGCTTCAGCGGGAGCGGCGCGCCGATCCAGTGCGCCAGGGTGGTGTGATCGGCCAGGTCGTCGTCCGTCAAGGGATGGACCAAAATGGTCAGCCCCGACGACTCAAGTAAGGTGAGGACCATGGGCAGCATTGTTTTCGTGAAGTGAATCTCGAATTCGGGTATCGGATGCGGGCCAAGGGCGCGGTCGCGCATCTCCCCTATGAAAAAGAGTTCGGGGATTTGTCCGGCTGCCTTTGCTTGGGCCAGAGCTTGTTCTAGGGCGAGCGCAAGCGGACGTGTTTCGTGGGTATAGTAAATGTGAGCGTGATACGGGGCGCTGAGTTCATTCATACGTTCTGCAATCTTTCGTCTGGCAATGACTGGTGGCCGGCGCGGGTGCCGGAAATGCTTGCGTTAGCGTTTTGCCTGATTTTTACATGTTGCCGGCAGTCAGGGCAAGCCTTGCCTGAGTTTTACAGCCTGGCGGGCGCCCGCCGCACCATTCCGTCCGGATCTGCCCGGCCCCACAATTGTTCGAATTATGCGACGCGCCTTAATGAAGAACAGGGTTTGTTTCAATAACGACACATTTGTATCTAAAGCCAGTGCGCGATCCCGATATTCGACGTTATCATTGCTGCGCGGCTAGTGAATTGGGTAGCCAGGACGGGAGTCGATGGGCACCCATTGCACATCCGGCATCGAATCGGGGAGACAAATGAAAAAAACACTGTTGGCACTCACGCTACTGGGCTTGCCCGCGTTCGCGGCGGCGCAATCGAATGTGACCATCTATGGCATCGCCGATATGTCGCTGAACCATTATTCCGGTAGCAATGGCGGCCTGGAATCGAACGGCTCGGTCACGCGTATTGATTCCAGCGCCGGCAATAATCTGGCCGGTAGCCGTCTCGGCTTCAAAGGCAAGGAAGACCTGGGCAATGGCGTGAGCGCCGATTTCAAACTGGAAATGGGCATCACGATGGATAACGGCCGCTCCGAGCAAGGCGGCAGATTGTTCGGTCGCGCGGCCCGGGTCGGCTTGAATGCCAGCTATGGTTCCCTGCATCTGGGACGCCAGGATACGCCAGCCTTTGAGTTGCTCAACAGTGTGGACCCGATGGGCGTGGGTTTGGCGGGTTCGGCCGGTAACATTCAAGCGGGTAATAAAGCCTTGTTCCCGATCGGCGCCTTGAAAGGCGTGCCGCAACAGGGTTGGATGGGGCTGGACGCCTTCCGCGCCGACAATAGCATCCGCTACGATACGCCGGACATGCATGGCTTCAGCGGCAGCGTGCTGTATGGCCTGGGCGAAGCGGCCGACGCGCGCCACGGCGATATCGGCATGCTAAGTGTCGGCTACAAACAGGGGCCGCTCTACCTCGCCTACGTGCATATCAGCGACCATGGCGCCGGGCTGGTGATTCCCGCAACGGTGGATTTCAATCAAAAGAGCGATGCCCTGGCCGGAACCTATGACTTCGGCGCCGCCAAATTGCACGCGCTGGTGGCCAACAAGAAAGCCAATTCGGCCGGCGCCGTCGACGAGGCAAATTATTATTTGCTGGGCGTCAGCGCCCCGGTGGGTGCGAGCGGCCAGGTAATGGCAAGCTGGAATCGCGCCGACGGCAAGCATTCCAACGTGGGCAGCGCCGACCAATTCGGCCTCGGCTATTTGTATTCGATGTCCAAGCGCACCACGGTGTACACCTCGTTTGCGAAGATCAAGAACAAGGGCGCGGCTGCCTTTGGCGTCGACGGCTACGATGGTCACGACGGCGCATCGTTTGATTATTCGACCTTGTTCAATATGGGCATCACGCACTCTTTCTAAGCATTCGCGGCAACGCGAACTGGCGGGCATTTATTCAATCGCTGCTGACCTAAATTTCGGTACAATCCGGCAACAATGTCAGGAGCGAACGATGAATGTACATATAAAACCCGCCTTTGCCGTGGCGGAAGCGGGGCCGACGGCCGCTGAAATCGGCCAACATGCCGCGCCTCCGTGCGCCAATTGCGCCACCATACTCGCGGGCAATTATTGCCACGCTTGCGGCCAAGCCGCCCACGTCCACCATTCCTTGTTGCATCTAGGCGAGGAAGTGTTGCATGGAATCTTGCATTTCGATACCAAGGCCTGGCGCACGATCCCGATGCTGGTGGCGCGGCCGGGACAATTGACGCGCCGTTATATCGACGGCCAGCGCAGCCGTTTCGTGTCGCCGCTGGGCTTGTTTCTGTTCATGGTTTTTCTGATGTTTTTCGTACTCTCATACACCAGTGCAATCTTAGACAGCGGCGCTGCCGGACAGCATGCCAGGCTAGTCTTGAGCGACGCTCCGGCGGCGCACGAAGCGGCCGATGGACTCGACATCAACGATCCGCACTGGAAAGCGGCCGTCACGCATGCGCTGAAAAATCCCGAGTTGACCATCTATAAGCTGAAAAATACGGCTTACAAGTATTCCTTCATCCTGGTACCGATTTCCCTGCCCTTCCTGTGGCTGATGTTCTTGCGCCGGCGCGATATCACGCTGTACGACCATGCCGTGTTTTCGCTGTACTCGCTAGCGTTCATGTCGCTGCTGCTCAGCGCGCTCGCCCTGCTGGAATGCATGGGCGTGGAAAAAACTTCCCTATGGTTATTGATGACGGTGCCACCGGCCCATATGTTCGTGCACTTGCGCGGCACGTATGGCCTGGGCATCAAGGCCGCCCTGTGGCGCACCATGCTCCTGCTGTGCGTCGCCGGTTCGGTATTCTTGCTGTTCTTGCTGCTGGTGATGGCGCTGAGCATCCATTGACATGGCCGCAATGGCATCCGGCGCCGGGTCCGTGAAGGCTTGAGCGCGGCCCGCGCCATCCAATCGAAAGCGCCGAATCTTGATAATGTTGTAAGCTTGGCGCTGCCAACCCGCCCGCCAACACGATCCGCGCGCCGCCAACTCGGCCATACCGCGCCGCCAGACCCGGAGGCATTCACCGCACAAGCAGGTCCACCTTGTCTAAACTGTCGTTTCGCCAACTCCTTTTCGCAGCCTTCATCTTGATTGCCGGCGTGCTGACGGCAACCTCGGTGCAAGCCTTGCTGACGCTGGAGCGCCTGGCCAAGCTCGGGCGCGACGGCGCGGCGCAGGCGGTGATGTTGACCGAGCAATCGCAACGCCTGGCCGAGCGCACGCTGGCCATGGAGCGCAGCGCGCGCCAATTCCTGGTACTCGACGACGCGGTCTTTCGTGACCGCTATTTTGTCGCCTGGGAAGAGGCCGGCGCCGCCTTGACCATCCTGGCCGGCGCGATGCCCGACTTGTCGCCGGCGCCGGCGGCCGAATGGCGCGCCCAGAGCGAGGCGGCCTGGACCATGTTGAAGGCCGGCAAGCGCCGCAACCGCCCCGGCCATCCGCAGCTCACCAAGATCTTCGAGCGCTTGCCGGTGATTAACGACAACCTGGCGCGCGCCAGCAAGCAAGCGATAGGACGCCGCAATGACGCGCTGTTGAGCGAGCTGGAGCGCCAGCGCGGCTTGCTGACTGCCCTCGTCATCGGCGCCGTCGCGCTGGCCGCGCTGTTGGCCACCGGCTTCGGCTTCGTGCTGTCGCGTCCGCTGCGCCGCATCGAGGCTGCCATCGAGCGCCTGGGCGCCAACCGCCTGGACCAGCCCATCACGGTGGGCGGGCCGGCCGACACGCGCCGCCTGGGCCAGCAATTGGATTGGCTGCGGCGCCGCCTGGCCGACCTGGACGCCGACAAGGAGCGTTTCTTGCGGCATATCTCGCACGAATTGAAGACCCCGCTGGCCGCCATGCGCGAAGGCGTGGCCTTGCTGGAAGATGAAGTGGCCGGCGCGCTGACGGCGGGCCAGCGCGAAATCGCCGGCATCTTGCGCCAAAACACGGCGGCCCTGCAAACCCAGATCGAGGATTTGCTGCGCTATAACACCGCCGCCTTCGATGCCCAGAACTTGCAACGCGTCGATGTCGCCTTGCCGGCGCTGCTGCGCGCCGTGGTCGACGAGCAGCGCTTGCAGTGGCAGGCGCGGCGCCTGCAGGTGGAAGTGGCCGGCGAGGTGCGCAATTGCCGGGCCGACCCCGACAAGCTGACCACGGCGCTGGCCAATATCTTGTCGAACGCGGTGCGCTTCAGTCCCGAAGGCGGCAGCATCGCCTTCACGCTGTCGGGCACGGCAGCCGGGGCTGTCATCGATTGCATCGACCAGGGGCCGGGCGTGGCACCCGAGGACGCCGAGCGCATCTTCGAACCTTTTTACCAGGGTGCGCGCCAGATTGTCGGCGCGCGCAACGGCAACGGCATCGGCTTGTCCATCGTGCGCGAATACCTTGCGGCCCATCATGGCAGCGTCAACCTTGTACCGCGTCCGTCGGGCGCCCATTTTCGGATTGAAATACCTTATGACAGCTAAAATTGCATGTGGCATGTGCCTGCTCTTGCTGGCCGCCTGCGCCGCCAAACCGGTGCCGCCCATCCCCGCGTGCCCGCCGCCGCCGCCCGTGGTGGCCGCGCCCGATTCCGCCGTCAATGACATGCTCGCCTATCAAGCCAGCTTGCGCACATTGCCGGCGGCCGAATTGGGCAAGGCCTTGCTCGAATTGAACCACCCTTCGGCCAAAACGACGCTGCGGCGCGCCATGTTGCTGGCCACCATCAAGGGCAATGGCGACCTGGGCCGCGCGCAAGCCTTGCTGGACGGCATGAACGATGAGGCGGGCCTGAAGCCGCTGGCGCAGTTTCTCAGCCTTAGTTATGGCGATATGCGCCGCGCGGACGAGGCAGCGGACAAGCTGGGCCAGCAAGTGCGCGACGCCCAGCGCCGCAACGAGCAACTCAACGACAAGCTCGAAGCCTTGAAAAACATCGAGCGTACCTTGTCCGTGCGTCCACCGGTGAGTAACAAATGATGCCGGGCCAAGCTCCAACCCAAGCCCACGTTTTGTTGGTCGACGACGACCCCGATTTACTGCGTCTGCTGACGATACGCTTGAACGCCGGCAATTACCGCGTGACGGCGGTGGCCAGCGCCGAGGCGGCCCTGGCGCGGCTGGCGGTGGAATTGCCGAATGTGGTCATTTCGGATGTGCGCCTGCCGGGTCGCGACGGCATGGCCTTGTTCGACGATATCCGGCGCCAGCACCACGCCTTGCCGGTGATACTGTTGACGGCGCACGGCAATATCCCGGATGCCGTCGAAGCCACCGCGCGCGGCGCCTTTGCCTATCTGACCAAGCCCTTTGACGGCAAGCTCTTGCTGGAGAAGGTGGCGCAGGCGATGCAACTGAGTACCACGCAGTCGGCGCCCGCCTCGAGCGACGACAGTTGGCGCGCCGAGTTGATCAGCCGCAGTGCGCAAATGGCCGAATTGCTGGCCGAAGCCAAGCTGGTGGCCGCCTCCGATGCCAGCATCTTGATACGCGGCGCCAGCGGCACCGGCAAGGAATTGCTGGCGCGGGCCTTGCACAATGCCAGCCGGCGCGCCGGCGCGCCCTTCATTGCCGTCAATTGCGGCGCGATTCCCGAGCAATTGCTGGAATCGGAATTGTTTGGCCACGTCAAGGGCGCGTTCACGGGCGCCGTGAGCAACCGCGACGGCTTGTTCCAGGCCGCCGATGGCGGCACCCTCTTCCTCGATGAGATCGGCGACATGCCACTGCCGCTGCAAGTGAAGTTGCTGCGCGTATTGCAAGAGCGGGCCGTGCGCCAGGTCGGCGCCAACCAGGTCAAGGCGGTCGATGTGCGCATCTTGTCGGCCACCCACCGCGACCTGGACCTGGCCATGGAGGAGGGCCAGTTCCGCGAGGATTTGTATTACCGCCTCAATGTCGTGTCGCTGACGCTGCCGCCGCTGGCCGAGCGGCGCGAAGATATCGCGCTGCTGGCCAACCATTTCCTGCAAGTCGTGGCCAATAAATACCAGAAACCGCTGAATGGTTTCGCGCCGGAAGCGTTGCAGGCGCTGGTGAGCGCGGCCTGGCCCGGCAATGTGCGGCAATTGTTCAATGTCGTCGAGCAAGTGTGCGCACTGGCGACGGCGCCGCTGGTGCCGCTGTCGCTGGTGCAGCGCGCCTTGCGCGTGCCTTCGCTGGTGGCGTTGAGCTACAACGAAGCCAAGCAGCGCTTCGAGCGCGATTACCTGGTGCAATTGCTGCGCTTGACCGACGGCAATGTGGCTGACGCGGCCCGCTTGGCCGACCGCAACCGCACCGAGTTCTATCGCTTGCTGCAAAAATACGAGCTGACGCCCAGCCTGTTCAGGGTCGACGCCGAGCCTGTCGCCGATGAGCGACAAAAATAAACCTTGCATAATCAATGACTTAATAATATCGCGTCGAATACTGTCGCCGCCACACGACAAGAAGCGCTCCGATTCCCCCCCTTGCCCGGGGTTGCCACCAGGCGGATATCTTAAGTAATTGATTTATAAGGTTTTATTATACCTGGCACGGCGCTTGCTACATGTCTTGGTGTGACGCTACAAACAGTGTTGCTTCAACCACATTGAGAGGATTTACCATGCAAAAATCGAAACTGTTGAACTCCCTCGTTGCAATCGTGCTGTTGTCAGGCGCAGCGGTTACAGCATCCCAGGCAGCGGAATCCGCCGATAGCGCAAAACCGGCTGCTGGCCAAGTGGCAGCCAACGCCGGTGTCTCGGATGAGGCTATCACCACCTCGGCCAAGGCTGCCCTGAGCGCCGACTCCCTGAGCGCCACCCTGCCGATCAATGTCACCACCAAAAAAGGTGTAGTCATTCTGTCGGGCGATATCCCTAGCGCTGAAGCGGGTGACCGCGTGGTGCAACTGATCGCGTCGGTGGCTGGCGTGAAAGAAGTCAAAAATGAATTGAAAGTCAAAGCCGCCGGCTAATTCCGGCAGTTTGCAAGCAGTTTGCAATATCAGGCCCCCGTCCGCGCTGCCGCGCGACGGGGGCTTTTTGCATCTGCTCCAAGCGTGTATATTGCGTCTATTGTCCACCGTCCCACCGTTCAACCATGCGCCCTACCGTCTTGTCAAAATTGTTGGGTGCAGCCTTGCTGCTGACGATGGCTGCTGCGGCGCCGGCGGCCGAATTGCTGGTATCGGCCGCGTCCAGCTTGAGCAATGCCTTCAAGGATGTGGCGAAGATTTATGAGGAACAACATCCAGGCGTCAAGGTGTCGCTCAATGTCGCCGCCTCGGGCATGTTGTTGCAGCAAATCGTCAACGGCGCGCCGGTTGACGTGTTCGCCTCGGCCGACGAGGAAACCATGGATGCCGCGCAGAAGCTGCAGGCGCCGGGGACGCGGCGCGATTTCGTGCGCAATAGCCTGGTGCTGGTGCTGCCTGCCGACAGCAGGTTCCACGTGAAACGTCTCGCTGATCTGTCCCAGGCCGGCATCAGCCGTATCGCGCTCAGCAATCCCGCCAGCGTGCCGGCCGGACGCTATGCCCGCCATGCGCTGGAAGCGGCCAAATTGTGGTCGGCCCTGCAGCCGAAAGCCATCACGACCCAGAATGTGCGCCAGTCGCTCGACTATGTCGCGCGCGGCGAGGTCGATGCCGGCTTCGTCTATAACACCGACGCCGCCCTGATGAAGGACAAGGTCAGGGTCGCATTCGAGGTGGCGCTGGAGGCGCCGGTCAGCTATCCGATCGCTGTCATGACGACGGGCGCCAACGCCGACGAGGCCAAGCGCTTCATCGATTTCACCCTGTCGCCGCCGGCGCAAGCGATTTTCGGCAAATACGGCTTCTTGAGGCCCTAAGCGGACATGGATATCGCCTGGGCCGCCCTGGGTCTGTCGCTCAAGGTGGCCGCCTGGTCCACCTTCTTCAACTTGCTGTTCGGGGTCGGCACCGGCTACCTGCTGGCGCGCGCCCGCTTCCACGGCCGCGACTTGCTGGACGCGCTGCTGACCCTGCCCATGGTCATGCCGCCCACCGTGCTTGGCTATTACCTGCTGGTGCTGCTGGGACGGCGCGGCCCGCTGGGTGCCTGGCTGCAAAGCCATTTCGGCGTGAATCTGATTTTCACCTGGCAAGGCGCCGTGCTAGCCTCGACCATCGTCGCCTTTCCGCTCGTGTTCAAGCCGGCCCGGGCCGCTTTTGAAGCCGTCGACGGCCAGCTGGAGCAAGCGGCGCGCGTGCTCGGCATTGGCGAAGCAGCCATCTTTTTTCGCGTCACCCTGCCGCTGGCCTGGCGCGGCATCCTGGCCGGCTTGCTGCTTGGCTTCGTGCGCGCGCTCGGCGAATTCGGCGCCACCCTGATGGTGGCCGGCAGCATCCCCGGCAAGACCCAGACCCTGTCGGTGGCCGTGTATGAAGCGGTGCAGGCGGGCCAGGATGAGGCGGCGAATGGCCTGGTGCTGATCACTTCGCTGGTCTGCATCATCGTCTTGCTGGCGGCCGGACGGCTGGCGCCCGGCCGCGTCGCGCCCCGTTAGCCATTCATGCAACTCGACCTCGATATCCACACCACTGTGCGATCAAGCAAGCGTAGCTTCACCTTGCGCGTGCAATGCGCCTCGGACAGCCGGCGCATCGTCATTTACGGCCCTTCGGGGGCCGGCAAGAGCCTGACCCTGAAAGCCATCGCCGGCTTGCTCACGCCCGAGCGCGGGCATATCCGCCTCCAGGGGCGCACCCTGTTCGACCGTGCCGCCGGCATCGACCTGGCGCCGCAGGCGCGCAATGTGGCGTATCTCTTCCAGGATTACGCCCTCTTCCCGCATTTGACGGTGCGCCAGAATGTCGGCTTCGGTCTGGCGCGCGGCTGGCTCAACCCCCGCCGCAGCGCGCGCGAGGCCAGCGTCGAGCATTGGCTGGAGGTATTCGATTTGCGGGAATTGGCGCAGCAATTGCCGCAGGACTTGTCCGGTGGCCAGCGCCAGCGCACGGCGCTGGCCAGGGCGTTGGTGGCGCAACCGTCGGCCCTGCTGCTCGACGAACCGTTCGCCGCGCTCGACCCGGCCCTGCGCGTTGCCATGCGCGCCGAACTGGATCAATTGCAGCGCCGTCTGGCGGTGCCGATGATCTTGATCACACATGATATGGACGATGCCGCTGCGCTCGGCGAGCATGTGCTGTATTTGCGCGACGGCCGGCTCGACCGGCAAGAGCAAGGCGGACTGCCGGCGTAATCCGTATGGCTTATATTTTCTCGCCGGCTTGCGCCAGCCAGGCCCGGGCATGCAACAAGACCAGTTCCAGTTCGGCGTCCAATTGCGCCAGCAGTGTTGCCAGTTGGTCTTGCCGTTCTTCCGCGATGGCGCGTTCGAGCGCAAGCGAGGCGGCCACCAGGCGTTTGCAGCCCAGTACCCCGACCGAGCCGCGCATATTATGCAAGACCTTGCCCGCGTCGGCCGCGCGGCCTTCCCGCAGCGCGCCATCGACCAGGCGCAGCGGCGCCATGCCGCTGTCCAGGGCCTGGCCGACCATGCGCCGCAAGATATCGCGGCCCTTCGCGTCGCGCCCCATGGCGCGCGTCAGCGCCGCCATGGAAAATATGCTTTCGTCGGGCGCCGGCGGCCGGAGCGGCAAGTGGCGCTCGATCACTTCGAGCATTTCCTCGACCACCACCGGCTTGGCGATGAAGTCATTGATGCCGGCGCTGAGGCAGCGTTCGCGCTCGGACGCCAGCACCCCGGCCGTCATTGCCAATACCGGCAGGGTCAGGCGCAGCTCGGTGCGGATAATGTGGGTTGCGCTGAAGCCGTCCAGCACCGGCATTTGCATATCCATCAGCACCAGATCGTAGCGCCGGCCATCGCTGCGCAGGCGCTCGACCGCCTGCAAACCGTCGCCGACCACGTCCAGCGTGGCGCCCATATTTTCCAGGATGCCGCGCGCTACCGCCTGGTTCAAGAGATTGTCTTCGACCAGCAGGAAATGCCGGCCCAACAAGCGCCCGATGTCGTGCCGGCTCTGGCTTAGCTGCTCCTTCTGTGTCAGGTTCAAGACCTGGTGCAGGGCGTCGAACAGGCTGGAGCCGGTGATCGGCTTCATCAGCACGACATCGGCCGCATTGGCGCGCGAAATTTCTTCCAGCCGGTCGCGGGCGAAGGCATTCACCATCACCACGATGGGCCGCCTTGGGCCACCCGCCGTTTGCCGGATGGCCGTGGCCAGCCCATCCATGCCCGGCATGTGCCAGTCGGCCAGCACCACGTCGTAGGGGCCGCCGCGCCCATACAGGGCCAGCGCGGCCGTACCCGAATCGGCTTCATCGGCTTCCCAGCCCCAGGCGTGGATCAACTTGCCGATCAATTGGCGGCTGGTGCGGTTGTCGTCCGCTACCAGCAGGCGCAACTGGCCCAGCGCCGGCTTGCGCCTTTCCTCCGGCGTTTCCGGCAGCAATTCAAATGGCAGGCTGAACCAGAACGTGCTGCCCGCGCCCTCGCGGCTGGCAATCTCGATGTCGCCGCCCATCATGTGTATCAAGTGCTTGCTGATCGCCAGGCCCAGGCCGGTGCCGCCGAAGCGCCGCGTGATGCTTTGATCACCCTGGGAAAAGGCCTGGAATAATTGGGCTTGCTGGGCGCAGCTCATGCCGATGCCGGTGTCGCGCACCTCGAAGCGCAAGCGCGCGCCGCCCTCGCTGCGCGCGGCGACGCTGACGCCGACCACCACTTCGCCGGCCGGGGTGAACTTGATCGCGTTGCCGGCCAGGTTGACCAGGATTTGCTGCAGGCGCAGCGCGTCGCCGCGCAGGCGGCGCGGCACGTCGGCGTCGAGCGCGATGGCCAGTTCCAGTTCTTTCTCGCCCGCACTCATGGTCATGGTGGTGGCGAGCGTGTTCATCACTTCATCGAGGTCGAAGTCGACCGGCGACAATTCCATGCGCCGCGCCTCGATCTTGGAAAAGTCGAGCACATCGTTGAGGATGCCCAGCAGCGACTGGCCCGAGACCCGCACCATGGTCAGGTATTTGCGCTGCTCGGCGTTCAGCTGTGTATTGCCGAGCAAGTAAGCCATGCCCAGCACCGCGTTCAGCGGAGTGCGGATTTCATGGCTCATATTGGCCACGAAATCGCTCTTGGCCCGGTTGGCCGCCTCGGCCCGGTCGCGCTCTTGTTCCAGCTCGACGGCGCGGGCCTGCACTTCCAGTTGCAGGCGGTGCCGTTCGGTGATGTCGGAAATCACGGCCAGCACCTTGGTGCCCTGATCGGTCTTGATCGCGCTGAGCTTGATTTCGAGCGGAAATTCGGCGCCATCTTGGCGCAAGCCCCACAAGACGCGGTCGCGCCCCATCAGTCGCGGTTCCGCGCTGAGGCTGGTGCCAAAGAAGGCCTCGCGCTCCTCCGCGTGGCTGGCCCGGAAGCGCTGCGGCATCAGGGTTTCCAGCATCTGGCCCAGCACTTGTACGCGGGCGTAGCCGAAAAAATGCTCGGCCTGGCGATTGAAGCTTTCAATGCGACCGTCCGCGCCGACCAGCAGCATGCCGTTTGGCGCGAATTCGATCAGGCTTTGCAGGCGCGCGTCGGATGCCAGGCGCTCGCTCATCAGGGCGTTGAAGGCCGCCGTCAATTCGCCGATTTCATCATGCTGGCGCACGGCGATCGGGACGAATTGGCTGGCGTCGGCGTGCAAGCCGAGGATCGCGTTGCGCAGCCGCACCAGCGGCGACAGCAAATGCACCGTCAGCGCCCCGACCGCGAGGGCAGCCAGCAGCGAGGCCAGCACGCTCCATAGCGCCAGCCGGGTCAGCACGCCCTCGAAAGGCTCGAACGCTTCTTGCGCCGGCAGCGAGGCGGCCAGCACCCAGTTTACCGATTTCAGGGTCTTGAAACTGCTGATCGCGCGCACGCCCTTGCTATTGGTGCTGAGGGCCGAACCTTCAAAGCCATCGCGCAGCGCGCGCGTGACGGCCGGATTGCCATTCCCGGGACGCGCTTGCAGCAAGCGCGTCGGATCGGGATACAGCACATACACGGGCGTGGCGCCACGCGTGAGGGCAAAATAATAGCCGCTCTTGCCCACCTTGGCGATGCGCAAATGACCAAGCACATTGTCCTTGGACAGGCGCAGCACGCCGCTCAGCACGCCAACCATGGCGCCTTTGCCGTCGAGCAGGGGCGCGACCATTTGCACGATGGGCTCGCCGCTGAGTTTGCCCCGCACCGGTTCGGTGATCATCGGCTTGCGGGTCTGCATCACTTCCTTGAAATACGCGCGGTCCGAGGAGTCGATGCCGGCCCGCCCCGGCAAGGGGGGAATATCGGCCACGACCATGCCGTGCGCGTCGAGCACTACCACGTCATCGAATACGGCGCGGATCGCCTGCCTGGCGTAATAATTGTGCAAGCCTTCTTTCGATGCCATCAATTCGGGTGGCTGCTGCCTGGCCGCCAGCGCGATCAGATCGAGCAGCAGGCCGAGCTTGTCGTCGAGTTCCTCGGCCGTGCGATTGATCAGCGCGGTTTGCTGCGCGAACAAGACCTTGGTGAAATCGTCGCGCATGCGCTCGATTTGCAGCATGGTCACCAGTCCAAGCATGATCACCAGACTCAGACTGGTTGCCAGGGCAAGCTTTGCTTTGATGCCGAGAGGCTTCATGTTTTTTCTTTCAGCGCCCTTGCGGCATGACCAAGTGCGCTGAATTGTCCTATCTATAAAGATTCTTGGCAAGCGCCGGCGCTTGCGCTCGATCGGTATATAGCGTTGCGTCATTTTCAAGGCGCTTGCGTGGCCAGCGCCGAAGGCGCGGGCAAGTTGTACGCTGCCATGGAAATCAATCTGAAGGTCGACGATGGTGTCAGCCTATTGATAATCGGCGGTATCAGCAAATCGGGAAAATGTCGGCTATCCTGGCCACACGCTAGAACAAGCCAGATCCGCTCCGTTGCCTATACTTATCTGTGGAAGCGCACAGATTGTGCCGTTTTTGGGGAATTGCCACTCAGTAATGCCATGATGCAGTAAACTACCCACAGCTTCCAAACCAAGGTATGTCCATCATGACCCAAGCCCTGCCCTCCCTCACCCTGCCCCGTGTTCCCGTGGAAATCATGCGCGCGCGCTGTTCGACTTGCAGCATGCATCAGTTATGCCTGCCGATGGGCCTGGACGTGGGTGATATGGACAAGCTCGATCAGATCATCGGACGGCGCCGCAAGATCGCGCGCGGCGCAACCCTGTTCCGCATCGGCGACCCCTTCGTCAATCTGTACGCGATCCGCCTCGGCCATTTCAAGACTTACCAGATCAATCCGGGCGGCGACGAACAGGTGACGGGCTTCCAGATGGCTGGCGAATTGCTGGGTATGGATGCGATCAGCTCCGACCGCCACCATTGCAATGCGGTGGCCCTGGAAGACAGCGATGTGTGCGAAATCCCGTTTTCCAGCCTGGAACACTTGCTCGGCGAAATGCCGACCTTGCTGCGCCATTTCCACCGCATGATGAGCCAGGAAATCACACGTGAGCAAAGCGTCATGCTCTTGCTGGGCAATATGCAGGCGACTCAGCGCTTTGCCGCCTTCCTCGTCAACCTCGCTTCGCGTTACGAGGCGCGCGGTTATTCCAGCGTGAAATTCCAGTTGCGCATGTCGCGCGAGGAAATCGGCAACTACCTCGGCTTGACGATCGAGAGTATCAGCCGCCTGCTATCAAAATTCAAGAAGGAAGGCTGGTTACGCGTCAGTAACCGCGAAATTGAAATCCTCGATCCCGTCATGTTGAAAGCCATCACGGCTGGCACTTCCGATATTTGTAACTGAGTTTTAGCGCGCCGGGTCGGCCCGCATCTCGACGCTGCGTTGCGCCGGCCAAGTCCAACTGCCGTCCAGGCGCCATTCGCGTGCGCCGTTTTCCAGCAGCGTTTGCCAGCGGGTCCGCTCGAACATCGGCAGCGGCGCGCTGAACTGGCCGTCCGCGTCGGGACGCAGCGCCAGCTTGATATCTTTTTCCGGCTGGGTCGCGTGGGCCAGGTGCAGCATCAGGGGCGCGCTGTAGGGCTTGCCATGGCTCGCTATGCGGCCGGTCAACAGTTCCCGCGCGACATCGTATTGCAAGTCGGCCGTCAAGCCCAGCGTGCTGGCCACACGGTCGCGCCGCAAATCCTGGTTGATGGCCTGGCCTTGCTTGTAATAATCGCCCACCACCAGCGCATCCTGGCGCGAAAACGCCAGCCAGCCCGTGTAACTGCCGGCCAGCACAACCAGGAAGGGACCGAGCATCAGCAGCCACGGCCAGCGGTGCCGGTACCACGGTTTCTCGACTTGCGCCTGGGGGCGCATTGCTATGATCTTGGCCATGATTTTTTCTCCTTAGGAGTCGTAAATAAATAAGTGTTACATTTAACCGGTTTTGGCGGGAGCGTAGTAGGGCACCTGCGGAGCGGATCGCTGCAAGACGATCCTCCCGATGCAAGGCGTGAGAAGGAGTCATAGCGAGCTATGGCGACGACGAGCAACGCCGCAGCGCGCCCGTCAGGGCCGGTCAAAATGTGACAATAATTTATGAACGACTCCTTAGCGCGGTACAAAAAAGACTGCTTTTTCCGATACGTGCAGGCGCTCGTCGTCGAGCGCCGTCAATTCAATGGCGATCTTGTTGGAACCCTTGACGCCGGCGCCATGCGCCAGCCGCAGCCGCACCGGCAAGGCAAAGGTGTCGGTGGCCGCCACGTTCACCTCGTCGGGCGTGACCAAGGTCAAGGTATCGATGCCGGACACTTTCACCTTGTAACGGTGCGGGCTCTCGGAGGTATTCATGATTTGCAGGCGGTAGACATTTTCTATCGCGCCTTCCTCGACTTCCCTGCCCATCGCGCCGCGGTCGCGGATCACGTCCAGCTTGAGCGGCGTGCGCAGGTACAGTGAGGTGCCGACGGCAATGCTGATCAAACCCAGGATGGCGCTGTAAATCAGCACCCGCGGACGCAGCGCGCGGCGGCGGATTTGCTGAGTGGTGAAATCATTGGCCAGCGCATGGTCGGTGCTGTAGCGTATCAAGCCGCGCGGCAAGTCGATCTTGTCCATCACCGTATTGCAGGCGTCGACGCAGGCGGCGCAGCCGATGCATTCATATTGCAAGCCCTTGCGGATATCGATCCCGGTCGGACACACTTGCACGCACAGGGTGCAATCGATGCAATCGCCGGTCTTGGGGGCGTCGGCTTTCTTGCTGAGCGCGCCGCGCGGTTCGCCACGCTTGACGTCATAGGTGATGATCAAGGTGTCCTGGTCGAACATGGCGCTCTGGAAACGTGCATAGGGACACATGTATTTGCACACTTGCTCGCGCAACCAGCCCGCGTTGCCATAGGTGGCCAGGCTGTAGAACAGGACCCAGAACCATTCCCACGGCCCGAAATTGAAGGTCGCCACTTCATGCGCCAGCACATGGATGGGCGTGAAATAGCCGACGAAGGTGAAACCGGTCCACAGCGCGACCGTGCCCCAGGCTGCGTGCTTGGCGATTTTCTTGCCCGCCTTGCCCAGCGACGGCCCCTGCCGGTCGAGCGCCATGCGGGCGCTGCGCGGGCCCTCGATCTTGCGCTCGATCCACAGGAAAATTTCCGTGTAGACCGTCTGGGGACAGGCGAAGCCGCACCAGACCCGCCCCGCGATCGCCGTCACCAGGAAGAGCAGATAGGCGCAAATGATCAGCAACGCCGCCAGATAAATGAAATCCTGCGGCCACAGCACCACGCCGAAAATATAAAACTTGCGGGTGCCGAGGTCGAACAGCAGGGCTTGCCGGTGGTTCCAGCTCAGCCACGGCAAGCCGTAGAATGCAAGCTGGGTCAACCACACGCAGACCCAGCGCAGGCTGGCATAGCGTCCTTTGGCTTCGCGCGGATAAATTTCCTCGCGGGCCGCGTACATCTTGATCACTTGGGGTTCGGGGGCGTTCATTGCTGCTATACCTTATGGCTGCGGGTTGGACAAGCTCCACACATACGCCGCCAGCACATGCACTTTCGATTCGCCGAGGAAGTCGCCAAACGCCGGCATGGTGTTATTGCGGCCCTTGCGGATGGTTTCCATGATGGTGTCGGCGCTGCCGCCATACAGCCAGATCTTGTCGGTCAGGTTGGGCGCGCCCAGGGCCTGGTTGCCGCGCCCGTCGGCGCCGTGGCAAGCCATGCAGGCGCTGAACTTGGCCTTGCCGAACACGACCTTGATCGGATCGGCCGTCGAACCGGACAGGCTCAAGACATATTGCGCGACATTGGCGACATCCTGGTCGGAACCGAGCGCGGCCGCCATCGAAGGCATTTGCCCGTTACGGCCATGCATGATGGTGGTCTTGATCACGTCCGGCGCGCCGCCATACAGCCAATCCTTGTCGGTCAGGTTGGGGAAGCCCTTGTTGCCGCGCGCGTCCGAGCCGTGGCATTGCGCGCAATAGGTCAGGAATAAGCGTTCGCCGATCGCGTGCGCCTTCGGATCGGCGGCCACGGTTTTCAAGTCCTGGGTCAGGTATTGCTTAAACAGGGGACCGTAGTCGGCGTCGGCCTTTTTCAATTCTTCCTGGTACTGGCCCGAAGATTTCCAGCCCAGCTTGCCGGCATAGGTGCCCAGGCCCGGATACAGGAACAGGTAGACCAGCGCGAACACGATGGTGATGTAAAACAACCACATCCACCAGCGCGGCATCGGCGTGTTCAGTTCCGTCAAGTCTTCATCCCAGATATGGCCGGTGGTGCCGACCGGGCCGTCGCCGGGCTTGGGCGCGCCGACCTTGTGCTTCGATTGCGAGTACAGCAAGACGGCGCAGCCGAAGATGCCGAGCAGCGCCAGCACCGTGATATAGATATTCCAAAAGCCGCTGGTGAAGTCAGACATGGCGCGACTCCCCATCGGTGACGCCGTCGTCGTCGGCGAACGGCAGATTGGCGACGGCGTCGAAATCGCTGCTGCTGCGGGTGATGAAAGTCCACCACAAGATACCGCCGAAGGTGATGAAGGAAATCACCGTCATGACGCTGCTGGCGCTGTCAAATAGGTTGGCCATGCTAATTCCTCGTTTTGATTAATGTACCCAGGCCTTGCAGATAGGCGATCAGGGCGTCTTCTTCGGTCTTGTCGACCAGCGCGGACGGGGCGGCGCTGATCTCTTCCTCGGTGTAAGGGTCGCCGAGGCGCTTCAGGGCATGCATCTTCGGCACGATGTCGCCCGGCACCAGCTTGGTTTGCGCCAGCCACGGATAATTCGGCATATTCGATTCCGGCACCACGTCGCGCGGATTGTTCAAATGCGTCTTGTGCCATTCGTCGCTGTAGCGCCCGCCGACCCGCGCCAGATCGGGGCCGGTGCGTTTCGAACCCCACTGGAACGGCCGGTCATACACCGATTCCCCGGCCACCGAATAGTGGCCGTAGCGTTCGGTTTCGGCGCGGAACGGACGGATCATTTGCGAGTGGCAGTTGTAGCAGCCTTCGCGCACATAGATGTCGCGCCCGGCCAGCCGCAGCGGCGCGTACGGCTTCAGCCCGGCGATCGGTTCCGTGGTCGATTTCTGGAAAAACAGGGGGACGATCTCGACCAAGCCGCCGACGCTGACCACCAGGGTCACCAGCGCGATCAGCAGCCAGGGGTTTTTCTCAATCCATTCATGTGAAAATTTCATTGCTAACTCCAGATCAGGCGTGAGCCGCGGCCAGCGCGGGGATGCGGGCCACCGTCAATTCGCGGCCGCGCAAGGTCATGAAGGTGTTGTAGGCCATCATCAGCATCCCGCTCAGGTACAGCAGGCCGCCGCAAACGCGCACCACATAATAGGGATAGGTCGCCTTCACGCCTTCGACGAAGGTGTAAGTGAGGGTGCCGTCCGGATTGACCGCGCGCCACATCAAGCCTTGCATCACGCCGGCAATCCACATCGCCGCGATATACAGCACGATGCCGATGGTGGCGACCCAGAAATGCATGTCGATCAGGCGCGTGCTCCACATATGGGTGCGCCCGGACAGGCGCGGCAACAGGTAATAGATCGAGCCCATCGTGATGAAGCCGACCCAGCCCAGCGCGCCGCCATGGACGTGGGCGATGCCCCAGTCGGTGTAATGCGACAGCGCGTTCACGGTCTTGATCGACATCATCGGGCCTTCGAAGGTGGCCATGCCGTAAAACGAGAGCGAGACGATCATGAATTTCAGGATCGGGTCGGTGCGCAGCTTGTGCCAGGCGCCGGACAGGGTCATGATGCCGTTGATCATGCCGCCCCACGATGGCGCCAGCAAGATCAGGGAAAACACCATGCCGATCGACTGGGTCCAGTCGGGCAAGGCGGTGTAATGCAAGTGATGCGGGCCGGCCCACATATAGGTGAAGATCAAGGCCCAGAAGTGGACGATCGACAGGCGGTAGGAATACACGGGGCGCTCGGCCTGTTTCGGGATGAAGTAATAGACCATGCCGAGGTAGCCGGCGGTCAGGATGAAGCCGACCGCGTTATGCCCGTACCACCACTGTATCATCGCGTCTTGCACGCCCGAATAGGCCGAATACGATTTCCACATTGAAGCGGGCATGCTGGCCGCGTTGACCACGTGCAGCAGGGTGACGGCGATGATATAGGCGCCGAAGAACCAGTTGGCGACATAGATGTGGGCCACCTTGCGCTTGACCAGGGTGCCGAAAAACACCACCGCGTAAGCGATCCAGACCACCGCGATCAAGATGGCGATCGGCCATTCGAGTTCGGCGTATTCCTTGCCGCGCGTGAAACCCATCGGCAGCGTGATGACGGCGGCGACGATCACCGCTTGCCAGCCCCAGAATGTGAAAGCGGCCAGCTTGTCCGAAAACAATCTGACCTGGCAAGTGCGCTGCACAACATAGTAAGACGTGGCGAACAGGCCACAAATGCCGAAAGCGAAAATCACCGCGTTGGTGTGCAGGGGACGCAGGCGACCGTAGGTCAGCCAGGGTATGTCGAAGTTCAAGGCGGGCCATGCCAGTTGGGCGGCGATGATGACGCCGACCAGCATGCCGATGACGCCCCAGACTACGGTAGCGATCGCGAACTGCTTGACGATCTTGTAGTTGTAGTTCAGTGAATGGTCCACTAATGCTCTCCCGGGATTACTGTGATGGTGTTAAGCATCAAGAGTACGGGTTTGAACTTTAAAAAACTTTGATGTGGATCAAAATTGCCCAGATGAATCAACGCTAGGCGCTTCGTCATCATCTGCGCCGCGATCGTCGTCTTGCAAGATGCGCAGGCCGGGGCCGACCAGGTCGTCGAACTGGCCGCCGTCGGACGCCTTGAAAAACACCCACAGCGCGACAAACACGATGGCGATGCTAATCGGGATCAAGAGATACAAGGCTTCCATGTCAATTGCGCCGCAAACGCAGGGCGTTGGCGATCACCACCGCAGAACTGACGGCCATGCCGACCCCCGATAACCAGGGGTTGAGGTAGCCGAGCGCGGCGGCCGGAATCGCGATCAGGTTGTATAGCGTGGCCCAGGCCAGGTTCTGGTGGATCACCCGCATCGCCCGCGCGGCCGTGTGAGCGGTGTCGACCACGGCCGCCAGTTGCCCCGACAGCAGCACCGTGTCGGCATGCGCCTGGGCCAGCGCGGCGCCCGAACCCATCGCAAACGAGACGTCGGCGGCGCTCAGCACGGCGGCGTCGTTGATGCCGTCGCCGACCATGGCCACCACCGCGCCCGCCGCCTGCAAACCTTGCACATAAGCCAGTTTCTCGTCGGGCAGGCATTCGCCGCAAGCGATATCAATGTGCAGTTCGGCGGCCACGGCCCGGGTCAGCGCTTCCTGGTCGCCGCTGAGCAAAATCACGCTCTTGTTGGCGGCCTGGAAATACGCGACCACTTCGCGCGCGTCGGCGCGCAGCACGTCGCTGAGCAGGAAGCGCGCCAGCCAAGTGGCGTCGGTGCCCAGATACACCGGGGTCATGCCGGCGTCGTCGGCCTCGGCCTTGGCCTCGACATCGACATCGACATCGACATCGACATCGACATCGACCGGGCGCGGGCCGGCCAGCCCGGCGACAAAGGCGGCGCTGCCGAGCCGGTAGCGGCGTCCGTGCAAAATGCCTTCCAGGCCTTGCCCGGGCAGCTCTTGCACCTGTTCGGCGTGCCAGTGCGGCGCCGCAGCCGCTTCGACGATGGCGCGCGCCAGCGGATGCGCGCTGCCCGCTTCCAGCGCGGCCGCCGCTTGCAGGCAACTGTCGCGCGCCATCGCGGCCAGCGTATCGACCCGGCGCAGCACGGGCCGGCCCAGCGTCAGCGTACCGGTCTTGTCGAACACGATATGGGTGGCGCGGTGCAAGGTTTCCAGCACATGGGGCCGGACGATCAGCACGCCGTGCCGCAACAAACGGTCGGTGGCGGCAGCCAGCGCCGACGGCGTCGCCAGCGACAGCGCGCACGGGCACGACACCACCAACACCGCGATCGCGATCGGCCATGCGCGCGCCGCGTCGATCCAATACCACAAGCCGAAGCTGGCCAGCGCGAACAAGAGCAAGCCGGCCACGAACCAGGACGCGACCCGGTCCGCCCACAGCGCGATGTGCGGCTTGCCCAGGCCGGCCCGCTCGACCAGTTTCAGCAAGTCCGCCAGGGTGCTGTCGCGCGCCGCCTTGCTGACCCGCAGCAGCACGGCGGCGCTGATATTGATGGCGCCGCCCGGTACCGCGTCGCCGACTTGCTTGCCTTGGGCCGCGCTCTCGCCGGTCAGCAGCGACATATCGATGGCGGTGGCGCCTTCGACGATCACGCTGTCGGCCGCGATCGCCTCGCCCGGCTTGACCAGGATGATATCGCCGGGCGCCAGCGCGCCGGCCGCCACGGTGGTGCAGACCCGGCTGTCGGGATAGGCGGCCATGTGCGCGGCCGAAGCCGGCAGTGCACGCTGCAAGCGCTCCAGCGCCGTGGCCGCCTTGCGCCGCGCCAGCAATTCCAGGTAGCGGCTGCACAGCAGCAAGAAGATGAACATGGTGGCCGAGTCGAAATACACCTCGCCGTGGCCGCGCCAGGTGGCCACCACGCTGGCGCCGAAGGCGGCGCCGATGCCGAGCGCCACCGGCACGTCCATGCCGAGCGCGCGCGCGCGCAGGCTGGCCAGCGCGCCCTTGAAGAACGGTTGCGCCGAATAGCAGATCGCCGGCAAGGTCAGCAGCAGGCTGGCCCAGCGCATCAAGCCGGCCATGGCCGGTTCCAGCGTGCCGTCGTCGGCCAAGTAGGCGGGCACCGCATACATCATCACTTGCATCATCGACAGGCCGGCCACGAATAATTGGCGGCCCAGGGTCTTGCCGGCCTTGGCCAATTGCTCGCCGTGGCGCACCGCGTCATAGGGATAGGCGCTATAGCCGATCTGGCGTAGCGCCTGCACAATATCGCCGGGCCGGCATGCGGCCCCGGTCCAGCGCACATACAGGCGCTCGGTGGCGACATTCAGGCTGACCGTCTGCACGCCGGCCAGGCGCAGCAAGCGGCTTTCGATCAACCAGACGCAGGCGGCGCAGCGGATGCCCTCGACCGCGATGGTGGCTTCGCAACTGTCGGCGTCGCGCGCAAAAGTGGCGTTTTCATACAATTGCAGGGCCGGCGGAACCAACGTCGCGTCGGCGGCGGTGGCGGCAAATGCGCAACGCTGGCGGTAATAATCGGTCTGGCCGATATCGACGATGGTTTGCGCCACGGCCGCGCAGCCGGGGCAGCACATGGGCCGCGCCGCGCCATCGATGGCGACCGACCAGGCGGCGCCGGCCGGCACCGGCAAGCCGCAGTGGAAGCAGTCGGGTGCGGCGGCCGGTGCGGCGAGCGCGGCGGCCGGTGCGGCGCTCACGGATGGCCCGTCAGGCACAGCGCGTCGAGCCAGCCGAGCGAGACGCCATGGGTGGCGCGGTACAAGCCCAGCAAGCCGAAGGCCAGCACCAGCATGCCACCGGCCACGCGCACGCCGCGCTTGCGCGCGCCCTGGCGCAGGCGGGCGCCCAGCAATCCCAGGCTCAGCAGGGTCGGCAGCGTGCCCAGGCCAAAGGCCAGCATCACCGCCGCGCCTTGCAGCGCCGAGCCGCTCAACATGGCCGTCAGCAGCACGCTGTAGACCATGCCGCACGGCAGCCAGCCCCACAAGCCGCCCAAGGCCAGCGCCTTCAGCGGGCTATCCATCGGTAACAGCGGTTTCAGCAGCGGTTGCACGCGGCGCCAGACGATATTGCCGAGCGCTTCCAGCCGGGCCAGGCCGCGCCAGGCGTCCATCAGGTACAGTCCCAGCGCGACCAGCATCAGATTGGCCAGCCAGTACAGCGTCATTTGCAGCGCGGCCAGGCGCAGCAAGTTGGCGGCGCCGCCAGCCAGGCCGCCTGCCAGCGCGCCAGCCGTCATATAACTGGCGATGCGGCCGCCGTTATAGGCCAGCACGCGCAGCAGATTGACGGGCGCCGCAGCCGTGGCGATGGCGATTACCGGATAGGGGCGCGGGCTGGACGCGGCCGACAGCGCGCCGACGATGCCGCCGCACATGCCGATGCAATGCACACTGCCGACCAGGCCTACCAGGAAGATCGGCAGCAGGTTCAAGTCATTCATCGGCACGCCATCTCAGATCGTTTTCGAATAGCGCAGTGGTTGCGGCGCGTTTTCCCTGGCCGCTGCCAGATAGCGGTCGAATACCATGCAGATATTGCGTATCAACAGGCGACCTTTGGGCGTGACGGTGATCCATTCACTATCGACGGTCAGCAAGCCATCTTTTTCCAGGTCCGCCAGCTTGGCCAGCTCGGCCGCGAAATGGGTCTTGAATACGATAGGGTAGCCTTGCTCGACCGATTCGATCGACAATTCGAAATTGCACATCAGCATCTGGATGATGATGCGCCGCAGCAAATCGTCGGTGTCGAGCTTGATGCCGCGGGCGATCGGCAGGCGGCCCTCGTCGAGCCGCTCGTAATACGCGTCCAGCGTCTTTTCATTCTGGCTATACACGGCGCCCACCGAACTGATGGCCGACACGCCGCAGGCAATCAAGTCGGCTTCGGCACGCGTCGAATAACCCTGGAAATTGCGGTGCAAGCGGCCCTGGCGCTGGGCGATGGCCAGGTCGTCGCTCGGCTTGGCGAAATGGTCCATGCCGATGTAGACATAGCCGGCCGCCGTCAGGCGCGCGATGCACAGACCCAGCATGGCCAGCTTGGTGGCGCTGTCGGGCATGTCGGCGTCGAGGATGCGGCGCTGCGGCTTGAACAAATGCGGCATGTGGGCGTAATGGTAGAGCGCAATCCGGTCCGGCCCGGCCACGATCACCTTGGCCAGGGTTTGCTCCATGCTGGCCAGGCTTTGCTTGGGCAAGCCGTAAATCAAGTCGATGCTGATCGAGCGGAAACCGGCCTCGCGCGCGGCGTCCATGATGGCCACCGTTTCCGCTTCGGGCTGGATGCGGTTGACCGCCTTTTGCACCTCCGGGTCGAAATCCTGGACCCCCAGGCTGATCCGGTTGAAGCCTTGCGCGCGCAGCGCTTGCACCCGCTCGGCGCTGACCGTGCGCGGGTCGATCTCGATCGAATATTCGCCCATGTCGTCGGGCGCGAACTCGAAATGGTGGCGCAAGTGGGCCATCAAGTCTTCCATCTGGCGGTCGCTCAGATAAGTCGGCGTGCCTCCGCCGAAATGCAATTGTTCGATCTGGTTCATGCCGGTGAATAACTTGCCCTGCATGGTGATCTCTTGCTTGAGATAACTGAGGTAAGTGACGGCCTTGCTGCGGTCCTTGGTGATGATCTTGTTGCAGGCGCAGTAATAGCAAATCGATTCGCAAAACGGAATATGGATATACAGCGACAGCGGCCGGCGCCCGCCGCGCATGCGCAGCGTCGCCAGTGCTTCGAGGAAATTGCCATAGCCGAAGTCGCTGGAAAAATGGTCGGCCGTCGGGTACGAGGTATAGCGTGGACCGGACTGGCTCATCTTGCTGATGATGTCGGCATCGAATTCGATGGTCGGATTGAGTTCGATGGTGTGGGAAGAGGTGGACATAGATTCGCTTCAGGAAGTCGGGAGGTGGCGCGTGTCAGGCCGCCAGGCGTTTGAATTGCTGGCCCTCGGCCCGCAAGCCGGCGCGCCGCCGCGGCGCCGGCACTTTGTCGAATTTGAATACGCTGACGGCTTGTGTCAGGTTGTCGGCTTCCTCGGCCAGGCTGGTGGCGGCGGACGCCGCTTCCTCGACCAGGGCTGCATTCTGTTGGGTGACCTGGTCCATGTGGGCGATGGCCTGGTTGACTTGTTCCACGCCGATGCTTTGCTCGCGCGAGGCGAGCGAGATTTCCTGCATGATGGTGGTCACTTGCTGCACCGCGCCGACCACTTGCTCCATGGTCGAGCCGGCGCGGCTCACTTGCGCCATGCCGGCGCTGACTTTGCCCACAGAAATCTCGATCAATTGCTTGATATCCTTGGCCGCAACGGCCGAGCGCTGCGCCAGATTGCGCACTTCGCCGGCCACCACCGCGAAGCCGCGGCCCTGCTCGCCGGCCCGGGCCGCTTCGACGGCCGCGTTCAAGGCCAGGATATTGGTTTGAAAGGCAATCCCTTCGATCAAGCTGATGATATCGACGATTTTCTTCGACGAGGCATTGATGTCGCTCATGGTGGTGATCACGTCGGCAACGATGTCGCCGCCCTGCACCGCCACTTCGGAAGCGCTCAGCGCCAGCGCGTTCGCTTGCATCGAATTGTCGGCGTTTTGCTTGACGGTCGAAGAAAACTGGTCGACGCTGGCGGCGGTTTTTTCCAGGCTGGCGGCCTGGGCCTCGGTGCGGCCCGATAAGTCGATATTGCCGGCCGCGATCTGGCGCGTCGCCACCGCCATCGTTTCGACATTCACACGCACGTCGCGGATGGTGGCGATCAGATTGCTGTTCATTTGCTGCAAGGCGCGCATCAATTGCGCCATTTCATCGGTGCCGTCGGTGTTGAAACTGCCCGACAAGTCGCCGGCCGCGATCGCACGGGCGCCCGCGATGGCCTTGTCCAGCGGTTGCAACACCGAGCTGCGCAGGGAATACCACAGGAAGACATTGATCAGGAAGCCAGCCAGCGTGGCGCAAAAAATGCCGGTATTATTGGCGCCGGGGGCGCTGGAAAACAGGGTGGTGACACAGACGCCCAATTGCAGGGTGTTGACCACGCTGGTGCACAACCAGATCCGCATTGCCAGCGACATGTGGCCGAGCCTGGCGAGCAGGTTCGGCAAGCCGGTCCCGCGCACCTGGCCATCCTTGATCACCATGTCCTTGGCCTTGCCCTGGCTGAAGAGGGCGTAGGCTTGCTGCGCCGCCTCGACCTGGGCCCGCTCCGGCTTGACCCGCACCGACATATAGCCAAGTGTCTTGCCTTGCTCCTTGATGGGTGTCACATTTGCCTTGACCCAGTAAAAATCGCCGTTCTTGCAGCGGTTCTTGACCAGGCCGGTCCATGGGGTGCCGCCCTGAATCGATTGCCACATGTCGGCAAATGCTTCGACCGGCATGTCGGGATGGCGCAAGATGTTTTGCGGCGCGCCCATCAATTCGTCCGCCGCATAACCGCTGACTTCGCAAAAATACGGGTTCACATAAGTAATGTTGCCGCTCAAATCAGTTTTCGAGACAATGGCCTGCTCATCCATTACTGAAACTTCATGGTTGGTCACTGGTAAATTTTGGCGCATGGCGTATCCCGACAGATTGAGCAAGCAAATCTTGCATGGGGCAAGAGGTGGCTCAAGTGTACGGAGTCGCACTCGCAATTTTATTGATGTAGATCAAAATCCTCAGGATTGCCATAGAGTGGATTGGAAAAGCGGCGGCGCAGGAAAGCGCCAGGCAAGTACTTGGCTTCACCCGCTTGCGGATCGTGCTTGCTTGCTTGCGGCGCCCGCCTCAATCGATGCCGGGCGTCAGCGGGCGCAGGCGACCCACCGCGTAGCCCTGGGCATAATCGATGCCCAGTTCGCGTATTACGGCCAGGGTGGCGTCGTCTTCCACGTATTCGGCCACGGTTTGTATTCCCATCACATGACCGACTTCGTTGATTGCCTTGACCATCGCGCGGTTGATGGCATTCGTGGCAATGTCGCGCACGAAGACGCCGTCGATTTTCAAGTAATCGACGGGCAGCGCGCGCAGGTAGCCGAAGGAAGACAGGCCGCTGCCGAAATCGTCGAGCGAAAAACGGCAGCCGAGTTTCTTCAAGCCAGCCATGAATAATTGCGCCTGCGGCAAGTTGGCGATGACGGCCGTTTCCGTGATTTCAAAACAGATTTGCTCGGGCGCGACTGCGTAGCGGACGAATTGTTCCGTGATGTAGGCGTGCAAGCTCTTGTCGCTCAGCGACAGCCCGGACAGGTTGATCGAATACAGTGCCGGCCGGCGTTGCTGGCTGTCTTCCAGCGCTTGCAGCGTGGGCAGGCTGTCGCGCACGCTCTTGATATGGTGGCACACCGTCTTGATGACCCAGCGGTCGATCGAGATCATCAGGTCGTAGCGCTCGGCGGCCGGAATGAAGGCGCCCGGCAGTATCAAGTCGCCCTTGCCGTTAAGGATGCGGATCAGCACTTCGTCATGGGTTTCCGACTGCTGGCGCAAATGCACGATCGGCATCGCGTAGAGCCGGAAGTAATGCAATTCAAACGCTTCGTTCAGGCGCGACACCCACATCATTTCGCCGTGGCGCTTGGCCAGCATCAAGTCCGATTCGCGGTACACATGGATGCGGTTGCGGCCCTGCTCTTTGGCCTGGTAGCAAGCCTGGTCGGCGGCAATCAGCAATTCCGTCATCGACTTGCTGTCATGGTCGATCTCGACCAAGCCGATGCTGACGCCGAGCTCGAAACTGTGGGTATCCCAGACGAAGCGGAATTGCCGTATCGATTGGCGCAACTGGTCGGCGATGACTTGCGCATGCGCGGGCGGACAGTGGGGCAGCAGCACGCCCAGCTCGTCGCCGCCCAGGCGGGCCAGCACGTCGCTGTCGCGCATGCGCGTTTGCAGCATCTTGGCCAGCGCCTGCAACAGCGCGTCGCCGGCGCCGTGGCCGCAGGTGTCGTTGATGATCTTGAACTGGTCCAGGTCCATGTACAGCAGCGCGTGCACATGGCCCTGTTGCTTGGCTGAATGCAGCGCGGTGGCCACTTGCGATTCAAATTCGCGCCGGTTGATCAGGCCCGTCAGCGCGTCGTGGCTGGCTTGCCAGGACAGTTGCTGGCTCAGCTTGCGTTCGTGGCTGACGTCGCGAAATACCACCACGGCGCCGAGGATGGCGCCGTCGCGCGACCAGATCGGCGCGGCCGACTCTTCGACGGCGATGCGGCGCCCGTCGCGCGTGACCAGCTGGCTGTGCGAAGACACACCGATGGCCTGGCGTTGCTGCAGGCATTTGACGGCCACATGTTCCATTTCCTCGCCGCTGAACTCGTCGACCAGCCTGAGCGTGCTGCGGATGTCGCGGCCGTAGGCGAGCTTGCTGCTCCAGCCCGTCAACTGTTCGGCCACGCGGTTCAAATACTGGGTCTTGCCCAGTCCGTCGGTGGTGACGACGCCGTCGCCGATCGAACCGAGCGTCACTTCGGCCAATTCCTTGCGCTCGGCGATCAGGATTTCCCGCAGCACCCGTTCGGTGATATCCCACACGATGCCGAGCGTGCGTTCGGGCATGCCGTCGGCCTTGCAAAACACCTGGGCTTTCGCGGCCAGCCAATGTACCGACTGGTCCGGCCACACGATGCGGTATTCGAGTTCGTAGGTGCCGCGCCGGTCTATGCCGTCCTGCAAGATCAGCACTACCCGTTCGCGGTCCTCCGGGTGCACCATGGAGAGGAAGTCGGCGAACGATTGCGTCAGTGGACGGCGTTCCAGGCCCAGCAAGGTGGCGCCCTGGGCCGACCAAGTCGCGCTGCCGTCGGCGACGTTTTCATTGACGACCTGGGAATCCCAGATTCCCATGTGCGCCGCCTCCAGCGCCAAATGCAAGCGTTTTTGCATATCGCTCATGGAATCGTCCTTCCAAACAAATGCGGCGCGCTTGCCGTATTTGTTTGACGCCGGGTCCGGGCTTAAGTTCCTCCGCTGGAAAGAGGAAGGCGCCGCTTATTTGAAATTGGCGTCGGTCGATTCGGGCGTGCGGGCCGCGTTGGCCAGGTCGCGCACGTTTTTTTGCACCGCCACTGCGGCAAACAAGCTCAGCACGAACGACATCGCGTAAAACCCTTTTTCGCTCAAGGTCAGGGTGGCGTTTACCAGGCCCACCGCCAGCAAGGCCACGCTCAGCGCCAGCGAAACCCAGCACAGGCTGAAGTAAATGCCGGTGACGGGAATGCCTTCCATCCGGTCGCGCACCGATTTTTGCAGCGAAATCGCGGAAAACAGCGCGTACATCAAGATGGTGAAATAATAGCCCTGTTCATTGAGCGGCATGGTGCTATTCCACAAACCGAGCAGATAGGTCACCGTGCCGATCAGCAGCGCGATCCAGGATGCGCCGACAAAGGCCGTGGTGGGACGGTGGGATTGTTGGTTCACTGTGATTCTCCATGGGCGGCATCCGCCTGGCGGTCGCCACGCGGGTCCGGACGGCAAGAGCCGGCCGAATGCCAGATCATAGCAGAAGCATCACATCCCATCACTTGCGCTTAAGCAATTTTCGAATTGCCCCGGCCGCGCCGGCCGCTGCCAGCGCCAGCGCGCCGGCGGCCAGGCCGGCCAGCGCGTCGAGCACGGATGGCAGCGCCGCTTGCAGCGCCGGGCCGAACACGGCCAGCGTGCCGGCCGCACGCGCGGCGTCCTCGATCAGGGCGTGGACGGCTGGCCAGCCGTGGCTCAAGATGCCGCCGCCGACCATGAACATGGCAAGCGTGCCGACCAGCGACAGGGTCTGCATCAGGCGCGGCGCTGCGGCCAGCAACAGGCGACCGCAAGCGCGCTGCAAGGCGCGCGCTGCGCCGGGGCCGGCGCGCCGGCTCAGGTACAGTCCGGCGTCGTCGAGCTTGACGATGGCCGCCACCAGGCCATACACGCCGACCGTCATGACGATGGCGATGCCGGCCACCACCGCTACTTGCTGGCCGAACGGCGCGCCGGCTACGGTGCCCAGCGCGATGACGATGATCTCGGCCGACAAGATGAAGTCGGTGCGGATCGCGCCCTGGATCTTGTCGCGCTCCTGCGCCAGCACGTCGCCGTCGACGGCCGGCGGCAGCGCGGCGGGCGCATCATTGGCAGGGGGATGTTGCAAGCCGTGGACGATTTTCTCGCAACCTTCGTAGCACAGGTAGACCCCGCCCAGCATCAGCAAGGGCGTGATGGCCCAGGGCAGCAAGGCGCTGACGGCCAGCGCGGACGGCACCAGGATCGCCTTGTTTTTCAGGGAACCGACGCCGACCGCCCACACCACCGGCAATTCGCGCTCGGCTTGCACGCCCGACACTTGTTGCGCGTTCAGGGCCAGGTCGTCGCCCAGCACGCCGGCGGTTTTCTTGGCCGCCACCTTGCTCATCAGGGCGACATCGTCGAGGATGCCGGCAATATCGTCGAGCAGGGCCAGCAAACTGCTGCCGGCCATCTCAGCGGCCCGCCATGGGATGGGAGTGTGTCATCGATGAATCCGGGTAAGGTTAACGTGGGCCGATCTTACCCGAGAGCGGCGCTGCGCGTCCGGTGTAAAATCGGCTATTACGATAATACGATAACGCTGGAAGCGCCATGAGCTTTGCCACCTGGATCACCTTTGTCTTTGCCGCCTGCATCATCGCGGTGTCGCCCGGCTCTGGCGCGGTGCTGTCGATGTCGCACGGCTTGTCGTATGGCGTGAGGAAAACCACCGCTACCATCCTGGGCTTGCAGGCGGGCCTGTTGATGATATTGTGCATCGCCGGGGCCGGGGTCGGCTCGCTGTTGCTGGCGTCGGAACTCGCTTTCAATATCGTCAAGACGGTCGGCGCGCTTTACCTGATGTATCTGGGCTGGAGCCAGTGGCGCGCCAAGGTCGAGCTGGCCGAAGCGCGCAGCGCGCCCGCGCAAACCGTCTTGCCTTCGCTGAAAAAGCGCATGCTGACGGGTTTCCTGACCAATGCCACCAATCCCAAGGGCATCATTTTCATGGTGGCCGTGCTGCCGAACTTCATCACCCGCAGTCAGCCGTTGCTGCCGCAATTGCTGATACTGGCGGCCACCATGTGCTGCATCGACTTGATCGTGATGCACAGTTATGCCTTCCTGGCCTCGTCGATGCAGCGTTTTTTTCGCGACGCCAGCGCCGTCAGGAAGCAAAACCGCTTCTTCGGCGGCATGCTGATGGCCGTCGGCACCGCGCTGTTTTTCGTCAAGCGTGGCGTCCAGGTTTGATTCCCCGCTAGCGTCCGTCTTAAAATATTGAAAACATTTGTAAGCCTGATTGCGGCGCGCGCGACGCTTGCGCTCTAATGGGAATTCGACAATAGCTTGCTGGAGCGGCATCATGCGTATCACCCTGTTCAAGAGCTTCGTGCTGGCGCTGCTGGCGCTGGCGGGCGCGCCCGCGCTGGCCGATCCGCCGGCGCGGGTGGGCCGTATTTCCAGCACCGAAGGCACGGTCCTGGTACGCGGCGATGGCGCCGACGACAGCGATATGGCCATGCTGAACTGGCCCATCACCAGCAATAGCCGGATCACGACGAGCGGCAATGGCCGCGCCGAATTCCGGGTCGGCTCCAGTGCCGTGCGGCTCGATCTCGATTCGGAGCTGGAAGTGAACCAGCTCGATGACGAGCATTTCAGTTTGCGCTTGAATTACGGCAGCGTCGGCGTGCGCATCAAGAACCCGGACCTGCTGCGCGGCTTCGAGTTGCGCACGGAACAGGCGCGGGTGGTCTTCGAGCAGCCGGGCTGGCTGCGCGTCGATGGCCGGTCCGGCGCCAGCGCGGTGAGCGTACTGGCCGGCGTGGCCCGGGTCGAAGGCGGCGGCGCCAGCCTGCCGGCGCGGGCCGGCCAGCGGGTCGAGATCAGCGACGAGGAAGTATCAAGCGGCCAGTTGCGGCGCGACGCCTTTGACGACTGGGCCGATACGCCCGTCGCGGCACCGCAGGCGCTGCGCTATGTCAGCGAAGACATCACCGGTTATGAAGAGCTGGACCGCTATGGCAGCTGGCGCGATGACGCCGAATATGGCGCGCTATGGTCGCCGCGCGGGGTGCCGGCCGACTGGGTGCCCTACCGCGACGGCCGCTGGACCTGGATCGATCCGTGGGGCTGGACCTGGGTCGACAATGCCCCCTGGGCCTATGCGCCTTCGCATTACGGGCGCTGGGTGCTGCTGGAGCGGCGCTGGTGCTGGGCGCCGGGACCGGCGCGCGCGCGTCCGGCCTGGGCGCCGGCCCTGGTCGGCTGGGTCGGCGGCGCGCAGTGGCAAGCCGGCTTGGCCCCGGCCCTCGGCTGGTTCCCGCTGCCGCCGCGCGAGCGCTATGTACCGACTTACCGCGTCTCGCCCGACTATGAGCGCCGCGTCAATCCCCAGTTCGGCGGCCGCTGGAGCCGCCAAAACCACGTACCAGGGAATGCCGAGAAGTACCAAAACCCGCACATCTCATAGTGAGACGCGGGTTTTTTTGTGCCATACTGTGCAATGGAGTACCGCCGCATCCCACTTTTTTAGGGGTATTTTTGGGGGTACTTCCAATACCCCTAAAACACACTACCCCCAAAATGCCAAAACTGATCAATCCGTTGACTGATATCCAGATTCGCAACGCCAAGCCAAAAGACAAGCCTTACAAACTGTCGGACGGTGGTGGCCTGTATGTTGAAATCATGCCGCACGGCTCGAAGCTGTGGCGCATGAAGGTCCGCCAAGCCACGGGCAAGGAATCGATTCTGTCTTTTGGCGCTTATCCTGGCGTGCCCCTGGTGGATGCGCGGGCCGAACGGGCCAAGGCCAAGCAGCAGCAGGCCGGCGGAATCGACCCGGCCCAAAGCAATCGCACTGAAAAGCAGCGGCGAAATAAATCCGCCATCAATACGTTTGAGTTGATCGCCCGCGAATGGCATGCGAACAAGTCCGAAACCTGGAAGGAAGGCACAGCCAGGGATGCAATGAACAAGCTTCAAAACGATGTATTCCCGATGATCGGCAAGCGCGCCATTGTCGATGTTGACGCGCCATTGCTGCTTGACGTGCTGCGGCAAGTGGAAAAGCGCGGTGCATATGATATGGCCGCACGGGTGGGACAGTTATGCAGCCAGATTTTTCGTTTTGCCATCGCAAAGGGCTTGCTCAAATATAACCCGGCGCCGGACTTGCGCGGGGCGCTCAAGTCGAAGGTAAAAGGTCATCATGCGGCTATTGGCACCGATGAGCTACCTGAGTTTCTGGCGGCGCTGGCCCGTGTTGAAGGGGGCATGTTTCTACCAACCCGAATCATGATGCGTCTGATGCTGCTGATATTCGTGCGAACCAGTGAACTGATTGAAGCCCCTTGGTCTGAAATTGACTTGGAAAACGAGATATGGGTCATCCCTTGGCAGCGCATGAAGATGGGCAAGAAGATGGTGAACCCGCGTAAGCTGGATCATCATGTGCATTTGCCGCGCCAGGGATGGGCCTTGCTGCGCGAACTACACAAGATGACCGGGCGTGGCGTTTACCTTTTCCCTAATCGTACAGACCACGAGAAGCCGGCATCTGGTGGCGCCATCCTGATGGCGCTGCGCCGCATGGGCTATCGAGGGCGGCACACAGGCCACGGCTTCCGCTCCCTTGCGATGGGCGTGATCAAGGCGCGGCTGGGATATCGGCATGAGGTCGTGAACCGCCAACTCGCGCATGGATCAAACGATGAATATGGCGAGGCATACGACCGTGAGCAATTTCAGGATGAGCGGAAAGTGATGATGCAGGCATACGCGGACTATATTGACAGGGTGGAGCGTGGCGATAACGTCATCCCGGTGAGGTTTGGGCGGGCCTGATACCTGTTTCGCCACAAAATGGCCGTGCTTTTTGCACGGTTTTTTTACGTTAAAGCAGTAGGAGGCATTGGGAAATGACGTTTTATTTACTGGGACAACTGGGACAGTCTGAAAAAGTAGGTAAGTCATTGATTATTAGAACTTTATTTGTCCCAGTAAATATATTAATTACTGGGACATTGCTGGGACAAAACTGGGACGCTTATTTTCGTTATGCATTTAGATGCTCAGGCGTTCGGCTTCGCTTGCCTGCACTTCTGGAGACAATGCGCGAAGGGTATTCCCTGAGCGCCCCCCCGCCCGCGTTGCCGGCGTGCGGCCGTGAGCGCGGCGCCTATTGTGTTCAGACCTCGCCTCGTCCTCTGCCGTGGCGCCGGTCAACGTCAACAAATGGATTGCGTTAGCTGTTAAAATCGCGCCCCCCCAAGCCTAGAGCGGCCACTCGAAAGCCGGATACCTTCGCCGGTTGGCTTGGCATTTTCCCGAAGGCGCATTGAAGGGTGTGTCATGAAGTTAATCGAAACCTTGCCCGATCTGGGCAGGGTAACTGCTGCGGATTCAGTGTCAATCCCAACGAACCTATTGAAAATTAAGGAGGAAGACGATGTGCCGCCGGTAGGCGGCTTACCACGCTCTATCGCAACACCGATGAACGAATTGCTTCGCTTGGCCTCCCAGCGCTTCGTCTATTTTGATATAGACATGATCTTCGCCATACCAGATGCGGCCTTACTCTACCGTGCAATTCAGAACGACGACGATCTAGGAGCAAACGAAATTTTGGCGTCAAAGCATTTCGGATTGCCCGTCATAAAAGCGCTGATGCATTTTTCAGCGCTCAGTGATGAGGGACGTATTGCGCATCTTCAAGACGCTGCATTGCAGCTTGCCGAAATCCAGCGAAAAGGCCGTGAGCGGACGAAAAAAGCGATTGCCGCCAAGCGTTTGACATCAAAGAAGCCGGCAATCAACGCGTGGCTTGCGCGTCAGGAAGCGGCGGGCCAAAGCATCATGGAGCGCAGCATTGCCGGAAAAATTGCCATTCAATTCAACGTTGAAGCAGCTTACGCACGCAAGATCCGCTCCGATTATCTGGGTGAAAAAACCGCAACTACCGTGAGGTAATTTCGTTTTACGCATTTCATGCACGGTAGTTGCGTTTGACGAGCCAAAGTGCGCCTTGTAGTGCCGCTGCATCCCGCAGCGTTGCACAGGATTTACAAGGACGCACATGCAACAACATCAATCTACAGGCCCGCTCATGCGGCTGCCTTCGGTCAAAAATCAAACAGGGTTATCCAAGTCGGAAATTTATCGTCGGATGAATTTGGGCACGTTCCCCAAGCCTCTGAAATTGGGTGAGCGCGTCGTCGCTTGGCCTGCCGTTTCAATTGACGCATGGATTCGTTCGCTGATGCCACAGGGGGAGAAATGAGTTCCTCATGGAAGCGGATTGCTGCCCGCTCAATGCACACGTCTGCACATAGGAATAGATTCATCGGCGTGGATAAAGTCGCCAAAGCGAAGCGCAGCGGCGAAAGTGGGCGCATATGGTGGTCTGGCGCCTCTGCCTCCCGCACGGCAAATAACAGGGCGAAAAAATGAGGCTGGCTAAGATCAAGTTTGTACAATTTTTGCCAGCCAACCCCGGCTTTCACGTATTGACGGCGGCGGATGACGATAACGGCAATCCGGTCGAAGTTTTTCAAGCGCCTATCGTGGCGTGGGCGCTTGAAGAGTCTTCGCTATGTCCGTATCCCGTGACGCTTGAGGGGGTGGAAACCGCAAATGTCCATATCTTGCGGCCAGATGGCGCCGTTGAGCAGCCGTGGCATGGCCTGTCGTTGAGCGTTGATGAATGGCTGAAAAGCCGGCAGGACGAACATAGGGCAAAGAAACGGAATATTCCATGATGAACGCTATACTTCAGGGCTTGGCGCTCGCGCCTGCATCGTTGGTCTGGCTGCGCGGTGCCGCCAGCGATGCGCGCATGTTGGCCCTTGCACGACGGCGGCGAACGGCATACTATGCGGATGTCCCCGACAAAGAGGGGAACAGGTTTGACAGCCTGAACAGAAAAAAGCGCACAAACCGCGCCATGCGGTTTTTTTACGTGCATATGCCTTCGTGCGCCTTCTATGAGCGGCGGTGGTGGGGAAGCCTTCGGGCTTGCTGGTTTTTCTTTTTTCGCCAGTCTGTCAACCCTGCCATTTGCCGCTCACCCCGTTTGACAGCGGGACACGGTACAACCGAGAAAAAGGATATCCGCATGCCAAACTGTACTTCCACGCCTGGACAATTTCCTGTTGATTTAATCAATCGCCTTGCTGGACAAACGAAGACCATCGACGCGCAGTCGTTGGCGGTCGGCATCTTGCTTTACGCGGATCAGGCCAGGGCAAAAAACGGGTATGGTCTGACGAGTAATGGCCGTGATTTCTTTGATGATATGCATGACGAATTGGAACAAAAGCCTCTCGTTTTGAAGGGCGCCAGCAATGTTTGATACCGGCGCACTCCACAATCCGCACCTCAAAAATATTGGCCGCTCCCCGTATGAGTTGGGCAACCTTTTGCGCCTGCTGCCATCGGATTTTTCCGCGCATTCAGCGGCCACGCCCGAGCACATTTTGATCGCCGACGCTGCGCTCTATCATGCGGGAAATTCAAATTCCACGCTGATGCGCGGCCTGGAAGGGCTGGGCCACCTGATGTATGTTGCAGGCGACAATAAAGACCATGAAATCGATTCGACAGCGATAGCCAATTTGGGCGAACTGCTTCAACACTTGGCGGTTGAAGCCCAGTTCATGCAAGAGACCCGGAACAATCTTGCGGGCGCGCTCCAGACGCAGCGCCGACGTGTGAATGTGTCCACGCAGGAGGCGAGCCATGTTTAATCGCCCCAAACAATCGGCCTTGCTAACCAACCTTGGCGGGGCGCATTTGCCGCCCGTGACCTTGGCCGTTTCGGCGCAATTTCAATTTTGCGTGGATGCCGGGGTCTCTGCGGCGATGGATTTTTTCGATGGCCTTACCGTGGTTGGTCTGCATGAACACATCGCGCTATCGATGCAGATTTTCATGGAGTCGGTGCGGGTGGCCACGGCGCCGATGGACGACTTTTCAGCGGCGCCGATGCAAGTCTGCGTCGATGCATTCGCAGCCGGGTATCTCGGGCGCATACAGCAAGAATTACGGCTGTTTCATGGGGAGGATGCGGGGCGGAATCAGGCTGCGCTAGAGGCGCGCTTGTTCGCCAGTTCGTCCACAAGCCATTGAAGCGATGCCATGAAAAAATGCATTAGTAAAAAATATATGGTGAAGGCACGTAAGTATGAACGGACACAATAACGCGCCGGTAACGATGGATGCGGCCCGAGCCGCGCTATCGTTCGTTTCATCCAATGACCGTGATATGTGGTGGCGGATCGGGATGGCGCTGAAATCGGAATTTGGCGACGGCGGTTGGGAGTTGTTCGAGACTTGGAGCGAAAGCGCTTCAAACTTCGATGTCGGGGCGGCAAAGACCGTATGGAAGGGCATCCGCCCTGGCGGCGCCGTGACGATTGCAACCCTGATCGGCGAGGCAAAGGCGGGCGGCTTCAATCCCAAGGACTATGCGCCAGCCGTGCCCTTGTCCGCAACGGAGAGGGCGCGCATCAAGCGGGAGCGGGCCGAGCGCGATAGCGCTGCGGAACTTGAGCGGGCGAGTAAGCAGGCGGCGGCGGCCGAAGTGGCGGCGCAGGAATGGGCGGCGGCTGCGGAGTCGGGCGTATCGGCGTATTTGGAGCGTAAGGCCGTGGCCGGTTACGGCGTGCGCTTTGCGGCTCGCGGCGTGCTGTTGGTGCCTTTGTGCGACGGCGCGGGCAAGCTGTGGAGCGTGCAAAGAATATTCGCTAACGGCGACAAGCGGATTTTGAAAGACGGACGGGTATCGGGTTGCTTCCACATCGTCGGCGACGTGGGCGCTTCCGCCTGGACGTTGATCGCGGAAGGGTACGCGACTGCGGCAACGTTGCACAAGGTGACCGGGTACGCGGTAGCGGTGGCGTTCAATGAGGGCAATGTCCGGCATGTGGCCGCTGCCATGCGTCATTTGCATCCAGCGGCGCAATTGTTGATCTGCGCCGACGACGATAGCGAAACCGAAGCCAGCACCGGCAAGAATCCCGGCATTGTGGCGGCGATCGATGCCGCGAAATTGGTGCGCGGCGCATGGTGCAAGCCGGAAGGTTTGGCAACCGGGCAGACAGATTTTAACGACCTCGCTGCGTCGGCCGGGCTGGAGGTGGTGCGGGCGCAGATCGCCGCCGCGATTGCGTTGGCGGGTGGCGCCTCTCCGGTTCCGCCTATTGAAGCTGCGCCCGCTGTCAAAGCCGATGCCGGCAAGGATGCCGGCAAACCTCTTGAATCAAGCGCTACGGCGTTAAAGCAGGCGGGGCAAGGGGTCGATAAGGGGCGGCGAAAAACAGGCGCCACGGCGAGCGTCGGGGACGCAAGCGGCGGCAATGGCCGGCCTTTCTTTACGGTCAATGACGGCGGCGTGTGGTTTCATGGTTTTAGCCAGCAAGGCGATCCGCTACCCGCACAATGGATTTGCAGCCCCTTGCACATCACGGCACAGTCACGCGATGCGGCAAACGGTGAATGGGGCTATCTGCTGGAGTTCGCGGACGCGGACGGCAACCCCAAACGGTGGGCAATGCCCGCCAGTATGTTGGCCGGCGACGGCACGCAATATCGTTCTACCTTGTTGGGGATGGGCTTGCAGATCGGGGCGGGCGTAACGGCAAAAAATCAGCTATCCGTCTATATTCAGACCGAAAAAACCGATCAGCGGGTGCGCTGCACGGATCGTATCGGCTGGCATGACGACCAGTATGTATTGCCGGACCGGACCATCGGCGAAGGTAACGAGAAAGTGATGTTTCAAGCGGCTGGCGGCGTGGTCTCGCAATTCAAGCAGCGCGGCACGCTGGAGCAATGGAAGAGTGAAATTGCGGCGCCGTGCCGTGGCAACTCGCGCATGCTGTTTTGCGTGTCTGCGGCCTTTGCGGCCACGGTATTGCATCTTGCGCGGGTTCCTTCTGGTGGCTTTCACATCTGGGGCGATAGTTCCAGCGGCAAGAGTACCGCGTTCAAGGTGGCCGGTTCGGTTTTTGGGGGCAAGGATTATCCGCGTAACTGGCGCATGACCGATAACGCGCTTGAAACGGTGGCGGCGCAGCATAGCGATGCGCTGTTGTTGCTCGATGAAATCGCCCAGGTCGATCCCAAGGTGGTCGGCGATACGGTCTACATGCTCGCCAACGAGACCGGAAAGGGCCGTGCGACACAGACGGCCACGGCGCGCAAGGTGGCCACTTGGAGGCTGCTGTTCCTGTCCGATGGTGAAATCAGCTTGGCCAATCATATGGAGCAGGTAGGCAAGGGCACGAAGGCGGGGCATGACGTGAGGATGGCGCATATTCCAGCCGATGCCGGGAAAGGCTTTGGCGTGTATGACACATTGCACGACTTCCCCAGCGGCGCGGCGATGTCGGACCATCTGGTGAATATGTCGCATCAACATTACGGCACGGCCGGCATGGCGTTTATCGAATACGCGGTGGGGTATGTGGAAAAATTGTCCGATGGCCTGAGTACCCGCATTGGCAAGATGGCGGCGGAAATGTGCCCGGCTAATTCGCATGGACAAGTCTCGCGCGTCGCCACCCGTTTCGCCCTGGTCGGCGAGGCTGGCGAAATCGCCACGCGGGCCGGTATTACCGGATGGGAACCGGGAGAAGCGACATCGGCGGCCCGTACCTGCTTCGCGGCTTGGCTGGAGGGGCGCGGCGGCGCCGGCAATGTCGAGCACGTTTCGATTCTTCGACAGGTCAGCGCCTTTTTTCAATTGCATGGCGAGGCCCGATTTGTTTCATGGCACAGGGCCACGGACGACCATAAGCCGAATACGATCAATCGCGCCGGGTTCCGCCGTATGCTGACGAGCGAAGGGATCGCCATCAATACCAACTCGGACCATCACAAAGCGTATGGCGATATTACGCATCCCAAGGATGCCGAAGCCACCGAGCAGGAATATTTTGTGTTGCCGGAAGTGTTCAAAAATGAAATCTGCAAGGGGTTCAATCCGAAGAGCGTAACGCGTTTGCTGATCGAGCGGGGCTTGCTGGTGACTGATAAGGATAGCGCCACCCGTAAGGAGCGCTTGCCCGGCTTGGGCTTGGTCCGCTGCTATCGCTTCAAGCCGGAAATCGTCGGTATTGACGCGTAAATGCGTGCCCCGAACGTTGGGCGCCAGTTGAAAACCCGTTCGGGGGGATTACTGCAAGCTCAACGTTCCGCCTCGTGGCAAACATCGATCCCTATCTCACATGCTATCGGGCAAGTCGAAACCCAATGTAATTTTTACGAAGATTGCCATATAAATCATTAAAGCCTCTTGGGTCCATCACTTTGGCGGGAGTTGGCCACGCCCCGCCGCGATAGATATAAGTTGAACATTCCTGGCTTCCTTTTTTTCTGCTGGGAAAGCATGTCGATACCCACTCGTTTACATTGCCAACCATATCGTAGACGCCGAATCGATTGGGCTTGAATGAAGCAACCGGGGCGGTTTGTTTGTCATCCCATTGGCTACCGCAGCCGTCGCAATTCGCGTTCTTTTTGCCTATCTTATTTCCCCATGGAAATTCTGTGCTTGCACCAGCCAACGCCGCATATTCCCATTCGTCCGAAGTAGGCAAACGGTAACGCCCGCCTGTTTTCGCGTTCAACCACGTCAGATATTTTTGAACATCTTCCCAGCTAACATTGATGACTGGACGTTTGCCACGTCCCCATAATTCATCATCGGGATATTGGCACGCTGCGTCGGCAACGCAAGGCGGCTTAATTGGCCGATTCTCGTATGCCCATTCGGAAATCGGACTCGCGCACCCGCCATCGTTTACGCATGCGTCCCACTCTGCAAAAGTAACTTCCGTTTCAGCAATTTCAAAAGCGGCAACGTGTACAACTTGCTCGACGTAATCTTGATAAGGGCATATCGCTACGCCAACAGGGCAGGCGACTGTATCGATCTTGCCGGGCCGAATCTGCACGAGTTTGGGTTCAATAACCTGCTCAGTTGCAAGCGCGCCGCGAGTAAAAAGGCATGCAATAAAAAGAGTAACTAGTGATTTCATAGGCGTCAATTTGGTTAGTGGCCACCTCGGCCGGGTTGTGATTGTATCATCGAATGGTGGTCTAAATTACAACAAACTCAAGATTCCACTGCGCGGCAAGCATCGCAACAATTCCTCTCCGCTGCGTTTTGACACAATGACCAATTGCGTAAAGCTATTGGTGTTGACGTAAAGCGCAAAAAAATGTTCCATAAGCTGCGCAAAGCCGTGGATGCCCGTGCCGGAAAAATCGTCGTCGTCGATAATCATCCGTACCTCGATGCCGCGCGCCAAGTAGGGCGGTACTTCGCCCGGCATCCAGGCATTGACCATCTTCTGCTCAATTGCGGCAATGCCGTCGATCTGGTGCTGCGAAATGGCCGACCCGGGCAAGTTATACAAGGTCAGCATTTCTTTAAATGCCTTCAGTCCGCCTCTTTCCCGCATCAGATGGTTCAAAGACAAGTTGGAAATCAGGCGCCAATGTGCGCCCTGTCCGCGCTTGAATCGGTGAGGCGCCGTTGGTTTGTGCAAGAAGCGGATCGGATACTTGATGACGCCGCCCTTCATGGATAAATCGCCACCGGGCAAGCCATAAGACAGCCTGGATGGCAAGTCACGATTAGAGCAAGTGAGCGCGATATTGAGCGTGCCGGACTCGATCAAGGAACGATTGCCATCAATATCCACGAGGGAAATCTCGGTCTCATGTCCGGGTCTTTTCAACGTTACGGCATCGTCGCGCCGCTTGGCCCAGTAATGCGCAGACTGATCAATAAGCGCACCGTGGCGCAACGAATAGAGCGGGCGCACCTCGGTAATCGATGGGTTTCCTTGCGGGGAATCGCATACCAATTGGAGCGAATCGATGGCCAGCACCTCGTAGGCAAAGGCGCTGCGCGAATTGGCCACCATGGGGTAATGCTCCATAGCATGCGTCAACGTAACGGGCTTTCCCTGTTGTTTAAACGCATTGATTACCGGGGTACAGCCGAGCAGCATATTTTTGGCCGAGAGCGTGTCGAGCAGTTGCGCTACGGTCGGATGTGAGCGCAGCCCGCCGACAGAGCGTAGTCCGCCGAGAGTCAGGTGAAGGGTAAATCCCTGGCAAGCTTCCGGCATAAGGCGGTTGATGGCTTGCAAGTCGATATCGAAGAAATTGAATTTTTCGGGATAGGAAAAATATTCCGTCAGCAGGCGATAGGCTGCGTGCGCGCGCGCTGGAAAGGGGATCAGCGCCTCGCTTTCAGCGAAGCCGACCGCGCCGATGGGCGCCTTGTCCAATGTGATCCATTGCCCGTTGCCTGAAAATTCGACATAGGCGCGGACGGTGTGGATAAGCAGCGTGTCTTTCAGGCCGGCGCAAAAGGCGGGTTCACCATCGATGAAGACGCGCAGCGATGCCAAGCCAAGCTGGGCTAGTCGGACCTGATCCACAGTCGTCGTGATCGACAAGCTAATCTTTGACGTTGCCGTGGGCGGCAAGGTCAGCGCGGCCGGCGCCGCCAGGATCGCATCGAAACGGGCCTCAGACAGCGCCACGGGCGCCACCGTGACATCGTAAGCGTTCTTGAACTGGCACTTGACGCCCTTTACTGGGAGCGTCTTCAATTCGGTGCCGCGCTTGATGGTGTTCGCAATAGCCAGCTTGGAAACGGCAGCGCCATAGTCAAAGCGCACAATCGAGCAGGACGGAAAGGGGCGCAGATAATGCGGATACAGCACCTCAAACAGCGCTTCGGTGAACTCGGGATAGTCGTCGTCGAGGCGCTTTGAAGTCCGCGCATTGAGCAAGGCGCAGGATTGAATCAGGCGCTCGATGCGCGGGTCTTCGCAGACCTCGCCCGCCATCAGCAAGTTGCCGGCAATCTTGGGGTGGCGCTCGGCAAACTCGCGCGAATAGCGTCTCAGAAGGCCAAGTTCACGTTCGTAGTGCGGCAGTAGTTCATTCAAATTCACACTCCCGCGCGTGCCGTATGGTCAGGCGAATTAATAATCAGAAATCAAGGTTAGTTTTGAGCCGCATGTATCGCCGGTATAAAACAGATGGGAAATACTTTCGTGGCAGACGATATCGCCATCTTGCGTGCCTCCCATTTTAAAAAGCAAGCGCTGTTCCAGTGGAATTTTATCGAGCAATTCTTGATCGAGACTGTAGGTATATATGCTGTAAAGCTTGAAACCTCCCATTTCTAGCGGTTCATCTTCATAGGTGGAGTTGATTCTGTCCCAACAATCGAATTGCTCCGTAAACGTCATGTACCAATAGTCTTCATGCCATTTTCCGTCGTCATGAATATAAATGGCAGGATGCATGTTTAGATGCGGAATATTGAATGATAATATTTCTTCTCGTATGCCACTACAAACCATTAAATTTGAACCGGAAAATAATATATTTGGCATGGTTTTAATGGGAGCAATATCAAGTTTTTTTTGATATTCCTTAGCTCCATTAAAAAATATTAATGGCGGCGACTCCATTTTTTGTTTTTCGTAACGGAATCGTCGATCTTTCGTATTTGTATCTGGCGTTAATGAAGGCAGGCTATCATCATTGGCTTTGTCAATTATGTAATATTGTTTATCGTAAGCGTTCATTTGCAGTTAAAAATCAATATTCTGAAATTATGGTAAGGTGAGTGCCTGATTTTTCGTCGGTGTAAAATAGATTGGAAAGGCTATTGTGGCATACTATAGACGGATTTGAATCAGCTCCCATCTTAAATAATAAACGTTGTTCCAATGGTGTATTGTCAAGTAATTCTTGATTTAGACTATAGGTATAAATACTGTAATCTGTTTCGTCAGCCCTATCTGCAGTTTTAGCTTTGTAGGTAGAGTTATTTCTGTCCCAGCAATCGAAGTTATCAGTAAAAGTCATATACCAATAATCTTCATGCCGTTTATCATCATCATTAATATAAATTGCCGGATGCATATCGAGATTCGGGATATTAAACTGCAACAAAGCTTCACGTATGCGAGTGGAAACTACTAAATCAGCGCCGCAAAATAAAACTTCCGAAATTACTTGCAGTATTTCAACATTTCTATTTTTATTAAATTCCTTTGCTCCATTATAAAAAATGAGGGGAGAGGAACTTAGATGCTGTTTTTTATATCCGAATTTGCGATTTTCTGTATTTGTATCAGGAGTTAAACTCGGTAAGTATGGGTTATCAATTGATTTTCCAATAAAGAAGTATTGATTATTGTAATCTATCATTTATTGTATGATGTTAATTAATAATCCGGAATTAATGTTAGTTTTGTTCCGGATTGATCGTTAGTATAAAATAGCCTGGAAAGGCTCTCGTGGCATACAATAAATGCATCCAATGTTTCACCAATTTTAAATAATAAGCGCTGCTCCAGCGGAATTGCATCGAGTAATTCATCATTAAGACTATATGTGTAAATTTGATATAACTCAAAACCACCAAGCCTGATTGGAGGATCATCCTGTTCATAATTGGAAGTTTTTCTATCCCAGCAATCAAAACGCTCAGAAAATGCCATATACCAATAATCCTCATACCATTTTCCATCGTCATGGATATAAATAGCAGGATGCATGTGTAGGTGTGGAATATCAAGTTTTAATAAAATTTTTCGAATTCTACTAGGAACCAACATGTTAGTTCCATCAAATAAAATTTCCGGTGGAATTTTAACGCTTGGAATTCCCATCTTCTGTTGATATTCCTTTGCCCCATTAAAGAAAACTAATGGCGGGGAACCCATTGGTTGTTTTTCAAAACTAAATCTTCTGTCTTCAGTGTTTGTATCTGGGGTGAGATCAGGATTGCTATCATTGTCAGCTGATCGAATAAAATAATATTGCTGATTATATTTGCTCATGTTGTTATTTTCCAACTTTTAAATTAAATTTCCCATTATTTATGTAGGTAATTCCCTCGGACTTTTGCCCTAGCGCTTGCTTGTTGTGATGATTTCTTTCAACGGTGCATGACGTCAAACCTTTGTTCATGCCCACATAGTCTACCCCGCCGCAGCCTATTGAATTTCCATAGGTAAAGTATCTCGCAATATTGGTCAAAGGCGCTTCGTTTGGTTTATTTTGTATTAGTTTTAAAATTTTCTTACTTAGTTCATCTAATTCACCGATGACTTTTTCGACTTTTGTTTTATGATCGCCTGGGCATTCTTTTGAAATTGGAAGATTTAAATCTTTCAATCTAAAACTTATCATTTTATGATAATTCATAGGCTCGCTATCATCAGCATAATCATCTTGATCGACATCTGCCGTATGATTCCCCCGGTGTGGTTGCACGCTGAGATAGCAAGCACCTTGCAAGGTACATGGAATAAAAACAAGATTTGGAAGCAAGTTAATGTCGTAGCCAAATTTTTCTATTTGGTGTCCTAGACCAGAACGTTTCATTCCCTCCCCAGAAATAAGATGATGCGCCTGCATCAACACCCCATGATGTCGCGGATGTCCTTTTTCCTCCTCAATCGCTTTCTTGATGCGGTTGAGGTATTGACTGTCTTTTGAGCAGTTTCCTACTGGTGTATGCATGGTGAGCTTCGTTTTATCTAAATAATGGGGGCGGTTCAATGAAGTAAATACTCGACTGACTTACTTGTACACCACCGTGCCCATGCGCGAACGTGGCGTGCTGTGTTGCGTGCTGCCGCACATACGACATTTTTTGTCGCGCTTGATGCTCTCCTTCTTGACCTGCAACGTGGTCCTAGTGGGACCCGTCACATGCAACGGTTTGCTGCGCGCCTTCAGCAGTTTGGCGCCGAGATTTTGTAAATCGTCGGCGGCATTGGATAAATCTTCAATGGCGCGGATAAACGCATCGACGGCGGCCTTGGCGCGCTGGAGTTTTTTACCGATGTTAGCCAATTTGGCGCTGTTCGCCGCAAACCGGGCAACGAGCATGGTAATGCGTGCCGCCACGGCGCTACCCGCGCTCAGCAAGGCGGTAACAATCAGCATGACGACTTCGATCATCACATAGGCGCCGCCCTTGCCGGCCACATAACCGTAAAAATTGGGCGGGATCGCCTCTATCATCAGTCCTACATAGGCAAGGTAGGTCACTCCGCTGTCATGGTCGGCGATGACTTCCAGAACCAGATAAAAATTTGGGTCGTACCTGATCGCTTTCGCCAGTTCCGGGTCAATATCCATGAGAACGCCCTCGACAAACGCTTGTATCGGCCTTGACTCGCCTTTGGCAATGAGATTGGGCAAGTCGAGAATGGCCTCGCGGTGCTGGTAGATTTTTTGCGACATGTGGAACGTGTTCAGTACGCTATTGGCGGTATCGACAATATCGTCCTTGGCGGATTCCAGATATTTTACCTGCTGGGTGTACAGGCTCTCGGCTTCGTGTTCCAGCGCCGTTTGCCACCATGCCCAGTTGTAGAAGGTGTCGTCGGGGTCGGCAACGTGCTTGTTGACCTCTTTTTGAAGCTCGACGTAGCGCTCTTTGCTGTAGCCGGCCAGTCGGTCGTAGCTGGTGCCGGCCGCTTCCTTGATTTTGTCGCCCAGATCAACCCAGGTCTTTTTCTCGAACAGTTCGGCCTGATCGCTCAACCATGCGGCGCCGCCCTGATTCCAGCCGTCCCTGGCGCTGTGGATGAATGCCGCCGTCGGGTTGTCATCCCATTCCTTTTGAAATTCCGCCATTTCGTCCGTCAGGTTGAGGTAAGCGGCATGCATTCGCTGAACGATGGTTTCGCGTTCTTCGACAATTTCCTGTTCCGTAACGTCCGATTCGACAGTCACAAGAACGGTGCCGTCTTTCGGCACTTGCAGATGTGTTATTTCCGGCGCGTTGTTTGGTTTGGTGTTCGGCATATTATTTTCCGCTTGGTTTTGCTGGGGTGATGGACACCGATTTATGGATGGTTTCATCGCCGACGTCGAATGTCGTTTGCGTCAACGGCCACGGGGTATCCCATGCGTCGTCATGCTGGGCGTGCATTTTCACCCAAGTATTCTGGGCGCTCGGCAGGACCGGCATCACGTAGTCGGCCTTGTCCGGCCCCACAAATTCATGCATGGATGCATGCTGAAGCCAAGTCCCTTGCGTGCCGCTGGTGATGCCGGCCGCGTTGATTTTGAAATAGCTTCCCCCAGCCGAAAGCAGTATTTCCGTTTTCGCCGCAATATTGATGCGGCCCGTGGTCGAGAGCAGCCGCAACACTTTTTCCGCGATGATGTCCAAGTCGTCGCTCTGCGCCTGAATTTCGATTTTGCCCTTGGCCGCGAATAGTTTGATGCCGGCCTTGTTGGCAAAGAAGCTGATTTTTTCCATCACGCTGGCGACGAGACTTTTGCCGACCGCCAGATTGGTGTCCTGGCCGGACGAGAGCGTGACATCCTCGCCCGTATGGATATGGGCGCCCTTGGGCGTGGTCAGCCCGATCCCGGCCGGGGAAGCGGCCAGCAACACGGGTTCCTTGAAGCGGTTGGCCAGTTCCTGGCCACTGCCGCTATATTTGTCTTGCGTGGCATCGGCGAACTTGCCGAGCGCATCTTGCCCGGCCAGCGCTTCGGCGTTGGCCTTGCCGGCATTGTCCGACAGGGTTTTTGTCAGGTTTAATCCCGCTTCCAGTTGCTGATGGGCTTCCCTCACATCAAGCTGCGTGCCTTTGGCGCCGGGCCGGCCAAAGGTGCTGATATACAATCCCTTGTTCGTCACGATGGCGCCATAGGCGTCGGTGTTCAGGGCGAAGCCGGAACCATAAAAAGCTTGGCGCTGATTGCCGTGCTGGTTCACCAGATAGCCGAAATTCAACTGGGCATGGGTGTTCGTGCTGTAGAGGTGAATCCGGTTTTGGCTCGTGTTGTCGTCAAACACGAGTTGGTTAAATCCGCTCCCGCCGACCTCCTTGGTTTTGGTGCCTGAGAGCATGCCGTCGCTATGCCAATGGGGCGACTGGTGATTATTATGCAGGCGCCCAGTCACAACGGGTCTATCTATATTTCCGCAAAGAAACATAATAATAACTTCCTGGCCTATCCGTGGCACATGCATCGTGCCCCAGTCATCGCCGGCATTCGGGAAACTGACGCGCACCCATGTGGATGCCATTTGATCGCCCGGATTGATGCGGTCCCAGTGAAACTTGATTTTGATGCGGTTCAGTTTGTCCGTGTAAATTTCCTGATTGCCGGGACCGACGACCGTCGCCGTCTGCGCATGCATGACCGGCTTTTTGTGTTCTAGCGCGCTGCGAAACGGCACCTTGCGGCGCTGCACTTCAAAGCGGTTGAAGCAATGGCCGGTGCGTTCCGCGCCGGTTTGGGGCGGCACGCCCATTTGCTCCTTGAAGGCGTCCAGTTCGCCTTTAAGACTGCCGGGGAAGTCCTTGCCGATGTTCGACAGCGGCAAATTGTTTTCGATGAACCATTCCACCTCGATGACGATGAATTCCCGATCTTCGGCGGGGTCGCCCCGGTGCGCCGGGTGATCTTCCAGGCTGAAAAAATGCCCGACCGGCATGCTGCGGTTGCCGGCGATGCCATGAAAACGCTTGATGAGCGATTCCCATCCCTCCACGCGGATATCGGCTTGCCGCTCGCCTTGCGGATCATCCGAATGCGTATAGGGGCCGGTGTATTCGTAGACTTCCAGCGCGGCCGTCGTGTCCGCCCCATGCTCGGGGTAAATCCTTTTGTTCTTGTCTTGCGGGTAGGCCGGTTCTTTGTAATCAAAGGTCTGGGTGGTCAAGAGGTTGGACGACAGCGTGCGCGTGCCGCCCCACTGGACGATCTTATCGACCTCATCGCCGGTCCCGCCGCTGTGGAAATAAATCTCTTGTGACGCCAGGGCCGGGAGAGCTTGCGCGTTGTCGGTGATGATGAGCGTATGGGCCGTGCCGTCTTCCTTTTGCTCATGGTAGCCAAACCAGCCTTCCTCTTCCATCAGTCGATGGACGAAATTCCAGTCGGTTTCATATTGGACGCAGTAGGAGCGCTGCGCCGTTGGCTGGCCGGCGTTGTTGAGTCTGAAACGGAAATTGCCGCGCGCTTGCGGATGGGCGTTGAATACGTCGGTGAGGATGTCGTCGGCGCTCTTGTCTTGCCAGATGCGCGCATCCTGGCGGAATTTGAGGAAATCGAGCCAGGGCGCAAAGGTGATCTGGCAGGCGATGAACTGGCCGTCGCTGCCGAGTTTTTTGATCGTATGGACGTAGCCATGCACGGGCAAATAGCCGCGGTCGGTTTGCTGCACCCAGAGCGTGACCGGCTGCGCGATGAGCTTCTTGAGTTCGATGTCGCGCTCAAGGGAGAGGCAATCGACGGTGTAGCGGTAAGTGCGGCCAAGCTTTTCATGGGCAATGACGCGTTGCGGCAGCAATATGTCGGGACCGAGTGGAGTATCGAGCTTGATGAGCCGATTGTCCTGGCTGATGACAGATCGTTTTTGCAGATATGACGCGTCGGGCATGGTGGGGAACTTTCTTTCTGAAACTTGCCGGGGGTTTGTTCTGTCGTCTTGAACTCTGCGTCATCCGGGGCTTGCTAATAAAAAACGTGACTGCCGGGCTTCGTGCAAAATGCCCTGATACGAGATCGCGGAAAAGTCGCCTGATTGGGCGTTGTTTGTCATGCTCAGAATATGCGGTCGCCATGATGGCCCCTGATGGAATAAATTAGCAGGGCTGATGCAGGCATAATTGATGTGGCGCAACGTATTGAGAAAAACAACTGACAAAACGACAATATAATACTCTCTTTTCGTCGTTCTTGCTCAGTTTTGCCGCGCGGCGTGTGCCGCGCATTGCAGATGGGAAAGAGGGGTGATTAATCGACGGGTTTCACTATAGTCAGTACCGTAGATCGTGAGACGCCGTAGAGCCGCGCCAAGGCGCTTACACTCTGTTTCTGGGTGTATGCGGCGAGCATAGCTGTGCGCTGTTCTGACGTTGTTTTAGACGGCCTGCCAAGTGTTTTCCCCTCGGCCTTCGCGCGTGCAAGTCCCGATTGGGTGCGCTCGACAATTAAGTCCCGCTCCATTTCGGCAACCGCCGCCAGCATAGCCAGCATGAGCTTACCGGCCGGGGATGTTAGATCAAGTTTCCCTAGCTGGAGAACAACGACCTCGACATGCAACTCAGCCAGCGCCTTGATAGTTGCGAGGACATCGGGCGCATCGCGGCCTAGCCGGTCAAGTTTGGATACCACCACAATATCGTGTGCCCGCAGTTTACCAAGTAAGCGGCTGAACTGGATGCGCTGCGCTGCATGTGCTTTGCCGCTTACCGTGTCGGCGAACCAGTATTCAACCGCGTACCCTGCCCGCTCGATTTCAAGCCGTTGATTGTCCGCTGTTTGTTCGGCCGTCGATACACGCCCATACCCAAAAATCGCCATGACTCGCCTTTTATGCATGTTGGAAAAGGTCGCAATATATATCACCATGTTGATATATGTAAAGGCTAATTTATCAACACATGAAAGTGGCATGCGCCTAGCCTGTCGAAAAACGGTCGATTTCCAACAGGGGGCAAAGGTTCAATCCGGTGTTGCCGGGGCCATCGCGTCGTGTTCTTTGCCCGGCCCGTATGAGTGCGCCACTCCAGGCAATCGGGCATCCACCTAGCCGCACCTCGTCACCAGCGCGGCGCCCCCAGCATTCAATGCTTGTGACCGGGTGGACGGCCAGCGCCGCCGAGCGCGGGGCGGCGTGGCAAATTTCCCTTCGCGCGGGGTTTTTCGATGTTCATTGCAATAATGCAAACTATGGGCGGTAGAGGTCCGTTCTTCTCAACTCGATAGGCTAATTTTCCAGAAGAGGGGATCAAACCGGCATTTAACGGCCTGGAACCGGCTAAACATGCTCATTCATACCAACTATCGACCGTTCCCTGTTCCGGCGAATGCAACTGTCCCAGTTGTCCCAGTGCTGTTTCCTCATACTGGGACACCTTTCTGGGACAGTTTTTCTCATTAAAAACAATGACTTACGGTACTATTTTATATCTGTCCCAGTGTCCCAGTAAAAAAAGTGATGGTTTGAATGCTGGCTCGCGTATTTGTGTGTGATAACGAGTGTGTTTTTTTCTCGTTGCCGATCCAACGCCGGGGCTATAACCGTACCGAAAGCTATGGGGTTGCCCCGTCTTGGGGATAGGGACGGTCTTGCCGGCGTTTGCGTTCCTCCAGTTCGGTGACTTACTTTGCTTGGATGACGGTTGATGTGTCTATGTAGGGGTTGCCATGACGACGGCGCCTTTCAAGTGGATGGCTGGGCGATTGACTGCCGAAAAAATTCTCGGGTCCTTACTTATCACAAGGAAACGCGGGTGCCATGACCCCGAAATGTCGCTAGTTAGCTGATACCCCTAGGGGGGTGTAAAACCCAAGAAAAATTTGGACTCGTATCCGGCAGGAAATTGCCGACCATGTGGAAAAGATAGGGGGGCTATATGAGCGGGTCCCTCCTAGGCATTTTGAACCTGAGGGCATTGCGCACCTCGTTCTTTCTCTACTGCCAAACTTTACTTAAGGGGGTTGTATAGTGAGCTGCCACGGAGTACGGAAGTATCAGGCGCAAGTATAGTGGTGGCGCCCCTGATAGGCTTAATGCCGATTGAGTCCAAGAGGATCGAATGGTTGAGTGATACTCTGTGTGCTTATCGACGGTCTTGTCGGCTTGGGCGATCATGTATTTAAGAAATTTTTTTTGGGGGTAGTTTTGGGGGTAGTTTCCAGAAAGAAAAACTTGAAACGCAGCATTCATGCGGGTTTTCAGGCGTTGTTTTAATCCCGCTGGAGCCACCGCGGCGAAGGCCATGCCGGCGTCACGGTATTGCCGGCCGCGCAATTTGCGGCCCGCAATACGGTGCCGGTAAGTGGCGCCCTGGCCGCCGGGACAGGGAACAAGACGTGGCAAAACGCGCCATTGACGACGGCGCCGGCGTGGAATGCGCCTCGCCCGGCGCCGGCGCTGGCGGCGCCCTTGCCGCAACTGCGTAGCGGCACGCCGGATAGCGCCCTCAGGTTCGAAGCGCAGCGCGAGCGGCATCCCGGCGACTGGGATGCCGGCGGCCGGCGTTCCGGCGAGCGACGCCTCAATTTCGCGCCGCAAAATGCCGCTCCGGCGCTGCAGCGCGGCGAACGGGACGATGGCGTGCGGCTGCAAGCGTTGCCGCCGCCCGTTCAGCGGCCGCAGGCGGCGCCGCCTGCGCTGGTGATGTCGGCGCCGCTGGAAGTGCGGCGCTGGCCGGAGCACCGCAGGGACGAAGGCCGCGAGCGCCATTTTGAGACGGCGCCGCGCCAGCCGGGAGTGGAGGTCGCGGCGCGGCTGCAGGCGGCTCCGTCGCCGCAAGTTCAGCCGTCGCAAATTCCGCGCCTGCAAGCGTTGCCGGCGGCGCCGCCGCAAGTTCCGCCGCGCGCGCTGGCGATGCCGGCGCCGGTGGAAGGCGTGCACCATCGCGGGGATGAGAGCCGCATCGAGGCGCGCAAGCCGGGAGCGGAGCGGGAGCGTTAATTCTTCAGTTTGGCGGAAAGCGCATGTTAGGGGCGGGTAGTGAAAATCGGGCAAGGGCGGACAAAATGCATGCCGTCGCACTAACTTCCGGAAAGTCTTATATAATATGTCAATATTGTCAGAAAACTATACTCGCCCGGCGTCGCACCATGCGCCGCGGCAGTCGAATGACAGGCTTACCATTTGCCCCCGCTATTTCTTTTGGAAATAGTTTTTCGGCCAGCTTAAAAAAGCTGGCCTTTTTTTCGTGCGCTGTATGGCATAAGCCGGACATCCCGTGGTGCCGCAGCATCGCTCCCGGCCCTCAGCCGGCCTCGGCGCGCAGGCGGATGCGCGCGCGCCACTCACCCAGCGCGGCCAGGGCGCCGTGGAATTCGCGTTCGATCAAGTCCGCTTCGGCGGCCGTGACCTTGCCATCCATCAGCGCGGTCGACACGGCGGCGGCCACCGCGCCCACCTGACTCATCACCAGACACACGGTTTGCGACAAATCGTCGCTGCCCACTTGCGCCGGCTGCGGCACGACGAAGGCCGCCATGCCATGCCGCACCAGCAAGGCGTGCAGCGGCAACAGGGAATTTTCGACCCCGGCCCGCTGGCAATGTTCGATAATTGCTGAGACTTCTTCAAACGAGGGATAATGGCTTGCAATGGTCGGCGCCAGTTTATTGCGCAACACATTGACGGATACCGCCATGCGTTGCGCCAGGGCGTCCAGGCCACCGGGGTAATTGCGGGCAATCTTGTACAAGGCATCGTGCTGGTTCATGTCCAAATATTTTCGTGTCATGGTGAAGTTAGCCTTTTATTACCGATGCATGGCGCCAGATAGGCTGCTATGCTTGTTTTCAACCGAGTTTATAGTGTAAATGATAATGAAGAAGTCCCTACAGATTGCCTTGATCGTCGCCATGCTGCTGCCCTTCGGGGCGCAAGCTTTTTCTTCGTCGCACACCAGCGGAAAATCGGGTAGCTCCTCATCGTTCAAGAGTGGATTCTCGTCGCAAAAGAGCCGGCCGGCAAGCAATGACGCCGCCAGCGCTCCGGCCGGCGGCGCTTCGACTTTCGGTTCCTTCGGCGCCAGGCGCGGCGCCGCTGCGCCAGATGAGACCGCCGCCGCCCCAAAGAGCGGTTTCGGTTCCTTCGGCAACACGCCGGCGCCGGCGCCGGTCAAGTCGGGTTCGGCTTTGTCCAAGGATCTGGAGCAAAGCGGCGCCAACGCCAACGCCTTAAAAACGCTTGACGCGCGCCGCGCCGCCGCCAATCCGCCGCCCGCGCCGACGCCGACGCCCACGCCGGCGCAAAATCAGCCGCAGCCATATAGCCAGCCGCAACCGATCATCATTCAGCAGCAGAGCGGCGGTGGCCTGGGCCATGCGATGATGGGCTTCATGCTGGGGCGCGCGCTGAGCGGCGGTTCCAGCCACGGCGATTATTCTCCGCGTAACGGCGCAAGCCAGTCCAGCCAGACCGGCATGCCCCAGGCGGAAGCGAAATCGTCATTTGGCGCCACGCTGTTGCGCACCTTCCTGTGGTTGCTGTTGCTGGGCGGCCTCGGTTGCTTGATTTATGCTGGCGTGCGCTTCTTCAAGCGCGGCAAGGCCCGTAGCGGCGCGAATTACTCTTTTGAAAGGGAATGACATGGCTTGGAAAGATGCATTTAGTTATATGCGCGGCGTCGCCTCGAAGCACGGCGTCGGCGCCTCGGAGCGGCGCGAAGACCAGGACTTGCCGCTGGGTGCGCGCATCGGCAGCGTGCTCAATGTGCAGCAATCGCCGTTCATCCGCGCCAATAGCAATGGTTCCCTGATCGCCATGCCGAACGGGGCCGACACGCGCATCCTGGCGGTGTCGCAGATCAAGCTGAACATGGCGGGCGGCTTGTTTCGCTATTACATGGCCACGGGCGACGTCGATGCGCGGGAAAAATTCCTGCAAGTATTTCGCAATGCCCAGGGCGAGGTCGCCGAGATCATGTACTGCACCCAGTTGGCGCGTGTGATACCGGAAACCACCGAAGACCAGGACGCCTATACCGGCGTGTCCGGCAGCGGCCTGGGCGACAAGACCTATACGCTGTGGCGCGAGCAATTGGGCGACATCGGCCTCGATAGCGCCGACCTGGACCTGGTATTCGGCGACAGCGACCATATCGATTACTGGCGCGACGCCGGCGATGCGGGGGCCGAATTCATCGCCCCGTTCACCGGCACCGAGACCCGTATCGACGACGCGGCCGGCTTGCACGGCTTGCGCCAGGAAATATATTTCATGCCCTATGTGCGCGAACTCAAGGGAGGCGGACAAGAGTATTTGCTGATTACGACGGAAATCATCGACAGCGTCGATGGTGATACGTCGCGGCGCGGTATCCATGTCGATTTCGTCATCGGCATACCGCTTGAGCAGGAGCGGGTCGTCATCCAATAAGACGGCTTGTATGGTGTTTTCATTTCAACGAGAGGAAGTAAAAATGAGCAATTCGAATGGGTGGGGACTGACGGCACGCTTGATTTCTAAACATTTTGGCGTGCTGGGCGACCGCGTGTCCGAAGCGATCGCCAATTTTGATCCGGAAACGGCGACCGAGGCCGACCGCGACCGTCTGGCCGACACCTTGCGCGCCACCGCGCAAAAACTGGCTTCGGCCCGTGCTTCCTTCGACAAGGAACATGCCGACGTAGTCAATTTGCGCAACCTGATCGCCAACGACGAGAAAGCCACCGAAACGCTGGGCGAACGCCTGGCGGCCGGCAAGATCTCGGAAGCGACCATCAATATGTTTTGCGACGAACTGGAAGCGAACAAGGCCAAGCTGCCGCTGGAAATCCAGGAAGAAGCCGATGCCCAGCAGTACATGGACGAGCTGCAAAAAATCGTCGATGCCCTGTCCAAGCAATTGGCCGATTTCGATGCGTCCGCCAAGAAAGCGCTGCAAGCGCTGGCCGCCGCCAATGCGCAAAAAGATTTGCAAAGCATCCGCTCCGAACGCCAAAGCCAGTTGGCCGGCCTGCAAGGCATGCAGGGCCACTCCAGCGCGCTTGACGCGCTGACCCGGCGCGCCCAGACCGTCAGCAACGAGGCGGCCGGCATGCGCATCGTGGCCGACATCGGCCAGCGGCCGATCGACCAGGCCGCCGAGATCGACGCGATCCGCAAATCGGTCAGCCAGCCCGACACGGCCGGCGAATCAGCGCTGGAACGCCTGAAGCGCCTGTCGAACAAGAGCGCCGCTTAAGCATCGGCGTGGGCACGGTAGCCGCCAGCCGGCTACAATATCAGGCGGGAGCGGCGTTGCGTCGCGCCCGCCTTTTTACTTTGAATGGAATGCATATATGGACCAGATTCCCCGCAGCGAATCCCTGATCGAATACCCGAGCGACTTCCCGATCAAGGTGATGGGCCCGACCCATATCGACTTCGCCCCGACCATCATCGAGGTGGTGCTCGGTTTCGACCCGACCTTCCATGCCGGCCGGCTCGAAGCGCGTCCTTCCGGCAAGGGCAATTACACGGGCTTGACCGTGATGGTGCGTGCCGTCAGCCGCGAGCAGCTCGACGCGCTCTACACGGCGCTGTCGGCGCACCCGATGGTGAAGATCGTCATGTAATCATGCATGTGAATGGAATTGGCAAGGATGTGAAAATAGATGCCTAAGCGGCTGCTCCGGCATGGCTTAAGATAGCCGCATCTTTCACCAACCGAGCGCAAGCGCCATGACCGAGCCTACCCTGACACTGTATGTCGATAGCCAATTCCACAGCCCGTATGCGATGTCGGCATTCGTCACCCTGAGCGAGAAAAAACTGCCGTTCACGGTGGAGACGGTCGACCTGGAAGCCGGTCAGCTGCGGCAAGCGCCCTATCGCGACCTGGCGCCGACGGCGCGCGTGCCGGCGCTGGTCCACGGCGATTTCGTCCTGAGCGAATCGAGCGCGATCAGCGAATACCTGGAGCAGGTGTTCGGCCCGCCCGATTACCCCGCAGTCTTGCCGAAGGACGTGCGCGAGCGGGCGCGGGCGCGTGAAATCCAGGCCTGGTTGCGCAGCGATCTGGCGGCCCTGCGCGAAGAGCGCAGCACGCGGGTGGTGTTTGTCGGGCCGGTGGCGACGCCGCTGTCGCCCGAGGGCCAGGCGGCGGCCGACAAATTGCTGCATCTGGCCGGGCGCCTGATCGCCGGCCCCAACCTGTTTCGCGACTGGTGCATCGCCGACACCGACCTGGCCCTGATGCTGAACCGCCTGATCCTGAACGGTGACCCGGTGCCGCAAACATTGCGCGATTACGCGGCCGGCCAGTGGCGCCGCGCGTCCGTGCAGCAATGGCTGCGGCGCGGTCGCTGAAGCCGGCGCGCGGGGCAGCTATAATGGCAGCTTCCCGTTTCGCCGCCCAGCGGCGCCCCCGTCCATGTCCACCCATCCAGCGGCGCTGATCCGCCACCTCGGCCAGGCCGATTACGCCAGCACGTTTGCCGCGATGCGCGCCTTCACCGATGCGCGCGGGGCCGACACGCCCGATGAATTGTGGATCGTCGAACACGCGCCCGTGTTCACGCTGGGCCTGGCGGCCGACCGCAGCCACCTGCTGTCCGGCCCCGACGTGCCGGCCCACGGCATTGCCGTGATCCAGACCGACCGTGGCGGCGAAGTCACGTTCCACGGCCCCGGTCAGGTGGTGATTTACCTGCTGATGGACTTGCGCCGCAACAAGCCGGGCGGCAAGTTATACGCCCGCCAATTCGTCCATAAAATCGAGCAAGCCATCATCAATGTGCTGGCGGCGTATAATCTGGCAGGCGAGCGTGTCGCCGGGGCGCCCGGCATTTACATCGCGGCCGGCCCGCGCCGGGGCGCGAAGATCGCCGCGCTGGGCTTGAAAGTGCGCGGCAATGGCTGCACCTACCATGGCGTGTCGCTGAATGTCGCGATGGACCTGGCGCCGTTTTCCTGGATTAACCCGTGCGGCTATGCCGGGCTGGAGACGGTGGACCTGCGCAGCATGGGTGTGGCCGCGCCGCTGGCCGACGTGCAATGGGCGCTGGCGCGGGAATTGACAGTTTTACTCAATGTGGACGACGCCGAGCGCGCCGCCGCGACAACAATAACGTAACCAAGCCCGTCTGGGCATGCAGCCAATGACTTCTGAGACCACTCCCGCCATCGCCCCCGTCTACAATCCCAGCGAAAAGCAAAAGGGCGCCAGCAAGACCGCGCGCATCCCGATCAAGATCGTGCCGATCGAACAGATCGCGCGCCTGAAAAAGCCGGACTGGATACGCGTCAAGGCGGCGTCGGCCTCGACCCGCTTCTACGAAATCAAGGACATCCTGCGCGAGAACAAGCTCGTTACCGTGTGCGAGGAAGCGAGCTGCCCGAACATCGGCGAATGCTTCGGCAAGGGCACGGCCACCTTCATGATCATGGGCGACAAATGCACCCGGCGCTGCCCGTTTTGCGACGTCGGCCACGGCCGCCCGGACCCGCTTGACGCGGACGAGCCGGCCAACCTGTCGAAGACCATCGCCAAGCTGCGCTTGAATTATGTGGTCATCACCTCGGTCGACCGCGACGACTTGCGCGACGGCGGTGCCGGCCACTTTGTCGAATGCATCCAGCAAACCCGCGCGCTGTCGCCGAATACCCGCATCGAAGTGCTGGTGCCGGACTTCCGCGGTCGCCTGGCCAAGGCCCTGGCGATCTTCAAGGATGGCTTGCCGGACGTCATGAACCATAACCTGGAAACCGTGCCGCGCCTGTACAAGGAAGCGCGCCCCGGTTCGGACTACACCCATTCGCTGGAATTGCTGCGCGATTTCAAGGCCCTGTATCCGGGTTCGGTGACCAAGTCCGGCATCATGGTCGGCCTGGGCGAAACCGACGACGAGATCTTGCAAGTGATGCGCGACCTGCGCAGCCACAATGTTGACATGCTGACCATCGGCCAGTACCTGGCGCCGTCGGGCGACCATTTGCCGGTGCGCCGCTACGTGCATCCGGACGTGTTCAAGATGTTCGAGGCGGAAGCCTACAAGATGGGCTTCGTGCACGCGGCCGTCGGCGCGATGGTGCGCAGCTCGTATCACGCCGATGAGCAGGCGCATGGCGCCGGCGTGGAGTCCGCGCTCAATACCTGATCGGTCCCGGTAGCGGTCCCGGTCCCGCCCCCCCACGAAAGCCGTCCAATGACAAGTTGGGCGGCTTTTTTGTTGCGTGCACGGCACGTCCGCACACCCGGCGGCTCCTTCTTTCCAGCACGGATGCTTGCTCAGGTTAAAATATCGTTTTATTATAAAAACTATATCAGGGACAGCTGTGGCAAATCGCTCCTACCTTTTGAATACCCGCATCTTGAGCAGCGATCCTGCCGCGCTGGTCACGGCCTTGCGGCAAGACGGGATGAACTTTCTGGAAGTGGCGCAGGCATCGTACCGGATTCCCTTTCCCTGGCTATGTTGTTTCCGCCACAGCGATTTGCGGGCGGTGCGCTTGATCGACCATGGCGACGATGGCCAGCCGCAGGTGCGCGAAATCCTGTTGCCATCGACTTCGCTCGAGCATGCCCTGCGCAATTTGAGGGCCGCCCTGCCCCTGTTTGAAAAGCTGCTCGGCGACGCGGCACTGGCCCGCGAATATTGGTCGGCCGCCGTCGACGAACTGCGGCGCATGCCGCTGCCCTTCCTGATGCTCGATCCCTGCGAATTGCTCAATATCCCGGGCGGCGAGCAAAGCGCGCCGTTGTTGGCGGCGGCGCTGGCCGGCGACGACAGCGCCCTGCCCTATATGGTGGCGCTGGCCGGTTTTGGCGATACTTGCGCGCCCTATGGGCTGGCCGAGTTCAGGGCCGGGCTCGGCCAGCGCGAAGGCGATGCCGATTACGCAGAGCGCAAGCGCAATACCCTGGCCCTCGATTTCGGCGGCGCCTGGATCTGGCACGCGGACACGGTGCCCGAGGTCGCCGCGGCGCCCTTGTCGAGCCACCTGGCGCGCATTCCGCTGGCATACCGCGCCACGCTCGATGAACAAGCCTTCGCGGCCGACGCGCTGGCCCTGTATCAGGTGCGTGTCGATGGCGTCAAGGAAGGCGGCAGCGAAGCCGACACCGTCGCCAGCCTGATACCGTTGTTTAAGCGTAGCGCCGAGCAAGTGCGCGCTATCTTGTTGCTCAAGCAAGCGATCATCAAAAAAGATGTCGACCTGCCCACCGCCGAAAAATACCGCGACAATCTTGAGCGCTGCGGTTGCGCCGTCGCCATCGAAATCACGGCACCGCAGGCCGAGGAAGGGCCCGGCAAGCTGCACCAGCTGGCCACCCTCGGCAATGGCGATGCCCAGACTTGCCTGGCTTATTTATATGAAAATGGCCTCGGCGTCGCGCAAGACTATCCGCAGGCGGCGGCGTGGTACGGCAAGGCTGCCGGCGACGGGCATGCGAAGGCATCCTACAAGCTGGCCTATCTGCTGGGCACGGGCCAGGGCGTCGACGCGGACGCGGCCCAGGCCGCCGAACTGTTCCGCCAGGCGGCCGATGAAGCCCGGACTTACCTGGGCGACTTGCGGCGGCGTATTTCAGCCATGGCGGGACCGGCCGAGGGCCAGCCGGCGCTCAAGCCGACCAAGGCCCTGGCCGAGGCGGCGCTCGACGATGAACCGGCTGCGCGCGAAGCGGGCGATGACGATGAACAAGTGCTGCTCAGTCGCGGCCGGATGCATGCCAGCGGGGATGGCGCGCCCAGGGATATCGCGCTGGCGGCGGAATGGTTCCGCAAGGCCGCCGTGCGCGGCAATGTGGAAGCGCAATTCCAGCTCGGGGCGCTGTATGAAACGGGCTGCGACGCGCTGCCCCAGGACATTCGCCAGACCGCGCTATGGCATGAAAAGGCCGCCCACCAGGGCCATGCCGAGGCGCAGTGCAGCCTGGCCGGGCTGTACAGCGTCGGGCGCGGCGTGAAACAGGACATGACGGAAGCGGCCAAGTGGTATCGCAAGGCCGCCGCGCAAGGCATTGACCTGGCCCAGTCGAAGCTTGGCATGATGTATAGCGAAGGCGATGGCGTGCCGCTGGACTTGCAGGCGGCGGCCGTCTGGCATGTCAAGGCGGCCGCGCGCGGGCGCGCCGAATTCCAGTTCAACCTGGGCCGCATGTATAGCGACGGCAAACTGCTGGCGCCCGACTTGCAAAAAACCGCAGTCTGGTACTTGAAGGCGGCCCAGCAAGGCCACGCGGAAGCCCAGGCCCTGCTGGGCGATTTGTACAGTGAAGGCGCGGGCGTGGCGCGCGATTACCGCCAGGCCGCCTCCTGGTACAGGAAGGCGGCGGAACAAGGCTTGACCAGGGCCATGACGAACCTCGGTTATATCTACAGCAAGGGGCAGGGCGTCGGACGCGATCCGCACAAGGCTGCGCTCTGCTACCGCAAGGCCGCCGAGGAAGGTAGCGCAGTGGCCCAATATGGCTTGGCGACCCTGTATTTCGCCGGCGATGGCTTGACGAAAAATGACGACTTGTGCGAATTCTGGCTGCGCAAGGCGGCAAGTCAGGGGCATGCCGACGCCCAGCACGCGCTCGAGGAATTGGGCATGCGGGACGAAAAGATCAAGCCGTTCTGGCGCTTTTGGTGAGGCCGGGAATAGCGCCGGCCGCTATCCCGGACGTCAGCCGGCCAGCGCCTTTTCCAGCAACTCGTGCAGGGCGGCGAATTCGGGTTGGCCGACATAGCGCTTGATGATCTTGCCTTCCTTGTCGATCACGAAGGTGGTCGGGGTCATTTGCACATTGCCGTAAGCCTTGGCCGCGTCGCCGCTGACGTCGAGTGCGACCTTGAACGGCAAATGGCGCGTGGCGGCGTAATTGATGACGTAATTGGCTGGATCGTCCTTCATCGCGACGGCGACAAATTCCAGGCCTTGAACTTTGTATTTATTGTAAGTGTCGACCATCTGCGGCATTTCGGCGACGCAGGTGGCGCACGAGGTGGCCCAGAAATTGACCATCACGACCTTGCCGCGCAAGCTTTGCGAGCTGATTTTCTCGCCATTGATGCCGATGAAAACCAGGTCGGGCGCGCTGCTCCTGCTGTTCAGGCAGGCATAGGCGACGCCGCCCAGGGCGGCAATCACGATGGCGCCGAGAACGGGCTTGATCCAGGCGTTGGAGGCGGAAGCTTGCATGGTAGGTCCAGAATAGGTGCGGCGGGTGTATCGATTATATCGCGCCGCGCCGGCCCGTGCTTAGTTGGCCGCGTTTGGATGCAACTGCTTCAATTCTTCTTCGCTGATGTAATCGAACATCTTGACAACCTGTTGCACACCGCCGATGCCGCGCGTGACATCGCTGGCGACCGTGCCTTCGCGCTGGGTCACGCGGCCCATCAGGTAGACCGTGCCGCGCTCCGTCACGACCTTGAAGGAATTGGCGGAAATGGTTTTCATGTCGACCAGGCTGGCCTTGACCTTGGTGGTGATCAGGGTGTCGTTCGAACGCGAGGTATAGGTGGCCGCGTCGGCCACTTCCAATTCATTCGAGATCGATTGCACGCCGTCGATGGCGCGCACTTCGCGCTCGACCGCCGCCTTGGCGGCCGGGGTCGACACTTCGCCCGTCAGCAGCACGCGCCGGTTGAAGCTGGCGATATTGACGTGGGGATTGTCACCGGCCACTTTCGGCACCCGCACCTCGGCTTTTACGGCAATCGCCTTGTCGTCGGTCTGGGCGCCCAGCGTGCGGCGGTCGGATGCGGCGACGGTGCCCATGACGGCGCTGCCGACGATCATCTCGACGCAGCCGCCCAGGGACAGCGCGGCGCCGCACAGCAGCGCCGCCGCGAGCGGGCGGCTCCAGCGGGTATCAATCATTCACATCTCCTCCGAATAGAGCGACATCGATGCCGTCGCAAATGCAGTGTATGGTCAGCAAGTGCACTTCCTGGATGCGGGCGGTGCGCTCGGCCGGCACGCAAATGTGGACGTCGGCGTCGGTCAGCATCTTGCCGATCGCGCCGCCATCCTTGCCGGTCAGGGCCACCACGCGCATTTCGCGCTCGAGCGCCGCTTCCACCGCCGCTACCACGTTGGCCGAATTGCCCGACGTGGAAATGGCCAGCAAGACGTCGCCGGCTTGGCCGAAGGCTTGTACCTGTTTCGAGAAAATCTCGCGGTAGCTGTAATCATTGGCCACCGCCGTCAGGATCGAGGTATCGGTGGTCAAGGCCAGCGCCGGCAGCGGGAAACGCTCGCGTTCGAAGCGCCCGACCAGCTCGGCCGCGAAATGCTGGCAGTCGGCGGCCGAGCCGCCATTGCCGCAGGCGAGAATCTTGTTGCCGTTCGAGAGGGCGGAAAACATCAGGTCCACCGCTTGCGCGATCGGATGCGCCAGCACGGTGGCGCACTGGATCTTGAGTTCGGCACTTTCGTGGAAGTGCGAGAGGATGCGTTGATTATTCATAGTGTGCCGATTATAGTGCAGGCGCGCGCCGCAGCGGACAAGCACTGTTAAAAATGCTTACAACTCGATGGCGTGGCGCAGCCAGCATAGCGCGCCAGCATCGATCGCGACCACATCGAAGCGGCACGGCGGCAAGCTGGCCTGGCGCTGCAGGTAGACCTGGGCCGCCAGGATCAGGCGGCGCTGCTTGGCGGGCGTGATGCTGGCGGCAGCGCCGCCGTGGCTGGCGCCGGCGCGGAGCCGCACTTCGACAAAAACCAGGGTGTCGCGTTCGCGCATGATCAAATCGATTTCGCCGCCGGTGCAGCGGAAATTGCGCTCGACCAGGCGCAAGCCTTGTCGCAGCAAGTGCGCCAGCGCCGCGTCCTCGCCCAGGCGGCCCTGGCGCTGCTTCTCGCTCAGGCGCGGCGCTTTTATGGCTGTTCGGCCGGCGTCAGCGGCGCCAGCACGCCGTTCTTGTAGACCGCCGTCGGTTCGATCCGCTCGAAGCTGGCCGGACCCTGGCCGAAACTGAACGCCAGCTTGCCCGTCACACCGTCGAGCAGAAAGCTGCCGCTTGGACGCAGCGCGATTTCGCGCGCGACCCGGAAGGCGTCGATGCCGAGCGCGTACAGGCGCTCCATGTCGGCCGTCAGCGGATGGTCGTCGCTCTGGATTTGCTGCGGATAGACCATCACGGCGGGATGGTCGCGCTGCACTTCCCACGGCAAGTCGAGCAGGCGCACGCCGTCCAGCGCCGGGCCGGAGGCGCCGCGCCCGACGCCGGGATTGAGCGAGGAAGTGCCGTAAATCGGGATCTCGCCGCCCAGCGCGACGCGCAACTGGCGCGCCTGGTCCGGGTCCATGGCCAGGAACAGCAGGGCCGGCGGGCTGTTTTGCACGCGCGCGCGCAGTTGCACCAGTTCACTATCGCTGAGGTAGCCGTTCAGCGCGCTCATGTCGACGCTGTCGGCGCTCAGCCCCAGGCGCTGCCATTGGGAGGCAAAGGCGCCGGCGATGCGGCGCTGCCAAGGCGCGCCGGCCGACAGGATCAGCGCCGCCCCGCGCGGCTGTTCGGCGGCTGCCCATTGCGCGACCTGGCGCGCCTCGTCCTCGATCGACAAGCCCATCGCCAGCATGGCCGGCGGCAGCGTCGTCTCGGCGCCGGACCGGCCGTCCGGACGGTTCAAGGCGATGGTCGGCTTGCGTACCAGCGCGCTGGCCGCCACCGCGCCGACGGCCGAACGGGCCAGCGGGCCGACGATGATGTCTTGCTGTTCCTGCGCCCGGGCATAGGCGGCCAGCACGTCATGGGCGGCGTCGCCGGTATCGATCACGCTGACGATGAAGCCATCGTGGTCGCGCTCATAGGCGGCCATGAAGCCGGCGCGCAGCGAATCGGCGGCCTGGCCCAGGGCCGCCGAATGCAGCGGCAACAGCAGGCCGATGCGCACTGCCGAGCCGGGCGGCGGCGCGGCCGGCTCGCCGGGCGCGGGCGCGCTCAAGCCCTGCTCGGGAGTGTCGACGCTGAAGGTTTGGGCCGGCGGCGGCGCTTCGGGGACGGGTTCGGGCCGCGCGCGCGCGGCGGGCGGCGCCGGCATACTTGTATTTGACGAGATAGGCGCGCACAATCGGCCGGGCGCGTCGCATGGCGTGCTGCAACCGCTCAATATTCCCACGGCGGCGCCGAACAGCACTACCCCCACACTTTTAGCTAACATCCAACCCCCAATGACCGCACAAGAATCCAGTTCCATCGCCGCCTTGCCCATCATGGCAGAGACGGCGCACCAAGCCTATCCTATCGCAACTTTGTACGTCGTGGCGACCCCGATCGGCAACGTCACCGATATTAGTTTGCGCGCCTTGCATGTTTTGAGCCTGGTCAATGCCGTTGCTTGCGAAGACACCCGCAACACGGCGCACCTGATGACCCGTTTCGGCTTGAACAAGCCCTTGATCGCGGCGCACCAGCACAATGAGCGCGAAGTGGCCGCAACCCTGATCGCGCGCCTGCAAGCGGGCGAACGCATCGCGCTGGTGTCGGACGCCGGCACGCCGGCCGTGTCCGACCCGGGCGCGCGCATCGTCGACGCGGTGCGCGCGGCCGGCTTGCGCGTGTTGCCGCTGCCGGGCGCGTCGGCGGCCATCACGGCGATCTCGGCCAGCGGCTTGCTCAACGATCAATTTTACTTTGTCGGCTTCTTGCCGGCCAAGGCCAAGCAGCGCGAAAACATCTTGCACGGCTTGCGCACGGTCGGCGCGACGCTGGTGTTTTACGAGGCGCCGCACCGCATCCTCGAATGTGCAGGCGCGCTGGCGCAAGCGTTCGAGCCGACCCGCCAAGTGGTGTTCGCGCGCGAGCTGACCAAGATGTTCGAGGAAATCCACCGCTGCCCGCTGTCCGAGGCGGTGGCCTGGATCAGCGCCGACCCGCACCGGGAAAAAGGCGAGTTCGTGGTCTTGCTGGAAGGTGCGACGGCGGCGCAAGACGCCGAACAGGCCGAGGCCGAGCGCATCCTGGCGATCCTGCTGGCCGAGTGCAGCGTCAAGCAGGCGGCCAGCCTGGCGGCGCAAATCACCGGCCGCAAGAAAAACGCCCTATATGAGCGCGCGCTGGAGATGAAGGCGGCGGCCGAAAAATAAGTTCACCACTTGCAGCCGCTATCCTTTTTGTCGAGCAGCAGCAAGAGCGGTGCCAGCAAGCCGCCCGGGGCATCCTTGCAACTGCCGCGCTTGCCTTGCGCGATATCGCGCGCCAGCTGGGTTTCAGTCTGCAGCGGCGCATCCGGGATTTGTCCAACGGCCGTGCCGGCCCTGGCCGGATCGCGCTCGCCGGCCACCGCGCGCGCGGTTCGGCGCGCCGCGTCCATATCGAAGCGGGGCGGCGCCTCGGCTGGCGCGGCCTGCCCTGGCGCCGCCGGGATCGCGGATAGTTCAAGCGCCGGCCTCGCCGGCCAAGCGGGCGTCATCGCTGGCGCGGCCCGCCTGGCGACACTGGACACGGCGCCGGTTTTCGGTGCGACGCGCGCTGCCACCACCACCACCGGGGGCGGCTTGGGGCGCGCGGGCGGGCGTAGCCACACCGTCATCGATTCGACCGTCCTGGCGTCGTCCGGCGCGAGCTTGGGCGTGGCGCCGAAACGGTAGCCGTACATCAGCAAGCCATGCAGCGCCAGCGAGACGGCGATGCCCAGGACGATGCGCCGCTGGCGCGCCGGGGCGTAGTTATCTGGATGGCTCGTGCTCGCATTCATCATGTCGGTAGGGGTAAAAAAGCGTACAAGTGTCGCATAGATTAAGCTTCTTGCAAGACTATGCATTATTTCATGCGGGAACCTTGACCGAAATTGATACGGCCTGTATTATCTTGGTCTTCGGAGTGTAGCGCAGCCCGGTAGCGCACCTGGTTTGGGACCAGGGGGTCCAAGGTTCGAATCCTTGTACTCCGACCAGAATTGGCAATAGAAAAAAGACTCAAGAGCTTCCGGCCCTTGGGTCTTTTTTTTATTCGCTTGCCCGATCTTGCGGCAGCGTCGCAAGATTGTCCCGCTTATTCTTGATGCTCGCACAAAAAATTGCCGTATTGTTCGATATACGGACCGATGGCCACGCTATTTTTGAGGTCCAGGATGGATAGCGCCTCGTCACCTGAATTATCCCGATGCATGACGTAGCATTGCTTGCCGTCGGCGGAAAAGCGCAGCGCGCTGGCCTTGCCGCTCACGGGATAGACCCCCACCGTCTTGAGCGTGCTGAACTTGAGCAGGCGCACATGGCCCGCATCCTCTTCGGCGACGGCGATCATGGCATGGTCCGGACTCAGGTCCATGGCCGAGACGCTATTGTTGACTACGTTGACGACATAGGCGCGGCGGCCGTCGGCGGCGACCTGGATGGCGCGCGGCAAGCGGCCGACCCGGATCGAGGCGGCGAATTGATTGCGCTTCAAATCGAGCACCGCGACGGCGTCCTTGGTCACCGAACTGACATAGGAAAAATGCTCATCGGCGCCCAGCGCGATGGCGATCGCGCCGTGCCCGTCGCAGCCATTGTCCAGGCATCCGCTATGCGTATCTTGAATGCCTTGCCGCCGTTTTCGCATCCCTGTCGATCTCGGCGGCGAGGTTTTTTTTATCCAGTTCGACGCGCTCGGCCAGGACTTTTTTATTCAATTGCTCGGCCTTGCGTAGGGGCGCGTTGCGCAATTGGGCCTGGATGCCGGCTTTCAAGTCCAACAGATCCTGGGACGGTTGCGCGTGTACCCCGACATACAGCAAGGCCAGGCTGGCCGCGCCCACCAGGACGACGGCGACACCCCGTTTGAGCGCGCCGTCGCCGGCCAGCGCCAATGCGCCGCCGACCACGGCGCCGGAGAACAAGCCGCCGATATGGCAAGCGTTATCCACGCCCGTGTTGGCGAAACCCATGAATAAATTGATACCAATGGTTTGCGCAAACGCGCCATGCATGCTGAGGGGATCGGGGTTTTGATGGTGGCTTTCCAGTACCACCCAGCGCGCCAGATAGGCACCCGCGATGCCCATCAGGGCGCCCGATGCGCCGGCGGCGACCACCACTTCCAGATGGGATCCCAGTATTTGCCCGAGAAAGTTCACTGATTCGACCTTGTGCTCGGCATACCAGGAAGCGCTGGCGAGGCTGCCGAACAGGCCGGAAATACAGTAAATCAGCGTGAAATTAAGCGAGCCGAAGGCGCGTTCCACGATCTGTCCGCAGATCAGCAGCATGTACATATTGAGCGCCAGGTGGATCAGGCCGATATGCAGGAACATGCTCGAAAACAGGCGCCACGGCTCGCCCGTCATGGTCAGCGGCGCGATATTGGCGCCCCATGCGATCAGGTCGGTCAGCTCCGGCTTCATCCAGTCGACCCCCTTGGCTATTTGCAAAAGATAGACGGCAAGGTTGATGATAAAGAGGAGTAAAAAGATTCTGAGATATGCTGGAGGGCGGGGCGAGGTCGTCATGATTGATTGGATGTGGAAAACGGTTGGAGGGAAAAAATGGGCCGAATTGGCGCGCCGGATGACTTGCATGGCGCGACAGGCGGTTTCAAGAGAGCCGGTTGACGAAGGGAATTTTCCACAGTCTTTCCAGCGCCTCGCCGAGCCGGATAGTGGGGATTCCCTCGCCCAAATGCAATTGACAGACATGGCAGGGTTCATGGGAAGTGAGCGAGCGCTGGTAGGCCTCCCGGTCCACCAGAACCAGATCGTCGCTGGAATCGGACTCCCAGTAAGTATTGACTTCGGCCAGTAGCATCAAGTCCTCGATGCTCCTGGTGCTGGTCCTCTGTTCGGGGCATTTGCCAAAGCTGTTGAATTGGATGACGAAAGTGCGTTCATCGAGATCGATCCATTTGCGCACTTCCCAACCCCAATTGACCGTGTCCCTGTTGCGGTTGCGCACGGTGCGCCTGCCGATCATCAGGCAAGCGAGCGCCGTGCCGATCAGCGCTATCGCGGGCGGGGCGTGGAATGCCGCCACATACGATCCTACGACCCAAAATACCGGCACTGGTGCCCAAAATAGGGCATTGGTCCATGCCGCCGACGATACCTCCCTGCGGTGATCGTGCAGGGACTTGGCCGAGTGATGCAGCAGCACGCGCCGGCTTGCCCCCGCATTGACGAGCAATTCTTGCGCCGGCCTGCGGTAATAGAAATCGCCGCCGCCATACATCGCGGCGAGTATTTCCCCGCCGTCGGCCGCTTCGGGGCTGGGCGCGCTGTCGTTCGGCGTGGCCGCAGGTAGTAGATGGTCTTGGTTCATGGTGCTTGCCTGCTCCCGGCGCAATTGGCGCGCATGGCCGCAGTATACCGGGACCAGATACCCGGACCGGAAATCAGCCGGCCCGTTTGGCGGCGAGCGCGTTGCCGGCCCGGCTGGCGCCCTTGCGGCCCAGGTGCTGCGCGATGAATTGGCCGGCGTCGACCACCAGGTCGAGGTCGATCCCGGTGGCGATGCCCAGGCCCTGCATCAGGTAAAGCACGTCTTCGGTGGCGACATTGCCGGTCGCGCCCTTGGCGTAGGGGCAGCCGCCCAGGCCCGACACCGAGGAATGGAAAATGGCCACGCCCACTTCCAGGCTGGCATAGATATTCGCCAGCGCCTGACCATAGGTGTCGTGGAAATGGCCCGACAGCGCATCGATGGAAAATTCGCGCGCCGCGCGCAGCATCACGGCCTGGGTCTTGCGTGCAGTCGCCACGCCGATGGTGTCGGCGATGTCGATCTCGTCGCAGCCGAGATCGCGCATGCGCCCGACCACGTCGGCCACCGCGTCCAGCGCCACGTCGCCCTGGTAGGGGCAGCCGAAGGCGCAACTGATGCTGCCGCGCAGGCGCAAGCCGTGCAGCTTGGCCGCCCTGGCCACGTCTTCGAAGCGGGCGATCGATTCGGCGATCGAACAATTGATGTTCTTTTGCGAGAACGCTTCCGAGGCCGAGCCGAAGATCACGACTTCGCCGGCCGCAGCCGCCAGCGCTGCCTCGAAGCCCTGCATGTTCGGCGTCAGCGCGGAATAGATCACGCCCGGACGGCGTTCGATGGCGGCCATCACCTCGGCGCTGCCGGCCATTTGCGGCACCCATTTCGGCGACACGAAGGAAGCCGCCTCGATATTGGCGAAGCCGGCCCTGCCGAGGCGGTCGATCAGCTCGATCTTGACGGCGGCCGGGATGCTTTCCTTCTCGTTTTGCAAGCCGTCGCGCGGCCCTACTTCGACGATTTTGACTTGTTTGGGCAAACTGCTGTTCATCTCAATATCCTTCCTGACGGTTGACGACGCCGGCGATCGCCTGGCCGGCTTCGAGCCGGGCGATCTTGGCGACGATTTGTTCGATGCTTTCGCGCCGCAGGGTGGCGGCCGATATATGCGGCGTGATGCTGATGCGCGGCTCTTGCCAGAACGGGTGCTGGATCGGCAGCGGCTCGTTGCGGAGCACGTCCAGCGTGGCGCCGGCGAGCTGGCCGGACTTGATCAGCTTGAGCAAGTCCGGCTCGGCCACATGGGCGCCGCGCGCCACGTTGATCAGGTAGGCGCCGGGCTGCAGCATGGCCAGCCGGGCGCGGTCCAGCAGATTATTGGTGTCCGGCGTCAGCGGCAGCATGCAGACCAGCACGCGAGTGCCGCGCAAGAACTCGTCCAGGCCGTCGGCGCCGGCAAAGCATGCGACCCCGGCGATCTGTTTCTGGCTGCGGCTCCAGCCGCGCAGCGGAAAGCCGAAATGGGCCAGCGCTTCGAGCACGCGGCTGCCCAGTGCGCCCATGCCGAGCACGCCGACCGTGAAGTCTTGCTTGTCGTGGCGCGCCAGCGGCCGCCATTCGCCGTTGCGGGCCTGGGCTTCATATTCGTCGAAGCGGCGGAAATAGCGCAGCACCGCGTGCGTCACATATTCGGCCATTTGCACGCCCATGCCGGCGTCCTCCAGGCGCACCACCGGCACTTGGGGCGACAGCGCGTCGCCAAATTTGAGCAAGCCGTCGACCCCGGCGCCGGTGAGGAAGATCGCCTTCACCTCGTTCAATTCGCGCAACATCGGCGTCGGCGGCGACCACACCACGGCATAGTCGCAGGGTGGCGCCTTGACGCCGTCGCGCCAGATTACGATCTCGGCTTCGGGCAGCAGTTCGGCGAAGTCGGCCAGCCAGGGCAGGTATTCGCCGTCGGCCCGGTGCAAAAGGATATGCATGCTGGTTTCTCCTTCTCAGGCGGCTTTGAATGCCAGCAGCGGGGCGCCGTCGGCCACCTGGTCGCCCACGGCGTACAGGATTTCCTCGACCAGGCCGTCGTGCGGCGCAGCGATGGTGTGTTCCATCTTCATCGCTTCCATGATCACCAGCGGCTCGCCTTTTTTCACGTCCTGGCCCTGCTTGACCAGCACCGCCACCACTTTACCGGGCATGGGCGCGGTCAGGCGCCCGCCTTCGGCTTCGGTTTCGCCGGCGTGCGCCATCGGGTCGTGGTAATGCAGCGGGTAGTGCTTGCCGCCGGTGAAGACGTGGAACACTTCGCCGTCGCGGCGCACGGTGCCATGCAGCGCGGCGTCGCCCAGCCTGAGGCTGAAATCGAGGCCGTCGCGCGCCATCAGCGTCAATGGTTGCCCGTTCAGCAGCCAGCCGCCGTCATGGTATTCGACTTCGCTGACATACGCCTTGGCTGCGCCGGCTTGCGCGTAGTCGTCGGAAAAGGAAATCTGGCGCTTGAAGGCGCTGTTCAGGCGCCAACCCAGCGCATTGCCCCATGGGTCCGATGGATTGCCGGCCGACTGGGCCAGCGCCTTTTCGGCGACGATCAGCGCCACCGCCGCCAGCGCCAGCGCGGCCGGCGGGGCCGCGCTGGCGGCAGGGAACAGGCTTGCGTGATTGCGTTCGATCAAGCCCGTGTCGAGTTCGGCCGTGGCAAACGCGGCGCCTTCGATCAAGCGCTTGAGGAAGGCGATGTTGCTGGCCAGGCCGACGATCTGGTATTCGGACAGGGCTTGCGACATGCGCGCCAGCGCCTGGGCGCGGTCGGCGCCCCAGACAATCAGCTTGGCGATCATGGGGTCGTAGAATGGCGAGATGGCATCGCCCTCGCGCACGCCGGAATCGATGCGCACGCCGGCCGGTACGCCGCCGGGCGTGCCGCCCAATTCGAAGGCGACGGCGGCCGGTGTGTTCAAGTGGCGCAGCGTGCCGATCGACGGCAAGAAGCCTTTTTCCGGATTTTCGGCATAAATGCGCGCTTCGATGGCGTGGCCGTGGATGATCAGTTCGCGCTGTTGTTTCGGCAGCGCTTCGCCAAACGCGACGCGTATTTGCCACTCCACCAGGTCGGTGCCGGTGATCATTTCGGTGACCGGATGCTCGACTTGCAGGCGCGTGTTCATTTCCATGAAATAGAAGGAACCATCCTGGTTGGCGATGAATTCGACGGTGCCGGCGCCGACGTAGCCGACCGCCTTGGCGGCGGCGACGGCGGCCTCGCCCATGGCCGCGCGGCGCTCGGCCGGCATGTTCGGCGCCGGCGCCTCTTCCAGCACTTTCTGGTGGCGCCGCTGCACCGAGCAATCGCGCTCGAACAGGTAGATGCAATTGCCGAGGGTATCGGCGAACACCTGGATTTCAATATGGCGCGGACGCGACAGGTATTTCTCGGCCAGCACCTTGTCGTCGCCGAAAGAGCTGATCGCCTCGCGCTTGCACGATTCCAGCGCGGCCTTGAATTGCTCCGAATGCTCGATCACGCGCATGCCCTTGCCGCCGCCGCCGGCGGACGCCTTGAGTAGTACCGGGTAACCGATCTTATCGGCTTGCGCGTGCAGGAAGTCGGCGTCCTGAACCTCGCCGTGGTAACCGGGCACCAGCGGCACGCCGGCCTTTTCCATCAGCGACTTGGCGGCCGATTTCGAGCCCATCGCGCGCATTGCCGAAGCCGGCGGCCCGATGAAGACCAGGCCGGCCTTGGCGCAGGCGTCGGCGAAGTCGGCGTTCTCGGACAGGAAGCCATAGCCGGGATGGATCGCCTGGGCGCCGCAGGCCAGCGCCACGGCGATGATCTTGTCGCCGCGCAGATAGCTTTCCTTGGCGGCGGCCGGCCCGATCAGGACCGCCTCGTCGCACACCGCGACATGCTTGGCGTTGGCGTCCGCCTCCGAATACACGGCGACGGTCTTGATGCCCATGCGGCGCGCGGTGGCGGCCACACGGCAAGCGATTTCACCACGGTTGGCGATCAGGATTTTTGTGAACATGGTCTCTTTCTCAAGCTGGCGGCTGGGAGTTTTTATAGTTTTTCGTGCGGACTGCGTCAGCAGGCGCAGCTTTCCTTGGGCGCCGATTCGAGCGTGGCGGCGCGGGTTTTCAAGCCCAGCTTGGCCAGCAGTTCGCGGTCGTCCTCGGCTTCCGGATTGGCGGTGGTGAGCAGCTTGTCGCCATAGAAAATCGAATTCGCGCCGGCCAGGAAGCACATCGCCTGCACCGCCTCGCCCATCTGGCGGCGTCCGGCCGACAGGCGCACGCGCGCCTTCGGCATGGTGATGCGCGCCACCGCGATGGTGCGCACGAATTCGAAAGGGTCGAGCGGGTCGAGGCCGTGCAGCGGCGTGCCTTCGACTTGCACCAGGTGGTTGACCGGCACCGATTCCGGATACGGGTTCAAGTTTGCCAGTTGCGCGATCAGGCCGGCGCGCTGCTCGCGCGTCTCGCCCATGCCGACGATGCCGCCGCAGCACACTTTCAAGCCGGCGTTGCGGACCCGGCCCAGGGTGTCGAGACGGTCCTGGTAGGCGCGGGTCGAGATCACGTTGTCGTAGAACTCGGGCGCGGTGTCCAGGTTATGGTTGTAGAAATCGAGGCCGGCGCTTTTCAGGCGGTCGGCCTGGCCCTCTTCCAGCATGCCCAGCGTGGCGCAGGTTTCCAGCCCCAGCGCCTTGACTTCACGTACCATTTCCTCGACCTTTTCCAGGTCGCGGTCTTTCGGGCCACGCCACGCGGCGCCCATGCAAAAACGGGTCGCGCCATTCGCCTTGGCTTGGCGCGCGGCGTCCAGCACGGTGTCGATGTCGAGGATTTTCTTGGCTTCGACGCCGGTGTCGTAGCGCGCCGCCTGCGGGCAATAGCCGCAATCTTCCTCGCAACCGCCGGTCTTGATCGACAGCAGGGTGGCCAGTTCGACGTCGCCGTCCGGGAAGTTCAGGCGGTGGCTTTGCTGGGCCTGGAACATCAGTTCATTGAACGGCAAGTCGAACAGCGCCAGCACGTCGGCCAGCGGCCAGGTTGCCGTTTCCGGCAAGGTGATGGCCGCCGTCGGGCGGTGCAATGCGACTGATTTCAATTCCTGCGACTGGGTCATCGTGATTCCTTCAACGTTCAAATGTGGGTGCCCGGCCAGCTTGGCAGGGATGAAAAATTCAGGTATTCAAAAGCTTTTGCCGCCGACGGTTGCGCCAGGCGCGGCACCCGGCCCAGCAGCGGGGCCGGGATGCGTTGCGCCAGCGCCGCGATATTCTCGGCGCCGAAGGGCATCTCGTTTTCCAGCTCGTTGGCGACCCAGCCGGCCAGCACCAGGCCGCGCGCGACGATCGCTTCCACCGTCAGCAGCGCCTGGCTGATACAACCGAGCCGCAAGCCGACCACCAGCAGCACCGGTAAGTCGAGCTGGCGCGCCAGGTCGGCCGTGTCGAAGTCGTCCGACAGCGGCACGCGGAAGCCGCCCACGCCTTCGACCACCACCGCGTCGGAGGCGGCGGCGATTTCCAGGTAGGCCGCCAGGATCGGCACCAATTCGATGGTCACGCCTTCCAGCGCGGCGGCGATATGCGGCGCGGCCGCCTCTTTCAGCAGGTAGGGCGTGGTCAGCGTGGGCAGCATGACGACATTGCCGGCCGCGCTCAGGCGGTCGGCGTCGTCGTTATGCCACCTCCCGTCGCGCAATTCGGCGCCGGCCGCGACCGGCTTCATGCCGCAGGCGCGCACGCCCGTTTGCACCAGCGCGTGCAGCAGCGCCGACGAAATCAAGGTCTTGCCGATTTCGGTGTCGGTGCCGGTGACGAAGCAGGCGAAGCGGTGCAAGGTGGGTGCCGGTGCGGCAACTGGCGCGGCGTGCGGGGCCAGAATGGGATCGTCGAGACTCATATCAAGTCCTTTCCAGGGCATGGAGTGCGTTGATTGCGTTGATCAGTTGCGCCACTTCGGCGGCGCTGTGGCCGGCCGACAGCGTCACGCGCAGGCGCGCGGTGCCGGGCGCCACGGTGGGCGGGCGGATGGTGCCGACCCACAGTCCCTGCTCATACAGTGCGGCGCCGACGCGCATGGTGTCGTCGTTGGCGCCGATCAGTATCGGCTGGATCGCCGTGAACGATGGCGGGCGGCTCCAGCGCGTCAGGCGCAAGCCCTCGTCGAATTGGGCGATCAGGCTTTGCAGGTGGGCGCGCCGCGCCATGCCTTCCGGGCCGGCGATCAAGTCCAGGCTGGTCAGCAAGGCGTGCGCCAGCGCCGGCGCGGCGGCGGTGGTGTAGATATATGGCCTGGCTTTCTGGATCAGGGTCTCGATCACGTTGTCGTGGGCGGCGACAAAGGCGCCACCGACGCCGGCCGCCTTGCTCAGGGTGCCCATGTAGACCAGGTTGGGCGAGCGCAGCCCGAAGTGTTCCAGCGCCCCCCGTCCGTGCGCGCCCAGGGTGCCGAAGCCGTGCGCGTCGTCGAGCACCAGCCAGGCGCCGTGCAATTCGCACAGGGCCAGCAGGGCCGGCAACGGCGCCAGGTTGCCGTCCATGCTGAAGACGCTGTCGCTGACGACGATTTTGGTGGCCGCCGTGCTGGCCGCCAGCAGCGCGGCCAGCGCTGCCAGGTCGGCGTGCGGGTAAACCTTGACGGCCACCCGGGCCAGGCGCGCGCCGTCGATCAGCGAGGCGTGGTTCAATTCTTCGGAAAATATTTCGGCGCCCTTGTCGTGCGCGCACAGGCCGGTCAGCACGGCCAGGTTGGCCATGTAGCCGGTGCAAAAATACAGGGCGCGGGCCGCTTCCAGGTGCGGTGCGAGGAAGTCGGCCAGGCGCAGTTCCAGTTCGGCGTGCGCGCGGCCATGGCCGCTGATCAGGTGCGAGGCGCCGCTGCCGACGCCGTAGCGCGCGGCGCCTTCTTGCAGCGCGGCGACCAGGCGCGGGTGCGCGGCCAGGCCCAGGTAATCGTTGGCGCAAAAGGCCAGCAATGGGCGCCCGTCGACCGTGACGCGCGCGCCGCAGGGCGTGTCGACCACGCGCCGGCTGCGTATCAGGCTGCGCTGTTCCAGCGTGTCCAGTTGTTGTTGCAGTTGTGCGATCAATTCCATCTCAGGCCTTCAGCACTTGCTCGAACACGGCCAGGGTGCGCGCTGCCAGGGTGTCGATTTCCTCGTCATCGAGGATATACGGCGGCATCAGGTAGACGGTGGGACCGATTGGGCGCATCAGCAGTTCCTGCTTGACGGCGGCCGAGAAAAAGTTGCGCGAAAAATCGGCTCCGGCATCGACCGCGTCGAAGGCCCAGATCATGCCGCGCTGGCGGAAATGGCGCACCCGCTCGTGCTGGGCCAGCGGCGCCAGCGCCTGCGTCAGGCGCGCGGCGCGCGCGCGGTTGGCCACTAGCACTTCGTCTTCCTTGAAGATATCGAGGGTGGCCAGGGCGGCGCGGCAAGCGAGCGGATTGCCGGTGTAGGAATGCGAATGCAAAAAACCGCGTCGCAGGTCGCTGCTGTAAAACGCCTGGTAGATATCGTCGCGCGTCATCACCAGCGAGAGCGGCAAATAGCCGCCGCTGATGCCTTTCGACAGGCACAGGAAATCGGGCCAGATGCCGGCCTGCTCGCAGGCGAAGAAAGTGCCGGTGCGACCGCAGCCGACCGCGATTTCATCGAGTATCAGGTGGACCTGGTACCGGTCGCACAAGTCGCGCACCAGGCTCAGGTAGAGCGGATCGTGCATCGCCATGCCGCTCGCGCATTGCACCAGCGGCTCGATGATGATGGCGGCGATGTGGCGGCCCCGTTCGACGAACAGACGCTCGACGTCCAGCGCGGCGCGGCGCGCCACGTCTTGCGCCGTCTCGCCCTCGGCGGCCAGGCGCGCGTCCGGCGAGGCCACCACATGCGCGGCGCGCAGCAGCGGGCCGTAGGCATCCTTGAACAGGGCCACGTCGGTGACGGCCAGCGCACCGATGGTTTCGCCGTGATAGCCGCCCTTCAGGCAGACGAATTCCTGCTTCTCACTTTGGCCATTGTTGCGCCAGGCGTGAAAGCTCATCTTCAGCGCGATTTCGACGGCGGAAGCGCCGTCGGAGGCGTAAAAGCAGTGGCCCAGGACGTGATCGGTCAGGGCCGCCAATTGTTCCGACAGTTGCACCACCGGTTCGTGGGTGAAGCCGGCCAGCATCGCGTGTTCGAGCCGGTCCAACTGGTCTTTCAGGGCCACGTTGATACGCGGATTGGCGTGGCCGAACAGGTTCACCCACCACGAGCTGATCGCGTCCAGGTAACGCCTGCCTTCATGGTCGTACAACCAGGCGCCGCGGCCGTGACTGACTGCGATCAGCGGCACCGTATTGTCGTGCGGCGCGTGGTGCTGCATCTGGGTGCAGGGATGCCAGACGCTGCGCAGGCTGCGTTCGACCCAGCTTGATTGTTTATCTAATTCCAAAACTGCTCCAAACTCAATTCAGCCAATTCGGCTTGCGCTTTTCCAGGAAGGATTGCACGCCCTCGCGGCCTTGTTCCGACGCGCGGATATGGGCGATGCGCTCGGCCGTGTCCAGCAATAGTTCTTGCGTGAGTGGCAGGCCGGCCACTTCGCGCACCAGGGTTTTCGCGTCGCGCACCGCGTGCGGGCTGTTCGCGACCAGGGCCTTGACGATTGCCGCCACGGCGTCGTCGAGGGCGTCAGCGGCCACCACCTCGTGGGCGAAGCCGATGCGTAGCGCCTCGCGCGCGGAAAAACGCTCGGCCGTCAAAAAATAGCGGCGCGCGGCGTTTTCGCCCATCGCCTTGATGACATACGGCGAGATCGTGGCCGGTATCAAGCCTAATTTTACTTCGCTCAGGCAAAAGTTGGCTGGCTCGACGGCGACGATGATATCGCATGCGGCCACCAGGCCCATGCCACCGGCGTAGCAATCGCCCTGGATTTTCGCCAGCACCGGCTTCGGGCACAGGTAAATCGTGCGCAGCATCTCGGCCAGTTGCAGGGCGTCGGCTTGGTTTTCGGCATGCGAATAGGCCGCCATTTTTTTCATCCAGTGCAAGTCGGCGCCGGCGCAAAAGGCCGGGCCGTTGGCGGCCAGCACGATCGCGCGCACCATGTCGCTGCGTCCCAGGCTGTCGAAGGCCAGCGTGAGTTCGGCGATGGTTTGCTCGTTGAAGGCATTGCGCACATCCGGGCGGTCCAGCGTGACGGTGGCGACCTGGCTGTCGATGCTCAGTTTAAGGGTATGAAATTCCATATGTTTATCCTCTCGCTTACATGCGGAATACACCGAACCTGGTGTCCGGGATTTCCGCGTTGAGGGCGGCCGATAGCCCCAGGCCCAGCACCATGCGGGTATCGGCCGGGTCGATCACGCCATCGTCCCACAGGCGCGCCGTGGCGTAATACGGGTGGCCCTGGTGCTCGTATTGTTCCTTGATCGGCTGCTTGAAGGCGGCTTCTTCGTCGGCCGACCAGGCCCCGCCCTTGCCTTCGATGCCGTCGCGCTTGACCGTGGCCAGCACGCTGGCGGCCTGGTCGCCGCCCATCACCGAGATGCGCGCGTTCGGCCACATCCACAGGAAACGCGGCGAAAACGCGCGTCCGCACATGCCGTAATTGCCGGCGCCGAAGCTGCCGCCTATGATCACGGTGAATTTCGGCACGGCTGCGGTGGCCACCGCCGTGACCATCTTGGCGCCGTTGCGGGCGATGCCCTCGTTTTCGTATTTGCGCCCGACCATGAAGCCGGTGATATTTTGCAGGAAGACCAGCGGGATCTTGCGCTGGCAGCACAATTCGATGAAATGGGTGCCCTTCAGGGCCGACTCGGAAAACAGGATGCCGTTGTTGGCGATGATGCCGACCTTGACGCCGTAGATATGGGCGAAGCCGCAGATCAGGGTGGTGCCGTAGCGCGCCTTGAATTCGTCGAAATCGCTGGCATCGACGATGCGGGCGATGACTTCGCGCACGTCGAAGGGCTTGCGGGTGTCGAGCGGGATCACGCCATACAATTCCTTGGGCGCGTAGTTGGGTTCGCTCGATTCGCGCGGCGCCGCCTGGCGCGGCTTGACGCGGTTCAGGTTGGAGACGATGGTGCGCGCCAGCGACAGCGCGTGCAAATCGTTTTGCGCCAGGTGGTCGACCACGCCGGACAGGCGGGTGTGGACGTCGCCGCCGCCCAGGTCTTCGGCCGTGACCACTTCGCCGGTGGCCGCCTTCACCAGCGGCGGGCCGCCCAGGAAAATGGTGCCCTGTTCCTTGACGATGATCGATTCGTCGCTCATGGCCGGCACATACGCGCCGCCGGCCGTGCAGGAACCCATCACCACCGCCACTTGCGGGATGCCCTTGGCCGACAGATTGGCCTGGTTGTAAAAAATGCGGCCGAAATGGTCGCGGTCAGGGAAGACATCGTCCTGGTTGGGCAAGTTGGCGCCGCCGGAATCGACCAGATAGATGCAGGGCAGATTGTTTTGCTCGGCGATTTCCTGGGCCCGCAAATGCTTTTTCACCGTCATCGGATAATAGGTACCGCCCTTGACGGTGGCGTCGTTGCAGACGATCACGCATTCCTGGCCCGAGACGCGGCCGATGCCGGTGATGATGCCGGCCGCCGGCGCCGCGTCGGCGCCGTTGGCGTCCTGGTACATGGCGTAGGCCGCCATCTGCGAGAATTCCAGGAAGGGGGTGCCGGGATCGAGCAACATCTGGACCCGGTCGCGCGGCAGCAGCTTGCCGCGTGCGACATGCTTGGCGCAGGCGGCCGCGCCGCCGCCGGCCGCGATCTGGGCCACTTTCGCGCGCAAATCGTCGACGATGCCTTGCATGGCTTGCGCGTTGGCCTTGAAATCCTCGCTGCGCGGATTGAGTTTGCTTTCGATATGCGGCATTGCTGATCCTTTTTGTTCTGGTCGTCCCGAAGCGGGAACGCTCTATTCCGGGAAACTACCGTCGAGATAAAACCAGCGCAAGCCGCCGTCGCCCGCTTCGCGCACGAAGCGGCTGACTTCATGCAAGCGGTGCGCGCGGCCGTCCAGCTTGTAGCGGGCGACGAATTCGACGGTGTCGCTATGTGAGGCTATAGCGGATTCTGCTTTACGTTGACGTAAACGTAAAGCAGATTTTACCTCAAGTCCCAGCCAGTGCAATTTTTCATCGGCGCCGACGATGGCGTCCGGCGGGCAAGTGCTGGGATGCCAGGTGGCGCGCAGATAGGCTTCGTCGCGCAAGGTGTAGGCGCTGTAGCGCGAACGCATCAGGGCTTCGGCCGTTGGCGCCGCCATTGTGCCGTCGATATAGGGGCCGCAGCAGGCGGCGTAGGCGGCGCCGCCGCAGGGGCAAGGTGCTGGTTTGCTCATGGTGTGGTGTCCGTGGAATGGCCGTGCATGATTATCCGCCATTCCACGGCAGGCGGGGGCGTTGCGTGGCCGCCGCATAAATCCGCTATTTTTATGCACGGTCCCCTTAGCGACGCACTACACTAGCAAATAAGGAGACGCGCATGAACCAGACCAGCCATGAATTCAAGGTCGATGTAAAAAACGACAACTCGCCCCTCTATATGCAAATCGCCCGGAAATTGGGCGACGATGTGCGTAACGGCCGCTACCAGGTCGACCAGGCCTTGCCGTCGGAACGGACCTTGTCCGAACTGATGGACGTGTCGCGCGTGACGGCGCGCAAGGCCATCGATCAATTGGTCGAGCAAGGTTTGGTGGTGCGGCGCCGCGGCTCGGGCAATTATATTGCGCCCCGCATCGAGCAACCGCTGTCGAACCTGTCGAGTTTTTCGGAGCAATTGCAGCAACGCGGTTACCGGCCCGGGTCGCGCTGGCTCAGGCGCGACATCGTCACAGCCAGCACGGACGAGCAATTGAGCCTGGGCTTGTCGCCCGGCACCAAGGTGGCGCGCCTGGAGCGGCTGCGTCTGGCCGACGATGTCGTCATGGCGTACGAAGTCAGTGTCTTGCCGCACAGCGTGGTGGCGGACCCGGCAGCGGTCGGCGCCTCGCTGTATGAATATCTGAGCGCCATCAAGAAGGCGCCGGTGCGGGCCTTGCAGCATATTCGGGCCATGAATTGCTCGGCCGTGCTGGCCGCGCAACTGGGCGTGCCGGAAGGACAAGCCGTGCTGTTCATCACCCGCGTCGCCTACCTGGCGTCGGGCGAGGCGGTTGAATTGACGCATTCGTATTGCCGTAGCGATCATTACGATTTCGTCGCCGAAATGCGGCGCGCGCCTTGAATCCCGGCCAAGGTTCCGACTTGAAAACCGAAGCGCCCGATCCCCGGCATGCCGAGCTGGACCTGTATCCGGTCCAGCAATTGGTGGCCGCCCTGATCGACGACCAGGCCGGCGCCGCGCTGGCGGTGCGCGCGGCGGCGCCCGAGATTGCCGCCGCCGTCGCCGCCGCGTTGCCCCGGCTGGCCGCTGGCGGGCGCCTGGTGTATGTCGGGGCCGGCACTTCCGGCCGCCTGGGCGTGCTCGACAGCGTGGAATTGTATCCCACCTTTTCCTGGCCGCGCGAACGGGCGCCAGCCTTGCTGGCCGGCGGGCGGCGCGCCATGTTCGAGGCAGTCGAGGGCGCCGAGGATGACGGCGCGCAAGGCGCGGCCGACGTGCGCGGCCTGGAGGTGGGGCTGGATGATGTGGTGATCTTGCTGGCGGCCTCGGGCGTGACACCCTATGTGATGGGGGCCTTGCGCGAGGCACGCGCGGGCGGCGCCTTGACCATCGGCATCGCGAATAATCGGGGCGCGCCGCTGGCGCTGCAAGCCGAGATCGGCATCACGCTGGCGACCGGCGCGGAAGTGATTTCCGGCAGCACTCGCCTGAAGGCCGGCACGGCCCAGAAAATTGCCTTGAATACGCTTTCCAGCGCCTTGATGGTGCGCTTGAACAAGGTCTATGGAAACTTGATGGTAGACTTGAAGCCGACCAACGCCAAGCTGATGCGGCGCGCCGTCAGCCTCACCATGCACGCGAGCGGCGCCGATGAAGACGCGGCCAGGGGCGCGCTGGAGCAATGCGGGTTTCAAGTCAAGGTCGCCATTGTGGCCCTGACCAAACAAATTACCACGGACCAGGCGCAGCGATTGTTGGCGGGGGTCAACGGCAGCGTGCGCGCGGCCTTGCTTTAGTGGGCTATTTGCCACTCCCATTGCCAATTGACCCACTAGCACATCCTTGCGCCGGTCTTTCACGAAGGATGTAGCGTGCACGAAAAAAGCCCGTGGCGGTGGATACCCTCCCTGTATTTCGGCCAAGCCCTGCCTTATGTTGCTGTCATGACGCTGTCCGTGATCATGTACAAGAACCTGCATATCTCCAATACCGATATCGCGCTCTACACGGGCTGGTTATATCTGCCGTGGGTGATCAAGCCATTCTGGTCGCCCTTTGTCGAGTTGTTCGGCACCAAGCGTGGTTGGATTATCGGCCTTCAATTGTTGATCGGTGCGGCGCTGGCGCTGGTGGCCTTGACCACGGCCTTGCCGAATTTCTTTCAGCTCAGCCTGGCGATGCTGTGGTTGCTGGCCTTCAGTTCGGCCACCCACGATATCGCGGCCGACGGTTTTTACATGCTGGGCCTGGAGCAGCGCCAGCAAGCCGCCTTTGTCGGGGTGCGCAGTTGCGCTTACCGGCTGGCCACGCTTGCCGCCCAGGGCGGCCTGGTGTATCTGGCCGGCCGCCTGGGCAAATCGACGGGCGACGTCGCGCTGGCGTGGTCGACCGTCTTCCTGATCCTGGCGGTCCTGTTCCTGGCCTTGTCCGCCTATCACCGCTGGATGTTGCCGACGCCGGCCGCCGACTTGCCCGCGCCCCGCAGCGAGCAGGTGGGCAAGGCATTCCTGGCCACCCTGGCCGCGTTTTTCAGGAAAGATGACATCGTCGTCATCCTCGGCTTCCTCTTGCTATTTCGTTTGGGCGAGGCGCAATTGCTGAAGCTGGCCATGCCCTTCTTGCTCGACCCGCCGCAACTTGGCGGCCTGGGCCTCGATACCGAGCAAGTCGGCCTGGTTTATGGGACCATCGGCGTGATCGCGCTGACCTTGGGCGGCTTGCTGGGTGGCTACGTGATTTCGCGCCACGGCTTGAAGCGTTGCCTGTGGCCCATGGTGCTGGCCGTGCATGTGCCGGACCTGGTATTCGTCTACCTGGCAACCGCCTTGCCGGGCAATATCTACACGATAAGCGCTTGCATCGCCGCCGAGCAATTCGGCTATGGCTTCGGCTTTGCCGCCTATCTGCTGTATATGATCATGGTGGCGGACGGCGCCCACAAGACGGCCCATTACGCCATTTGCACGGGCTTCATGGCGCTCGGCATGATGTTGCCGGGCATGGCCAGCGGCTGGATCGAGCAGCAACTGGGCTATCGCCATTTTTTCATCTGGGTGTGCGTGGCCACCCTTCCCGCTTTTGCGATGACGGCCCTGGTCAAGATCGAGCCGGACTTTGGCAAGAAATTTGATGAGAAATTTGGCAAGTAATTTAGCAAGTAATTTAGCAAGTAATTTGGCAAGTAATTTGGCAAGTAAGCAGGCTGACCGGACAGAAACAGGGCCAACGGCGGCGCGCGGTAAAATGGCCGCACTCATTGAATGCGAGGAATAGTTTTGCTTGTTAACTTGAAGAAACGCCTGTGCCTGGTAGCCGGCGCGCTGGCGCTGTTGAGTAGTTGCACCACCGTGGTCAAGGTAGTAGCGCCGCCGGGCGCGACCTTGCCGACCGTGAATGACACCGGCGCCACGCCGCCGCCGGCGCCACGCGAATTCCGTGCCGCCTGGGTCTCGACGGTGGCCAATATCGACTGGCCCAGCCGCAGCAATCTGTCGGTCGCGAAACAGCAGGCGGAGGCGATCGCCATTCTCGAGCGCGCCAAGAGCTTGAACTTGAACGCGATCGTGCTGCAAGTGCGGCCCAGCGCCGATGCGATTTATCCCTCCAAGCTGGAACCATGGTCCGAGTTCCTGACCGGCCAGCAAGGCCTGGCGCCCCAGCCCCTGTATGATCCCTTGCAATTCTGGATCGCCCAGGCCCATGCGCGCGGCCTGGAATTGCATGCCTGGTTCAATCCCTACCGCGCGCGCCATTCCACCGCCAAGTCGGCGCTCACGCGCGACAGTTTTGCCGGCACCCATCCGGAAGCGATCAAGCAATATGGTCGTTTCCTGTGGATGGACCCGGGCGACGCGGCCGCCTCGCACCATACCGAGGAAGTGGTGTTCGACGTGGTGCGGCGCTACGATATCGATGGCGTGCATATCGACGATTATTTCTATCCCTATCCCATCGATGCGCCCGGTGCGGGTGGGGGCGCCGAGGCGACCGCGCTTGACGGCGGCGCCGCGCGCGCCGAGCTGGAGTTTCCCGACCAGGCGTCCTGGCAACGTTATCTGCTGGGCGGCGGGCAGCTGGACCGGGCTGCCTGGCGTCGCCAGAATGTAAACCAATTGATTGAAACGCTCTACACCGGCATCCACCGCGAGAAAAGCTGGGTGCGTTTCGGCATCAGCCCGTTCGGCATCGGCCGGCCGGACCGGCGCCCCGCCGGCATCGCCGGTTTCAGCCAGTACGATAAATTATATGCCGACACCGAGCTGTGGCTGGCCAAGGGATGGCTCGATTACCTGTCGCCGCAACTGTATTGGCCGATCGCCCAGCCGGCCCAGGCGTTTGATGTCTTGCTCGACTATTGGCTGGCGCAAAATCCGCATGGCCGGCATATCTGGCCCGGCTTGTTTACCAGCCGCATCGACAATTCGGCCAAGGCGTTCGCGCCCGAGGAAATCGTCAAACAAATCGGTGTCACGCGCAGCCGCCCCGGCGCGAATGGCCAGGTGCATTTCAGCATCGCGCCGCTGATGGATAACCGCAAGGGCATCAGCGACCAATTGAAGGCAAACGCCTATCAAAGCCCGGCGCTGGTGCCGGCCACGCCGTGGCTGGGCGCCGAATTGCCGACCGCACCAGCCGTGGCGGCGCGGCGCGAGGCCGGCGCGCTCAAGCTGAGCCTGGTGGCCGGCGCAGGCAAGCCCGTCGCCCAATACGCGATCTGGTCGCGCTATGGCGAACATTGGCGCTTCACCGTGGTGCCCGGCATGCGCGGCGACTGGGCGCTGGCCGACGATGCTAGCGCCGGCCCCGTGAACGCGGTGGTGGTCAGCGCCGTCGACCGCCTCGGCAACGAGAGCGAACGCGTCTCCGTGCTGCACGGGCCGAATGTGACGGCCCGATGAGCGGGGACGAGTTCGGTCTTGACCTCGGCCTCGGCATCGACGCGGGCGGCAGCCAGACCCGCTGGGCGCTGGCGACGGCGGACGGCAGCATCGTCGCCGAAGGCCAGGCGGCCGGCTTGTCGGCCCTGCAAATGGCCAGCGCCAATGGCCGGCTGGCCTTGCACGCGACGTTTACCGCATTGTGCCGGACCGTGCTGGACGCGGGCCGGCCGCGCCGGGTGTGCGCCGGCTTGACCGGCTTCGGCGGCGACGGCGCCCAGTTGCGCTCATGGCTGGCCGACTTGTTCGCGCTCGGCGAGCCAGACGTGACGCTGTGCAATGACATCGAAATCGCCTACCTGGATTGTTTTGAGCCGGGTTGCGGTTATCTCGTTTATGCGGGCACCGGCTCGATCGCCGCCTTCATCGATGAGACGGGCGTATTCCACCGCGCCGGTGGGCGCGGCGTGGCGCTCGACGATGGCGGCGGCGGTTTCTGGATTGCCCGCGAAGCGCTGCGCAAGATTTGGCGCGCCGAAGACGAGGCTCCCGGCGCCTGGAGCGCTTCGGCCATGGCCGCCGCCGTCTTCGCGTACATCGGCGGCAGCGACTGGGCCAGCTCGCGCAATTTCATGTATGGCCAGGATCGCGGCGCCATCGCTCAATTGGCGCTGGCCGTGGCCGCCTCGGCCGACGCCGATCCGGCCGCGCGCGCCATCTTGCGCGAGGCGGGACGGGAATTGGCGCGCCTGGCGCTGGCCTTGACGGCACGCTACGGCGCCCGTCCGGTGGCGCTGGCGGGGCGCGCGGCCACCTTGCATCCATTGATTTTCGAGGCGATGCGGGCGGCCTTGCCGGCCTCGTTCAGCATCGAGCAAAAAACCGTGCGGCCCCATTGCGCCGCAGCCCGCAGCGCGGCCCGCGATCATCCACGTTTCACATCCACGCCATGACGATGAAAACCCTGTTTCTCAGTTTGTTGATCGGCCTGCTCAGCGCTTGCGCCGGCCCCCTGCCCGAGCCCGGTTCCGGCCCCGCGCCCCATTTCGATCACAGTTATACGGCGCGCAGCCAGAGTAGCCGGGTCAAGTTCATCATCTTGCATTACACGGTGAGCGACTTGCCGCGCTCGATACGGACCTTGACGGAGCAAACCGTGAGCAGCCACTACCTGCTCAGCGACGCGGCGCAACCGGTGTTCTATACCCTGGTCGACGAGGCGCGCCTGGCCAATCATGCCGGTGTCAGCAGCTGGAAAAGCTATACTCAACTCAATACCAGCTCGATCGGCATTGAAATCGTCAATCCGGGCTACCGCGATACGCCCGAGGGACGCCTCTGGTATCCCTATGCGCAGGCGCAGATCGACGAGCTGATTGCCTTGCTGAAGCAAATCGTCTTGCGTCACCATATCGCGCCGGAAAATATCCTCGGCCACAATGAAATCGCGCCCCAGCGCAAGCAAGATCCGGGGCCCTTGTTTCCCTGGGCGCAACTCGGTGCGGCCGGCTTGATCGCCTGGCCGGACGCGGGCCGGGTGGCGGCCTTGCGCCCCGAATACGAACGGCAATTGCCGGACCTGGCCTGGTTTCAGCAAAAGCTGGCCCTGCATGGCTATGCCGTGCCGCAGACGGGCGTGCTCGACGAGGCCACCCGCAATGTGCTGATTGCCTTCCAGATGAAGTTCCGCTCCAGCTTGTTTGACGGCACCCCGGACGGGGAAACGGCGGCCCTGCTCGAGGTGTTGACGGCGCCGTTTGCCGAGCGGTAAGCGTTGCAGCGTCCGCCTGACTGGAGTAAGGTTCAGGCATGTCAGCGTTAACTTTAGATAGCGAAGCAGTGCCCGACAGCGGCGATTTCCGGCCACTGAGCAGTATTGCCGGCATCCGGATCGACTTGCGTTACGCCACGCCCGACAATTTTGTCGGGCGCGACCTGTATTCGCCGCTCGATTGCGCCTGGTTGCACCGCGACGCGGCCGGCGCGCTGGAACGGGCCGTGGCCAGGCTGGCGGCGCGCCGCCCCGACCATAGCCTGCTGGTGCTGGACGCCTTGCGGCCGCAGCGGGTCCAGCAACAATTATGGGATGCCTTGCAGGGCAGCGATTTGCTGGCCTATGTTGCCGAGCCGGGCCGTGGCTCGATCCATTCCTTCGGCATGGCGCTCGACGTCACCCTCCTCGGCCCGGACGGGCGCGAACTCGATATGGGTAGCCGCTTCGATGAATTAAGTGAGCGCTCACATCCGGCCCTGGAGGCGCAGATGCTGGCCCGTGGCGTCATCAGTCATGCGCACATTGCGAATCGTCAATTGCTGCGCGATGCGCTGTGCGAAGCGGGCTGGCTTGGCATCCATAGCGAATGGTGGCATTTCGATTGCGGCGACCGGGCGCTGGTGCGGCAGACCTATACCCGCGTCTTGTGACCGGGCCAGCTTGACGATGGACCAAATGCGGCCGTCTATTATCAATTGAGTAATGGTGCAGCCGGCGTAGGTGCAAGCGGCGTAGCTACGGCCGAGGTGCTCGTCACCCAGTCGATCAACGCGTCGAGCGCGGCGCGCCCGGCACCATTGCCGACCAGCTCATGGTTGATGAAGGCCACCACCACGCATTGCCGATTGTCGGCATCCGGCACATAACCGGCGATCGCCACCACATTTTTCAAGGTTCCCGTCTTGATGCGCGCGCGCAGCGCGGCCGGGCTGTCGCGCAGGCGCCGGCGCATGGTGCCGTCGAGCGCAACAATCGGCAGGCTGGACAGGAATTCCGGCGCCCACGGGCTGAGACTGGCCGCTTGCAGCAAGGCCGCCAACTGGGCCGGGCGGATGCGTTCCACGCGCGACAGGCCGGAACCGTTTTCCAGCACCAGCTCGCGGTCGTCGATATGGTGGTTGGCGAACCATCGCCGCACCACTTCCCGCGCGTGCGTCGCGGTATCTTCCAGCGCGTCCAGCATCAAGGGGTGGCTGCCGAGCGCGGCATCGGTTTCCAGGCTGCCCAGGCTGAGGTAAAGCAGGCGCGCCTGCGTATTGTCGGACCACTTGTTAATGTCGCGCAGCACGTCCGGCAGCGCGCGGGCGACGTGCTCGGCCAGCAGCCGGGTATCGGGCGGCGTGGCCCCTTCGCGCACGGCGCCGCCGAACGATCCACCCAGGCGACGCCAGGTGGCGCGAAACAGCCGGTCGGCATAATCTTGCCGGTCCAGCACGCTGATACTGGCCGATTTCATGCAATTTCTTGGAAACGTCCCGTGCAAGATCACATTCAGCTTGCCGTTGGCGTCGCGCCGGTATTCGGGCGTGCGCCAGCCTTCTTCCCATTTGGCGCAGCCGGCGTCGATCAGCTTCATGTCGGCGCTCACCGTCACCCCTTCCAGCGGCGGCATCATCAGCAATGTCAATTGCTTGCCGTTCGAGTTCAAGTCGATATTGAGCATATTGGTGTTGAGCAGCAAGGCATCCGGGACCACGTTGTAGCGCCATTCCGGCGTATCGTCGAATTGCGGCGCGGCCAGGTCGGGGCGGGCCGGCTGGAACAGGCGCCGGTCCAGTATCAAGTCGCCGCGGATTTTCCTGATGCCCTGGTTGCGCAGGGTTTGCAGCATGTGTTCCAGCGCATCAGCGTCGAAGTCGGCGTCGGCACCGCCGCGCAGCACCAGGTCGCCGCTGAGGGCACCATCGGCCACTTCCCCATTGGCGCGCAATTCGGTGCGGCCACGGAAAATGGGTCCCAGCTGCTCCAGGCCAACCATGGTGGTCAGCAGTTTCATGGTCGATGCCGGTTGCATGCTGCGTTCGGCGCCGTGGGCGACGACGGTGCTATTGCCGCGCATGACGACGAGGCCGATTGCATCGTCGGGAATATTGGCCGCGCGCAGCAGGCGCGCCACCGGCTCGGGCAATTCAGCGTGGGCGCCGGCGCTGCAGGCGAGCAAAACGGCGATGATGGAGCGATGCAACATGCTAACCTCGATGGAAAAATGACCAGGCGACAAAGATGGCGGCATGACGCCTTCCCGGGAAGAAGCGGGAGCGGATGTCATTGCGTGCCATGCAGGAAGCCCGCTTGTGTGAATGTGCAGACAGAGTATAAAGCCTGGCGCGGAATGCGCTATCGCGCCTTGCGCCGGCCGCGGTGGCTGGTGTGGTGGGCGCGCCCGCCATGCAAGCGGGCGCGGATGGTCAGATGGTCTGATGGTCTATAGGCTCAAGGAGGAGGCGGATGGTTGTGTTCTGCTTGTTTGGCATGGCGCCGGCGCCCGAACTGGCGGGCCGCCGCTGCCCCCTGTCCGATGGCGGTGACCGAAGTGATCCTGATCTCGCTCACTTGTGCCGAGGAATGTCCATTTTGGCGGATGTAGAACTCGGTCTCCCCTTCCACGCTTACCGGGACGTTCCCGAGCATGCCCGCAGTATGCCAGCGCACCAGCGCATGATGCGGTTCTGCCACCTGCGATTTCTCCTTGTCCGAAATCGATTGCATGATCGTTTCATCTATTAATAATTGCATTTTTTTATTCTTGGCGGAATCGGCTCCGGGGTTCACGCTTTGCAACTTGCGCAAGGCCTCAATAACCTCGCTGGATTCTTGCGGCAAATTGGCGTATTGATTGCTAGCCAGATTGCCACAAGCTTCCAGCATGGCTACGCGCATGAGCAAGAAGTTGTCCGCCTGCGATTTTCCGGTACGCACGAGCGCCTCTTCCAACTTCGGATCGCGATCGAATTTGGATAGCGCGTTCAAGGTCTTGCCGGTTTCCTTTTCTATCGAATCACCATCCATGATGATGCGGTGAACCTGAACATGTTTGTCCGCTTCGGGCGACAAGTCTTGCTTACCCGGTTGCAGCGCCGTGATCCTCTTGTTGATGGCGCCTATGAAGGCCACTTCTTGATTCAACGACAGATTGCCGGACAATTCATTGCGTCGGTCCCAGATGTCTTTCTTGAGCATATCGACGTCGTAATTGATGGGATTGATCTGGATGACCCAGACCTCGTCCGGCTTGCGCGCGTTGTTGCTGCCCGAAATGAAATTCTTGATGGGAGGATTTTGCGAAAACAAGCCATCCCAATATTGCTGATTGTCCGGCTGCCCGTCGGCCGTTTTGCCCTCTATTTCCACGGCCTGGAATAACCAGGGCAACGCCGCCGAGGCCAGCACGGCTTGACGCGATATGCCGCTATCCCAGGTGGCGCGCTCGGAGCTGAAGGCGGTGAATTCGCCATTGCCGACGTCTACCGCGCCCAGCAATAGTTGCGGAATGGCTTCCATCACTTGTTCGACCTTCTTGCGCAGCGCGCCCAGCGCCGCCGGCTGCGTGAAGTCCGGCTGCCCCGCCTGCCAATTGAGCAGCGCGGATTGCAAGGTGGGGTTCGACATTTTCTGGTCCGCCATCGCTTGGGCGATTTGCTTCGGCAATGCCAGGTGCTCGACGATGTGCTTTTCCAGGCGACGTTTGCGGGCTTGCTCCTGTTCTGTTTGGCCAAGCAGGCGCGCTTGCAGATCGGCCGCTTGCCAGCGCTCGATATCGGACGGGATGCTGCAAAAATCGCCGAGCTTCGATACCAGATCGAAATCGACGTAAGGCTCGATCAGCGCATCGAGCTGGAAGTAATCTTCGCGTCCCCACTGCTTGGCGGAAAACCAGTCGGGCAGGCCCATCAAGGAGGCTGGCCACATATTGTTGAGTACATACTGGCCGAGCATGGTTTGCCATTGGTAGGGACTAAACAGGATTTCGTAGGGCAGCGCCCCCATGGTCTGGATCGTCCAATCGTTCCACAGCTTTTCACCGGGCAATCTCGCGCAATTGGATTGCCAAAAGCCGTCGAGCTGCTCGGTTGCGCATGCAGGGCCGCCCTTCAACATGCCATACCATGCCAGCAGCGCGCAGATCGCGCCGCCCGAGGTGCCGCTGATGCCGACCAGACGCAAGTCCTCGTTTTCAAAATGCGGCAACAAGGCTTGCAGTGCGCCGGCGGCGTAGGCGGCATGGCTGCCGCCGCCCTGGCAAACGATCGCAATGTTCTTGCGCGGCCGTGTTTGCCGGGTGCCGCCGTTGGATTCTGTGGTTTCCATGACTGTCCCTTGTGTATGATGACAGGGAAGTTATACACCGCGCCGTTGCGCCGCCGCGCCGGAAATGCCGCTTTTCTGATGTGCCGCAAAGCCCCCCGCCGCGCCATTCATCATGAAGATTGTTCATCTCCGCCGGCATTACCCTGGATCATTCATGCTGCGTTTTCGTCACATTTTTGTCGCCCTGCTGGTGCTGTCTTGTTGCGGGCAATTGCCGGCCGCCGCCGCGCCGCCCAAGACCTTGCATATGTTGCTGACCGGCCCGGAAAGCGGCTTGGACCCCGCTGTCGCCTCCGACTTGTCCAGCCTGAGCCTGCTGGAAAACCTGTTTGACCCGCTGCTCCATTACGATTATCTGGCGCGGCCCCTCAGATTGCAGGAAAACACCTTGCAGGCCATGCCGCGCGTCGAAGACCAGGGTCGCACTTATACCTTCTTGCTCAAGCCGGGTATCTATTTCACGCCCGACCCGGCCTTCAAGGGAATCCGGCGCGAAGTCACGGCGCAAGACTATGTGTATAGCTTGAAGCGCCTGTACGACCCCGACTTGAAGTCGCCATGGTTGTTCTTGTTGGAAGATAAAATCGTTGGCGACGCCGCGCTCAAGGCCGGAAAATTCAATTACGACGGCGTGGTCGAAGGCTTGCAGGCGCCGGACCGCTACACCTTGCGCATCCGGTTGACGGCGGCCGATCCGAATTTCCTGTTTTATCTGGCGATGCCGGCCACCGGCGTGCTGGCGCGTGAAGTGGTCGAGGCGTATGCGGGACAGGTCGGCAACCACCCGGTCGGCAGTGGCCCCTTCATGGTCGGCGAGTGGAAGCGCAGCGACAAGATCGTCTTGCTGGCCAATCCGGGATTTCGCGCCACGGTGTTTCATGCCGGCGCCGACGTGGCCGGCGAGGACCAGGCCCTGGCCGCCGCTCTGGATGGCAAGCGCTTGCCGCTGGTGGACCGGGTCGAAGTGCGCATCGTCGAAGAATACCAGTCGCGCATGCTGGGTTTCTTGAATGGCGAATTCGATTACCTGGAACAAGTGCCGGAATCGCTGGCCGGCATGGCGCTCGAGGGCGGGACGCTCAAGCCGCAACTGGCCCGGAAAGGCATCGTGCTATCGCGTTTCCCCGTGCTGCAAACGTATTATATGTGGATGAATATGGACGATCCCCTGCTGGGTGGCTATGGCAAGGAAAAAGTGGCGCTGCGGCGCGCCATCGCGCTCAGCTACGATAGCGGCGAAGATATCGCGCTGTTGAAAAAGGACATGGCGCTACCGGCCCAGTCGCCGCTGCCGCCCAATGTGCTTGGTTACGACGCCGCCTACCGCAGCCCGGTGAGCCACGATCCGGCGCTGGCGCGCGCGCTGCTGGAACGTTTCGGCTACCGGATGGGGGGCGACGGTTTCCGTACCCTGCCCGACGGCAAGCCGCTGACGCTGGTGATGCATACCGAGGCGGGCGCGGCCGGGCGCCTGCGCGACGAATTGTGGCGCAAGAATTTGACGGCAATCGGCTTGCGGGTGCGCTTCAAGAGCGACAAGAAGACGGAAATCATCAAGGCCGCGCGCCTGGGCAAGGTGCAAATGAATGAAACCAATTGGGTGGCCGACTTCCCCGACGGCGACAATTTTTTCCAGTTGCTGTACGGTCCCAACAGCGGCCGCGCCAATTATGCGCGTTTCAAATTGCCCGCTTACGACAAATTATACGAGGAAGCGCGGCGCTTGCCCGATTCGCCGCGCCGGCGTGTCCTGTATCGCGATATGTCGCAATTGATTCATGCCTATGCGCCGTGGGTTTTACTGACGCATCCGATTTCGGCCGACCTGCGCCAGCCGTGGCTGAAAAATTACAAGCGGCACCCGGTCGAATTCACTTCCTGGCGCTATCTGGATGTCGATGCGGCGCGGCGGCACTAGCCTTGACGCCAGCTTGAGTCGGGCCACGTTGACTGGGCCACGCCGCGTCGGACGCGCGAATCGGGCTTCGGCTATAAAATAGCGTCGCTGGCGCGGTGGCGCCTTAATTTTTGGATAACCATGTCAATGATCAATCGCCGGGCCAGCGCCTACATACTCAAGCATCCGCTGGCATTCCTGCTGCAAACGCTGAAGGCTTTCCGCGCCAACCAAGGCTTGTTGCTGGCCGGCGCGGTGGCATATTATTCCCTGCTATCCATCGTGCCCCTCTTGATGCTGATCGTGGTGGCCCTGTCGCATGTCATCGACCAGGCCGAATTGCTGCGCACCATAGGCCGCTACCTGGAATGGCTGGTGCCCGGCCAGTCGAAGGCGGTGGTGGCGGAAGTGGCGCATTTTCTCGACCACCGCGATTTGGTCGGCTGGGTCTTGCTGGGCACGATGCTGTTCTTCAGCTCGCTGGCCTTCACCGTGCTGGAAAATGCCATGAGCGTGATTTTCGTGCACCGGGTATCGATACGGCGCCGGCGCTACCTGATTTCGGCGATTTTGCCTTATTGCTATATCCTGTCGCTGGGCTTCGGCATCTTGCTGGTGACCCTGGTGGCCGGCAGCTTGCAAGTGCTGGGCCAGGAAAGCATCCAATTCCTCGGCCATAGCTGGTCGCTGGGCGGCGTCTCAGGCGCCCTGCTCTACCTGCTCGGCCTGGGCGGCGAAATCCTCGTGCTCAGTTCCATTTACCTGGTGATGCCGGTCGGACGGCTGTCGATCACCCATGCGCTGATAGGCGGCGTCACGGCCGCCCTGCTGTGGGAAATCGCGCGCCATGTGCTGGTCTGGTATTTTTCCACCTTGTCGCAAGTAAATGTGGTGTACGGTTCCATGACGACCGCCATTGTCGTCATGTTCAGCCTGGAAATCGGCGCCACCCTGCTCTTGTTCGGGGCGCAAGTGATTGCCGAGTATGAAAGGGTGGGCCGTGATGAGCATAAAAAAGCCGAGCTAACCATGCGCACCGCCTGAATCTTTTATTGCATCGCACAAAATACTGTGTTACACTACGTTCAGTGGTGAGGTTTGCTTGCAAACAGTCCCACTATCCAGGTCTTACGCCGCGATCCAATATGTGTAATGTTGACGTTGTGAATGGTTGTAAGAGATTGGATTTGTACTTCCGAATACGTTGGTCGATTTACACGTCAGGGCACCACGCAGATAGCATGGGCGCCTGGGACACGATTAAAGCATTGGTAATACATTGGAACAAGGCTCGCTTCGGCGGGCTTTTTTTTCGTGCTTTTTTTCCTGCCATGGTGTGAAAAAGGAGCGCGCCGCGCTCCCTTCACGCTACAGGGCGCGCGCGATCAAGATCTTTTGGATATCGCTGGTGCCTTCATAGATCTGGCACACGCGGACGTCGCGGTAAATCCGCTCGACGGGGAAATCCGACACATAGCCATAGCCGCCATGCACCTGGATCGCGTCCGAACAGACCCGCTCCGCCATTTCCGAGGCGAATAGCTTGGCCATCGCCGCTTCCTTCAGGCAAGGCAGGCCGGCATCTTTCATCGAGGCCGCGTGGCGTATCAATTGGCGCGCCGCTTCGATCTGGGTCGCCATGTCGGCCAGCCGGAATTGCACCGCCTGATGCTCGAAGATGGCCTTGCCGAAGCTTTCGCGTTCCCTGGCATAGCTGAGTGCCGCTTCATAGGCGGCGCGCGCCATGCCGACCGCTTGCGAGGCAATCCCGATGCGCCCGCCTTCCAGTCCCGACAGCGCGATCTTGTAACCCTGGCCTTCGGCGCCGATCAGGTTGGCGGCCGGGATGCGGCAATTCTCGAACAGGATCTGGGCCGTGTCCGACGAATGCTGGCCCATTTTCTGTTCCAGCCCGGCCACGATATAGCCCGGCGTTGCAGTCGGCACCCAGAAGGCGCTGATGCCCTTCTTGCCGGCCGCCTTGTCGGTCACGGCCATGACGATGGCGACGTCGGCGTACTTGCCGCTGGTGATGAATTGCTTGACGCCATTCAAGACGTATTCATTGCCGTCGAGCACGGCGGTGGTGCGCAGGGCCGCCGCGTCGCTGCCCGTGTGCGGCTCGGTCAGGCAAAACGCGCCCAGCATTTCTCCCTGGGCCAGCGGACGCAACCATTGCTCTTTTTGCGCCTCGTTGGCATACATCATCGCGATGCTGCATACCGGGCAATTGTTGACCGAGATGATGGTCGAGGTGCCGCCATCGCCGGCCGCGATTTCTTCCAGCACCAGCGCCAGCGACACGTAGTCGAGGCCGGCGCCGCCCCATTCTTCCGGCACGGCCACGCCAAAGGCGCCCAGCGCGGCCAATTCTTTCAGCTCATCTTTCGGAAAATAATGTTCCTTGTCCCAGCGTGCCGCGTTCGGCGTCAGGCGTTCGCGCGCGAACGTGCGCAGCGCCTCGCGTATCATGTCGTGTTCGTTGCTCAGTATCATAGAAGCTTAAAAAGTGACTACCAGCCCATCGGCTTGCCGTCGTAGTTGAGGTAGGCGGCCCGGTCGGAAGGGGCCAGGCCGGCCAGCGTGGCGCGCAGGCCGGACGCGCTTTCTTCGGGCGTCAAGTCGGCGCCCTGGCCGCCCATCTCGGTGCGTACCCAGCCGGGATGGAAGGCGACGCACGTCGCGTTGCCGAAGCGCAAGGAGGTGTCGATCAGCACCGAATTGAGGGCTGCCTTGCTGGCGCGGTACAGACTGCCGCTAGGATTGCCGCGCTCGCTGAGCGAGCCCATATGCGAGGAAATCACGGCCAGCTTGCCGCGCGCTGCGCCCACCAGCGGCGCGATCAGCGGCAGCAAATGCATGGCCGCCAGCACATTGGTGTGCATGACTTCGTCGAAATCGCTTTGCAGCGGCACGCCGTCGTGGCGCGGGCCATACACGCCCGCGTTCAAGATGGCGACGTCGAGTTCGGCGCCGGTCAGCTTGCCGGCCAGGCCGGCGCAGGCGTCGAGGTCGGTCACGTCGAGCTGGTGGCTGTGGGCGCCCAATTGTTCCAGCGCGGCGCAAGCGTCGGGCCGGCGCGCGGTGGCGATCACGCGCCAGCCGTCTTGCAGGTATTGGCGCGCCAATTCATGGCCGATGCCGCGCGAGGCGCCGATGATCAAGACTGTAGGCATAGGTAAGCTCCGTCGTGAATGAGGTGAAGGCGCGCGCGGTCGCGCGCGCCTTGGTGGCTTACGCCAGTTCGATCGCCATCGCGGTCGCTTCGCCGCCGCCTATGCAGAGGGCGGCGACGCCGCGCTTGCCGCCGGTTTTCTTCAGCGCGCCCATCAGGGTCACGATGATGCGGGCGCCGGAGGCGCCGATCGGGTGACCCAGTGCGCAAGCGCCGCCATGGATGTTGATCTTGCTGTGCGGGATGTCGAGGTCGTGCATGGCCGCCATCGGCACGGCGGCAAACGCTTCGTTCACTTCAAACAGGTCGACCGAGCCGCTGGTCCAGCCGGTCTTGGCGAACAGCTTCTGGATCGCGCCCACCGGCGCCGTGGTGAACAGATTGGGCGCCTGGGCGTGGGTGGCGTGGCCATGGATGCGGGCCAGCACGGTGCAACCGAGTTTCTTGGCGGTCGATTCGCGCATCAACACCAGCGCTGCGGCGCCGTCATTGATCGACGAGGACGAGGCGGCCGTGATGGTGCCGTCTTTCTTGAAGGCGGCGCGCAGCGTCGGGATTTTTTCCAGCTTGGCCTTGAGCGGACCTTCATCCTTGTCGATCACGGTGTCGCCATTGCGGCCGGGCACGGTGACGGCCGCGATTTCCCATGCGAAGCTGCCATCCTTGGTCGCCGCCTGGGCCCGCTTGACCGATTCGATCGCGAACGCATCTTGCGCCTCGCGCGTGAATTTGTACTGGGTCGCGCATTCCTCGGCGAAAGTGCCCATCGAGCGGGCATTGCCTTTTTCATCCTTGGCGTAGGCGTCTTCCAGGCCATCCATCATCATGTGGTCGTAGATCATGCCGTGGCCGATGCGGTAGCCGCCGCGCGCCTTCGGAATCAGGTAAGGCGCGTTGGTCATCGATTCCATGCCGCCGGCGACAATCACGTCGGCGCTGCCGGCCAGCAAGGTGTCATGCGCGAACATGGTGGTTTGCATGGCCGAGCCGCACATCTTGGACAGGGTCACGGCGCCGGCCGAAGTGGGTAAGCCGGCCTTGAGCGCAGCCTGGCGCGCGGGCGCCTGGCCCTGGCCCGCCATCAGGCAATTGCCGAAGAAAACGTGTTCGACGGCTTCCGGCGCGATGCCGGCCCGTTCCACCGCAGCCTTGATGGCGACGGCGCCCAGGTCGCTGGCGGTGACGGTGGAAAAGTCGCCCTGGAAAGCGCCCATGGGTGTGCGTGCGGCGCCGACGATAACGATAGGATCATTCATTGTGTAAGTTCTCCGAAATGAGCGGCATCGATAATGCCGCGTTGGTGAGGGTGGTTTGATTGCAAAAACGTATCTGCTGCGGATAGGGGAACACATCTTCGATGTAGCCATCGAGGATGCGCTGCTTGCGTGCTTGCCAGAACGCTTGCGTCAACAAATCCGCATGGTGTTTCATAAAATATTTTCTGATGCGGGGATTGCCCAGTAAAAAACTGCCGAATTGCTCGGGAAAGACGTCGTGCTTGCCGATCGGATACCAGGGTTCGGCCGCCATTTCATCTTCCTCGTTGCGGGCCGGCGGAATCACGCGGAAATGGCAGTCGGTGATGTATTCGATTTCATCGTAATCGTAAAACACCACGCGCCGGTGGCGCGTCACGCCGAAGTTCTTGTAGAGCATATCGCCGGGGAAGATATTGGCCGCCACCAATTCCTTGATCGCATTGCCGTATTCCAGCAAGCCGTGTTCCATCATGGCCTCGTCGCCCTCCTTTTCCGCGTTGCTGAGCCAGAGATTGAGCGGCACCATCCGTCTTTCAATATACAAATGCTTGATGATGATCTGGTCTTCATCTTCTTCAACCAGGGAAGGCGCGAAATGTTTCAGCTCCGCCAGCAATTCTTCGGCGAAGCGGGCGCGCGGGAAGGCGACATTGGAATACTCGAGCGTGTCGGCCATGCGCCCGACCCGGTCGTGGTGCTTGACCAGCAGGTATTTTTCCTTGATCTGGGCGCGCGTGGTTTCCTTGGGTGCCGGGAAAAAGTCCTTGATGACCTTGAACACATAGGGAAACGAGGGCAACGCAAATACCAGCATGACCAGGCCACGGATGCCGGGCGCGATCTCGAAATGGTCCGAGGAATGTTTCAAGTGCTGCAGGTAGTCGCGGTAAAACAGGGTCTTGCCCTGTTTTTGCAAGCCCAATATCGTATAAATCTCGCTGCGCGGCTTGCGCGGCAACAGGCTGCGCAGAAATTGCACATAGGCTGACGGTACTTCCATATCGACCAGGAAATAGGCGCGCGTAAACGAAAACAGGATGGTGATTTGTTCCTGGTCGAATAGCACGGTGTCGAGCAATAGCTCGCCGTGGCGGTTATGCAAGATCGGCACAATGAAGGGGAATTCCCGGTTGCCATTGATGCCCTTGCCGACGATATAGGCGCCCTTGTTGCGGTAAAACAGGCTCGACAGTACCTGGATCTGGTGATTCGGTTCCAGCCGGTCGCCGCCGAAGATTTGCCGCAATCGATTCTGGACCAGTTCGACGTCGCGGTCCAGGTTGGAAAACGGGCAATTGAGCTGGAAATTGGTGATGATGCGCTTGAGCGTGAAGTGCAAGCCATCCTTGCCCGGGTAATATACGCGGTAAGTCGGGTTCAGCTCTTCCGTTTCTATGTATTCGGTCGATACCACCGGCCGCACGAAGATGAAATCGTTGTGGAAATAAGTGCGGTGCAAGATATTGCAGCAAACGGAATTGAAGAAGGTTTCGGCCAGCTCCGGTTGCTTGTGGTCGGACAGCATGCCGATATAGTGCAGCTTCAATTCGCGCCACACTTCGTCGGTCAACTCATCTTCATCGTATTCATCTTCCAGCATTTGCACGCATTCCTGCACGCGCTGGTCGTAAAAGCCGATGCGTTCGCGGGCCGCCTGTTGCGCGACGGCCCAGGCGCCCTGCTCGAAATGTTGCTTGGCGTCGCGGCTGGTACGGCGGAACAGGCGGTAATGCTTGTCGAAGCCGTCGCGTATGGTGCGCGCAATATCGAATGCGATCTGGGAAGACAGCAGTTTTGGGAACGCAATTTGTGTCATCGTCCGTCTCGATCAATATTCGTTTAGACCAGGCTGCCAGCCCGGCTAATCGGCGCGCAGCCTTACATGGTTTCCGCAAACAATTCGCGGCCTATCAGCATGCGCCGGATTTCGCTGGTGCCGGCGCCGATTTCATACAATTTCGCGTCGCGCCACAGGCGCCCGGCCGGATAGTCGTTGATATAGCCATTGCCGCCCAGTGCCTGGATCGCCTCGCCGGCCATCCACGTCGCCTTCTCGGCACTATACAGAATTGCGCCGGCCGCATCCTTGCGCAACTGCCGCACCGCTTCCGGCGTCTTGGCGCGGTCGCACGCCTGGCCCACCGCATACACATAGGCCTTGCACGCCATCATGGTCGAATACATATCGGCCAGCTTGCCTTGCATGAGCTGGAATTCGCCGATAGCCTGGCCGAATTGCTTGCGCTCATGGACATAGGGCACCACCAGGTCCATGCACGCTTGCATGATGCCGAGCGGGCCGCCGGACAGCACGGTGCGCTCGAAGTCGAGGCCCGACATCAGCACATTGACGCCCTTGCCCAGGCCGCCCAGCACGTTTTCGGCCGGCACTTCGCAATCCTGGAACACCAGCTCGCCCGTGTGGGAGCCGCGCATGCCGAGCTTGTCGAGCTTTTGCGCCACCGAAAAACCCTTGAAGCTTTTTTCGATCAAGAAAGCCGTCATGCCGCGCGCGCCCGCTTCCAGGTCATTCTTGGCGTAGACCACCAGCACGTCGGCGTCGGGGCCGTTGGTGATCCACATCTTGGTGCCGTTCAAGACCCAACGGTCGCCCTTCCAGTCGGCGCGCAACTTCATGCTGACGACATCCGAGCCGGCGTTCGGTTCCGACATCGCCAGCGCGCCGATGTGTTCGCCCGTCACCAGTTTCGGCAGGTATTTGGCTTTTTGTTCGTCAGTGCCGTTGCGCTTGATCTGGTTGACGCACAGGTTCGAATGGGCGCCATACGACAGGCCGACGGAGGCCGAGGCGCGCGAGATTTCTTCCATCGCCACGATATGGGCCAGATAACCCATGCCGCTGCCGCCATATTGCTCGTCCACGGTGATGCCCAGCAAGCCCAGCTCGCCCATCTTGCGCCACAAATCCATGGGAAATTGGTCCGTGCGGTCGATGTCGTTTGCGCGCGGGGCGATTTCGGCGGCGGCGAATTGTTGAATCGCTTCGCGCAGGGCGGCGATGTCTTCGCCATGGTCAAAGGTTAAGCCTGGGAGATGGAGCATGTCGTCCTCGTCGTGGTGACTGTTAGCGGAAAGAAGGTGAAGGATAAATGATACGCTGATGTGACGTTAACGTAAACGTAAGCTAGGCAGAGCAGGGCTTACGGTGGTGGTGGCAGCTGGCCACCCTCGGTCGCGTCGATGCCGGCCAGCATGCGCTTGCACTCGTCTTCGTGGGCCGTGATTTCGGCCAGCGCCATCTCGATATCCTCGCGCTGCTGTTCCAGCGTTTCGCGGTGCTGCGCTAATACCCCCAGGAAACGGTTCATCTGGGAACGGGTATCCTTGGGCGTTTCATACATATCGACCAGGCTCTTGATCTCGGACAGGGACAGGCCCAGGCGCTTGCCGCGCAAAGTCAGTTTCAAGCGGGTGCGGTCGCGCGGCGTATACACCCGGTTGCGTCCGCCCGTGCCTTCCCGGCTCGGGCTGAGCAAGCCCTGATCTTCATAAAAACGGATCGCGCGCGCAGTGATATCGAATTCGCGCGCCAGTTCGGTAATGGTATAGGTCATCTTGGCTTGTGCTGTGAGAGAGGGAATTGCCGGAAACCAAACTTCCGTGTTGAAGCTTCCGTTTACGTCAACGTCAACCATATTGTAGCGCGCCCACCCGGAATGTGAACCGAAAGATCGCATCAGGCCTGGCCCTTGGACGACTGCCGCATTTCGGCGACCCGGCCTGAGTGTTCAGGCAATACATGATTCATTGCTTGTGGCTGCACCGCCGCCATCCTACACTCGTATGCAGGATGGACAGTTGGTGGCAATTGCTTACCATAACTGGCTGCGGCCTTGGGCCAGTCACGCGTCTCCGCGCTGCCCGTCCAGTGCGCCGTGCTTCAGTCTTGCAGCGCTCGCCGGCCGACGAAATTGTGCGCCGCCAACCGGGTTTTGACGGCCTCATTCTCTTCCGTATGATGTAGCGTTAAATTCACGATTTGAATCGTGGTGCAGTGGTTGCTTCCGGAGCCTTTGCGGATTTGGACGTTGGACGGCCACCGATCGCAATATTTTATTCGGTGTGTAAAAGTCTCAAAAACGCCTTTTCAGGAGAGAATTTTGTTAAATATAAATTTTACGTTTGTCACAATTTTACGCCCTATTCAAGAGACTGACTTTCATGTTGCAACATGAAATAGTGCAACTATGAATTCTTCAAATGAACGCGAAAGCTTTAGCCTGCGGCTCCAGCAGGCGCTGAAAAACGCCCACTATTCCCCGGACAGTCCGACCAGACTGGCCCGGGAGTTCAATATCCGCTTCGATGGGCGGCCAATCACGGTGCACGCGGCCCGTAAATGGTTGGTCGGGGAGGCCATTCCCACGCAGGAAAAATTGCGCATGATCGCCCAATGGCTGGGCGTGCCGGCCGAATGGCTGCGCTTTGGCGGTCCGGAAAGCGGCGCGCCGGCCGGCGAGTCGTCCAGTGCCCTGTCGAGGTTTGAGTCCGCCGATGTAAAATTAATTGCTGATTTGCAAAGATTAGATGAACATCATCGACAAATCGCTAGAGAGTTTATTCGAATGTTGGTGCGAGTCAACTACCAAAAGTAATCATTTCAGCGCGTTTCCGGCATTTTTTCCGGCCTTGGGGGAGGCCGGAGCCAGCCGATAGGGCATGGCTTGACTTTGTGACTTGTCACGGGCGCGACATGAAACTGCTGCACAATGGTGCTGGACAGTGCATTGTAATTTCCATATGGAAACTGTTACAAGATGAGCGACGCGGATTCAAATAGTGGCTCATAATCACATGAGTTAGCCTGAGGCACCAAGCCTTGCAATTAACTTACCACGGAGCCGAGCATTTGAGCCGTCTTATGAAAAGTAATTACAGCAATACAGCGCAGCTGAAAGACTTGATGACCGTCCCTCCGATGACCGCCGCCCAGCACGCCGAAGTGATGCGCAAGCGCATCGCCCAGCGTCGCATGGTGGAGGAAGCCAGGGATATGAAACATGCCAATGGGATACAGTTCGAGAAACGCTGAGCTAGCCGTCGGCTGCCAGCTTACTTAGGCTTTCAGCCCGCTCCAGCGCGGCGCCAAGTCGTGTTCGATGCCGAACAAGTCGATCACCCGGCCGACCGTATGGTCGACCATTTCCGCGATGCTCGCGGGCTGGTGATAAAAACTGGGCAGGGGCGGAAAAATGATGCCGCCCATTTCAGTGACCGACGTCATATTGCGTAAGTGCGCCAGGTTGAACGGCGTTTCGCGCACCATCAAGACCAGGCGGCGGCGCTCTTTCAAGACCACGTCGGCGGCGCGCGTGATCAGGTTGTCGGAAAAGCCGTGCGCCACGGCAGCCAGGGTTTTCATCGAACAGGGTGCGACCACCATGCCGTCCGACTGGAAGGAGCCGCTGGCGATCGAGGCGCCGACATCGCGCAGCTTGTGCGTCACGTCGGCCAGCGCCTCGACCTGCTTGCGCTGCAAGCCGGTTTCCTGGTGCAGTGTCAGCACGGCGGCGTCGGACAAGATTAAATGCGTCTCGACGCCCTGTGTTGCCTGCAACTGTTGCAGCAGCCGTACGCCATACACGGCGCCGGTGGCACCCGTGATGGCAATCACCAGCCGCCGCGGTGTATCAGGCATCGAGCAGGGACTTCAGCTCGCCCGATTCAAACATTTCATTCATGATGTCGGAACCACCGATGAATTCGCCCTTGATATAGAGCTGCGGAATGGTCGGCCAGTTCGAGAATTCCTTGATGCCTTGGCGCACTTCCGGATCGTCGAGCACGTTCACGGTGGCGATATTATCGACGCCGCAAGCTTTCAGGATCTGGATGGCGCGACCGGAAAAGCCGCATTGGGGGAATTGGGCCGTGCCCTTCATGAACAGCACGACAGGCGCGCCCGTCACGGTTTCTTGGATCCAGGTTTTTACGTCGCTCATGCTTGCCTCGTGTGTGGAAAATGAATGGATGCCGACATTTTATAAGAAAACGCCGCCGCCGGTGCTGCCGCGTGAGAAAAGCAACAATGGGCCAAACCCCGATTGACGCCTTGTTTTAATCGGGCCCGGCCGCGCCCAAGGCCTTGGCCAGGCAAATCGCGTGCGCGACACCGACGTACTTGCCATAATTGTCAATCGGCCGGTAACCATGCTTGTGGTAAAACGCCACGGCGCGGGTATTGATGCGCCGGGTTTCCAGCTGTAGCGCGCGGTAGCCGAAGGCGGCGGCGCGGGCTTCGATGTGGGCCAGCAGCGCCGCGCCGACACCGCGCGTGCCGGGCCGGGCATACATGCGCTTGAGTTCGGCGGTCTCGCCATCGAGCGGGCGCAAGCCGGCGCAGCCGAGCAGTTGGCCGGCGCCGTCGCGCGCGATTACGAACAGGGCGCGCGGCGCGCGCACGTCGCGCGTGTCGAACGATGCCTTGCCGCCCGCGCCGGTGAGAATGGCCAGAAGGTCGGACATTTCATCGATCAGCAAGGCGGCGTCGGCCTCGTCCGGGTCGGCCGCCGCAATGACGATCAAGCTGTTAGCCGCGCAGCTTGGCGAACGCGGCCGCCATGCTGCCGCCCGCTTCCGGCGCCGCGCGGGTTTGTTGCTGGTGCTGGGCCAGGTGCTTGCGGTCGTTGCGGTCGCCGCGCTGCTCCGGTTTCGCGCCCGCTTGCGGCGCGCTGTCCGTCAAGCGCATGGTGAGGGCGATGCGCTTGCGCTTTTCATCGACTTCCATCACTTTCACGCGCACCACCTGCCCCGCCTTGACTACCGTGTGCGGATCCTTGACGAAAGTGCTCGACAGCGCCGAGATATGCACCAGGCCATCCTGGTGCACGCCGATGTCGACAAAGGCGCCGAAGGCGGCCACATTGGTGACCACGCCTTCCAGGATCATGTCCGGACGCAAGTCGCGGATTTCCTCGACGCCTTCCTTGAAGGTGGCGGTGCTGAATTCCGGACGCGGATCGCGGCCCGGCTTTTCCAGTTCCCGCAAGATGTCGCTGATGGTCGGCACGCCGAATTTTTCGTCGGCGTACTTGGCCGGGTTCAGGGTTTTCAGCAGCGCGCCGTCGCCGATGAGGGCCTGGATATCTTTCTTGATATCGGCCAGGATCTTTTCCACCAGCGGATACGATTCCGGATGCACCGCCGAAGCGTCCAGCGGATTGTCGCCGCCCGTCACGCGCAAGAAGCCGGCCGCCTGCTCGAAAGTCTTGTCGCCCAGGCGCGGCACCGCCTTGAGCGCCGCGCGCGAGGTGAAGGCACCCTTCGCGTCGCGGTAGTTGACGATGCTTTGTGCCACGCTGGCGGACAGGCCGGAAACGCGCGCCAGCAGCGGCGCCGAGGCGGTGTTCACGTCGACCCCGACCGCGTTCACACAATCCTCGACGACGGCGTCGAGCGAGCGCGCCAACTGGGTCTGGCCGACGTCATGCTGGTATTGGCCGACGCCGATCGATTTCGGGTCGATCTTGACCAGCTCGGCCAGCGGATCTTGCAAGCGGCGCGCGATCGAGACGGCGCCGCGCAAGGTGACATCCATGTCCGGCAATTCGCGCGAGGCGAATTCGGACGCCGAGTACACCGACGCGCCCGCTTCCGAAACGACGATTTTCGTCATTTTCTGGTCCGGGTGTTGCTTGATCAAGTCTTGCGCCAGCTTGTCGGTTTCGCGCGAGGCGGTGCCGTTGCCGATCGAAATGAGGGATACATTATGCTTGGCGGCCAGGCGGCCCAGGGTGTGCAGTGAGCCATCCCAATCGTTTTTCGGCTGGTGAGGATAAATCACGGCGGTGTCGACCACCTTGCCGGTGGCATCCACCACGGCCACCTTGACGCCGGTGCGCAAGCCGGGATCGAGGCCCATGGTGGCGCGCTGGCCGGCCGGCGCGGCCAGCAGCAGCGCCTTCAGATTGGTGGCGAAGACATTGATCGCGTCCAGTTCGGAGCGTTCGCGCAGGGCGCCCATCAATTCCGTTTCCAGGTGCATGAAACTTTTCACGCGCCAGGTCCAGCGCGCCGTGTCGGCCAGCCACTTGTCGGCCGGGCGGCCCAGGTTCTTGATGCCGAAACGGGCGGCGATGCGGCCTTCGCAGGGATTGTGCGGCGCATCCCATTTCGGCTTTTCCGCTTCCGTGTCCAGGCGCAGCACGACGTCGAGAATTTGCTCGCGGCGTCCGCGCAGCAGGGCCAGCGCGCGGTGCGACGGCACGGTGGCGATGGTTTCCGAGTAATCGAAGTAATCGGCGAATTTCTCGCCCTCGTCCTGCTTGCCTTCCACCACTTTCGACTCGACAATGCCATGCTCGGTCACATAGTCGCGCAAGGCTTGCAACAGTGTGGCATCTTCGGCGAAGCGCTCCATCAGGATCTGGCGCGCGCCGTCCAGCGCCGCCTTGCTGTCGGCCACGCCCGGATTGTTGCCGTCGCCCGTGGTGAACGCTTCGCGCAGATACTTGGCCGCCTCGGCTTCCGGTTCTTGCAGCGGGTCGGCCAGCAAGCCGTCGGCCAGCGGCGCCAGGCCTGCCTCGATCGCGATCTGGGCTTTGGTGCGGCGTTTTTGCTTGTAGGGCAGGTACAAGTCTTCCAGGCGGGTCTTGTCGAGCGCGTGCGTTACGGCGTCCAGCAAGGCGGGCGTCATCTTGTTTTGTTCGGTGATCGAGGCCACGATCGCGGCGCGCCGTTCTTCGAGTTCGCGCAGGTAGCGCAGGCGCTCTTCCAGCAGGCGCAATTGAATATCGTCCAGGCCGCCGGTTGCTTCCTTGCGGTAACGGGCGATAAACGGCACGGTCGCGCCTTCGTCGAGCAGGGCGATGGCGGCGGCAACTTGTATCGGTTTGGCGACAAGTTCAAGGGCAAGACGTTGTTCAATAGAGGGCAGCATGGTCATTTCCAAAGCGGTCAAGCCTGGAATGATACGCAATCGGCGCGAATGCGCCAGTCTTGACAGCGCAAATGGACTGTGCGTTTGGCGCCACGATGATATTGAATAAACCACGGGCGCGTGTATGGCGGATAATATTGCCTGTTAACGATTTTGCTTACCGCCCCTATACACATGCGCACCATGGATTTAACCCGCGACGAGATCAGTGAAATACCCGCCGCGCCGGCCACCACGCCGGCGTCGCCCTTGCCCTATGCAGTGGCAACCTGGCTGCAGCGGGTCGAGGCGGCCGCGCACCCGAAAGCCAGCCTGGCGGCGCCGGACCCCGATCCGAAATTGCAGCAATACCGCTTGATTTACGTGCTGGCGCCGACCAGCGGCGGGCGCCACGTGGCGCTCTGCCTGTACAAGGCGCGCCTGCGGCCGAACGGCGACGTGGCTGCGGCCAGCCCGGTCAGCGAAGTGTTTTCGCTGCTGTCGGCGCCGCCTGCCTTCTTGCTGCCCGGCGATGAAGACTTGGTGCGCTTCTTCGTGGCGATGCGCAGCGGCCAGAATTCCCAGACCGGCAGCGCGACCGAGCCCAAGGGCAAGATCGGCGCGGCCTTGCTGCACATGCTGGCCGAACAGGGAAAGTTGCTATGGGCCAATTCATGGGCCGATGTCGGCAATGGCCTGGTCTATCCCTTGCAGGCGGGGCCGCTGCGGCTGGCCAGCCTGGTCTGGCGCGAGGAAGGCAAGCATATGCGCCTGGGCTGGCAAGTGGCGCCGCCGGAAGGCGTCAAGCACCACGGCGTCGACCAAATCGACTATATGCTGGCCACCGATCCGCCCTGGTATATCGATAACCTGTCGTGCGGCGTGCTGGCCCTGGACCAGGATGGCGGCGAGATCGGATTGCCGGAGTTGCAAGCGCTGGTGGCGCAGGCACCTTTGCTGAACGGCAATGACAAGGTACGCGTATCGCAATTATTGCTGGCGCACGGTTTGCAGCACTTGATGCCGCTGCCGCAACCCTTGCCGCAGCGCTTGCGCAAGGATGTGCCGGCGCGGCCCGTGCTGGTGCTCGACAGCGCCCTGCTGGCCGACGCCGGCTTGCCGCGTTGGAATGATTTCGCCGTCTTGTCTTATGATTATGACGGCGAGCGCGTCTCGTTCGACCCTTCGCAGCGCGTGGTGCGGCAAAGCGGCGCCGTCACTGAAATCATCCAGCGCAACCTGACGCAAGAGTCGGCCGCCTTCGACACCTTGAGCGCGCTCGGCTTCAAGAAACCGCCGGCGCTGCCCTTGAGCGGCGTGAGAGGCGCGCTGGTGCTGGGGCGCCAGGCCGAATGGCTAGGCTTTGCCGGGAACGGCATCGCCGCGCTGGAACAGCAAGGCTGGCTGGTGGAAAAGAGTGCCAAGTACCGCTATGACGTCAGCGCCGTCGAGGATTGGTACGCCGACATCGCCGAACCGGCCGCCGGCGGCGCCTGGTTCGAACTCGAACTGGGCATCGTCGTCAATCAGCAAAGGGTGCCGCTGCTGCCTGTGCTGGTGCAATTGATACGCAACACGCCCGGCGACTTCAATCCGAAAATCCTGGAAGCGCATGCCGATGGCGACCAGATGCTAGCTACCTTACCCGACGGCAATCGCGTGGCCTTGCCCTGGGGCCGCGTCAAGCCGATCTTGAGCACCCTCGGTGAATTGTATTTCAGCGACAAGATCAAGACCTCGGTGCGCATGTCGACGCTGGACGCGGCGCGCCTGGAAGAATTGGCGCGCGGCCTGGAATTGCGCTGGAGCGGGGGCGAGCAATTGCGCGAAATGGGCCGCAAGCTGAGCCAGTTCGGCTCGGTGCAAAAAGTGGCGCCGCCGGTCGGCTTGCAGGCGACCTTGCGCGATTACCAGGCCGATGGCCTGGCATGGATGCAATTTCTGCGCCATTACGACCTGGCCGGCATCCTGGCCGACGACATGGGCCTGGGCAAGACGGTGCAAACCCTGGCCCATATCTTGATTGAAAAAGAGGCGGGCCGCTTGACCAATCCGGCGCTGGTGATCGCGCCGACCAGCTTGATGGGCAACTGGCAAGACGAGGCGGCCCGTTTCGCGCCCGGCCTGCGCGTGCTGCTCTTGCAAGGCAAGGACCGCTTGCAGCAATTCGACCAGATTGACGCTTGCGACCTGGTCTTGACGACCTACGCGCTGTTGCCGCGCGACGAGGAAAAACTGCGCGAGCACGATTTCCACCTGGTCATCCTGGACGAATCGCATTACATCAAGAATACCCGCTCGAAGGCGGCGCAAAGCGCGGGCTTGCTGCGCGCCCGGCACCGCCTGTGCCTGTCCGGCACGCCACTGGAAAATCACCTGGGCGAGCTATGGTCGCAATTCCATTTCCTGCTGCCGGGCTTGCTGGGCGACGAGAAAAGTTTCAACAGCCAGTTCCGCCACCCGATCGAGCGCCAGGACGATCCCTTGCGCCGGCTCTTGCTGAACCGCCGCATCAAGCCTTTCTTGCTGCGCCGGACCAAGGACAATGTGGCCAAGGAATTGCCGCCGAAAACCGAAATGGTGCGCAAGGTCGAGCTGACCGGACCCCAGCGCGACTTGTATGAAACGGTGCGCCTGGCGATGGACCAGAAAGTGCGCGATGAAATCGACAAGAAGGGCGTGGCGCGCAGCCAGATCGTGATCCTGGAAGCGCTGCTCAAGCTGCGCCAGGTGTGTTGCGACCCGCGCCTGGTGAAGTCGCTGCCATCGTCGAAAAAACAGGCCGCCGGTTCGGCCAAACTGATCGACCTGATGCAGATGGTGGAAGACTTGCTCGACGAAGGCCGCAAGATCCTCGTATTTTCGCAATTTACCAGCATGCTCGAATTGATCGAGGCCGAACTCGACGCGCGCGACATTGCCTACGCGCTGTTGACGGGCGACACCAAGGACCGCGCGGCCCAGGTGGCGGCGTTCCAGCAGGGCGCGGTGCCGATCTTTCTGATCAGCCTGAAGGCGGGCGGCGTCGGCCTCAATCTGACGGCGGCCGATACCGTGATCCATTACGACCCGTGGTGGAATCCGGCCGCTGAAAACCAGGCCACCGACCGCGCCTGGCGCATTGGCCAGGACAAGCCGGTGTTTGTCTATAAATTGATTGCCAAGGGTACGCTGGAAGAAAAAATCCAGTTGCTGCAGCAAAAGAAAGCGGATTTGGCGCAATCGATACTGGCCGATGGCGAGGCGCACAAAATGGCGCTGACGCAAGAAGATTTACAACAAATTTTTGCACCCCTGGCTGACTAGGCTATGCTGAGCCTCATGTTCCCTGAAAGCGTGATGGCTTATCTCGTTTGCTTGTGCGCCGCGCTGGCGCTGTTGGCCGCAGCCCTGCTGTGGGCCTTGCTGCGCGCGCGTGCCGGCCAGGCGCGCCTGCGCCTGCTGGCCGAGCGCGATGCAAGTGCCGAGCAGGCCCGGCAGCAGGCGCAAAGACGCTTTGTCTCGATGCTGTCGCATGAATTCCGCACTCCGCTGGCCACCATCGATGGCGCCATCCAGCGCCTGGAAATGACGGGCGCGGACGCCGACGAGGCGACCCGCAAGCGCTACCGCAAGATCCAGCTCGCGGTCGACCGCCTGCTGGCTCTGATCGACGAATACCTGTCGCCGGAACGCATGGCCGAGATCGGGCAAACGCGCGCCCCCGGCGGCGTGGCGCCGCGCGCGCTGCTGGAAGAGGCCGCCGCCAGGTATGACAGCCCGCAGCAGCCGGTCACGGTGCATTGCGAGGCCTTGCCGGACCATGTGCGCTGCGATCCCGATGGCATGCGCATGTGCCTGCAAGTGTTGATCGAGAATGCGCGCGCCTATGCGCCGGCCGGCGCCATCGAATTGCGCGGGGGCGCCGCGCCGGAAGGCGGCATCGAACTATGTGTCAGCGATCACGGTCCCGGCGTGCCGCAAGAGCAGATTGAGGAACTGTTCAATAAGTTTTTCCGTGGTCGCAATGCCGGCGCGCAGCCGGGCTCCGGGCTCGGTTTGTACATGGCGCGCTCGGTGGTGGAAGCGCATGGTGGTAACCTGACGGTGCAAAATCGAAGCCAAGGTGGCGCTACTTTCCGTATTTGGCTGCCCATCCCCATTGATACCGGGAAAAGCCTTGCGTCCGCCGGTTGCAACCGTGATAATTCCTCGACGTAAACTCAGACTCGCATCTCTGAACAGTATGCAGGCGGTTTGCTCACTAACTGAAGAATGGCGCAGCAATGACGAAAATATTGATCGTCGAAGACAATCTGGATTACGCCGAAGACATGGCGGAATTTTTGATCGAGCTCGAACACGAAGTGCACATCACCAGCTCGGCTGGCGACATGTGGGCCGCGCTGAGCCAGGGCAATGTCGGGGTCGTCGTACTCGACCTCGGCTTGCCCGATGAGGACGGCTTCAATGTCATCCCCCGCATGCGCCAACTGTATCCGCAAATCGGGGTCCTGGTGCTGACCGGACGGGTGGCGTTCGATAGCCGCATCCTGGGATTGCGGCTGGGTGCCGACCATTATCTGACCAAGCCGATCAAGTTTCCCGAACTGGCGGCCCACATCGAGGCGCTTGATCGCCGGGTCGGGCCGCAAGATACCTTGCCGGTGCCGGGCAAGTGGACCTTGCGCGTCAGCGCGCGCCAGCTGGAATTGATGGGGGCGGTGATTGCGCTGACCGAAAAGGAATTCAATTTCCTGCATCTGTTGACCATCAATACCCGGCCCGTGCCGCGCGATGTGATCGTGGCCGGCATGGGCGGCGACGATCCGGACGCCGGGCGCCGCGTCGACATGCTGGTGTACCGCTTGCGCAAGAAGGCGCGTAGTGGACTGGGCCAGGATTTGCCGCTGCGCAGCGCCTATGGCGAGGGTTACAGCCTGTCGACCAGTTTCAACCTGTCTTGAGGCGCCGAATTTAATAAGGGATGGAGTCGCGTGGTTTTTTCAGGTGCAGAAATAAAATGGGGACAGAGTCGGCGTAGAATCGAGGCTTCTGTCTTTTTTTTATACTTATGGCCCGCCTCCCCCGCCTCATCCTTCCCTCCCAGCCCCATTATGTGTTCCAGCGCGGCAACCAGGCCATTTTCCAGGACGCGGACGACTATGCCGCCTTCCTGGTCTGGCTGCGCGCGGCGTCCAAGACCTTCAAGGTGGCGGTGCACGCCTATGCCTTGCTACCTGATCAATTGCATTTACTGGTTTCGCCCGGCGATGAAAAGGCGCTGGGCCAGATGATGCAATGGATAGGGCGTTATTACGTGCCCTACTTCAACCAGAAATATGCGCGCGCCGGCACCTTGTGGCAAGGACGCTACAAAACCTCGGTGATCGATCCCGTCCAATACTTCATGACTTGCAGCCTGTACCTCGAGTTTGCGCCCGTGTATCGGGGGCTGACGGTTCGGGCCCTCGATTATGCCTGGTCCAGCCATGCTCACCATACCGGCCTGCGCCTCGACCCCGTCATTACCGACCATCCCCTGTATTGGGAGCTCGGCAACACCCCCTTCGACCGCGAGGCAGCCTATTCCAGGCTGGCCGAGCAAGCCTTGCCGTTTGATGCCATCCAGTGCGTCGAGCAAGCCGTGCTGAAGGGCTGGCCGCTGGGCAGCGACCATTTCAAGCAAACCCTGGAACACAGGCTGAAGCGTCAGGTGATGCCCGCCAAGCGGGGCCGTCCATTCAAGAGCGTCGAGAAAATCGGCGTGGAGTGATTTCCAGGGAGTAGAAAAAGCGCGCGTTTCTTGTAAACGGGCGTTTTTTTAAAATACCCATCACTCCGTCCCTATTTAAATTTTTCAGAGACTGGCGTGGAATTAATTCGACTCCGACCCTGATTATTATAGTTGTCTTTTTTGTTGCGTTGCACTACTCTAGATTTTCGAATTCAAAAAGTAGTGGAGAAAGCCATGATTGCCCAAGGTTTGTACGATCCTTCCAATGAACACGATGCCTGTGGCGTCGGTTTCGTTGCCCATATCAAGGGAAACAAGAGCCATTCGATCGTCGAACAGGGTTTGCTGATCTTGAAAAACCTGGATCACCGGGGCGCGGTTGGCGCCGACAAGCTGATGGGCGACGGCGCCGGCATCTTGCTGCAAATCCCGGACCAGTATTACCGCGACGAAATGGCCAGGCAAGGCGTGGAATTGCCGCCGCCGGGGGAATACGGGGTCGGCATGGTGTTCTTGCCCAAGGAAAACGCCTCGCGCATCGCTTGCGAGCAAGAAATCGAAAGGGCCGTGCGCATCGAAGGCCAGGTCGTGCTGGGCTGGCGCAATGTGCCCGTCGATAAGGAAATGCCGATGTCGCCCACGGTGCGCGCGAAAGAGCCGGTGATACGCCAGATCTTCATCGGCCGCGGTCCGGACATCATGGTGACCGACGCGCTCGAGCGCAAACTGTATGTGATACGCAAATCGTCGGGGCACGCGATCCAAGCCTTGAAACTGCTGCATGGCAAGGAATTCTTCGTGCCGTCGATGTCGGCCCGCACCATCGTCTACAAGGGCTTGCTGTTGGCCGACCAGGTCGGGATCTATTACAAGGATTTGCAAGACGCCCGTTGCATCTCGGCGCTGGCGCTGGTGCATCAACGCTTCTCGACCAATACCTTCCCCGAATGGCCGCTGTCGCATCCCTACCGCTTGATCGCCCATAACGGCGAGATCAATACCGTCAAAGGTAATTTCAACTGGATGCGCGCGCGCGAGGGCGTGATGAAGTCGGCCGTGCTGGGCGAAGACTTGCAAAAGTTGTTCCCGCTGATCTATGAAGGCCAGTCCGACACGGCTTGCTTCGACAATGCGCTGGAATTGCTGTTGATGGCCGGTTACCCGATCGCCCAGGCCATGATGATGATGATCCCGGAAGCGTGGGAAAACCACACCACGATGGATGACAACCGGCGCGCCTTCTATGAATACCACGCGGCGATGATGGAGCCGTGGGACGGCCCGGCCGCGATGGCCTTCACGGATGGCCGCCATATCGGCGGCACCCTGGACCGCAATGGCTTGCGTCCGGCGCGCTATATCGTCACCGACGACGACCTGGTGGTGATGGCGTCCGAATCGGGCGTGCTGCCGATCCCGGAATCGAAGATCATCCAGAAGTGGCGTTTGCAGCCGGGCAAGATGTTCTTGATCGACCTCGAAGCGGGCCGCATCATCGACGATAAAGAGTTAAAAGACATGTACTCGAATGCCAAGCCTTACAAGGCCTGGATCAATTCGGTGCGCATCAAGCTCAATGAAATCAAGCTCAGCGAGAGCCAACTGGCGCCCAACCGCGTCAAGTACGCCCACGCCCCCGGCGAAAAGGCCTTGCCGTCGGTGCTGGATCGCCAGCAAGCGTTTGGCTACACGCAAGAAGACTTGAAATTCCTGATGTTGCCGATGGCCTTGGCCGGTGAGGAAGCGACGGGGTCGATGGGCAATGATTCGCCGCTGGCCGTGATGTCGAACAAGCTCAAGCCGCTCTACAGTTACTTCAAGCAATTGTTTGCCCAAGTGACGAATCCGCCCATCGACCCGATCCGCGAAGCGATGGTGATGTCGCTGGTCTCGTTCATCGGGCCGAAGCCGAACTTGCTCGACACGAATAATGTGAATCCGCCCATGCGGCTGGAAGTGTCGCAACCGGTGCTCGGCTTCGATGATATGGCGCGCCTGCGCAATATCAGCCTGCACACTGGCGGCAAGTTCAAGTCCTACGAATTGAATATCTGCTACCCGCTGGCCTGGGGCAAGGAAGGCATCGAAGCTTGCCTGGCCTCGCTGTGCGCGGAAGCGGTGGACGCCCTGAAATCGGGCCACAATATCCTGATCGTGTCGGACCGTTCGATCTGCGCCGATCAAGTCGCCATCCCCGCCCTGCTGGCCACCTCGGCCGTGCACCAGCATTTGGTCAGCAAGGGCTTGCGGGCGTCCACCGGGCTGGTGGTGGAAACCGGTTCGGCGCGCGAGACGCATCATTTCGCGCTGCTGGCCGGTTATGGCGCGGAAGCCGTCCATCCCTATCTGGCGATGGAAACCCTGGTCGAGATGGCAGACGAATTGCCGGGCGAATTGTCGGGCGAGACGGCGATTTACAATTACACCAAGGCGATCGGCAAGGGCTTGATGAAAGTCATGTCGAAAATGGGTATCTCGACCTATATGTCGTATTGCGGCGCGCAAATTTTCGAGGTGATCGGCTTGAACAAGTCGCTGGTCGAGAAATATTTCAAGGGCACGGCCTCGAACGTGGAAGGCATCGGCGTGTTTGAAGTGGCGGAAGAAGCCTTGCGCCTGCACGCGCTGGCCTTTGGCGACGATCCCCTGCTGGCCAACAAGCTCGACGCGGGCGGCGAATATGCCTTCCGGGTGCGCGGCGAAGAACATATGTGGACCCCGGATGCGATTGCCAAGCTGCAGCATTCGACCCGCAGCAATAATTTTTCCAGCTATAAGGAATATGCGCAAATCATCAACGACCAGAGCCGTCGCCACCTGACCTTGCGCGGCTTGTTCGAGTTCAAGCTCGATCCATCCAAAGCCATTCCCCTCGACGAAGTCGAGCCGGCCAAGGAAATCGTCAAGCGTTTCGCGACCGGCGCCATGTCGCTCGGTTCGATCAGCACCGAAGCACATGCGACCCTGGCGGTGGCGATGAACCGCATCGGCGGCAAGTCCAACACGGGCGAGGGCGGCGAAGACCCGAACCGTTACATCATGGAATTGAAAGGCATCCCGATCAAGCAGGGCGAGACCATGGCATCCATCGTCGGCGACGAGCAAATCGTGGTCGACATTGCCCTGCAAGCGGGCGACTCGCTGCGCTCGCGCATCAAGCAAGTGGCGTCCGGCCGCTTCGGCGTGACCGCGGCCTACCTCAATTCAGCCGACCAGATCCAGATCAAGATGGCGCAGGGCGCGAAACCGGGCGAAGGCGGTCAATTGCCGGGCCATAAGGTGTCGGAATATATCGCCAGTCTGCGCTTCTCCGTGCCGGGCGTGGGCCTGATTTCGCCGCCGCCGCACCACGATATTTACTCGATCGAAGACTTGGCCCAGTTGATCCATGACTTGAAGAATGCCAATCCGCGCGCCTCGATCTCGGTCAAGCTGGTCTCGGAAGTGGGCATAGGCACGGTCGCGGCCGGCGTCACCAAGGCCAAGGCCGACCATGTGGTGGTGGCCGGCCACGACGGCGGCACCGGCGCCTCGCCCCTGTCCTCGGTCAAGCACGCCGGCACGCCGTGGGAACTGGGCCTGGCGGAAACCCAGCAAACCCTGGTCTTGAACGGCTTGCGGGGCCGCATCCGCGTGCAAGCGGACGGCCAGATGAAAACCGGGCGCGACGTCGTCATTGCCGCCTTGCTGGGCGCCGACGAGATCGGCTTCGCGACGGCGCCGCTGGTGGTCGAGGGTTGCATCATGATGCGCAAATGCCATTTGAACACCTGCCCGGTCGGTGTCGCCACCCAAGACCCCGTGTTGCGCGCCAAGTTTTCCGGCAAGCCGGAATATGTCGTCAATTACTTTTTCTTTGTGGCTGAAGAAGCCCGTCAATTGATGGCGCAACTGGGCATCCGCAGCTATGACGAATTGATCGGCCGGGTCGATTTGCTCGACAAGTCGAAGGCGATTTCGCACTGGAAGGCGCGCGGCCTCGATTTCTCGGCCATCTTCCACAAGCCGCAAGTGAGCGGCGAGCAAGCCACGCGCCATATCGCCAACCAGGATCACGCGCTGGAAAAGGCGCTCGACCACAAGCTGATCGCGCAAGCCCGGGCGGCGCTGGAAAAAGGCGAGCGGGTCTCGTTCATCTCGCCGGTGCGCAACGTCAACCGCACGGTCGGCACCATGCTGTCGGGCGAAGTGGCCAAGAAATACGGCCACGCGGGCTTGCCCGACGATACCATCCACATCCAGTTGCAAGGCACGGCGGGCCAGTCGGCCGGCGCCTTCCTGGCGCACGGCATCACGCTCGACCTGGTGGGCGAAGGCAATGATTACGTCGGCAAGGGCTTGTCGGGCGGGCGCATCATCGTGCGACCCAATACCGAGTTCCGCGGCTGGGCGGTGGATAACATCATCATCGGCAATACGGTCTTGTATGGCGCAATTGCCGGCGAAGCCTTCTTCAACGGTGTGGCCGGCGAACGCTTCGCGGTGCGCAACTCGGGTGCCACCACGGTCGTCGAGGGCCTGGGCGACCATGGTTGCGAATACATGACGGGCGGCACCGTGGTGGTGCTGGGCGCCACCGGACGCAACTTCGCGGCCGGCATGTCGGGCGGCATCGCCTATGTGTATGACCCGCTGGCCGACTTTGCCAAGCGTTGCAATACGGCCATGGTCAGCCTGGAACCGGTGCTGAGCAGCGGCGAGCAGCACCGCGCCGACTGGCACAGTCAGCACCGCGACGGCGAGCCGGAAGCCGATGAAGTGATACTCAAGCGCTTGATCGAGCGCCACTTCAAGCATACCGGCAGCACGCGCGCGCGCTTCCTGCTCGACGACTGGGGCCATGCCCGGGCCAAGTTCGTCAAGGTCTTCCCCAGCGAATACAAGCGCGCCCTGATCGAAATGGCCGAGAACGCGGCGCTCGAAGCGCAAGCAATCGCAGCGTAGTGAGGCGGGGGCGCACGCCCCCGGCCAGCAAACTTAAAAGGATTATCGTGGGTAAAATCACCGGTTTCATGGAATTCAAGCGTCAGGACGAGGCCTATCTGGCGCCCGCCGCGCGCCTCAAAAACTACCAGGAATTCGTCTTGCATCTGACGAACGAGCAAGCCACCGTGCAAGGCGCCCGTTGCATGGATTGCGGGATTCCCTTTTGCACCACCGGCTGCCCGGTCAATAACATCATCCCGGACTGGAATGACCTGGTGTATCGCGGCAATTACCGCGAAGCGCTCGACATCTTGCATTCGACCAATAACTTTCCCGAATTCACGGGCCGGGTCTGTCCCGCCCCCTGCGAGACGGCTTGTACTCTGGGCATCAATGAAGACCCGGTCGGCATCAAGTCGATCGAGCACAAGATCATTGACATGGGCTGGGAACATGGCTGGGTGGTGCCGCAGCCGGCCGCCGTCAGTACCGGCAAGAAAGTCGCCATCGTCGGCTCCGGCCCGGCCGGCTTGGCGGCGGCCCAGCAATTGGCGCGCGTCGGCCATGCCGTGACGGTGTTCGAGAAAAGCGACCGCGCGGGCGGCTTACTGCGTTACGGCATCCCGGATTTCAAGATGGAAAAATCGCATATCGACTTGCGCATCAAGCAGATGGAAGCGGAAGGCGTGACATTCCGCACCAGCGTGCTGGTCGGCAAGGACTTCCCCGCCAACGTCAATAACTGGGCCAAGGAAACCATTTTCCCGGAAGACTTGGAAAAAGATTTCGATGCCGTCATCATCGCCGGCGGCGCCGAGCAGCCGCGCGACTTGCCGGTGCCGGGCCGCGACTTGAAGGGTGTGCATTTCGCCATGGATTTCTTGCCGCTGCAAAACAAGGTGAATGCCGGCGACAAGGTCAAGGACCAGATCAAGGCGGCTGGCAAGCATGTGGTGGTGATAGGCGGCGGCGACACCGGTTCCGATTGCGTCGGCACCTCGAACCGCCACGGCGCCGCTTCCGTGGCCCAGTTCGAATTGATGCCGCAGCCGCCGGAGCGGGAAAACAAGCCCCTGGTGTGGCCATACTGGCCGACCAAGCTGCGCACCTCGTCCTCGCATGAAGAAGGCTGCCAGCGCGACTGGGCGGTGGCAACCAAGCGTTTCGAGGGCAAGGGCGGCAAGGTCGACAAGCTGATTGCTTGCCGCGTCGAATGGAAAGACGGCAAGATGGTCGAAGTGCCCGATTCGGAATTCGAAATGAAGGCCGATCTGGTCTTGCTGGCAATGGGTTTCGTATCGCCGGTGCAACAAGTGCTGGACGCCTTCGGGGTCCAGAAAGATGCGCGCGGCAATGCCAAGGCGAGTACCGATGGCGAAGGTTGTTACCAGACCTCGGCGCCCAATGTGTTTGCGGCCGGCGACATGCGGCGCGGCCAGTCGCTGGTGGTGTGGGCCATCCGCGAAGGCCGCCAGTGCGCCCGCGCCGTCGATGAATTCCTGATGGGTTCCTCGGTCTTGCCGCGCTGACGTCACGCGATCCGGGCCGCAGCCCGGGTCGCGCATACCTACCCAGGCTCCCGGACACGCCGCGCGCTCCGTCCTTGCATCCTGCGGCGCAACATTTTCCGCAATTAATTATCTGACTATTCGTTCATTAGTGTTGTATTCTTCGTCCTTTGACGGCCCAAAAAAAGGGACTGTCAGCAGGGATTGGCGTTTCTGCACTACAATACGCCATTAAAAATAATGAGCTTCGTCGTGCCAAATCTAGTCGAAATCCGTGATTTACACTTTTCCTATGGAGAACGTTCGATATTGTCGGGCCTTCAAATGGACTTTCCACGCGGGAAAGTTGTGGCCGTCATGGGCGGTTCAGGCAGCGGCAAGACCACGGTATTGCGCCTGGTCGGCGGCCAATTGCGGCCCTCTTCGGGTTCGGTCACTGTCGATGGGCAAATTGTCCATACCTTGGGCACCGAAGACTTGTACCGGCTGCGCCGCAAGATGGGCATGCTGTTCCAGCATGGCGCCCTGTTTACCGATTTGACCGCCTTTGAAAACGTCGCCTTTCCCTTGCGCGAGCATACCGATTTGCCGGAAGAATTGATACGCAACCTGGTCTTGATGAAATTGAACGCGGTGGGCTTGCGCAATGCGGCGCAACTCAAGCCGGCCGAGATTTCGGGCGGCATGGGCCGGCGCGTCGCGCTGGCGCGCGCCATTGCCCTCGACCCGGAATTGATCATGTATGACGAACCGTTTGCGGGACTGGACCCGATTTCCATGGGCGTGACCGCCAACCTGATCCGCAATTTGAATGATGCGCTCGGCTCCACTTCCATCCTCGTGTCGCACGATGTGAAGGAATGTTTTGCGATTGCCGATTACGTCTATTTTCTGTCATCCGGGAAAATCGTGGCGCACGGCACGCCGGCCGAAATGGCCGCTTCCACCCACCCGTATGTGAAGCAATTCGTGAATGCCGAGGCGGACGGGCCGGTGCCCTTCCACTATCCGGGCAAGTCGCTGGCCGACGACCTCGGAATGAAGGGGCGTCCATGATCGTTCGTTTCCTGGCCGCGATAGGAATCTGGGTGCGCTGTTCGGTGACCAGCGTCGGTTTTGCCACGCGCGCGTTTTTTACTGTGCTGGGCGCGTCCGGCAGCTTGCTGCGCCGGCCCCGCCTCGTGATCGAGCAACTGTATTTCATTGGCAATTACTCGCTGATCATCGTCGCCGTGTCCGGCTTGTTTGTCGGCATGGTGCTGGGCTTGCAAGGCTATTACACTCTGAATAAATACGGCTCCGAACAGGCGCTGGGTTTGCTGGTGGCGCTGTCGCTGACGCGCGAACTGGGACCGGTCGTGACCGGGCTGCTGTTTGCCGGCCGCGCCGGCACCTCGCTGACGGCGGAAATCGGCTTGATGAAAGCCGGCGAGCAATTGTCGGCCATGGAAATGATGGCGGTGAACCCGATCCAGCGCGTGCTGGCGCCCCGTTTCTGGGCCGGCGTGATCGCCATGCCCTTGCTGCAAGCCATTTTCACGGCGGTCGGCATCTTCGGCGCCTACCTGGTCGGGGTGCAATTGATCGGCGTCGACGAGGGCGCATTCTGGTCGCAGATGCAAAGCGGCGTCGATATCTGGAAAGACATTGCCAACGGCTTCATCAAGAGTCTGGTGTTCGGCATCGCGATCACGTTCATTTCGCTATTCCAGGGCTATCAAGCCAAGCCGACGCCGGAAGACGTGGCCGGCGCCACCACCCGCACCGTGGTGATTTCCTCGCTGATGGTGTGGTGGCTCGATTTCATGATGACGGCCTTGATGTTTAATAAGTAGTTGAAATAGTGGCGGCCGAGCAAGGCTGCGGTAATGAAATCAATTAGGATTGTTTATGCAACGTAAATCATTGGATGTCTGGGTTGGCTTGTTTGTGGTGCTCGGCGTGATCGCGCTGATGTTCCTGGCCCTGAAAGCGGGTAATATGAGTTCTATCTCATTTAGCAAGACTTACGCCATCTCCGCCAAGTTCGACAATATCGGCGGTTTGCGGCCGCAAGCGCCCGTCAAGGGCGCCGGCGTGGTGGTGGGTCGGGTGGCCGACATCAAGTTCGACGACAAGCATTTCCAAGCCCTGGTGACCTTGAATATCGAGGAAGGGTATAAATTCCCGAAAGACAGTTCTGCCAAGATTTTGACGGCCGGGCTGTTGGGCGAGCAATATATCGGTATCGAAGCGGGTGGCGACGTGAATAATCTGGTTGCCGGAGATAAAATCAGCAGGACCCAATCGGCCACGGTGCTGGAAGATCTGATCAATCAGTTCATCTACAGCAAGGCGGCCGAAGGAAAGGACAGCAGCAAATGACATCATCGACCTCGAGTATCGCCCTGCGCCGTATCGGATTGACGCTGGCCATAGCCACCGCCATGAGCGGCTGCGCCACCTCGTCCAATCCCAAGGACCCGCTGGAAGGCTTCAACCGCGCCATGTTCAAGTTCAACGACACCGTTGACAAGGCGGCCCTGAAGCCGGCCGCCACGGTCTACAAGGCGGTATTGCCATCGTTCGTGCAAACCGGGGTGGGCAACTTTTTCGGCAATCTGGCCGATATCTGGAGCGCAGCCAACAACTTGATGCAAGGCAAGGGCGCCGCCGGCATGTCCGATATCACCCGCGTCACCCTCAATTCGACGTTCGGCATTTTCGGCTTGCTCGACATCGCCTCGGAAGCCGGCTTGACCAAGCACAATGAAGACTTCGGTCAAACCCTCGGCTATTGGGGTGTCCAGCCGGGCCCATATCTGATGTTGCCTTTGCTGGGACCGTCGACGTTCCGCGACACCGTCGCCTTGCCGCTCGATATAGCCGCCGATCCCTGGCAATACAAGGAACCTATATACTTGCGCAATATTGGCAGTGTGACGCGCCTGGTCGACAAGCGCGCCTATCTGCTGGACGCCTCCAACCTGATGGAAGAGGCAGCGCTGGACCGCTATGAATTCGTGCGCGACGGCTTCCTGCAGCAACGCGAAAGCAAGATCCGCGATGGCGAAAGCGGGCCGCGCAAGGCGCAGCCGCTGTCCGAACAGGATGGTGAAGGGGCGCCGGCCGCTGCCGCGCCGGCCGTTGCCGCGCCGGCCGTGTCATCCGAAGCGACCGCTCGGGAGTTAAGCAAGCAGGCGCCGGCCGCAGCCGACACCAGCCAGTGATCCACCAATTTTAAGGTAAAACCATTATGACATTGCTTAAACAATTATTTGCCATTGCCGCCGTCTCGTTTGCCTTTGGCGCGCAAGCGGCCGCTCCCGCCGATGAAGCGCCGGACGCGCTGGTCAAGCGCATCAGCCAGGAAGTGCTCGACACGGCCAAGGCCGACAAGGAAATCCAGGCCGGCAACCAGAAGCGGGTGATGGACTTGGTCGAAAGCAAGATCCTGCCCTACGTCGATTTCCAGCGCATGACCTCGCTGGCCGCCGGCCGCTTCTGGCGCGACGCCAGCGCCGAGCAGCAAAAGCAATTGGCCAATGAGTTCCGCACCCTGCTGATCTTTACCTATTCGGGCGCCTTGTCGCAAATCAAGAATGAAACCGTGGAATTCAAGCCTTTGCGGGCCGATCCCGGCGACACCGACGTCGAAGTGCGCTCCCAGGTCCATGTCGCGCGCGGCGAGCCTGTGGTCTTGAATTACCGCGTCGCCAAGTCGGCTTCGGGCTGGAAAATTTATGACATCAATGTGCTGGGCGCATGGCTGGTTGAGACCTACAAGGGTAGTTTCGCCAGCGAAATCAGCAAGTCCGGCATCGATGGCTTGATCAAGACCCTGGCTGAAAAGAACAAGAACCTGAGCAGTAAACCACTCAAACCCGTCGCCAAGTAAACGCCATGTCAGACGCCCTCGACACCCTGCAATCGCTCACTTCGTTGACCGTGCACAACGCCACTGCGGCCCTGGAGCAGGGCGTGGCCGCGATCAAGGCCGGCCAAACCGTGTTTGACTTGCGCAATGTGGTGGCCGTCGATTCGGCAGCCGTGTCGGTCATGCTGGCCTGGCAAAAGGCGGCCCAGGAGGCGGGCGTCAGGCTGGACTTGCAAAACCTGCCCGCCAATTTGAAAAGCTTGACCAAGTTGTACGGGGTTTGCTCGCTGCTGTCGAGCACCCTGGCCGGAGCGGAGGCCAGCCCGGCCGATCTCCACCATCATTGAAACTGTCCCGCTCCCCCGCACGACCCCGGTATTGCCGCTTCGACTCTGCCGAATCAAATTTCCAATATAATTGACTGTTGCGCCGCTGCCGATACTGGAAGCGGCGCCCGCAGTGCCCCACACACGAAGCCAAGCATGACAGCCATCCAGATTACGAATGTCGAGAAGAATTACAAGTCCCTGAAGGCGCTGGATGGGGTATCGCTCTCCATCGAGGAAGGCGAGTTTTTCGGCTTGCTTGGCCCGAACGGCGCCGGCAAGACCACCTTGATCTCCATCATCGCCGGCTTGATACGGCCCGACGGCGGCAGCGTCGCCATCCACGGCCATGACGTGGTGGGCGATTTCCGCGCCGCCCGCAAGATGCTTGGCGTGGTGCCGCAAGAACTGGTGTTCGATCCCTTCTTCACGGTGCGCGAGACGCTACGCCTGCAATCGGGGTATTTCGGCTTGCCCAATAACGACCGCTGGATCGACGAGGTAATGGAAAACCTGGACTTGACCGGCAAGGCCGACACCAATATGCGCGCGCTGTCGGGCGGCATGAAACGGCGCGTGCTGGTGGCCCAGGCCCTGGTGCACAAGCCGCCCGTGATCGTGCTCGACGAGCCGACCGCCGGGGTCGACGTGGAATTGCGCCAAACCCTGTGGAAATTCATTGCGCGCCTGAACCGGGAAGGCCACACGGTGGTGCTGACCACCCATTACCTGGAAGAGGCGCAAGCGATGTGCCAGCGGGTCGCCATGCTCAAAAATGGCAAGGTGGTGGCGCTCGACACGATGGCGCGCCTGATACGCCGCATCGCCGGCTCGCAACTCTTGCTGCACTTGAAGAGCGGCGCCTTGCCGGACGACTTGCGGCACCTGGTGACGCACGCCGACGAGCAGCCCAACAAGTTCAGCCTGCGCGTCAATGAATACGCCGAAGTCGAGCAAATCCTGGCGCGCCTGCGCGAGAGCGGCGCCGAAATCGACGACATGCAATTGCAACAAGCCGATCTGGAAGATATCTTCTTGCAGATCATGGACAAAGGTTCTATATGATGTCGACGGGATTTCGCACCTTGGTATACAAGGAAACGCTGCGCTTCTGGAAAGTGGCGACCCAGACCGTGGCCGCACCGGTGCTGACGGCCATGTTGTATCTGCTGGTGTTCGGCCATGTGCTGGAAGGCCGGGTGCAAGTGCATCCTGGCGTCAGTTACACCGCCTTCCTGATTCCCGGCCTGGTGATGATGAGCGTGCTGCAAAACGCCTTCGCCAACTCGTCCTCGTCGCTGATACAGTCGAAGATCACCGGCAACCTGGTATTTATCCTGCTGACGCCGCTGTCGCACTGGGAGATTTTCTCGGCCTATGTGCTGGCCTCGGTGGTGCGCGGCCTGGCCGTCGGCGCCGGCGTGTTTCTGATCACCATCTGGTTCGCCGACCTGTCTTTCGTGGCGCCCCTGTGGATCATCGTGTTCGCTTTCCTGGGCGCCGCCATGCTGGGCACCATGGGCCTGGTGGCCGGCATCTGGGCCGAGAAATTCGACCAGTTGGCGGCCTTCCAGAATTTCCTGATCATGCCGGCCACCTTCTTGTCGGGCGTGTTCTATTCGATCCATTCGCTGCCGCCATTTTGGCAGGCGGTGTCGCATTTGAACCCGTTTTTTTATATGATAGACGGCTTCCGCTACGGCTTTTTCGGCAAGTCCGACGTCGACCCGCTGCTCAGCTTGAGCATCGTCAGCGGCTTCCTGGTCGCGCTGGCGCTGCTCTCGATCCGCCTGCTGAAAAGCGGCTACCGCCTACGTCACTAGTCACTAACATTCACATTACAGCAATCTAGTTTCAAGGAAAATATCGTGTCGACCACACCAGAACTGATACACGGCTACCTCGCCGCCGGCCTCGAATGCACCCACCTGGAAGTCGATGGCGACGGCCAGCATTTCACCGCCGTCATCGTCTCGCCTGCTTTCGTCGGCAAGCGCCTGATCCAGCGCCACCAATTGGTGTACGCGGCGCTGGGCGACCGCATGCGCGAGGAAATCCACGCGCTGTCGATGAAGACGCTCACGCCCGAAGAATTTCAAGGATAAGCGCGCATGGATAAGCTTTTGATACAAGGCGGCCAGCGCCTGACCGGCGAGATCGCCATTTCCGGTGCCAAGAACGCCGCCCTGCCGATCCTGTGCGCGGGCTTGCTGACGGCCGGCGCGCTGGAGTTGTCGAACGTGCCGCACCTGCACGATGTCGCCACCATGTTGAAACTGCTGGGCCAGACCGGCTTGCGGGTGGCGCGCGACGGCGAGCGCGTGGTCTTGAACGGCGACGCCATCGATACCCTGGAAGCGCCGTACGAGCTGGTGAAAACCATGCGCGCCTCGATCCTGGTGCTGGGTCCCCTGCTGGCCCGTTTCGGCGAAGCCAAGGTGTCGCTGCCGGGCGGCTGCGCGATCGGCTCGCGTCCGGTCGACCAGCACATCAAGGGCTTGCAGGCGCTGGGCGCCGAGATCCGCATCGAGGGCGGCTATATCTACGCCAAGTGCAAAAAACTCAAGGGCGCCCGCATCGTGACCGACATGATCACCGTCACCGGCACCGAGAACCTGCTGATGGCGGCGACCCTGGCCGAAGGCGAAACCATCCTGGAAAACGCCGCGCGCGAACCGGAAGTGACGGACCTGGCCAATCTGCTGGTGAAGATGGGCGCCAAGATCGAGGGCATCGGCAGCGACCGCCTGGTGATCCAGGGCGTGGCCGAACTGCATGGTGCGGCCCACGCAGTGATTGCCGACCGCATCGAGACCGGCACTTTCCTGTGCGCGGTGGCGGCCACCGGCGGCGATATCACGCTCACCAATACCCGCGTCGATATTCTCGACGCGGCGCTCGACAAATTGCGCGACATGGGCCTGGTGATGACTTTCGGCCCCGACTGGATACGCGCCCAGATGTCGGCCCGTCCCACGCCGGTGAGCTTCCGCACCACGGAATATCCGGGCTTCCCGACCGATATGCAAGCCCAGTTCATGGCCGTCAACACGATTGCCGGCGGCGCCAGCCGGGTCACCGAAACCATCTTCGAAAACCGCTACATGCATGTGCAGGAATTGAACCGCCTGGGCGCGGCAATCACGATCGAAGGCAAGACCGCGATCATCGCCGGCGTGGCGCGCCTGCGTGGCGCGCCCGTGATGGCGACCGACTTGCGGGCCTCGGCCTCGCTGGTTATCGCCGCGTTGGCTGCCGAAGGCGAAACCGTGATCGAGCGTATCTATCACCTGGACCGCGGCTACGACCGGATGGAAGTCAAATTGTCGGCGGTCGGCGCGAACATCGCCCGCATCAAGTAAGCACGAACCACGAACCACGAACTACGCGAGGGAAGCACAGCATGAATGGATCGAATCCCAATGGGCAGCTGATACTGGCGCTGTCGAAAGGCCGCATCTTCGACGACACCCTGCCGCTGCTGGAAGCGGCCGGCATCATCGTCACCGAAAATCCGGAAACCTCGCGCAAGCTGATCCTGGCCACCAACGATCCGCACGTGCGCGTGATCATCGTGCGCGCTACCGACGTGCCCACCTATGTGCAATACGGCGCGGCCGACTTCGGCGTGGCCGGCAAGGATGTCTTGCTCGAGCATGGCGGCGAAGGCTTGTACCAGCCGATCGACTTGAACATCGCGGCGTGCCGCATGTCGGTCGCGGTGCAGGCCGGCTTCGACTATGAAAAAGCGGTGCGCCAGGGCGCCCGCCTGCGGGTGGCGACCAAGTTCGTGCAAACGGCGCGTGAGCATTTCGCGGCCAAGGGTGTGCACGTCGACTTGATCAAGTTGTACGGCTCGATGGAGCTGGCTCCGCTGGTCGGCCTGTCCGACGCGATCGTCGACCTGGTCAGCACCGGCAGCACGCTGCGCGCCAACAACCTGGTCGAAGTCGAACAGATCATGGAAATTTCCTCGCGCCTGGTGGTGAACCAGGCGGCGCTGAAATTGAAGCGCGAGCGTTTGCAACCCATCATCGAAGCCTTCGAGCGCGCCTCGAAAAAACTCGCCTAGGACATCATGCCGATCACGCTGCGCAAGCTCAATTCCCAGCAAGCCGATTTCAAGCAAGCGCTGGAGGCGCTGCTGGCCTTCGACGCCGGCACCGACCTGGCGATCGAGTCGTCGGTGGCGGCCATCCTGGCCGACGTCAAGGCGCGCGGCGACGCCGCCGTGCTGGAATACACCAACCGCTACGACCGCATCCCGCATGGCGGCGCGGCCAGCATGGCCGCCTTCGAGATCGGCCAGCAGGAATTGGACGATGCGCTGGCCGGCTTGCCTGCCGCCCAGCGCGAGGCGCTGCAGGCGGCGGCGCTGCGCGTGCGCGCCTTCCACGAACGCCAGAAGCAGGAATTGGGCGGCTTCAGCTACACCGAGCCGGACGGCACCGTGCTGGGCCAGAAGATCACGCCGCTGGACCGGGTCGGCATCTATGTCCCGGGCGGCAAGGCGGCTTATCCCTCTTCGGTGCTGATGAACGCGATCCCGGCCAAGGTGGCCGGGGTGGCGGAAATCATCATGGTGGTGCCGACCCCGGACGGCGTGAAGAACCAGATGGTGCTGGCGGCCGCCGCCATCGCCGGCGTGACGCGCGTGATCACGATAGGCGGCGCGCAAGCGGTCGCCGCGCTGGCGCACGGCACCGCGACAATCGCCGCCGTCGACAAGATCGTCGGCCCCGGCAACGCCTATGTGGCGGCGGCCAAGCGCCGCGTATTCGGCATCGTCGGCATCGACATGATCGCCGGGCCGTCTGAAATCCTGATCATTTGCGACGGCAGCACCGATCCGGACTGGGTCGCGATGGACTTGTTTTCGCAGGCCGAACACGACGAACTGGCGCAGGCGATCCTGCTGTGCCCGGACGCCGGGTATATTGCCAAGGTCGAGGCCAGCATCAACAAGTTGTTGCCAAGCATGCCGCGCCAAGACGTGATTCGGGCTTCCCTGAGCGGGCGCGGCGCGCTGATACAGGTGCGCGACATGGCCGAGGCTTGCGCGATCGCCAACGCGATCGCCGCCGAACACCTGGAAATCTCGGCCGAACATCCCCAGCAATACGCCGACCAGATCCGCCACGCCGGCGCCATGTTCCTGGGCCGTTTTTCGTCCGAGGCGCTGGGCGACTATTGCTGCGGCCCGAACCACGTGCTGCCGACCTCGCGCACGGCGCGCTTCTCGTCGCCGCTGGGCGTGTACGACTTCCAGAAACGCTCCTCGATCATCCACGTCAGCGAGGCGGGCGCGCAAACCCTGGGCAAGATCGCGGCCGAACTGGCTTATGGCGAAGGCTTGCAGGCGCACGCGCGCAGCGCCCAAATGCGCCTGCGTCCCGAGCCATGACGGCCGGGCAGGGTTGGCTCAACCAAGTGTTTTGCGAGGATGCGCTGGCCGGACTGGCGCGCATCCCGGACGCTTCCATCGACTTGATCCTGACCGATCCGCCCTACAATCTGGGCAAGGATTACGGCAACGCCTCGGACCAGCAGACGGTGGCCGAGTACCTGCGCTGGACCGAACAGTGGATCACGGCCGCGCTGCCCAAGCTGAAGGCCAACGGCAGCCTGTATATCTTCCTGACCTGGCGCTTTTCGCCGGAAATCTTCGTCATGCTGAAGCAGCGCATGACGATGATGAATGAAATCATCTGGGACCGGCGGGTGCCGTCCATGGGCGGCAGCGTGCGCAGTTATACCTCGGTGCATGACACGGTGGGATTCTTCGTCAAGCGCAAGGATTATTATTTCGACCTCGATGCGGTGCGCATCGCTTACGACGCGGCCACCAAGAAAGCCCGTTCGCGCTCGATTTTCGTGGGCGCCAAATGGCTGGAAGTCGGCTACAACCCGAAGGATTTGTGGAGCGTCTCGCGCCTGCACAAGGAACATCCCGAGCGGGCCGATCACCCGACCCAAAAGCCGCTGGAAATCATCGAGCGCATGGTCAAGGCGTCCTGTCCGCCGGACGGCGTGGTGCTCGACTTGTTTATGGGTAGCGGCACCACGGCGCTGGCGGCCAAGCGCTGCGGCCGGCAATTTGTCGGCTTTGAGTTGAACCCGGATTACTGCGACATCATCAACGCCAGGCTGGCGGCGCTCGACGCGCCGCCGCTCGCGGCGCCGGCCAAGCGCCCCTATGTCAGGCGCGCGGCCGAGGCCAAGCCTGCAGCTAAAAAGCCGGCCGTGAAACCGGCTGCGGCTGTAAAAAAATCCGCCAAAACGGTCGCAGCCGCAAAACCGGCATTGAAACCAGCCGTAAAAAAAGCCATTGCTGCGAAACCAGTCAAGAGCGCGGCCAAGGGCAGGGCCAAGAACGCCAAGCCGGAAGCAGTCTCACCCTGAGCGGGGGCGCCGCGCCCGCCCGCCTTTTTTAGGAGCGTTTGCAGTATGTCTTTCATCGATAAGCTCATCAGCAACACGATACGCGCCGACGTGCGCGCCGCCGGCGGCTACCATGTGCCGGACGCCAGCGGCTATATCAAACTCGACGCGATGGAAAATCCCTATCTGTTGCCGGCGCATTTGCGCGGCGAATTGGGAAAGCGCCTGGCCGATGTGGTGTTGAACCGTTACCCGGTGGCATCCTATGCGACGTTGAAAGCCAAGATTTGCGCGCACCTGGGCGTGCCGGCCGGCTACGATGTCATGCTCGGCAATGGTTCCGACGAACTCATTTCCATCATCGCGATGGCATGCGCACGGCAAGACCGGCGCGCCGTGATGCTGGCGCCGGTGCCGGCCTTCGTCATGTATGCGCGCTCGGCCCAGTTCGCCGGCATGGATTTCGTCGGCGTGCCTTTGCAGGCCGATTTCACGCTCGACATGGATGCCATGCTGGCCGCCATCGCTGCGCACAAGCCGGCCGTGGTATTTCTCGCTTACCCGAACAATCCGACCGGCAATCTGTACGACGCCGGCGACGTGGCGCGCATCATCGCAGCCCTGGGCGAGGATGGCCTGGCCGTGGTCGACGAAGCATATGAACCGTTCGCCCAGCAAAGCTTCATGGGCCGCCTGCCCGAATTTGACAACCTGATCGTGATGCGCACGGTGTCGAAACTGGGCCTGGCCGGCATCCGCCTCGGTTATATGTCGGCCGCGCCCGCCTTGCTGGAACAATTCGACAAGGTGCGCCCGCCCTACAATATCAATGTCTTGACGCAGGCGGCGGCCGAATTCGCGCTCGAGCATATCGACGTGTTGAATCAGCAGGCGGCACTGCTGCGGGCCGCGCGCGGCGAGCTGGCGGCGCAATTGGCCACCTTGCCGGGCGTGGAAGTGTTTCCGTCGGCGGCGAATTTTCTCTTGATTCGGGTGCCCGATTCCGACGATGTGTACGCAAAACTCTGTGATCGCAAGGTATTGGTCAAAAATATGGGTAAAATGCATGCTGTGCTGAACAATTGCATGCGCATCACCGTCAGCACCCCGGAAGAGAATTTCCTATTTTTCGATGCGATAAAAGCATCGCTCGCATAGACCATCGCCAGAGCCTCCCATGAACCGCACCGCTGAAATCACGCGCAGTACCAATGAGACGCAAATCCGCGTCGCCATCAACCTCGACGGCACCGGCTTGCAAAAGCTGAATACCGGCGTGCCCTTCCTCGACCATATGCTGGATCAGATCGCGCGCCACGGCTTGATCGACCTCGACATCGAAGCCGTTGGCGATTTGCATATCGACGCCCACCACACGGTGGAAGATGTCGGCATCACGCTGGGCATGGCGGTGGCCAAGGCGATCGGCGACAAGAAGGGCATCCGCCGCTATGGCCACGCCTATGTGCCGCTGGACGAGGCGCTGTCGCGCGTGGTGCTCGATTTTTCCGGCCGCCCCGGCCTGGAATACCATGTGCCGTTTACCCGCTCCATGATAGGCGGCTTCGACGTTGACCTGGCCCACGAATTCTTCCAGGGCTTCGTCAACCATGCTTTGGTCTCGCTGCACATCGACAATTTGCGCGGAGTGAACGCTCACCATCAATGTGAGACCGTGTTCAAGGCCTTCGGCCGGGCGCTGCGCATGGCAGCCGAGCTCGATGCGCGGGCCGCCGGCACGATCCCGTCGACCAAGGGTAGCCTGTAATCCAACAATCGCTTTAGATGGACGCTATGAATAAAATTGTTGTGGTTGACTACGGCATGGGCAATCTGCGCTCGGTGGCGCAAGCCTTGCGCGCGGTCGCGCCGGAAGCCGAGGTCGTCATTTCCGGCACCGTCGCCGATATCGACAGCGCCGACCGTATCGTCTTGCCGGGCCAGGGCGCAATGCCCGATTGCATGCGCAGCTTGCGCGAATCGGGCGTGCGCGAGGCGCTGCTGCGCGCCGCCGCCAGCAAGCCGCTGCTGGGCGTGTGCATCGGCGAGCAAATGCTGTTCGATGAAAGCGAGGAAGGCGACGCGGCCGGACTTGGCTTGTTGCCGGGCAAAGTGGTGCGCTTCCAGCTCGGCGGCCAGTTGCAGGAAGACGGTTCGCGCTTCAAGGTGCCGCAAATGGGCTGGAACCAAGTCCGGCAAACGGCGTCCCACGCTTTGTGGGATGGCATTGCCGATGAGTCTTATTTTTATTTTGTGCACAGCTATTACGCCCGGCCGGACGTGGCCGCACACACGGTCGGCCAAACTGTCTACGGCGCGCCGTTCAGTTGCGCCGTGGCCCGCGAGAATATTTTCGCGACCCAGTTCCATCCCGAGAAAAGCGCCGCCGCAGGTTTGCAGCTTTACAAGAATTTCGTGCATTGGCAGCCATAAACCCGGCCCGCCGATTTCCACCCACCCCACCCACTCTTGATCGAATCCGACCATGCTGCTTATTCCCGCCATCGACCTGAAAGACGGTCACTGTGTACGCCTGAAACAGGGCGATATGGAACTTGCCACCGTTTTTTCCGAAGAGCCGGCCGAGATGGCCCGCCATTGGCTGATGCAAGGCGCGCGGCGTTTGCATCTGGTTGACTTGAACGGCGCCTTCGCCGGCAAGCCGAAAAATGAAGGCGCGGTCAAGGCCATCTTGAATACGGTGCGCGAATTCGCCCTCGAAAACGGCATCGACGCCATTCCCGTGCAATTGGGCGGCGGCATCCGCGACCTCGATACCATCGAGCGCTACTTGGACGCCGGCATCACGTATGTGATTATCGGCACCGCCGCCGTAAAGAGTCCCGGTTTCCTGCATGACGCTTGCGGCGCCTTTCCCGGCCATATCATCGTCGGCCTGGACGCCAAGGATGGCAAGGTGGCCACCGATGGCTGGAGCAAGATGTCGGGCCACGAAGTGATCGACCTGGCGCAAAAATTCGAGGCTTACGGCGTCGAATCGATCATTTACACCGACATCGGCCGCGACGGCATGATGGGCGGCATCAATATCGAGGCCACGGTGCGCCTGGCGCAAGCAGTCAAGGTGCCCATCATCGCCTCGGGCGGCTTGCATAACCTGGGTGACGTGGAAGCGCTGTGCGCGGTGCAAGACGAAGGCATCGAGGGCGTCATTTGCGGCCGCTCGATCTATGAAGGCACGATCGACTTGAACCTGGCGCAATTGCGCGCCGACGAATTGAGCGACGCCGCTTAAGACGGTTTCCCCGGGGCTAGCTGGCTCCGGCTTTATGGGCTTTATCATGCTTGCTAAACGTATCATTCCCTGCCTGGACGTGACCAATGGGCGCGTCGTCAAGGGCGTCAATTTCACCGAATTGCGCGACGCCGGCGACCCGGTCGAGATCGCGCGCCGCTACGACGAGCAGGGCGCCGATGAAATCACTTTCCTCGACATTAGCGCTTCCAGCGACCGGCGCGACCTGATTTTGCACATCATCGAGGCAGTCGCCTCGCAAGTGTTCATTCCGCTGACGGTGGGCGGCGGCGTGCGCGTGGTCGAAGACGTTCGGCGCCTGCTCAACGCGGGCGCCGACAAGGTCAGCATCAACACCTCGGCCGTGAGCAACCCGCAACTGGTGTTCGAGGCTTCGCAAAAGCATGGTTCGCAATGCATCGTGGTGGCGATCGACGCCAAGCAAGTCGCGCCCGGCAAGTGGGAAGTGTTCACCCACGGTGGCCGCAACGCCACCGGCCTGGACGCGATCGTTTGGGCGCAAAAGATGGAAAGCCTGGGCGCCGGCGAGATTTTGCTGACCAGCATGGACCGCGACGGCACCAAGATCGGCTTCGACCTGGGCTTGACGCGCGCCGTCTCGGACGCGCTCGGCATTCCCGTGATCGCCTCGGGTGGCGTGGGTGGCTTGCAAGACCTGGCCGACGGGATCAAGATAGGCAAGGCGGACGCGGTGCTGGCCGCCAGTATTTTCCATTATGGCCAGCATACGGTGCAGGAAGCCAAGCGCTTCATGGCGCTGCAGGGTATACCGATGCGCCTGGCCTCATGTATTTGAACAGACAGGGACCAAGAATGCTGAACGGAACGACAAGTGCAAGCAATGCGAAATGGCTGAAGAAAGTCAAATGGGATGAACGCGGCCTGGTGCCGGTGATCGCGCAAGAGGCGGGCAGCAATGATGTGCTGATGTTCGCGTGGATGAACCGCGACGCGCTGGCGCGCACGGTCGAGCTGGGCGAAGCCGTGTACTGGAGCCGCTCGCGCAAGAAGCTGTGGCACAAGGGCGAGGAATCGGGCCATACCCAGAAGGTGCTGGAAATCCGCCTCGATTGCGATGAAGACGTGGTGCTGCTGAAAATCGAGCAAACTGGCGGCATCGCTTGCCACACGGGACGCCACTCGTGTTTTTTCCAGAAATTCGACGGCGACGAGAAAAACGGCGAATGGCAAGTCGCCGACCCGGTGCTGCAAGACCCGGCCACGATTTACGCTGAAACGGAGCAGACCAAATGAGCGACACCAAGATGGATACCTTGAGCCGCCTGTCCGGCATCATCGAATCGCGCAAGCTGGCCAATGGCGGCGACCCGGCCACCTCGTATGTGGCGCGCCTGTTTGCCAAGGGCGACGATGCGATCCTGAAGAAAATCGGCGAGGAAGCGACAGAAACCGTGATGGCCGCGAAAGATGCGCGCCGCGACGGCGACAGTGCCAAGCTGCTCTACGAATGCGCCGACCTGTGGTTTCATAGTCTGGTCATGCTGGCCCAGTTCGATTTGACGCCGCGCCAGGTGCTCGACGAGCTGGCCCGGCGCGAAGGCATCTCGGGCATAGAAGAAATGGCGGCGCGCAAGGATGTGCTGCGCGACGCCGACGAATCGAATCACCATTAATCCGGAGCCCCTGTGGAAAACTGCCTTTTTTGCAAGATCGCCGCCAAACAAATCCCCGCCAACATCGTCTATGAAGACGAGGACATGCTGGCGTTCATGGATATCAATCCGGCCGCGCCGGTGCACGTGCTGGTGATCCCGAAGCGCCATCTGGCGACCCTGTCCGATTGCGCCGACGGCGATGTCCAAATGCTGGGCAAAATGCTGAGCCTGGCGCCGAAATTGGCGCTGGAACTCGGTTGCGCCGTCTCTTACGACGCGGACGGGACCCCGAACGGCGGCTACAAGACCCTGATTAATAGCGGTCCCGACGGTGGCCAAGAGGTGTACCATTTGCACCTGCACATGTATGGCGGAGCGCGTCCCTGGCGCGGCCAGCGCTAGCACGGTGCCTGGTCATTTATGACGGGCACATGACAGGCGCGCATCGCGTATACTGTGAAAACAGGTTTTAACCAATTTCGGGCTTATCCGTCCGGCAAGGAGAAGATGATGGGTTCATTGAGTATTTGGCACTGGCTAATCGTGCTGGTGGTGGTGATGCTGGTATTTGGCACCAAGAAGATCGGCAATATGGGCGCCGACATCGGCAAGGCCGTGAAAGGCTTCAAGGATGGCGTCAAGGGCGAGGATGAGAAGCCCGCTGCCGTTCCCGCTCCGGCCCAGGTGGCCAGTACCATCGATGTCGAAGCGAAAGAGAAAAGCAAGTCTTGAGCGTCGGCCAGAGGCCATGCGCCCCGCTGATATCAGACTTTGATACCCTATGATCGATCTCGGTCTCTCCAAACTCGCCATTATCGGCGTCGTCGCACTGATCGTCATTGGTCCCGAAAAGCTGCCCAAGGTGGCGCGCATGGCTGGGTCGTTGTACGGCCGGGCGCAGCGTTACCTGAACGATGTCAAGGCCGAGGTGAGCCGCGAAATCGAACTCGACGAGCTGAAAAACTTGCACAAGGAAGTGCAGGAAGCAGCCCAATCGATCAAGGATGGGGTCGAACATTCGATCGCCCACAACCTGGCCGAAGTGGAGGGAGCGTGGAACGACCATCCGCGCCTGAATCTGGCCACGCCGGACGACCTGGCGCGCAAGGCGCGCGAATTCCGCCGCAAGAAGCTGGTGCGCAACGCGGCCATACCCGGCTGGTACAAGCAGCGTCACGGCGGCAAGACGCATGTGATTTCCGGCGCGGCACGCGTCGCAAAGTTCCGTCCAGGCAGCAAATCCCATGCATCGTTTTACTAAATGACTAGTTCAGCCCCGATGGAAGAGACCTTCATCTCCCACTTGATCGAGTTGCGCGACCGTCTGGTCAAGTCCTCGATCGGCATCGCGCTGGTGTGCGCGGCGCTGATGTTCTGGCCCGGTCCCTCGCGCATCTACGACTTCATCGCCCAACCGATGGTAGACTCGCTGCCGGTGGGCGCGAAAATGATTGCCACCGGCGTCATTTCGCCCTTCCTGGTGCCGATGAAAGTGACGCTGGTGATCGCCTTCATCGTGGCCTTGCCGTGGGTCTTGTACCAATTGTGGGCCTTCATCGCACCCGGCTTGTATACGCATGAAAAGCGCCTGATCGCGCCGCTGGTGTTTTCCTCGTCGCTGTTGTTCATGTCCGGCGTGGCATTCTGCTATTTCTTCGTGTTCGGGCGGGTTTTCAAGTTCATCAGCGAATTTTCGCCCAGCACCATCACGGTCATGCCCGATATCGAGAATTACCTCGATTTCGTGATGTCGATGTGCCTGGCCTTTGGCGCCACCTTCGAGGTGCCGGTGGTGGTGGTGATCCTGGTGCGCATGGGCCTGGTCAGCGTGGCCAAGCTCAGGGAATTGCGCCGCTACGTGATCGTCGGCGCCTTCGTGGTGGCCGCCATCGTCACGCCGCCGGACGTGGTCAGCCAATTGTCGCTGGCCTTGCCGATGTGCCTGCTGTTCGAACTGGGCCTGCTGGTGGCGCCCGTCTTCGTGCGGGCCACCCAGGCACCCGAAGAACTGTCTTGATGTAGCCGGTTCGGGTTGGCGCGCCAACCCGAACCCCGCCAACCCACCCTTTATTGCATCAAGTCCTTGATGACGCGCACCGGTGCGCTGCCATAGCTGAGGAATTGCTCATGGAAATCCTTGAGCACGAATTTGCTGCCTAGGGCTTGCTTGCGCTGTTCGCGCAATTCCATGATCTCGCTGTAACCGCTGAAGTAGCTGCTCAGTTGCACTGACGTCAGTTGCACCCGGCGCCATTTTTCCGTCGCCTCGCGCTGGGTCTGGAAGGCTTGCCTGGTCAGCAAGTCCAGCGCCTGTTCCTTACTCATGCCGAGCACGTGGACGCTGTAGTCGAGAATGGTGTTGGTAACGCTGCGCAAATTCCATTTCGAATACATCAGCCACATTTCAGGCGCATTGTCGCCATAGCCCGATTCCAGCATCATCCGTTCGCCATACACGGCCCAGCCTTCGATCATGGCGCCATTGCCGAAGATCGACTTGACGATGGAGGGCGATTTATTCGCATACACTAGTTGCGCGTAATGACCGGGAATGGCTTCGTGAATATTGAGAATCTGTAAAATCCAGTGGTTGTATTCGCGCAAGCTGCTTTCCGCCTGCTCGGCCGTCTCGCCGTCGAGCGGGGTGACATTGTAGTAAGTGCGGTCTTGCGGACGGTACGGGCCGGGCGCCTCGATGCTGGCGCCAGCCACGCCCCGTTCATACATGGGGGTTTCGCGCACCACCAACGGTTTCTTCGGGTCCATGGTGAGCAGATTGTGGCTGCTGACCCAATCTTGCAACAGCGGAATCTGGCGCTGGATTTCCGGCACGAAGTCGGCGCGCGCCACATGCTGGCTCGACAGCTTGGCAATCACCATGCCGATTTTTTCGCTGCGATCCGGCGGCTTGGCCGCCTCGCCCATGGTCTTGCTCCACAGTTCGTCGGACAGGTTGTTCATGCTGACCAGCAATTGCTCGCGCGCCAACAGGGCCTTTTGATACAGTTGCTCGGCGCTGCCGCCAGCCTGGATATCGTAGGCGAATTTCTGTTCATACAAGTCCTTGCCGATCCGGAACGAACGCGCGCCAGTCTTTTCCAGTGTCTTGTCGAGTTCACCGAGCCAGATCACATAGCCATCCACAGCCTTGCGGGCGGCCGCGATGCGCGTGGCGTACAACTGCTTTTCCTCGACGGTCAAGATCGAGGCCTGGGCCGCGTGGTCGAGGTCGTCGAGCACGGTCAGCACGCCGGGGCTTTGCGCGATTGCCAACTGGACATGTTCGCGGGTCGGGTTGAGGATGCTGTCGCGCGCCGCCTCGTAATAGGCCGGCACATTGGCGATGCGCTTGAGCAGGGTGCGCAGGCGTTGCGGCTTGGCCGCATATTCGGTATTGAGGATGAAGTCGAGCGGCGCGGCGATATTGTAATTGGCGGGATTCCATTCGAAGTCGCGGAAGGTAGTCAAATACCAGCGGTCGGACTTGAGCTTGTTGTCCAGCAGGGCCAGGTCGGTGCGCTGTTTGGGCGACAATTGGCGCGCGTCGATCTTGGCGAAGCGGGCTTGCCAGTCGCTGATGAAAGCCAGTTGGCGGTCGCGGCTGGCCTGGTCTGGAATGGTCAGGTTGGCGGCGCCGTCATATTTTCCGGCGGCAATCGCGCTTTCCGGATCGATGCGCCACAGCGCGCCGAGGAATTGGCCGCTGAGGGTGTCGAGCGCCTTGTCCTGGCGTTTTTCCGAGGCGACAGCCTTGACGGGAGCGGGGGCGGTCTTGGTTGCCGCCTTGACGTGCTTGGAAGTTTTCTTGGCGGCGCAGGCCGGCGCCACCGTCAATGCCATCATCAATGCGCCGAGCGCAATTTTGGTTTTTATCATGGTGCGTAGTCTCTAGAATGTGTGGCAATAATCGCCTGGCGTGCCAGGTGACAAGTTCGCCAGATTATCATTGATCGCCTGCGGCGGCCTCAAACGATGGCGTGCTTGCGTATCATCTCTTGTTGGCGGGCATTGAGGGCGATCACGGCATCCTTGCCGCGCGCCATGCTGGTCAAGGTGATTTCGCTGGCCTTGGTGAAGCGGTGGCCGATCCGGATCGTGTAAGACTTGAATAACCAGCTCCAGAAATCGGGCACGAAGGTGGCTTCGTCCATATCGCGCCATTTGACGCCGCTGATGCCTTTGTTCCAGGGCAAGATGCCCGCGTTGAGCCAGACGCCCGCGTCGTCGTAATACAATTGGTAACTGCGTATCAGCAGCACGCGGTAGCCGATCAGCAGCGCCGAGCCGGCCAGCACGCCGGCGGCGGCCAGCTCGTTCCAGCGCAATGCCAGCCACAGGACGCCGAACAAGAGCAGCGCCAGCAGGAAGGTGCCGATATAGGCGGTCCAGGCCTTGCTGCACAATAGCGTGGCGCCGGGGCCGATGGTGGATGCATTGTCTTCGCTCATGGTGTGTGCCCCGGATAATCAAATTGAAATGATTGCATGAATAGTTGAAATGGGCCAGCCGCGCGCCCTATTTTTTCAAGCCTTCTTGCAGCATATTAAGCATGTCGCCGGCCGACATGCGGGCCGCCGCGTCGCTGCCTTCGAGCAAGCTGTCGGCCAGGTCGCGTTTGTGCTGGTGCAAGTCGACAATGCTTTCCTCGATGGTATGTTTGGCAACCAGGCGGTAGATGGTGACCGGGCGCAACTGGCCCATGCGGTGGGCCCGGTCCGAAGCCTGGTCTTCGACGGCCGGATTCCACCACGGGTCCATGTGGATCACATAGTCGGCCGCCGTCAAGTTGATGCCCATGCCGCCCGCTTTCAGACTGATCAGGAAAACCTCGCCCTGGCCGGCCTGGAAGGCGTCGACCCGGGTCTTGCGCTCTTGCATGGGGGTGGAGCCGTCCAGGTATTGATAGCTGACGCCATGCTGGTCCAGGTGTTGGCGGATCAGGCTCAGGTGGTCGACGAATTGGCTGAAGACCAGTACCTTGTGGCGGTTTTCCAGCAAGCCCGAGAGCAATTGCGCGAAGGCCGCCAGCTTGCTACTGGCCAGACCCAGTTCCGGCGCCACCAGTTGCGGATTGCAACAAGCGCGCCGCAGCTTCATGATTTCGGCCAGGATCTGGATGGCTTTTTTCGCGGCCGGCCCTTCCACTGCCGCCAGCTTTTCCAGCGCCGCGCGGCGCAGCGATTCGTAGAGCGCCGTTTCGGCCGGCGACAAGTCGACTTCCAGCACGATCTCCGTGCGCGAGGGCAATTCCGCCAGCACTTGCGATTTGATGCGACGCAAGATGAACGGCTGGATCAGGCGCCGCAGGCGCAGGCGCGCCTCCGCTTGCGCGCGCGGGTCCTGGGCGCGCTCGATCGGGCCGGCGAAGCGCAGATTGAATTGGTCTATGTTGCCGAGCAAGCCGGGATTAATGAAGCGGAACAGATTCCATAATTCGCCCAAGTGGTTTTCCAGCGGTGTGCCGGTGGCCAGCATGCGGAAATCGGCGCGCAAGCCCATCACCGCCTGCGAGCGCTTGGTGGCGCCATTCTTGATCGCTTGCGCCTCGTCGAGCACCACCGTGTGCCATTGTATGTCGGCAAACAAGTGCGCTTCCTGTTGCAGCAAGCCATAGCTGGTCACCACCAGGTCGAAGGCTTGCGCCTTGGCCAGCGTTTCCTTGCGGTCGCCGGCGCCGAACAGGATCAAGTTCAAGGTCGGGGCGAAGCGGGCCGCTTCGCTGAGCCAGTTCATGCACACCGAGGTGGGCGCCACCACCAGGGTCGGCCCTTGCGGTGCGCGCGACAGGATCAAGGCCAGCGCTTGCAAGGTTTTGCCCAGGCCCATGTCGTCGGCCAGGCAAGCGCCCACGCCCCAGTGCGCCAGCCGGGCCAGCCACTCGAAGCCGCTCAACTGGTAGTCGCGCAACTCGGCTTGCAAGGTGCTCGGCAATTGCGGCGTGAAGCCGGCCTGGCTTTGCAGCCGGGCCAGATGCTCTTTCCACAGCTTGTCGGCTTTCACGCCGCCGGCGTCGCTGGCCAATTCTTCCAGCGCGAACGAGGCCAGCGGATGCACGCGCACGCCCTTGCCGTGCGCTTCGCCATAGGCGGCCAGTTCGGACAGGCGGCGGTGCAATTCCTCGCTGAGGGCGAGGAATTGATTGTCACCCAGCGCGACGAAGCGGCTCTGGCTGTTTTTCATCAGATCGAGCAGGGCGCGCAAGTCGAGCACCTTGTCTTCATCGACTTGCAATTCGCCGCTGGCGGCAAACCAGTCTTTTTCGCTCTTGATGGCGAGCCGGAATTGGGACGATTCGATGCGCTTGCTGACGCGGAAAGATTCGCCCTCGGGCCAGGCCAGCACCACCTTGTCGGCATCGAGTTCTTGCAGCTCGGCCAGCAATTGCAGGCAGGTGGCCGGCTGGCCCAGCAGCCATTCGCCGTGCTCTTGCTCGGCCTCTTCCAGCACCGGGCAGGCGGCCAGCAATTGGCGCTGCGCCTCGCGCTCGCCGTTCAAGTCGCGGCGCGCTTGCAGCGGCTTGCCGGCCACCTCGGCAAACACGCTTTCGGCGCCGCTGCCGGGCGCGTAATAGGCGCCGCCGCTCAAGGGACGCACCAGGATTTGCATCTTCAAGCCTTGCTGGTAGGGCAGCAAGTGGGCGTGCAGGCGCGGGTCGGCCTCGATTTGTTCGACATTGGGGGCGCCCCCGCCTATGTCCGATTGCACCGTCACCAGCGCGGAAATCGCGCCTATCGCTTGCAACACTTGTTTTTCCGCATGCAGGGGCACGGCCAGGCCGGCGCCGACAATGGCGGCGATACGCCGGTGCTCGTCAAGCACGTGAATCACGCGCAAGCGGGTCGGAGTTTCCTTCGTCACCACGATGGCGGCGTCGGCAATGGGCGGCTGCAGGGTCAGCCACAATTGGCCATCCCGGGACTTGATCAGCAATTCCGGCTCGCCGGACAGCAATTCGACGCGGATTTCTGGCGCGTCGAGCCAGAATACCAGTGGGTGACCGGTCAAGGCGGCGGCCGCCTTGTCGGGCGCGATTTCATAACGGGGTGCGGAAGAATAATATTGCTTGAACGGCGAGATGGCGGCCGCCGCCACGCGCACGTCTTGCGGCGCCAGGAAATCGATGTCATTGGCCTCTTCATACAGGCGCTTGAGGCCCATGGCGCGGCCCTTGCTCCAGGCGCCGCGGGCATCGCGCTTTTGCTCGCGCGGCTCGACTTCGGTCATGCCATGGCGGGCGTCGTAGGCGACCAGCCAGACCAGGCGCGAGCCATGGCTGGCTACGGGCGCGCCTTGCTGCAGATTGATCAGCGCGCTGAGCTGGCGTTGCCACGCTTCCTGGCGTTCGAACCAGGTTGCCAGATCGGCGAAACCGTGGCGCGCCCGCAAGCCGGCCGCGTAGTGCGCTTGCGCGGCGTCGCCCAGATGGCCCAGCAGGCCGGCGGCCTGGGCCGCGATGAAATCGAAGCCGGCCGCCGCCGCCTGCTGCGTCAGTGCGCGTAATTGCGGCTTACGCTCGGCCAGTTGCGGCAAGGCTAGCCAGTAATACAGCAGGGCCTGGAACATTTGCGCCTGCAGTTGGCTTTCCCAATTGCGGGACGGCACCACATCGGCTTGCAAGGTGCCGGCGCGAATCTGGCGCAACATGCTCAATTGCTGGTACACGGTGCTGTCAGGGTTGTGCTGGGCGCGCAAGGCCAGGTCCAGGTAAGACTCGGCCAGCTTGAGCAATTTCGGGTCCGCGCCGCGCAGCAAGGCCAGCACGTACAAATGGCCGCCCATGCCGGAAAAACATAATTTGCGCTTGCCCGTTTCGCGCCGCAGCAGTTTCAAGGCGGCCTCGAAGCCGGCCAGGGCCGCCTCCTGGTCGCCGCGCAATTGGGCGATCACGCTCTCGAAGAAGCGGGCCAAGCCCCCTTCGGCGCCGGCCAGCAAGTGGGCGGCGTGCTCGAGGCGGCCGCACAGGATGGCGTGCTCGGCCAGCGCCAATTGCAGCGAGGCCGAGAGCGTGAGGCCGGCCGCGTGGCGGCGCCCGGCATGGGCCTCGGCATGGGCGCGCAGGGCCGGCGCCGTGTCCGGTTCGCGCTGGGAATGATCGAGCAGGGTGGCCAGGACATCGTCTTGCAACAGCGGATGGATGCGTTCCAGCATTTCCGGCTCGAAGGGGCGGCCGCAGATTTCTATCAGCGGATGCAATTGCGCCGCTTCATAGCAGCCCATGCAAGTGCTCAAGATGGGGATGACTTGTTGCGGTGCATGGCCGCGCAGCAGGGCGACGCGCAGCCGCGCCAGGCCCTGTTGATAACTGCGCAACTCGACATAACCGTCCCAGTTGCGGCGCACCGGATTGATGCTGTCGATGGCGTCGCCCAGGTCGCCGAAGCGGCACAATTCCAGCGCCGCGCGCATGGCTGGCCAGCGCAGCCGGGCGCCGCAACTGAAACCGCGCCCGACCGTTTCGCTGATGAGTGCCTGGCGCGCCAGCCTGTGCAGGGTGTCGACCACTGGCCCCAGCTTGAAAGGTGCGCCATCCGGCGGCCTGATGTTGGCGCGCTGCACATGCTCGAACACGGCATGCTTGCCCACCGGCTCGCCGATCATGGCCAGCAAGGCCAGGATCATTTTTTCATGCATCTCCAGGGCGTCGAATTCGGCCAGCAAGGCCTGCTCCGCCGTGTCCGGCGTCGGGCGGGTCGATGCGCCATGTTCGGCAAGTTGATCGTTCATGTTCAGTCCGGCATGTTGTCGATATGGACGGGGGCCGCGCCGCCGGCGGCGGTCAGGCCGAATACGCGCAGGTAGAAATACAATTCCGCTTCCAGGGTCCGGGCGATGTTTTCCGCCTTGCGAAAACCGTGGCCCTCGCCTTCCAGCGCCAGATAGGCGACCGGCACGCCGCGCCGCTTGAGCGCGTCCACCATCAGCGCCGATTGTTGCGGCGGCACCACCTTGTCGTCCAGGCCCTGGAAGAAAATCATCGGCCGGCGCAGGCGTTCGGTATGGTGGATGGGCGAGCGGGCCAGGTATAGCGCTTGCGCCTCGGGCGCCGGGGCGATCAGGTAGGCATTGTAATGGGATTCAAATTTGTGCGAATCGAGGTCCAGGCCTTCCAGGTCGGACACGCCGTAATAACTGGCGCCAGCCTTGAAGACGTCGTGGAAGGTCAGCGCGCACAGGGTGGTCAAGCCGCCGGCGCTACCGCCGCGGATGATCAGGCGTTCGGGGTCCGCCAGGCCGCGCTCGGCCAGGTAGCGCGCGCCGGCCACGCAATCGTCGACATCGACGATGCCCCACTGGCCTTGCAAGGCATCGCGGTAGGCGCGGCCGTAACCGCTGCTGCCGCCGTAATTGACGTCGAGCACGCCGAAACCGCGGCTGGTCCAGAACTGGGTGGCCAGCTTCAGGGTGTTGCTGGTCATGCTGGTCGGGCCGCCATGGCTGATGACGATCAGGGGTGGCTTGCTGTCGGGTGCGGCGGCGCAGTCGGCGTTGCAAGGCGGATAAAAGAAGGCGTGCGCGGTGCGCCCGCCGCTCGGGTAGCTGACGCTTTGCGGCAAGGATATATAGGCCGGCTCGGGCAAGTCGAGAATCGAGCGCGCCAGCACTTCCAGTTCGCCATTGGCGAAATCGATACGCGCCAATTCCAGCGGGATGGTCGGGGCGCCGCCCAGCAGTGCGACAAAGCCGGGGCCGACGCACAATTCGCGGATTTCCTGGTAGGGCGTCGGGATTGCTTGCAGCGGCCCGCGGCCAGCGGCCAGGCGGCCCAGGTGACTGACGCCTTGCTCGATATACGTGCAGATAATGTCGCCGCCCGCGCCAAAGCCATACATGGCGACGCCGAAAGTCCAGTGCGGACAGGCAAACTCGGCTTGCATCGGGCACAGCGCCTCGGTTTGCGTGCCATTCAAGCGGTAAAGATTCCACCAGCCGCTGCGGTCGGACACGAAATGCAGCACGCCTTCGGGCGACCATTCCGGCTGGCAAATCGACTCTTGCGCGCCGCCGGCGATCAGGCGCGGCGCGGTCAGCATGCCATCTGCGCCCACTTCGGCCAGCCACAGCTCGGTGCCTTGCCACGGCATGCGCGGATGGTCCCAGCTGAGCCAGGCCAGCAGACGGCTATCGGGCGACAGGCGCGGCGCCGCGTAAAAATCATGGCCCTGGGCCAGCACGGTTTCGGCGCCGTCGGCGCCGATGGCGCACAGGCTATTGTCGGGATGAGCCGCGCCCTCGGCCGGGTGCAACTCGCGCACGCCGATCAAGCGCTGGCGCTGGCCGTCGACGCTGAAATCGGCGTGGCGTGCGGTGCCGGGCCGGGTCAGCGCGCGCGGCGCGTCGGCGCCGACCTTGATGTAAATCAGGTTGTCGATAAAATTCGAAAAATACACGGTGTCGCCGGCCACGGCGTAGGCGCCGCCGCCGTATTCATGCACGCGGGTGCGCACATTCCAGGGCGCCGGGGTCAATTCGTCCACGCTGGCGCAGCGCTGGCGCAGCAGGGTATTGCGGCCGCCCTCGGCGGCCCGTCCCGCCAGCCAGAAAATATCGTCGCCACCGGGCCCGCCCAGCGCCAATTGGGTCAGCGGCGAGGCGCCGGCCGCCACCAGGGCGGCGGCGATCGGTGAAGGCCACAAGCCATAGGCGGTATTGTTGCTCGATGCGACTGATGTCATACTGGCTCCGTAAGAATGGGAAATGCATTGCGCCGACGGCGGGCGTCCATGATAAGGGCATCATAGTGAAAGCGCGAACTATCATCCACAAAAACTTGCGCGGTGCGCGTGGATGGGGATGCGTGCATTGGGTGCGATAATAGCGGCTTTCTCCAAGCTAACGATTGCCTTCCATGCCACAATTCGCCCCGCTCCAGAATGACACTTTCTTGCGCGCGCTGCTGCGCCAGCCGACCGATTACACGCCCGTGTGGCTGATGCGGCAAGCGGGCCGATATCTGCCGGAATACCGCGCCACGCGCGAGCGGGCCGGCTCTTTCCTGGGCCTGGCCAAGAATCCCGATTACGCCACCGAAGTGACGCTGCAACCGATAGAGCGTTTCCCGCTCGACGCGGCGATCCTGTTCTCGGATATCTTGACGGTGCCCGACGCGATGGGCCTGGGCTTGTATTTCGTCGATGGCGAGGGGCCGAAGTTCGAGCGTCCGCTGCGCACCGAGCAAGACGTCATGGCGCTGCGCGTGCCGGAACCGGATGCGCTCGACTACGTGTTCAAGGCGGTTACGCAAATTCGTACCGAACTCAAGGGCCGGGTGCCGCTGATCGGTTTTTCCGGCAGCCCATGGACCCTGGCTTGCTATATGGTGGAGGGCGGCGGCTCGAAAGAGTTCCACACCATCAAAAAGATGCTATATAACCGTCCCGACTTGATGCACCACATCCTGGCCACGAATGCCACGGCCGTGGCGCAATACTTGAACGCGCAAATCGATGCCGGCGCGCAAGCCGTGATGATTTTCGATTCATGGGGTGGCGCGCTGGCCGATGGCGCGTATCAGGAATTTTCCCTCGATTATATGCGGCAAGTCATGGCCCAGCTCAAGCGCGAGAAGGATGGCGTGACCATCCCCGCCATCGTCTTCACCAAGGGCGGCGGCCAGTGGATCGAACAAATTGCCGATATCGGTGCCGACGCCGTCGGCCTGGACTGGACCGTGAACCTAGCCCGCGCGCGCGCACTGGTCGGCCACAAGGTCGGCTTGCAAGGCAATCTGGACCCGGCCATCCTGTTTGCCAGCCCGGAGCAGATCGGCGCCGAAGTGGCCAAGGTCTTGCACGCCTTCGGTCCGCCGGCAGCCGGCAATGGCCATGTCTTTAACCTGGGCCACGGAATTTCCCAATTCACGGCGCCGGAATCGGTGGCGGCCATGGTGGCGGCGGTGCATGCGCAAAGCCGGGCCTTGCGGGCTTGAAAACCCGTTTTTTTCTTGCCCCGACGGCATCAGTCAAACCGACTTATGCACAATTTTTTTTACTGCGGAAATAAAAGGCAGCATTCTTTCCTTGCCCGGAGGATGCTTCCAAGTGATTGATTCATAAGGAATAAGTTTTCCCATATTTTGCCCTGAACGGGCTTATGGCCAAGGTTATTCCTCATGCGGGGGAGATGGCAAGCTCATTGTCCACAAAGTTATCAACAGCTTCTGTGGATAAAAAAGAAAAGTACTTTGTTTACCGTGACTTAGCGGCCAGGCCGGTATTTCAACTTGGAAAAGATAATTTTTCAGCCATTTTTCCAGATGGCCGTTGTTCTTGCATCGACGCAAGCCTGGCGCCCGTGGCGGCTTCCCGAAAATGGCGGCCAGGCCCGAAAACAGTGCTGTTTTTCTCCTTGAATATTTCAGTTATGCACAGAGAGCAAGAAAAATAGTCAGCTTTTTACTCTCCCGGGCTGGATTTTTCAAGTGATTGATTTTAAAGGATTATATTTTAAGGATTTGAGCAAACTCGTGTTTGGTGCCGATTCAAGGGCGATGGTTTCTCCCCGTTAATTTCGCTTTGTCCACAAAGTTATCCACAGACGCTGTGGATAGTTCAAAAAGCCCCTGGCGCACCGTGTTTTTCGCGCTTTTTTTTGCAGATTGGTAGGTTAGATGGCGCAATGCATTCTTCAAGTCGCGCTCGATACCCCGCTCAACGCTTACTTCGACTACCGCTGGCCTTGCGAGCCAGATTGCCGGCCGCTGGTCGGCCAATTGGCCCTGGTGCCTTTCGGCAGGCGCGAGGTGATGGGCTTGATTGTCGGCGTGGTCGAGAGCAGCGAGGTGGCGCCGGCCAAGCTGAAGGATGCGCTGGCCGTGCGTAGCCAGTTGGCACCCCTGTCGCGCCAATGGCTGGCGCTGGCCGGCTTTGCCGCCGATTATTATCAGCGCCCGCTGGGCGAGGTGGCGCTGCCCGGCCTGCCCAAGAATTTGCGGGTCGCCAGTACCGTCGCGCTCGACCGGGCCATCAAGAAACTGGCCAAGGATGACAGCTTGCACGACGGCACGCCGCTGGCGATGCCGCAGCTCAATGCCGCGCAGCAAGAAGCGGCCGATGCGATCGGCGGCGCCCGGGGTTTTGCGCCCACGCTGCTATATGGCGTGACGGGCAGCGGCAAGACCGAAGTCTATCTGCAAGCGTGCGCGCAAGTGCTGGCGCGCGAAGAAGCGGCCCAGATCTTGATCCTGGTGCCGGAAATCAATTTGACGCCCCAGTTGGAGGGCAATATCCGGGCCCGCTTTCCCGGCGTCATGCTGGCCACCCTGCACAGCAGCCTGTCGGAGGGCGAGCGCATGTTGCACTGGCTGGCCGCCCATCAAGGCAAGGCCCGCATCATTCTCGGCACCCGGCTGGCCATCCTCGCTTCCCTGCCGGGCCTGAAATTGATCGTCATCGATGAAGAGCACGATCCATCCTACAAGCAACAAGAAGGCTTGCGCTATTCGGCCCGCGACCTGGCGGTGTGGCGCGCCTGGCAGCTCGGCATTCCCATCGTGCTTGGTTCGGCCACGCCTTCGCTGGAAAGCTGGCACCACGCCCAGTCGGGCCGCTACAAGAAACTTGAATTGCGCGAGCGCGCCGTCAAGAACGCGGTCTTGCCACGGGTCAAACTGCTCGATATGGAACGCGACAAGCCCAAGGATGGCTTGACCTCGCACCTGGTGGCGGCGCTGAAATTGCGCATGGAGCGCGGCGAACAGTCGCTGCTATTTTTGAACCGGCGCGGTTATGCGCCCGTGATTTGTTGCGAGTCTTGCGGCTGGATCAGCAATTGCACGCGTTGCACCTCGTTCATGGTGTTGCACAAGCCGGAGCAACGCTTGCGCTGCCACCATTGCAGCCTGGAATTGCGGATTCCCCGCCACTGCCCCACTTGCGGCAATGTCGACTTGCAACCGCTGGGGCGCGGCACCCAGCGCGTCGAGGAAGGCTTGCAGCAATTGTTTCCCGAAGCCCGTATCCTGCGCATCGACGCCGATTCGACCCGCAAGAAGGGTAGCGCGCAAGCGGCCTTCGATTCGGTGCACCGGGGCGAAGTCGATATCTTGATCGGCACCCAGATGGTGGCCAAGGGCCATGATTTCAAAAAGCTGACACTGGTCGGTATCCTGAACCCGGACACGGCCCTGTTTTCCCAGGATTACCGGGCCAGCGAGCGCCTGTTCGCGCAATTGATGCAAGTGGCGGGCCGCGCCGGGCGGGCCGCGCAAACCGAGGGCGGCAGCGTCAGTGAAGTGTTGATACAAACCCGTTACGCGCGCCATCCCCTGTATGACGCGGTGGTCAACCACGATTACGACCATTTCGCCACGGCGCTGCTGGAAGAGCGGGCCCAGGCGGCGCTGCCGCCCTATCTATTCCAAGCCTTGCTGCGGGCCGAGGCGCCGGAATTGGCGACCGCCATCGCCTTCTTGAATCTGGCGAAAGATTGCATCGTCCACCCGGCCATTACTATCAATGATCCGATTCCGATGAGCATGACGCGGGTGCACAATGTCGACCGCGCCCAGTTGCTGGTCGAGTCGGCTTCGCGGCCGGCCTTGCAAGCGTTCCTGAAGGAATGGCTGGCCTTGCTGCGCGCGCTGAAGAGCCGCGTCAAATGGTCGCTCGAAGTCGACCCGCTCGATATCTGAGCCGTCTCACGCTTCTTGCAATAAATAGCGCCGCGCGCCCAGCACGATGTGCTCGGACAGCAGTCTGGTGAAGGGGGTGTCGAGGCTCCAGGCGTGCCAGCTCAGTGCGACGTCCAAGGCGCGCCCCGGCAACAGCTCGACCAGGCCATCGCGGGCCAGGGCGGGGCCGGCTTGTCGTTGCGGCATCAAGCCATAGGCCGCGCCGCCCAGGATGCAATCGCGCAGGGTGGCCGAGAGCGGGATGGTATGGCGCGGAAACGGCGCGCGCATGGCCAATTCCTGCTCCAGGAAGCGCGCCAGCAAGCGCTGCTCGCCGACGACGGCCGGCGCCAGTTGCGCCGCCTCCACGGAAAACCCGTCGCCAAACCAGTGACCGGCAAACGCCGGGCTGGCCACGCAGACATAGCGCATCGAACCGAGGCTGGTCACGCTGGTGCCGGTGGCGGCCGGCGCGCTGGCCGCGACGGCGCCAAACACGCTGCCTTCGCGCACCAGTTGCAACGCGGCATCGCTGGCGGCCAGGCGTACATCAAGCTGGCAGCGGGGCGGCGCCAGCAGCGCCGCCAGGCACTCGGGGAACCAGGTGGCCAGGCTGTCGGCATCGATGGCGAGCGTGATTTCCGGCATACTCACTTGCTTGCCGAGGTCGATGTCGAGCGCCGCTTCCATCAATTGCACATTGCGGTAATGGGCGATCAGGCGCTGGCCCAGGCCGGTTGGCAGCGCCGGCTGGCCGCGCACGATCAAGAGCCGGCCGCTGCGGTCTTCGAGCGCCTTGATGCGCTGCGACACGGCCGACTGGCTGATGCCGAGCGCGCATGCGGCTTTCTCGAAACTGCCGTGGCTGGCGACGGCGTCGAGCACCGCGAGCGCACGATAATCCAGGTTTGCCATAAGTTGTACTTATAAAATTTTATTGCGATTAGTCATACTAATGATTTGTTGCCTCAAAGTAAAACGAAATCTGGCGTAAAAGAGTAGTATCGAGACTGGGCAGCGCAACAGTTTGAGCGGGAGTAAAAGCAGTGGACAGGATACGAGTCGAGGTGGCCGTGATCGGCGGCGGAACTGCGGGCATGACCGCGTATCGGGCCGCGCGCGGGCACGGCAAGCGCTGCGTAATGATAGACAGCGGGCCCTACGGCACGACGTGCGCGCGCGTCGGCTGCATGCCCAGCAAGCTCTTGATCGCGGCCGCCGAAGCGGCGCACGCGGTGGCGGCGGCGCCCGCCTTCGGCGTGCATCCCGGTCCCGTGCGCATCGATGGCGCGGCCGTGATGGCGCGCGTGCGCGGCGAGCGCGACCGCTTTGTTGGCTTCGTGCTGGACGATGTCGAACACATGCCGGCAGCCGACAGGATTGTCGGCCGGGCCCGCTTTATCGGTCCCCGTACCTTGCAAGTGGACGAACATACCGTGATCGAGGCCGAGCGCATTGTGATTGCCACCGGTTCCAGCGCGATCGTGCCCGATGAATGGCGGCGGGCGGGCGCGCGCGTCATCACCAGCGACGCTGTGTTCGACTGGACGGACTTGCCGGCCTCGGTGGCCGTCATCGGCAGCGGCGTGATAGGCCTGGAACTGGGCCAGGCCTTGCGGCGCCTGGGCGTGCGCGTGACGATCTTTGCGCGCGGTGCCGGCATCGCGCAATTGAGCGACCCGCTGGTATTGCAAGTGGCGGCGCGCACCCTGTCGGAGGAACTCGACTTGCGCTTTCAAAGCGCGATCAAGGCGCTCGTCCAGGATGGTGCGCAATTGCTGGTGCGTAGCCGCGACGCGGCCGGCGTGGAGTGCGCCGACAGCTATGATTATGTGCTGGTGGCCATTGGCCGCAGCCCGAATGTGCACGGGCTCGGCCTGGAATTGGCGCAACTCGAACTCGATGAACGCGGCGTGCCGCTGTTCGACAGTCATACCATGCAATGCGGCAACAGCGCGATCTTCATTGCCGGCGATGCCAGCGAGGACAGGCCGGTGTTGCCGGAAGCGGCGGACCAGGGCCGTATCGCGGGCCACAACGCGGGCGCCTATCCGGACGTGCAGCCGGGCTTGCGCCGCGCCCCGCTGACGGTGGCCTTTTGCGAGCCGCAAATCGCCACCGTCGGGGCGCGTTACCGGGATGTGTGCCTGAGCCACGACGGCAAGTTCGCGGTTGGCGCAGTATCATTTGAAAATCAGGGCCGCAGCCGGGTGATGTTGCAAAACCGCGGCGTGCTGCGGCTGTATGGCGAAGTCGGCAGCGGCCGCTTTCTGGGCGCCGAAATGGTCGGCCCGCGCGCCGAGCATCTGGCCCACTTGCTGGCCTGGGCTTGCCAAGCCCGCTTGACGGTGGCAGCCATGCTCGACATGCCGTTTTATCACCCGGTGGTGGAAGAGGGCGTGCGCACCGCCTTGCGCGACCTGGCCGCGCACTTGTCCAGGGGTGGGGCGGCGGCCGACACGTGCCAGGATTGCACTCCCGGGGTGTGAACAGTGTGTGGGGGTGGCGCGGGAACAGTGCTATGATTGGCACAGTATGTTGCCCAATGGAAAGTAATGGGTGTTTTGCAGGGGCGCGCATGATGCCGGCCCGCTTCGGAGAATAGCTTGACGATACGACGCATCGCCGCGAGCGAACTCGCGCTGGGTCAGGCGCTTCCCTGGGACGTGTACGGGGAAGGGGGCGGCATGCTGGCCAAGAAAGGACACCTGCTTGCCAGTGCGAATCAAATCGAGATGCTGCTCGAACGCGGTTTCGTCGGCGAAGACGTGGCCCCCATCCACCATGAACCACCGTCGGTCTTGCGCATGCTCAATCTGGCTTGCGTGCGCCTGCAGGCGGCGCTGGAGGCGATTGCCGGGGGCCGCTTGCAGCACGAGTTGCACGAGCTGCAAGAAGTGGCCGGCATGCTGGCCGACGCGCTGCGCCTCGATTCGGATGTGGCGCTGGCTTGCATCTTGCTCAATCAAGCGGCTGGTCCTTATCCTGTGCGCCACGGCATCGATAGCGCCATCGTCGCAATGATCGTCGCGCGCGCCTTGAAACGACCCGAGCCGGAAGTGTTGAGCCTGACCATGGCGGCGCTGACCATGAATGTCGGCATGTTGCGCCATCATGAGCGCTTTCAGGGCGCCACCGAGCCGTTGCCGGCGGCTGACCTGGGCTATATCCGCGACCATGCGGCAGCCGGCGTGGCTCTGTTGCGGGCGGCCGGGGTCGACGATGAAGCGTGGCTCGCCTGCGTCTTGCAACACCATGAAAACGAGGATGGCAGTGGCTATCCGGCGGCCATCGCCTCGGCCCAGATCGGCCCGGCCGCCAAGATCGTGATGCTGGCCGACCGCTATTGCGCCCGGGTAGGCGCGCGCGCCTACCGGAAAACCATGTTGCCCAACGCGGCCTTGCGCGACCTTTTGCTGCAGGGGAAAGAAACCGTGGATGCCCACCTGGCATCGGTCTTGATACACGAATTGGGGATTTATCCGGTCGGCACCTTCGTGAAACTGCTCAGCGGCGAAATCGGCGTGGTCACGCGCCAGGGCGCCCATTCCACCACGCCCCATGTGTTGTCGCTGCTCGGTCCGTGGGGCGGCCCGCTCGAACCGCCCTTGCGGCGCGACAGCAAGATCGAGCGGCATGCGATCCGCGAAGTGCTGTCCGCTGCGCAAGCCGGGCTGAGCTTCCGGCTCGAGCAAGTCTGGGGCGGCGTGGCGAAGATTTAATTGAGCAGCGCGTCCAGGCGGCCCTGCTCGGCCAGCTCGCGCAAGATCCGTATCGTATCGATATCCGATTCCTGGTAAGCCGAGCGGCGAAAATCGTCATACATGGCATTGGCCGCGTCGGTCGCCGCGTCGTGGCCGTCGTCATACTGGAAGCGCACCCACAGCGTGTCCGGGCTTGGCATTTCTATTGTCATCACCAGGCTCGACGGGCTGATGTCTTTTTGCGCCGCCACCTCGTAGCGCACCTGGTGCAGCGGCAACAGGCGCACCCGGTCTTCGATCACCAGTTCGCCATAGCGCAGGCGGCGCCGGAAGCCGGCCTCGTCGCGCTGCTCGATCTGGCAATCGTCGAGGTGGGGCACGAACAGTTTCGGCGATTCGGCGCGCAAGACCAGGCCGCGCCACAATTGTTCCTGGCTGATGGGTTCGATCAGCGGATTGAGCGGATCGTTAATTTCAATTAAGTGTTCAAATTTCATAGTGTTGCCGTTAATAATGAAGGGGAGCGCGCCGCGCCCGTCTGCACGGATGGTAACGCACACCGGGCCAAACGGTAAACGGGGCGTCGACTTGCTTGGCCGATTTTTGTACCCGATTTTTTGTACCATTGCCGGCCAGATCCGATTGTATCCATGGGGCGTGTCTTGAGGCGCGCGCGGCACTGATACAATGGCCGCTCGCATCCCCTCCTGAAAAATACTCCCCGATGTCCTCCGCCCCCCAGTTCGGCTTGAATATTCCGCAAAGCGAAGCCGTGAGCTATCTCGACGGTCCTTGCCTGGTGCTGGCCGGCGCCGGTTCGGGCAAGACGCGCGTGATCACGCAAAAGATTGCCCACTTGATCGAAGACCGTGGCTACGAGCCGAAGACCATCGCCGCGCTCACTTTCACCAACAAGGCGGCGCTGGAAATGCAGGAACGCATCGCGCGCCTGCTCAAGCAGCCGCGCCAGGCCAAGCAATTGACGGTGTCGACCTTCCATTCCCTGGGCGTGAAGATCTTGCGCCAGGAAGCCAATGGAGTGGGCTTGAAAGACCGCTTTTCCATCATGGATAGCGACGACTGCTTTTCGCTGGTGCAAGACCTGGCGATCACGACCGACAAGCAATTGATACGCCGCATACAGAGCGCGATGTCGCTGTGGAAAAACGGCTTGATCGACCCGGATACCGCGCTGGCGCAGGCCAAGGACGAGGACGAAGCCCAGGCCGCGCGCATTTACCGCAGTTATGTGGCGACGCTGTCGGCGTATCAGGCGGTCGATTTCGACGACTTGATACGCTTGCCCGTTGAATTGTTCCGCAATAACGAGGCGGTGCGCGACCGCTGGCAGCGCCGCCTGCGCTATCTCCTGGTCGATGAATACCAGGACACCAACACCTGCCAATACGAATTGGTCAAATTGCTGGTCACCGGCATCGGCAAGAAACCGATGTTTACCGCCGTCGGCGACGACGACCAGGCCATTTACGCGTGGCGCGGCGCCACCGTGGAAAACCTGAAGACGCTGGAAATCGATTTCCCCGACTTGCGCGTGATTAAACTGGAACAGAATTACCGTTCCACCATGCGTATTTTGCAGGCGGCCAACGCGGTGATCGGCAACAATCCCAAGTTGTTCGAGAAATCGCTGTGGTCCGAGCATGGTCTGGGCGAGCCGATCAAGGTGCTCGGCATGCAAAACGACGAGCAAGAAGCCGAGCAAGTGGCAATCATGATTTCGGCTGACCATTTCGAGCGCAAGAACAAGTTTTCCGATTATGCGATTTTATATCGCGGCAACCACCAGGCCCGCATCATCGAACAATGCCTGCGCAAGGAGCGCATTCCCTACACGATTTCCGGCGGCCAGAGTTTCTTCGACAAGGCCGAGATCAAGGACATCATCAGTTATCTGCGCCTGCTGGCCAATGAAGATGACGACCCGGCCTTCATCCGCGCCGTCACCACGCCGCGCCGCGGGGTCGGCCAGACCACGCTGGAAGTGCTGGGCGCGTTTTCTGGCCAGTGGCAATGCTCGCTGTTCCAGGCCGTGTTCAAGGGCGGCATTGAGGCCCTGTTGACCGACCGTCAGCTCTTTCCGCTGCGCCAGTTCTGCACTTTCATCAACGACCTCGAAGCGCGCGCCAGCCGGCCCGGCCCGGCCGGCAGCGGCGCGAACGCGGCCGAAGTGCTGGACGATATGATGAAGGAAATCAATTACGAATCGTATTTGTACGACAGTTTCGACGAGCGCCAGGCGCAGAGCCGCTGGCAAAACGTGCTCGACTTCACGAGCTGGTTGAAGGAACGCGGTTGCGGCGGCAAGGACAAGTCCAGCCCCGAAAAAAACTTGCTGGAACTGACGCAAATGGTGGCCTTGATGACCATGCTGGAAGGCAAGGACGAAGAGCCGGACGCGGTGCGCATGTCGACCCTGCACGCCTCCAAGGGCCTGGAATTTCCGCATGTCTTCCTGGTCGGGGTGGAAGAGGGCATCTTGCCGCACAAGGGCGACGCCGACGCGCCGCCCGAAACGGTGGGCGCGCGCATCCAGGAAGAACGGCGCCTGATGTATGTCGGCATCACCCGGGCCCAGCGCACGCTGCGCATCACCTGGTGCAAGAAGCGCAAGCGGGCCGGCGAGCAAGTCCATTGCGATGTCTCGCGCTTCATCAAGGAAATGGAACTCGACGTTGGCGATGCGGTCCCGACCGAGGCGGAAATCATGACGCCGAAAGAGCGCCTGGCGCGCATGAAGGCGCTGCTGGCGGGACCGAAAGAATAGGGCTGGAATAGGCGCCCCATGCCGTGCTAGCATGAAGGCAGCCATTCCGGCATGCCTCGTGGAGCCGTCCATGTCCCCGATTGGAAAATATTTGCTGGCCGGCGCCTGCCTGCTGGGCGATCCGGCCGGCGCGGCCGACCTGGTGAGCAAGGGCGAAGCCGAGGCCATGGTGAAGAAAGCCGTGGCGTTCATCAAGGCCAACGGCGGGGAAAAGACCTTTGCCGAGATCGACAGGAAAGGGGGCCAGTTCACCGACCGCGACCTGTATCTGACCGTCTACGGCAATGATGGCGTGGTCCATGCGCACGGCGCGAACGTGAAAATGCTGGGCAAGAATCTGATGGAAATCAAGGATGTCGACGGCAAGGCCTTCGTCAAGGAAAGAGTCGAGTTGGCGAAGAAAAAACTCCCGTTTTGGCAAGAGTATAAATTCACCAATCCCGTCAGCGGCATGATAGAGCCGAAAGCCATGTATTGCCAGCCCTACCAGGACTTGATCGTGTGCGGCGGCGTCTACCTCAAGTGAGCGTATTGTCGGCGCCGGCCCGGGGCGAAAGGTAGAATGCCTGCTTTATCGCCCTGGAGCATGCCGTGAGTACCGAAAACCGTTTTGTCGATATTGAAATCAAGCTTGCGCAGCAGGAAGACCTGGTCGAGTCGCTGAACCAGATGGTGTACCAGCAGGGACGCCGCATCGACCGCCTCGAAGCCATGCTGGGCAAGCTGGCCGAACACGTCGGCGGCAACGCCGAGTCCGGGACCAATCCCGTCAACGACAAACCACCCCACTATTGATATGGGAATCGCCATGGGCAAAGGCAGGCTGGAAGCGTTCAGCGATGGCGTCATCGCCATCATCATCACCATCATGGTACTCGAGTTGAAGGTGCCGCAGGGCACCACGCTGGCCGCCCTGTTGCCCCTGATCCCGGTATTTCTCAGTTATCTGCTGAGCTTTATCTATGTCGGCATTTATTGGAATAACCATCACCATATGTTGCAAGCGGTCAGCAAAGTCGATGGCCGCATCCTGTGGGCCAATTTGCACCTCTTGTTTTGGCTGTCGCTGATACCTTTCGTTACCGGCTGGATGGGGGAAAATCATTTCGAATCGGTGCCGGTGGCCCTGTATGGCGTCGTGTTGCTGATGTGCGGCTTGGCTTACGCGCTGCTGGCGCGCGCCTTGATCGCGCGCCAGGGCAGGGAATCGGCGCTGGCCCTGGCGCTCGGCAAGGACCGTAAGGGTATGGCGTCCATCGTTCTGTATGCGCTGGCGATCCCGCTGTCGATGTTGCATGCCTGGCTGGGCTTCGCTATGTACATCCTGGTGGCCGTGCTGTGGTTCATCCCCGACCGGCGCATCGAAACCCGGCTCTAGCCTGCGGCTTGCCGTATTGCAGATGACGCAATTGTTTCATGCTGCTATGATCTGGCGCTTAGCCCGCCATAGTTCGATGCTATCGCGACCTCTTCGTGTAGTTCAGATTGAAAGATGTTATGGTCCGTCCTCAAATGCTCGTCATTGCCGCCAGCTTGCTGTTGGCCAATATTGCCCACGCCACGCCCGTCGCGCCCATGATCGATGCCACGAATCCGTTTTTCAAGGAAAGCCCGCTGCCTTTCCACATGCCGCAGTTCGGCCTGATCCACAATGAGCACTTTGCGCCGGCCTACGCGGAAGGCATGCGGCGTCAATTGGCAGAAACCGAAGTCATCGCCAATAATACGCACCCAGCCACCTTCGACAATACCATTGTCGCGCTGGAGCGTTCCGGCCAATTGCTGGCGCGCGTGCGTTCGACTTTCGAGAACTTGTCCGGTGCCAATACCAATGACGCGATGGAAGCGATCGAACGCGATATGGCGCCCAAGCTGGCCGCGCATGCCGACAGCATCGCGCTCAACGCCAAGTTATACCAGCGCATAGACAGCCTGTACAACAAGCGCGACAAACTGGGCTTGAGCCCGGAAGCCAAACATTTGTTGGAGCGCTACAACACTGATTTCGTGCGCGCCGGCGCCAAATTGTCCGCGGCCGACAAGGAAAAGCTGAAAGCCTACAACGCCGAGCTGGCCGAGCTGGCGACCGCCTTCAGCCAGAATGTGCTGAAGGAAGCCAATGAGATGGGCCTGGTGGTCGATACCCGCGCCGAACTCGATGGCATGACCCCGAATGCCATCGATACCGCCGCCGCCGCCGCCAAGACGCGCGGCCTGGACGGCAAATTCGTGATCGCGCTGACCAATACCACCGGCCAGGCGCCGCTGGCCGTGCTGAACAATCGCGCGGTGCGCCAGCGCCTGATGGATGCCTCGCAAGCGCGCGGCAGCCATGGCGGCGAGTTCGACAACCGCAAGGTGGTGCTCAAGCTGGCCCAATTGCGCGCCGAAAGGGCCGCCCTGCTTGGTTATCCGAATTACGCGGCCTATTCGCTGGAAGACCAGACCGTCAAGACGGTGGGCGCCGTCAATAGCCTGCTGTCGGAATTGGCCAAGCCGGCCGTGGCCAACGCCCGCCGCGAAGCGAGCGACTTGCAAGGCCTGGTCGATGCCGAAAAAGGCGGTTTCCAGGTCGGCGCCGCCGACTGGGCGTTTTACACCGATAAATTGCGCGCCAGCCGTTTCAATTTCGATGAAAACCAGTTGAAGCCGTATTTCGAACTGAACAGCGTACTCAACAACGGCGTCTTCTTTGCCGCCCACAAGTTGTATGGTATCTCTTTCAAGGAACGCAAGGATTTGCCGGTCTACAATCCGGACGTGCGCGTCTTTGATGTGATCGACGCCAACGGCAAGCCGCTGGCCCTGTTCATCGCCGACTTTTACGCGCGCAGCAACAAGCATGGCGGCGCCTGGATGAATGAATATGTGTCGCAGTCGAAGTTGCTGGGCACCCATTCGGTGGTGGCAAACCATTTGAACATTCCCAAGCCGCCGTCGGGCGAACCGACCCTGCTCACCTTCGATGAAGTCACCACCATGTTCCACGAATTCGGCCATGCCTTGCACGGCATGTTCTCGGACGTGACGTATCCGCGTTTCTCGGGCACGAATGTGCCGAGCGACTTTGTCGAATATCCATCGCAAGTCAATGAAATGTGGGCGATCTGGCCGGAAGTGCTGCAAAATTATGCCAAGCATTACCAGAGCGGCGCGGCGATGCCGAAGGACTTGCTCGACAAGGTGGTGGGCGCCAAGAAATTCAACCAGGGTTTCATGTTGACCGAATACCTGGCGGCATCCATGCTCGACCAGCGCTGGCATCAGTTGACGCCGGCGCAAGTGCCGACCGACGTGGTAGCGTTTGAAGCGTCCGCGCTGAAAGACGCCGGCGTCGATTTCGCGCCGGTGCCGCCGCGCTACCGCACCACGTATTTCTCGCATAGTTTCTCGGGCGGTTACTCGGCCGCGTATTATGCTTACCTGTGGAGCGAAAAACTCGATGCCGATACAGTCGAGTGGTTCAAGGAAAGCGGCGGTTTGCAGCGCAAGAATGGCGATTGGTTCCGCCAGCAGTTGTTGTCGCGCGGCGGCAGCGTCGATGCCTTGCAATTGTTCCGCAACTTCCGCGGCCGCGATTCCAAGATCGATGCCTTGCTTGAACGGCGCGGCTTGAACGGCAGTAAGTAAGCCGGCCCACCCATCCCGCCTTTTGGCGGGCTGGGTTTTCCCGCATGCGGCCGACACCGGCGGCATAAATTTGAGTAAGATGGAACTATGAACGAGCAAGATTTACATGGTGTGACGCTGGAAGCGATCGTGACGCGCTTGCAGCAGCACTATGGCTGGGCAGAACTGGGCAAGCGCATTGACATCAATTGTTTCGTCAGCGACCCCAGCATCAAGTCGAGTTTGAAATTTTTACGCAAGACTCCGTGGGCCAGAGCCAAGGTCGAAGAGCTCTACCTCGTGACGCAGTTTACCAATTGACTGGAAAAAGCATGGACAGCAATCTGAAGACCTCCTTAAAAAACCTGCACGCGCAATTGTCGGGCACCGCTTCCATCGACGAAGAATTGCTGGCCTTGTTGCGCCAGCTCGACGGCGATATCAAGCAATTGATCGAGCGGCGCGCGGCGGAACCGGCCGATACCACCACTTACGGCCTGGCCGAGCGCACGCAAGAAATTTCCGCCAAGTTTGCCGCGCAACATCCGCAACTGGAACCAGCCTTGCGCGAACTGGGCAATATCTTGTCGAGCATGGGCATTTAGAGCCAGGCTGGCGCCGCGCTTCAGGGAAACGCCACCATCGGCGGTTCCGCGCCGCCGAAGCTGACGTCGGGATGGCGCCGCGCGATCAGGTCGCTGATATCCTTGACCCTGGCCGGCGCCACGTCGACGATCAATAGCACCCGGCCCTGCTCGATTGGCGCGGCAAATTTGGCCAGCCGCGAATTGGGCACCGCCGCCGCATTCATGCCCGATGCCCAGGCGCCAAAAATGGCCCCGCCCAGCGCCGCGATCAAGATCGCCGCCGTGCGCAAGGCCAGGCCCTCGGGTGGAAACAAGACCATGAAAATGCCGGCCCCCAGGCCCACCGCGCCGCCTATCAGCATGCCCAATTGGGCGCCATGTGCCAGGTCGGTTTTTTGCAGCGCATTCAATTCGGGCATGTCGGGCAGCAAGCTGCCTTCGCGCGCGAGGAAGTGGATATGGCGCTCTTCTATCCTGGCCAGCAAGAGCTCGTCGAGCATGGCGCGGCCGCTCGCCACGCCGGGTAACATGAAGTACAGTCTGCGTCGCATCGCCGGTTTCCTTGGTGGGTTGGGGGGTGTATTCGTTATAGTCGCCACCACCACAAATAGCAAAGCTTTCGGCGGCGAAAATTTCCCGGCTTACTTGGGTAAACTTTACAAGTGATTGAAAAATAAACGTTTTTTTGCATAAATTTGTCGGCTAAAAGAGTCGGCGGCAGGCCCGCACCAGACATTTCCGGTACAATTCGTGCCATATGAGCTCCCCTACCAATTTATTTGCGACCGTTCCTAAACGGTCTGCCCGCGCTGCCGTAGCGCCTTTCCTGCCGATGTCCCGCGCCGAGATGGATGCGCTTGGCTGGGACAGTTGCGACGTGATCCTTGTCACCGGCGACGCCTATATCGACCATCCCAGCTTCGGCATGGCCCTGGTCGGCCGCCTGCTGGAAGCGCAAGGTTTCCGCGTCGGCATCATCAGCCAGCCGGACTGGCTCTCGGCCGAGGCTTTCCGCGTGCTGGGCAAGCCGAACCTGTATTTCGGCATCACGGCCGGGAATATGGATTCGATGGTGAACCGCTACACGGCCGACCGCAAGATCCGCTCGGACGACGCGTACACGGCAAACGGCGAGCCGAACAAGCGCCCCGACCGCGCCGTCACCGTGTATGCCCAGCGTGCCCGCGAAGCCTATGCCGATACGCCGATCGTGATCGGCAGCATCGAGGCTTCGCTGCGCCGCATCGCCCACTATGATTACTGGTCGGACAAGGTGCGGCGCTCGGTGCTGCCCGATTCGAAAGCCGACATTTTATTGTTCGGTAACGCCGAGCGGGCCCTGGTCGACCTGAGTCACCGCCTCGCCGCCGGCGAGGATATCAAGACCATCCGCGACTTGCGCGGCACCGCCTTCATGGCGCCGGCCGGCTGGTTGCCGGCCACCGACTGGTCGGTCGCCAATTCGACCCGGGTCGACGTGCCCGGCAAGGTTGACGCCCACCACGACCCTTATGCGATGGCCCAGGAAGACAAGACCGCTTGCGCCACCGACAATGCGCAGGCGGCGCCGGAAGTGATCAAGCCGATCCGCATCATGTCGCGCGAAGAGCGCCAGGCCCTGGCCAAGGAGCAGCACGACAAGACCGTGGTGCGCTTGCCGGCCTATGACGTGGTCAAGGATGACCCGGTGATGTATGCCCACGCCTCGCGCGTGTTCCACCTGGAATCGAATCCCGGCAATGCGCGTGCGATGGTGCAGGCGCATGGCGAGCGCGACGTGTGGATCAATCCGCCGCCGCTGCCGCTGGCGATGGACGAGATGGATGGCGTGTACGACATGAATTACGCGCGCGCGCCCCATCCGAGCTATGGCAAGGCGCATATCCCGGCTTGGGAAATGATACGTTTTTCCGTCAACATCATGCGTGGCTGTTTCGGTGGCTGCACCTTTTGCTCGATCACCGAGCACGAGGGGCGCATCATCCAGAGCCGCTCGGAACCGTCGATCTTGCGCGAAATCGAGCATATCCGCGACAAGACCAAAGGTTTCACGGGCACCATTTCAGACATGGGCGGCCCGACCGCGAATATGTACCGTCTCGCCTGCAAGGACAAGAAAATCGAGGAATCGTGCCGCCGTCTGTCTTGCGTGTATCCCTCGATCTGCGTCAACCTGGGCACCGACCACAGCAAGCTGATCTCGCTGTACCGCAAGGCGCGCGCCATTCCCGGCATCAAGAAGGTCTTGATCAGCTCGGGCTTGCGCTATGACCTGGCGGTGCGTTCGCCCGAATATGTGAAGGAATTGGTGACCCACCACGTGGGCGGCTTGCTCAAGATCGCGCCCGAGCATACCGAGGAAGGCACGCTGACAAAGATGATGAAGCCGGGCATAGGCGCCTACGACGAGTTCAAGGAAATGTTCGACCGCTTCTCGCTTGAGGCCGGCAAGAAGCAATACCTGATTCCGTATTTCATCGCAGCCCACCCGGGCACGACCGACCTCGACATGTTGAACCTGGCCCTGTGGCTGAAGAAAAACAACTTCAAGCTGGACCAGGTGCAAACCTTCATGCCGACGCCGATGGCGATGGCGACCACGATGTATCACACGCGCAAGAATCCCTTGCACAAGGTGACGGCCGATTCGGAAGTGGTCGAGACCGCCCGCAGCGGCAAGATCCGCCGCACCCACAAGGCTTTCCTGCGCTACCAGGACCCGGCCAACTGGCCGATCTTGCGCGAAGCGTTGGTCGGCATGGGGCGCGGCGACTTGATCGGCAATGGCGACAAGCATTTGATACCGTCCTGGACGTCGTCGGAAGCGGGCGGCCTGGCGGCGGGCGAGCGCAGCCGCCAGACTGCCGGCGCCGGCACGCCCGACAAGTTCAAGCCGGCCGTCGGCAAGAGCCGCATTGCGCTGGGTGGCACGGCTGCCGCGCCGAAAACCACGGCGGTCGAATCGAAGGTGCGACCGTCGATCTTGTCGACCATCAAGGCCCGTCCCAAGGCGGGTGCCAAGCCGGTCGCGCCAGCGGCCAAGGCGCGCGCGGGTGCGGGACCGGGGCCGGCAAGAAGCGCGCGCAAGTAAGTCCGTGCGCGGGCGCGCCAAATATCCTTTGCGCGCGCCGAAGGCGCTACAATCGGAGTGCCTGCCAGGCGCTTCGCCCACCCCGTCAATCTGGATATTTCAGTGCAAGCACGCCCAGTTGCTCCGCATTTTAGTTTCGGGTGGCCACGCCACCCGATTCGCCGCTTCCTGGCTGGCTTGTCGGCCTTGTTTCTGGCCGCCTGTTGCGGTGTGCCGGCCCAGGCGCTTGAGCGCGTCACCCTGCAGCTTAAGCATCAGCATCAGTTCCAGTTTGCCGGCTATTACGCGGCGCTGGAGCAAGGCTATTACCGCGACGCGGGGCTGGACGTGGCGATCGTCGAAAGCGGCAACGGCGGCCAGACCGAGCGCAACGTCATTGCCGGCCAGGCCGAATATGGCGTCGGCAGCAGCCGCTTGTTGCTGGCGCGTGTGGCCGGCAAGCCGGTAGTCGTGCTGGCAACGATCTTCCAGCATGCGTCGGCCGTGCTCATCATGCGCCGCGGCGCGTCCGACGTGCGCGCCATCATTGGCAAGCGCGTCATGATCGGTGCGCTTGGCGACGATCCCCCTGATGGCGACGATGTGCTGGTGTATCTGAAGAAGGAAGGCGTTCCCTTAAGCAAGCTGATACGGGTCGAGCACAGCTACAATCCCGAGGACTTAATCAATGGCAAGGTCGAGGCCATCTCGGCCTACTCGACCAATGAACCCGATTATCTGGACCGGGCCGGTTTTCCCTATATGTTGTTTACGCCGCGCGCGGCCGGCATCGACTTTTACGGCGATAACCTGTTTACCAACGAACAAGAAGTGAATGCGCATCCCGAGCGCGTCAAGGCTTTTCGCGCGGCCAGCATGCGCGGCTGGCAATATGCGATGCAACACCCAGAGCAAATCGCCGACTTGATATTGAATAAATACAGCCGTCGCCACGACCGCCAGCACTTGCTGTATGAAGCGCACCAAATGGTGGCGCTGGTGCAGCCGGAATTGGTGGAGACCGGTTACATGAACCCGGAGCGCTGGCGCCATATCGCCGACACGTATGCCGAACTGGGCATGCTGCCCAAGCATGCCGCCTTTGATGGTTTCGTGTATACCGGCGGCGGCGCCGAATCGCTGTGGTTGTACCGGGTGCTGGGCGCGGTGGCGGCCTTGATGGTGGTGGGCGCGGCGGTGCACTTCAGCCTGCTCGCGCGCGAACGCCGCCGCGCCGACGAGGCGATCCGCAAGGGCGAGTCGCGCTTTCGCACCATGTTCGAGGCGGCGCCGATGGGGATCGCCCTGATCGATTCCGTCAGCGGACAATTGCGCGACATTAACCCGCGCTTTCTCGACATCGCCGGCCGTTCGCTGCAGCAAATGAAAGACAGCAAGTGGATGGACCTCAGCCATCCCGGCGACCTGGCGCCCGAACTGGAACAAATGGCCCGCCTTAACGCCCAGCAGATCTCCGGCTACAAGTGTTCCAAGCGCATCCTGCGCCCGGACGGCGCGGTGGTCTGGGTTGACGCCTCGATTGCCGCGATTGAAACGGCGCCGCACGCCGCGCCCCACCATTTGTGCATGATAGAAGACGTTACCGAGAAGCGCGAATCGGAAGCTTTGATCTGGCAGCAGGCCAATTTCGACACCTTGACCGAATTGCCGAACCGCCGCATGTTCCACGACCGCCTCGAGCATGACTTGCTCAAGGCCAAGCGCGATGGCTTGCGCATTGCCATCTTGTTCATTGACCTAGACCACTTCAAGGAAGTCAACGATACCCTCGGCCACCACCAGGGCGATGTCTTGCTGATCGACGCGGCGCGCCGCATCCGTGCCTGCGTGCGCGAATCGGACACCGTGGCGCGCCTTGGCGGCGACGAATTCACCGTGATCCTGTCCAACCTGGCCGACGCGGAGCGGGTCGACGTGATCGCGCAAAACATCATCGACAGCTTGCTCAGCCCGTTCGCTCTGGGGCAGGAGCAAGCCTTTGTGTCGGCCAGCATCGGCATCACCCTGTACCCGGACGACGCCGCCAGCATCGCCGACTTGCTCAAGCACGCGGACCAGGCCATGTACGCCGCCAAGGATGGCGGACGGAACCGTTTCAGTTACTTCACGCCGGCCCTGCAAGTGGCGGCGCTGAATCGCATGCGCCTCACCAATGACTTGCGCGGCGCGCTCAAGGGCAATCAATTGCTGGTGTATTTCCAGCCCATCGTGCACTTGCGCAGCGGGCGTATCCATAAGGCCGAGGCCCTGGTGCGCTGGCAACATCCCCAGCGCGGCCTGGTCAGCCCGCTTGACTTCATCCCGCTGGCCGAGGCGAGCGGCTTGATTGTCGATATCGGCGCCTGGGTCTTCCAGGAGGCGGCGCAATGGATCAAGCGTTGGCGCGAGGAACACCACGCCCAATTCCAGGTCAGCGTCAACCAGTCGCCGCTGGAATTCCAGCGCGAAGGCGAGGCTTACCAGGGCTGGGTGCGTCACTTGGGCGAACTGGGCCTGGAGGGCCAGGCGATCGTGGTTGAAATCACCGAGGGCTTGCTGCTCGACGCCAACAGTGCCGTGGCCGACAAATTGCTGCAATTGCGCGACGCCGGCATCCAGGTCGCGCTGGACGATTTCGGCACCGGTTATTCCTCGCTGTCTTACCTGAAGAAATTCGATATCGATTACCTGAAAATCGACCGTTCCTTCACCCGCAATCTGGCGCCCGATTCAAGCGATATGGCGCTCTCGGAGGCCATCATCGTGATGGCCCACAAGCTCGGCTTGCGCGTCATCGCCGAGGGTGTGGAAACGCCGGAACAGCGCGAATTGCTGCTGGCGGCTGGCTGCGACTATGGCCAGGGCTATCTGTTCGCGCGGCCCATGCCGGGCGAGCAATTCGATGCCTTGCTGAAGGCCGAGTCGGCGCCTTAGAAGCTATTCCGGGGCCGCGCGGCCAGCGCCGACCGGCGTATTTCGGCCTGCCCCTGCCCGTATCAGCCAGAACAAGGATAATACCGTTTGCCCTGTGCCGGATTGATAGTCTGTGGATATCAAAACCATTAGAATAATCAATTTTGCATATGAAAGCAAAGGCCTTACACTAGGCACTTAATGATTCATAACCCACGAGGAAACCATCATGTCACTCATCAATACACAAGTTAAACCGTTCAAGGCCACCGCTTACCACAATGGTAAATTCGTTGACGTGACCGAAGCGTCCTTGAAAGGCAAATGGTCGGTATTCGTGTTTTACCCGGCCGACTTCACTTTCGTCTGCCCAACCGAATTGGAAGACCTGGCCAATAACTACGCCGAATTCCAAAAAATGGGCGTGGAAATCTATGGCATTTCGACCGATACCCATTTTGCCCACAAGGCATGGCATGACACGTCGGACGCGATCAAGAAAGTCACGTACCCATTGATCGGTGACCCGACCACCATCTTGTCGCGCAACTTCGAAGTGTTGATCGAAGAAGAAGGCCTGGCCCTGCGCGGCACCTTCGTGATCAATCCGGAAGGCCAGATCAAGGTCCTGGAAGTGCATGACAACGGCATCGGCCGCGACGCTTCCGAATTGCTGCGCAAGGTCAAGGCTGCGCAATACGTCGCCTCGCATCCGGGCGAAGTGTGCCCCGCGAAATGGACCGAAGGCGCCGCCACGCTGACCCCGTCGCTGGACCTGGTCGGCAAGATCTAAGTAAGAAGCAATCTATGCAGCAAGCTATGCAGCAAGCTATGAAGCAAGCCAAGTAGTCGCACTGCGATGCCGGGCCCGGCCCGGCATCAAACCAACAAAAAAGGAAGCCATCATGTTAGACGCCACTCTCAAAACCCAGTTGAAAGCCTATTTGGAAAAGGTCGTGCAGCCAATTGAGATCGTCGCGTCTCTCGATGACAGCGCCAAGTCGGCCGAATTGCGCGACTTGCTCCAGGAAATCAATCTGTTGAGCGAGCGCATCACGCTGGTGGAGCGCCGCGACGACGACGAGCGCAAGCCTTCATTCAGCATCAACCGGGCCGGCTCCGAGGTGGGCGTGCGTTTCGCCGGCATCCCGATGGGCCATGAATTCACCTCGCTGGTGCTGGCGCTGCTGCAAGTGGGTGGCCACCCGGTCAAGCTTGACGAGGCCACGATAGAACAGATCCGCAATCTCGATGGCGACTATGCCTTTGAAACCTATATTTCCCTGACTTGCCAGAATTGCCCGGAAGTGGTGCAAGCGCTCAATGTGATGTCGATTATTAATCCACGCATCCGCGCTGTCACCATCGATGGCGGCGTGTTCCCGGCCGAAGTCGAGGCGCGCCAGATCATGGCGGTGCCAACCATTTACCTGAATGGCGCCGTGTTCGGCCAGGGCCGCACGGGTGTGGAAGAAATCCTCGCCAAGCTCGATAGCGGCGCCGCCGCGCGCCAGGCCGAGCAGTTGGGCAAGAAAGATGTGTTCGACGTGCTGATCGTCGGCGGCGGCCCGGCCGGCGCGGCGGCCGCGATTTACGCGGCGCGCAAGGGTATCCGCACGGGCGTGCTGGCCGAACGTTTCGGCGGCCAGGTGCTCGACACGCTGGCGATCGAAAATTTCGTGTCGGTCAAGGAAACCGACGGTCCCCATTTCGCCGTCGCGCTGGAGCAGCACGTGAAGTCGTATGAAGTCGACATCATGAATCTGCAAAGGGCCGCGAAACTGGTGCCGGGCAAGCTCATTGAAATCACCACCGCCAACGGCGCCGTGCTGAAAGCCAAATCGGTGATCCTGGCAACCGGCGCGCGCTGGCGTGAAATCAATGTGCCCGGCGAGCAGCAATACCGCAACCATGGCGTCGCTTATTGCCCCCATTGCGACGGTCCCCTGTTCAAGGGCAAGCGCGTGGCCGTGATTGGCGGCGGCAATTCCGGAGTCGAGGCGGCCATCGATCTGGCGGGCTTGACCAGCCATGTGACCTTGATCGAATTTGGCGCCGAATTGCGCGCCGACGCGGTATTGCAACGCAAATTGCACAGCTTGCGCAACGTCACCGTAATCACCTCGGCGCAAACGACTGAAATCCATGGCGACGGTAACAAGGTCACCGGCTTGAGCTACAATGAAAGGGCGACGGATGCGCTCAAGCATGTCGAACTGGAAGGCGTGTTCGTGCAAATCGGCCTGGTGCCCAATACCGAGTGGCTCAAGGGCACGCTGGCCCTGTCGCGCCATGGCGAAATTGAAATCGACGCGCGCGGCCAGACTTCGATCCCCGGAGTGTTTGCCGCCGGCGACGTGACGACCGTGCCGTACAAGCAGATCGTGATTGCCGTCGGCGAGGGCGCGAAGGCGGCGCTGTCAGCCTTCGATCATTTGATACGCTCGGACGACGAGGAAGTCGTGGACGAATCGGCAGACAAGCTGGCGCTGACCGCATAAAGGCGAATCGGCTAAGCGGAACCAGATTCCGCCTAGCCTTGAGAGTTGACCCCGAAGAATCATCCTCAGTCGCGTCTGGCTTCCAGTTCCGCGATCGCGGCCGCCTTTTGCGCCTCGCTCAGGCAGGGATCGCCACGCACCATCTCGATCTTGCCATCGATGAAGGCGCGCGCCCTGGCCCGCTCTTCCGGGGTTTGCGGGGTCTGGCGCGCGAATTGCTCGCGTACATCGGCAATCGGCGCCTGTGCCGTATGGTCGGTGGGCGGTTGCGGTGGAGTCGTGACGGGCATTGCTATTCTCCCTGCCAGTTAACTGACGACGACGAAGGCGTAGTTGGGATCGAGGAATTCCCGATGGAAGCCGACATTGTCGCTGCGTATCGTCGAATTCGATGCCGCCAGCAAGGCCCAATTACCCCATTGCCCGTTACTGTTGGCGCTGATTAACTGGGTGGCCAGCGCGCCCATCGGCTGGGTGTGGTTGTACGAGGGCTGGAAGGTTTCCACGATCGGCCCCCAGGAACCGATCCAGACGCCTTTCTGCTGGGCGTCGGTGGCCGTGTAGTCGTGCTGGTAGATCAAGTCCCAGCCGCCGCGCACATGGTTGTAGAGCAGTGCCTGGTTGCGATACGTGTTGGCGTTGATGCGCCAGGTACTGTTCCAGATCGGCAAGACCTGATATGGGTGGCCGTGCGCGGAACCGTGGGTCAGGTAATTGCCCAGTTGGTTAAACGGGATATCGGTTTGCCAGTGGTCGTTGCGCGACCAGTCGAAGACCCGGAAATGGGTATCGTTCTGGCCATTGTACGACACGAAAGCCTCGACCCCCAGGCCGGCCCGGTTGGTGGCGGTCAGGTACAGAAAGGTGTTGACGTTGCCGCCAGGAGGTTGCGGGCAGACGGGATCGAAGGCCATCGAGGTGCCCGTGCCCCAATTGTTCTTGAAGGCCGAGGTGTAAAAGACGCCATAGCCGACCCCGCCCGGCGTCGGTTGGTCGCGCGCGATATCTTGCGCGTCGGGGCCGAAGCTTTGGGTGGTTTGCTGCACCGCCGCCGCGCTTGCCGCCAGGTCAAGTTCGGGATGGGTGTGGGCGATGCGTATCTTGCTTTTAATGAAGGCGGCGCGGAAAGCGTTGTCGACCGGCGTCTTGGCCGTGATGGCGTCAAACGCGGCCCTGACATCTTCAAAGCCGGCATTGGGCCGGTTCGTTGGCGCTTGCGGCACCCCTTCTACCTTGCTGTTGTCCGTATTCATGATGACTCCCTTTTCGAGTTGACACATGTTGCGCCGCGCCGTCGAACTGTTGAACCAGATCTTGACCGAAACGCGACACAGCAAGTTAGATTAGGATGGAAGCTCGGGAATGACAATCGGACACCAAGCTAGCCTTGATACAGGTCAAACCGTCAAGTCGGCGCTGGCTTGCCGCACCCGCAGCGCGCGCGCGTGGCGGTGGCGCGCCCGCAGGCGCGGGTTGGTGATCAGGCGGCCCAGGGTTTCGCCGATCACCATCACCACGCCCAGCAGCGGCAGCGCCAGCATCAGGCCGGCCACCCCGGCCACCGAACCGCCGATGAAGATCATCAGCACGCTGATCAAGGGGTGGATGTGCAGACTGCGGCCCAGGGTCAGCGGCATGAAGACGAAGTCGTCAAGCAGGCGCACCAGGATGAAGATGCCGATCGCGCCATACGCCACCAGCGGCTCGCCCGGGGCGTCGGTGGAGGCCACCATCACCACCATCAGGCAGCCGGCGATGGAGCCGACGAAGGGCACCCAGGCCAGCAGCGCGGCGATCAGCGCCAGCATCAGCGGCGAGCCGACGCCGATGGCCCACAGGCCCAGCGCCAGCACGGTGGTATCGATCACGGTCAGCTTCATCATGCCCTGGAAATAGCGGCGCGCCGTCAAATCGACTTCATGCAACAGGTAAAGGGTCTTTTCAAAGAAGGCGTTGGGCACGGCGCGCGCCAGGAAGTTCTTGAAGCGGTGGCCGTCGCGCAAGAAGAAAAAGCTCAGGAAGGGCGCCAGCAACAGCGCCGGCAAGGATGCCGCCAGCGACACCAGAATGTCGGTCAAGTGTTTTTGGGCGAAGTTTTCGCTGTAAGCGGTGAAGCGGCCGTTGACGATGCGGCTCAGGTGGATTTGATGCAGGAGGGGAAATTTGTGTTCCAGCGCTAGCACGCTGGCGCGCACGAAGGCGATGCCGCCCGTCAGGTAATGGCCCAGCATGTCTTGCCACGAGTCGGACGGCGGCGTGAGCAGGGCGCCGGCGCCGGCGCCCAGCAAGATCACGACGCCGACAAAACCGACGCCGACCGCCAGCGCGGCCGTGCCCTGGCCGACGCCGGCCCGCAGCAGGCGTTGCATGGGAGCGAGCATGATGTAATACAGTATGATGCCGAGCAAGAAGGGCACGGCCAGCCACAGCATCCGTTCGAGCAGAAACAGCAGCACGCACGTGGCGCCGATGATGGCGCTCCAGACCACGGGACCGGAACGTTGCTGGGCGACGATCATAGGGCTTCGAGTTGCGATTTTCCCATCATTGAGTCGCGCAAACGCTGGCCGATATGGCGCGCCAGCGCCAGCGAAATCTTGTAACCCATCACCGCGTCGGTATCCATCAAGGCCATGAAATCGGCGCGGAAGAAGACCGCCAGTTCGCAATTGCCCTGGGCCCGCGCCTGGGCATTGCGGGGCGAATCGTCGAGCAGGGCCAAGTCGCCGAAAAAGGCGCCCGCCGATAATTCAGCCACCACGTCGATGGTGCTATCTTTTTGGCGGCTGATCAAGACCCGGCCCGCTATCACCAGGTACAGGGCCTGGCCTTCCTCGCCTTCGTCGAAAATGATTTCATCGCCGAGGTAGTGGCGCTCATGCAGCAAGCCGGCCACGGTGCGCAATTCGAGCGGCGTCAGCGTGGCGAACAGGGCGCTCTGGCGCAGGCGCAGCAGGCGCGGCGACAGGCTGCGTGAAGTCAGGAAAGCAAAGTTCAAGCGAACTCCATGCGTTTCAATGCGTTTTTAGTCTTCCATTGTCGCCGTTTTTCGTGCTTGCGGATTAAAGTGTTGCTAGGAAGTTACAGTTGAACGGTGCCGGCCAGCGGCACCTGGGGATCGAGATGGCTGGTCAGCACGATGCATTGGCGGCGGGCCGGGTCCGCCAATTGCCCGCGCAAATACGCCATCGCTTGCGTGTCGAGCCCGTTGAAGGGTTCGTCGAGCAATAACAGGCGTACCGGCAAGGCCAGTGCCAGTGACAGTTGCAATTTCTTGTGCTGGCCCAGCGACAGGGTGGTGATGCCTTGCGCCAGCGTCGGCAGCAATTCAAACGCTTGCAAATGGGTATTCAAGCGGGCCGGATCGGCGGCCGGGTAGAGCGCCACATGGAGGTCGAGAAATTCGCGCACCGTCAGCCAGGACAATTGCGGCAAGTCGCCGCCGCAGTAAAACGTGCGCAGGCGGTAAGCCAGCGGCGCCGCCCGCGCCTCGATGTCATCCACGCGGATGCTGCCGGCCAGCGGCGCCAGAGCGCCACCCGCCAGTTTCAGCAAGGTAGTCTTGCCGGCGCCGTTTGCGCCGCGCAACCAGGTGGTGCCGGCGCCCAGGTGCAGCTGGAAGCCGCTGAACAGGGCGCGCGTCTCGAATTCAAAATGCAAGTCGTCGATGCGCAATACGGGTTTCAATTCCATAATTCACTTCCAATGGCGGTGAGCAGCAAGATGGACAGGAATACCAGCGCGACCCGGCTGCGCGGGCTGAGGCCCGGCACGCCGACGATGGCGCATTGCGCCGCAGCGCAAGTGCCCAGGTAAAGCGCGGCAACCCTGTGGCTGTAGCCATCGTGGATGGCGGCTAGCGCGGCGCCCAGCAAGAGCAGCACGGCCAGCGCCGGCGCCAGGCAAAACAGGCGGGCGCCCCATTCCAGGGGCCGCGCCGTCAGCGGCCAGCCGGCGATGAGCGGGCGCAGCAAGGCAATGTGCTCGTGCACCGCCTTCTCGCCGCGGTCGGTCAGCAAGACCAGCAGCGCGCTGGCGGCCGCGCCGGAGACGGCCGCCGGCAGCGGCGCCGGATGCCATAGCCACAGCACGGCGGCAGCCGTCGCGCCCAGTAACAGCAAGCTTTGCTGGAGGCCGACCGGATTGTCGCCGCGCCAGAACGGCAGCCAGAATAGCCGGTGCCACAGGAACAGGCCGCGCGGGAGCCGGCGGCGCGCCAGGTAAGCGCTGGCGGGCGGGAGCTGGCGGCGTTGCCGGGTCGGCGCCGCCGGGCGCGCGCGGGCGGCCAGTATCATGGCGGAGATTGCCCAGCTCAGCAGCAGCGCCAGCACGGTAGCGGCAATCCCGAGCGAGGCCACCGGACGCAGCCAGGCCGGCCACTGCCACAGCCAGACCGCGAGCGAGATGATATAAGCCAGCGCCAGCGGGCCGCTGAGGATGCCGGCCACGGCCAGGTCGGCCGTCCAGCGCAAGGCTGGCGGTAGCGGCAGCGCGGTTTGCCATAGGGCGATATCGGCCGGCAGCAGGCGCTTGCGCAGCAGCCAGGCCGGCAAGGCCGTCAGCAGCGCTTGCGCCAGGATCATGCCGGCGCACGCGGGCCATGGCTGGGTGGCGGCGTACAGGCCGGGCAGGGCGATCACGGCGACCAGGCCGAGCAGGGCGGGGCCGGCGATGACTAGCAAGATTTCCAGGGAATTTTTCAGGCTGTCGGCAAACTGCAGCAGCGCGCGGTGCGCCAGGCGGATGCGGAAACGGCTATACGGGTGGGACAGTTTTGTCATCGTCTATCGATTCTTGCGAACCTGAAAAAACTGAGCACAAATGGAATAAGGGCCCGACGAATCGGGCCCTTATAAATTGGCGGAGTGGACGGGACTCGAACCCGCGACCCCCGACGTGACAGGCCGGTATTCTAACCAACTGAACTACCACTCCAAGCTGTGTGATCTGTACTTCGATCCATAAAGCATGAACGATTTTCTGAACTGGTGGGGGCTGAGAGGCTCGAACTCCCGACCTACGCCTTGTAAGGGCGCCGCTCTACCAACTGAGCTAAGCCCCCATATGCTTACCTCAGAAAACCATCCGACGTTTGTCACCACGTCTGAAGAGGCCGTATTATAGGATGCCCTTGGCGCGCTTCGCAAGCGATTTTTTACGGGCCGCCCATTTATTTATTCCGCGCCCCGCCGCGCTCGTGTTGCAGGGGGCGGCAGGCGTGAAAAGCGCGGCCGTTTCGGAGGTACACTCCCTCTCGGGATGTGAACTGGGAGGGACTCGCCATGCACGGCACGGAAGATGCAATTTACGCGAAGGTGAGCCGGCGCCTGGTGCCCTTTCTCTTTCTTTGCTATGTGGTCGCTTACCTCGATCGCGTCAATGTCGGTTTCGCCAAGTTGCAAATGCTGGCCGACTTGCATTTCAGCGACACGGTGTATGGCGCCGGCGCCGGCATTTTTTTCATCGGCTATTTCCTGTTCGAAGTGCCGTCCAACCTGTTGATGACGCGGACCGGCGCGCGCCTCTGGATTGCCCGCATCATGCTGAGCTGGGGCATCCTTTCCTCGGCCATGATGCTGGCCGATACCGTCGCCACCTTTTACCTGTTGCGCTTCCTGCTGGGCGCGGCCGAGGCGGGATTTTTCCCCGGCATCATCCTGTATCTGACGTATTGGTATCCGGCGCGGCGGCGGGCCCGCATCGTGGCCCTGTTCATGAGTGGCGTGGCGGTGGCCGGCATTGTCGGCGGGCCACTGTCGGGCTGGATCATGCAGGCGTTTGCCGGCCAGGCCGGTTTGGCCGGCTGGCAATGGCTGTTCTTGCTGGAAGGCTTGCCGTCGGTGCTGGTCGGGATCTGGACGCTGTTCTATCTGGACGACGCCATAGTCTCGGCCAAGTGGCTCTCTGAAGAGGAAAAACGGGTGCTGGAACGGGGCATCCAGGCCGAGGCGCAAGGCAAGCCCGCCTTGCGCCTGGCGCAAGTGTTTCGCAGCGGCCCGGTCTGGTTGCTGGCGCTGATCTATTTTTGCTTCGTGATGGGCTTGTACGGGGTCGGTTTCTGGCTGCCGCAATTGATACGCAATACAGGCGTCAAAGATGTGTTCGATATTGGCTTGTTGAGCGCGCTGCCCTATGCTGTCGCGGCCATCGCCATGGTCCTGGTGGCGCGCCATTCCGACCGCAGCGGCGAGCGCCGCCGGCATGTGGCCTGGGCCGCGTTTGCCGGTGCCGCCGGGCTGCTCGTCTCGACCATCTACGCCGACAATACGTTGCTGGCGATGGCGGCCTTGAGCGTCGGCACGGCCGGTATTCTGTCGACCTTGCCGCTATTCTGGAGCTTGCCGACGGCCTTGCTGAGCGGCACGGCGGCGGCGGCCGGTATCGCGCTGATTAATTCGGTCGGCAACCTGGCCGGCTTCGTCAGCCCCTATCTGGTGGGCGCGATCAAGGATGCCACGCATAGCACGGCGAGCGGCATGGTCGTGCTGGCGGCCAGCATGTTGGCCGGCGGCTTGCTGGTGCTGTCGGGCGGGCGCAAGGCGGGTGTGCCCTAGTCTTGCGCTAATTTGTCTTTCAGGTAATACTGTATGTATTCACAGTGCCTAGCTTGGGCATTCCAGATAGCGAGCCACGATTGAATGCCCCAATCAAAAAAATCATCCATTGCGATTGCGACTGTTTTTACGCGGCCGTCGAGATGCGCGACAATCCCGCCCTGCTGGGCTTGCCGGTTGCGGTCGGTGGCCGCGCCGACCAGCGCGGCGTGGTGGCAACCTGTAATTACGAGGCGCGCCGTTTCGGCGTGCATTCGGCGATGGCCACCGCGCAAGCCTTGCAGCGTTGCCCCGGCCTGGTGGTGCTGCCGCCCGCCATGGAGAAATACCGCGTCGCCTCGCGCCAAATCCTCGCTATTTACCGCGCTTACACCGAGCTGGTCGAGCCGTTGTCGCTCGACGAGGCTTATCTCGATGTCAGCGACAGCCCCCATTGCAAGGGCAGCGCGACCTTGATCGCCCAGGAAATCCGGGCCCGCATCCGGGAAACCGTCGGCATCACGGCCTCGGCCGGGATCGCGCCGAATAAATTCGTGGCAAAAATTGCCAGCGACTGGAACAAGCCGGATGGCTTGTTCCTGGTGCGCCCGCATGAAGTCGACGGCTTCGTTGCCGCCTTGCCGGTCAAAAAGTTGTTTGGCGTGGGCAAGGTCACGGCTGCCAAATTAAATCAACTGGGCGCGCAGACGTGCGCCGACCTGCGCTCCTGGACTCCCCACGATCTGGAACATCACTTCGGCCGCTTCGGCTTGCGTTTGCACCAGTTATGCCGCGGCATCGATACGCGCGAGGTGTGCAGTGCGCAAGAGCGCAAGTCGGTCAGCGTCGAGGAAACCTATACCCCGGACGTGCCCGACCTGGCCGCTTGCCGGGCGTTGTTGCCCGAATTATTCGACAGCTTGCAGGCGCGCATCAAGCGCGCCGGCGCCGAACGGCAAGTGCAAAAACTGTATGTGAAGATACGCTTCGCCGATTTCCACCAGACCACGGTGGAATGTGTGGCGTTTTCGCCCCTCTTGGCGCAATTCGAAAAATTGCTCGAAACGGGCTTCGAGCGCGGCCGCCAGGCGGTACGCCTGCTCGGCTGTGGCGTGCGCCTGGGCGCCGGCTCCCAGGCCGGGCAACTGTCGCTGTTTGGCGATGGCGCGCCCGTTTGATCGCGGCCATCCGCATGGTCGCGTTGCCGCGACCGTGTAAAATGGTATTCCCCTGGCACTACTGAAACAGACAAAATTATGTGGTTCAAGAATCTTCAGATTTACCGCCTGCCCGCTCCCTGGGCTTTTACTCCGGAACAACTGGAAGCGGCGCTTGCGTCGAATACCTTCACGCCGGCCACCAGCATGGATTTGATGCGCCAGGGTTGGGATTCGCCGCGCAATAACGGCAGCCTGGTCCACGTGGTCAACCAGCAAATGCTGATCTTGCTGGGCACTGAAAAGAAATTGTTGCCGGCCACCGTCATCAACCAGGTCGCCAAGGCGCGCGCGCTCGAGATGGAAGAAGCCCAGGGTTTCGCGCCGGGCAAGAAAGCCATGAAAGAATTGAAAGAGCGGGTAGCCGACGAATTGCTGCCGCGTGCCTTCAGCATCCGCAGCAATGTCTGGACCTGGATCGATCCGGTCAACGGCTGGCTGGTGGTGGACGCGGCAAGCCCGGCGAAGGCCGACGAAGTGATCAAATTGCTGCTCAAGGCGGTCGACAAGTTGCCGCTGGAAAGCTTGCGCGTGCAACGCTCGCCGGTTGCCGTGATGACCGAATGGCTGCAAGCGGACGATGCCCCGAGCGGCTTCACGGTTGACATGGATACCGAATTGCGCGCCACCGGCGAGAGCAAGGCGACCGTGCGCTATGTCCGCCACACGCTGGAAGCGGACGATGTGCGGCGCCATATTGCGGCCGGCAAGCAATGCACGCGCCTGGCCATGACGTGGAACGACAAGATTTCCTTCGTGTTGACCGAATCGCTGGCGATCAAGAGCATCAAGCCGCTCGACGTGATCAAGGAAACCGAATCGAGCACCAAGAACGACGACGAACGTTTCGACGGCGACATGATGCTGATGACGGGCGAATTGAGCAAGCTGATGGCCGACGTGGTGGAAGCGCTGGGCGGCGAGGCGACCGCTTAAACGCTGACGCGCGCCTGCCTTGCAATGAAAAAACCCGCTCGACGCGGGCTTTTTCATCTGTGCGGATTATCCGGCGGAGGTTGCTTACAAGGGCTGGAAGACGCCGGCGGCGCGGTTCTTTTGCACATTGTCCCAGGCAAAGATCTGTCCATTCATTGCCACATATACGCCCGCCGGCAAGACCTGCGCGACGCCGCAGGCGAAGCCGAGGTTGAACAGCGCGTCGGAATGCGCGATTTCATAGGGAATCATGGCGCCGGTGAAGACCACGGCTTTGTCCAGCCCGGCCGCGCCCAGCACGGCCGCCGTCTCGGGCATGGTGTCGGTGCCGTGCACGATGACGATGGCGCGCTCCGGCGCGGCCGCGCAAGAAGCGAGCACGCGGGCGCGGTCGGCGTCCCCCATGTCGAGCGAATCGAGCAGCGGCAATTGCTCCAGCGCGAATGGCACCGTGATGCGCGCGCGCGCCAAGGCGGCCGGCAAATGGCTGTCGCCAAAGGCTAGCGTACCCTTGAGTTCATTGTAGTGTTTGTCGAACGTGCCGCCGGTGGCGAGAATGCGCAGTGTCATAATGAGGTCATGATGTCGGAGGAAAATGCATCATAACGTGAAGCGCCGCGTTCGTGGTAGGCGCTGTGTGGCCGACCTCTGGAAAGTTCTGCCATCTGTGAGTACACTACTATTTTTACCCGCTTAGTGACTTAATCCGTATGAAGGCGCTCGCTCCCGGTACTGTCATCTTTCACCGCCACCGTGGCTATGGCGTCATCACGTCGGTCAATTTGCTGAGCGGCTGGATCGGCGCCCGTTTCGGCAGCGAAGCGCGCACCCTGGACTTGAATTTGTCGACCGACGCGGTGCAATTCGCCGACGGCGAGGCGATCCTGTTCCGGCGCGCGCCGCCCGACCGCATGCCCCACGCGCGCTTGATGGAGATGGTGCGCGACTTGCACCGGGCCGGTTACCAGCGCCTGTATCTGTATTCCTGGCCCAAGCCGTCGGGCTTGCACTGGCGCTGGCATTTGTTTGCCGGCCGGCGCGACTGGATGCAGCGGCCCTGGCGCGAAGGCTGGTATGGCTCGGGCGCCGATTACAACGTCAATCCGGTGATGGGCTGGGGCGACACGCCGGGCGCATCGAGCGGGGAGTTGCTACACGCGCTGGCCAGGTTCGACCCGCAAGGCTTGGCGCAGGCGCTCGGGCGCGACGAAGACCACACGGCCTGGTTCGACGCCGTGTGCGAAGCCTTGCTGCCGGGATACATGTACAGCCTGGATATGCAGCGCCACGCCACCTTGCAAGAAATACCGCCCGTGCCGGTGATCGCGGTGCGCGCCACCCTGCCGGTCTACGCGGGGCCGGCGCTATCCTGGCCGCCCGGCTGGGCCGGCCTGTGGACGCGCGCCCACGCGATGCCGACGCCAGCCATCAATCTGAGTGGCGTGCCCGAGTTGCGCTAATCCAGTCGGCTCAGCTTGCGTCCGGGCTTGCCGGCGCCGAACTTGTATGCCTGCTGGCAAACTTGTAGTCGGGATTAAGCAGCCGGGTGCATTGTCCCTTGGCAAATTCGGCGATATTCTCAAAGGCGTAGCGAAAATATAATTCATAACTGTCTTTTTCGACATAGCCGAGATGGGGCGTGGCCAGCACATTGGGCATGCGCAGCAGCGGCGCGTCCGGCGTCAACGGTTCCGCATTGAACACGTCGAGCGCCGCGCCGCCGGGCCGGCCTTGCGACAGGGCCGCTTCCAGCGCGCCGTCGGCCACCAGTTCGGCGCGGCTGGTGTTGACGAAAAGCGCCGTCGGCTTCATCCGCGCCAGGTCGGCGGCCGTCACCAGCGCCCTGGTGGCCTCGTTCAAGCGCAGATGCAGGGTCAGCACATCGGCCCGCTCGAAGAAGTCGGCGCGCGACGCGGCCGCCTGGTCGCCCGCCGCCAGCGCGGCGTCGCGGCTGGCCTGGCTACCCCACACCAGCACCGTCATGCCGAAGGCGCGGCCGTAGCCGGCAATCAATTGGCCGATCTTGCCGTAGCCCCAGATTGCCAGCGTCTTGCCCTTGAGCACAGTGCCCAGGGTATTTAATGGCTGCTCGGTGGAGGCGGTTTGCCACAAGCCATCCTTCAGATTATTCGCATACGGCACGATCTTGCGCTGGGCCGCCATCAGCAAGGCCCAGGTCAGCTCGGCCGGCGCGGTCGGCGAGCCGATGCCTTCGGCGATCGCGATGCCCAGCTCGGTGGCGGCCGCCACGTCGATGTGGCCGGCCACCTTGCCGGTCTGCGAGATCAGCTTCAAGTTGGGCAGCTTGGCCAGCAGCGCGCGGCTCAGGCTGGTGCGCTCGCGTATCAGCACCAGCGCATCGTAGGATGCCAGCCGGATTGCCAGTTGGCCGACGCCGCGGCTTGAATTGGTGAACACTTTCACTGCATGTCCATCCAATAATTTGAAACAGTCGAGATCGCGGACACAATCCTGATAATCGTCGAGAATGGCTATTTTCATGGTAGTTGGCAGATTTTAGATTGAATTTCGTAGGGAAATAACGAGATTGGCGAAATGACAAATAGCTTACTACATTGCTCAAGTATTTTCCTACATTTTTTGGCGAAAACGCCGATTAGCAGGTGTACAATCGCCGACAATTTTTAGAATTCGTTGTATGAGTTCACGCAATACGTTCCACCATCCCGATCACATTATTGGGGTGAGCGTCCCGGAGACGCAATCGACACGACCGCCGTACCGCAAACCCATTCGACTCGACTATTCGATTTGAATGGCCGCAGCGCAAGCCCAGAGCTGACGACGATCCTGCCGTGCCGGAGCAAGACAAGATTTCTTTATTGGCATTGGAGGTACTATGAATCAGCCTGTCATGGGTGGCGTTGCAACACTGAACGTCCCAGCTTACATTAAACAACAAAAACTCATTAATTGGGTTGCGGAAATTGCATCGTTAACCAAACCAGATCGTATCCATTGGTGCGACGGGACGCAAGCGGAATATGACCGCCTGTGCGCCGACATGGTGGCCAGCGGCACGATGACCAAGTTGAACCAGGCCAAGCGCCCGAATTCTTACCTGGCATGCTCGGACCCCAGCGATGTCGCGCGCGTCGAAGACCGCACTTTTATTTGCTCGGCCACCAAGGAAGAAGCGGGCCCGACCAACAATTGGACCGAACCGTCCGAAATGCGCGGCACCTTGAACGGCTTGTTCGATGGCTGCATGAGCGGACGCACGATGTATGTGGTGCCGTTCTCGATGGGTCCGCTGGGCTCGCCGATCGCGCATATCGGCGTCGAATTGTCTGACTCGCCTTACGTTGCCGTCAACATGAAAATCATGACGCGCATGGGCCGCGCCGTGTATGAGGTGCTGGGCACCGACGGCGACTTCGTGCCTTGCGTGCATACCGTGGGCGCGCCCCTGAAGGCGGGCCAGGCTGACGTCAAATGGCCGTGCAATCCGACCAAATACATCGTCCATTTCCCGGAAACGCGCGAAATCTGGTCTTATGGTTCCGGTTACGGCGGCAACGCCTTGCTGGGCAAGAAATGTTTCGCCTTGCGCATCGCCTCGAACATGGGGCATCAGGAAGCGCAGGCCGGCGGCACCGGCTGGCTGGCCGAGCATATGTTGATCCTGGGCGTGGAAGCGCCAAACGGCAAGAAACATTACGTCGCGGCAGCCTTCCCTTCGGCTTGCGGCAAGACCAACTTCGCGATGCTGATTCCGCCGGCCAGCTTCAATGGCTGGAAAGTGACCACCATCGGCGACGATATCGCCTGGATCAAGCCGGGCGCCGATGGCCGCCTGTACGCGATCAACCCGGAAGCCGGTTATTTCGGCGTGGCACCGGGCACCAATGAAAAAACCAATTTCAATTGCATGGCATCCATGCGTGAAAACACCATCTTCACCAACGTCGCGCTGACCGACGACGGCGACGTCTGGTGGGAAGGCTTGAGCAAGGAAGCGCCGAGCCACTTGATCGATTGGCAGGGCAAGGATTGGACCCCGGCCGGCGGCACCAAGGCAGCCCACCCGAACGCCCGTTTCACCGTGGCGGCGACGCAAAATCCCGTGATCGATTCGGCCTGGGACGATCCGGCCGGCGTGCCAATCTCGGCCTTCATCTTTGGCGGGCGCCGCTCCACCACCGTGCCTTTGGTGACGGAAGCGCGCAACTGGGTCGAAGGCGTGTACATGGCCGCGACGATGGGCTCGGAAACCACCGCCGCCGCCGCCGGCCAGATGGGCATCGTGCGCCGCGATCCGTTCGCGATGCTGCCTTTCATCGGCTACAACATGAGCGACTATTTCCAGCATTGGCTGAACATGGGCCAGAAAGTCGGCGCTATCAACCCCGCCGCGCTGCCGAAGATTTATTGCGTCAACTGGTTCCGCACCGACGAGAACGGCAAGTTCGTCTGGCCCGGCTTCGGCGACAATATGCGCGTGCTGAAATGGATGCTGGAACGCATAGAAGGCGGCGCCAGCGGCGTCGAAAACCTGTTCGGCACTTCGCCGCGTTTTGGCGACTTGAACTGGGACGGCTTGCCGTTCACCCAGGAACAATTCGACACCATCACCTCGATCGACAAGGCCGCCTGGGTCGACGAGCTGAAATTGCACACGGAATTGTTCGAGCGCCTGGCCTATCATTTGCCGCCAGAATTGGCGGCCCACAAGGCGCAACTGGAAAAACGGCTGGCTCAATAAGCCAGGGTAAAACAAAAAAAGCGCATCGTTGATGCGCTTTTTTTTTACCGTTCAAACGACCCGGCAAGTCGCATCTCAAGCCTGTTTCAACAGCGGCCCCAGGTAGCGGCCCGTGACGCTGGCCGGGTTCAAGGCCACTTCTTCCGGCGTGCCGCTGGCAATGATCTGGCCGCCGCCGGCGCCCCCTTCCGGCCCCAGGTCGACCAGCCAGTCGGCCGTCTTGATCACATCCAGGTTGTGCTCGATGATGACCAGGGTGTTGCCCTGGTCGCGCAGGCGGTGGATCACCTTGAGCAGCAAGTCGATGTCGTGGAAATGCAAGCCGGTGGTCGGCTCGTCGAGGATGTACAGGGTGCGGCCCGTGTCGCGCTTGGACAATTCCAGCGACAGCTTGACGCGCTGCGCCTCGCCGCCCGACAAGGTGGTGGCGCTCTGGCCCAGGCGGATGTAGCCGAGGCCGACGTCGAGCAGGGTTTGCAGCTTGCGCGCGATCAGCGGCACCGGCTTGAAGAAGACATGCGCTTCCTCGACCGTCATGGCCAGCACTTCGGTGATGTTCTTGCCCTTGTATTGCACTTCCAGCGTTTCGCGGTTGTAGCGCTTGCCGTGGCAGACGTCGCACGGCACATACACGTCCGGCAAGAAATGCATTTCGACCTTGATCACGCCGTCGCCCTGGCACGCTTCGCAGCGCCCGCCCTTGACATTGAAGGAGAAGCGGCCCGCGCTGTAGCCGCGTTCCTTGGCCATCGGCACGGTCGCGAACAAGTCGCGCATCGGCGTGAACAAGCCGGTGTAGGTGGCCGGGTTGGAGCGCGGCGTGCGCCCGATCGGGGCCTGGTCGACCGCGATCACCTTGTCGAAATGTTCCAGACCGCTGATCGAATCGTGCGGTGCCGGTTCCGTCTGCGAGCCGTATAAATGGCGCGACAGGGCCGGGTACAGGGTGTCATTAACCAAGGACGACTTGCCCGAGCCGGACACGCCCGTCACGCAGGTCAGCAAGCCGACCGGCAAGTTCAGCGACACATTCTTCAGATTGTTGCCGGTGGCGCCAGTGATCGTCAATTGCTTGTCGGGATTGGACGGGTGGCGTTTTTCCGGCACGGCAATCTTCAAGGTGCCGTTCAAGTATTTCGCCGTCAGCGAATTTTCATTCTTGAGGATATCTTCCAGCGTGCCTTCGGCGATGATTTCGCCGCCATGCACGCCGGCGCCCAGGCCCATGTCGACCACGTAATCGGCGGTGCGGATCGCGTCTTCGTCATGCTCGACCACCAGCACGCTATTGCCGATGTCGCGCAAATGCTTCAAGGTTTCGATTAGGCGGTCGTTGTCGCGCTGGTGCAAGCCGATCGACGGCTCGTCCAGCACATACATGACGCCGGTCAAGCCCGAGCCGATTTGCGAGGCCAGGCGGATGCGCTGCGCCTCGCCGCCCGACAGGGTATCGGCGCTGCGGTCCAGCGACAGGTAATCGAGGCCCACATTGTTCAGGAATTTCAGGCGCGAAATGATTTCCTTGACGACGCGGTCGGCGATTTCCTTCTTGGCGCCAGTCAGCACCAATTCCTCGAAGAATTTCAAAGCCAGTCGTAGCGGCTTGGCTGCCACTTCGTAAATCGCGCGTTCCTGGGCGCCGCTGCCGACCTTGACGAAACGCGCTTCCACGCGCAGGCGCGCGCCCTGGCAAGACGGGCATTGTTTTTCGTTAATGAACTTGGCCAGCTCTTCCTTGACGGCCATGGAATCGGTTTCGCGGTAGCGCCGCGACAGATTGTTGACCACGCCTTCGAAGGTATGTTCCTTGATGACTGTGCGGCCCCGTTCATTGACATAGGCGAAGGGAATGGCTTGCTTGCCGGAACCGTACAGCACCACTTGCTGGGCCGAGGCGGGCAATTGCTCGAAGGGTTGGTCGAGTTCGAATTCGTAAAACGCGGCCAGGTTCGACAGCATCTGGAAATAAAACTGGTTGCGCCTGTCCCAACCCTTGACGGCGCCTGAGGCCAGCGACAGATTCGGGAACGCGACGATGCGTTTCGGGTCGAAAAATTCAATGTGGCCGAGGCCGTCGCATTCCGGGCAAGCGCCCATGGGATTGTTGAACGAGAATAGGCGCGGTTCCAATTCTTGCAGGGAATAGCCGCAGACATTGCAGGCAAACTTGTTCGAGAACATGGTTTCCTTGCCACTATCCATTTCCAGCGCCACCGCGCGGCCGTCGGCCAGGCGCAATGCCGTCTCGAAACTTTCGGCCAGGCGTTGCTTGATGTCGGGATGGACCTTGACCCTGTCAATGACGACATCGATGGTATGTTTTTCCGTCTTCTTCAGCTTCGGCAAGTCGTCGATTTCGACGATCCTGGCGGGGTGGGTGCCGCTTTGCACGCGGAAACGCACGAAGCCCTGGGCTTGCATTTGCTCGAACAAGTCGACGTGCTCGCCCTTGCGGTTGGCCACCACGGGCGCCAATATCATCAGCTTGCTGTCTTCCGGCATGGCCAGCACGGCGTCGACCATTTGCGACACCGATTGCGCGGCCAGCGCATTTTCCGGATGGTCCGGGCAATACGGGGTGCCCACGCGCGCGTACAGCAGGCGCAGGTAATCGTGGATTTCGGTGACGGTGCCGACGGTCGAGCGGGGATTGTGCGAGGTGGCTTTTTGCTCGATCGAAATGGCTGGCGACAAGCCTTCGATCAAGTCGACGTCCGGCTTTTCCATCAATTGCAGGAACTGGCGCGCATAGGCGGATAAAGACTCGACATAGCGCCGTTGCCCCTCGGCGTACAGCGTATCGAAGGCCAGCGACGACTTGCCGGAACCGGACAGGCCGGTGATCACGATCAGTTTGTTGCGCGGCAAATCGAGATTGATATTCTTTAAGTTGTGCGTGCGTGCACCGCGAATGCGGATTTGTTCCATTATTGTGTGCCTTGCTTTCAAGAGGTGGTGCGGGCCTGCGGGCGCCAAAACCAGCGATAAGGGAGCCAAAACGGGTCAACCTGACACTATAGCCCGCTTTTGATCCGCATGCGCTTGCCGGCCGCGCCGAGCGCCGTACGGCTTGCAACAATGATTGATGCGGATGGCTTTTCGGGTGCCGGATACTGTATATAATACCAGTATTCTTTGCCGTTATTTCTGCTGCGATGGGAAAACTTTTTCGGTGCGCCGGGTCCCGCAATGCTGCGTGGGCGCGGGACTGGCTTATAATCCTCGTCTAGCAAAAATCTCACGCGCGGGACTCCCGCCGTAGCTCAACAGGAGTTATTCATGGCATCAGTCAACAAAGTCATCATCGTCGGCAACTTGGGCCGCGATCCGGAAATCCGCTACATGCCGAGCGGTGACGCCATCGCCAACATTGCTGTTGCGACATCGTACAAATCAAAAGACCGCAATACCGGCGAGCAAAAAGAATTGACGGAATGGCATCGCATCTCGTTTTTCGGCCGCCTCGCCGAAATCGCCGGCCAATATCTGAAAAAAGGTTCGTCGGTCTACGTCGAAGGCCGCTTGCAAACCCGCAAGTACACGGACAAGGATGGCGTCGAGAAATACGCGACCGACATCATCGCCGAACAAATGCAAATGCTGGGCGGACGCCAAGGCATGGGCGGCGATTCGATGGATGATGGCGGCGCCGGTTCTTACGAGAATAGCCGTCCCGCCCCGGCCCCGCGCCAGCAGCAGCAAGCGCCAGCGGCGGCGCCCCGTCCAACGCCGAAACCGGCGCCGAATTTCTCGGACATGGATGACGATATCCCGTTCTGATGCCGTACGGCGGACGCTTTTGCAAAGGCTGCCCGCTGCTCGACGTGAATGTATCAAAAACCTCCCGCTTGCCGTCAAGCACCGGGAGGTTTTTTTTCGGCCCGCGATACGTGAGATGCCTGGGGTCGACGCCCTTCTTGGCGCCGCGCCAGCCCCTGCTCGACAGCGTGCCTGGCCAGGCATTGTCGGCGCACTATCCATCCCGTGTGGCGCACTGTTGAGAATGTGCCATCGGTTGGCGCGAAATTGTATAGAATAAAAGATTGGCAGGGAATATAAGACCTTCCTCTGTCATAGCATGTCATTCATCCCAATAATATTGTCAGATTGCGCAGGAGGCTATGTTGCGCTACCCATTTATGCAGGGCCGGCCCGGCACCGTCAGCCGCGATGACGGTGGCATCCCATGGAATATCTGAGTCTAGGAGTGATGAGCATCGAGTTCGGCCGCTTCACGCTGCTGCCGCATCGGCGCGTGTTGCGGGCCGATGGCAGGTTGATCGAGCTCGGCGGGCGCGCCGTTGATATCTTGACGGCGCTGGTTGCGCAACCGGGCGCCGTGCTGAGCCATGACTATCTGCTCGGCCATGCCTGGCGCGGCGAGGCGGTCGAGGGCAATAATCTGCAAGTCCAGATTTCCGCCTTGCGCAAGGCACTGGGCGGCGATCGCGGCATGATACGCACCGTGGTGGGACGCGGTTATCAATTCGTCGGCCGCACCAATGCCGTGCTCGACGGCACGCTCGTCGATCCGCCCGGCAATCTGCCGGCGCCGATGTCCAGGTTGATCGGCCGCGACCAGCATTTGCAGGAAGCGACGGCGCTGCTGATGTCGAATCGCCTGCTGACGCTGATCGGCGGCGGCGGCATCGGCAAGACCCGGCTCGGCCTGGCGCTGGCGCGTTGCCTGGCGCCAGCCTTTGCCGATGGCGTCTGGTGCGTCGAACTGGGCGCGCTGGCGGGGCCGGAACTGGTCAACCTGGCGGCCGCCACCGCGCTGGGCCTCGATGCCGACGGGCCGGTGGCGCCGGAAAGCATCGCCGCCCTGCTGGGAAAGCAGCAAGTCTTGCTGCTGCTCGATGGCTGCGAGCATGTGGCCGGCGCCGCCACCAGCCTGGTCGAAGCGGTTTTGCGGCGCTGCCCGGGCGTGCGCATCATGGCCACCAGCCGCGAGCGCTTGCATATCGATGGCGAGACCGTGTACCGGGTGCCGCCGCTGGGCTTACCCGACGAGCAAGTCAGCTGCCGCGACCTCTTGTCCCAGTCCGGCGCCGTGCAATTGTTTTGCGCCAGGGCTTACAACAGCGAGACGCATTGCGCTACCGATCTGGACGGCGCGGCCCTGATCGGCGCCATTTGCCGGCGCCTGGACGGCATTCCCCTGGCCATCGAATTTGCCGCCGCGCGCGCGCCGGCGCTGGGCGTGGAGCGGCTGGCAACAGGCCATGATGATTTGCTGCAATTGTTGGTGGGCGGGCACCGCAGCGCGCTGCCGCGCCACCGCACTTTCCGCGCCACGCTCGATTGGAGCTATGCCTTGCTGGCGCAGCGCGAACGCATCGTCTTGCGCCGACTGGCCATCTTTCCGGACGGCTTTACGCTCGATGGCGCCTTTGCCGTGGCCGGTAAAGGCGCTTTGCACGGGGGCGATATGCTCGATTGCATCACCAGCCTGGTGGCGAAATCGTTGATCGAGGTCGACTTCGGGCTGACGCCCCGGCGTTATCGCCTGCTTGAAACGACGCAAGCCTATGCCCGCAGCAAACTCAGGGAACGCGGCGAATACCAGTTGATGGCGCGCCTGCATGAGGAGTATTGCCGCAGCAATATGGCGTAATTTTTTTGGAACAATTTCTTCTTTATCCGCACTCATCATGGCAGCGGCCGCAGCTCTGGCCTGCACCACAATGTTGAGCGCGAATGAAAGGAAACAGCATGCAGTCACCATCGTCATTATCATCCCTATCGGGTGCGCGGGACCGGGACCGCGCCAACAGCGCCGCCAGGCAGGCGGCGCTGCCGCGTGATCGCTATCCGCTGCCCGTTGCGCTGATGCGCCGCGGCAGGGGCTTGGAAAAAAAGGCGCCCGTTTCAGGCTAGCTGGTCGACGGCTGCGGGCGTCCGGCTGGCCGGACCGAACCGGGCCGGACCTAACCCGGCCGGACCGAAATGGAACCGGGCGCCCGCTTTGCGCCACCCATGCAGCATGAGAAGCCCAACCATTTCGTTTTCGACCACGCAGCTCGGCCCCCTGTCGGCAACCAACGCCGGCACCGGCGCCGGTGAAGCCAGCGATCCGACCCCTATCGGCATGGCCCGTTTTGACGAGCTTGCCGGCATCAAACACCACCATGTGCACCAGCCGAATATGCCCTTGGCGCGGCGCCTGGTCAGGCCGCCCAGGACGGCCTTGCCGGCTTCCGTCGACGACGAGCATGGCGCGCTGCGGGCCGGCGCGGCGGAATTGCTGGAAGCCTTGAGCGATAGCGATGACGGCGGCAAAGCCGAGGAGCGCCTGGCGGAGCGCTACGACCCGCTGCAAAGGTATGTGCTGCTGAGTAAGGCGGCCGAGATGCTGGACCAGCAGGAAGACGGCCTTGGCAAGGATGAGCTGAGCGGCAAGCTCGACACCATGCTGGCCGATTTGATGGCGCAACATGGGGCTGCCATCACGAGCGGTCTCGAGCAGGCCGACGCGCTCGATGGCGCGCTCGAGCTGATGAGTCAGCCGGCGCCCGGGACCGATGGCGCCGACTCGATGCGCCAATTGCGCGCCCAGTACGGCCCCAAGGGCGGCGGCGCGCTGGAGCAGCCGCTGACGCCGGCGGGCTTGTTTGCATCGTTGCTGGAGCGGGCCGGCGCGGCCCGGGTCGGCAAGGCCTTGTCCGCGCTGCGCAAGAAAATGGCCGACTCGCTGTATGTCAAGGGTCGCGGCGGGCCGCGCCTGTGGCTGTCGCTGTCGGACGCGGCCAGCTTCAATGTGGTGCAAACCAGTTATGCGATGGCGGGCGACTTGCGGCGCGACTTGTCCGAACAGGCCGCCGTGGCGCCGCGCGCCGATCAAGCCGAAACGGCGGCAATCTTGCTGAACCTGGGGCAGGGCGACGGCGAGCAAGCCGACACCATGCTCGAGCGCATCGTCGGCCCGGAAAAAATGTCGCCCTTGCGGCAGGTGGCGGCCCTGAGACTGTTGCGCGGCGTGGTGGGCAAGTTGCCGCCCGCGATATGGTCACAGGCCGGGCATGCGCAGCGCCAACCATTGATCGAGAACTTGCAGCGCGCGATCGTCGCATTGCATCCGGCCTTGCCATCCTTGGCGCCGACGGCCGACTTGCTGGAAAGCCGCCTGCGCCTGTCCCTCAAACCGTCGGGAACACATCATGAATGAACAATCCTTGAAGCAATTGATTGCGCGGGCCAGAAAGGAGCAAGTGGTCATGTGCCAGTCCTTACCGGACGGCATGCAATTGCTGGCCTATCCGACCCCGGACGGCGCCCTGGTCGCGCTTGGCTTTGAGCGGGCCGCAGCGCACCGCGTGCGGGCCGAGACGGTCTTGCGCAAGCGCGCCGAGCAGTTGCCGCGCTTCGGCGCCTGGCTGCCCGCCATGTTGCACGACGGGAGCTGGTATGTGGTCAGGCGGGTGCCGGACGGCGCGGCGCTGGCCGTGGAGCAATTGCAGGTGGCGCGTGAGTTGCTGATATGAGCCAGATCAGCGCCACCAGACGCGCCGAGCACGGCGCCGGCATGGCCGCCGATGAAAGCTATGGCGAGATCATCGGGCCGCAGGCGCCGGAGCGCAGCCGTGCCGTGATGCGGCAAGATTTGTCACCCGGGGAAGAACTCGCGTCGATGTTGCCGGGCGCGCTGGAAAGCCAGGCCGCGCTGCAGCCGCTGACGCGCTTTCTCGGCGCGCCCTTGACGGTAGCCAATCCGGCCTGGTCGCGCGATCCGCTGCCGGGCATGCGCGCCTTGCAAAAGACCCTGGTCGAATATTCGCTGACGCTGGAGCAGGGCGCGCGTGCCGATACCATGGCCGCCATCGTGGTAGTGGAAAGGGCCGTGCAATTGCGGCTGCGCTTGCAGCAAATGGATGTGCGCCCGCATGAGATGGACGAGGCCGGGATTGACGGGGTGGCGGCATGAGGGCGCGCAACGCGCCGCTGGCGCCCGAGCTCAGCATGGCCATCGGCCTGGTCTGGGGCCATTTGAACGCCGGCCAGTTTGAATCGGCCTACAGCCTGGGCCAGGTTTGCCTGCGCATCTGGCCGCAGGAACGGCGGCTGGCCTTGATGCGCGCCTATGCCCAGGTCGAACTCGATGGCGAGGCCGATGGGCAGACGCAAGAAGTCTTGCAAGGCAGCGATTGTCCCGACTGGCTGGCCATCGTGGCGCGCCGCGCCGGCCAGCAGACTGAGTTCAAGGAAAACCATGTTAAATAAAATCGTCACGCTCTTGAATGATTGGGCCGCCAAGGCAGCCCAGCGCGCCGAATTGCTGACCGCCACGCTGGTGATCGCGATTGTCTTCATGCTGGTCTTGCCGATGCCCATATGGCTGCTCGATATCCTGATCGCGATAAATCTGTGCGCGGCCGGGCTGATGGTGGTGGTGTCGATGTATATGTCGGGGCCGACCGCCTTTTCCACCTTTCCGACCGTGCTCTTGCTGACCACGCTGTTCCGGCTGGCGCTGGAAGTGGCCACCACGCGCCTGATTTTATTGGAAGGCAATGCCGGCCATATTGTCGAAACCTTTGGCAATTTCGTGGTCGGCGGCAATCTGGTGGTGGGCTTGGTGATTTTCCTTATCTTGACGGTGGTGCAATTTATCGTCATCACCAAAGGCTCGGAGCGGGTTTCCGAGGTGGCGGCGCGCTTTTCGCTGGACGCCATGCCGGGCAAGCAGATGTCGATCGACAGCGATTTGCGGGCGGGCATTTTGACGGCCGAGGAAGCCAAGAAAAAGCGTTCCTTGCTGGGGCAGGAAAGCCAGTTGCATGGCGCCATGGATGGCGCGATGAAATTCGTCAAGGGCGATTCCATCGCCGGCATCTTCATCGTCGTCGTCAACTTGATCGGCGGCATTGCGATCGGCATCTTGCAGCATGATTTGTCGGCCGCCGATTCGGTGCGCCAATATTCCATCCTGTCGATCGGCGATGCGCTGATCGCGCAAATCCCGGCCCTGCTGATTTCCCTGGCGGCCGGCATGATCACGACCCGGGTGCCGGGCGGCGAAGGCAAGCCGGACGAGCCGGAAAAAAACATCGGCCAGGATATTGTCGCCGAATTGTTTGGCGAGCCGAAAGCCTTGCTGACGGCTTCGGTCATCATGATCTTGTTCGGCTGCATCCCCGGCATGCCGACCATGGTTTTCCTGCTGCTGGCGCTGCTGCTCGGCGTGGGCGGCGCGGTCGGCATGCTCAAGCCGCGCGCCGACGCCGCGCGCCAGTTGAAGACGGATGAATATGAAAAAATGAATGCCGGCATCGTCGACTTGACCACCTTCACCCCGACCCGCCCGTTCACGGTGCGCATGCCGCTCGATATGCGCGGCACGGCCGCCGCGATCGCCATCGTCAGCGCGGTGCGTATCATGCGCAATGTCTTGCTGGATCAAAAGGGCATTCCCGACTTGCAACCGATCGAGTTTGAATTCCAGGCCACGGTCCCGGCCGGGCGGATTCATTTCCTGATGTCGGAAGTGCCGCTGATCGATGTCGAGATGCGCACCGGCTGGGCCGCTTGCACCGATAGCGTGGCGCGCCTGGCTGAACTCGGCTTCAAGGCCATCGAAGATAGCCTGGCCGGCACGCGCCGGCGCCGGGTCTGGGTCAATCTGGAGCAAGAGGCGCAATTGCAGGCGGCCGGCGTCAAGTATATGGTGTGGGAACAAGTCTTTTCCGCCGACGTGCAAGTGGAAATGCTGCGCAATTGCCAGATGTTTGTCGGCGTCCACGAAGTGCAGCGCTTCACCAATTGGGCCGACCGGCGCTATCCGGAACTGGGCAAGGAAATCGCCAAATCGGTGACCCTGCCGCGCCTGACGGAAGTGATACAGCGCCTGACGCGAGAAGGCATTTCCTTGCGCAATGCGCGCCTCTTGCTGGAATCGACGCTCGAATGGGCGCCGAAGGAACGCGACCCGGATATCATCGCCGATTATGTCCGGCTCGCGTTCAAGCGCCAGTTATGCCATGAAGTGGCGCGCGACGGCTTGATTGAAGTGGTGTTGCTGTCGCCGGAATTGGAAGAGCAATTGCGCAACGCGATGCGCCAGACCAGCCAGGGTTCGTATCTGGAAATCGAACCGGAACTGGAACAAACCATCCTCGACCGTCTGGGCGAGCTGGCCGGCAGCGGTGGCACGCCGGCCGCGTCGCCGGTGCTGGTAACGGCGGCCGACTTGCGCCGCTCGGTGCGCAATTTGATCGAGGAAGAATTCTTTTCCATCCCCGTGTTTGCCTTTTCCGAATTGACGCAACACACCAGGGTGCAACCGATCGGCATGATCGAGTTATAAAAAACTATTCCGGTAGGCAATACGCCACTTGCTGGCGGCCCCTATCGGAATTGCTTCCAGGAGCCTTCTTCAGATTGCCTGTATCGCGGCGGCGTGATTCTTTTCCATAGCCTGGGCCATGCTTTCGAACGCGGCGAGCAAGTCGTTTGCTTCGCGTTCCAGCTTGAGCTTGTCGTCTGGCGGCGCGGCTGGATGGCTGGCGTGATCGGCCACTTCCGTCAAATCAGCTTGCCCGGCAACGCCTGCCGCCTGGCGGTCATGGAATTGTTGACGCAGGTTCTTGGACATGCGGGCGTCGCCGGGTGGCCGTAGCCGTGGTTGTTGCACCTGCCGCGCGAGCGGCGCGGCGGCGTGCGGCTGCGGCTGCGGCGCAATTGGGAGGGTATCTGCTGATATGACAAGCTGCGCGCCAGGCAGCGGAGAACTGCGCAAGGGGGCGGGCATGTCGGCTCGACCTTGGGCTTAAGAAGCTTGCGGCGCTTCAGGCGCGTCCGCTTGCGGCGCAAGCTCCAGCGCGACCTCGACCGCGTCTTGCGGCGCACCCTCGACCGCGACCTGCGGCGCGGTCGAGTCGAACGCCGCCTTGAGCGCTGCCACGCCTTCGGAAAAATCGCTGCGCCATTCGCCATCGCCCGCTTCCAGGCGGCAACTGCCGGGACGCAGGGTCGGGTCGAGCTTGACCTCCCAATCGAGTTCGGGCAGCAATGGGCTGTCGTCGGGATGCAGCCACAAGACGGGATGTTTCATCAGGCGCGGCGCTTCTTGCATCAGGCGCCGGCAATTCGCGGCGACTCGCTCGCGCGGTGTGGTGGCCGCGACCAGGCGCTCAAAGAGCGCCAGCGCCAGGTCGCTGACCAGCGCCTCGGCGCCGCTCAGCAAGGCCGTGTGGCGCGCCTCCAGCGTTGCCAGCAAGGCGTGCACGCGGATCAGCGCCTGGCGTTCGGCTTCTTGCACGCCACCGCGCGCCTGTTCGCGCGCAACTTGCAACAATTGTTCGGCCTGCTCGCGCGCCTCTTGCATGATGTGCGCGGCGGCGGCGCGGGCATCGAGGGTCAGGCTCAAGCCTTCGGCCCGCAAGATGCCATGCGGCATGCGCAACAGGGCTTCAGGGGTGATCTTGGCAACACAAAAATCGTTCATCGCGGCTTTCAATGAAAGGTGGGGAGACCGCTCATCCTTGCGGACCAGCGGCCGGGAAGGGGGCCAGCCCAAGGACGTTCCGTGGCCGTTGAGGCAATCATTGGCGATGCGGAAAGTCTCTGCTCTGGCCGCGCATCGGCGCCAGCGTGGCCTTCGCTCTTGCCGGGCTGGCGCAGCGCCGGCGGCACATCAACCAGCACCGTTGCGCGCGGATGGCGCCGGGCGCGCCGTTGGCGCCACCTACGCTGGGCAGCAATTGATCTATGCGTTCGCGCAAGCGCTTTCCCAGCGCCAGGCGCAAGCGCGGCCACAGACCGGGAAAAGCTTGTTCCAGATGGCAAGCCAGTTCCGTCAAACCACGGATGTCCAGCGCGTCGGCGGCGCCGTAAGGGCTCGCATTGCAAGCGAGTAAAGGTTGGGTCGAGGCGGTCCGCAGACACCAGTCGCGCTCGGCCGGCGCCAGCGCCGCCAGGGCGCTGGCGTCATGTTGCCGGGCCGCGATCAGGCCGGCAAACAGGCGCGCCGTCGCCAGCAATTCCTGCACATCGCCGGTGTATGCCACGTGCCAGGCCGGGTCCAGCTTGGCCGGCAAATCGGGGGCGATGTGGGATTGCGCGCAGCATAGACGATAGGCATCGCGCTGCCCCAGCCGGTCGCTCGGCTGGGGCAGCGCCGGGGTCACGGTCCAGGGCGCAAACCACCAATCAACAAAGGTATTGGGCAGCATGGGTTTCTCGGCAAGATTGAAGCGGGGCGGTCACTCAAGCGTGGCCATCGGCCTTGAAGGCGGGCGGCTTGCCGACATGGCGCTTGAAATGCTTGGCCATGGCCGGATGATATTTGGCCAGCGCCAGCAGCAAGCCGAGCAGGGCCAAGGCCAGCACCAGCGCCAGCGCCAGCAAGGTCAGACTGAGCGCCACGGCCGAGCCGGCCTGCACGCGAAAAGGGCCGACATAGGTCCATTCCTGCACCGGCGGCGTGAATTCGCTCGCTTCCATCACCACCGACACCTTGCCGCGCCCCGCTTCGCCGGACAGGCCGGGAATGCTGGAGGCCACCAGTTGCCGGATGCGCGGCAGCACGGTGTCCTGGTCGATGGGCGGGTGGTATTTGACGAACACGGCGGCCGAAGATGGTTGTATTGGTTCGCCCGGCGCTATGCGCTCGGGCAAGACCACATGTACCCTGGCCGAGATCACATTGTCGAACTGTTGCAGGGTTGATTCGAGTTCCGCGGACAAGCCGTGGATATAGCGGATGCGCTCTTCCAGCGGGGTCGAAATCATGCTGTCCTTCTTGAAGATCTGGCCCAGGTTGGACAAGGCCCGGCGCGGCAAGCCGGCCGCTTGCATGACCGTGGTGGCGCGCGCGATATCGTCGGCGTTCAAGGTCAGCGTGACGCCTTCCTTGGTGGTGAGCTTTTGCGTGTCGATGCCATAACGGCTCAGCAGCGTGACGATTTCATTGGCGTCGGCATCGTTCAGTCCGACCTGCAGATTGGCCTTGCTGCCGCAGCCGGCCAGCGCGCAGCACAGCAGCAGGCCAGCGAGCCACAGGGCGCGGCGCGCCGCTTCAAGCGGCGGCATCATTGCAGCTTGGTCAATTGATCCAGCGCCGATGTCGCCTTCGACACGGCCTTGGAAATGAATTGGATGCGGGTCTGGTAATCGCTGAGGGCCATCATGCCCTTCATCAATTGCATCGAGTCGCCGGTGCGGGTGGCTTGTTCCAGGGTCTTGGAAATATATTGCTGGTCCTTCTTGATTTCTTCCGACAAGCCGCTGGCACGCGTCATGATGCGCTCGCCCAGGGAATTGCCGTTGGCAACCTTGGGCGCGGCCTTGTCTTCGGCCATGTGGCGCGCGACCATTTCGCGGAATTCGCCGTCGTTGACGGGCGCCATGCGCATGACATCGTGGCCCTCGTGGGGCACTTCGGTGACTTGTTGCTGGGCAAGGTTGCTGACTTTATCGATGGCTTGCATGGTTTCTCTCGCGGCGGGAAAGGAATGAACTGGATGTTGGATAAGTGTCGAGGGCGGGCGGACAGTTCCACTTATTTTTCAGTTCCCTATCGAAGCGCCGGCGCTACAGCGCGCCGACATGTCGGCATCCGGAGCACCCCGAAGCCAGTATCCTTTCCAGGACGTTGGCACAGCGCCGCCAATGAAAGCTGCGGATTGAAACAGTCGCACCAATCCGCCGCGTAATGACTGCGGCGGATTGGTGTCCCCGGTGGGAAGCGCGGCGCGCGCTCCCTTTACGTTATTACGATGCTCGGCTTATTCAGATAGGCTTCCATCCCCTGCTTACTGATGATGCCGTCGGTCTTGCCATGGTCATCCGCGCTTTCCACCTTGCCGAATTCGGCGGAATGGTCCAGCAGATATTGCGCTGCCATGCGCGTGTCCGGGCTATAGCTGCTGTCTTTCGCAATATCCTTCAAGTCGGCGCGCGTCATCGGCTTGTCGCCGCCGGGAACCTTCGGGTCGTCCAGCAAGGTTTGCGCCGCATATTGGGTATTTTCCTTGCTGGCCGCCGGCCGGAAATTTGAATTATCGTCGTTATTGACATAGGCTGCCATTCCCTGCTTGCTGATGATGCCGTCGGTCTTGCCATTGTCATCGGCGCCCTCCACCTTGCCGAATTCGGCGGGATGGTCCAGCAGATATTGCGCGGCCATGCGCGTATCCGGACTAACGCTGCTGTCTTTCGCAATACCCTTCAAATCGTCGCGCGTCATCGGCTTGTCGCCGCCGGGAACCTTCGGGTCGTTCAGCAAGGTCTGCGCCGCTAACAGCGTATTTTCCTTGCTGGCCTGGGGCCGGAAATTTGAATTATCGTCGTTATTGACATAGGCTGCCATTCCCTGTTTGCTGATGATGCCGTCGGTCTTGCCATTGTCATCGGCGCCCTCCACCTTGCCGAATTCGTCGGGATGGTCCAGCAGATATTGCGCGGCCATGCGCGTATCCGGACTAACGCTGCTGTCTTTCGCAATACCCTTCAAATCGTCGCGCGTCATCGGC
>JBEONR010000003.1:0-236407 GCA_040544385.1 Oxalobacteraceae bacterium GrIS 1.11
ACGGCCCGATCGAAAATTCGACCGGGCCGTTAAGGCAAAACCACAGCGCTATGCCACTCGCGTTCTACGAAAACCTGCTTAACTGAACGGCATTAGGGACTAGTCCCGGTTTTTTTACGCCTGAGCCTTGGCTTTTACAGGGTCTTGCTCAGCAATACAGTGGGATTGCCGCCTATGCCATTCCAGCCCATCGGCGTATCGAGCAAGTCGATTTTGCTGATGGCCTTGCCAGCCGCGACATTCAAGCCCCATACCATGAAGCTCTTGCCTTTGAGCGGATCGAGCGCCTCGGCCGGTATCGCGCCGCTCGGGCTGAACCAGTTGCGTGCGCCGCCTTGCAGCAAAATGTGTTGCACCGAGCCGTCGGCATAACTGACCCTGACGGTATAGTCGCAACCGCTGGCGTGGCAATACCAGGGCACGGGACCGGTGTTGGGCACGATTTGCGCGCGTTGGGCCGCCACCGTCGGGTCGATTTGCCGGCGCAGATTGCCCACATAGGACAGCGGTGGATAAATTTGCGACACATTTGCCGTGCCGGCCAGGCTATAGGTGATGATCAGCGTTTGTACGGCAACGTTGCGCTGGATCGGCAAGCCCATGTCGAAACCGTACAGACCCTTGTCGGTGGTGCTCGGCACGACTTCGACGCGCTTCTTGTCGATGCCATCCCACTGGCTGTAGCCGGTCGACGAGGCCGGATCGACGATGATCTTGCCGCCGGAATATTGGTGGACTCCGGCCTTGTCGACGCTGGTCTGGCCCTCGAAATAGCGCTGGATCAGGCCAGCGTTGAAATCGGAAAACATGGTAAAGCGATAGCCGGCGGCCTGGTCGCCGGAACCGCCTTGCATCGGATCTTGCTTGACGCAGTGGCCGCCGGCATCCTTGATGCGGTCGGCCGTGCCCTGGCAATTGGCGTAAGTCGAGGCGTCCTTGGGCAGGACGGGCGCGAGCAGGGTGGCGCGGCCGGCGTCGTAACCCCAGCTGGAGCCGAGCAGGCTGCCATGGATATACGGATAGGCGCCATTCTTGTAACCGTCGTCGGCATGCGGCATGCCGAAAGCGTGGCCCTGCTCATGGATGAAGATGCCGCCATAGCGATAGTCGCCGGTGCCGCGCGAACCGCCGCCCAGGCCGCCCCATGGATCGGAATATTTGCCGTCGGCGCCCAGCATCAGCAGCGGCGCGTAGTATTGGTTGTTGGTGTTCGATTCGCCATTGGCGTCGCGGATCGCGCTCAATATGCCCAGCGTGGCGCCCATGATTTCATAGCCGCCGTGTTCCTGGTCATGATTGGTGACGCGATACGCGGGCACGCCCACCGTGCTCGTGGTCGCTTCCACGGGGCCGATGATCATGTAGGGCCAGTCTATCCGTTTGGCCGGATGGTTCACCATATTGAGCCTGGCCACCGGCCACTTGGCATACAACTCTTGGCGGGTGGCGGCGTCCGGATTGCCCGTCACGGAGAAAGGCTGGGTATTGGCATCGTTGGCGCCGAATAAATAGAAGGGCAGGATGCGCATGTCGAAGTCGGAATCGAGGCCGATTTCCGGCTTCTTGAAGTCGCTGGCCGTGTAATTGTCGGCCGCCACGCGCAACATCAGGCCAGGCTTGATCCAGGCGGCCGGCAGCGTATTGCTGTAACGGTTGCTGGCATAGGCCGGACCTGCCGCCTCGGTCGGCGGCAGCTTGTCGGGGGCGTTCAATGCCACGGCGCCCAGTTTGATATTGTTGAACCATGCTTCGAGCATGGGCCGGGTCGGCTTGGCGGCGCCCAGGTCGAGCATCAGGAACACGTCGCGCTGCGCTGCCAAGTGCAGCGCGCCGGTGGCATGGGGCAGCGTCCAGTTCAGACCGGCTTCCGGCAAGACGTGGGTCTGGGCCGCTTCGAACGTGGCTATCACCAGTTGCGGGGCGGTGGGAGGCAGGGTAGGAACCGTCGATGGAACCAGCGTACCGGCCGGGACCACCGGCGATGTCGGAACCACCGTCCCGGTCGGGACCACCGGCGTGCTCGGAACCACCGTCCCGGTCGGTACCACCGGTGCCGTAGCGGCTGTTGCGCCCGCGTCGGCCGTTGTGCCAGTGCCGACGGTTGTGCCAGTGCCGGCAGCGCCGGTGCCGGCGCTTGCCGATGTGCCGGTGGCCGGTGTGCTACCGGCGCCGCCGCCGCAAGCGGCCAGCAATAAGGATGCGGACAGCGCCGCGAGAAGAGTATTTGTCGATGTTGCCATTGCCAACCATTTAAAAAATAGATAAGGAAAAGCGCCGCTGCTTCGACACGATCACAATCTTCCCGCCGGCGCGCATGCGCTTGCTGGGGAGGATAGAGGTGTCGAGACTGGACAGGCTTGATCCGGTAGCGCACAGCGCGATAAGGCTGAAACGCGATTCTGGCAGGCAGCGCTGTCAGGGACGAGAGGGATGTAGATGTATTGGAATGATATTGTTTTTAGAAAATCAAGTCCATGCAACATGCTGCCAGCTTGCGCCGGAGTGTAAGGATATTACTGATTGTTGGCAATATTTTATTGCCGCGCCATCCAGCCTGTGTGGCTGGAATGTCACTTGACAGGGTTCAGGCGCCGGCGGTGAAACGCACTGGAACGTCGACGCTGCCCGTCTGGACCGCCTCGGCATAGGCGCGCATCTTGCTGATCGCGGCGTCGAATTGCTCTTTGCCGGGGTCGACCTGGAATTTTTTGAGGGATTCATTGAGTAGTGCCACTTGCCGGCTCCACTCCATCCTGTTGCTCATGCTCATGCAGCCTCCGTGTGGAAAATCGGCCGGCCTATTATTGTTGTGCGCATAGTATTCTCCCAAAACTGCAGGATGGCGCAGAACGCACGCGCCTTCCGTTCGCTGGCGTACACAGTGGTTTAACGCAGCGTGCCCTTGAAGAACAAGTCGAGTCCCAGTTCGACCGTGTTGCGGATGATGTCGTCGTTTGCTTCTTCGAGCGGCGGAAACAGCATGCGTGACAATTGGTCGCCCATCACGCAATTCAGTAAGTGCACCGCCAGTGCCTCGGGCTGCAAGCCGTCGCGAAAGTGCGGCTTGATGTCGGGGCGGGCGAAAAAACGGCCCAGCAAGTCGCGCGTCTGGCCCGGACCGACCTGGTTGAAGGTGGTCGCCAGTTCCGGATTGCTTTCGGCTTCGGCAATCACCATGCGGTGCAGGCTGATGGCGGCCGGCATCGAAATGAGTTTCAGGAAGCGCAGCGCGAAATCGCTGAGGATGTGCTCGATTGGCCGCATATCGGTTTCCATGTCCGCCATGTTCGAGAAGTAGCGCGCGCGGCGGCGGACGATGACGGCGTTGAACAGACCGGCCTTGCCGCCGAATTTCACGTAAATCGTGCGCACCGCCACATGCGCCTGGCGCGCGATCAATTCCAGGCTGACCTTGCTATAACCATTTTCCAGGAACAGGCAGGCGGCTGTTTCCAGCAAGCTTTCCATGCGCGCTTCCATGTCGGCCGCGCGCGGCCGTCCCGCCGCCTTGCAACAGGAAGTGTCGGTGGCGCTGATGTCGAGCCCGGAGTCGGAGAAATCGGAGAGTGCCATGAGTGTGCGTATGGGTGCGTTGGAATACCCATACTGTAGTCCAAATTAAAATGAAATGCAATCGTTTCATTTCTTGACTTCGCAATGCGTTTCCCTAATAATGCACTCATATCATTTCATTCTTGGAGTTCCACATGTCTAATCAGGCCAGCCCAGCAGAGCAGAAAGTGCTCAGCGCCGTCCCCCCCACAGTCCAGCCGGCGGCACCTGTCAAAACTCCGCCCAACACGCGTGTGCTGCTGGTGGCCGGCTTGATCGCCTTGGCCGCCCTGGGTGCCGGCGGTCGCATGTGGTATCGCAGCCATTATTTTGTTGAAACGGAAAACGCCTACGTGTCGGGGCATGTGCATCCGGTGTCGGCGCGCATTTCCGGCGTCGTCACGCGGGTGCTGGTCGACGATAATCAAATGGTCAAGGAAGGCGATGTGATCGCCGAACTCGACCCGTTTGACCAGCATGTGAAAACCGAGCAAATCCAGGCCCAGATCGCCACTGCCGAGCAGCAAGTATTGCAATCGGATGCGCAAATCGCGCAAGTGCAAGCCCAGGCCAGCGGCGCCGCCGCCCAAGTCAGCCAGTCGGAGGCGCAATTGCTGCGCGCCAAGCAGGACGCCGACCGCTACGGCCAGTTGTATACCACCCAGATGAAAGCCGTGTCGAAGGCGGAAGTGGACGCCGCCAACGCCAGCCGTTCCGTGGCCGTGGCCGACCTGGCCGCGCGCCGCGACAGCGCCGTGGCCGCCAAGGCCCAGATCGCCTCCGCCAATTCGGCGCGCGAAGTGCTCAAGGCCCAGGTGCGGGTCTTGCGCGTGCAATTGAAAGACGCGCAGCAACAACTGGCCTATAACCGCATCCTGGCGCCCGTTTCCGGCCGCATCGGCAAGCGTTCGCTGGAAGTGGGCATGCGGGTCCAGCCGGGCCAGCAATTGACGGCCATCGTGCAGGACAATGTCTGGATCACCGCCAATTTCAAGGAAACCCAGTTGGCCGAATTGCGTCCGGGCCAGGAAGTCAATGTCAGCATCGATGCGATGCCGGGCAAGATCCTGGTCGGCAAGCTCGACAGCTTCTCGCCCGCTTCCGGCGCCCAATTCGCGCTCTTGCCGGCCGATAATGCGACCGGCAATTTCACCAAGATCGTGCAACGCGTGCCGGTCAAGATCGTCTTGAGGCCGGACGATATCAAGGCCCTCAGCGGCCGTCTGGTACCGGGCATGTCGGCGCTGGCCGAAGTCGAAATCAATCAGCCTGAAACAGCCAAGAGCGCGGCCCACTAGGACATTGCCATGACGATAACGACATCGACCTTGCCGCCCGCCGGCGTGTCCCTGGGGCCGCCGGCGGTGGGCGAGCGCGTCAGCGGACGCACCTGGATCGCGGTCGCCGCCGGCATGCTGGGCGCGTTCATGGCCGTGCTCGACATCCAGATCACCAATTCCTCGCTCAAGGATATCCTCGGCACGCTGTCGGCCACGCAAGAAGAGGGTTCCTGGATTTCGACCGCCTATCTGGTGGCGGAAATCATCGTCATTCCCTTGACGGCGCTGTTGACGCGCGTGTTCGGCTTGCGCACTTATATGATAGGCACCACCGCGCTATTCCTGCTGTTTTCGACCCTGTGCGGCACGGCCTGGAACTTGCCCAGCATGATCGTCTTCCGCATGTTGCAAGGCTTCACGGGCGGCGCCTTGATCCCGATGGCGATGACACTGGTGATGGCGAAATTGCCGCCATCCAAGCGCGCCTCCGGCATGGCCCTGTTCGGCCTGACCGCCACGCTGGCGCCGGCCATGGGGCCGACCTTCGGCGGCTATCTGAGCGAGTTGTATGGCTGGCCCTCGATCTTCTACATCAACTGGGTGCCGGGCGCGCTCTTGATCGCCGGCATGATCTACGGCCTGGACCGCGAACCCATGCAGTTGAAGCAATTGTGGAAAGCCGACTGGCTCGGCATCGGCTTGATGGCGATGGGCTTGGGTTGCCTGACGATTTTTCTCGAAGAAGGCAATTCCAAGGATTGGTTCGACTCGCCCTTCATCATCACCTTTGCCGCGTTGGCCATCATCGGCCTGCTGGGCTGGGTCGTGACCAGCACCACGCGCGCCGAACCATTCGTCAACCTGGCCCTGTATGGCAAGCGCAATTTCCTGGTCGCCACCGTGTTGTCGGCCGTGACCGGGATGGGCTTGTATGGCTCGTCCTTCCTCTTGCCTTTATTCCTGGGCCAGATCGCCGGCTACTCGCCGATGCAAATTGGCGAAGTCATCATGTGGGTCGGCTTGCCGCAATTGTTCATCATGCCGTTTGCCGCCAAGCTCTCGTCGAAGGTCGACAACCGTATCTTGTGTTCGATCGGCCTGGGCCTGTTTGGCGGCTCTTGCCTGATGAATGCCTATATGGATGCCGGCACCGGTTACGACCAGTTGCTGCTGTCGCAAATCGTGCGCGCGCTGGGCCAGCCCTTTATCATGCTGACCCTGTCGAACTTCGCCATGCAAGGCATCGCGCCGCGCGACACGGCGTCCGCGTCCAGCCTGTTCAATATGACGCGTAACCTGGGCGGCTCGATCGGCATCGCGTTGCTGGCCACGGCCCTCAGCACGCGCGAGCATTTCCATTCCGCGCTGCTGGGCGAGTCGGTCTCGATGTTGGCCGGGCCGACCCGCGAACGGATCGACTTGCTGACCCAGTCGTTCATCGGCAAGGGCATGGACCCGGTCACGGCCGGCAACCAGGCGCTGACGGCGATCAACCGCGTGGTGCAGCGCGAAGCCTATGTGATGGCTTACAACGACGGTTTCCTGATCATCGGCACGGTCTTGCTGGCTTGTATAGGCGTGCTGTGGTTCGCCGACAAGGTCAAGGCGCCCTCGGGCGGCGGTTCCGGCGCGCATTAATAATTTATATATAAAATTCGAGGACATCACCATGTTGACAGGTTTGATACGCGTTACGCTGGCGGCATCCGTCGCAATGGCCATGGCGGGCTGCGCCACGGTGGGCGCTGATTTCAGCGCGCCGAAAAATATCGATGGCGCCGCTTACCGCCATCTGGCGCCGGGCGCCGCCGCCGAAGCGCGCTTGCCCAAGCAATGGTGGAGCGTGTTTGGCGACGACACCTTGAACCGCCTCGAGCACAGCGCGCTGAGCGACAATCCGAGCGTGAAGGCGGCCGCGCAGCGCCTCTTGCAGGCGCTGGCGCAAAGCGACAGCGTGCGTGCCAACCAGTCGCCCACGCTGGGCGTGAGCGCCTCGGTGGCCAATTCGCGCACCTCGGACTCCACCTCGCAAGGCCTGGCCCTGGGGCGGCGTTCGATCAGCGGCAATAACTATGTGCTGGGCGCCTCGATGTCGTATGAACTCGATTTGCTGGGCCGGGTGCGGCGCATGGTCGAAGCGTCCGACGCGCAAGCGCTGGCAGCGCAGGCGGACCGCGACGGCGTGCTCTTGCTGTTGTCGACCCAGGTCGCCGCCAATTACTGGCAATTGCGTGGCCTGGATGCGGAACTGGCGATCCTCGATGGCGCTTTGGCGACCCGGCGCGAATCGGAGCAATTGGTGGAGGCGCGCTTCAACGCCGGCTTGACCAATGAGCTGGACTTGTCGCGCGCCCGCGTCGAGCGCGCCAACGCCGAGGCCGACCTGCATGATGTGCAGCGCCAGCGCAATCTGCTCGAGCATAGCCTGGCCACGCTGACGGGCAGCTCGCCGTCGGCCATGCGATTGGCGGCCGCGCCCCATGCCGCCGTGCTGCCGCAGCCGCCGGCCATTCCGGTCGGCTTGCCGGCCAGCCTGCTGGCCCAGCGTCCCGACCTGGCCGGCAGCGTTGCCAATTTGCGCGCCGCGAATGCCCAGGTCGGCGTGGCTGAAGGCGCCTTCTACCCCTCGCTGCAATTGACCGGCAATTTCGGCTACGCCTCGGAAAGCTTGCGCGACCTGGCGCAAGGCGGTTCGCGCCAGTTCAGCTTTGGTCCGCTGGCCTTGTCGCTGCCGATTTTCGATGGCGGGCGCAATCGCGCCAACCTGGCCGTGTCGAAAGCCCGCTATGAAGAAGCGCTGGCCAACCATGAAGGCAAGTTGTTGACGGCGCTGCGCGAAGTGGAAGACGCGCTGTCGGACACCGAGCAGCGCCAATTGCAGGGTGCGGTCCAGTTACAGTCGCAGCAAGCGGCGGCGCGCGCCTATCTGGTCGCGCGCGCCCGTTACGAGCGCGGCGTGTCAAATTACCTGGATGTGACCGACGCCCAGCGCAGCTCGCTGGCGGCGGACCGTGCCGGCGTGCAAATCAGCACCCAGCGCCTGCTGGCGGCGGTGGCCGTGGCGCGCTCGCTGGGCGCCGGCTGGCAGCCTGAACCGGTGGCGGCGCAAGCGGCCAGGTAAGCCCGCGCGGCGCGGCTGGGGAGCCGCTTGATGCGATTCACGTCCGCCCGCGTGTGCGTGCGGGCGGAAGGCGCATACTCAACTTCCTTATCCCCCACAAAAAGGAAGAATATGAAAATCATCGTGATTGGCGCCACCGGCACCATCGGCAAGGCCGTGTCGAGCCATCTGGCGCAGCGCCATGACATCATTGCCGTCGGCACCAGCAGCGGCCAGCACCAGGCCGACATGGCCGACATCGGGCAATTGCGGGCGCTGTTTGCCAAGGTCGGCAAGGTCGACGCGGTGGTGGTCGCAGCCGGCAATGTGCATTTCGGCGCCCTGGCCGATTTTACGCCCGAGCAATTCCAGCTGGGCTTGAACAGCAAGCTGATGGGGCAGGTCAATGTCGCTTGCGTGGCCCGCGAATATCTCAACGACGGCGGCTCGATCACGCTCACCAGCGGCATCGTGGCCGAACAGCCGATACGCTTCGGTGTCGGTGCCAGCATGGCCAATGCGGCCGTGGAAGGCTTCATGCGCGGCGCGGCGATCGAATTGACGCGCGGCTTGCGCATCAATGTGGTCAGCCCGAACGTGCTGGAAGAATCGCTCGATGCCTACGGCCCCTACTTCCTCGGTTTCGAGGCGGTCAAGGCCAGCCGGGTCGCGCTCGCGTATAGCCGTAGCGTGGAAGGGGCCCAGACCGGGCAAGTCTACCGGGTCTGGTAGGCCTGATAATCCTGACAATCTTTACATATTCAAGCCTGCTGCGGTCGATTACAATCATGGCCTGAAAAGGCCGGACCCTGGTGGCCGGCCGCTTTTTCCATTGATCGCAAAGGCCCCATGAAAAAATTATTACTCCCATTGATGTTGGCAGTGGCTGGATCGGCCGCTTGCGCCGCGCCGGCCAGCGTTGCGGATTTGAACAAGATGACGAAGCGTTACGCACCCGTCGATTTGACGGCCGACACGTCGCAATTGTCCGCCGGCGACAGATTGGCAATCGCCAAGCTGGTCGAAGCGGCCAAGATTGTCGATGTGTTGCAGTTGCGCCAGCGCTGGTCGGAAAACGAAGCCTTGTGGGCCGCGCTGAAAAAAGACAAGACGGCGCTCGGTGTGGCGCGTTTGAATTATTTCTGGATCAATAAAGGGCCCTGGTCCATCCTCGACGAGCATGCATCGTTCTTGCCGGCCGACTATGCCGGCATCGAGATTCCCGCCAAGAAACCGGAAGCGGGCAATTTCTACCCGGCCGGCGCCAGCAAGGCGACGCTGGAAGCATGGATGAATGGCTTGCCGGCCGCCGACAAGGAGCAGGCGCAATGGTTCTTCACGACCATCCGCAAGGGCGCCGATGGCCAACTCAAGAGCGTCGCCTTTGCCGACGAATACAAGACCGAATTGACGGCGCTGGCGGCCTTGCTCAACGAGGCGGCTGCGGCCACCGACAATGCCTCGCTGAAGAAGTTTCTCGGCTTGCGCGCCGCAGCCTTCCTGTCGAATGATTACCTGGCTTCCGATTTCGCCTGGATGGATCTGGATGCGCCGGTCGATGTCACGATCGGGCCGTACGAAACCTATAACGACGAGTTGTTCGGCTACAAGGCCGCGTTTGAAGCCTATGTGAATATCCGCGACCAGAAGGAAACGCAAAAGCTCGATTTCTTCGGCAGCCACATGCAAGAGCTGGAAGATCATTTGCCGCTCGACTTGCAATACCGCAATCCGAAGGTGGGTGCGCTGGCGCCGATGGTGGTGGTCAACCAGGTGTATGGCGCCGGCGACGGCAATATGGCGGTGCAGACGGCAGCCTACAATTTGCCGAACGATGAACGCATCATCAGCCAGCGCGGCTCCAAGCGCGTGATGCTGAAGAATGTGCAGGAAGCCAAGTTCAAGGCGACCCTGACGCCGATTTCCAAATTGGTGCTGAGCAAGGATGCGCAAGGCGATCTCGACTTCAATTCTTTCTTCACGCATATCCTGGCCCATGAAATCACGCATGGCCTGGGGCCGCACAGTACCAAGATCGATGGCAAGGCATCGACCCCGCGCCAGGATCTGAAGGAAAGCTATTCCACCATCGAGGAAGCGAAAGCCGATATCACCGGCCTGTTCGCGCTGGCGTATATGATGGACAAGGGCCAGTTGAAAGAGACGCTGGGGCAGGGTGCGCTGGCTGAACGCAAGCTCTACAACACCTTCCTCGCCTCGGGCTTTCGCACCCTGCATTTCGGCTTGACCGATTCGCATGCGCGCGGCATGGCGATCCAGATCAATTACTTGCTCGACAAGGGCGCTTTCGTGTCGCTCGGCGAGGGCCGCTTCGGGGTCGATTTCAAGAAGATCAAGCAAGCCGTGAGCGACCTGGACCGCGAATTCCTGACCATCGAGGCGACCGGGGACTATGCCCGCGCCAAGGCGATGATGACGAAATATGTGGTGATACGGCCGGAAGTGCAAAAAGCGCTGGACAAGATGAAGGCGGTGCCAAACGATATCCGGCCCGATTTCGTGACGGCCAGGGCGCTTGAGGCGGCGCGACAGTAAGTAGCTATGGGGCGGCAGTGAAATTATTTTTCCCGCACGGAAATATTTTTTTAAAATACCCTACAGCAATTTAAATAGTTGCCGATAGGCATGTATAGACTCGTACAGGAGACTCATCATGCCTAGATCGCTATTGTTTGCCGTCCTCTGTCTGACGGCGGCCGGCGCTGCCGCCCGAGACGGCTTGACGACGCAGGAGAACGCCTGGCTGCATGCCGGCGCCGGCGTGATTGCCTACGCCAAGGAAATCGCCTTGCCGCTCGATATCATCGTGCAACCCCAGGATACGCCGGACGCGGTGCCGTTCGCGATGGGTTTCGAGGATGGCCGCTGCAAATTGGTCTTATCCATGCGCGGCAATGCGCAAGCCGAAGCGATCCTGGCGCCGCTGCCCGATTCCCAGCGCGGCGTGATGATCGAGGCGATGACGGCCCATGAAATCGGGCATTGCTGGCGTTATGTCCAGGGCGAGTGGCATGTCTTGCCGAACGGTTTTGTGGAAGACGGCGCGGAACTGGCCGTCAATCCGCAATTATTGGAAGAATCGAAAACCATGCGCGAAACCCGGCGCGAGGAAGGCTTTGCCGATCTGGTGGCGCTGGCCTGGACCCGCCAGCATCATGCCGCGCAATATGGGCAAGTGTTTGCCTGGCTGGAACAGGTGCGCCACCAGCGCCCCGCCGTCGGCGGCTCGCATGACACGCTGGCATGGCTGGCGCTGGTCAAGGATGGCTCAACGTTCAGTACGTTCAACACCCCTTTTGAAGAGGCTGGTTCATTGTGGCGCAAAGGCTTGATCGAAGACAAGTGAGTGTCGTTTCGTGTCAGCCGATTTCCTGTTCTGTTCGTTGACGCACAGAAGAACGCCTTTATTCGGCGTTTAATTTGCTTGTCAACCAAACCAGAAAGAAGGGAAAAATCATGAACAAGACTATTTCGCTTGCCTTGGCATCCGCCATCGGGGCAATGGTGTTTTCGGCCCCTGTTTTTGCGCAGAGCAGCGGCGCCACCTCATACCAGGAATTGAGCGACAAGGCCGGCGCCGATTTTACGAGCGCCAAGGCACGCTGCGACGCCGATACCGGTAATGCCAAGAAAGTGTGCTTGGAAGAAGCCAAGCTCACCCATGTCCGCGCCGAACAGGATGCCGTGGCCGAGTACAAAAATACGCCGCACGACTTGAGCAAGGCGCGCGCCGACGTGGCAAACGCCGAGTATGACTTGGCCAAAACCAAATGCGCCGAACGCAATGGCGACGACAAGAACACCTGTATCAGCGAAGCCAAGTCGGCCAGGACGGTGGCCTTGGCCGACGCCAAGTCTGGCGCCCAGACCGCCGGCGCCGGCACCGAGCGCGATCAGCGCAGCGTTGCCAGCACCGGAGTGATGGAAAATTGCGAGCAAATGGCCAGCACCGAGAAAGCCGGATGCATGACGCGCCGCGCGGCCAATTCGACCAAGAATGTCATTGCCGATACGGTCATCACGACCAAGATCAAGGCGGACTTGGTCAAGGAACCCGACTTGAAGGCAATGAATGTGCATGTTGAAACGGACAAGGGCGTGGTCATGCTGAGTGGTTTCGTGCCGTCCCAGGCGCAGGCTGACAAGGCCGCCGAATTGGCGCGCGGTGTCGACGGCGTGGTGGAAGTGAAAAATAACCTGAAGACGAATAAGTAAGGCAGTCCCGCTATAGCCGCTAGCCGCAAGCCGGCAGTGGGGTGATGCGCGGGATGGCAGGACGGGACGTTCCCGTCCTGCCATCCCGCTCGCGCCACTGCGCATCACCCTTGCGACCCTGTTTCAAATATTGCGCTTGGTGTCGAGCGACCACGCATTCTGGATATTGTTCGGTAGAGGCAAAAAAAGCTTACGCGCCGAAGCGGGTAAGCCTGATCTGTACTGCGGTATTCGTGGTAGGCCGTGCGGGATTCGAACCTGCGACCAACGGATTAAAAGTCCGCTGCTCTACCAGCTGAGCTAACGACCCGAAAGAGGCCGCATTATATACCACTGAAAAATTTATGCAAAGCGAATCGGCAAACAATCAGCGGAAATAGATCAAGTCAGGGCCGCCGTCACTTTCAGCACTTCCTCGGCGCTGGTGACGCCTTCGATGATCTTGAAGGCGCCGGCGATACGCAGCGGCTTCATGCCGTCGGCCACGCTCTGGCGCCGCAAGGCGTGGATGTCGGTCTCGGCCTTGATCAATTGGTTGAAGGAGTCGCTAACGGTGAGCAACTCATAAATGCCGGTGCGGCCGCGATAGCCGGTCTGGCGGCATTCCGGGCAACCGACCGGGCGGTATACCTTGTCCGGCTTGGGGATGTTCCACGCTCCGCCGATACCATGCCAGATGTCGTCCGTGATGTCGCCATCCGGGCTCTTGCAGTCCGGGCACAGGGTGCGCACCAGGCGCTGCGCCATGATGCCGATCAGGGTTGCTTCCAGCAGGTAATGCGGCAAGCCCAGTTCCAGTAGCCGCATCACGGCCGATGGTGCGTCATTGGTGTGCAGGGTGGAGAGCACCAGGTGGCCCGTCAGCGCGGCCTGGATCGCCATTTCGGCCGTGGCCAGGTCGCGGATTTCGCCGACCATGATGATGTCGGGGTCTTGCCGCATCAAGGCTCGCACGCCGTCGGCAAACGACAAGTCGATGCTCGGTTGCACTTGCATCTGGTTGAAGGCCGCTTCCACCATTTCAATCGGGTCTTCCACCGTGCAGACATTCACTTCCGACGTGGCCAGCGCCTTCAGCGTGGTATACAAGGTGGTGGTCTTGCCCGAGCCGGTCGGCCCGGTGACCAGGATGATGCCGTGCGGCTGCTTGGTCAGCGCATCCCAGCGCGCCGCGTCGTCGGTCGGAAAGCCCAGTTCCGGCAAGGTCTTGACCACGACTTCGGGATCGAAAATACGCATCACCAGTTTTTCGCCGAAGGCGGTCGGCAGCGTCGACAGGCGCAACTCGATTTCCTGGCCGCCTGCGGTGCGGGTCTTGATGCGGCCATCTTGCGGGCGGCGCTTTTCAATCACATCCATCCGTCCCAGCAGCTTGATGCGCGACGTCATCGCCAGCAGCACCACGGCTGGCACCTGGTACACCTGGTGCAGCATGCCGTCGATGCGAAAGCGCACCGAGCCGATGTCGCGCTTCGGTTCCAGGTGGATGTCGGAGGCGCGCTGTTCAAACGCGTATTGCCACAACCAGTCGACGATATTGATGACATGCTGGTCGTTGGCGTCGACTTGCTTGTGGCGCCCCAGTTCCACCAATTGTTCGAAATTGTTGCGCAAGGCCAGGTCTTGGCCATTCGCCTTGTTGGCGTTCTTGATCGACTTGGCCAGACTGAAAAACTGCGAAATGTATTGGGCGATGTCGAGCGGGTTGGCCAGCACCAGCTTAATGGTGCGGCGCGATACCTTGGCGATTTCCACTTCCCAGTCGAGCGCGAACGGTTCGGCCGTGGCGATCACGACGGTGCTGGGCGTGAGTTCGACCGGCAAGATATTGAAGCGCGCGGCATAGCCGGCCGACATCACGTCGGCCACCTTGGTGAAGTCGATCTTGAGCGGATCGATGCGCACGAAGGGCAGTCCGACGCGCCCGGCCAGCCATTCGGTGAGCAAGTCGAGCGTCAATTGCTTGTGCGGCGCCAGGCAAGACAGCAGTTTGCAATGGGCCACCGCGCATAGCGGGTGCATCGAGCCGACGGTGCTCTTCAGGATGCCTTGCGCTTGCGCATAGTCGGCCTTGACCTTGGTTTTATCGACCAGGCCATCGGCCAGCAGCCAGGTGAATATCTGTTGCAGGTCGAGCACTTTGGGTGAAGCATTTTTCATCTGACACTTTCTTTGTCGCTAGGCATCGTGGTCCTTCACCGCTTGATGGCAGGGGACATGTCACTGGATGGCGCTTTTGAGACCCTTGATCCAGGATTTGGCGGGTAGTTTGGTGTCGGCGACGATTTGCGCGGCGCGCAGCGTCAATGCCTCGAAGTCGAGCGCGACCTTGTTCTTGAAAGCAATCGCCACTACGTTGCCATCATGCACTTCGGGCAGGCAAATCACCTGGTCAAACGCAAATTTCATGGCTTTCACGTTTTTTGCGTAACTGGGGTGGTCGCCAAACAAGTTCACCGTCATGATGCCGTGCGGCGCCAGGCAATTGGCGCACGCCGTGTAAAAGTCGGCGCTGTCGAGGGCCGGGCCGCGTGCGGTCGCGTCGTACAAGTCCACCTGCAAGGCGTCCAGTGTGCCATGGTTGGCCTCATCGTTGACAAAGTCGAGCGCATCCATTTCGAGCACGGCCAGGCGGGCGTCGTTGGGCGGCAGGTTGAACATCGATTCGCACACGGTGACCACGGCTGGATTGAGTTCCACCGCGCTGACTCGGGCAGCGGGAAATTGGCGGTAACAGAATTTGGTCAGCGCGGCCGTGCCCAGGCCCAGTTGCGCGATGTGTTGCGGCTGCGCTATCCATAACATCCACGCCATCATTTGCTGGGCGTATTCGAGTTCCAGCCAATCGGGTTTGCGGATGCGCATCGCTCCCTGCACCCATTCGGTGCCGAAATGCAGGTAGCGCACACCGTCCATCTCGGACAGGGTGACCGGCGCATAGCGGGGTTTGCGCGGCGGGCGCGAGGATTCTTCTTTTTCTATCGATTTTCTTTTGATGAGCATAGGGCGGCCTGAGAGAGAGGCCCATTATCCCGCGTTGCCTTCGCGCAAAGCAAGTGAATCCGGCGCGGGCCACCAGCGCGGAAATGCAAACTGCCGGTCGCAAGCAACCGGCAGTCGGGGCAGGGCCGGTGCGCGCGCTTATTGCTGAGCAGGCTCGACCGAGACGCGCAGACGCACGCGTTGACCCGGGTCGTAAGACATCATGCTGGTGTAGTTGCGGCCGCGATAGTCATACGTGACTTCGAAGCCGTTGTTGCGCGACTCCCAATGGTCGACGGTACGGCATTGCTTCACGGCTTGCTCTTGCGTGCCGCCACCGTTGTTGTTGCCATTGTTATCGATGCGGTCGCCGGTGATTGCGCCGGCAATTGCGCCAGCGGCAGTGGCGGCCGTGCGGCCATTGCCGCCGCCGACCTGGTTGCCCAGCAAGGCGCCGGCGATGCCGCCGATGACCGAGCCGCCCATGCTGCGTTGCTGCGGTTGCTGTTGCGTTTGAACATATTCGGTCCTGCATTCCTGGCGCGGGTGATTCACTTGTTCGACTTGCGGTGTGGTGCGCACGACCCGACCGAAGTCTTCAAAGTCAGCTGCCTGGACCAACGGCAAGGCGCCGAAACACAGGGCTGACACGATCAATTTGGCTTGCAAGTTCATTTCGTACCTCGGTAGGTGGGGTGGATCTGGTTGGGCACTTCTCACAACATGGCTATATGGTAATGCGGCTTGGCGCGGCGGTGTAATTCGTATGGCAACAAATTGTAACAGCGGGCGCGCCCTCATGGCCAGGCTGTAACATGCTCTTTGCTACGGATGAGGTGGTGGAAATGGCTTGAATTCTACTATTTGTAACAAATCTTGCGTTTGGCATCATTTCGGGTTGATTCGTTTAGTGCAACACGTTACCCTAATACGCGTATGGAAGTCAAAAATGCATCAAAAATCGGGGCGCGCGCATTGACCCGCCCGCCGCGTGAGGTCGATAGCAGCAAGAGCAGCACAACCATACATAACAGGTCGATTTGAGGGAAAAATGAGTTTGTTAATCACCGTGCCGCCCAACCTTGTTCAGTCTATCCGTGCATTTCGTGTCAGCGAATTGCAGGACGAGGCCGCCCGTCTGGGGCAGCACTTTTTGTATGCGCATTGTCTGGCCGGTTTAACCAAGCAACAAGTGCTCGGCATCATTCTGGAAGCTTTTTTGTTTCCTAAAAACCTCGGCAAGAATGTCGATGCGCTGCGCGTATGCCTGACCGAAACCATGTTCAGGGCAGGGACGCAGGCGGGTTTTCTGGTCGTGCTCGAGCAGTTGCCAAACACCCAAAAATTCGACAAAGAAGCGCGCGAAACCCTGCTAGACGTGTTCCGCGACGCGGCCGACTTCTGGGCCGAGAAAAAAGTTCCTTTCCGCGTTTTCTACTCCTTCGAATAAACCATTCACAGCCTGGCCCGGCGGCCGCCCCGGCCAGCCTCCGCGCAAGTCAATTCGGCCTGGCTTTTCGTGTTGCGCTGCAACATTATTGCTTGCCTTTCTTGGTTCGCATCACTATAGCGGGTACAATGCGCGCTATGAAAAACATCGTTATCCTCATTTCCGGACGCGGCAGCAACATGGAAGCGCTGATCCGCGCGGCCCAGGCCGAGCAATGGCCAGCCCGCATTGCCGCCGTGATTAGCAATCGCGCCGATGCCAAAGGCCTCGCTTTCGCGGCCGCGCACGGGATAACGACGGCCATTGTGGCCAACCGGGATTACGCCAGCCGCGCCGAATTCGACGCCGCCCTGCAAGCGGCGATAGATGGTTTTGCACCCGACCTGGTGGTGCTGGCCGGCTTCATGCGGATTTTGACGGCGCCCTTCGTCGAACATTACGCGGGTCGCATGCTCAATATCCATCCCTCCCTGCTGCCGCATTTCCCCGGCTTGGCCACGCATGAGCAGGCGCTGGCAAGCGGCATGCTGGAGCATGGCGCGACAGTGCATTTCGTCACCGCAGAGCTCGACCATGGTCCGGTCGTGGCGCAGGCGACGGTGCCCGTGTTGCCGGGCGATACGGTGGAAAGCTTATCAGCGCGCGTGCTGGTGCAAGAACACATGCTTTATCCGCGCGCCATACGCTTGTTTATCGACGGTAAGCTGTCGATCGAGCAAGGCAAGGTCCGCGTGGACACACAACACACATTTACCCAGGAATAAACAATGAGATTGCCACCAGCGATTCTTGCCAATGCTGAAGAAGTATTGCGCGAGATCCTACGTTTTACGGCGCCCGCCGATAGTACCTTGTCCCGTTATTTCCGCGACCATCCGCGCCTTGGTTCGCGCGAGCGGGGCGCCGTGGCCGAGGGCATTTATGCGGTCTTGCGCAATAAATCCTTCTTCACCGATTTCGCCGAAGCGGGCAGCGGCCCGACCATGCGCCGCCTCACCATCCTCGGCCTGGCCGAAGCGATGGGCGCCGATTCCCTGGGCGGCTTGACGGAAGAAGAAACCGAATGGCTGGAACGCATCACCCAGATCGACCGCAGCCTGATGCAGCCTTTGATGCGCGCCAATATGCCGAAATGGTTGTTCGATAAATTGATCGCCCAGTACGGCGACGCCGAGACGATGTTGCTGGCCGACGCCTTGAACGCACCCGCTTCGCTCGATTTGCGCGTCAATTCGCTCAAGGCCACGCGCGAAGAAGTGATGGCCGGGCTGGCCGAAGCGCCCATCCTGAGCACGCCGACACCCTACGCGCCGCTCGGCTTGCGCGTGCTGAAAAAGCCTTCGCTGCAAAACATGCCCTTGTTCCAGAGCGGCGCCATCGAAGTGCAAGACGAGGGTAGCCAGGTGCTGTCGCAGATCGTCGGCGCCAAGCGCGGCGAAATGGTGGTCGACTTTTGCGCCGGCGCCGGCGGCAAGACCCTGGCGTTGGGCGCACTGATGCGCAACACGGGCCGCCTGTATGCCTTCGATGTGTCGGAAAAACGTCTGGCCAAGCTCAAGCCGCGCCTGGCCCGTAGCGGCTTGTCGAACGTGCATCCAGTCCAGATCGCCCATGAGCGCGACGCCAAGATCAAACGCCTGGCCGGCAAGATCGACCGGGTGCTGGTCGATGCCCCGTGCAGCGGCCTGGGCACCTTGCGCCGCAATCCTGACGTCAAATGGCGCCAGCAGCCGCAATCGATCGTCGAATTGCAGGCCAAGCAAGCGGCCATCCTGGATGGTGCGGCGCGCCTGGTAAAGGGCGGCGGACGCCTGGTGTATGCCACTTGCAGTCTCTTGAACGAAGAAAACGAGTTTATCGCCGAGCAATTCCTGGCTGCTCATCCCGACTTTTTCCTGCTGCCGATGGCGCAAGTATTGGCTGAGCAAAAAATCGAGCTGGTCATGGGCGACTACCTGAAATTGCTGCCCCACTTGCACCATACCGACGGCTTCTTTGCCGCCGTGTTTGAACGCAAGCAGATGCCGAAGAAAGTCTTTGCCGACGAGAAATTGGCTGACGGCGAAGTCGCCGCCGAGTAAGTCCCGGGCAAGTCCTGGAGCGGGGATGGACCACATTCCCGCTCGCGTCGTGTAACTTCCTCCATCCATGAACCAATTTCCGCTCCTCAGCCTGATCGCCGACTTTGCCGACGATATGCGCCATCCGACCATGCTGTGGCAGCTGGGCGCCATGGCGCTATCGACGCTGGGCGGCTGGGGCTTGGCGCGCCTGTTGCGCGCCGCCTTCGCCCGCCAAGGCTTGGTGCCGTCCGTGGCGCGCTTTGGCGTCGAGAGCTTTGTGCGGGTGCTGAGCCCTTTCCTGATCGCCGTCTTGCTGGCCGTGGCCAAGCATTTCCTGGCCAAGACGCAGCATGTCAATTTGCTGGCCGTGGCCTTGCCGCTGCTCGCTTCGCTGGCGGTGATACGTTTCAGTTTTTACTTGCTGCGGCGGGTATTCGCGCGCCATGGCCAGGTCGGCGCCGCCATGCTGATGTTCGAGAAAATCTTCGCGCTGCTGGTCTGGCTGGCCGTCGCCCTGTATATCACGGGACTGTGGCCCGACTTGTTCGAGTACCTCGACCAGACCACCTTGCCGCTGGGTCGCAACAAGGTTTCGGTTGCCACCATCTTGCAAGCCGTGGTATCGGTCGCGGTATTGCTGATGCTCTCCATGTGGGCTGGCGCGGCGCTGGAAGAGCGCCTGATGACGGTGCAAGGCTTGCATTCCTCGCTGCGGGTAGTGATGGCGCGCATGGGGCGGGCCGTGCTGATCCTCGTGTCGGTGCTGCTCAGCCTGTCGTTGGTGGGGATCGACTTGACGGTGTTGTCGGTGTTTGGCGGCGCCCTCGGCGTCGGCCTCGGTTTTGGTTTACAGAAAATTGCCAGCAACTATGTGTCGGGTTTCATCATTTTGCTCGACCGCAGCATTTCGATTGGCGATATCATCACGGTCGATAAATACAGCGGGAAAGTGACCCAGATCAATACCCGCTACACGGTATTGCAAGGCTTGGACGGGGTCGAGTCCATCGTGCCCAATGAAATGTTCGTCTCGGCGCCGGTGCAGAATTCCTCGCTGTCGAACCGGATGTTGTGGTTGTCGACCGAAGTCTCGGTTACCTACGATACGGATGTGGACATGGTGCTGGCGCTGCTGGTCGAGGCGGCGGCGACGGTGGCGCGGGTATCGACCAGTTCGCCGCCATCGGCAACGTTGCAGCGTTTCGGTGCCGACGGCCTCGACTTGAAATTGGGCTTTTGGATTGAAGACCCGGAAAACGGTCGCGGCGGGGTGACGTCCGATGTCAACCGGGCCATCTGGCGCAGTCTGCAAGCGCACGGAATTTCCGTGCCATATCCACAGCGCGAAGTGCGCATCATCGGCGCGCCAGCTGCCGCCCCCGTGCCCCTCGCCGGGACCGCTGCCGGGACCGGTCCTGCAAATTAAGTGACTGCAGGCAATACATCGATTGAACAAGCGGAATTAGGCGTACAATTGCGTCAAAAATCAAGAATGACGGATCGCCCCGATGTTGCGGGAGCGACTGCAGGGATGCTATTTACTTTGGAGCAGTAATGACTTTAAGTTCAGTTTTTAACGCCATACTTGAATTCCTGGCCAACGGTATTACCGGTTTTTCGGCTTGGCAAGTATTCTTTTATACCTTGGCCGTGACCCATATCACGATTGCCAGCGTGACGATCTATCTGCACCGCCACCAGGCCCATCGGGCGCTTGAATTGCACCCGCTGCCCAGCCATTTTTTCCGTTTCTGGCTGTGGTTGACGACCGGCCAGGTAACCAAGGAATGGGCTGCCGTGCATCGCAAGCACCATGCCAAGTGCGATACCGAGGAAGATCCGCACAGCCCGGTTACCCGCGGCATCAAGAAAGTCTTGTTCGAAGGCGCGGAACTGTATCGCATCGAATCGAAGAACCTGGAAACGATGGAAAAGTATGGCCACGGCACGCCGACCGACTGGATTGAGCGCAATCTGTATACCCGTTTCAGCTGGCAAGGCGTGGTGGCCTTGCTGATCATTAATCTGGCCCTGTTTGGCGTGCTCGGCGTTACCGTGTGGGCCGTGCAAATGATGTGGATACCGGTGACGGCGGCCGGCATCATCAACGGCATTGGCCATTACTGGGGTTATCGCAACTACGATTGCGCCGATGCGGCAACCAATATCATTCCTTTCGGGATATTGATTGGCGGTGAGGAATTGCATAATAATCACCATACCTTCGCCACTTCCGCCAAGTTGTCCTCGAAATGGTATGAAATCGATATCGGCTGGGGTTATATCCGCGCGCTTGAAATGATGGGGCTGGCAAAAGTGAAGAAGCGCGCACCGGAACCGAAATTTTCTCACGGCAAGCTGGAAGCCGATTTCGACACCCTGCAATCGGTGATCGCCAACCGCTACGACGTGATGTCGAAATATGCCAAATCGATCAAGCATGCGTGGAAAGAAGAACTGGCGCAACTGAAGGGCAAGGCGGAACTGGAAGCGCGCTTCTTGAAATCGTCGCGCAAGCTGATGCAGCGTGAGCCGGGCAAGTTGGAAGGTTCGCAGCAACAGCAATTGATCGAGTTATTTCAACACAGCAAGGCGCTGCAAACCATGCATGAAATGCGCGTCGAACTGGGCATGATCTGGGAGCGCTCCCACTTCACCCGCGACCAATTGCTGCATAAATTGCAGGATTGGTGCGTGCGCGCGGAAGCGTCGGGCATCAAGTCGCTGCAAGAGTTTTCATTCCGCTTGCGTAGTTATTCCTGAGCGTGAGCAAGAGATGAAAACGGCCCCGCTTGGGGCCGTTTTCATGTGATGAGCGCTATTTGCGCCGATCAATCAATCATTCAATCGTCGGCCGGCATGCAATGACTGGCCGGCAGCGCTATCCGCTGCCCGGTGCGCAAGCGCACGAGCACGCAAACATCATCAACCTTGAGCAGCCGGAACGGTTCCGGCTTGTCCCGGTCGCGCCCGTCGAGCTGGATGCCGCGCGCGTCACGGGGACGCACTTTTTCGATCACCATCACGCTGTTGCGCAATAGCGCATCGTCGGCCAAGGTGAGGGATGGCGCCTTCAACACGCGGCTCACCGCAGCCCGCAATTGGTCGCGCGCGGCGGCGTCGGGTCGCACCAGCAAGGCTGGCGTTTCCGTCGGCGCCGCCAGCGCCTGGCTGGCAGTCAGCAGCAGCATGCCCAGCCAGCCAGGCGCACTCACCGTGGCGCTCCCAGTCTAGGCAAGAAGAAGCGGTTTTCCCGCAGCGTAGAGCGGCCCAGCACGGCGTCGCGTCTGGCGGCGGCAACCTTGTTGTAGCCGGACGCCGGCACTGGGCAAGTGCCGTCATGCCGGTATTGCAAGGCTGCGGCCAGTCGGGCTTCCGTGATGTCGCCCATCGGCTTGGTGAAATCATCGGGTACCACGCAACCGGGCAGATTGTTGGCCGTGGCACCGGTACCGGCCGGAATGAAACCATCGGCATAATCGCCGAAACCGAGATGATTCACGCCCTTGAACTGGATCGTGAAATAGGTCACGCCGCAATTGTCCTGAGGAATAAAGCCATAGGGCTTGCCGCAAGTGGTGTTGCCGATCTGAATCACCTGAATGCCGGCGCCCTTCAAGCCGTTCATGATGGCTTCGCTGGCCGAGCAGGTACCATTGCCCGTGATCACAAACACCCGTCCCAAGCCCAGTTGCGGCAAGGCTTGCCCGGCCGTCGTCGAGAAACCTTGCGTGACATTGTGGAAGGGGGTGCCGGCGCCCGCGTTGACGCCGAAGGGGTTCTTGTTGTTGAAGCTGGCCGTCTCGAAGTTCTTGCTGGCGGTCGCGTTCGGTCCCGCAATCATGTAAGCCATTTCGCTGGCGATATCGAGCAAGCCGCCGCCGTTATAGCGCAAATCGAGCACCAGATCATCAACGCCCTTGCCGCCATTGTTGGCTTTTAACGTCGTGACGGCTGCGATCAATTGGCTTTCCGCCGTGGCAATGTGGTCATTGAACTGAATATAGCCGACATTGCCGTAGGGCGCGGGCAGGGTGCCCGCATTTTGCACGGGCGTGGAGGTAACATTGCCGGCGCTCAGGGTCACATTGCGCGGCGCGGCGCTGCCTTGATCGAGCACTTGAAAGTTGTACTGTTTGCCGGCAATGGGGGCAAACAAGGCTTCGTTGAGCGGGGCCGGGTCGCCGTCGGCGATGGCAACGCCATTCACGCTGATCAGTTGCGCGCCGCGCGCCACATTGCCGGTGCTGGCCGGCGATCCCGGCTCGGTGTAAGCCACCACGGCCTTGCGCGGCGGCGCGCTGCTCACCAGCGCGACTTGCATGCCGAAGCCGACACTGTTGCCAGAGTTGGACAGGGCTTGCCACTCATCGGTCCGGTAAGTGAAATGGAACTGGTCCTTTGGTTTGCCCGAATTCGTCGTTTGCATCGAGCGCTGGCTATTGAAATAGGCATTCACCGCATCGAAATTGGAACTGAGTGCCATTTTCCGTTCGCTATTGTTGGACGGTTCAGTGTACGCCACGGTGGCGCCGGGTATGAACAGGGCCGGGTCGAGGTCGACCACGTCCTGATACCACAGATAGGTTTCATTCACAAACGCGCGTATCCATTGCTTTTCCGCCGTCAGCGAACCTTGCACATCGCCATAGGGTTGCTGCGTGTAGGGATCGATCATGCCCGATGGACGCGGCGCGACGCATTGATGCGCCACGCTAGCTGAAGCCAGTTGCAACGGCGCAGTATAGCCCGCGCCCGCGCCTGCACTCGTGGCGGTGGTGGCAGGCGCGGCCGCGACAGGGTGGCAAACGGCATCGCTTCCCTTGCAGGTGCCGGGATTGCCGCCGCCGCCGCACGCCGTCAGCGTTGCTGTAAGAATCGATGCGCAAACTATTTTTTTCATTGATTAAACCACTTGCATTTAATTGATCATTTACGGAACGCGCTGCTTTTCCAGTGTAACCAGGAATCAACGCGGGGGGCAACAAAAAAGCCGCTCGGATGAGCGGCTTTCCTTGTCAAAAACACAGAGACCGACTTACTTGATCTTTGTTTCTTTGTACGTAACGTGCTTGCGTGCTTTAGGATCGAACTTCATGATCTCCATTTTGGCAGGCGTGGTACGCTTGTTTTTGGTAGTCGTGTAGAAGTGACCCGTGCCGGCGGTCGATTCTAACTTGATTTTGTCGCGGCCTGATTTTGCCATGATAGCTCCCTTATTCTGCTAATTAGACTTTTTCGCCACGAGCGCGCATATCGGTCAATACGGCGTCGATGCCGACTTTGTCGATGACGCGCAGACCGGCGTTGGACAAACGCAGGGAGACCCAGCGGTTTTCAGATTCAACAAAAATACGACGATTTTGCAAGTTAGGCAAAAAACGACGTTTGGTTTTGTTGTTTGCATGGGAAACATTGTTGCCGACCATCGGCTTCTTCCCAGTGACTTGGCAAACACGTGCCATGGCGCACTCCTTAAGGACTTCCACAATTGGAAAAACGCAAGTATATAGAAAATACGCAGATTTATCAATGACTTGTGAAAAACAATTGTGTCTTGTTGTTTTTAAAAAATTTAACAATTTGATGCGCTCGCGCGCTCCCTTGCTACGCTCGGTAAACCGGCGCGCCGGCTCGGGTGGTGGGGCTATAACTGGCCATGCTCGGCAAACGAATGAACCTGGCGTCCGGCCACCACGAAATGGTCGAGGATGCGCACATCGACCAGGGCCAGCGCTTGCACCAGCGCGCGCGTTAATAGCAGGTCGGACTCGCTCGGCTCGGGCGTGCCGGACGGATGGTTGTGCGCCAGCATGACACTGGCGGCATTGCGCGCCAGCGCTTCCTTGACCACTTCGCGCGGGTAGACGCTGGTGTGGGTCAAGGTGCCGCGAAACATTTCCTTGGTGTCGATCAAGCGGTTCTTGACGTCCAGAAATAATACAAAGAACGATTCATGGGCTGGGTTATTGAGGGTCAAGAGCAGATACTGCTTCACCGCTTGCGGCGAGTTGAGCGCGTGCCCGGCTTCCAGTTGTTCTTCGAGCGCGCGCCTGGCCAATTCCATCACCGCTTGCAATTGCGCGAATTTGGCGGCGCCCAGGCCATGCACGGCGGAAAATTCGCCCAGGCTGGCACCAAACAAGCCTTGCAGGGAGCCGAAGTGGGCCACCGTGTCGCGCGCCAGGTCGACCGCGCTCTTGCCCTTGACGCCGGTGCGCAGGAAGAGCGCCAGCAATTCGGCGTCGGACAGGGCGCGCGGCCCCTCGTTGATCAGGCGTTCGCGCGGACGTTCCTGCGCTGGCCAGTCGCTAATTCCCATGCTTGCTCCCACGTGGTACGCCTGCGGCCGGCAAGGTGGCTTACAATATCGGTTTGCAAGCTCATACACTATTATGTCCAACGCGCACACTGCGGTCGTCACCAAGTCGGCCTACCTTACCCTGCATTATCGTCTTGCCACCGCAGACGGTACTGATATTGTCACTACCTTTCAAGCGAATCCCGCCACCTTGCTGCTGGGCCAGGGCCAATTGGCACCCTTCCTCGAGGATTGCCTGATCGGCTTGGCGGAGGGCGCCCACCAGACTTTCGAGCTGAGCGCGGCCCAGGGCTTCGGCGAACGCAATGCCGAGTTGGTCCAATCGGTTACGCGCGCCACCCTCGATGAGAATTCCGTGCCGGGTGCCGATTACAAAATTGGCGACCTGGTCGATTTCGCGGCGCCAGGCGGCGGCCGTTTCGCCGGCGTATTGCGCGAACTTAAGGCCGACTCCGCCTTGTTCGATTTCAATCACCCGCTGGCCGGCCAGGCGCTGACGTTTGAAGTGAAGCTCATTGCGGTGCTGTAAGCGCCCGCCCATCAACAAGGATTAGCTATGGACAAAGAACTTCTCTTGGCACAACCGCGCGGCTTTTGCGCCGGCGTCGACCGGGCAATTGAAATCGTCGAGCGCGCGCTGCAACAGTTTGGCGCGCCCATCTATGTGCGCCATGAAATCGTGCACAACGCCTATGTGGTGGAAGACTTGCGCAACAAGGGTGCGATCTTCATCGACGATCTCGACGATGTCCCGGCCGGCAACACCCTGGTGTTTTCCGCGCACGGCGTGTCGAAGGCGGTGCGGGCCGAGGCCCAGTCACGCGGCTTGACCATCTTCGACGCCACTTGCCCCCTGGTGACCAAGGTGCATGTGGAAGTGGCCAAGATGCGGCGCGAAGGGCGCGAGATCGTCATGATCGGCCACGACGGCCATCCCGAGGTCGAGGGCACGATGGGCCAGGCCGAGCGCGGCATGCACCTGGTCGAAACGCTGGCCGATGTGGCAGGCCTGGAGGTGGACAATCCGGAAACGCTGGCCTATGTATCGCAAACCACGCTGTCGGTCGACGATACGGCCGACATCATCGCGGCCTTGAAGCGCAGGTTCCCCAACATTGTCGAGCCGAAAAAAGGTGATATTTGCTATGCCACCACGAATCGCCAGGAAGCCGTCAAATTCATGGCACCGCAAGTGGATGTGGTGATCGTGGTCGGCAGCCCGAACAGTTCGAATTCGAACCGTTTGCGCGAAGTGGCCGAGAAAATGGGTACGCCGGCCCATATGGTCGACAATGCCTCGCAAATCGAACCGGCCTGGCTGGACGGCGCGCAGCGGGTTGGCGTCACGGCCGGCGCCTCGGCGCCCGAAGTGCTGGTGCAGGCCGTGGTCGACCGTTTGAAGCAATTGGGAGTGCGCAGCGTGCGCGCGCTCGATGGCGTGCAGGAAGCCGTCACCTTTCCCTTGCCCAAAGGTTTGGACGGGGCATAAACCTTATCGGGAGTGTGCGGCGGAAATCGATGAACTCCGCCGCATCAGCGGCGGGAAGTCGATGAACCCCCGCCGCTGATGCGGCGAGGGGTGTTACATCTTACTTGGTGACAGCCAGCATGGCGCGTTTGCCGCCACGGTAGGTGTACAGGGTCAGCGTGCCTTCCAGCATGTCGCCCTTGGCGTCAAAGGCGATATTGCCGGTCACGCCCTTGCGCTTGGTTTTTGCCAGGAAAGGCAGATACTTGGCGGGATCGGCGGAACCGGCTTTTTGCATCGCTTCAACCATGGTCAGCACCGATTCATACACATATGGTGCATAAATCTGCACATCGACGCCGAATTTCTTCTTGTAGCGGGCCTTGAAATCGTCCAGCGCCGATTTGTCGGCTTCTTCGACGCCGCCCGCTTCCGCGCAGACCACTTGGTTGTCGGTCATCGCATCGCCAGCCAGGGTGGCCAGCGCTTCGGTACAGATACCGTCGCCGCCCATCAGCTTGGCGTTGATGCCCAGTTGTTTCATTTGGCGCAGCATCGGGCCGGCCACCGCATCCATGCCGCCGAAGAAGATCACGTCAGGATTTTTTGCCTTGATGGCGGTCAGGATCGCGCCGAAATCGGTCGCCTTGTCGGTCGTGTATTGACGCGCCACCACTTCGGTGCCGGCATGCTTGCTGTTGACGCCCTTGATGAATTCTTCGGCGACGCCCTGGCCGTAAGCGGAGCGGTCATCGATCACGGCCACTTTCTTGGCTTTCACGATTTGCACGGCGTAGCGGCCCAGCGTGCCGCCCAGTTGGCCGTCATTGGCGACCAGACGGAAGGCGGTTTTGAAACCTTGTTGGGTGTATTTAGGATTGGTCGCGGATGGTGAAATCTGCGGGATGCCGGCTTCATTGTAAATCTTCGATGCCGGAATTGTGGTGCCGGAGTTCAAGTGACCGATCACGCCGTTGACTTTGGCGTCGACCAGTTTCTGGGCTACTGCGGTGGCTTGTTTTGGATCGGCCGCGTCATCTTCCGTCAGCAGTTCCAGTTTGACCTTTTTACCGCCTATCATCACGCCTTTGGCGTTGAGTTCGTCGATCGCCATGCGAGCGCCGTTTTCATTGTCTTTACCGAGGTGAGCAATTGCGCCGGAGATCGGGCCTACGTGGCCGATTTTGACTACTTCTTGCGCAGAAGCGGCTCCCGCGAATGCGAAAGCGATTGCGCCAGCCAGCGGAATAATTTTTGTTCTGATCTGCATTACATCTCCTCGAGGATTAAAAAAAACAGGAATTGCCTTTCTTGCGGTCCCGATCAGGAACCAGCGGGGCTTACCAAATTCTCTTGCCGGGCTACGTATGTAACCTCTCTTCCATCATCCTGCCATGCCATCAATCAACTTCATGCCGGGCCGTCCAAGATTTGCCGTGGCAAGCCTTGGAACGGCCCAGGTACAACATTCCGTGCTTGTGCTTCGACGCACGATGCCATAGCTAACAACAGTATGTCAACACGGAAATGCGCCTGGTTGAAACGTGCCATGATTTCGCTGGGAAATCATGGCGTGCCGACCAGGCGCGGTCCTATCCGAACTTGCTGGATTAGAACTTGTGACGGATACCCACTGCCAACGCGCTCGACGAGCCGCCGACGGTTTGGGCTGCGTCGCCACCGCTCGATGCATCGCTGACGAAGTTGCGGCCATTGTCGTCATTCTTGATGCGCGAATAGCTGGTGTACAGATTGGTGCGTTTCGACAGGGAATACAGGTAACCGACGGCGAATTGCTTGCCACCGCGGGCGCTATTGTCGATACGATCGGACTTCTTGATGAAGTCGGCGATGATGCTGCCAGGACCGACCGGCACGGTCACGCCAACCAGGAAATCGCGGTAGTTCGTGTTCGACGCAGGGGCAGCGCCGTTTGCGCTGGTATCGCTTTTGTCCGACTCGTAAGCGGCATGGGCGGTCAGCACGCCGAAGTTGTAGGTGGCGCCCGTCAAGAACAGTTTTTGACCGGTGGAACCCGCAGTTGCGTCGTTGGCATTGATCTTGTCATAGGCTGCGGTGATCAGCAAAGGGCCGTTGGCGTAGGTTGCCGACAGACCGAGGGTACGGTTGGCATTGCTGTCGCCGTTGACTTCGCCGGCGCCATACAGGCCGGTGGCGCTGAAACCGCCCATGTCCGGGGTGCTGTAAGTAATGGCGTTATTGGTGCGCACATTGCCTGCATTCATCAGGTTGGTGGTCGCGCCTGGCAAGCCGGTGCTGAACGGGTCGATCGAATCCATCGACACGAAGATCGGATCGTATTGACGGCCCAGGTTGATCGCGCCGAAGTTGCCGGACAGGCCAGCATAGGCTTGGCGGCCGAACAAAGCGCCACCCTGGCGGCTGGTACCGGTGTCGAGGTTGAAGCCGCTTTCGAGTTGGAAATTGGCTTTCAAGCCCGAACCCAGGTCTTCTGTGCCTTTGAAGCCGAGACGATTGCCGGATTGAACACCGGTTGCGACTTTATTGACCGCACCGTTGACACTGCCGGTTTCGTGAGCCAGGCCAGCATCGACGACGCCATAGACGGTAACGGACGATTGTGCCGAGGCAGCGCCTGCGAACGAAGCCAGGATTGCGAGGGCGAGAAGTGATTTTTTCATATTGTCATCCTGTGAGATTGTTGTTGTACAACTTCTTAATAGGGCATGCCAGGTCACGCCTGGGTTTACTTCGAATTTCAAGAAGCTGACGCTATTTGAACAAAAATTGACTGCCGCTCCTATAGAAATTGCTCAGGTTGGCTAATTGAGTTGAAATAGCGTGCTTTTTTACGACATATTGTTGCTATTTTCCAATAAAAAGATGGCTTGGATGACATTTGTTGCGTTTATGACGCAGACGCTTGCAGCCGAAACGGCCGCCGCATGGGGGCGCGGCAGCGTCCGATGTGCTGAAGAATGATCGTCGTTTCGGTGGATAACAACATTTTCCACGGGACAACAGAATTTTATTCGGAGAGATGGTGATTTTTCGTGATGTTTAACGTATTCTTCGCTATTATGGGCACGCTTTTAGAAAATGACTTCTAATAGGCTGGCTACCGTATTCATCACGCGAATGCCACAGCAGCGCCCAATATCGGGTATACAGGGACTGGGGACCGTCGCTGAAGGTATTGGGATAGTCGCAGCCGATATGTACAAATATGTAATGGCGCCCATGTTGTGGTTTTTCCGGGTGCCGTTTTTTTATTGCATTTTTACAAACTGTTGCGCAATATAATTCGACTCATAAAGGGCAAGCAAAACATGGATACATTTATCCAACAAATCATCAATGGCCTGGTGCTGGGCAGCATGTATGCGCTGGTCGCCCTAGGTTATACGATGGTGTACGGCGTACTCAATTTGATCAATTTCGCGCATGGCGATGTGTTGATGATAGGGGCGATGGCGGGGTTGACCATCCTCAAGCTGCTCAACACGGTGGCGCCGGACTTGCCGGGCTACGTCAAGCTGGCCATCGCGATCGCCGGCGCCATTCCCGTGTGCATGCTGGTCAATATCATCATCGAACGGGTCGCCTACCGCCGCCTGCGCAACGCGCCGCGGCTGGCGCCCCTGATCACGGCCATCGGCGTGTCGATCTTGCTGCAAACCTTTGCGATGATGATCTGGGGCCGCAATCCCTTGCCGTTCCCGCAATTGCTGTCGTCGGAACCGATCCATGTGGGCGGTGCGCTCATTTCCCAGACTCAAGTCTTGCTGCTGGCCCTGGCCACGTTGTCGATGGCTTCGCTGGTGTTACTGGTGGAAAAAACCAAGATGGGCCGCGCGATGCGGGCCACGGCGGAAAACCCGCGGGTGGCCGGCTTGATGGGGGTCGATTCGAACAAGGTGATCGTGGCCACGTTCGCCATCGGCGCCGCGCTGGCCGCAGTGGCCGGCGTGATGTGGGGCGCCAATTATGCGTCGATCCAGTTCGCGATGGGTTTCACGCCGGGCCTGAAAGCGTTCTCGGCGGCGGTGCTGGGTGGGATCGGCAATATCTATGGCGCCATGATAGGCGGCATCGTGCTGGGCATTATCGAAAGCCTGGGCGCCGGCTATATCGGCGACTTGACGGGCGGCTTTCTCGGCAGCCAGTACCAGGATATCTTTGCCTTCGTGGTGCTCATCATCGTCCTCACGATCCGGCCTTCCGGCATCATGGGTGAACGCGTGGCCGACCGCGCCTAAGACTTGAACAGGAAAAATCATGGCTAGTTTCTTCGACTTTGACGTCAAAAATACGCCCGCCAAGGCCTATACCAGCATGGGGCTGATCTTGCTCGGCCTGTGCATCTTCCCGTTTTTCGCGGCCCAGTTCGGCAATTCCTGGGTCCGTATCATCGACATGGCGCTGCTCTACATCATGCTGGCGCTGGGCTTGAACATCGTGGTCGGCTTTGCCGGCTTGCTGGACTTGGGCTATATCGCGTTTTACGCGGTCGGCGCCTACATGACGGGTCTGCTGGCTTCGCCGCAATTTGCCAGCCTGCTTGAATCGGTCATCAACCAGTATCCGGCCCTGGGCGACTTCTTGGTGCAGGTGCTGGGGCAAGATATCCTCAGCAACGGCATCCATTTGTCGGTCTGGCTGATCGTGCCGCTGGCGGCGGCCACGGCGGGCCTGTTTGGCGCGTTGCTGGGGGCGCCGACCTTGAAGTTGCGCGGCGATTACCTGGCCATCGTGACGCTCGGTTTCGGCGAGATCATCCGCATCTTCATGAATAATCTGAACGAGCCGATCAACTTCACCAATGGCCCGCAGGGGATCAACTTGATCGACCCGATCCGCGTGTTTGGGGTCTCGCTGGCCGGCGAAGCCGGTTCGCGGGCGAACGTGGTGGTGGGCGGCTTCTCGATGCCGTCGGTGAACGCTTACTATTTCCTGTTCCTGTTCCTGTGCGTGGCGATCGTGTTTGTCACGACGCGCCTGCAGCATTCGCGTCTGGGCCGGGCCTGGGTCGCGATACGCGAAGATGAAATCGCCGCCAAGGCAATGGGCATCAATACCCGCAACGTCAAGTTGCTGGCGTTTTCGATGGGCGCCTCGTTTGGCGGCGTGGCCGGCGCGATGTTCGCCTCGTTCCAGGGCTTCGTGTCGCCGGAATCGTTTTCGCTGACGGAATCGATCGCGGTGCTGGCCATGGTGGTGCTGGGCGGTATCGGCCACATCCCGGGCGTGATCATGGGCGGAGTCTTGCTGGCGGCCTTGCCGGAAGTGTTGCGCCATGTGGTGGAACCGGCCCAGAACGCGATCTTCGGGCGCGTCCTGATCGAGGCCGAAGTGTTGCGCCAATTGCTGTACGGCCTGGCGATGGTCTTGATCATGCTGAACCGTCCGGCTGGCTTGTGGCCGGCACCCAAGCATGAAGACCGGCCCGACACCGACGTGGATAAACCAGCACCGGCCACCGGCGTGATGGCGGCGTAAGGAGAGACAGATGAGCGAACAGATTATTCTCAATATCGCCGGCGTGAACAAGCGCTTCGGCGGCTTGCAGGCGCTGACGGACGTCGGCATCAAGATCACCAAGGGCCAGATTTATGGCTTGATCGGACCGAACGGGGCCGGCAAGACCACGTTTTTCAATGTCATCACGGGCTTGTACCAGCCCGACACGGGCACCTTCGAATTGGCCGGCAAGCCATATTCGCCGTCGGCGCCGCATGAAGTGGCAAAAGCGGGGATTGCCCGCACCTTCCAGAATATCCGCCTGTTCGGCGAGATGACGGCGCTGGAAAACGTGATGGTGGGACGGCATGTGCGTTCGCACCAGGGCGTGTTCGGCGCGGTGTTCCGGCACAAGGCGGCGCGCCAGGAAGAGGCGGCGATCCGGGTGCGGGCGCAGGAATTGCTGGACTTCGTGGGCATTGGCCAGTTCGCCAACCGCACGTCGCGCTTCCTGTCTTACGGCGACCAGCGGCGCCTGGAAATCGCGCGCGCCCTGGCGACGGACCCGCAATTGCTGGCCCTGGACGAACCGGCGGCGGGCATGAACGCGACCGAGAAACTGGCGCTGCGCGAATTGCTGGTGAAGATCAAGGCCGAAGGCAAGACAGTGCTCTTGATCGAGCATGACGTGAAGCTGATGATGGGCTTGTGCGACCGCATCACGGTGCTGGAATACGGCAAATCGATCGCCGAGGGCTTGCCGGCGGAAATACAGAAAAATCAGGCGGTGATAGACGCCTATCTGGGAGGATCGCACTAATGACTGACAGTGTTTTGAAAGTGGCGGGCCTGAAAGTGGCCTACGGCGGCATCAAGGCGGTCAAGGGCATCGACCTGGAAGTGCACAAGGGCGAATTGATCGCGCTGATCGGCGCCAATGGCGCGGGCAAGACGACGACGCTCAAAGCCATCACGGGCACCTTGCCGGACTGCAAAGTCGAAGGCACGGTGTCGTACATGGGGCAATCGTTGAAAGGCTCGAAGTCCTTCCACCTGGTGGAAAAGAAACTGGCGATGGTGCCGGAAGGGCGGGGCGTCTTTACCCGCATGTCGATTCAGGAAAACCTGATGATGGGCGCCTACACGCGCGACGACCAGGCCGGCATCGACGCCGACATCGCCAAATGGTTCGACGTGTTTCCGCGCCTCAAAGAGCGGGCGGCGCAGATGGCGGGCACCTTGTCGGGCGGCGAGCAGCAAATGCTGGCGATGGCGCGCGCGCTGATGAGTCATCCGAGCCTGCTGTTGTTGGATGAGCCATCGATGGGCTTGTCGCCCATCATGGTCGACAAGATCTTCGAGGTGATTCGCAATGTGTCGAAGGAAGGCATCACGATCTTGCTGGTCGAGCAAAACGCCAAGCTGGCCTTGCAGGCGGCGGACCGCGGTTATGTGATGGATTCGGGCTTGATCACGATGACGGGCAATGCCAGCGACATGCTGGACGATCCGCGCGTCAAGGCGGCTTACCTGGGCGAATAGGTTCGGGATAGCGGAATTGAAAACGGCGCTGCGGCGCCGTTTTTTATTGGCCAAAAAAATGCCCCGACGTGGCCGGGGCAGAATGGCATTCGTCGGAGGAGACAAAACGAATGCCGGGGAGTCATGGGCGGAGCGGCTTGGCCAGCCCCGCCGTCAAGCTTACTTCTTGACTGTGCGCGGTACGGCTTTTTCAGCAGCTTGGCTGAATTGGTTCACCGCCGACGCCAGGTTGGTTTCGATTGCTTCAACGGCTTGTTTGCTGGTTTTGCTGAATTGCTCGTAGCCGGCGCTGGCATTGCCGATCACAGATTTCAGCATCGCCACAGCGTTTTCCGAACCGGCTGGCGCGTTTTTGCTGACTTCTTCGACCAGGGAAATCACTTTGCGGTTGGTTTCGGCGATTTGCGTTTCGGCAGCCTTGCTGAATTCCGCTTGCGTGCCCGATGTGATTGCAGCCAGATGACGGCCGTAAGCGATGGCTTTTTCAGCGTTAGGCTGGGCTTGCGCGGCGCTCAGCGAGAAAAATTCTTGTGGGTCTTTAGCCGACAGCAATTGTTTGGTGGCGGCGGCCGATTCTTCCAGACTAGCCTTGGCGGCCGTCAGGTTCAGTTCAACCATTTTTTCAATGCCTTCAAAGGCCTTGCTCGTCAGCGACGAAAAAATGGCGAATTGCGCTTCAAAATTGGCTTTGGTGGCGGACGAAAATTGCTCAGGGATTGAAAACATATGACTCTCCAAAATTAGTAGTAACTCGTTAATGAATGCTGCGTTAAGTACCGTGGCAATTGCAAGTGAATCTTATTTTTTCAGGCTGAACAGGAAATTGTGCAACGCAACAAAGTCTATTTTAAAGCCTGGGAAAATTAAGTCAAGCTAATCTTGTGCGATGCAACAATCCGTTAGATTTGCATCAAGGATACTATTTCTATACGGCATTCCGGATTGACAGCGCCGCCGCACCAGTGCAAGCGCAGTGACGCCCGTAGCTGCGCCCGCACAGAAATACATGGCGCCATGCTAGACTTTGCCCGCGCCGGCGCGTGATTGGCGCTATTTTTTTCTTTGAAGGAATGTATGATTTCTAGTGCTGAGCAACAATGTGTCGACGCGGCCATCACCTCGCGGCGCTCGATCCGCGCTTTCTTGCCGACGCCGGTGGCGCGCGAGGATATTGAAAAGATTCTCGAGGTCGCGGCGCGGGCGCCGTCCGGCACCAATACCCAGCCGTGGAAAGTGTATGTCTTGACGGGCCAGGCCAAACAAGGCCTGTCGCAGCGCATCCTGGCCGCGCACCACGATCCGGCGCTGGCGCGCCAGCACACCGAAGAATATGCTTATTATCCGCGCGAATGGGTCTCGCCCTTCATCGACCGGCGCCGCAAGGTTGGCTGGGATTTATATGCCTTGCTGGGCTTGACGCGCGAGGACAAGACTGGCATGACGGCCCAACATGGGCGCAACTATCAATTCTTCGACGCGCCGGTCGGCTTGATGTTTACCATCGAGCGCGTGCTGGAGCAGGGTTCCTGGCTGGACTATGGCATGTTCTTGCAAAATATCATGGTGGCCGCGCGCGGACGGGGTTTGGACACTTGCCCGCAGGCGGCCTTCATGCAATATCACAAAATCATTGCCGAAGAACTCCATTTACCACCCAATGAAATGGTGGTGTGCGGCATGTCGCTCGGATACGCCGACCATGGGAAAATTGAAAATTCCCTGTTGACGGAGCGCGAACCGTTGGCTGGATTCGTTAAGTTTGTCGAATAACAAGCTTGTTTGCCGACTTGCTCGGGTGCCTGTTGCACTTATGCAAGATATGCTGTCTTAACTGTTAAATTCGCTTGCGATTACTCTGCATTTCGCTACACTTGCACTAAGATGCTTGCTTCACGGGATGGACAAAATGTTTAAATTTGCGCTGGGCGCCCTGGTTTCATTGCTGTTCGCGCTAGGTCCGGCCGCCGCCGTGCAGGCGCGCGAAGCGGGGAAACCTGTTTCGGCTAAACATCACGGCAAGCGCATCAAAATCATCTTGCGTCACCAGGCGGCGCGCGAGAGCGCCGACGAGCAGCCGCGCGAGCGTCTCGTCAAGCGCGTCATGGTAGTGCGCGGCAAGCGCAAAGTCGTGTATCAGCGCGTCATCGTGGTGGCGCCGGCCCTGAAGCCAACCATGGGCGACCTGGCTGGCTTGAACTTGACGCGCGATCCTCTCGACTTGAAATCAAGCGTCGCCCTGGTGCTCGACCAATCCAATTCCGAAATCTTGTTCGAAAAAAATTCCAACGTGGCGTTGCCGATCGCTTCCATCACCAAAATGATGACGGGCCTGGTGGTGGTCGAAGCAGGCCAGGATATGGAAGAAATGCTGAGCGTGACCGAAGACGATGTCGACCGCTTGAAGTTCAGCCATTCGCGCCTGAAAGTGGGCACCGAACTGACGCGCGGCAATATGCTGCATATTGCCTTGATGAGTTCGGAAAACCGGGCCGCCTCCGCGCTCGGACGCAATTACCCGGGCGGCTTGCCCGCCTTTGTCGAGGCCATGAATGCCAAGGCGAGGGCGCTGGGCATGGCCGATACCCATTATGTCGATTCAAACGGCTTGTCCATGCAAAATGTGGCCAGCGCCCGCGACCTGGCCAAGCTGGCGATGGCGGCTTACCGCCAACCGCTGCTGCGGCAATATTCGACCGATCCGAAAGCCATTGTCGAAGCGAGCGGCCGGCCCATGCAGTTTGGCAATACCAACCATTTGGTTGCCAATCCGGACTGGGAAATCGGTTTGCAAAAAACCGGCTTTATCAATGAGGCGGGGCGTTGCCTGATGATGCAAGCGGTGATCGAGGGGCGCGCCGTGATCATGGTCTTCCTCGACTCCAAGGGCAAGCAGGCGCGCACGGCCGACGCTGGCCGCATGCGCAAATGGCTGGAAGCCTTGAAGCCGGTGGCGCTGATCTTGCCGGGCGGCTAAGCTACTCGACAGCGTTATTCGACGGCGATATAACCGAGCGTGGCCGAGATTTCATTGGCGGTCGTGACCAGGTCTTCCAGCCACTCGTCTTGCAAGCGGTCGGCCGGCGCCGAGATCGACAGTCCGGCGATCAGCTTGCCGGAATCGTCGCGGATGCCGGCCGCCATGCAGCGTACGCCCAATTCCAATTCCTCGTTGTCGCGCGCATAGCCGCGTGCGCGCACCAGGCTCAGCTCGCGCTCGAGCTTGGCCAGATCCGTGATGGAATTCTTGTTGTGGCCGGCCAGGCCGGTGCGCGTGGCATAGGCGCGGATCGCCTTCGGCTCGTCGACCGACAGGAATAATTTGCCGGTGGAAGTCAGGTGCAAGGGACCGCGGCCGCCGATTGCGCGTACCACTTGCATCCCCGAGCGCTCGGAAAAGGCGCGGTCGATATAGACGATCTCGTCGCCCTGGCGCACCGACAGATTGATGGTTTGCTGGGTCTTCTTGTGCAATTGGCGCATGAAGTCGAGCGCCGCTTCGCGCACGCTGAGACGGCTCTTGACCACATTACCCAATTCCAGCAGGCGCATGCCGAGCCGGTAAGTGCCGGGCTCGACCCGGTCGACGAAGCGCGTCAGCACCATATCGTTCAAGATGCGGTGCGCGGTCGACGGGTGCAAGCCCGACACCCTGGACAATTCCTTCAGGCTGACGGGATCGGAATATTTGGCCAATGCATCGAGCAGGGCAACCATGCGCTCGATGACCTGGATCGTCGTTTTCGGGGTGGCGACGGGTTCAATTTTCATGATGTGGTTTGTGCAGTGCAGTATTCGGTACTCTCTTTATACCATAATGTGAAAAAATAGTGAATTGTCTATCGCGGGGCGCCGAATTTACTTGAGTTTTCCGCCCCCGGCGCGGCGCGGCGCGGCATAATGGCGCACCGATTCAACCTGAGCAAGAAGTCAATGGAACAACCTGTCAACGAATTCAAGAGTAAAAGCGGGCTGAAACGGATTTTTTCCGCCTTCGCTTACTCGATCGATGGTCTCAAGGCGGCCTGGCGGCATGAACATGCATTCCGCCAGGAACTCATCATGACGGTGGTCGGCACCGCGATCGCGCTGGCCTTGCGCGTTTCCGCCTTTGAAAAGCTGATGCTGATCGGCGTGCTGGTGCTGGTGCTGATCGTCGAGCTGATCAACTCGGCAATCGAAGCGGTGGTGGACCGGGTTTCGGTGGAGCGCCATCCGCTGTCGAAAAACGCCAAGGATTTCGGCAGCGCCGCCGTGTTACTGGCCGTTTGCCTGGCATTGGCGGCCTGGGCCGTGGTGTTGTTCAACCGCTTTTATTGAGCCGCGCGAACATTGCTGGTCGCACCGGTTTGGCATGCGGGAAACGCATATCGAACCGCGAAAGCCTTCCTTCTCTTTTCCCGTCACGCACCGTACTCTGGTGCTTCTGAAGTGAGAACGGGGAATCTTGATGCTGTCGAAAAAAAACCTGCTGGTCGCCTTGGGCGCCCTTGCGCTGCAAGCGGCGGGCGCCGCCGAACTGACCTTGTTGAATGTGTCGTACGACCCGACCAGGGAGCTATACCAGGGTATCAATAGCGCCTTCGCCAAGGATCTCCAGGCAAAAAGCGGGGACACTGTGAAGATCCGGCAATCGCACGGCGGTTCCGGCAAGCAGGGGCGGGCCGTGATCGATGGCCTGGAGGCCGATGTCGTGACGCTGGCCCTCGCTTACGACATCGATGCGATCGCCGCGCACGGCTTGACCGGCAAGGATTGGCAGCAACGCTTGCCGAACAATAGCGCGCCCTACACCTCGACCATCGTGTTCCTGGTACGCAAGGGCAACCCCAAGGGCATCAAGGATTGGAACGACTTGCTCAAGCCGGGCGTGGGCGTCATCACGCCCAACCCGAAAACCTCGGGCGGGGCGCGCTGGAACCATTTGGCGGCCTGGGGCTATGCTCTCCGGCAACCGGGCGGTAATGAAGCGACGGCCCGGGAATTTCTCAAGAAATTGTATAAGAACGTGCCGGTGCTCGATTCCGGCGCGCGCGGCGCGACCACCACCTTTGTCGAGCGCGGCATCGGCGACGTGCTGATCGCCTGGGAAAACGAGGCTTTGCTGGCAATCAAGGAACTGGGACCGGACAAGGTCGAACTGGTGGCGCCATCGGTCAGCATCCTGGCCGAACCGCCGGTGGCGATCATCGACAAGGTGGTCGACAGGCGCGGCACCCGCAAGGTGGCGCAAGCTTACTTGAATTTCCTCTACACTGAGCAGGCGCAAGAATTGATCGCGAAGCATTATTACCGCCCCAGCGTCGAGCAAGCGGCCAGGAAATACGCGACCCAATTTCCGAAGGTGAAATTGTTCACACTGGCGCAGGTGGCCGGCGACTGGAGCGCGGCGCAAAAAGCGCATTTTGCCGATGGCGGCATCTTCGACCAAATCTATCAGAGCAAATAGGCGGGGGAAACATGGGGCGGCTTTCCGATTATCGCGTACTGCTGGCGCCCGGCTTGCATAACAGCGCAGCGGAGCATTGGCAAAGCCGTTGGCAGCGCCTGCACCCGGCTTTCGAACGGGTCGAGCAAGACGATTGGGATCATCCGCAACTGGGGCTTTGGTCGGCGCGGCTGGACCAGTTGCGGGCGCGCGACAGCGGCCCGGTCCTGATCGTCGCTCACAGCTTCGGTTGCCTGACGACAGTGCACAGCGTGGCGCGCGACCCGCATGGCGTGGCCGGGGTCTTGCTGGTGGCGCCAGCCGACCCCGACAAATTCGGCGTCGCCGAGGTCTTGCCGCATGGGCGCCTGCCCTGTCCCGCCATCGTCATCGGCAGTACCAATGATCCCTGGATGAGCGCTGCCAACGCGCGCCTGTGGGCGCGACGCTGGGGTGGCCGCTTCATCAATGCGGGCGCGCTGGGCCACATCAACGCCGAATCGGGCTTGGGCGACTGGCCGTTTGGCCAGAATCAATTGCAAGCTTTGCTTGATCTAGCGCAAGCCCGGCGCCGCCAGCCTGAATCGGCGTGAGTCGACAGGGCACAATGGCTGGCCGCGGAAATTGCGCGACGAGTTTTGATGTATCCGCGTTCTTGATGTGTTTTTTAAACCGTTTATTGATGGAGATCATGATGACTTTACGCCTCGGTGATACCGCCCCCGATTTTGAACAGAATTCCTCGATCGGCCCGATTGATTTTTACGATTGGGCGAAAGACGCGTGGGTGGTGCTGTTTTCGCATCCGGCCGATTTCACGCCGGTGTGCACCACCGAACTGGGCTTGACGGCCAAGCTCAAGCCCGCATTCGACAAGCGCAATGTGAAGGCGCTGGCCCTGTCGGTCGATACGGCCGAGTCGCACAAGACCTGGATCAAGGATATCGAGGAAACCCAGCATACCGTGGTCGGCTTCCCCATCATTGCCGACACCGATAAACGGGTCTCGGCACTGTACGACATGATCCACCCGGAACAGTCGGCCACGGCCACCGTGCGTTCCCTGTTCATCATCGATCCGGCCAAGAAAGTGCGCCTGATCCTCAGTTATCCGATGAGCACCGGCCGCAACTTCGACGAAGTCTTGCGCGTGATCGATGCCCTGCAATTGAGCGATGGCTATAACGTCGCCACGCCCGGCAATTGGAAAGATGGCGACGCCGTCATCATTCCCCTGTCGGTGCAAGATCCTGACGTCATCAAGCAAAAATATCCGGGCGGCGTCACGGCGGCCCGTCCCTATCTGCGCCTGACGCCGCAGCCGAACAAATAAGCCTTCCCCAGGCTAAGTAAACGTCGATGGAAAAACAGGTCACGCGTGGCCTGTTTTTTTTGGGCCTATTATTTGAATCCCGTCTAAGCAAATGACAAAAGCTTCGTTCGTTTTATAACGATGCGATGCGATTATTGCACCCTGCTGTTCAAAAAAGTAATAAGGGGGCTTCATGTCTATTGCTGCATCGGGGTTTCAAGCGCGGGGCGCGCCGTTTCGCGTCATGCCCGGCTTTAAACTGTCCCTCGGCTTCACCATTTTCTATCTGACCCTGATCGTGTTGATTCCGCTCTCGGCGGTGTTCCTGAAAACCTTCACGCTGACCTGGCCGGCATTCTGGAGCGCCGTCACGTCCGAGCGCGTGATGGCATCTTACCGCCTGAGCTTTGGCGCCGCGCTGCTGGCTGCCGCGATCAATGCGGTATTCGGCGCCATCCTGGCCTGGGTGCTGGTGCGCTACAGCTTTCCCGGCAAGCGCATCGTCGACGCGCTGGTCGATCTGCCGTTCGCGCTGCCGACCGCCGTGGCCGGCATCACCCTGACCGCCTTGTATTCCTCGCATGGCTGGTTTGGCCAATTTCTCGAAGGCAAGCTGGGCTTGAAGGTGGCGTTCACCCCGCTTGGTGTGGTGGTGGCTTTGACCTTCATCGGCTTGCCATTCGTGGTGCGCACGGTGCAGCCGGTGCTGGAAGATGTCGAACGCGAGCTGGAGGAAGCGGCCGCCAGCTTGGGCGCGGGCGCGCTGCAAACCTTCTTGCGGGTGGTCTTTCCCACCATCTTGCCGTCGCTGCTGACCGGCTTCGCGCTGGCCTTCGCGCGCGCCACCGGCGAATACGGTTCGGTCATCTTCATTGCTGGCAATATGCCGATGGTGTCGGAAATTACGCCCTTATTCATCATCACCAAACTGGAGCAATACGATTACGCGGGCGCCACCGCGATTGCCGTCGTGATGCTGGTGGCGTCTTTCCTGTTACTGTTGACGATCAATCTCTTGCAAGCCTGGACCCGGCGGGGGAAAGCATGAGCGGGCGCGCCGCGCTGGAGCCGTTCTGGGTACGCCCGCTCCTGATTGCCGTGGCCCTGGCTTTCCTGAGCGTATTCCTGTTTGCGCCGCTGGTGGCCGTGTTCGCCGAAGCGTTCAAGAAGGGTTGGCAAGCTTACCTGGCCGCGATCACCGATCCGGACGCGCTCTCGGCCATCCGCCTGACCCTGATCACGGCCGCCATCGCGGTGCCGCTGAACCTGGTGTTTGGCGTGGCCGCGTCCTGGTGCATCGCCAAGTTTTCCTTCCGCGGCAAGAGCTTGCTGCTGACCTTGATCGATTTGCCATTCTCGGTCTCGCCGGTGATTTCCGGCTTGATCTATGTGCTGATGTTCGGCGCCCAGGGCTGGTTTGGACCCTGGTTGCAAGAGCACGACATCAAGATCCTGTTTGCCGTGCCGGGCATCGTGCTGGCCACCATTTTCGTCACATTCCCCTTTGTCGCGCGCGAATTGATCCCGCTGATGCAGGCGCAAGGCAGCGAAGAAGAAGAGGCGGCCCTGGTGCTGGGCGCGTCGGGCTGGAACACTTTCTATCGCGTCACTTTGCCGAACATCAAATGGGGTTTGCTGTACGGCGTGATTCTTTGCAACGCCCGCGCCATGGGCGAGTTCGGCGCCGTGTCGGTGGTGTCCGGCCATATCCGCGGCGAAACCAATACCATGCCGCTGCAAGTTGAAATTCTGTATAACGAATACAATTTCGCGGCCGCCTTTGCGGTGGCTTCGTTGCTGGCTTTGCTGGCCCTGGTGACGCTGGCCTTGAAATCCTTCATTGCGTGGCGCTTGCACCAGAGCCACGCCGCAACCACGGAGTACCCAGCATGACGATCGCCGTCCATCACATCCATAAACGCTTCGGCGACTTTGTCGCCCTCGACGACGTCACGCTGGAGTTTCCTAGCGGCGAACTGACGGCCTTGCTGGGGCCTTCCGGTTGCGGCAAGACCACCTTGCTGCGCATCATCGCGGGCCTGGAACATCCCGACGCGGGCCAGGTATTGCTGGACGCCGAGGACGCCTCGGCGCGCCATGTGCGCGAGCGCCAGGTCGGCTTCGTGTTCCAGCATTACGCCCTGTTCAAGCATATGACGGTGTTTGAAAACGTCGCCTTCGGCTTGCGCGTGAAACCGCGCGGGCAACGCCCCTCGGAAGAGATAATCCGACGCAAGGTGAAAGACTTGCTGGAACTGGTGCAACTGGACTGGCTGGCCGAGCGCTATCCGCCGCAACTGTCGGGCGGCCAGCGCCAGCGCATTGCACTGGCGCGTGCGCTGGCGGTGGAGCCGCGCGTGCTCTTGCTGGACGAGCCGTTCGGCGCGCTCGATGCCAAAGTGCGCAAGGAATTGCGGCGCTGGTTGCGGCGCCTGCACGACGACTTGCACGTGACCAGCATTTTTGTCACGCACGACCAGGAAGAGGCGCTGGAAGTGGCCGACCAGGTGGTGTTGATGAACCAGGGCCGGGTCGAGCAACTCGGTTCGCCCGAGCAAGTCTATAACTATCCCGCCTCGCCCTTCGTGTATGGCTTCCTGGGCAATGTGAATTTGTTCCACGGGCGTGTGCATGAGGGCGTGATGGCCAGCGGCGACGCCAGTTTCGCGGTGCCGGAGCAGGCCGGCGACGGGCACGGTATCGCCTATGTCCGGCCGCACGACCTGGAAATCGAACGCTACACCACGGGCGCCCAAGGCATCGTCGTGAAACTGGGCCGCGCCCACGCAATCGGCCCGCTGGCCCAGCTCGACCTGGAGCGCTTAGATAACCGCGAATTGATCGAAGCGGTGATGTCGAGCGAACGCTATAGCCAGTTGCAATTGCGCGAAGGCGACACCCTGGTGGTGCGTCCCAAGCGCTTGCAAGTGTTTGTCGACGCGGCCGCGCATTAATCTTTTATATTGGAGTTGAGCATGAATTTTCAGCAATTACGTTCGGTACGCGAAGCGGCGCGCCGCGGCTACAATTTGACCGAAGTGGCAAATGCCCTGTTTACCTCGCAACCGGGGGTGAGCCGCCAGATCCGTGAACTTGAGGATGAACTGGGGGTCGTCATCTTTGAGCGCAACGGCAAGCGCCTGACCGGCATGACGGAGCCGGGCAAGGGCATCTTGAAGATCGTCGAGCGGCTCTTGATCGAGGCGGAAAACCTGCAGCAGGCGAGCCTGGAATACAGCGGCCAGAGCAGCGGCACGCTGTCGGTGGCGGCCACCCATACCCAGGCCCGCTACGCCTTGCCGAAAGTGGTGCAGAGTTTCCGCGCCGCGTTTCCCGAGGTGCGCATCGCGCTGCAGCAAAGCGCGCCCGAGCATATCGCCGAATGGGTCTTGTCGGGCAAGACCGATATCGGCATCGCCACCGAAGGCTTGAGCCAGTTTCCCGACCTGGTTTCCTTTCCATGCTACCGCTGGAGCCATTTGATCGTGGTACCGGACGGCCATCCCCTGCTGGCCCATACGCCGATCCGGCTGGAAGACTTGGCCAAATTCCCCTTGATTACCTACGACAAGGGTTTCACGGGCCGGGGCCACATCGACGATGCCTTCGCCAAGGCCGGGGTGGCCACCGATATCGTGTTGACGGCGATGGATTCTGACGTGATCAAGCAATATGTCTCGCTGGGCCTGGGCGTGGGCATCCTCGCCTCGATGGCATTTGACCATGGCCGCGACAAGGGCTTGCGCGCGGTGGAAGCGTCGCATTTATTCGCTTCCAACACGACCCGGCTGGCGGTGCGGCGCGGCGCCTATCTGCGTTCCTATGCCTATGAATTCATCCTGAAATTCGCACCCGATTTGAGCCGCGCCGATATCGACCGGGCCATGGCCGGGGAGGCGGATGTTGCTCCGTGAAAAAAAATTGTAATTCAAGGTAATACAGCCATATACTGATTACCAGCGTGCTTAAGAGCATGCTTAACAGCGGCTCGGAGCGTGGTTGGTGGTTCACGAAGCGGCGCGGCGGCATCCAGGATTGAAAACGGCGGTTTTACTCTGGGGAGCAAGCAATGGGTATCGGGAATTGGAAAATTGGCACGCGGCTGGCAGCCGGGCTGGGGGTGGCGCTGGTATTCATGGTGGCCATCGCGGGCGTCGGCATCGGCAATCTTGGCAAGCTCAATAACGGCACCGACGACCTTGCCACCGACAAGGTGCCGAAGGTCATCTTCGCTTACGAGGCGGTGGGCGGCGTCAACGATATCGCCCGCGCGATGCGCAATGCGATGCTGTCCACCGATGCGGCCACCGTCAAGAAAGAGTTGGCCCGGGTCGAGGAAAAGAAAGCCGAGATCAATCTCAATTTACAGCAACTCGACAAGCTCATCGCCGATGACACCGATCCGCGCGGCAAGGCCCTGTACCAAGCCGTGCTGGTGGCGCGCGACAAATATCTGGTGGTGCAAACGGCCTTCCTGAAATTATCGACCGAAGAGGGCAAGCGCGACGATGCTGTCGCTTATCTGCTGAGCACGGTGCGCAAGGAGCAGACCGCCTACCTGGTGTCGCTTGGCGCGTTGGTGAAATACCAGACCGAAGCGGTGACGCAAGCTAATACCGACGCGCTGGAATCGTATCGCGGCGCGCGCAATATGATGATACTGATGACCCTGATCGCAACCGCCCTGGCCGCCGTCGTGGTGTGGTGGGTCGGGCGCAGCATCACCACACCGATCCAGCACGCGGTCGGCCTGGCGCGGGCCGTGGCCGAGGGCGACTTGACCAGCAATATCGAGTGCAGCGCGCGCGATGAAACCGGGCAATTGCTGCGTGCCTTGATGAGCATGAATGACAGCCTGGCGCGCACGGTCGGCCAGGTGCGCTCGGGCAGCGATACCATCGCGACCGCCTCGAATCAAATCGCGAACGGCAATCTGGACTTGTCGAGCCGCACCGAACAGCAGGCCTCGAGCCTGGAGGAAACTGCATCCTCGATGGAAGAATTGACATCTGCCGTCAGTCAGAACGCCGACAATGCGCGGCAAGCCAATGTGCTGGTGGTGGCCGCCTCCGAATTCGCCGTCAAGGGCGGCCAGGTGGTGGGGCAAGTGGTCAGCACCATGACGTCGATCAGGGAAAGTTCGCGCAAGATCGTCGACATCATCGGCGTCATCGACGGCATCGCTTTCCAGACCAATATCCTGGCCTTGAACGCGGCCGTCGAGGCAGCCCGCGCCGGCGAGCAGGGCCGCGGTTTTGCCGTGGTGGCCTCGGAAGTGCGCAATCTGGCGCAGCGTTCGGCTTCGGCCGCGCGCGAAATCAAGGCCTTGATCGGCCACTCGGTCGATACCGTCGACACCGGTAGCAAGCTGGTGGACGAGGCCGGCGTGACGATGGATGGCATCGTTGGCGCGGTCAAGCAAGTGGCCGATATCATGGCGCATATCGCTGCCGCCAGCGGCGAGCAGAGTACCGGCATCGCGCAAGTGAACCAGGCCATCGTGCAAATGGACGATGTGACCCAGCAAAACGCGGCCCTGGTGGAGGAAGCCGCTGCGGCCGCGCAAAGTTTGCGCGACCAGGCGGAAATGCTGGCGCGGGCGGTCAGCGTCTTCAAGCTGGCTGGACAGCCGGCGCGCGCGGCGCCGCCGTCCATGCGCCTGGCGGCGTCGGCCGAGTCGGCTTACCAGGTGTAAGCCGCCTTGGCATAGTAAAAGCGGCCGTTGAAGCCGTTCGGCGCGAAACCGCTATAGGGCGTGGTGCCGTTCACGTTCAAGTTGCCCAGCGCCGTGACTTGGTCCGGATAGCGGTTGCCGGCATTGTCGATGCCGGCCGTCAGGCGCCAGTTCTTATCGAGTTGGCGGCTGGCCGACAAGTCCAGCACCCATTGCGCGCCATACACTTGATCGAGCGCCGCGTCGTTTTGCGGCACCGTGAAACTGCCATAGCGGGTCAGCAAGCCATGGGTGTTCCAGTTGCCGACGGTATAGTCGGCGGCCAGGCTGAATTTGTCGGTCGGCGAACCGACCGTGGCGCGCTGTATGGTTTGCCGGTCGACCAGCAAGAGATGGTTGGCCGTCAGCACGGCCGGGTTGGCCGCCACGCGGCGCACCGTATTTTTGTTGTGGTTGTAGGCCAGCGTGAAATCGAGCCGGTCCTTGTCGCGCAAGTCGATGCGGTAAGTGCCGACCAGGTCGACGCCGCTGGTGCGGGTATCGACGGCATTGGTGAAATAGCGCGCCGCGCCGACCGGGTTGCCCTGCGCCGCCAGGGTTTGCTTCAAGGCGTCCGGCAAGATCAAATTGGATGAAAACAGGATGCGCTCGTCGATGTCGATGCGGTAAGCGTCGAGCGTGGCGCCGACATTGCGGGCCGGCTGCCATTGCAATCCCAGGCTCAGGTTGCGCGCCTTTTCCGCTTTCAAGGCTTGCGCGCCGAGCGCTTGCGCGGCCGCGCTGGCGACTGCGAAGGTGCCGGTCTCGATTGCCGTATTGCTGCCATTGATGACCGAGAAATTGGTGGTCGTGATGGTGTAAAACTGTTGTGCCAGCGATGGCGCGCGAAAGCCGCTCGATGCCGTGCCGCGCAGCGAGAAGGCATCGTTGAAGCCATAACGGGCCGAAGCCTTGGCCGAGGTGGTGCTGCCGAAGTCGCTGTAACGCTCGTGGCGCAGGGCCAGTGCACCCGATAATTTCTTGCTCGCTTCGGCTTCCAGGTTCAGGTAAAACGAGGTGTTGTGGCGACCGTGGCCGCCCGCGTTGACGGGCCGAAAACCGCTGAAGCCTTGCGCGCCGCTGCCCGTGTAGGAGGCTGCCTCGCCGGCGCCGATATCATAGCGCTCGTGGCGCGCCTCAGCGCCCAGGGCGACCGTCAGCGGGCCGCTGGCCAGCGGAAAGTCGCGCGCCAGGTCGAGGTTGAACAGGGTTTGCGTGTTCTCCAATTGGCCGGCGTAGAAATGGGTGGGGCTGTCCGCGCCCAGCGCTTGATTGACGGTATGGTCCAGGTCGAGGCGGAAGCGATTGCTGCCATGGTTGACACTGGCATCCCAGCGCCATTCGGCGCTCTCGCCGCGCACTCCGGTGACGATGGACTGGTCGCTCAGGGTGCTGTTTTCCAGCGGCAAGAAGCCTTCCGGGTAAATGGTCGGCGCGCGCAGCGCGGCGCCATTGTAGGCGCTGCGCCAGGTGGCGGCAGCCGAGGTGTCGCGCTGGCCGGCATTGGCGAAGCCATACCAGTCGATATTCTCGGCCAGGCTGTACTGGCTGTTGAGAAACAGGGTGTGCGGCCGGCTGGCCGGGTCGCCGAAACGCTGGTTGACCTGGCCGTAGCGCGGCTCCTTCGGGTTGCGGAAATCGGCACCGGCGCGGTTGGTCGGGTCGCGCTCGGCCAGTTCGGCCGCCACCCGCAACCAGCCCTTGTCGCCCAGCGCGAAACCGGCCGAGCCGTTCAGCGAGCGCTGCTTGCCGTCATGTTCCTGGTATTGGCCGAAGCCGGCTTCGAGATTGCCGCCGGCCGCGCCTTTTTTCAAGATGATGTTGATGACGCCGGCGATCGCGTCCGAGCCGTACTGGGCGGCCGCGCCATCGCGCAAGACTTCAACGTGGTCGATGGCGGCCAGCGGGATCGCGTTCAAGTCGACCGGCGCCGAGCCGCGCCCCTGGGTGCCGTTGACATTCACCACGGCCGAGGTGTAGCGCCGCTTGCCATTTACCAGTACCAGAGTCTGGTCCGGCGACAAGCCGCGCAACTGGGCCGGCCGCACCGCGTCGCTGGCGTCGGCGCCGGACGGGCGCGGGAAATTCAGGGCCGGCAGCAAGCGCCCCAGCACGCTGGCCAGTTCCAGCGAGCCGGTGCTTTGCAAGTCGCGCGCGCTGATGATATCGATCGGCGATTCGGAGTCGACCGTGCGGCGGCTCTTGGCAAAGGTGCCGGTCACCACCACCGATGGCAATTCGCCGTCGGCGACATCCTCGGTCTGGGCCAGGGCCGGCGCCGGCGCGTCTAACGCGGCAAGCATGCTTACCAGCAGCAAGAGGCGCGGCGCCTGGATGGGGAATTGTTGGGACGGGCGTGCAGTCATTGTTGGCTATCTTTTCAGGTAATGTCGTCAAGCGGTCGTCAAGCGGCAAGGCCTGCGGCCTTGCCATATGAGATAGCTTAACAGTATGCCAATAGCCTGAACAGGAAGAGTTTCAATGAAGCATAGTTGTTCGGTGCTGCCGGGCGCGGGCGGCTAATCCACGCCCTCAGGCGGCAAGTCCTTATGCGCCGCGCACGGCGGCGGCGCAATCGCGCACCAGCGCTGGACCCGCATAAATCAAGCCGCTGTAGAGTTGCACCAGCTTGGCGCCGGCTTCGATCTTGGTCCTGGCGTCGGCGCCGCGCATGATGCCGCCTACCCCGATGATGGGCAGGGCGTCGCCCAGTTCCGCCTTCAGCAGGCCGATCACGGTGTTCGACAATTCAAACACGGGCGCGCCCGACAAGCCGCCCGCCTCGGCGCCATGTTGCATGCCATCCACGGCCGCGCGGCTGAGCGTGGTGTTGGTGGCGATCACGCCGTCGATCTTATGGCGCAGCAATGCCCCGGCAATGGTCTTGATTTGCTCGCTATCGATATCGGGCGCGATTTTCAGGGCCAGCGGCACATAGCGCTTGTGCTGTTCGGCCAGGCGCGCCTGCGCATCCTTCAATTGCGACAGCAGGGCGTCGAGTTCGGAGGCGCCTTGCAATTGGCGCAAATTCTTGGTATTGGGCGAAGAAATATTGACCGTCACGTAACTGGCGTAGGGATAGACTTTTTCCAGGCAATGCAGATAGTCGTCGGCGGCGCGTTCAATTGGCGTGTCGGCGTTCTTGCCGATGTTCAAGCCCAGCACGCCAGCGCGGTTCTGGTAAAACGTCGAGGCCTGGACATTGGCGACGAAGGCATCCACGCCGCCATTATTAAAGCCCATGCGGTTGATGATGGCGTGCGCGGCCGGCAGGCGGAACATGCGTGGCTTCGGATTGCCCGCTTGCGCGCGCGGCGTCACGGTGCCCACTTCGATCGAGCCGAAGCCGAGCTCGGCCAGCGCGTCGATGAAGGCGCCGTCCTTGTCCAGGCCGGCGGCCAGGCCGATCGGATTGGGGAAGGTGATGCCCATCACGGTGCGCGGATCGGCTGGCGGTTTCGTGATCAGGCGGGTCAGTCCTAGCGCGGCGGCGCGCTTGAGTGCCGGCAGGGTCAGGTGGTGGGCGGCTTCCGCGTCCATGGCGAACAGCAGCGGACGGGCGAGGCGATATAGGAAATTTTGGGACATGGGGCACTCTTGGTTGAAGCGGGCGCCGCGCGCGACGTGCGCGCGGGTCGGTGCCGGCCCGCTGTGGATAGTCCGATATTTTAAACCACGGGCGCCTCGCCGGGGCCGGCCAGGATGGCCCAATTGCCCTTGATGCGCGCTTCGAGCGGCTTGAAGTTGATCTTGTAAGCCATCTTCGGACTTTGTTCTATCCAGTATCCCAGATACACATACGGCAATTCCAGCTCGTGCGCCTGGGCGATTTGCCACATCACGTTATACGTGCCGTAAGAAGCACCGGCCACGTCGGGGTCGAAGAAAGTGTAGACCGAGGACAGGCCGTCAGCCAGCACGTCGATGATGCTGACCATGCGCAGCGCGCCGCCCGGTTCGCGAAATTCGACCAGGCGCGTGTTGACCCGGCTTTGCAAAAGAAATTGCGCGTACTGGTCGCGGCTATCCTGGTCCATGCCGCCGCCGGCGTGGCGCGCGCTCTGGTAGCGCAGGTAGAGCTCATAGTGTTCGTCGAGGAAGGACAGGGTGGCGACGCTGGCCTGCAGGCTGGCGTGCCTGGCCCAGGCGCGGCGCTGGCCGCGTCCCGGCACGAAGCGGGCCGCCACCACCCGCACCGGGATGCAGGCCTGGCAGCCATCGCAGTAGGGGCGGTAAGTGAAGATGCCGCTGCGCCGGAAGCCGTTCTTGACCAGCTCGGAATACACGTCGGCGTTGATCAGGTGCGAGGGCGTGGCCACTTGCGAGCGGGCTTGGCGCTGCTCGAGGTAGCTGCATGGATAGGGCGCCGTGGTATAGAACTGCAGCGTCGAAAAGGGCAGATCATTAAGATGCGTCATGCGCGTCCTGTCGGTGCGGTTGTGGCGGCGCCCAATTCCGGCTTCGGCTTCATCTCGTGCGCGCTGCGTTCTGGCCAGCTTATACGACGGCGGGGAAAGGCGCAATCGGCTGCCACCGGCTTATTTGCGCTTCTTCAATCGTCGAACGCACATGGGCCAGGAAGCGCTGGCGCGAGATCGGCGCCGCGCCCAGCGAGGCCAGGTGCGCCGTCTCTTGCTGGCAGTCGATCATGGTGACGCCTTCGCCGCGCAGGAAATGGACCAGGTAGGCCAGCGCGATCTTGGAACCGTCGGTGACGCGGGCGAACATCGATTCGCCGTAGAACATGCGCCCGATCGAGACGCCATAGGCGCCGCCGACCAGTTGGTCGTCCAGCCACAGCTCCGACGAGTGGGCGTAGCCGAGCCGGTGCAAGCCGGTGTAGCCGGCGATGATCTCGTCCGAGATCCAGGTGCCGGGACCATCCTTGCGGGGCGCCGCGCAAGCCCGCATCACGGCCTCGAAATCGCTGTCGAAGCGCACTTGCCAGCGGCCGTCGGTGGCGGCGCTGCGCGCCACCTTGCGCAGCGCCTTCTTCAAGCTGTCGGAGAGGCGCAAGTCGGCCGTCATCAGCACCATGCGCGGATCGGTGCTCCACCACAATATCGGCTGGCCCTCCGAGAACCAGGGGAAGATGCCGCGCCGGTAAGCGGCCAGCAGGCGTTGCGGCGACAGGTCGGCGCCGGCCGCCAGCAAGCCGGGCGCGTCCGTCGTCAGCGCCTGCGAGACGTCCGGGAAAGGGGAGTGGGAATCGAGCCAGGGGATCATGGGCGCGCGCTCTGGTTGGCGCGCTCAGTCGGCGCGCATGGGCCGGTTGATGTCGTGCGTGTGGAAACCGTAGCGTCCGCCCTCGCGCATGCCGGCGCGGTCGGCGAAAAACAATTCCAGGGTGGCGCGGATGGTGGGGAAGGCCAGGTCGTCCCACGGAATGTCGGCCTCGCTGAACATTTGCACCTCCAGGCTTTCGATGCCGGGCGCGAAATCGAGGTCGCGCAGGCGGGCCAGGTAAAACAGGTGGACCTGGTGCACGCGTGCCACATTGAGCAGCGTGAACAACTGGCCCAGTTCGATATTGGCGCCCGCTTCCTCGACCGTTTCGCGGATCGCCGCGTCGGACGTGGTTTCATCGTTTTCCATGAAGCCGGCCGGCAGCGTCCAATAGCCGTAGCGCGGCTCGATCGCGCGCTTGCACAGCAGGATCTGCAACTGGCCATCGCGCTCCCAGACCGGGATCGAGCCGACCACCATTTTCGGGTTTTGATAGTGTATCGTCGCGCAACTGGCGCAGACATAGCGCGGGCGATTGTCGCCGGCCGGGACCGACAGTTCAACGGGGTGGGCACATTCGGAGCAAAATTTCATTGGGCAAAAGGCTAAAGTAGGTTTAACGCTTACTTTACACCGATTGCGGGGCGCGCGGCATATTCGGCATGCGTGCATGCGGCATATCATGCGGGCCGGGGAGCGCCAGGGTATTAGTGAGTTCTATCAGTGTTCATGTCGGGATAGATATTGCCTAAATTGCCGAACTACCCTATAATTGCGGCATACAGACGCGGGGTGGAGCAGTCTGGCAGCTCGTCGGGCTCATAACCCGAAGGTCACAGGTTCAAATCCTGTCCCCGCAACCAGAATTCAGCAGGAAAATAAAAGGATTGCACGCTTCGGCTTGCGATCCTTTTTTTATGCTCGCTTCGCTTCATCCCGAGGCGAAGGATATTGAATTCGAGCATGCCGACCGGGCGCTGACATGTCGCCGTGAATGCGATCGAGCTCGCCATGCGCGGCATACAGGATCGTCACGTAGGGCCGCGCGATCAGCATGCCGGTCGGATTGCCGTCGCCTGTTCGGTCACGCCTCGCGCCGGCCTGTTGACAGTTTGCAGGTGGCTGCACCTCGGTTATGATGCGCGCTTGCCGTGGCCTGTTCACGGATGCGGCTGCCGGAAGTTGCCGGCCTCACAGGGGATTCCAGTATGCAAACACATCATCAAAATCAATTGCAGGGCCTGGGCCTGGGCTGCGTCGCCGGCTATGTCGACACGCTCGGCTTCATCGCCTTGTTCGGTCTGTTCACCGCTCACGTGACGGGCAATTTTGTGTTGATCGGCGCCGCCCTGGCGGCCCCCACAGGCACCTCCATCGTGCTCAAATTGCTGGCCTTTCCCGCGTTTATCAGCGGCGTCGCCGTGGCCTGCCTGCTGATCGGGAGCGCGCAACGACGCCAGTGGCCGGCCCTGCGCCTAGTCTGGCTGCTGCAGGCGCTGCTGCTATGCGGCTTCATGGCATGCGGTTTGAACGCGGCGCCGCTCGGCTCGGTGGTGACGCCGTCCGCGATGGCGGCCGGCCTGCTGGGCGCGGCAGCGATGGGCGCCCATAGCGCGACCAGCCGCCTGCTGCTGGCCCATCTCGCGCCCACCTCCATGATGACCGGTAACGTCACCCAGCTCGTGATTGATACCATGGACATGTTGCGCGGTGGCGGCGCCGCTGGCATTGGCGGACGCTACGCCAAGTTTGTCTGGCCCATGCTGGGCTTCGGTGGCGGCGCCATCTTGGCCGCGTTCGCCTATCAGGCATGCGGCTTTGCCGCCTTGCTGTTACCGATCGCCATTCTGTGCGGCTTGATCGCGCTGCCGCTCGCCGCCGCGCCATGAACCCGGTTCGGCTTGGCCCGGTTCGAATGAATGGACGCTGCTTTCAATTAAGGGACAAAACTATCCCTCACTTGGTACTCCACTCAGATGTTATATCGCTATACCATGACAAGATGGTTTTCTATACGCTCTACACGCCGTTGCGGGTTGGTTTGGTCCCATGGAATGGCTATGGCGTACTCTCATGTATGGAAAGATGCAGCCCATGTGCATGGGTGTAACGGTTCAGCCTGCGTGAGCGTCACAAATGGCCCTTGTAACGAAGTCGGTTTGCCGCAGGCGATTTCAAATTCCCGGCGCAACACTGGGTTAATGAATAGTGTTTGCCGGATGTTATAGCAAGCTTATGTGCCGAGAGTGCTCTCCAATCAGGCCACGCGTCCGGACGCAGGGCCGGGACGCGGGCAATCCTGGTCTTGGCGCTCAGCTTGGGGCTTGCAAAGCCAAGCCCTGCTTTTGTTCATACAAGGTCTGTTGATATCGCTGCTGATTGACCATGGTGTGGACCAGCACATGGCTGGCATCGACTTGTTCGCGGATGAAATCGAGTTCGCAGGCGGGCAAGGGCGCGCGCGCGTAGACCCGGCCAATCAAGCGATGTTCCTGCACGAAGCATTCCAGCATCACCTCGACCGCGTGCGGATTCGTCAAGCGCAAGTCCTTGAAGCCCCACACCACGGTCGCGTCGGCGCCGAGCGGGGTGAAGCGCTCATGTTCCTGGTAAATGTCGATGCTATGCGGATGCCGCTCGGTTATCGTCAAGCCGCTCAAGAGTCCCAGGTGATAGATCAGGCTCGATAGCTGACACAGGCCGCCGCCGACTTGCCGCGTGAGCTGGCCGTTGACCAGATTGCGGCCCACCACAAAGCCCATGCGTTCGCTGGGTTCCTGAACATAGCGCCAAAAAGACCAGGTCTGGCGCGGCCCTATCAGGGAGCGGTTCATGCGCCGCGCGCCATGCGCCAGGTTGGCCAGCTTGTTATCGAACAGGGCGCTGGGCATGATTGCCTGCGACAACTCAGCTTGCAAGATATAAGCTGAGCCGGAGCCGGCCACATCGTCGGCATGGCGTTCGGACCAGGCGATGCCCTGGTTCAAGTCGCGCCAACGGCGCCGCGCGTGCGCCAGCGCTTGCCGGGTCGACAGCGGTATGGCCAGGCGCAGCCACTGGCGCAGGACGCTCACGGCAAGCGCTCCAGCCGATACACATGGTAAGACGAATAAGCGGACAGGAAAGTGCGACCCAGCAGCGCGTCGAGCTTGCGCAGGAATGGCCGCGCGAAAGGCGGCAAGCGGTGAATTGGGAACAATAACACGCCGCAGCGTCCGCTCATGCGCCATGCCGAGCCGGCCCACTGTTCGACCTCGGCGTAGGTGGCGGCCGTGTCGCCATGCCAGCCGCTCTGGCCGCGCCGGTTCAGGGCGCGCCTGCGCTGGGAGGGAATATCGAAGATGAAGATGCCGCCCGGCTCGACCACTCGCGCAATCGATTGCAGAGATTGTGCGATGCATTCCTTGTCAAGATGCATGAACACGTGAAAGCAGGTGGCGCCCTGGAAGGCGGTACCCAAGTCCACATCCACATCCAGCGCGGGCAGGCTGGCCATGCGCAAGCGGCGGTCGGGAAATTTCTGCGCCGCTTGCTTGAGCATTTCCGGGGAAGCGTCGACGCCGCTCATGGCGAAATCGAGCATGCGGCCGGTGCCGCAGCCAATATCGAGTACGGCCTCGGGCGCGATCGGCGCCAGCCAGGCCGAGACAATCTCCCTTTCCATCCGGTCAATATAGCGGCCATAGGAATTGCCAAAGCGATCGCTGTCGTAGTCTTTGGCCAGTTTGTCGTAATAGTCGTGGATTGCTTGCATGGGGAACTTCACGGGTGCGCGGGGCTGGGAGGGGCCGCGCGAGCGCGGTATTGCTGTCGATTTTATACTGAAAGGGGTGCGCGTTGGCAAGAATCGCTGCCCGCCGGGATTATTCGTGCTGGTGCAGGCTGGCCCACAAGTGCGCGGCCGCCATGGTGCGATGCGGCCGGTATTGCGCCAGCCATTGCTCGGTGCGGGCCATGTCGGGCTTGGCGTCCTCGCCCAGCAAGGTTTGCAGCGCGGCGCGGATCGCGACATCGCCGTGCAGCGAGCAATCGGCATGGCCGTAGCCGCGCAGCAAAGCATAATTGACGGTCCACGGGCCGATGCCTTTCACGGCCAGCAGCGCCGCCGATACCGGTCCCACGTCGCCCGAGGGCGGCAGCGCCAGATCAAGGGCGCCGTCATCGACCAGGCGCGCCAGGCGCAACAGGGTGTCGGCCTTGGCGCGCGAGAATTTTCGGCTGGTCAAGGTTTCCGGATCCAGCCTGGCGACGTCGGCCGCTTCCGGATAGCACCACAAGCCGCCGCTGTGGCGGCGCCCCGCTTGCAAGATGAAGCTGCGGCGCAGCGCGATCGCAAACGGCAAATTGATTTGCTGGCCGATGATGGCCCAGGTCAGCGCTTCGAAGGCGCTGGCCGATTGCACGATGCGCAAGCCCGGTTGCGCCCGCGTGAGTGGCCCCATCAGCTTGTCGCCGGCGCAAAAGGCCAGGAAGGGGGCCGGGTCGATGCGCAGGCCGAGTATGTTCAACAGCGCTAGCTCGATGGCGGCGTCGGCCGGCGGCGCGCCGTCCGCATGCACGCTGCAATGCGCGTGCGACGGCGTCAATGCGATATCGAGCACGATCGCCTGGCCATGCAGCAGCAAGCCCTTGCGGATGCGCTCAGGCGTCACCTGCTCGGCCACGCCCTCGGTGTCGCGGCCGTGGAAGGCCAGCACATCGCGCGCGCGGTAGCCGTCCGGCAGCGCGATCGACGAGTGCGGTCCGTTCATGCCGAGGCTGCTTTGCGCGGCCACGGAAAATTCCAGCGCATGCCCGTCACCAGCGCGGTGCCGACAATCACGATGGCCGATCCGGCGATGGTGTACCAGCCGATCACTTCGCCCAGGAACAGGTGACCCCAGAGTATCCCGAAGACGGGAATCATGAAAGTCACCGTCAGCGCCGAGGTGGCGCCGATATCGCGTATCAGGCGGAAGTACAGCAAGAAAGCGACGCCGCTGCACAACACGCCCAGGGCCAGCACGGCGCCCATCACGCCGACGCCGGGGCTGGCCGGGGCCGGGAAAAACGGCAGCGCCGGCAGCACCAGCAAGGTCGCGGCCCACATGCTGCCGTGCGCGTTGGCAAACGGCTCGACGCTTTGGGCCGATTTCGCGTAAGTGGTGGCGATGCCGTAGCTGAAGGCGGCCAGCAGCCCGGCCGCGATGGCCACGCCGGCGCCGGCCCGGGTGGCGACCTGGTCGAAGCCGACCAGCAGCGCAACTCCTCCCATGCCGAGCAGCAAGCCGAGCATGGTGCGCGGGGCCAGGCGCTGGCGCGACCACAGCGCGCCGATCAAGGCGCTCCAGAGCGGCGCGGTGGCGTTCAGCACCGAGAGCACCGAGGCCGACAGGCTCCTGGCGGCAAACGCATACAGCATGAAGGGCAGGGTGGAATTGAAGAAGCCGAGTATCAGGAAGTGCTTCCAGTTGCGGCGCACGTCGAGCGGCTTTTTCAGCAGCAAGCCGACGCCGGCCAGGAACAGCGCCGCGAAGCCGACCCGGCAGGTGATCAGCACGGCCGGCCCCAGCACCGGCGCGCCTATGCGCAGGAAGAGGAAGGAGGCGCCCCAGATCGCGGCCAGCGCGATCAGTCGGAGGAAGTCGGAGGTTTTCATGGTAATGCTTTTAAATGCCAAAGGTGAATGGTGTCGCTTGCGGGCGCGCGTGGCTAGCCGCTTCTTGCTATCTTATTTTAGTCCACGCTCCCGGCCGGCAGCTGGCGCTTGCGGCACGCCGTTTTTCACGGACGTCATTTCGGCCAGGATGGAAATCGCGATTTCAGCCGGCGTCTTGCTGCCGATATACAGGCCGATCGGGCCGTGCAGGCGCGCCACTTGCCCGGCGTCGAGATCGAATTGCAGCAAGCGTTCACGGCGCTTGGCGTGGTTCGCGCGCGAGCCGATCGCGCCCACATAAAACGCCTCCGAGCGCAGCGCTTCCATCAGCGCCAGGTCGTCCAGCTTGGGGTCGTGGGTCAGGGCCACCACGGCGCTGCGCCGGTCGAGCTTGAGTTCCTGCACCAGGTCGTCCGGCATCGCGTGCACCAGTTCGACTTCGGGCAAGTTCCAGCCGGCCCGGTATTCCTCGCGCGGGTCGCAGACGATGACATGGTAATCCATCGCCGTGGCAATCTGGGCCACGAAGCGCGACAATTGGCCGGCGCCGATGATCAGCAGGCGCCAGCGCGGACCGTGCACGGTGGTCAAGACTTGTCCGGCAAGTTGCAACGCGGCGCCGGCTGCGGCCGGCGCCAGCGTCACGGCGCCGCTGCGCAAGTCGAGGCGGCGCGCCACCAATTCGTGGCGCTCCAGGCGCTGCAGCAATTCGGCGATCCGGCTCTGTTCGGACAAGGGTTCGATGGCCAGCTCGATGGTGCCCCCGCATGGCAGTCCGAAGCGGTGCGCCTCGTCGGCCGTGATGCCGTAGCTGAGCAGTTGCGGTGCGCCCCGCTCGACGCCGTCGCGCCGCACGCGTTCGATCAAGTCATCCTCGATGCAACCGCCGGACACCGAGCCGACCAGGCGCCCATCGTCGCAAATGGCGAGCGTGGCACCGATCGGGCGCGGACTCGAACCCCAGGTCTTGATCACGGTCACCAGCAGGCAGCGCCGGCCTGCGGCCAGCCAGGCGGCGCTGGTCTTTAACACGTCGAGATCGATGCTATCCATGGCGTTCCCTGCCTGCTACTTAAAGCATGGAATATACTACGCGCTCCGAAAGCCTGCCGAAAGTAGACATGACACCCAATGATGAGCAAGAAGACGATGGCAATCCCAAATTCGGGCGCTTGCTGGTGGTGCTGGTGCTGGCGGTGATATTTTGCGCCGGCTTGACCTGGGTGATGGGCGCGGTTTTCCCGAATTTCCCGAATTTCTAGGGCAGCAGCGGTTTTTTCGCCGCTTGCTTGGCGCGGATGTCGGCGATGTTCTTGTTGATCGCGACGATGCGGTAAGCGGTGGCCGGATGGTTGGCCGTATAGTCGTTCAAGACGGTGACGGGATACGCCGCCGCCAGGCGTTGCCAAAAGCGGGCCGCATTGTCGATATTGTAGCCGGCGCGCGCCAGCAGATAGAGCGCCAGGCCGTCGGCGGCGGCGTCCATTTCCTGCGGCATCGCCTTGACGCCGCCGCTGCCGATCAGCATCGACAGGTCGGGCCGCACGCCGGCCAGGTTGTCGATGATGCTGCCGAGCGTGGCGCTGGAGCGTTGCGCCGCCGCGTGGCCGAGGATATTGTGGGCCATGCCCTTGGCCAGCACGAAGGCCACTGCTTCGTCGCTTTGGGCAAAGCTGATCATGCCGCGCGTGAGCAGGATGCGCTGGCCGTCGGCATAGGAATTGACATTGTCGGCGTTGCCGAGGTCGACCCGGAAGGCGCAGGCGCGCGTGACCGGTACGCGCAGGCGCTGGTCGGCACCGCCGCGCGCGATGGTCATGTTCAGGCTGGCGCGGCTAGATACCAGCGGGCCGAAGATGGCGGCGGCAGCCGTTTCCGCGTTCGGCCCGGTGGGCAGCAGCTTGCCGTCGGCCGCGACCAGGGTGTCGCCCTTGCGCAAGCCGGCGTGCGCGGCGCCGCTGCCGGCCAGCACGCCGGACACTTGCAAATGCTCGTCATAGGCCAGTACCGCTTGCGCCGCGTCGGCGAATTCGCCGGGGTAGGAATACTTGTTCTTGGCGGTGAAGCCCAGCAGGCTGCGGGCCTGGTTCTTGCACAGGTCGGCATTATTGATCAGCAGCGGGGCCGCCACCCGGTAGAGCCGGTCTTGCAGCGCCACCATCTTGCTCAAGCTCTCTTGTGCGGCCGTCATGCGTGGCGTGAGCACGGGCGCCTGCGGCGCCGCAGCTGCGGCCGGCGCGCTGTCCTCGACGCGCGTGGGCGCCGTCGAGCAAGCGCTCAGCAGCATGGCCAGCGAGGTGGCCAACGGGGCGGCCAGCGGCATGCGCGCATGCACCTTGCGTGAAACAAATTGGAGCATGCCGGGCATCAGACTTCCTTAGTGTTTTCCGGTGCTGCCAAAACCGCCAACACCGCGTTCGCTCGTGTCGAATTCATCGACAATATTAAAACCGACTTGCAGCACCGGTACGATAATCAATTGCGCCAGCCTTTCCATCGGATTCAGGGTGAAGGCGCTATGGCCGCGATTCCAGGTCGAGATCATCAACTGGCCTTGATAATCCGAGTCGATCAAGCCTACCAGATTCCCCAGGACAATGCCGTTCTTGTGGCCCATGCCGCTGCGCGGCAAGATCATGGCGGCATAGGACGGGTCGGCCACATGGATTGCCAGGCCGGTCGGGATCAGCACCGTTTGCCCCGCTTCGATGGTGAACGGGGCGTCGATGCAGGCGCGCAAGTCGAGGCCGGCGCTGCCCGGAGTGGCGTAGGCCGGCATCTGTTCTTTCATGCGCGGGTCGAGAATTTTGATAGCGATGGTTTTCATGGGATTCTATGGTTGGCCGGCGGCGTGGTATCAGCGAAACAGCGAAGTCTTGGCCAGCCGCTTGGCGATTTCTGAAATGAGTTGGCGCGCCAGTGCGAGCTTGCCAGCGCGCGGCAAGACGGTGTGGCCATGCTCGTCAAACAAGATGATGGTATTGTCATCCTGGCCGAAGGTGTTGTGGCCGATATTGCCGACCAGCAGGGGGATGCCTTTTTTCTCGCGCTTGGTAGCGCCGAAGGCAATCAGGTTTTCCGATTCGGCCGCGAAACCGACGCAATAGGGATGGCCGACCAGGTTGGTGCGCGCCGCAACCGTGGCCAGGATGTCCGGATTTTGTTCGAACTTCAATTCCGGCACCGAGCCGTCGGCTTGCTTCTTCATTTTCTGCTCGCTGGCGTTGAGCACGCGCCAGTCGGCCACGGCGGCCACGGCGATGAAGATATGCTGGCCGTCGAGCTGCTCCATCACGGCGTCATGCATCTGGCGCGCGCTTTGCACATTGATGCGGCGCACCCCGAACGGCGCGGCCAGCGCGGTCGGGCCGGAGACCAGCGTGACGTCGGCGCCCGCTTCGCGCGCCGCGCGCGCCACCGCGTAGCCCATCTTGCCGGACGAGAGATTGGTGATGCCGCGCACCGGATCGATGGCCTCGAAGGTGGGGCCGGCCGTGACCAGCACGCGCTTGCCGCTCAAGAGCTTGGGTTGGAAGGCGGCGATCAATTCTTCCAGTAATTGCTGCGCTTCGAGCATGCGTCCCAAGCCCACTTCGCCGCAAGCCTGCTCGCCGGCGCTTGGCCCGAACAGAACGATGCCGTCGTCGCGTAATTGCTGGACATTGCGCTGGGTGGCCGGGTTTTGCCACATTTCGACATTCATGGCCGGCGCCAGCAGCAGCGGCACGGCGTTTGGACGGGCCAGGCACAGGGTCGAGAGCAAGTCGTCGCAGGCGCCGCGCGCCAGCTTGGACATGAAGTCGGCCGAGCAGGGCGCGATCAAGATCGCGTCGGCGCCGCGCGTCAGGTCGATATGGGCCATATTATTGCCGACCCGGGCATCCCACTGGCTGCCAAAGACTGGCTGGCCCGACAGCGCCTGCATGGTCACTTCGGTGATGAAGTGGCTGGCGGCGTCGGTCATCACGACTTGTACGCTGGCGCCGGCCTTACCGAGCGCGCGGCACAGTTCGGCCGCCTTGTAGCAGGCGACACCGCCGGACAGGCCGAGGACGATTTTTTTACCCGATAATTCCATCGTGATTGCTCCGCTTATTTGTTCACGCGCCGTAATTCATCGATGATGAACAGTCCCGCGCCCACGCAAATGGCCGAGTCGGCGATGTTAAAGGCGGGGAAATGGCCCCAGTTAGTCAAGTGGAAATCGATGAAATCGATCACATGGCCATACATCAGGCGGTCGATCACATTGCCCAGCGCGCCACCGAGTATCAACGCCAGGGCCCAGCAAAACATGCGCTGGCCGGCGTGCTTGGTAAGCAGGTAGATGATGAACAGGGCCGCCACGAGGCCGATTGCGGTGAAGAAATAACGCTGCCAGCCGCCCGCGTCGCGCAAGAAGCTGAAGGCCGCGCCGGGGTTATAGATCAGGGTCAGATTGAGGAAGGAAGTGACGGCGCGCTCTTCCGCGTAGCTGAACAGCTTGGTGATCGTGATCTTGGAAATCTGGTCAAACAAGATCACGATGACGGCGATGCCCAGCCAGGGCAGTAGCGACGATTGCGGTTTCGATGAAAAGTGGTTTTTGGAGGCCATGGCTTTCTACTGTGGTGGGGCCGCCACTGCGCGCGCAGCGCAATGGCGGAATCGCTATCTTTAAGCGTAGCGGCGTTTTTCGCCGGCGCCGAACAAATTGGCATGGCAGCGGCCGCACAAGGTCGGGTGGTCGTGGTGACTGCCGACGTCGGCCCGGTAATGCCAGCAACGCTCGCACTTCGGCGCGACAGACGCCGTCACGTTGATGGCTTGCTCGGCTTCGCTTGCCACTTCGACGGCGCTGGCCTGCGAGGTGATGAAGACGAATTTCAAGTCTTCGCCGAGGCTGGCCAGCAAGTCGAATTTCGCCGCCGTGGCCTTGATGGTCAATTCGGCCTGCAGCGAGGAGCCGATCGCGCCGGAGGTGCGCAAGTCTTCCAATTGCTTGCTGACGTCGGTGCGCACGGCGCGCAAAGCCGTGTATTTTTCCAGCAGTGCGGCGCCGTCTTCGACCGCCGGCAATTCCCAATAGGTTTGGGTGAAGATGGTTTCGTCGCTGGCGTTATACGCCTCGGGCGCGGCAAACACGGCCCACGCTTCTTCGGCCGTGAACGACAGCGCCGGCGCCATCACGCGCAGCAAGCTTTGCGTGATATGCCACAGCGCGGTCTGGGCCGAGCGGCGTGCCTTCGATTGCAAGCCGCTGGTATACAGGCGGTCTTTCAGGATGTCGAGGTAAAAGCCGCCCAAGTCTTCCGAGCAATAGGTTTGCAGTTTCGACACCACGGGGTGGAATTCATAGGCCTCGTAATTGCCGAGGATCTGCTTTTGCACGGCGCCCATGTTGGCGATCGCGTAGCGGTCGATTTCAAACAAGTCGGCGATCGGCAAGGCGTCCACGGCCGGGTTGAAATCGGCGGTATTGGCCAGCAAGAAGCGCAGCGTGTTGCGGATGCGGCGATACGATTCCGTCACCCGTTTCAGGATTTCGTCCGAGATCGACAATTCCCCCGTGTAATCGGTGGCGGCCACCCACAGGCGCAAGATGTCGGCGCCGAGCGAGTCGTAAATCTTTTGCGGCGCCAGCGTATTCATCATCGACTTGGACATTTTCTTGCCCTCGGCGTCGACCGTGAAACCGTGCGTCAGCAAGGCCTTGTAGGGCGGGCGGCCATTCAGCATCGACGAGGTCAGCAGCGAGGAGTGGAACCAGCCGCGGTGCTGGTCCGAACCTTCCAGGTATAAGTCGGCCGGGAATTGCAACTGGCTGGCGTGCGAACCCTTGCCGGCCGGGCCGCCCAGCACGGTCTGGTGGGTGGTGCCGGAGTCGAACCAGACGTCGAGCGTGTCCTTGTTCTTTTGGTACATGCCCGCCTCGTCGCCGAGCAAGTCGGCGATGTCGAGCGTCAGCCAGGCTTCGATGCCGCTCTTTTCGATCAAGAGCGCCACTTGTTCCAGCAATTCCGGGGTGCGCGGATGCAAGTCGCCGGTTTCCTTGTGCACGATGAACGCCATCGGCACGCCCCATTGGCGCTGGCGCGACAAGGTCCAGTCGGGCCGGTTGACGATCATGCCGTGCAGGCGGGCCTGGCCCCAGTCCGGGAAAAACTTGGTATCGGCGATGCCTTGCAGCGCGCTCTGGCGCAAGGTCGGGCCGCCATCTTTCGGCGTCACATCCATGCCGGCAAACCATTGCGAGGTGGCGCGGTAGATGATCGGCGTCTTATGGCGCCAGCAATGCATATAACTATGGTCGAACATCTTCAGCTCGAACAGGGCGCCGGCCGCCGTCAGGGCGGCGCAAATTGGTTTCGACGCTTCCCAGATGGTCAAGCCGCCGAACAGCGGCAGGGTCGAGGCGAATTTGCCGTCGCCCATGACCGGGGTCAGGATCTCGTCGTCTTTCACGCCGTGCGCCTTGCACGAAATAAAGTCGTCCTGGCCATAGGCGGGCGCCGAATGGACCACGCCGGTGCCGCTTTCAACCGTGACATAATCGGCCAGGTACATCGGCGACAGGCGCGCGTAGCCGGCGTCCTGCGTGGCCAGCGGATGGTGAAAGCTGATGCCTTCCAGGGCGGCGCCGGCGCAGGTGGCGATGACCTTGCCTTCGAGCTTGTAGCGCGCCAGGCAGGATGCGACCAGCTCTTGCGCCAGGATCAAGAGCAGCGGCTGGCCGTCGCGGCTGGTCTCGACCAGGGCATAGACCAGTTCCGGATGCACGTTCAAGGCTTGGTTCGACGGGATGGTCCACGGGGTGGTGGTCCAGATCACGATGAAGCCTGGGGCGTCGGGCAGGGCCGGCAAGCCGAAGGCGGCGGTCAGTCTGGCCGGCTCGGCAAACGGGAAGCCGACATCGATGGCCGGGTCGCGCTTGTCCTGGTATTCGACTTCCGCCTCGGCCAGGGCCGAGCCGCAATCGAAGCACCAGTTAACCGGCTTCAAGCCACGGTAGACATAGCCTTTTTCCAGCAGCTTGCCGAGCGCACGCAATTCGTCGGCCTCGTTGCCGTACGCCATGGTCAGGTAGGGATTGTCCCACTCGCCCAGCACGCCGAGGCGGATGAAATCCTTCTTTTGGCGCTCGACTTGTTCGGTGGCATAGGCGCGCGCCTTGCTCATCACGTCGGCGGTGGGCAGGTTCTTGCCGTATAGTTTTTCGATCTGGATTTCGATCGGCATGCCGTGGCAATCCCAGCCCGGCACATAGGGCGCGTCGAAGCCGGCCATGGTGCGCGACTTGACGACGATATCTTTCAAGATCTTGTTGACGGCATGGCCCAGGTGGATGTCGCCATTCGCGTAGGGCGGGCCGTCATGCAAGATGAATTTCGGGCGGCCGGCGGCGGCCTTGCGGATGCGCTGGTAGATTTTCTTGTCTTGCCATTGCTGTACCCATTGCGGTTCGCGCTTGGCCATGTCGCCGCGCATGGGAAACGGGGTCTCCGGCATGTTCACGGGATATTTGCTGTCGGGCTTCTTGGCCGATTTCTGGGGCGCTACGGGTTTGTTGTTATCGGACATATTTCTCTTCAAGATATTGGTTTAAATGTGGGCCGGGGTGTGCTGGCCGTCAAATTCGGTCGGTCGCGGTGAGGGCGCGGCGCTCGAAGTAGGCGCGCGCCTGCATGGCGTCGCGCGCGATGGCCTCCGTCAGGGTCGGCAAGTCGGGAAATTTTTCCTCGTCGCGCAGTTTTTGCAGGAACTCGACGCGCACCACCTTGCCGTAGCATGCTTGAGCGTAGTCGAACACATGCACTTCCAGCAGCACGCGACCGCTGTCGTCGACGCTCGGGCGCACGCCCAGGCTGGCCACGGCCGGCAGCGCCTGTTCGGTCAGGCCATGCACCTGGACCACGAAAATGCCGGCCAGGGCGGGACGGTGCGGCACCCGCAGGTTCAGGGTGGGGTAGCCGAGCGTGCGACCGAGTTTTTGGCCATGGATGACATGGCCTGAAATCGCATAGGGGTGGCCCAGCAATTGTTGGGCGTGGCCGAAGGCGCCGTCGGCCAGCGCGGCCCGCACGGCCGAGGAGGAAATCCGGTCCTTGCCATTCATCACGGTGGGCAGAGTTTCGACGTGAAAACCGTAGCGCCGGCCCGCTTCGAGCAATAACGCGACATTGCCGGCGCGCCGGGCGCCGTAGCAAAAATCGTCGCCGACCATCAGCCACTTCATGTGCAAGCCGTCGACCAGCACTCTTTCCGTGAATTCTTGTGGCGACAGGGCGGAAAACTGGGCGCTGAAGTGCTCGACGATGACGCGGTCCATGCCGGCGCCGGCCAGCGATTGCATCTTGTCGCGCAAATTGGCAATGCGTGGCGGCGCCTTCGACGGGTCGCCTGCCAACTGCGCGAAAAATTCGCGCGGATGCGGCTCGAACGTCATCACGGCCGCTTCCAGGTCCAGCTCGGTGGCGGCGGCGCGCACGCGCGCCAGCAAGGCTTGATGGCCGATATGGACACCGTCAAAGTTGCCGATCGTCAGGGCGCACGGCGCGCGTGCCTGGGCATTGGGAAGTCCGCGGAATACCTTCATGGGAATCGTCGTGAAAAACTGTCGCTAAATGGTGGATTAAATGGTGGATTATACGGACAGTTGGCGGGATTCACACCAGCAACAGACCGCCGTGGATGAATTGAGCGGGGCATTAATGCGAAAAAGCGCCGCCTGCGGGTGCAAACGGCGCTTTTCAGCATGCAATCGGCGACGATTACATCGGGTGGTTCAATTGCAATACCCAGTAGTGGGCCAGGTCGGCGGCGCCATCCGTGCCTTGCACGGTCTTGAAGGCGCTCAAGGCATTGGCTTTCTTGCCGGCATTGACATAGGCTATGCCCAGGTGCAATTTGGCTTCATCGGCATGCTTCAAGCCGCCCATCTTGATGGCTTGATTCATCAATGCCAAGCCCTTGTCGGCGTCGCCATTGCTCACGTGCGCAAAACCGAGGGCGGCCAGAGCATCGGCATCCTTGTTCTTGGTCAGCTCGGCTTCGGTGGCGGCGGCCGTCTTGGCATTGTCGGCCAGGGTCTTGGTGGCCAGGTCTTTCAAGCGCTGGTGGCGCGGCGCGTCCGAACCGGTGCCCAGCACGCCCTTCTTGTAACCCTGGTCGATGATCTTCTGGGCTTCGGCGGCGTTGCCCGCTTGCAAAGCCAATTGGCCCATTTCCAGGTATTCGCCTGGTTTGGTGATCAAGCCGTCGAGCAGTTTCAAGCGCTGCACGTCAAGCGACAGACGGTCGGAAAAGCCCGGCTTGCCGGAAACGCGGTTCAGCAAGTCGGCCCAGTAACTGGTTTTCGGGTAATTGCCGGCCAGTTTTTCCAGGGTGGCAACATAGCCGGTCTTGTCGTTTTGCTTGAGCTGGATATTGGCCAGCATTTGCAACTGGGCTTCCGAGGAGCCGCCGCGAGCTTGCAATTCCTTGGCTGCAGCCGTGTAATTGCCGCTGATATAGTAAGTCTGGATCAGCAATTCGCGCATTTGCGGATCGTCGTGATCCTTCAATGAGCGGTTGATCCAGGTGATGGTGTTGGGCCAATCCTTGGCGCGGTAATACATGCCGGCCAGCGCTTGCGTGAATTTCGGCGCTTCCGAGGCGGACAGGCGGCCGGAATTGATGACGAATTCAAAAGCCTTGATGGCGGCGCCATTGTCGCCCGAGGCGGCGGCGGCCGAGGCGCGCACGCGCTCGATCTGGTAGGTTTCAAACGGCGTCTTGCCGCCGACATTGTCCGCTTCGCGCAATTTGGCCAGCGCTTCCTTGTTCTTGCCGGAGGAGGCGAGCTTTTGCGCTTCTTGCAGTGGTTTGCCCACTTCCGCGCGCACGGTATCGGCGGCGTGTGCCAGCGACGCCAGGCCTAGCACGGGCGCCGCTGCGGTGAAACCAAGGGCGGCCATTACCAGGCCGAGATGAGCGAGACGAAACTTGGACATGGGGAATTCTTTCGTAAAAAGCGAAGCGGCGGCCTTAGCCTGCCACGTGACGACACGACCAGCTTGCCGTCTCGGACAGGCCGGTCTTGCCGTGTTGCGCCTGGGCAGTAGCCCAGCGCAACACTTGGGAAATAGCGGGATGCCGCTTACTGGAATTGCTCGTTGCCGACCATGCCAATCTTGGTCACGCCAAGGCGCTGGGCCGATGCCATAACACCGGCGACGACTTTGTACGGCACCAGCTTGTTCGGACGCAAATGCACTTCCGGCTGGTCAGGCTGGGCCGCGACAGCGCTCAGCTTCGATTCCAGCGAGGGACGATCCGGTATGACCTGGTTATCCCACAGAATGGTGCCGTCGAAGTCCACGTCTATCGTCACGACCACGGGTTCCTTGGTCGGTGGCGGCGGAGTACCGACCGGCATGTTCAAGTTCACCGAATGGTTTTGCTTTGGAATCGTGATGATCAACATGATAATGAGCACCAGCATCACGTCGATGAGGGGCGTCATGTTCATTTCCATCATTGGTTCCGGATCGGCGTTGCTGCCGCCGCCGGAACCGACATTCATACTCATGGTGTTTCCTTATAAGAAGTCCAACGACGGGGCCTTGCGGCCCCGGCCAGCCGACGGTCGCTCCCGCAGATTGCGCGGGGAGCGGCCGGCGCGCTTAGCCGCCTTTGTCGGGTGGCTCGGTAATGAAGCCGACCTTTTGAATCCCGGCCCGTTGGGTAGTGAAAATCACCTTGCCGATGAATTCGTAGCGCGCGTCTTGATCGCCACGAACATGCACTTCCGGCTGGGGTACTTTGACTGCTTCAACCTTCAGAAAATCGAACAACTCGCTCGTATCCTTCAATCTCTTCTGGTTCCAGTACATCTCACCGTCCTTGTTGACGACGATGTTGATGTTATCCGGCTTGGTCTTCACCGCCTGGTTGGTTTCGGCCGGCAGATTGATTTTCTGCAGCTTGAGCACAACCGGGCTGGTAATCAGGAAGATGATCAGCAAAACCAACATGATGTCCACTAGCGGCGTCGTGTTGATCTCGGACATCACTGCATCTTCTTCTCCGTTATCGGAGCCGACGGTCATCGACATGGTTCTTATCCAATCTTTTTAGCGCCGGCAGCGCGGCCAGCTTCGCTGGTCGACATGGCGCCGGAGATCAGAACCGAGTGAACGTCGGCGCTGAAGGCACGCACATCTTCCATTGCGGATTTGTTACGACGCACCAGCCAGTTGTAGCCGAGAACGGCAGGCACGGCCACCAGCAGACCGAAAGCGGTCATGATCAGCGCTTCGCCGACGGGACCGGCGACTTTGTCGATCGATGCGTTACCGGTCATACCGATGTTGGTCAGCGCGCCATAAATACCCCAGACCGTACCGAACAGGCCGATGAAAGGTGCGGTCGAACCGACGGTGGCCAGGAAAGACAAGCCATCTTGCAGACGCGATTGGACTTTTTCAACGGCGCGCTGGATCGACATCGTGACCCAGGTCGACAGATCGATTTGTTCCAGCAGGGCGCCGTCATGGTGGGCGGTGGCCTTGGTGCCCGATTCGGCGATGAAACGGAATGGGCTGCCATCTTTCAGCGCAGCGGAACCGGCGGCGATCGAAGGCGCTTTCCAGAACTTGGTGGCGGTTTCTTTCGATTGCTTGAAGATTTTCATTTGATCGATCAGCTTGGTGACGATGATGTACCAGCTACCCATCGACATCAGGGCCAGGATGATCAGGGTGGCGCGCGGCACGAAACCACCGGCCCAGACGGCATCGATGCCGAAGGGGTTTTTCACTTCTTCTTTTTCGCCGGCTTTTACCACTGGAGCCGGTGCTGCGTCGGTTGGCGCGGCTGCTGCGGCGTCGGCCGCTGGAGCGGACGCTGCCGCTGGAGCCGATGCGGCGGCCGTTGCCGGTTCGTCAGCGGCGAAGGCCGGCGCGGCGACCATGGCGCCCGCAGCGGTGACGGACAACAGAACCGCTGCAAAAAAAGCGGACAAACGGGTATTCTTAAACATGCTTCCTCCAAAATTTAAAATAATCAGATCGCTGAACGTAACGACAACGAAATCACAGTGTGGGGCAGTGCTACTGCCCCGGTTTACTCCAGATTCCAGACGTATTGCATTTGCATCCATGCTTGTTCCGGCTTACCGTCGGTCATGCCTGGCTTGAATTTGCATTTACTGATTCCGTTTACCGCAGCCTTGTCCAGATCCCGGAAACCGCTCGATTTCACGATTTTGGAACCGGCTACATTTCCGTCAACGCCGATCAGGAACGATAGGGTCACCGTGCCGGCTTCTTCGTTACGCAGCGAGGACTTTGGATACTCAGGCTTGGCGCAAGTACCCATGTCCGCGACCGCAGCCGTATGCACCGATTTCACAGGACTCGGTGGTGCTTCAGACGGTGCCACGGGCTTGGCCAACTCGGTGGTGGCTGGCTTGGCTGTGGACACATTCGCCATTACGTTTTGTTGCGGTGGTGGTTGCTGTACGTTCACCTCGACTGGAGGAATGAAGGGCGGCGGGGGCGCTTTCATTTCCGGCGGCGGTGGTGGCGGTGGAAGATCTTTCGGAGGAGGAGGTTTGACTTCCTCGATAATTTTGGTCTCCACGGCCTCGCTCATTTTCGCGACCATACGCTTACCCAGGCCGGTGACGACCCCGTAAGCGACCAGGATGTGCAACAGGACCACAATAGTGATACCTGTAAAGTTCTTCCCGGTACTCTTCTCGTTCGAAAAATTCATGCCTGCTTTCTCCAAATGCCAACTCTTTTGTTGCAACTGAACCCCAAAATGACGGCGCAATACTCCGGCCGCACCCGGGACGTCGGCGAATTATACATACGAATTCTTTATTTTACATAGATTTTTAACGCCTAAAACCGGTTAAATTTTGTGCCATTTAAAGGCCTCCAAGCGCCTTCCGTGATGTCCCCCACGCATGGTTCTGATAGAGATTTAATACTATTTTAATAACGCGGTGACGTCAAGGGCCTTTAGTTTTTCGATGTCCCGAAAAGACAGAATTATATTCTGAAATATCCGGCATGAAGGCGACCAAATTCTGTGTCGGAACTTGCTTTGGGAAAATTTCTGATGGTGCCCTATACAACTTTGGCACTTGACTTGACTATACCCGCAAGGGGAAGAGAATGCTTATTTCAAGCGTGCGCGGGGCGGCTGATAGTAGCCGCCACTGGATCGCGCGGATGTAAATAGATATTCGCTATATATGTGGGAGGAGGATTAACTGTTGCGGGCCCGTTTTTCGCGCTTGCACTCGATTGTGCTGAGCACCGTGCCGTCCGGGTCGACGGTATCGAGGTGGACATCGAAGCCCCACAGGCGCGCCACATGCTTGAGCACTTCCTCGGCCTGCTGGTTCAGGGGCCGGCGCTGGAATTGGGTGTGGCGCAGGGTCAGGGCGCGGTCGTCACGGGTATTCACCGACCAGACCTGGATGTTCGGCTCGCGGTTGCCGAGGTTGTATTGTTCGGCCAATTGCTGGCGCACATAGCGGTAGCCGGCTTCGTCGTGGATGGCCGAAACCGCCAGTTTTTCATTCTTGTCATCGTCGAGCACGGCGAAGAAATGGAATTCGCGTATCAGTTTCGGCGACAGGTATTGGGCAATGAAGCTTTCATCCTTGAAATTGCGCATCGCAAAGTCGAGCGTCGTGCGCCAGTCGCTGCCGGCGATGGCGGGGAACCAGACCCTGTCCTCGTCGGTGGGGTGTTCGCAGATGCGGCGGATGTCGCTCATCATCGCGAAACCCAGGGCATAGGGATTGATGCCGCTGTAATACGGGCTGTTGACGGGCGGCTGGTAGACCACATTGGTATGGCTTTTCAAAAATTCCATCATGAAGCCGTCGGCCACCACGCCCTCGTCGTACAGTTGGTTGAGGATGGTGTAATGCCAAAAAGTGGCCCAGCCCTCGTTCATGACCTGGGTCTGGCGCTGCGGATAAAAATACTGGGAAATCTTGCGCACGATGCGCACCATCTCACGCTGCCACGGTTCCAGCAGCGGTGCATATTTCTCAATGAAGTAGAGCAGGTTTTCCTCGGGTTCGGCGGGAAAGCGCGGCGTCGTCTTCGACACTTCTTCCTCGTCGCGGCGCGGCACGGTACGCCACAATTCATTGATTTGCGACTGGACGTAGGCTTCGCGTTCTTTCTGGCGCGCGTATTCTTGCGCCAGCGACAACTTGGCCGGGCGCTTGTAGCGGTCCACGCCATAATTTTGAATCGCATGGCAAGAGTCGAGCAAGAATTCGACCGCTTCGACGCCGTGGCGCTGCTCGCATTCGCTGATGTAATTCTTGGCGAACACCATATAGTCGATGATGGCGTCGGCGTCGGTCCAGGTGCGGAACAGGTAATTGCCCTTGAAGAAGGAATTGTGGCCATAGGCCGCATGGGCGATCACCAGCGCCTGCATGGTCAGGCTGTTTTCTTCCATCAAGTAGGCGATGCAGGGGTTGGAATTGATGACGATTTCATACGCCAGTCCCATCTGGCCACGCTTGTAACTCTTTTCAGTCGACAGGAAATGCTTGCCGAACGACCAGTGGTTATACGAGACCGGCATGCCGACTGAAGTATAGGCATCCATCATTTGCTCGGCGGTGATGATTTCGAGCTGGTTCGGATACGTGTCGAGGCCGAACTGGGAGGCGACCCGGCGAATTTCCTCGTGGGCTTGCTCGATCAATTCGAACGTCCATTCGGACTGTTCGGGCAAGGCGCGCGGATGCACGGGTTTCTTCGTCATCTGGTTCATTATTTGACCTGCTTCTTGAACAGTTCGCGGAACACCGGATAGATGTCGGCCGGCGTGACAATTTTCTGCATGGCAAAGTGGGGGTGGTGGTTCAGCACGTCGGCATATTGTTCCCACAGGTTTTGCTGCGGCCCGTCGGTGATCTCGACATAGGTGTAATACTGCACCTTGGGCAAGATGGTATTGATCAGGAGCTGGCGGCACAGCACCGAATCATTGTCCCAATTGTCGCCATCGGACGCTTGCGCAACATAGCTGTTCCACTGGCCGGCGCCATAGCGCTCTTCCAGAATGCTATTGAGCAGGTGTAGCGCCGACGACACCACGGTGCCGCCCGATTCGCGCGAATTGAAGAATTCGTTTTCATCGACTTCGGCCGCAGCCGTGTGGTGGCGGATGAAGACCACTTCGATCTTGTCGTAGGCGCGCTTCAAGAACAGGTACAGCAAGATGAAGAAGCGCTTGGCGGTATCTTTGCGGCTTTCATCCATCGAGCCGGAGACGTCCATGATGCAAAACATGACGGCTTGCGTCATCGGCTTGGGCACCTTGACGCGGTTGCTGTAACGCAGGTCGAACGGGTCGATGAAGGGAATTGCCAGCAGCCGGGTGTGCAAATGGTGTATCAAATGGCGCAATTCGAGGACGCGCGCATCGTCTTCCGGCGCGCCCAGCAGCAGCAAGTTCTCGAGTTCCCGTTCGGCCTCGATGACGCGCTTGCGCGAACTGCCGCCGACGGCGATGCGCCGCCCCAGCGCGCCGCGCAGTGAGCGCAGCACGTGGATATTGGACGGCGTGCCCGACATATTGTAGCCAGCGCGCTGGTTCTTGAATTCCGTGGTGGCCGTCAACTGGGTCTTGACCATGTGCGGCAATTCCAAATCCTCGAAGAAATAATTCATGAATTCTTCGCGCGACAATTCAAAGATGAAATCATCTTCGCTCAATTGCTCGCTATTGCCGGCCTTGCCCCGTCCGGCACCGCCACCGCCCTTGGGCCGGTTGATCTGGTCGCCCTTCTGGTATTCCTTGTTGCCAGGGTTAATGGTTTCCCACACGCCCCCGTGGGCGTGACCAAACGAGGGTTCGCCCACGTCCTTGACGGGGATCGACACCTTCTCACCATTTTCAATATCGGTGATCGAACGGCCCTTGATGGCGCGCCCGACCGCATCCTTGATCTGATTCTTGTAACGCCGCAAGAACCGTTCGCGGTTGACCGCGGACTTGTTCTTGCTCTGCAAACGACGGTCGATGAGGTAAGTCAAAACATGCCTCCTGCTACTGTTTAAGACCGAATCTTAGGAACGGCATGAAAAACAGGCTTGTCTCCATCAAGACGATTTCCGCACGCGCAAATACCATTCGCACAAGAGCCGCACTTGCTTGGCGGTGTAGCCTTTTTCCACCATGCGGGCCACGAAATCGGCGTGCTTGTTGGCGTCGTCCGTGTTGGCCTTGGCGTTGAAGGATATCACCGGCAGCAATTCCTCCGTATTCGAGAACATTTTTTTCTCTATCACGGTGCGGAATTTTTCGTAGCTGGTCCAGGCTGGATTCTTGCCGCCGTTCGAGGCCCGCGCGCGCAAACCGAAGTTGACGATTTCGTTGCGGAAGTCTTTCGGATTGGAGATGCCGGCCGGCTTTTCAATTTTCTCCAGCTCGTTGTTGAGCGATTCGCGGTCGAAGCTTTCGCCGGTGTCCGGATCGCGGTATTCCTGGTCTTGTATCCAGAAATCGGCAAAGGTGACATAGCGGTCGAAAATGTTCTGGCCATATTCGGAATAGCTTTCCAGGTAAGCGGTCTGGATTTCCTTGCCGATGAATTCGACGTAGCGCTGCGCCAGGTGTTCCTTGATATACGAGAAGTAGCGCTGCTCCGTTTCGGGCGGGAATTGCTCGCGCTCGACTTGCTGCTCCAGCACATACAAGAGGTGGACCGGATTGGCCGCCACTTCGGTGGTGTCGAAGTTGAAGACTTTGGACAGAATCTTGAACGCGAAGCGGGTCGACAAGCCATTCATGCCTTCGTCGACGCCGGCGTAATCGACATATTCATGCATCGATTTTGCCTTCGGATCGGTATCTTTCAAGTTCTCGCCGTCATACACCAGCATCTTGCTGAAGATGCTAGAGTTTTCCGGATCTTTCAGGCGCGACAAGATCGCGAACTGGGCCATCATCTTCAAGGTGCCGGGGGCGCAAGGCGCTTTGAGCAGCGAGGAATTGGCGACCAGCTTGTCGTAAATCTTGATTTCGTCGGTCACGCGCAGGCAATACGGTACCTTGACGATATAGATGCGATCGAGGAAAGCCTCGTTATTGCGGTTATTCTTGAAGGTCTTCCATTCCGACTCATTTGAGTGGGCCAGGATGATGCCGTCGAAGGGAATCGCGCCGAAGCCTTCGGTGCCCTTGTAATTGCCTTCCTGGGTGGCCGTCAGCAGCGGATGCAAGACCTTGATCGGGGCCTTGAACATTTCGACGAATTCCATCAAGCCCTGGTTGGCCAGGCACAGGCCGCCTGAATAGCTGTAAGCGTCCGGATCGTCCTGGGCGTAATCCTCGAGCTTGCGGATGTCGACCTTGCCGACCAGCGAGGAAATATCCTGGTTGTTTTCATCGCCCGGTTCGGTTTTCGAGATCGCGATCTGTTTCAGCACGGACGGGTAGCGCTTGACCACGCGGAACTGGTTGATGTCGCCATTGAATTCATGCAAACGCTTCACGGCCCAGGGGCTGGGAATGTTGCGCAGGTAACGGCGTGGGATGCCGTAATCTTCTTCCATGATGACGCCGTCTTCTTCTTCGTTGAACAGGCCCAGCGGCGACTCATTGACGGGCGAACCTTTCAGGCAATAGAAGGGCACATGTTCCATCAGCGCCTTGAGCTTTTCCGCGATCGACGATTTGCCGCCGCCGACCGGTCCCAGCAGATACAGGATTTGCTTGCGCTCTTCCAGGCCCTGGGCCGCGTGGCGGAAGTACGATACCACTTGCTCGATCACTTCTTCGGTGCCGTAGAATTCGCGGAAGGCGGGATAAATCTTGATGATCTTGTTGGCGAAGATGCGCGACAGACGGGTATCGTTGCGGGTGTCGACCAGGCTCGGTTCACCGATCGCGGCCAGCATCCTTTCGGGCGCGCTGGCATAGGTCAGCCGGTCCTTTTTGCACAGAGCCAAATACTCGGAAAGCGACATTTCTTCTTCCCGGGTACGCTCGTAGCGAGCTGCGTAGTTGTCAAAAATGGTCATTTGAATGTCCTTTGATGTAAACCTGCTAGTCACTGTCATCGGCAGCCCCCGTGCCGGGGTCCGCCTGGCCTTTATCTGTGCATCTGATATCTCTGTGCGGCGCCGACAGCCTGTGCCGGTGCGGCTTGCCCGGACCCTGGCCAATTGCCGCGCGCTGGGTTGGCTTGCCGGCTGCTGATGGGTCTTTATAGCGCTTCTTACGCTGATGAAATTTATTATTGCTCTATTAGTTCAGGAAGTCAAAAGATATGTCGTAATATCCTTAATACTCGATTCTAAGTATTTGATTAAAAAGGGAATATCTCAAAAAATTAACAGATTTCCAGTGGATTTTCTGGCATTTTATTGGACATAAAACGACATTTCTCAAGTGGCGGCGGAAAGCGCGTCCTTGTGTGCGGCGCAGCAAAGGCGGGGCGCTGCGCGTGGCGGCGGCCGTCTTGCGCTAAGATGCTTTCAGAATGAAGTTGAGAGCCACCGAATCGAAGGGAAAAGTAATGATGAATGAGCAATTGCGTGCCATCCTGCGCCAGATGCCGAAGGCGGAACTGCATATCCATATCGAGGGTTCGCTGGAACCCGAGCTGATTTTCGCGCTGGCCGAGCGCAATGGCGTGACGCTGGCCTATGAATCGGTCGAGCAATTGCGGCGCGCCTATGCGTTCACCGATTTGCAATCGTTCCTCGATATTTATTACGCGGGCGCCAGCGTGCTGCTCAAGGAGCAGGATTTCTATGACATGACGCGCGCCTACCTGGCGCGCGCCGAGGCCGACCAGGTCCGTCACGCGGAAATCTTCTTCGACCCGCAAACCCACACGGCGCGCGGGGTGCCGATCGACGCCGTGATCGGCGGCATCCACCGGGCTTGCCAGGATAGTGTCGTGAGCGCCACCTTGATCCTGTCTTTCCTGCGCCATTTGTCGGAAGAAGACGCTTTTGCCACCCTGGAGCAGGCGCTGCCGTACCGCGACAAATTCATCGGCATCGGCCTCGATTCCTCCGAGCTTGGCAATCCGCCCGAGAAATTCGCGCGCGTGTTCGCGCGCTGCCGCGAACTCGGTTTCCACCTGGTCGCGCACGCCGGCGAGGAAGGCCCGCCAGCCTATATCGAAACGGCGCTCGACGTGCTGCATGTGGAGCGCATCGACCATGGCGTGCGTTGCCTGGAAGACGCGGCCTTGACGGCGCGCCTGGCGCGCCAGCAAATCGCGCTCACCGTTTGTCCCCTGTCGAACACCAAGCTGCGCGTGTTCGACACCATGGCCGAGCATAATCTGCTGCAATTGCTCGACGCCGGCTTGCTCGTTACCGTCAATTCGGACGACCCGGCGTATTTCGGCGGCTATATGAACGACAATTTCTGCGCCGTTTTCGACGCCTTGCCGCTGGGCTTGTCGCACGCGCAGCGCCTGGCCCGCAACGGCTTCCTGGCCGCCTTCCTGGACGACGAGACGAAGCGCCGCCATCTGGCCGAAGTCGACGCCTATTTCGCCGCCTGTTGATGCCCATGCCCATATTGAGCCTGGCCTGGAAGATGACCGGCCGCGACTGGCGCGCCGGTCAGTTGCGTTTCTTGCTGGTGGCCCTGGTGGTGGCCGTGGCGGCCCTGTCGGCAGTGGGGTTTTTCGTCGACCGCCTGCGCGCCGGCTTGAGCCGTGACGCCCATCAATTGCTGGGCGCGGACCTGGTCGTCAACGCCGATGCGCCGCCGCCGCCGGCCTGGCGGCGCGAGGCGGCCGCGCGCGGCTTGCTGATTGCCGAGACGGTGACTTTCCCCAGCATGGCGCAAGCGGGGCAAGGCCAGCAATCGGTGTCGCAACTGGCCTCGATCAAGGCCGTCTCGGACGGCTACCCGCTGCGCGGCAAGCTCAAAATCACCACCAGCGCGGCGCAAGCCAATGATGCCGTCGGCCATGCCACCGGCGCCATTCCGGCGCCCGGTACGGTGTGGGTCGACGCGGCCTTGCTGGCCGGCTTGAAGGTCGAGGTTGGCGCCGCCATCAAGTTGGGCGAACAGACCTTCACGATCGCGCAATTGATTGCGGCCGAGCCGGACCGGGGCGCGTCTTTCCTCAATTTCGCGCCGCGCGTGATGCTGCCGCTGGCGCAATTGACCGCCACCGGCTTGGTGCAAAACGGTTCGCGCGTGTCGTACCGCTTGCTGCTGGCGACGGCGCCTGGTGCACCGCCCGGCGCCGTCGCCGCCTACCAAGCCTGGTTGCAAGCACAAATCAAGGCGGGCGCCGTGAAGGGCGTGCGGATCGAATCGCTCGAATCGGGCCGGCCCGAAATGCAGGCCACGCTGGAGCGGGCCGACCGTTTCCTGTCGCTGGTCGGCCTGTTGTCGGCGATGCTGGCGGCCGTCGCCGTGGCGATGGCGGCGCGCCGCTTCATGCTGCGCCACCTGGACGCTTGCGCCATGCTGCGTTGCCTGGGCTTGACGCAAAACCAGGTCACGGCCATGTATCTGACCGAATTCCTGCTGCTCGGCCTGGCTGGCAGCGCGCTCGGCGTGGCGCTCGGCTTCGGCGGCCACCTGGCCTTGCTCGAACTGTTGGGCAAGCTGGTGCAAAGCGATTTGCCGCCCGTCTCGCCATGGACCGCGCTGCGCGGCGTGGCGACCGGCATGCTATTGCTGGCCGGCTTTGCCTTGCCGCCCATTTTGCAACTGCGCAATGTGCCGCACAACCGCGTGTTACGCCGCGAGCAAGCCGCGCCGCAGCCGCTGGCCCTGCTGACCTATGGCCTGGGCTTGTGCAGTTTCGTGGCCCTGCTCTTGTGGCAGGCGGGTGACTGGCGCCTGGCGCTGCTGACTGCGCTTGGCTTCCTGGGCGGCCTGGCCATCTTCGCGCTGGTCGGCTGGCTCGCCTTGAAGTCGTTGAAAACGCTGCGCGGCGTCGTCAACCATCAAAGCTGGCGTTTCGCGGTGACCTCGCTGCAGCGCCGGCCCGGCGCCACCGTGCTGCAAATCGTCTCGTTGGCACTGGGCCTGATGGCCTTGCTGCTCTTGACCGTGGTGCGCGGCGACTTGATGGCGGCCTGGCGCAACGCCACCCCGCCCGATGCGCCGAACCGTTTCATCATCAATATCATGCCCGATCAAAAAGTCGAGCTGGCGGCGCGCCTGGCGCGCGCCGGCGTGCTGCACGCGCCCCTGTACCCGATGATACGGGGCCGCCTGATTGCCGTGAACGGCGCGCCCTTGACACCGGCGACCTACCAGGACGAGCGCGCCAAGAGCCTGGCCGAGCGCGAATTCAATTTGTCGAGCATGGCGCAGATGCAAGAGCAAAACACCATCGTGGCCGGGCGTTGGTTCCAGGACAGGCCCGGCGCGCCGGGCGAAGCCTCGGTCGAGGAGGGCCTGGCCAAGACGCTGCGCCTGAAACTGGGCGACAAGATGCGCTTCGATATAGCCGGCCAGACGGTGGAGGTGACGGTGACCAGTCTGCGCAAGCTCGAATGGGGTTCGATGCGCGTCAATTTCTTTGTCATTCTCAACCCGGGCGCGTTGGCCGACGCGCCGCAAACCTGGATCACGGCCTTCCACGTACCGCCCCAACAGGCCGCGCTGGGCGACGCCTTGACGCGCGCCTTCCCGAACTTGACCGTGCTCGACGTCGGCGGCGTACTCAAGCAAATCCAGGCCGTGCTCGATCAAGTCGTCACGGCGGTCGAATTCCTGTTCGCGTTCACGCTGGCCTCGGGCGTGCTGGTGCTGTACGCGGCGCTGATGGGTTCGCAAGATGAGCGCACCCGCGAAGCGGGCTTGCTGCGCGCGCTGGGCGCCACCCGGCGCCAACTGGCGCGCGCGCAATTGATCGAATTCACCCTGGTGGGGGCGCTGGCCGGCTTGCTGGCCGCGTCCGGTGCAGCGGCCATGGGCTGGGCCCTGGCCACCTACGAATTCAAGTTCGACTGGCGTTTTGCTTCCGGCGTCTGGCTGGCCGGCGTGCTGGCCGGAACCCTGTGCGCGATGGCCGGCGGCTGGCTCGGCTTGCGCAATGTGTTGCGCCAGCCGCCGCTGCAAACCCTGCGCGAAGCTTGACGTGTCAGGCGGCGCGCGGCTGTTGGCGCAATTCGCGCAAATATTGCGCGTAAGAGTGGACCGGGGTGTCGAGATAATGTTCCGGCAAGTCGAACAAGGCCCAGAAATAGGTTTCCTTGCCATGGCAGACGCGCGGCGCGCTGCAATAGCGATACCAGTTTTCGCCGATTGCGGCCGCATACATGCCGTCGCCGTCCGGGTCCGAGAAAAACGGAATCACGCGTTGTTCGAGCAAGGCGTTCAGCAGCGATGGCGGGGCGTCGCTGTCGCGCGCGATCTCGTACTGGGCGCGCAGGCCTTTTTCCGTTTCGATGATCATCAGCTTGCCCTTGCCCTCGACATCGAAGAACAAGATGCCGCTCGGGTTCGGGAAAATGTAATGCTCGACAAAGCCGTGGCTGGCGCTCAATTCGCGCACCACGGCGGCCAGCGCCTCGTCTTGCAGGAAATGGCAATGGTGTAGCACCAGCAAGTCGCGCAGGGTTTCCGACTGTTCGGCGAAAAACTGGCGCTGCAACTCGGCGATGTCGAGTTCCAGGCGGTCGAGCGCGTCGTCGTCGCTTTTCTTGATGTAACGGTCGATCAGCCCCCGGTTGAAGGCGTTCACGGCGATCTTTTCGTCGGCCGCGCCCGTAAACAGGATTTTTTTGCAGGGCAAGTGACGCACCGCCTCGCAAAACTCGATGCCATTCATTTGCGGCATCGAATAGTCGACCACCAGCACCGACGGCGCGGCAAAGCGCCGCGCATGGCCACTGATGCGGTAAATGCGTTCGATGTCGACCGCCACATTGCAATGGTCGGGCGGCAAATTCTGGGTATCGAAATTAACTTGCAGCGGGACATCGTCGGGACGGGCGCTCTGGGTCAGCCATTGCAGAGCGCTGCTCGTGTCGTGGAAAGTCTTGCTGGCCAACATGGGATCGAGCTGGAACGACAGGCTGCGCAAAAAGGTATCGCTGTCGTCGATCAAGACAGTCAGGCTCGGATGGATATACACGGGTATTTGCATCATTCGCTCATAGGATGGGGGCCGGCTGCGGAAATTCCAGGACAAAAATCGCGTAGGCGCTCTCGCGCGAGACGCAGCGTATGCGCGCTTCCCAGGCTTCCACGATTTCCTTGCACAGCGCCAGGCCGATGCCGGTGCCGTTATGGGCCGGATAGGAATAAAAACGCCGGAAAATCAGCGGCATCTGGCGCAGCGCGATGCCGCAACCGGTGTCGATGAAGAGCAGGCGCGGGGTGCCGCGGGCGCCGTCGACGATGATGCGGATGCGGCCCTTGCCGGCGCGCTGGATCGCCTTCAAGGCATTGCGCAGCAGGTTCAAGAGGATCACGACGCATAATTCGTTCTGGCCCGCGAACATGAAATTGCCGCGCACTTCCACCGCCACCGATTGCTGCTGCGCCTTGCCGACGAAGGGGTAGCGCTTTAACACAGACTCGACCACGCAAGCCATCGACACCGATTCGGTCGGGCGCAGGTTGCGGTTGACGGCAGTCGCGCTGAGCAGGAACAAGTCGATCATGTGATTCATATGGCGCACCTCGAACTGGATGCGCGCCAGCGCCTCCGGCATGCCCTCGGGCGGCTGTTGCAACAGGCGGTTGATGCCGCGCACATTGGCGTCGACGCTGGCCAGCGGGGTGCGCAATTCGTGCGCCACCGTGGCCAGGCCGGCGCCCAGGCCCGCCAGTTTTTCTTGCGCCAGCACGTCACGCCCGACTTTCACCACCGACAGCACGGCGATGGTGAACCAGTGGATCGGCAATTGCTGCAAGACCGCCTTGGTAAGCAAGACCTGGCCCTCGCCGGCCAGCAACACGCAGGCGCAGGCGAGCGCGGTGCCGCTCAGGTAAGCCACGCCGGCGATCGCCATGTCGAAGTGAAACAGCGCGATCAAGCCGATCAGCAGCGTCTCGGTCCAGACCGGCGAGGCGTGGTTCATCAAGAACATGAAGGTGAAGAAAAACGGAATCAAATACGTGAGGGCGATCAAGAGGTAGGTGTCGAGCCAGGGCTTGCTGAAGCGGCGCGCGAACAGGCCGATCAGGCACAAGCCGATGCCGATGGTGCGCAGGAAAACATTCTCATAATTTTGCGGCAAGAAAAAGCGCCAGGTGATGTAGCAAAGGGGAATGGCAACCGTACCTATCCCGGCCAGCAGCACGACCCGGGTTGCCGCAAATTCGTTACGGCCAAGCAAAGACTGAACCAGGCCGTATTGCCAGCGCTTCCAGCGTTCCTGTAATCGAGGGCTCATGGCGTTCGCTTGATTTTAATCAATTTCGCATGATCACCGCAATTGCCCGGCTTTGTAAGGCTATCGTTAAGGTAGTTGATATATATCAATTCTTTAGTTCTTAGTAGGAACAATGTTTTAGCGGTAGTCAACTATAGCAACCTTTTCCAGGGGGAATGATGTCTTCTACTGCAACGCCAACCTTCGTTCGACGGCAATTTTCCGCCGAGCACACAATGCCCGATTTTGTCAAGAGTCGCATGGATGAGCACCATGTGACGCGCATTGAAAAATTGCTGGGCGGCGAGCATCCGCATGCGTGGCAAGCGCCCCAACCGGGCGCGCTTTATCTGGCTGGTAATGATTACCTGTGCATCGCGGCTGAGGCTAGCCTGGTGCAGGCGCAAATGCGCGGCCTGGCCGAGAGCCAGGGCGAGCTATTGATGTCGGCCGTCTACCTGCAAAGCGGCAGCCCGCAGCACCGCCTGGAAAAAAAGCTGGCCGCCTTCATGGGCGCGGAAGACGGCGTGCTGGCGCAGTCCGGCTGGGCCGCCAATGTCGGCTTGTTGCAAAGCATCGCCGGTCCCGGCATCCCGGTCTACCTCGACATGCAAGCCCATGCCTCGCTGTGGGAAGGGGTGCAATCGGCGCAAGCCCAGGCGGTCGCCTTCTTGCACAACGACATGGCGCATTTGCAGCGCCAGATCGATAAACACGGACGCGGCGTGATCGTGGTCGACGCGCTCTACAGCACCAATGGCAGCCTGGCGCCGCTGGCTGCCTTGCTCGACATCGCCGAGCGCGCCGCCTGCATCGTGGTGGTCGACGAATCGCATTCGCTGGGCACCCACGGGCCGCAGGGGGCGGGCCTGGTGGCGCAGGCGGGATTGTCCGAGCGCGTGCATTTCCGCACCGCCTCGCTGGCCAAGGCCTTTGCCGGGCGGGCCGGCTTCATCACGTGTTCGAGCCGCTTCAAGGGTTATTTCCTGTCCGAATCGCGGCCGGCGATTTTCAGTTCCTGCCTGCTGGGACACGAGCTGGCCTGGTTCGACGCCGCGCTCGATTTCATCCGCGTCGCCGATGACAGGCGCGCGGCGCTGCGGCGCCACGCGCGCGCGATCCGCGACGGCTTGCGCGAACTCGGTTACAACGTCGACGATGGCACCGAGCAAATCATCGCGCTTGAAGCGGGGTCGGAGCCGCAGACGCTGGCCTTACGCAAGGCGCTCGAGCGGCAAGGCATTTTCGGCGCCATGTTTTGCGCGCCGGCCACGCCGAAAAACCGTTCGCTGGTCAGGCTGACGCTGAACGCCGGCATCGGCGCGCCCGAGGTTGCCAAGCTGCTGACGGCGTGCGCGGCGATCCGCGCCGAGGTCGACCTGGAAAACTGGTCGTCGACGCGCCGTTTGCGGCGCCTGGCCCTGGTCTGAGGATGGGCGCTTGCGCTATCATGGCGGGCATGAGCCAAGCCCAATCCCTGTACCACACGATAGGTGGCGGCACCGTTTTACGCGAAATGGTCGACCGCTTTTATGATTTGATGGAACTGGAGCCGGAATTTGCCGGCATCCGCGCCATGCACCCGGCCGTCCTCGACGGTTCACGCGACAAGCTGTTCTGGTTTCTGAGCGGCTGGATGGGCGGCCCCGACCTGTTTGTGGAGCGCCTGGGTCACCCGCGCCTGCGGGCCCGGCACTTGCCGTTCGCCATCGGCACCAGCGAGCGCGACCAATGGTTGCGGGCCATGGCCTGGGCCATGGAAGATGTCGGCATCGATGAAGCGCTGCGTCTGCGCCTGATGGAATCGTTTTATCAGAGCGCCGACTGGATGCGCAACAAGGCCGATTGATCCCGATGACAACGCTTGAATTTTCCCTCTTGCTGGCTTGCGCTGCGCTCGTGATCGGCTTGCAGATCGCCGCCCTGTGGCGCGCCCGCAGCGCTGGCGTCGGCGCCAGCCCGGCCCTGTTGCAGCAATATCAGCAGCAAAGCCTGGAACGGCTGGACCGGGTCGAGCGCCTGCTGCAAAGCTCGGCCCAGGCCACGCGCCAGGAATTGTCGGCCAGCCTGGCGCAATCCCACGCCGCCACCGTGCAGCAGTTGGACGGCATGCGGGCGCAAATCCAGGCCCAGGCCCTGAGCGGGCGCGAGGAGCAGGCCCTGAGCCTGGCCCGTTTCGGCGCCGGCACCAGCCAGAGCCTGGCCGCGCTGACCGAATCGAACGCCCAGCGCATGCTGGAAGTGCGCGCCACGCTGGAAGCGAAGATCCGCGATTTGCAAACCGATAATGGCGCCCGCCTCGAAGAGATGCGCAAGACGGTCGATGAAAAGCTGCATGCGACGCTGGAATTGCGCTTGAGCGAATCGTTCAAGCAAGTGTCCGAACGGCTCGAACGGGTGCACCAGGGCTTGGGCGAGATGCAACAGCTGGCAATTGGCGTGGGCGACTTGAAGCGCGTGCTCACCAATGTCAAGACGCGCGGCACCTGGGGCGAAGTACAACTCGAAATGCTGCTAGAGCAAGTACTCACTAGCGAGCAGTACGGCAAGAATGTGGAAACCGTGGCCGGCAGCGGGGCGCGCGTCGAATTCGCACTGAAACTGCCGGGCATGGTCGAAGGGGGGCCGCCGGTGTGGATGCCGATCGACGCCAAGTTCCCCAAGGAGCAATACGAGCGCCTGGTCGACGCGGCCGAGCGGGCCGACGCGGAAGGCGTGGCGACGGCCGGACGCGAGCTGGAACGGGCGGTGCGGCTGGAAGCGAAGACGATTGCCGACAAGTATCTAGCGCCGCCGCAAACAACCGACTTCGCGATCCTGTTCTTGCCGACCGAAGGCTTGTATGCTGAAGTGATGCGCCGGCCCGGCCTGGCCGACGAAGTGCAGCGGGTGCAGCGGGTCAGCATCGCGGGGCCGTCCACGCTGTCGGCCTTGCTCAATAGCCTGCAGATGGGTTTTCGCACGCTGGCGCTGGAAAAACGCTCGTCCGAAGTGTGGCAAGTGCTGGGCGCGGTCAAGACCGAGTTCGGCAAATTCGGCGATGTCTTGTCGCAAACCAGGCTGGCGCTGGAGCGGGCCGCCAAGAATATCGAAAGCGCGGAAGTGCGCAGCCGGCAAATGGCGCGCAAGCTCAAAGCGGTGGAAGCCTTGCCGAGCGAGGCGGCGCAAATGCTGCTGGGGCCGGAGCGCGATGGCGCCGACGCGGACAGCCTGTAGCGCGCAGTGGCATAACGGGGATGTTTTCGGAGTGCGTCTTCAGGGGAGCGCAGCAGACATGGGATCTCGCCACATCGATTCGGCCGCCGCCGGCTTGCACGGCGCCGGCCAGCGTAACAAGATCGTCAGTGCGTTTGACGCGGTACGCCTGATCCACGACGGCGACACCATCGCCACCGGCGGCTTTGTCGGCATTGGCTTCGCGGAAAATATCGCGCTGGCGCTGGAACAGCGTTTCTTGCAACAAGACGAACTCGACGGACTGGCCCATCCGCGCGACCTGACCCTGGTGTACGCGGCCGGCCAGGGCGACGGCAAGCAGCGCGGCCTGAATCATCTGGCGCACGAAGGCTTGCTCAAGCGCGTGATCGGCGGCCACTGGGGCCTGGTGCCGAAGTTGCAGCGCCTGGCGATGGAAGACAAAATCGAAGCCTACAATCTGCCGCAGGGCGTGATCAGCCATTTATTCCGCGATATCGCGGGCGGGCGGCCCGGCTCCTTGTCCGAAGTCGGGTTGGGCACCTTTGTCGACCCCCGTCACGGCGGCGGCAAGGTGAATGCCCGCACGCGCGAGGAATTGGTCGAGCTGATCACGCTGGGCGGGCGCGAATATCTGTTTTACAAGGCCATGCCGATTCACGTCGGCATCATCCGCGGCACCACGGCCGACGCCAACGGCAATGTGACCATGGAGCGCGAAGCCTTGACGCTGGAAGCGCTGGCGATCGCGATGGCGGCCCACAATTCGGGCGGCATCGTGATCGTGCAAGTGGAGCGCATCGCCGAGCGCGGCAGCCTGAATCCGCGCCAGGTCAAGATTCCCGGCATCCTGGTCGATTGCGTGGTGGTGGCGGAAAAGCCCGAATACCATATGCAAACCTTTGCCGAACAATACAACCCGGCCTTTGCCAGCGAAATCCGGGTGCCGCTGTCGAGCATCGCGCCGATGGGCTTATGCGAGCGCAAGGTGATCGCCCGCCGCGCACTGATGGAATTGTCGGCCAATAGCGTGGTGAACCTGGGCATCGGCATGCCGGAAGGCGTGGCCGCCGTGGCGGCCGAAGAAAAGCTGCTCGACTTGCTGACCTTGACGGCGGAACCGGGCGTGATCGGCGGCATGCCGGCCGGCGGCCTCAATTTCGGCGCCGCCACCAATGCCGAGGCGATCATCGACCAGCCCTCCCAGTTTGATTTCTACGATGGCGGTGGACTGGACGTGGCCATCCTCGGCCTGGCCCAGGCCGACCGCCACGGCAACCTCAATGTCAGCAAGTTCGGCGCACGCCTGGCGGGCGCCGGCGGCTTCATCAATATCAGCCAGAATGCGAAGAAAGTGGTCTTTGTCGGCACCTTCACTGCCGGCGGCCTGGAAATCGCCTTGGCAGACGGGCAAGTGCGGATTGTGCGCGAAGGCAGTTGCCGCAAGTTTATCGACGAAGTCGAGCATCGCACCTACAGCGGCGCGCATGCCATCGCGCGCGGCCAAAGCGCGCTGTATATCACCGAGCGCTGCGTGTTCCGGCTGGCGCCGCAAGGCCTGGAATTGATCGAGATTGCGCCCGGTATCGATCTTGCGCGCGACATCCTGGCGCACATGAGTTTTCAGCCGACGCTGGGCGCCGGCTTGAAGTTGATGGATGCGCGCATTTTTAACGAGGAAGCGATGGGCTTGCGGGCCGACATGCAGGCCTTGCCTTTGCCGCAGCGCCTGCTCTACGACCCGGAAAAAGAATTATTTTTTGTTAATTTCGAGGGTTTCGAGGTGGCCGACGCCGCCACGATCGCCGCGATCGGGGTCCTGGTCGCGGCGCGCCTGGCGCCGCTCGGCAAGAAAGTGCCGGCCATTGTCAATTATGATAATTTCAAGATCGCCCCCGACTTGCTCGACGAGTATGTGGCGATGGTGAATGGCTTGAGCGATACCTATTACAGCCGCGTCACGCGGTATACCCACAGCACTTTCATGCGCAGTTATTTTGGCCGGGCGTTCCGCCGCAGCCACAAGGAACCGGCCCTGTACGCCACGTCGGCGCAAGCGCTGGCCCGCCTGCAAGATGGCCTCTGACGGCGCTTACAGCAAGCCCTCGAACAGCAGCACATCGACCAGTTCGCCGGCCGCGACATCGGCTTGTTGCTCTTGCAGCAGTACCATGCAATTGGCTTCCGACATGGAGCGCAAGATACCCGAGCCTTGCGCGCCGGTGATGCGCACTTCCTGGCGGCCATCGGCGCCGGCCGACAAGATCCCGCGCTGATATTCGGTGCGGCCCGGTTTCTTGCGGATCGCCGCGCCGGCAGGCACCCGCAACAAGGGTAGCGGCGCCGCGTCGGCGCCCATCATGCGCAAGAGCGCCTCGCGGGCGAGGAAATAAAACGTCACCATCACCGCCACCGGATTGCCGGGCAAGCCGAACAGGTAGGCGCTGTGGCCGTTCGAATGGATCTTGCCGAAGGCCATGGGGCGGCCGGGCCGCATGGCGATTTTCCAGAAGCCGACCTCGCCCAGCGCCGCCATGGTCTGGCGGGTGTAATCGGCGGCACCGGCCGAGACCCCGGCCGAGGTGATGACTGCGTCCGCGTTTTCGCAGGCGCTGCGCAAGGCCGCTTCCAGCGCTTGCGGTTCATCGTTGACGATGCCCATGTCGAGGAGTTCGCAGCCGAGCCGGCTCAGCATGCCGAACAGGGTGTAGCGGTTGCTATCGTAGACGCAACCGGGCGCCAGCGGCTCGCCGACCGAACGCAATTCGTCGCCGGTCGAGAAAAATGCCACCCGCAGGCGGCGCCGCACGGCCACTTCGGCAATGCCTAGCGAGGCGAGCAAACCCAGATCGGCCGGGCGCAGCAACTTGCCTTTTTTCAGGGCCGGCTGGCCGGCCATCAAATCCTCGCCGCGCAGGCGGCGGTTGTCGCCGGCCCGTATCATACCGGGCGCAAGCGTGATCGTATCGGGACCCGCAGCGCTCAGCAACTCTTGCGGCAGCACGCTGTCGCAGCCGGCCGGCATCACGGCGCCGGTCATGATGCGGGCGCATTGGCCGGGGCCGATCGCCACAGCGGAAGGGTGGCCGGCGTGGACGGTGGCGACGATGGCCAGGGTGACGGTGTGTTCAAGGCGCAAGTCGGCGCCGCGCAAGGCATAGCCATCCATCGCCGAATTGTCGTGCGCCGGCACACTGATGGGTGAGATCACATCATCGGCCAGCACGCGCCCCAGCGCCGCGCGCAAGGCCACTTTTTCCCTGCCCTGGATAGGGCCGATGAAATCGTTGATCAGGCGCTGTGCCTGCGGCACCGACAAGGCCTCGGCATCCGTCAGCGCGGCTGCGCTGATAGTCGGGCCGGGCGCCGCTTCCAGGGCGCGCAAGTCATCCGGTGTGTTGATGTTGCGAAAGGCGCCGGCGTGATCGAATAGCACTTGCGCCACCTTGAGCGCGCCATACCAGCCATCCATGCGGCGCCCGCCCTGTTCCAGATAGTCGCTCAGGATGGGTAGCAGGCTTTTTTTCACCAGGCAAAACACCGGGTGGGCTTGCCGGTAGGGCGCGCCATCCGGCCCCGCTTCGAGCGTGACGGCGATGGCCAGGTCGGCGTCTTGCGCTTGCAGGGCGGCGGCCAGGCGTTCGACCAGGTCGGCCGGCACGAACGGCGAATCGCAGGGCGCACACACCAGGTAGGGTGCCAGGCACAGGCGCAAGCCCGTTTGCAAGCCGGCCAGCGGGCCGGCAAAGCCGCCCAGCTCGTCCGGCCAGACCGGCACCCCGAATGCGGCGTATTTTTCCAGGTTTTGATTGGCGTTGATGGCGATCTGGCCCACTTGCGGCGCCAGTCCCCGCAACACATGGGTGGCCATGGCCGCGCCGCGAAACGGCAGCAAACCCTTGTCGACGTGGCCCATGCGGGTGCCGCGGCCGCCGGCCAGAATCAGGCCGCTTATCATGTTTTTTGCGATCATTGGAACAGTTCGAGTGGTTGAGGGGGCTGCGCTTGCATCTTACCCCCTAGCGGTGGCCGGGACCAGCGGCGCGGTGGAGGCACAATCCCATGGCTTGGAGCGTTTGCCGGTGGTGCTTGACTCTCCGGTCGCCTGGTGGGCATCATCAGCCGCAGCGACCTGGGCTAGCCTTCGCGCCATTTTCCGGGCCGGACCGTCGCGCGCAAGGACAATGCGCCGATTCAACCGCCGATATAAGACATTTCGACTTTTTTTGCGCCCGGTGCCGGGCCGCTGCTATCGATGGCGCGGGTGGCCGAATAGCGGTCGGCGCGCGCGCGCCACAGTTGCCCGATGACGGTGGAAATTTCGGCGTCGCTGCGGCCGTAGCGCAGCAGGGCGCGCAAGTCGTGGCCGCCGGTGGCGAACAGGCATGTGTAGAGCTTGCCCTCGGTCGACAGCCTGGCCCGCGTGCAAGTTGAGCAAAACGCCTTGCTGACGCTGGAAATCACGCCGATCTCGCCGCCGCCATCCTGGTAACGCCAGCGCGCCGCCGTCTCGCCGCTGTAATTGGCATCGATGGGCGCGAGCGGCAAGTGCGCGTGGATGCGGCGTATCACTTCATCGGAAGCAATCACTTCGCGCAAATTCCAGCCGTTCGAGGCGCCCACATCCATGTATTCGATGAAGCGCAAGATCGATGGTGTGCCCTTGAAATGGCGCGCCATCGGCACGATTTCCTGCTCGTTCATGCCAGCCTTGACCACCATATTGACTTTCACCGGCCCCAGCCCGGCCCGGTGCGCGGCTTCGATGCCATGCAAAACGTCGGCGACGGCAAAGTCGACATCATTCATGCGCTTGAAGGTGGCGTCGTCAAGCGAATCGAGCGATACCGTCACGCGCCCCAGGCCCGCATCCTTGAGCGCCTGGGCCTTTTTCGCCAGCAGCGAACCATTGGTGGTGAGAGTCAGGTCGAGCGGGCGGCCCGACACGGTCTCGAGCGGGGCCAGCATCGCCACCAGTTTTTCGATATTCTTGCGCAGCAGCGGCTCGCCGCCCGTCAGGCGTATCTTTTCCACGCCATGGGCGATGAACAGGCGCGCCACGCGGGTGATTTCCTCGAACGATAGCAGGGCCGTTTGCGGCAAGTACAGATGGTCTTTGTCGAACACCTCTTTCGGCATGCAATACACGCAGCGGAAATTGCAGCGGTCGGTGATGGAAATGCGCAAGTCGTGCAGCGGACGGGTCAGGCTATCCTGGACGCGGCCATCCGGTATTTCCAGCAGCGGTGGAATGGTGGGCGCTTGGCGCCGGCTGTCGGCCAGCATGATGATTTTTTGAGGCATGAATTCTCTGATGCAAAAGTACGTGAAATCTCGTCAAGACAGATACGATAGCACGCCGCCGGCAAAGGCACAGGCGGCGATCAATTTGATGCTGCCGAGCTTGAAACGGAACAGGGCCAGGCAAGCGGCAGCAGCGATTGCCAGGGCGCTCCAGTCCCAGTGCGGGCCGTCGAGCCGGAACACATGTTGCCCGAAAAATAGGGCCAGGCTGACGATGACGCCGACCACGGCCGCCGAGATGGCCGTCAGCGGCGCCGTGAGGCGGATATTGTCGCGCGTTGCTTCCACCAGCGGGCCGCCGGCCAGGATGAAGATGAAGGATGGCAAAAAGGTGAAGAAGGTCGCCACGCAGGCGCCGGCCGCGCCGGCCAGCAGCATCTGGGCGCCGCACAGCGCATGGGCGCCGACGAAGCCGACAAAGGCGACGATCATGATCAAGGGGCCGGGCGTGGTTTCACCCAGGGCCAGGCCATCCATCATTTGCGCGGCGCTCAGCCAGTGAAAGGTTTCGACGCCGCCTTGATAAACATAGGGCAAGACCGCATAGGCGCCGCCAAAGGTCAGCAGCGCGGCCTTGGTGAAGAACCAGCCCATTTGCGTCAGTGGATTGGCGGCGCCCAATAGGGTCGCCAACGCGAGCCATGCGCCCAGGCCAAGGCTGGCGCCGCATAGGCTCACCGCGCATAAGCGGGCCCAGGAAAAGCGCGCGTGCGGCGGCGTCGGCGTGGCGTCGTCGATCAGGGCCGGGCCGTAAGAGGCGTGGGCGCCAGCATCCTTGCCGCCGATCTGGAAATGGCGCGGCCACCAGCGTCCGCCGGCCAGGCCTAGCGCGGCCGCGCCCAGCACGACGGCGGGAAACGGTACGTGAAACACGGAAATCGACAACAAGGCAGCCACGGCAATCGCGCCCAGGCTGGCATTCTTGATCGTGCGGCTCGCGATGCGCCAGGCGGCCGCCAGTACGATCGCGACCACGGCCGGCTTGATGCCGTACAGCACGCCGGCCACCAGCGGCAGATGGCCGAAGGCCAGGTAAATCCAGGATAGCAAGATCAGGATGCAGAGCGAAGGCAGCACGAACAGCACGCCGGCCAGGATGGCGCCGCGGGTCTGGTGCATCAGCCAGCCGATATACACGGCCAGTTGGGTCGCTTCCGGTCCCGGCAATAGCATGCAGTAATTGAGCGCATGCAAGAAGCGTTGTTCGGAAATCCAGCGCCGCCGCTCGACCAATTCCGCGTGCATCAGCGCGATCTGCCCGGCCGGGCCACCGAAGCTGATGAAACCGAGCTTGAGCCAATACCCCAAGGCTTCTTTCAGGCTGACGGGCGCGGGGCGCTCGGGGAGGGGAGTCGTCATGGTCTGGTGGATGGATAGGGGCGCCGGTGTCGGCATTATCGCGCATCGGTGGACGCCGCATAAAAGAGGGGAAGCGCCTGGCTTCCCCTCTTTGACTTGCGGCTACTTAGCGCTTACTTGGCCGATAAGCGTTTTGGCTTACTGGCGCTGCGTATTGATTTGCACCAAAGGCTCGTCCGCTTGTGGCGGCAATGGCTTGCGCTCACGCGGCTTGCGTTCCGGCGCGACCGCGTTGGCGGCCGCTTCGCGGGCTGCGCGCAGCTTTTCCGGATCGGTCGCGGCCAGGGTCAGGCCGGCCGAATCGAGCACGGCGCTCAAGTCGATTGGCGTGGCCGTCGGTGCAGGCGCTGTTGCGACCGGCTCGGCCTTGAGCACCACCGGTTCAGCGTCGACCGGGACTGGCTCGAACTCGAACGGACCCGCCGGCACCGAAGTGTCTGGCGCGGTAACCGGCGTGGCAACCGGCGCGGTAACTTCGGCTACCGGAGCGGCAACTTCGATGACCGGAGCGGCAACCGGCGCGGTAACCGGCACGGCAACTTCAGCAACCGGCGCGGCAACTTCAACCATCGGGGCTGCAACTTCGACGACCGGCGCGGCAAGCTCAATTACTGGGCTCGCAACTTCGGCTACCGGTGCGCTAGCCGACGCGGCAACTTCAACGACCGGTACGGCAACTTCAGCGACAACGTCGACCACCGGCTTGGCAATTTCGACCACCGGCGTGGCGACGACAGGCACAGCGACGACTTCGGCCTCGGCCTTGGTCATTGCTTCGCTTGGCGCTACCGCAACTACCACAGGAGTCGTGTGGACAGGCGTGTCCATTGCCACTTCCGGGGCCACGCTGAACGTCACTTCGGCAGCCGCATCCTGGCCATCGGCATCGGATGCCGACGATTCGATCATTTCCCCCGTTTCGCGATCGCGGCGGTTGCGGTTACGGCCACCGCGGCGGCGGCGACGACGCGGCTCTTCGCCATCGACGTCGATTTCCTCGCCATCGGGACCGATGCTGGCGGGTGCTTTCAGCAGGCTGATCGCGGTTTGCTCTTGTTCGAGCACGGGAGCGGCGGATGCCACCACCACCACCGGTTCGGCGGCGGCGACGATAGGCGTAAGCGTTTCGTCGAGCTTGACTTCGCTCACCAGCGGCTTGTCGGCGCGCGGTTCACGCGGTGGACGTGGCGGGCGCTCGGCGCGTTCGCCACGTTCGGCGCGCGGTGCCGGCGCTTCGCTTGGATCGCGCGCTTCACGCGGTTCGCGTGGTGGACGCGGCGGACGCGCTGGACGGACGGCCTCGACATCCTTGCCGGCCTCTTCCTGCGGCGCCACGCGGGCAGCGCCCGGTTCGCGCTCTTCGCGGCCCGGTTTGCGGTTATTGCGTCCGCGCGGACCGCGGCTATTGCGCTCGCCACGGTCGACGCCAGGCGCAGCCGGCTTGACGCTGACGGCGGGAGCGGGTGGCGCGACCGGTTCTTCCTTCTTGGCGCTGAAGAAGCTGATGATTTTGTCAAGGAAGCTTTGCGGCGCGGCAGGAACAGCCACGACCGGTGCCGGCGCGATGACTTCGACCGGCTTGCGCTCGACCAGCGGCGCCGGCTGATCCGGCGTGATGGTCTTGACGACGGCTTCCTGGCGCGGCTTGGCTTCTTCCTTCTGGCGCTTGCTGTAAGCCATGTCGGTTTCGGCGCTCTCGGCCAGGTTGTAACTGGCTTGCGCTTCTTCCAGGCGCGGATCGTCGTGCTTGATGCGTTCGAGCTTGTAATGCGGGGTTTCCAGATGCTTGTTGGGGATCAGGATCACGGCGATGCGGTGGCGGTTCTCGATCTTCAGCACTTCGCCGCGTTTTTCATTGAGCAGGAAGGCGCCCACGTCGACCGGCACCTGAACGTGGATGGTGGCCGAATTCTCTTTCATGGCCTCTTCCTGGATGATGCGCAGCACCTGCAGGGCGGACGATTCGGTGTCGCGGATGTGGCCCGTGCCCGAGCAGCGCGGGCAAGTCACATGGCTGCCTTCGGACAAGGAAGGGCGCAGGCGCTGGCGCGACAGTTCCATCAGGCCAAAGCGGGAAATCTTGCCCATCTGGACGCGGGCGCGGTCATGGTGCAGCGCGTCTTTCAGGCGCTGTTCCACTTCGCGCTGGTTCTTGGCCACTTCCATGTCGATGAAATCGATCACGATCAAGCCGCCCAAGTCGCGCAGACGCAATTGGCGCGCCACTTCTTCGGCCGCTTCGCAATTGGTGTTGAAGGCGGTCGTTTCGATGTCCGAGCCGCGCGTGGCGCGGGCCGAGTTGACGTCGACCGAGACCAGCGCTTCGGTATGATCGATTACGATGGCGCCGCCGGAAGGCAGGGGCACGGTGCGCGAATACGCGGTTTCGATCTGGTGTTCGATCTGGAAGCGCGAAAACAGCGGCACATCGTCGCTATAACGCTTGACGCGGTGCACCATGTCGGGCATCACGTGGCTCATGAACTGGTGCGCCTGCTCATAGATATCGTCGGTGTCGATCAAGATCTCGCCGATATCGGGCTGGAAGTAATCGCGGATCGCGCGTATCACCAGCGACGATTCCTGGTAAATCAGGAAGGCGCCGGAAGCCGATTTGCCGGCCCCTTCGATGGCGCGCCACAATTGCATCAGGTAATTCAAGTCCCACTGCAATTCGTCGACATTGCGGCCGATGCCGGCCGTGCGGGCAATCACGGACATGCCTGGCGGCAGGTCAAGCTTGTCCATGGTTTCGCGCAATTCCTGGCGCTCTTCGCCTTCGACGCGGCGCGACACGCCGCCGCCGCGCGGATTGTTCGGCATCAACACCAGGTAGCGCCCGGCCAGTGAAACGAAGGACGTCAGGGCCGCGCCCTTGTTGCCGCGCTCTTCTTTTTCGACCTGGACCATGATTTCCTGGCCTTCGCGCAGCGCTTCCTTGACGGAAGCGGTGCGCACGTCGACGCCTTCGCGGAAATAGGTGCGGGCCACTTCCTTGAACGGCAAGAAGCCGTGGCGGTCTTCGCCGTAGCTGACGAAACAAGCTTCCAGCGAGGGCTCGATGCGGGTGATCACGCCTTTGTAGATGTTCGATTTGCGCTGTTCGCGCCCGGCTGTCTCGATATCGATGTCGATCAGTTTTTGACCGTCGACAATCGCCACGCGCAGCTCTTCTTGCTGCGTAGCATTAAACAACATGCGTTTCATTTTTATAGACTCCGCGACCCGAAGGTCATCTCAATGCCGCTTCCTTGGAAACGGCGTGCATACAGGGATATACGCGAGAACGGGAGTGGTTGCGGGGGGTATGCCCTAGGCGTGCGGCGCAACGGCGTTGCGGCCACAACAGGGCGCAAATGATGTCGATCGACATGCCGAGTGCACGCATCACCTGCGACTCGTGATGCGGCCCGACTGGTCGGGGGCAGAGCATGCAGGCGGTGGCAAATCAAGAGCCAAAACGTAGGTGGACTGAGATACGGAGCGCGATGCCGAGGCCAAAGCCTCAGCCTTTCATCGGCAACCCGCGGTATGCCAGCTTCACATGGGGTTTGGCGAAAACGGCAAGCGTTATCAACTTCATCAACCTGCCAGCACGGTCCAAAGCAACCGGGCTGGCGGGAACTTATCCTTACAATCCAAACACTCTCATTCAACACCCCGGCGCCTTATCCGATTACAACAACGGTGCAACCTTGATACGCGCAGGGGGCTGCATATACATTTTTTCCATCGAATTTGCAATTTGGCGAGGCCGGTGGGGACGCCCCTGTGTAAAATGTGCTTTTATTGTTACACCAGCCGCAGTTAGAACCGCAGCGAGAACAATTATATATTCAAAATGAAGGACTTAGAGAGATTTTCTGGGAAGACAGAGCAAATGAAGATGCAAAATGATGTTGTTCCCCCTTCAACACCGGTTCAGCCGCAAGCACAATTCGTCACGATCTCTGAAGAGGAAGCCGGTCAGAGGATAGACAATTACTTATTACGTATTTGTAAAGGCGTGCCGAAAAGTCACGTTTATCGCATCTTGCGCTCCGGTGAAGTGCGCGTGAACAAGGGCAGGATAGACCAGTTATACCGTCTGGTGGAAGGCGACGTGGTGCGCATTCCGCCGGTGCGGATCGCCGAAAAAACGGCCGCCGCCGCGCCAGCCGCAGAATTCAAGATCATTTTCGAGGATGCCCACTTGCTCGTGATCGACAAGCCGGCAGGGGTGGCCGTGCATGGCGGTTCCGGGGTATCGTTCGGGGTGATCGAGCAATTGCGGGCGTCGCGGCCCGACGCCAAGTTCCTGGAATTGGTGCACCGCCTCGATCGCGACACGTCCGGCTTGCTGTTATTGGCCAAGAAGCGTTCGGCGCTGACCAATTTGCACGAGCAAATGCGCGATGGCTTGACCGACAAGCGCTACCTGGTGCTGGTGCATGGCGACTGGAAAAACGCGCGCCAGCATATCAAGCTGCCGCTGCACAAGTACACCACGGCCGAGGGCGAGCGCCGGGTCGCCGTGCAGGCGGACGGCCTGGCGTCGCACACGGTGTTCAGCCTGTTGCGCAAATACCCCGATTACGCCTTGCTGGAAGCGGAATTGAAGACTGGCCGCACGCACCAGATCCGGGTCCATCTGTCGGCATCCGGCTTTGCCATCGCCGGCGACGACAAATATGGCGATTTCGCGTTGAACCGGGCCTTGCTGAAGGCCGACAATACGCGTGGCGCACTCAAGCGCATGTTTTTGCACGCCCATCAGATTACCTTTACCCACCCGGAAACGGGCAAGAATGTGACCTTGAACGCGGCGCTGGCCGCCGAATGCGAGCGTTTCTTGGTAAGCTTGGGTAAACCGCTGGCGCACTGAGCGCGGCGACGAATGATGCGTCGTAACAATGCCATCCCCGAATTCATGCCTGCCCGGAGCATGTCTTGCGCGGGCGACATTGCATGGGCGCGCGGGAACCTCAAAAATAACACGCTCAACAAGGAGCCGGCGCGATAGTTGCCGGGAGACATGGCAAGAAAACAATTTGATCTGATCGTCTTCGATTGGGATGGCACGTTGATGGACAGCACCTCGACGATCGTGAAATGTATCCAGGCTTCGGCCAGGGATCTGGGCTTGCCGGTACCACGCGACGCCGTGGCCTCGCAAGTGATCGGGCTCGGCTTGCATGAGGCGATGCAAGCGGTGATGCCCGACGTCGATCCGAAATTCCATGTGCGCATGGTGGAGCGCTATCGCCACCATTTTCTGTCGCGCGACCATGAACTGGTCTTGTTTGACGGCGTGATGGAGATGCTGCAAGAACTATCCCAGCAAGCTTATTTCCTGGCGGTGGCGACCGGCAAGAGCCGGGTCGGCTTGAACCGTTCCATGAATGAAGTGAAATTGCTGTCGATGTTCGATGCCACGCGTTGCGCGGATGAAACATTTTCCAAGCCGCATCCCGCGATGCTGCTGGAATTGACGCGTGAACTGGGGCAAGACATCCGGCGCACCGTGATGATAGGCGACACCAGCCACGATTTACTGATGGCAAACAATGCCGGCGCGGCTGGCATTGCCGTGCAATATGGCGCCCACCCGGTCGAGCAACTGGCCGCCTGCGGGCCGATTTATTCAGCGGCCACAGTGGCCGAGTTGCGCCACTGGCTAGACGAGAACGCGTGATGGTCGCAGCGATGGACATCCCGGAAATCTTCATTTGCGCGGCCGAGGCGGTGCTCGAAGGCGGCAAGGGTGTGCGTTTCCCCGTCACGGCTGGCGGCGAAGATGGCACCGGCTTCGTGGTGCGCTACGGCGGCAAGGCGTATGGCTACCTGAACCGCTGCGCCCATGTGCCGATCGAACTGGACTGGGCCGAGGGCGAGTTTTTCGAGTCGAGCGGCTTGTACCTGATGTGCTCGACACATGGCGCAATCTATGTGCCCGAGAGCGGCTTTTGCGCCGGCGGCCCGTGCAAGGGCGGCCGTTTGCGCCCGATCGCGGTGATCGAACGCGAACAGAAATTATATTGGCAGCCCGACGATTACCTTCGTCCCGTGCGCGCCTGAGACCCACCACACAAGATAACAGCGAAGCGAATTATGAGCGAAATCACGAATACCGATGCGGGTGGCGCCGCCAATACCATGCCGGGTCCGGCTGCTGCCGGCGCCAACTGGGAGCGCGAAGTGTTGGAAAAGCTGGTGTTCGCCACGCTACGCGAGCAACGCGCGCACCGCCGTTGGGGCATTTTCTTCAAAGCGTTGAGCCTGTTGATCGTCATGTTCGGCTTGTGGGCGTATTTCGATTTCAGTTTTAGCGGCGCCGACATCGACACGCAGGGCCGGCATACCGCGCTGATCGATATTGACGGCAGCATCGAGTCCGAGGGCAGCGGTTCGGCCGCCGTCGTGATCCCGGCGCTGGACAAGGCCTTTTCCGACAGCGCTTCGGTGGCGGTCGTGCTGCACATCAACAGCCCGGGCGGCAGCCCGGTGCAGGCCGGCATGATCGTCGATGAAATCGGCCGCTTGCGCAAGGGCTATCCGGCCAAGCCCCTGTACGTAGTGGTCGATGAAATGTGCGCCTCGGGCGGATACTATATCGCGGCGGCGGCCGACAAGATTTATGTCGACAAGGCCAGCGTGGTCGGCTCGATTGGCGTGCTGATGGATGGCTTCGGCTTTACCGGCGTGATGGAAAAGGTCGGCGTCGAGCGGCGCTTGCTGACGGCCGGCGAGAACAAGGGTTTCATGGACCCCTTCAGCCCCTTGACCGAGAAGCACAAGGCCTATGCCCAGGCGATGCTCAATGAAATCCACCAGCAATTCATCCATGTGGTACGGGCCGGGCGCGGCAAGCGCTTGAAGGAAACGCCGGAAATGTTTTCTGGGTTGTTCTGGAGCGGCGCCAAGGCCGTCGAGATGGGGCTGGCCGATGGTTTCGGCACCGTCGACAGCGTCGCGCGCGACATCGTCAAGGCCGAAGATATCATCGATTACACCCAGCATGAAGGCTTGCCGGAGCGGGTGCTGAAGAAATTCGGCGCGGCCATGGGCGCCGGCGCGGCCAAGACGGCGATTCAGGGCATGACGCCAAAAATGCACTGAACGTGGCCCCGGCCAAGGCCGGGGCCAAATGGTAAAAATGTCTTGATTTTTCTTGATTATTGCGCGCGGTGGACTATATTGGACTTGTAGTTCTTTTCCACGGAGGTCGATATAAATCGTTTATCTGGTAGTCAGAAAGACCTTGAAGCAGCAGAACTATGCACCGCATGACAGATGTGGTTTAGAGAGAATTTAAATTCCTCGCAAGAGTCCTCCAGGGGGCGCCTGAATAAGGCATGAGAACGGCGGCGCAATGCCGCTGTTCTCATTGGGCGCGGGTTTGTGGCGCGGGTTTGTGGTCCACGCCACAAACCCGCGCCTTCAACTCAGACGCTGCAGGCACAATCGTGGGCGATGTCGTTGCCGGGGCTTTGATTGCCGGCCGCTTGCGGCTCGAGCAGGCACTCGGTTTCCGGCTGGGTAAAGCCGCCAGCCGCCAGCCAGCCTGCAAAATCGTCTTGCAGTGCGGCATACCAGCAAGATTGCGTCGAACTTGGCCATGTTTCCGTATAGTCGCCGCTCCAGCGCGCGACAGCCAGATTGACGCTATGCATGGCCGCCTGTTCGATGGCCAGTTGAAGATGCTGTTCTTGGCTTGCGCCGCCCAGTTCGGTTTTTTCGATGTGCGTCATACGGTCTCCTCGTAAGATTCCATTATGGTAAGTCTTGGCGCTACCTGATATTCCAAGCCCATATTCCTAAGCCCGCTAGGCCGATTCCTAACGAAGTTTCAGTGTAACAATGCGATCCTCCTGGCGCTTGATCTAAGTCAAATGAATCTGTTGCGCCCACAGAAAATGCGCATGAACGGTGACGGCGCCTGTTGCGTTAAAAAAAGAAGCCAAGGCGATGTGTCAAGGCAGCGTGCCTTCACGCTGGGCGCCGCTTCTGTTAAAGTTACGTATGAGTAAATTATCCCTAGACCGCATCTTGCAATCGCAAGGTTTCGGCACGCGCAAATACTGCCGCGCCCTGATCGAAGACGGCGAAGTTAGCATCGCCGGCGACACCCCCGACAATTACCGTACGACACTGGAAACGGACGGCTTGGTATTCACCATTTTCGATGAGGAATGGACTTACCGCGAGCATGTCTACATCGCGCTCCACAAGCCGGCCAATTTCGAGTGTTCGCGCAAGCCCAGCCACCATCCCGGCGTGCTGACCTTGCTGCCAGAGCAATTCACCTGGCGCGACGTGCAACCGGTTGGCCGCCTCGACCACGATACTACCGGCTTGCTGCTGATGTCGGACGACGGCCCCTTCATCCACGCCCAATCGTCGCCGAAGCGGCACGTGCCAAAGATCTACCAAGCCACGACCCAGGAACCGGTCACGGCGGAATTGACGGCCATGTTGCTGGCCGGCGTGCAATTGCATGACGAAACGGCCCCCCTGGCGGCGCTGGTATGCGAAAAGCGCGCCGAGCACCTGCTCGAAATCGTGCTGGAGCAAGGCAAATACCACCAAGTCAAGCGCATGCTGGCAGCAGCCGGCAACCACTGCAGCGCGCTGCACCGCTGCGCGATCGGCGGCTTGACGCTCGCATCGTTGGGCCTGGCCGAAGGCGAGTGGTGTTATCTCGACGCCGCTCAGATGGCCTTGCTGGCCCCGGCCTGAACTAGTTCGCACCGAGTGCAACACCGGCGGTGGCTCTTGCCCCGCCATTCTTTTCGCTATCCCCACATGAAACTTGCCACACTTAAAGACGGCACGCGCGATGGCCAATTGGCCGTCGTCTCGCGTGATTTGAAAACGGCGCACCTGGCCGACGGCATTGCGCCCACCCTGCAGGCGGCCCTCGACGATTGGGCTTTCATGGCCCCGCAACTGGACGCGCTATCGCAGTTGCTGAACCAGGGGCGGGGGCAGCGCAGCTTCGATTTCGACGCCGCAAATTGCATGGCGCCTTTGCCGCGCGCCTACCAGTGGGTCACCGGTGGCGCTTACCTGAGCCGCCTTGAGCGCGCGTGCAAGGCGCGCCGGGCCGAGTTGCCAGAAGCATTGCGGAGCGATCCGCTGCTGCTCCAGAGTGGCGCCGACGACTTCCTGGGGCCGCGCGACGACATCACGCTGGCCCACGAACAATGGGGCATCGACTTTGGCGCCGGGCTGGCCGCCATCACCGACGATGTGATGACGGGAGCCACGCCGGATCAAGCCCACCAGCACATCAAGTTGTTGATGTTGGTCAATGAGGTCAGCTTGCATAATTTGACGGCCGACGAGTTGGCCAAGGGGGGCGGCTTGCTGCAAGCGAGGCCGGCCGCCGCTTTCGCGCCGGTGGCGCTGACGCCGGACGAGCTGGGCGACGCCTGGAAGGGCGGCAAGGTGCATTTGCCGCTGCGCGCCAGCTGGAACGGCAAGTTGGTCGGCCAACCGCATGCTGGCGTCGACATGGCCTTCAATTTCCCCCATTTGATCGCCCACCTGTGCAAGACGCGCAACGCGCGCGCCGGCAGCATTGTCGGCTGCGGCCCGGTGTCGAACAAGGATGCGCGCCGGGGCTATTGCAGCATCGCCGAAAAGCGCGACCTGGAATGGAGCGCCGACGGCGTCGCCGGCACGCCTTTCATGCTGTTCGGCGACACCGTCAAGATCGAAATGCTGGGCGAAGACGGCAAGTCGCTGTTCGGCGCGATCGAGCAAACGCTCAGGCAGGCCGAGGCGCGCAAGGGGCGCTAAGGGAGGCCTGTGGCTGTTCCGGCGACGTGCTTGCGGCAATGGCGACAGGCTAGATTACATGCTTTCAGGATTCGGCTTGTCATGTCAAATGGAGTAGACTTCCCATACTGCGCTTGAAACCCATGCCAATGCAATTTTTCGATAGCGGTCGGCGCAGGAAGCAGTCGGTGAGCGCGAGTCCAGCATGTGGGATGCGTTGCCGGTGCCAAATTCCTGCATAAAATGAGCCGAAAATGAAAAAACATACTATTCCCGGATGCCTGGCCATGCTGGTGTTAAATGCCGCGTTGGCCGGGGCGCATCAGGTCGGCCCTCATGCGTTCGCGGAGGTGAGCTTGGCGCAATCCGAGCCTGTTGTGGCGGAGCGGTCGCCTGATAAGCCAAAGGATGCTCCGCTTTATGTCAGTGATTTTGGCCGGGTGGGCACTGCGGACGATACTGCGGTCGTGCAAAAGGCGTTGAACGCGGCACCGGGCCGGATACTCAACTTTGCGGCGGCAACTTATACGGTGGGTCCGCTATCGGTGCGATCCAATTCGCATATTGTCCTTGACCCAAAAGTCATTTTGAAAGCAAAAACAGGCTATGGGATGAATGAGCGGCTGTTGCAGATTGTTGGGGTCAGCAACGTTACGATTGACGCCAATCATGCTCATATCAAGATGCTTAAAAATGAATACACAAAAGGGGAGCAGCGGCATGGTGTCGTTATTTTGACGGCCAACAACGTCACCATAAACGATTTGCACTCGGCGGACAGCGGCGGTGATGGTTTTTATATCGGATCGGAGGATAACGTTGTCCCATCCACCAATATCACCTTAAATAATTGTCAGGCGGACAATAATCGTCGACAAGGCTTGAGCATCGTATCGGTGAAAAATTTGTGGGTGAATGGTGGTCAATACTCAAACACGGCGGGAACGGCGCCAGAGTTTGGAATCGATCTTGAACCGAATTCGTCATCAGACTGGCTGGAAAATGTTAATCTCAAGGGAGTAAGCACGCGCGGCAACGCCAAGGGGGGGATTCAATTGGCATTGGCTTCGTATGGTGCAACAATGAGCAAAGCCATTTCGGTAAATATTATCGATTGGCACAGCTTCGGCGATGGGCGTAACGGTGCATTGCGCTTTGCATATGGTCCCGCTTCTGCCATAACTGGCAATATCAAGATTATAGGGGCGAAAATTGAAAACTCAGCCGGCCGCGGGGTTGATTTTTTTGCCTTGAATGAAAATATGCCGAAAATTTCGATCAGCAAGTTGACCGTCATTAATCCGGGATCCAGCATGGCGGCCCCGGGCAATGTAGATTTATCCGCAGTGTCACTGTACACGGGACAACAAAAAACGACTGGAGTGACGGGCAATATTTCGTTCGATGACTGTTTGTTCATCGATACGCGCCCAGTGGCGAAAATGTACTCCGGTGTGTATTTGGGAGGGACTTACGCGGTGAACAATGTATCGTTTCACAACGTGAAAATCCAGAATGCCGCAGCCCGCGAGTACACCATGGTGGGGAAAAATTCAAATATCAGCATCAAAAACGATCCGCGCTGACGACGCGGCCGGTGTTGCCGCAGCAATGATGGCGGCGTTCGTTTATTATTCAGCTGCTGGAATAGCGGTGGGCCGGCCGTCGAATAATGGTGCGATCTGGCGTGCCATCGATAGATAACCGCTTTCGCTCAGGTGAGTGTTATTTGGATTGTACAAGTCGACAGTCACGCCGATTTGTTGCTGAAATTGGTGTAATAAATCTGGCGTGTTGGCGCCCGACGCAATCAGTGTCTGGATGATGTTGACACGTTTTCTCGCCGTGCGATCGGGATCGGCCAGCAAGCAATCCTGATATACCGACAGCTTGTCGGGGACAACGATGAACACCAGCTTTTTGCCCTGGCCAGTGAAACGTTGTTGCAGGCGCATGACGTTGGAAATTGCCCGTGCCTGCTCTTCCGGCGGCCATCGTAGTTTATCCCGGTCCACCGGATAGTAAAGAATTCGGTCGGCATGGCGATTCGAAAATTTTGCACAAGCCGGTTTGATGGTGGCGTTTACCACGTTTCCGTTCAAGGTAAGGTTCGGATTTGCCGTCATTTTCAAGGTATTGATGGCGACCTGGAAAGTCTGGTTGACGCGGAGTTCCGGCGGCCAGTTTGGACGGGTCAGGGCGCTGGTGGTGGCGGCCAGTTCAAATGGGTGAAAATTTCCATCTTTGCAATCCAAATTCAGCATGCGGTCCAGGAAATTTCTCTCAACGGTTTCAAGAACCACGGTTTTGGCCGTCGATTGGTTTAGGGCGTATTCAAGCCAGCCGTTGATGCAGCCGACTTGGTCGATGCGAAAACTGAGAATTTTTTTATGTAACTGGTCCGACAAAATGGATTGCCAAATATTGTGTTCGGAAAATGAGTCGCCCAACACCAGAATGTCGGGATCGGTCATCGATTTTCCGTTTTTATGGATATTGATCACCGGATGAGGGGCATTCCAGCCGAAGTCGCGTTCGGCATAGGCACCGATGCGGGTTAAGTCGCCGTCGAGTGGTTGGAAATACACACTCAGACAGGCGGCCGGAAGCAGCACAAGGGCGGAGGTAAGGGCGAAAAAAATAAGGAAGCGGCGCATTGTTAAAATCTGAAATAAAGAAATTCGCTGACCTTGGAGAGGCTATCGACGCAGCAGATGAATAGAATGGCGAGTGCGACGGCATATGTTCTGCTTGGTTTCCAGATCATGTATTTCGCCAGGCGGGAGGGCGGCGTGGGCGGGGCGACACCGGCCATGTCTTCCCAAGTGGGCTTGTAATGTACGAGCATTTGACGCACGTTGGGGGAAAACCAAACCAATGCCAGGCCGAGCAAAATCATGCCGAAAGCGTAGGCCGTCCCGGAGTTGGTGGCGGGCATCATTCCATTGAAGGTTGCGTGGAGATGGAATGTGGCGAGCAAGGGGGTGAATCGAGCCCGAGCAGACTCTGGCAACGCCAACCCGTGTCCGCCAGCCATCCCTGACAACATCGACCAAGCTCCAGCAAAGCTGTCTGCGCGGAAACAAACCCAGGCCACCACTACGGCAAAAAAAGTGAGCGCGCCGCCGAGCAGTTCGGTATAACGTCCCCCGTCGCGCCAGCCGAGGCGGGTTTTAGTTGCCCGCCAACCATGGTTCAGCATCAAATAGAGGCCGTGCAAGCCCCCCCATATGACGAAGGTCCAGCCGGCGCCATGCCATAGCCCGCCCAGCAGCATGGTGACCATCAAATTCAGGTAGCGCCGGGTAGATCCCTTCTGGCTCCCGCCCAAAGGAATGTACAAATAGTCACGTAAAAAAGTCGACAACGTCATGTGCCAGCGTCGCCAAAAATCGATAATGCTGGTCGATTTATACGGGGAATCAAAGTTCATCGGCAGGCGAATATTGAACATGAGCGACAGGCCGATCGCCATGTCTGAATATCCCGAGAAGTCGAAGTAAAGCTGCAAAGTGTATCCCAGGGCACCGACCCAGGCTTCGATCAAGCTCAATGCCGCGCCTTCGTGAAGCGCGCCAAAAATGGGGGTGGCAAACTCCGCCAGCTTGTCGGCCAGTAAAACTTTTTTTGATAAGCCCAACAGGAAAATGGTTAATCCCACCGCCACATGCTCGGCATTGATGCGATACGTGGCGGGGTTTGAGAATTGGGGCATCATTTGTTTATGATGCAGAACCGGACCGGCGATCAGATGAGGGAAGTAGGTGACGAACAACAGATAGTGAATCAGGTTGAATTCATGGGCGATGCCGCGTTTCACGTCCACCAAAAATGCGATTTGTGTAAAAGTAAAAAAAGAGATGCCGAGTGGCAAAATAATGTTTAAAGCGGGAATATTATTTCCACGAATCTGGTTTGCGGATTCGATGAAAAAATTGGCGTACTTAAAGTAAGCCAGCAAGGTCAGATTGGCAACTATGGCGGCGGCCAAAACAAGTTGAGACGTTTTCCCGGTAGGGTCGGCGCCGCGCTTGATGCCGATCCAGTAGCCGGCGCAATAATTGAAGATAATAGAAGACAGCAGCAGCCATACAAAACGCACATCCCAGACCGAATAGAAAGTGAGCGAGCCGAGGGCCAGCCACAGCGCTGCCAAGCGGTGACTGTGGCGCCCTAAAAAAAATGTCCCGATGAAGACAATCGGCAAATACAAAAAAATGAAACTTGAGGAATTAAAGAGCATGAGGCATTACGTGCTTGTGTAGGTCTTAAGTCTGGCGTAGCTTAAGAGCGGCGTCAAAAAGTCATGGCCCGCCTCAATTTCCTGCCTGCGTTGCTTGCGGTACTTTTGTACGGCTGCGCGTCCCAGTAAAGATATGAGTCGTTCGCGACGATTTTTAGAGACTGCTCTTCCGATACGGCGGCGTCGATTTCAAAGAACGAAGCGTAGCGCTGAAAAACCCGGCGTGGTAGTCGCGCCTGTTTCAAATTGTCGCATCTTACAGATTTTCCAAGTTGACTGGCGGCGTGCAATGCCGTCCAGTTGCCTAGTGTGTGGGCATGAGTATCCTACAAAATATCCGTATATACAAAGTAATTTGCTTGCGCCGCCACGCGCGGGCGGTGTCGTGGCGCGTGCCGTCCTATTTCGCCCTTGTTTGGTGGAGCAATGTCAGGCTTTGAAACATGTTGATGGGGCTGGGTCGAGCGTGCTTCGTCCAGGGTGGATCGCCACGGCGCACAGACCCGTGCCCCTTGCCGGAACCCGGCCAGCGCTACTTGTAAAATCTGTCGTCTCACGGGGACGCAAGCGCTGGATATGGCCAGATGGGAAGAGGTGGGCGCCCGTTTCTGGAACGAGGTGTCTTCTGAAGACTGGGTTGCAACGTCTGCGACATGGACGCTACTCGCCGCGACCTGATCGTGCTACGCTAGTGTATCGCAAGGGATGTCCGGGGGTGTGGCGGCGCAGAAAAGTCTGATATAGTTCAACGGCTTGTTTCTTATTAAATTTGCCGTGTGTGATGGCGATTGCGCTCATCGTGCAAATCCTGACGGGCTGGTTCAGCTTCTGTCATTTTGAAATATTCACGTCATATCACTATCCATGCACAAGCGAAAAATTTCTGTAGTAGGTCTCGGCTATGTCGGTTTGCCTGTGGCAGTGGCATTCGGTGTCAAGGCGCGAACCATTGGTTTTGACATAAATCAAACTCGTCTTAAAGAGCTACGCGAGGGACATGATCGTACAAACGAGGTGCCGCGCTCCGATCTGCAGGGATCGGACATTGTGTTCACCTCGGAAACGGCCATGCTGGCGCAAGCCGATTTCCATATCGTCGCCGTCCCGACTCCGGTCGACGACGCCCATCAGCCCGATTTGACGCCGGTTGAACGCGCATCGGAAACAGTCGGCAAGGCGCTCAAACGGGGCGACATCGTTGTCTATGAATCGACGGTCTATCCCGGCGTGACGGAAGACATTTGCGTGCCGATATTGGAGCGTGTTTCCGGCTTGAAATGCGGTGCCGATTTTACTGTTGGCTATAGCCCCGAGCGTATCAATCCGGGCGACAAGGAGCATACCTTCACCAAGATCATGAAGGTCGTTTCCGGGCAGGATAGTGCCACGCTCGACATTGTCGCTACGGTGTATGAATCGGTGGTGACGGCGGGTGTCTTCAAGGCTTCCAGCATCAAGGTGGCCGAGGCCGCTAAAGTGATAGAAAACACGCAACGCGACTTGAACATTGCGTTGATGAATGAGTTGTCGCTGATTTTTGCGCGCATGGGAATCGATACCAATAGTGTTTTGGAAGCCGCCGGCACCAAGTGGAACTTCTTGAAGTTCAAGCCGGGGCTGGTTGGCGGTCATTGTATCGGCGTTGACCCGTACTACCTGACCCACAAGGCGGAGCGGCTGGGCTATCATTCTCAGGTTATCTTGGCTGGTCGCCGCATCAATGACGGCATGGGGGCTTACATCGGTCAACAAACCATCAAGCAATTGATACACAACGGTCACAACGTCGGCAAGTGCACGGTGACCGTGTTTGGCTTGACGTTCAAGGAAAATTGCCCGGATTTGCGCAACTCCAAAGTGATTGATGTGATCCGTGAATTGCAGTCTTTTGGCATCCAGGTCCAGGTCACCGATCCCGAGGCCGATTCGAACGAAGCCGAGCATGAATACGGCATTCGTCTGACACCGTTCGATCAATTGCAACCGGCGCAAGCGGCCGTGATCGCAGTGGCGCATCGTGAATATGCGAGCTGGAGCGCGCATCAATTCCAAAGCGTATTGACCGAGCGCGCGGTCGTCATCGATGTCAAGGGAATTTGTCCGGTCGCGGAATTCGAAAGCGCTGGTCTTCATTTATGGCGACTGTGAAAGAAATAGCCAAATGCATGTATTCGAACATACCAGAGCCGCGTTGCATGCCCATCCAAAGATTTGGTTGATCACCGGCGCGGCCGGGTTTATCGGCTCGAACTTGCTCGAGGCTTTGCTGCGTCTGGATCAAAATGTCGTCGGGCTAGATAATTTTGCCACCGGTTTCCGGCATAATCTTGATCGCGTGCAAGCGCTGGTGACCCCGCAACAATGGCGCCGTTTTCGATTCCACGAGGGAGATATCCGCAATTTGGCCACTTGCGAGCGCGCCGTTGAAGGTGTTGACTATGTCTTGCACGAAGCGGCCTTGGGCAGTGTGCCGCGTTCGCTGGACAATCCGATCCAAACGAACGAAACGAATATTTCTGGTTTTTTGAACATGTTGGTTGCCAGTCGCGATGCCAAGGTTCGACGTTTTATTTTTGCCGCCTCCAGCTCGACCTATGGCGATCATCCGGGGCTGCCGAAAATCGAAGATCAAATCGGCAAGCCTTTGTCGCCGTATGCGGTGACGAAGTATGTGAATGAGTTGTATGCCGACGTGTTCGGACGTTGTTATGGGCTTGAAACGATCGGCTTGCGTTATTTTAATGTATTCGGCCCGCGCCAAGACCCGGAGGGCGCTTATGCGGCAGTGATTCCGAAATGGTATGGCGCTTTGTTGGGTTCCGAGCCGGTTTATATCAACGGCAACGGTGAAACCAGCCGGGATTTCTGTTTCATCGCCAACGTTGTTCAGGCGAATATTCTTGCGGCCACCAGCACTAACCCCGCCGCCGTGAACCAAATTTACAACGTCGCGCTGGGCGACCGGACCACGCTCAATGAATTGTTTTTCTTGATACGCGAGCGTGTGGCGCGGAGCTGGCCCGCAGCGGCGCGCGCCGAAGCTGTCTATCGTGCCTTTCGGGACGGCGACGTGCTCCACTCACAGGCCGATATTCGAAAAGCGTCCAACATACTTGGTTATGTGCCGACGCATCGCGTAGTCGATGGCCTGGATGAGGCGACGGCATATTATGTTGGGACGCTCGGCAACTGAGGCGCCACAGACTGCTCGCTGGACGGGCGTTTGCTGGCCACGGGCTTGCGGTTTGCCTTCATGACATTCGGTGCCTTGCGGAGTGGAAAGGAAATAACGGTGCTTAGGCTGTGCCTTGACGGCGTTGCGGCAGCGCTGTTCTTTTCGACAGACCAGGCTCGGTTTTTAGCTTATTTGCATGCCCAAAAGACTTCGTTCTTCCTTTGAATCCGCGTACTATACGGACGCAAAGATACGTACTGCTGACGCGGTTTTTTTGACTAACAGAATTGATCCATGCGCGAAATTTCCCGTTGTGCCTTGGCCTTTGCTCTGGCTTTGACAAGTGCTGTCTCCTCCGCCCAAGAATCGATCAATAAAGGCGATCTGCCGGACCCGCGATCGAGCGTCGATCAAAATCCGGTCAGCGTCGGCGACGTCACTTTGTCCGGGCAGGGCGCGACGGCGGGCAAGACGCGCATCAGCAATGCCTTGTCATCCTCGACAGACAGCACGGCGACGGGCAGGGCGCAGTCGTTGATGAACAAGGAAGTGTTGCAGCAGCAGACCGTGCTTGGGAATACGGCCAGCCAGGGCGTCGTCAATGGACGTCCGCCTGTGATGAGCGAGTTTCAGAAATTTCTGTTCGATAGCACGGGAAAAGTCTTGCCGGTCTTCGGCTCCGAATTTTTTGCCAATGCACCATCGACCTTCGCCCCTATACTGAATTCGCCCGTTCCGGCAGATTATTTTCTCGGTCCCGGTGACGAACTCTTGATACGCGCGTGGGGAACCATCGATATCGACTTTCGCGCCACCATCGATCGCAATGGCACAGTGACCATTCCAACGGTGGGTTCGATCGTACTGGGCGGCGTGAAGGCCGGCGAGGCCGAAGGCGTGATTCGCGGCGCGGTGGAAAAGCTGTACAAGGGCGTTACCTTGAACGTCAATTTCGGCCAATTACGTGCGATCACTGTGTACGTGGTCGGGCAAGCAAACCGTCCCGGCACGTATACCGTGTCGAGTCTGTCGACCTTGGTTACCGCCCTGTTTGCCAGTGGCGGTCCGAACCCGAACGGTAGCATGCGCCAGGTCCAGGTGAAGCGCGCCGGTAAAGTGGTGGCCGACCTTGACTTGTACGCGTTTATCGCCAAAGGCGATAAATCTGCCGACATCAAGCTGCAGGATGGCGATTCGATTTACATCCCGCCGGCAAAGGGTTTTGTCGCTCTTGTCGGCAAGGTGAACAGTCCTTCCATATACGAGTTGCGCGGCGGTAGCGATAGTGTCGAATCGATGCTCGATTTTGCCGGCGGGCTGCCGATTGTGGCCGATCCGCGCCGCGCGTTTCTCGAACGTGTAGATCCGAGAAAAGCCCAGCCGCGCAGCGTCGAACAATTTTCCTTGACGGCGGACGGCTTGAAAAAGGTTTTAAAAAATGGCGATGTGCTCAACATCACGTCGATCACGCCCGATTTTTCCAATGCAGTAGTATTGCGCGGCAATGTCGATCAAGCTATTCGCGCGCCTTTCCATGAGGGCATGCGCGTCAGCGATTTGATCCCCAGCCGCGATTACTTGATTTCGCGCAAATCGATTCACCGCCAGAACAGCGTCATCGGCTTGGATGACAGCGATGACAGGATAAGCGCCCGCGACGACGGCGTGCGTACGCGCAATGGCGAAGGCAAGTTGATCCAGCAGACAGAGGACCGGGGGGCGCACGAAGGCTCCGGGACCATTGCTTCCCATATTGGTGGCTTGCTCGATGCAATCAATTGGGACTATGCCGTGGTTGAACGCATCAATCGTGCCGATCTTACCGTCAGCCTGGTGCCTTTCAACTTGGGGAAAATTTTTGAAAACCCCGCCAGCGCAGAGAATGTTCTGTTGCAACCAGGCGATACGGTGACGATTTTCTCGCAGCAAGATGTATTGATTCCAATCGACAAGCGTCGTGTGTTTGTACGGGTGGAAGGGGAAGTCAATGTGCCGGGGGTGTATCAGATGGCGCCCGGTGAAAACCTGCAATCCCTGGTTACCCGGGCCGGTGGTGTGACACCGAATGCCTATCTGTTTGCGACCGCGTTTTATCGCGAGCAAGTGCGCCGGGAGCAAGAGGCGAATCTGGAGAAAGTTGCCGCCCGTTTGGATACGCAATTGCGCGGCGAGCAATCGAAGACAATTTCGAACGCCCGGGCCATCACCCCTGCCGACGCCCAGATCACGGAAAGCCGCCGTCAGGCCGACTTGCTCAGCGCCAAAGACGCGATTGCCCGTGTCCGCCAATTGAAACCCACGGGTCGGATTGCCTTTTCCATCGATCCGAAGGATAAGACTTTGAGCAGCCTGCCTCCATTGAGGCTTGAAAACGGCGACAAATTGGTGATCCCGCCAAGGCCGGATTTCATCCACGTGTTTGGGGCGGTGAACGCCGAAGCGTCGCCGTTGTGGCGCGCGAACACGAGCGTCGAAAAATACTTGAAGATCTCGGGCGTCACGTCGGACGCCGATCTGGAGAATATTTTCGTTATCCGTGTTGACGGCAGCGTCCTGGCCGGCGATTCCGGCAAGTGGTTTTCGGGCGGGATTGTTGATACGATAGTGCTGCCAGGCGATACCATTGTGGTGCCGGAGAAAATTGACAAGGAAACCGCCTGGTCCCGTTTCATGTTGGGCGCGCGTGAGTGGACTCAGATCATCGCCAATTTCGGCTTGGGCGCCGCCGCGATCAAGGTCTTGAAATAGTGAAAGCCGCAGGCTTTCCCGCCTCCCTCTCTTATGAGCGAACGTAAAGTATGAGTGAAATACCTGTCACCGTGTTAGCGGCGGTCTCCAGTCAGCAAACGCATGCGCAAATCGACGCGATCGATATCGTCACCATTCTGGCCCGCCGCAAGAAGTTGGTGTTGGGCCTGCCATTTGCCGCCGCCGTCTGTGCCGCGTTGCTTAGTTTCCTGATGCCAAACGTGTACAAGGCCAACACGCGTATCTTGCCGCCTCAGCAGGCCCAGTCGGGCGCCGCTGCGTTGATGGCGCAATTGGGCGGCGTGGCCGGTGCCGCGGCGGGTGCTGCGGGCGTCAAAAATCCGAATGACCTGTACATGGGAATGCTCAAGAGCCGAACCATCGCCGATAAACTGGTGGTTCGCTTCGATTTGAAAAAAGTGTATGGCCGCGAGTTGTTGGAGCCGACACGCAAGGATCTGGATAACAATACCACTTTCACTTCTGGTAAGGATGGCTTGATCAATATCGAAGTCGAGGATGAAGATCGCAAGCGCGCGGTGGACTTGGCTGACGCCTATGCCGACGAGCTGTTGAAATTGACCAAAGTGCTGGCGGTGACCGAAGCTGCACAGCGCCGTTTGTTTTTTGAAAATCAGCTACAACTGACTAAAGACAACCTGGCGCGGGCCGAGGCCACGTTGAAAGAGGCGCTCGATGCCCATGGCGTGATTAGTGTGGATAGCCAGAGCCGCGCCATTGTCGAAACTGTGGCGCGGCTGCGGGCGCAAATCGCGGCCAAAGACATCCAGTTAAACGCAATGCGGGCTTTTGTAACGAACAATAATCAGGATTATAAGCGCGTCGAGCAGGAGTTGCTGAGCATGCGTGCGGAACTTTCGCGTCAGGAAAACGGTAATCCGGAATCGTCGGGCCAGAAATCGGACGCAGGCGATCAGGAAGGATTGAAGAACATTAAGGTATTGCGTGATGTAAAGTATTACCAAATGTTGTATGAAATGCTGTCCAAGCAATACGAAATTGCCCGTCTCGACGAATCGAAGGATGCTTCGATCATTCAAGTGCTTGACAAGGCTCAGTTGCCAGAACGTAAGTTCAAGCCACGGCGCACAGTGATCACTGTCATGTCAGCGCTGCTGGTGCTGGCGTTCACCGTGTTGTGGGTACTGGCGGCGGGGTTGCTGGAATTGTCAAAACGAAACCCGGAAAATGCAGAGAAACTGGAAGCGCTGCGGCAAGCGCTGCGCTCTAAGCGGGCTTGAGTATAGCCGCAGCGGGGAAGCGGATGGTGCCATATGGCAGGGCCGGGCGCGGGCGGAATGTCTGACGAATGGCGCTGTCGAAAACCTTTCCCGAACAGGATATGAATTCATGTTGTTACAACATAGTGTCATTTATTTTATCGGCCGTTTTATTCCTGCGTTACTCAGCCTATTGTCTTTGGCGATTTTCACGCGGCTGATGAGTACCGAGCAGTATGGCAGTTATGCGCTGGCTATCACGTCGGCCGGCGTCGTCAGCGGTGGCTTCTTTCAATGGCTGAGCATCAGCATGGCCCGTTTCCTGCCTGATCGCGGCAATTCTTCCAGCCATCTGATCTCGACTGCAGTTTGCGCCTACCTGGCACTGGTGGCGGTATCGGCCATCGTCGCCATGATTGGTGCCCAGTTTCTTGGCGACGGACCCGCGCAAAAAATCCTGTGGCCATCCTTGCTGGTGGCTTGGGCAATGGCATGGTTCGAATTCAATCAACGCATCGCGAATGCGCGCATCGCGCCGGTTCTATTTGGCGTCATGGGCTCCCTGAAGGCGGTGCTGGCGCTAGGCTTGGGTATCGCTTTGTTTTATGCCGGATGGGGGGCTGGCGGCGTATTGCTGGGATTGGCGTCCGGTTTATTTATGTCCAGCCTGATCGTCAGCCGCTATTGGGGGGAGTTTTCAATTGTCGAGTTCAAGCGGGACGTATTGTGGCGATTTTTACGCTATGGTGCCCCGCTGACAATGAGCTATGTCTTGATTTTCGTGGTCGACGCGTCGGACCGGTATTTTATCGGCTGGTTCATGGGGATCAAGGCAGTCGGCACCTATGCCCCGGCCTATGACTTGGCACAACAATCGGTCGGCATGCTGATGGGGATCATTTATCTGGCCGGCTATCCGCTGGCGTTGAAGGCGCTGGCGGAGGAGGGTGTGCCTGCGGCGCAACGGCAGGTGCGCGAGAACGGCTTGTTGTTACTGCTGGTATCCTTGCCGGCCACGGCGGGGTTGATATTGTTGGCCGACAATGTCGCCTCTATCCTGTTCGGCGCCGAATTCCAGCAGCACGCCGGCCCTGTGATTGGCGTGGTGGCAGCCGGGGTCTTCGTTGCCGGAATCAGAGCATATTATTTTGATTATAGTTTCCAACTGGGCCAACGCTTGCTCGGCCAAGTGTGGGTGTTTTTTTGGGCCGCGCTCAGCAATATCGCCTTGAACATTGTTTTGATACCAGGGTTTGGTTTACTGGGCGCCGCGTTTGCCACCTTCCTGTCATTTTTGATGTCGATGTTGATCAGCCGGTATTTGGGCGGGAAAGTATTTCCCTTGCTCCCCGTTCATCGCGACGCGCCCAAGGTCGCGGCGGCGGCGTTGGCGATGGGCCTCGCGCTGTTTCCGCTGCGACACTGGTTCGGGGTGTTTGCGCTGGCGGTCCAGGTGGCGACCGGCATGCTGGTCTATGGTGCGGCTTTGCTGGCATTTGATGTCGCGCAGTTGCGCGCCAATGTGGCGCGCCTGTGGGGGCGGTGATGATGGCGCCGCCGTTTCTGCAATCGCCCCCGGCCAAAACAAGTTTTTCGGCATTGCTGGTCTTGCTGATTGGAATGGCGGCATTTTATGCTCCAGCGTCGATCAATGGTGAGCCGCAACCGACCCTGCTGCCGCTATATTCAACGATCCTGTCGCTGATTTTACTGACTTGCCTGGCTCTGGGCAGAACCTTATGGAACAATGTGCTCATGGCAGGCACGTTGTTGGCGATGCTGGGAATTTTTACGCTGCTGTCGCCAATGGAAAACTTTGCCTTTGGAGCAATTTTTCCTTACGTGTCAATCTGTTGCGTGTTGTCGCGGGACTTGCGGGGACTGGCGCTCGAGCGGCCCAAGCAGGCACTGTTGTTGCTCTGCTTGCCGATTCTCATCCTGGGGTGGTCGACCATTATTGGTATTGAGGCAGTTGTAGCCCTACAAGAAAAATGGTATCAATTCAATACTGAATTATTCGAACGTATGATCAGCTGGTTTGCCAAGCCAGTCACCGTCTTTGGCACCCATTCGGTGGCCGCTTTCGCCTACTTTGCCTTGTGTTTACTATTTTTGCGTATGGCTACCCTTGCCACCAGTAAAACCAATCGCGGTTTCGCCTATACGCTGTTTTTTGGATTCGCCTTTCTGATGCCGTGGTTGTTATCCGTCTCTTCCTTTTTATTGTTCAGCCTGCTTCTCTGTATTTTCATGCTGCGCGTAGTCAAGGCGCTGGATTGGCGCTTGAATGTCATGTTGGGATTGCTGCTCCTGTTTTATGCGATATATCTTGCGTCAAGCGGTTTTTTCCAGGAAAACGAAATGATGAAAAGCGCGTGGGATGCGCTGAACGACAAGGGCAATGGCTTTTCCGGGCGCGTTGGCAGCGAATCCAGATTGGAACCGACCTATACCTATCTGTGGCGGAATTATTTCCAGCCGCTTGGCATCAGCTATGATGGCATTGTCGAATTTGGAGATAACTTCATTGCCGAATATGTGATGCGGACCTCGATCTTTGGTTATGCATTGATCATGGCGATGCTGTTCAACTTCCTGCGGACGAACTTGGGCAGCATGCGCGAATGCCTGTTTTTTTTCATTTTCTTTCTCTGCGCGGACATCGGCTACCCCTTATTGAGCGCGTATCGCATACTCTTCGTGTTGCCTCTCTATGTCGTGCTATGGAATTCCGTGCGGCCGGCCGAAGCAAGCGCCGACATGAGCGCGGTGACGCTTTGAAAATCGCCGCATTCACGCAAGGGCTTCATATTCCCAGCGCCCGTTTCCGGATTCGGCAATTGATTCCTGAGTTTGCTCGCAGAAATATGGAATTGCTCGAATATACGGCCGAATATGGCTCCTATCCGCCGCCGCAATCCTGGCGTCGGCCGTTCTGGCTGGGCGCCGCTGCGTGTTCCCGCTTTGCCCAGATCCGGCGGGCGCATTGCGCCGACCTGAGCATTTTGCAGCGCGAATTCATTTCCACCCTGCCCAGCCTGGAAGGGTTGACCAAGGGCCCGCGGGTACTCGATGTCGACGATGCGATCTGGTTGTACCGGCGTGGTGCCGCAGCCAACCATTTGGGCCGGGTGAGCGACCATATCGTCTGCGGCAACCAGTTCTTGGCGGAGCATTTTTCGCGTTTCGGGAAGCCGCTCAGCATCGTGCCGACCGCCGTCGATATCGCCAAATTTCAACCGCTTGCCAGGCGTGGGCTTGGCCGGCGCATCATTGGTTGGTCCGGCACGTTCGGTGGCTACGAGTATTTCGCCGCGATTGAAGAAAAGCTGGCCAGGCTGCTGGCGGGCTATCCGGACTGGATGTTGCGGATCGTCTCGGATCGGGCGCCCAAGTTTGAGCATATTGCGCCGTCGCAGTTGGAATATCTGCCGTGGTCGCCGGAAAACGAAGTGCGCTGTATCGCCGAAATGGATATCGGCTTGATGCCGCTGGACGACACGCCTTGGTCGCGTGGCAAATGCAGTTATAAAATGCTCTTGTATATGGCATGCGGGATACCGGTCGTGGTGGCCGACATGGGGATGAACCGGGAAATATTGAATATGGGCGAGGTCGGCATTGGTGCGCTTTCGCCCGACGACTGGATTGCCGCGCTGGAATCGCTGATGCGCGACGAGGGTCGTTGCCAGCGCTTGGGCGCGAATGGCCGCGAGTTGGTGGAACGGCAGTTTTCCATCGCGACCGTCGCTGATCAATGGCAGCGGGTGCTCGCTTCGCTGCTACCGTCTAAGCAGGGCCGTTGACATGAGGCGGACTATATTGGGGCTGGAATTGGCGTGATCGATTTGAAACGACGAAAAAGTTTTTTGAACGTGCGCGAGTTGTTTTTCGCCGACTCGACCAGCGTCGAGCCGGAGGGCGAAGACTTGCAATACTTCATACAGGCGGCCGCTCCGGGGCGGGGCGGCGGACAATTCCTATCTTCGATGGTGGCGCTGGGCGACGACGAGGCGCTGTTGCTGGCCAATGTCAGGAAAGGTTTCGCCTATGAAATCCGGCGTGCCCACGAGCGCGATTTGATCTCGCCCATCATCCAGGCCGCGCCCGACGATCAGCAAATTGAGCGTTTTTGCACTTTTTTCGATGCCTTTGCCGCCGCCAAGTCGCTTGGCCCGGCAAACCATGCCAAGTTACGCGTTCTGGCCCGCTCGACATCCCTGGTGCTGGCAGCCTCGGTTCAAGAGGGGCGGCCCGAACACTGGTTTTCAGCGCATGCGTATATCTGTGACGGGATGCGCGCGCGCTTGTTGTATTCCGCCGGTAACGTCGGTCTGGACGATCCCGAGCAGCGCAAAGTGCTGGGTCGTGCAAATAAATTGCTGCATTGGAATATGATCCAGTACTTCAAGCAACGCGGTTTCGGGCGCTATGACTTCGGTGGTATCAGCAAATCTGCGGCGCTCAAGGCGGTCGATGACTTCAAGGAGGGTTTTGGGGGGCGCGAGCTTATCGAGTATAATTATTTGCTTGGCATCACTCCTTTAGGCAAGCTTTGTGTGTTCGGTTTCGGCACATTGGAAAAGCTGAAAGCTGCCTTGCAAGCGCGCAAAAAACGACGACATGCGCATGTCCCCTAAAGAGTCGGGTTCGATGAGTTTATTCCAGCGTTCTTCCAGAGTGGTCAATTGCAACGCGCCGGTGTCATCGACGCGGGATGGCCGCGTATGAGCGGCCCGCGTATCGCTCACATTATCGGCGATTTGAATGGCTTCGGCGGAACCGAGACGACCTTGCTGCGTTATCTTAGCGCCAGCGCCATCCCCCTTTCCTGTCACCGCGTGTATGTACTCAAATCAATCGGCGAAGTCGATACCTTGGGCGCGCAAATGGTCGCGGCCGGGGTGTCGGTGCGCGCATTGAATCAACGGCGGGGCTTGCTGTCACTCTCAGGAACGCTGCAATTACGGCGAGAATTACGGCAATTCCAGCCCGATGTAATTTCCGCGTGGTTATATTATCCCTGCCTGTTGAGCGCCTTGCTTGTCTTTTTGATGAAAGCCCGGCCCGCCCTGGTGTGGCATATCCGTAGTTTGCCTTACCAGCGACCATTCAAGAAGCCGGGCCGTTTCCTCGTGCAGAAATTGCTGGCTCCTTTATCGAGCCGATTGGGACCACTGCTTGTGTCGAACTCAAGAGCGGCGATGCGGGCGCATGCCGGGATCGGTTTTGCCGGAGGCGATGGTGACTGGGCCATTATCCACAATGGCATCAATGCGGAGCAATTTTATCCCTGTCTGGATGACCGGCTTGCCGTGCGCCGCGAATGGGGCCTCGACGACGACGCGATCGTGCTCGGTTGCGTCGGACGTGTCGTGCCGGAAAAGGCTTACCCGGTTTTCTTTGCAGCGTTGCCGCGCTTGCTGGCACAACTGGCGCCTGAAATCGCCGCCCGCCTGCACGTGGTGGTGATCGGGAATGGCGCGGAGGAAAACAATCCGGCTTTTTTCAATATGGCTTGCACCGGCTTGCCGGCCTGTCGCCTGCATCTGCTTGGCAAGCGCCCTGACGTAGCGCGCCTGTTGCGAGGATTCGATGTGTATATCTTGCCTTCCGTGAGCGAATCATTTCCGAACGCCTTGGTGGAAGCCATGGCCAGTGGACTGGCTTGCGTGAGTACGGACGCGGGGGAGTGCAGGGAAGTGCTGGGTGCGGATGAATTTGTCGTGCGCGCCGGCGACGCGGAGCGGCTTGCCGCGGCAATGCTGACGATGGTGGCGCTGGAACCGGCCGCGCGCGCGCAGATCGGCGCGCGCAACCGGGAACGTGCCGCCGAGCTGTTTGTATTGAAAGCCATGACCGCGAAATTTGATTTGTTATTCGAGCGCGCGGCGGCGGGCCAGATTTGAGTGGACCGTTGTCAGGCCGGGATGGGTGATTTGGGATCGCCTTGCCGCATCCGGTTTGAGGGATGCACAGCCCATTCCTGGCCCGCCGGTGCTTGCCGTTAGTGATGTTAATGTAGTCATTTCCCCCGGGGTTGTGGACATGTTTTCACCTCAGTTTGTTTTACGTTTCGATGACATTGCGCCGGGCATGGCGTGGTCGCGCTTTTCCGCTATCGACGCCCTGGCACGCGAATTGGCCATTCCTGTCTTGATCGGCGTCGTGCCTGACTGCCGCGACCCAAAGCTTGCCGTGGAAATGCCGGAGGAAAATTTTTGGGAACGCGTGCGTGGCTGGCGCGACAGCGGCTGGACGATTGCCCAGCATGGTTATACGCATGAGTACGTTACCGCCGATCCCGGCTTGATTTCGGTGAACCGGCAATCCGAATTTGCCGGTTTGTCGTACCAGGAACAATATGCGAAGTTAAGAGACGGCAAAGAAATCCTGCAGCGTGAAGGCGTGTGGCAACCCGTCTTCATGGCACCCTCGCATTCTTTCGATGACAACACGGTACGCGCGCTTGCCGCGCTACACTTCGACTACATCACCGACGGCTACGGCATGTTCCCGTATCGCATAGGCAGCCTCACCGCAGTGCCGCAATTGTTCGCCTCGGCCATGCATTTCGGCTTCGGCGTCTACACCTTATGCCTGCATCCAAACAACATGACTGCGGGTCAGCGCAGCGACTTGCTGGCGTGGATGCGACTGCATCGTCGACAAATTGTCTCCATCCATGAGGCGGCGAAGGTGCGCTGCGCCTTGCCCCTGGTGGCGCCGCTGTTGCGCACGATGACGTCGTTCGTCATCAGGAAAATCCGCGTTTCGCGGCGCGGAAAAGGGAAATAATCTATGTGTGGTCTAGTGGGTTTTCTTGGCGCGGCGTCGACGAACGAGGCCAACCTTGCGGTGCTGCGCAGCATGGCCGACAGCATCAGCCACCGCGGCCCGGACGATGCCGGGTATTGGTCGCAGGCGGAGCAGGGCATCGCGTTCGGCCACCGCCGTTTGGCGGTGGTCGACTTGAGCGCCGCAGGTCATCAGCCGATGCACGCGGCGCATGGACGCTATGTGATTGTGTACAACGGTGAAATTTATAATCATCTGGCGTTGCGCGAGGAGTTGACGGCAGGGCGCACGTGCGGCGCCTGGCGCGGCCATTCGGACACCGAAACCCTGCTTGCCGGTATCGAAGCCTGGGGCATAGAAGACACGCTCAGGCGTTGCATCGGCATGTTCGCCATCGCCGTGTGGGATCGCGAGCGCGCGGTGCTGACGCTGGCCCGCGACCGGCTGGGCGAGAAACCGCTGTATTACGGCTGGCAAGGCGAGGGCGAGGGCGCGGTATTGCTATTTGGTTCCGAGCTCAAGGCGCTGCGCGCGCATCCGGCTTTTTGTGCCGAGGTCAATCGCGACGCGCTGAGAATGCTGCTGCGATATGGTTATATCCCGGCGCCGTACTGCATTTACGAGGGCATTGCCAAGCTCGAACCGGGCTGCTTGCTTGAAATTTCCCTGGCCGTGCGCGCGCCGCGTCGCTGGCCATACTGGTCCGTTGATGAGGTGGCGCGCGCCGGTATCGCGGAGCCGTTCAAGGGCACTGATCTGCAAGCGGTCGACGCGCTCGAGAGCTTGCTCCTGAATGCGGTCAGGCAGCAAATGGAGGCAGATGTGCCACTCGGTGCCTTCCTTTCCGGCGGCGTTGATTCATCCCTGGTCGTGGCCTTGATGCAGGCGCAATCGAGCCGGCCGGTGAAGACTTTTTCCATCGGCTTTCGGGAGGACGGCTATGATGAAGCGGGGCATGCGCGCGCGGTGGCGCGGCATCTGGGCACTGAGCACGCGGAATTGTATGTGACGGCACAAGATACCATCGGCGTGGTCCGGGCCTTGGGGACGATGTATGACGAGCCGCTGGCCGATGATTCGCAGATTCCTACCTTCCTGGTCTCGCAAATGGCGCGGCAGCAAGTGACGGTATCGCTGTCCGGTGATGGCGGCGACGAATTATTTTGCGGCTACAATTTGTACCAATTGTCGGCGCGCATGTGGCGTCAAATGTCCATGTTCCCCACGCCGCTACGGAAAATTGTGGCGCGCGGCGTGAGCGCCATCTCGCCCGCCGCTTGGAACCGCGTTGGCGCATCTGTCGGCCTTGTGTGGCCGGGGGCATTGAACAAGGGAAATGTGGGCGATAAACTGCATAAGGGCGCACAAATTGTAACAAACACTTCTGCGCAAGCCTTGTACCATGATTTAATATCCCATTGGCACGAGCTGGACGGGGTGGTCATCGGTGGCAAAGCGCACATCACGTCCCATTCGGGTGATTCGCCGCGTTTTGCCGGGTTTGATACGATGCAAAGCATGATGCTGCTTGATCAACTGACGTATCTGCCGGATGATATCTTGGCCAAGGTCGACCGGGCATCCATGCTAGTGTCGCTGGAAACGCGGGTGCCATTGCTCGATCACCGTGTGGTGGAGTTCGCGTGGCGACTGCCGCAATCGATGAAGTTGCGCGGTGGTCAAACCAAATGGGCGCTGCGTCAAGTGCTCTACCGTCACGTGCCGCAGGCGCTGATCGAACGGCCCAAGCAAGGCTTCAGCGTGCCGGTCGCTGCATGGTTGCGTGGACCCTTGCGCGATTGGGCCGACGCCTTGCTCGACGAATCGCGGTTGGCGCGGGAAGGGTATTTCCAGCCTACGGCAATTCGGCGCAAATGGATGGAGCATTTGTCCGGTCACCGGAATTGGCATCGGCAGTTGTGGGGCGTGCTAATGTTTCAAGTTTGGTTGGAGCAACAATAAGCATCGCTACATATGAAAGTAGAGTATGTCGAGAAAATTGGCAATGACCACTGGATTGATTTCAGCGTTATTGTTTTGTGTTTCGCTGCTCGGTTTGGTAACCGATCCGCACAGCGACTACAAAAAAAATACCAGCTTAAGCCGGTGACCGTATTGTATCAAACTCTCGATGAAAGCTACGCCCGGGAGGGCTTGTCCGACCGTTTCCTTGCAGAATTCCTTTTGCATTTTCGTGAAACGATTAATTATGACTGGCCCAATAATGTCGACTATATGCCGGTCCAGGAAAATTGGATACTTAGCGGCATGAAATTGGTCGATCCCTTGATTGCAAAATATATGTTGCAGGATTCGAGCACTCAGCTGTTTGGCAATGTTGAATTACCACAGTACAGGGATTCACTGGCGCGTGGTTTCGGCATCTGTTCGCAGTTGTCGCTTGCCGGTGCCGATTTGTTGCAACGGCGATACGGTATTGATGCGCGGGTGGCGGGTTTGAACGGGCATGTGGTGATGCAAGTGTTTGATGGTCGGAACAATAGTTGGATTGTCGACCCCTCTTTTAAAACGTTCGCTCGCGGTAGCGTTGAAACTCCTGAAAAAATCCCCGAGGAATTTTACAAAGGCAATGATAAAATAAAGAAATTTTATTTTGACAAGGAAACCAATTTTGTTTCATCTCATTCCGGTTGGGGGGGCTATTCCTACCGTAGCAGTAAAAAGCAGGAAGCGTTGTTCTATTTTATTATAGCCAGTTATTATTTAAAATGGATACTTCCCATTCTTGGCATGGTGTTTGGCTTCGTTTATGTATTTAAAATTAAAAAAAATATTTCTCCGAATCAATCTAATAGCATTGTGTTTGATAATATAGTCCCGGTAATTGACCGCAATAACTGAGGAATGATAGGCGTGGCACAAAGCGTTTTACTATCATTGTTTGGAAAAAATGGACTGCGACGCCGATAAGGTGGATACCGATTCGCCGCAGTAGGCCGATGGCTGCTCTTTTCGTCGCTTCGGCATAGCAAGGGATTTCTGGCGCGTTCCATGTTGGCGTCGGCCATTTTTAGTCAATGGCGGCCTGGGCGGCTTGCGCCTCTTTGCCAAGCGGTGGCTGTAGCGCCCTGGCAAGCTCGGAAGAAAAGAAATCCGCCGCCTCTGTCGTCAGGTGCGAACCATCGAAAAACGTTGCTGCAGACCCTGTATAGCTGGCATATGCGGGCCGGTTAAAATTAAGCACCCGCTCGTTCGGTAGAAACAGCGCCGACATGCGCGCAAAATAAGCCTCATATTTGGCTGGATCGACATTGTACACTCCTGCGTAAATTGGCGGAATGAAGGCGACAATCCTGGCCCCATTCGCACGGGCGCTCGCCACTAGTTGTGCGTATTCCACATAAGCTTTCTCATCGACGGTAAACGACGTCGTTGCCGCGCTCATTTCTTTCGGCCCCGGGTGTGGCTGGGCTTTGGCAGCCAACGCCGCTTCGGCTTCGAAGTCGAAGCGGCCGTTTTCATCAAACTTGGCTTCCAGGGGATGGGAGCGGGCCAATAACAGATTGGCATATTCGCGAAACAACTGGATCGATCCCAGCGCACCCCAGTATTCGCGCGTATCCATATAGCCTGACTTGCGCCCATGGGTTTCGGTCAAGTAGGGGTGAATGCAAAAAATGACCATTTTAATATTTTTACGTGCCAACACATTGTCTGCAATCAGCTTTTCCTCAGAGATATTGCCGCCCGAGATGGACGCGTTATATAAATGCGCCCCGTGAATTTTCGACATGTCCCAGTTTGCCGAAATCGACGAACCAATCAGGATGCCATCAAAGTTGGCTGGAATGTAGCGATAACTGAATAAATATTTCGCAGTGCGTTCATTGGAATAACTCACGAGTTTTTTTCCACTTGGATCTTGGAATAATCCATAGAAATCCACCGCGTAGTTTGTCGCCGCAATCAGGCCGGCGGCGGACAATACGAGCGTCAAGAATTTCAGGCACCATATTTTCGCGGGTTTAGAATTCAAAATAGAGGAACTCCTTGGCCATGTTCGAGTTCAGGTAAAGCAGAGAAATGACCGTTACCAGGGTGGCCCAACTCAGGTTTTTCCAGGATGGCTGGAATTCCCTGGTAAGCACATTCGAGTTTTTTTTCGAAAAAACCAGCGCCGCTCCCAGTGAAATGGGCAGGACCAATTCCTTTATTTCGGAGGCGCGAATCGACAGTTTCAAGGTCGCCGTACCGGTGAGCGAGTCCACATTGCCGAGCGCGCGCAATACCTGGAGCGCATCCGAAATGTTGTGGGCGCGGAAAAAAATGAAGGCAACATTAATATAGGCAAAGGTCAAGGCCCAGGCCAGGCCGTCGGGAAGTTTCTTTTTCGATTTTTTTCGGTATTGGTTTACCACCAGAGCGATGCCATGGAGTGCGCCGAAAATGATGAAATTCCAGGTTGATCCATGCCATAGTCCCGCGATCAGCATCGAAATGAGGGTGGCGAACATGGCTTTTTCAAAGCTTAGTTTTTTGAATGAGCGGACGATGGGCGTGTAAAGATAGCTTGTAATGAAGTTCGACAAAGAGATATGCCAGCGCTTCCAGAAATCGATAATGGAGCGAGCTTGATACGGACTGTTGAAGTTCAGCGGGATATTGATGCCGAGCATTAATGCCGCAGCGACGGCCATATCGGAGTAACCGCTGAAATCGTAATATAGTTGCAGGCAATAGGAAACACTGCAAGCCCAGGCTTCGAGTAAAGACAGGGTCGCTGGCGACATGTAGCCGGCGTCGGCGATCCTGGCAAAGCTGTCGGCAATGACGGCTTTTTTGAACAACCCGATTGAGAATAGCAAGATCGCACGCGCGAGGAGATCCGCGTCAAATTCCCGCGCGGCCGGTGCGCGAAATTGTAACAGCGTATCCTTGGCGCGCAGAATTGGCCCCATCGAGACCGAGGGGAAAAAAGAAACAAGCAAGGCGTGATCGCGCAGATTGTTGGGCGCGATCATGCCTTCGTAACAGTCGACCAAATACATCACTTGCATCAATGTAAAGAAGCTGATGCCAAGCGGCAAGTGGTTCGAATACTTGTAGCTGGCCAGCAGCAGCAGATTGGCCGCGATGCCGCCAATTAAGATGCGTTTGCGGCGCGAATGGCTGGCACCGTTGGCGTCGCCCTTTCCCATCCAGCGCGCCAGTGCATAATTGGCGAACAGGGAGGCTAGCAAGACGGGTAAATTTTTTGGGTTGCCCCAGGCATAAAAAAACAGCGAGCAGGCGATCAGCCAGTCGATGGCCAGGGTGCCACGGTCGGCGCGTCGCAGCGTATGATATCCAAGCGCTGCGCAGGGCAGGAAAAGGAAAATGAATTCAAATGAGTTAAACAGCATCAGATTACACTGCCCGCAGTAACTGGAAGGTTTGCGCCGCTAAGATAGTCTGAATCGGGAGAGAGCAGGAAACGAATCACCGGCGCCACGTCCGCCACGTCGGCATTTCTTTTCCCCGGATGGGCGGCGGCGGCCATTTCGACGAATTTCTCGGGAATATTCGAGAGGAACTGGGTTTCGACCATGGACGGCGAAACGGCATTGAAGCAAATCGCTTTGTCCGAGTACTCCGCCGCGAGCGAGCGGAAATATCCCAGCATGGCGTATTTTCCGACCGTGTACTGGGTCATGTATTTGGGCGGGGTACCCAGTGTTGCGCTCGACAACATGAAAACCACCTTGCAACGCCTACCCGATTTGACCATTCGGGGTAAAAATGCCTGCAGTATCATGCCGATCGACCTGAGCTGAATTTCAAGATCGCTTGCCAGCGCGCGCCAGTCGAACTGGGTGACGCGTTTCAATTCAAGCTTGGCTGCGGCCAAATGCACGATTTGGGTCGGGAAGCCGTGGCGCGTGCGTATCGCGTCGATCAGCGCCAGCAGCTCTGCCTCGGAACCGAGGTCGGCCTGGACTATGTCGAGGCGCTCCGCCAAGCCCGTAATTTCCCGGCCCAACGCCTCGAGTTTGTCGACCCCGGAGCGGGCGTGGGCAATCAGCATTGGCCAGGTGCTGGCGGGACCGGCGACCAATTGGCGTATCAATTCGCATCCGATGTCGGATGAGGCGCCGGTGATCAGGATGACTTCGGCGCTCATGGTTGCGGGCCTTCCGCGCAAAGGACCCCGGCTTTGATCTTTGCCTTGGACACTTGTGTTCCGTTTGCGTTGTCGATGCGGGCACTGATCTGTATCTGCCGGTAGGCGTCGTTCAGGTAGGTGATTTCGCCCGACACGGTGAGCAAGTCGCCGACGAAGACGGGGTTCATGAAAGTGATGTCAATGCCGTGCAGCAGGCAAAATTTTCCGGGCAAATAGACGCCGGCCAGGGTGGAGTAGAACGATGAAGTGAGTAATCCATAGGCCACCCGGTTCGGAAATCCATGTTCCGCAGCATATTCGGCATCGAGGTGTAGCGGATTGTGGTCGCCGCTATCCTGGCAAAAGTGCAGCATCATTTGTTCGGTAATGCTGGCCTGAAACGTGTGTTTCAGGCCAAGCGTCAAGTCATTCCAACGATATTGGTTCATGGTTGACAAATGTATACCTGCGGCGTCAGCGCGCGAGTTTTTTTTCCATGAGGTCGATCATTTCGCCGACATCCTTCATGGCCTGCAATTCGCCGAGGGCGAATTTGATGTGGAATTCCTGTTCGATCGCAGAAACCAGATTGATATGGGCCAAGGAGTCCCAGTCTTCTATCTGGCCGGCGTTCGACTCGCGCGTGATGGTCAACGTGTCATTGTCGAAGATGTCTCTGAAAATGGCTTGTAATTGAACTAAGATATCAGACATAGATAATTTCCTTGATGTTGCTGTTGCGTGGCTGGTAATGGGCCAGTTCAAGCTTCCAGACCGACCACGAGGCGTCGTCGGCTTTCGATACCAGCTTGAAACCAAGTTTGTCATAGTGGTCGGCCACCATATCGTTTTTCGCGCTGCGGTGGTAGTGGCCGATGATTTCATCGGCGCCCCGCTCGATGGCCTTGGCAACGAGGGTATCAAGCATCGCGTGTTCCATGTCGCGTTTCAATACGCGGCAGCTCATGAACCACAGATCAATATGGACGCTACGCTTAAGTATCTTTCCGGCAAGGCCGGTGACCAGGCCATTGTCACCGAAACGGTCGGCGAGACGGCCGTATAGCGTGATGACGTCACGGGCTTGCGACATCGTTTCCATTTCGGCCAGGGTATAGCGTTTGCTCGTCAGATTGAACTGATTTGTTTTGTTACTCAGTTGCGTGATGCGATCGAGATAGGTGGGGCTGAAACCGCCGATTTCAGCTTTCATGCCCAAGGAGGCAAGGAATTCGCCGTAGTTCGAGAACTGGCTTTGATAGGCAGCGCGCTCACTATTGTCGGCATAAAAGGCCGCGCGTTTGGCGTCGTCGGGATTGATCCGGATCGCTTCGAAGTAGCCTTCCCGATCAATGTACTCGGCGAAGCGCGCGACATCGTTGCCGACTTCCGGCACCGCCACCGGCGGAAGTTGCGCCGCCACGATCGCGCGTTCGGCCGGATTGTCGTCGATAAAGACCAAACTATCGAGACCAATGTTGATCTCCGCCCCGATGCGTTCGATGTTGCCGGGTTTCGGCTCCCAGTTTGCCTGGAAAGAGGTGAAGCTCTCTAACTTTAGTTCACTGTCCGGGTGCGAAAAGCCCTGCCGTGCATTGTCAATGTCATTTTTTGAGCAAACGGCCAGCAATATACCGCGTTCGTTGAGTTCGCGACAATATTGTTGAAACATGCTAAAGGCCTCGCCCTGCGGCGTTCCCTGTCCAATCTGAATGTTGTGCATGCCGTCATCGCCGATCACGCCGCCCCACATTGTATTGTCGAGGTCGAGCACCAGGCACTTGCGCGTCTTGCCATATGCGGCACGCAGCAGTGTCGCCAGCGCATGGGCCAAGTGGACGGTGCCGATGTGGCTGACCGCCATCTTGTAGTTGAACCAGTATGCGCTGTCGAACCACTGGTCCAGCCCGATCCGCGCCGAGAGATGGTGGATGTCATTGATGATCAGCTTTGGATTCTGGCGGGCAGCGCGCGCGAATTCCAGGTTCAGGCGCATCAAAAAATTGGTTTTGCCGAACAGCTCAGTCGAGTCAAGCCCACCCAGGCTGCGTGTGGGGGGTAAATCGAAATTATTTTGAATCACCAAACAACCCAACTCCCCCGAGAGCTTGCTCCAGATCGCCTGGTAGCGCGCCATTTCGGCGGCCAGGCAAGTTTCGACTTGCTGCTCCGAGTCGAATATGCGCGGGGCGTTGACGATATTGACGTGCGTTGTGTGGATAAAGGCAACATCGGGCTTGAATTCCCGCAAAGCGTTGTCGTCGACGACGACGTCCTCGAAATATTTCCCGTATTCAGATTCCAGAAACAGGGGGTGAAAACCGGAATTAAGAATGAAAAGTTCCGCGATGCTGCGAATTTCGGAGGTTGTGGAGCCGCCCAATATCGCGATCTTGACATGGATCAAGTCCGGCTGCCGGACCAGCTCGGTACGGATGGCGCGCCGCTTGCGAAGAAGTTCTTTTATATCGAACGGATAGTTCAAAGACTTGGCGGCCATTGATCCCTCATGGTTTGTGCGAACGGTTTAAATGGTTTCGACGGCTTCAATAAAGCCATTCTGGCCCGACAGCACTCAGTAGCCCACAAAATTATACCTGATTCTTTGTTCTCGATGTCAATGGCGGCGGCGCTGCGGGGGCACTTTCCGGGGAGGTGGTGGTGGCCCGTGCCGCTTGGCGCTGCCTCTCCCAACAGGCGCTGCCGGGTCCCCGTTGTTTTGAGGTTCGTCTGTCTCGAAAAATTCATTTTTCCCGGAATTTCGCGTTAAGATACAAAGCAAAATACTTATCGCTGTAGGGGGGGGGGTTGGCTTGGTATCCGCGCGGAAAGTTCCTTGAGGGGATGTGATAATGGTTGGGTTTCATCTGCTAGTTATCGTTGTGGTGGCGGCTGTGATCAGTTGCTCTTCGAGTCTACTGATCATTTACTCTCAAGGATGGCATGGAAAGCATTCCCTCGATCATGATCTTTCTGGTGCGCAGAAATTTCACGCGACGGCGGTGCCGCGCATCGGCGGCATTGCCGTCGTGACCAGCGTGGTGCTGGCGATTTTCTTGTGCTTGCTTCTTTTTCCCGGCTTGTTTCCCAGTCAGTACGTGAGTCCGGCGGGAAAACTTCTGCTGGCCAGCTTGCCTGCTTTTATGGCCGGCATCGTTGAAGACTTGACCAAGAAAGTTTCCGTCAAAGTGCGCCTGTGCTCCACGATCGTCAGCGCGCTGATCGCCAGTTGGTTGTTGGGCGCGACGGTCGACGCATTCGATTTATGGGGCGTCGATAGCCTTCTGCTGGTTGCGCCGGTCGCGTTGGCTGTGACGGTGATAGGGGTCGCGGGCGGCGCCAACGCGATCAACATCATTGACGGTTTCAATGGATTGGCGGGAAGCGTAGTCATCATCATGCTGGCTTCCCTTGGCTTCATCGCATGGCAGGTCGGCGATGGCTTGTTGACGGATCTGGCCTTGCTGGGCTGCGGCGCCGCGCTGGGGTTTTTGTTTGTAAACTTTCCAACTGGTCGCTTATTCCTGGGCGACGGCGGGGCATATTTCCTGGGGTTCTGGGCCGCCGAGATAGCCGTGCTGTTGCTTGCCCGTAATGCATCGGTCAATACTTGGCAGGTCTCTTCGGTGTGTGCCTATCCGGTGATAGAGGTACTGTATAGTATTTATCGTCGTAAAGTTATCTCAAAGGCGAGTCCGGGGGCACCGGATGGGTTGCATCTGCATACCCTCCTATATCGTTGTGTCGCCCCCCGATTGGTTCCCGGCCCCGGCGGTGCGGCATGGAAGCTCAATGCGGCTGTCACCTGCATCGTCGCTCCCTGCATTGGGGTGTTGGCGCTGGCCACGGTGTTCATTGGTAAGACCATTCCCGGTTCCATGTTGATCCTGTTTTTGCAAATTTTCTTATATCTCATGGCATACCGTTGGTTGATCCGCCGCGATACGCTGCGTTCGCCGGCCACCGAACTGCGCCCGCGTCCGGGCGCGAACGTGGAGTTGTCCTGAGCCCGCACGCACGGTAGGGTGCATTTTTTTGAAAGGGCGAATGGATGCCCGTTGCAGAAATTGTTAAGGATTTGGACGTAAATAATGCGAATTGCTATTGTCTCCAACACGGCGTGGTATTTGTTTAACTTCCGCCTGAACTTGATGCGGATGTTGCAGGAGGCCGGCCACGAGGTGGTCGCGGTGGCGCCCCTGGATGACTATGCGGAGCGGATTGCCTTGGCCGGCTTCGCTTTCCAGGCTGTGCCGATCTCGGGCGGCGGCACCAATCCGCTCGGGGAACTGAAATCGGTGTTGGGGTTGGCCGGTATTTTTCGACGCAAGCGGATTGATCTGGTGCTCAGTTATACGCCGAAAGGCAATCTGTATTCGGCCCTGGCATGCATCGCCGGCGCACGCGAATTCATTCCCAACGTGTCGGGCCTGGGGCGCGCGTTCATTCGTCCTTCCTTCGTCACGCGCGTGGTGCGCTTGTTGTACCGCCTGACCTTTCGGCGCGCCCAGCATGTCTTCTTTCAAAATAGGGAAGACTTGGCATTTTTCATTTCCGCCGGCCTGGTCCGACCCGACAAGGCCGAGCGTCTGCCTGGCTCAGGCGTGGACCTGGAACGTTTTTTTTGGCCGGATGCCGCCAGTCCGGTCGCGCCGCAGCGGGCCGCCGACGCGCCTGTCTTTTTGCTGGTTGCGCGCATGCTGTGGGACAAGGGTGTTGGCGAATACGTGGCGGCGGCGCGGCTGGTGCGCCAGCAGTTTCCGTTGGCCCGTTTCGGCTTGCTTGGCTTCCTGGACGTGAGCAATCCGTCGGCGGTGCCGCGCGCGCAGGTGGAGCGATGGGTCGCCGAAGGTTTGATGGAATATCTGGGCACGACGGACGATGTGCGGCCATTCCTGCGCGCGGCCGATTGCGTGGTGCTGCCATCGTACCGGGAAGGCGTGCCGCGCACCCTGCTCGAAGCGGGCGCGCTGGCTCGACCCATCGTCACTACCGATGCGCCCGGTTGCCGCGATACCGTCATCGACGGCGAAACCGGCTTGCTCTGCCAGCCGGCCGATGCCGCCGATCTGGCGGCGAAACTGCTGGCGTTTATTGCCTTGCCCATCGAGCAACGCGAATTAATGGGCCAACGGGGCCGCCGCTTCATCGAACGCGAGTTCGATGAAGCGATCGTATTGCGGCGCTATGCCGACGTGGTGGCCATCAGCGCTCGGCGGCAAGGAGTGGCGGCGTCCACTATCCCCGCCGTTTGACGTTGCCGGCCGGGCGCATGGGCGCTCGTGCCGCTTTATAAAAAATTTCCTTTTGGCAAAATCAAACAGCGCGGGAAAACCATCCTTATTCCCTTGATGGCGGCGCCGCCGCGCCACTGATAATGTGATCTTCCCCGGCGCATCGATTCGAGCGCGCCGGACTTCACCGGAGTGTTTCGATGGCCAATGACAGCGACGCCGAAAAGACCGAAGCGGCGTCAGCCAAGCGTCTTGAGCAGGCGCGCGAAGAGGGCGACGTGCCGCGCTCGCGCGAAGTGGCCACCTTCACGGTCTTGATGACGGCCGGCTGTTGCCTGTGGTTCGCCGGCGAGGGCTTGGTGCGGCGCCTGAGCGCGGTGCTGGTGGCCGGCCTGTCCCTGAACCAGGAACAGATCTTCGATTCCGACGTGCTGATCCAGCGTATCGGTGTCGATATCGTCTCGGTGATGCTGTCTTGCCTGCCGCTGGCGGGCGTGATCATGGCGGTGGCTCTGGCGTCGCCGTTGCTGGTGGGCGGCTGGTTGTTTAGCTCGAAAGCCTTCCTGCCCAATTTCGGCAAGCTCAACCCGCTGCATGGCCTCGGTAATATGATTTCCAGCAACGCCCTGGTGGAATTGCTCAAGGCAATCGCCAAGACCATCGTGGTTGGCGTCGTCGCCTGGCTGGTGATGCAGCATTCCAAGCAGGCCGTGCTGGCGCTCGCGGTCGAGCCGTTGCGGGTCGGCATCGCCCATTTGCTCAGTTTGCTGGGCGGGGGCTTCCTGACCATTGTCGGCGCGCTGGGCTTGATTGCCGCGATCGATGGCCCCTACCAGATCTGGCATTACGCCAATAAATTGAAGATGACGCGTCAGGAAGTAACCCAGGAATCGAAGGAATCGGACGGCAATCCGCAAATCAAGGCCAAGATCCGCCAGATGCAGCGCGAAATGTCGCGCCGCCGCATGATGGCCGCCGTGCCGACCGCCGACGTGGTGGTGACCAACCCGACCCATTACGCGGTGGCGCTGAAGTATTCTGACAATTCACGGGGTGCGCCGCAAGTGGTGGCCAAGGGCAGCGACGAGGTGGCCGCGAAGATCCGCGAGATCGCGCGTGAGAACAAGGTGGCGATCCTGGAAGCGCCGGCGCTGGCACGCGCCCTGCACAAGCATACCGAGATCGGCGATGAAATCCCGGAAGCGCTGTACGCGGCCGTGGCAGAAGTGCTGGCCTATGTCTTCCAGTTGCGCGCCTACGGCAAGAATGGCGGCGCGCGGCCAGAGCGGCCCGGCAAGCTCGACGTGCCGCCGGAACTCGACCCGCTCAACCCCGCATCGCAACATCCACCGGATAAGGGAACCACACCATGAATAGCCTGAGATTGCCGGCCTGGTTGCGCGGCTTGAGCGGCGGCGGCGCCAACAAGGGCATCGCCGCGCCCATCATCATCATCATGTTGCTGGCGATGATGGTGTTGCCGCTGCCCGCCTTCGTGCTCGATATCTTTTTCAGCTTCAATATCGCGCTGGCCATCATCGTGCTGTTGACCAGCCTGTACACCATCAAGCCCCTCGATTTTATGGCTTTCCCCACCATTTTGCTGGTGAGTACCATGCTGCGCCTGTCGCTCAACGTGGCCTCGACCCGGGTCGTGTTGACCGAAGGCCACACCGGCGCCGACGCGGCCGGCAAGGTGATCGAAGCCTTCGGCCACTTCTTGATCGGCGGCAATTACACGGTCGGTATCGTGGTATTCATCATTTTGACCATCATTAACTTTACCGTCGTCACCAAGGGCGCAGGTCGCATCGCCGAAGTGGGCGCCCGCTTCGCGCTTGATGCGATGCCGGGCAAGCAAATGGCCATCGACGCCGACTTGAACGCGGGCTTGATCGGCGAGGACGATGCGCGCCGGCGCCGCACCGAAGTGGCGCAAGAGGCCGAATTCTATGGCGCCATGGATGGCGCCAGCAAATATGTGCGTGGCGATGCGGTGGCCGGCATCATGGTCACAGTCATCAATATCGTCGGCGGCTTGATTGTCGGCCTGGTGCAGCACGACATGAATTTCGCCGACGCCTTGAAAAACTATACCTTGCTGGCCATCGGCGATGGCCTGGTGGCGCAAATTCCCTCGCTGATCATTTCCACGGCGGCCGGTATCGTGGTCTCGCGCGTGGCCAGCGACCAGGATATCGGGACCCAGTTGGTAGGCCAGTTGTTTGCCAAGCCGCAAGTGCTATACATCACTGCCGGCATCGTCGGCGGCATGGGCTTGATTCCCGGCATGCCCAACCTGGTATTTTTGATGCTGGCTGGCGTGCTGGGCGGTTCCGCCTATCTGGTGGGCAAGCGCGAACGCCATGGCGGGGCGGCGCCGGAAGCCGAGGAAGTGGCGGCGCCGCCCGCGCCGGAACAGGAAGAAGCCAGCTGGCAAGACATCATGCCAGTCGATACGCTCGGGCTGGAAGTCGGTTATCGCCTGATTCCCCTGGTCGACAAGACCCAGGGCGGCGAATTGCTCAAACGTATCAAGGGCATCCGCAAGAAATTCGCCCAGGAAGTCGGTTTCCTGGCACCGCCCGTGCATATCCGCGACAACCTGGAATTGAAGCCCTCGGCTTACCGCATCACCCTCAAGGGCGTGGAAATGGGGACCGGCGAGGCGTTCAACGGCCAATTCCTGGCAATTAATCCGGGCATGGCCAGCGGCACCTTGCCCGGCCTGGTCACCAGCGACCCGGCCTTCGGCTTGCCGGCCACCTGGATCGAGGCCGGCATGCGCGACCAGGCCCAGTCCATGGGGTACACCGTGGTCGACGCCGGCACCGTGGTGGCGACCCATTTGAACCACTTGATCACTTCGCACGCCTCGGAACTGCTGGGCCGGGCCGAAGTGCAAGCGTTGCTCGACCATTTGGGCAAGGACGCGCCCAAGCTGGTGGAAGATCTGGTGCCGAAGCTGGTATCGCTGTCGACGCTGCAAAAAGTGTTGCAGAATCTCTTGATCGAAGGCGTGCATATCCGCGACATGCGCTCCATCATCGAAACCCTGGCCGAGCACGCCATCCACACGCAAGACCCGAACGAGTTGACGGCCCTGGTGCGCATCGCGCTGGGCCGCGCCATCGTGCAGCAATTGTTTCCCGGTTCCGCCGAGTTGTCGGTGATGACCCTGGATAACCGCCTGGAGCGCCTGCTGATGCAGGCCTTGGCAGCCAGCGGCCCGGACGGCGCCGGCATCGAGCCGGGCCTGGCCGACACCATCGCCCAGCAGGCCGGGCAAGCGGCCGCGCAGCAAGAGGCGCTCGGTTTGACGCCGGTGCTACTGGTGCCGGGCGCGCTGCGCGCCTTGCTGTCGCGTTTCTTGCGCCGCGCCTTGCCGCAATTGAAAGTCTTGTCCCATTCCGAAATTCCGGAAACCAAGACGATCCGGGTAACCAGCCTGGTTGGCGCGCAATAAAGCCATGCCGCACGGCTTGGCGGCGCGGCATGGGATATTTCCGACATTCAATAATACTTCCCTTTCACATGGGGCAGGCATATTCACTGGATTTTTGCAATCGTCGTTTACCGGCGCGCCATAAAAGCCACAGTCGGGACTATGCAGGCGGCGTCATCTGCTGGCGTCGATATTTTCGCCTCGATTTATCATTAATTAGAACAATTAATGCATTAAATCAATGGCTTGCAATGAGGAGTAGGAATGCTGAAACTTGCTGCGGCATGGAATCGGCCCCCTTTCTTCCTGTGGCAACGCAAGACAAGCAATATTGCGATTGCTTTCAAAATTTTCTTTGTCTATGATTGGCCACAGTAGTTGAGGCACGTAATTTTCTTGAATTGATAATTCCATTTTTATTAACTGCACTGACCTCTCTGGGAGGCTTCAAATGCTTGTGAAAAAAAATATCATTCTTTCTGCCGCCGTCTTGATGGCGCTGGCCGCCTGCGGTTCCGACCATTACACGCCGACCAGCAATTCCGGTAAAGCCGTCGATGGCTATTTGCAGGGTTCGACCGTGCTGTGCGTGCCCGACAAGACCACCACCACCACCAGTGCCGCCGGCGTCTTCACCTTTACCCCCGCTTGCGCCGGCCCCTATCAAGTCACGGGCGGCACCAATGCCGACACCGGCTTTGCCTTCAAGGGCAATCTGACGGGGCTGGCCGGCTCCACCATCGTGTCGCCGCTGACCACCTTGCTGGGCGGCCTGTCGAGCGCCCAGGTGGCGACACTGCTGACTTCCCTTGGCTTGCCCGCCAACACGGATTTGAACAATACCGATCCGGCCGACGGCCAGCATTTCGCCTTGTTCAAAGCCACGGTGGCGGTCCAGCAAATCGTCCAGCAATTGGCCAATACCTTTGGCGGCTTGCTGGCCAGCACGGATATCACAGGCTTGTATGCCAAGATTGCGGCCTCGGTGGCGACGTCGCTGCTGGCCCCGGGCGCGCCCCTGTTTGCCGCCGATGGCAGCGTCAATCTGACCCTGTTGAAAGCCATCGGCACCGGCGCGGCCGCGACCACGGGCGCTGCGGCGAAGATCTCGGTGGCCGACCTGGCCGCCGTCGCCGACCAGATCGCCGTGCAAAGCACCGCGATCTTGCAGGCAGCCACGGTGGGCGACCTGGTTTCCCAGGCCAAGGTGGTGCAAGATCCGACCGCGCCACCTGTCGATACCTCGGGCGGCACCAAATTCCTGGCGCTGCAGGGCGATGCGGTCCTCGTCAACGGCACCATGCCGGTCACGCTGGCCCAGTTTGCCACTGGCGTCACCGTCAACAAGCTGAGCACGATCGGCTTCGACATCGATGTCAGCCGCGCCCCCGTGATGAATAATCCGGTTTCCATCTTCCTGGAACTGGTCGAGCAATCCGGCGGCAGCGGCCGCAAGCTGCAAGTCATGATCGACAAGGTGCAATTCACCCTGACGGCGGGCCAATTGTCGATCGTGCCGGCCACGGACGCCAAGGTCTTCGTCTACGGCCACACGCGCGGCGGCACGGACTTGAACCTGACCTTGACCGACTTGAGCTTCCACCCGCTTGGCGTGGTCAACAATAAACTCACGCTCGACTTCGACGCGATCGTGAAAAAGGTCTTGCTCAGCGCGGACAATACCAGCAAGATCGTGGCGGCAAGTTTTGTCGATATCACCGGCAGCTTCAACGCGAAAGTGGTGTTTTCCAACCTGAACATCCGGCACGAGACGGACGGCAGTTCGCTGGACGTGTTCCCCGTGTCGGTGACCGGTTCGAGCACGCCGACGTCGATTGCCGGACGCGGCCTGGTCGGCAAGCTGACCACCACGCAATAACCGTCCCGCTCCATCCCCGCTCCATTCCCGGCCCGCCAGCGCGGGCCGGCGTTCGGCGAGAAGGCTGCGCGCCTTCCACCCCCGCCATGGCGGGGCTTACTCGGAATTGGGTCGATGAGAAAAATAGCTCAATGTTTGGCGGCGGGCCTGTGCCTGCCGATGCTGGCGCATGGAGCGCCGCAGGATGCCTTCCTCAGCGCGGAACAGGGGCGCATTCCCTGGCACGGCCAGCTCGAGGCCGGTGCCGATTTCGTCAGCAAGCGTGTCGATGTATTCAATTTGCGGCGCAGCGATGGCGCCGGCGACAATTCCAGCCTTGGCGATTATCACGGCGCCCATCTGGCTGGCGGCGTGGCCGTCACGCCGCGCCTGTGGCTCGATGGCGCCTGGTGGCAAAGGAAAATCGATACCCATGCCGCGCCGGTCAAACTTGACAGCTGGCAAGTGGCGGCCCAGTACCGCATCTTCGACGCGGCCGGCTATCGGCCCGCCGTCGCGCTGCGGCTGGGGGCCTGGGGCGACCAGAGCGGCGCCATCGAGCGTAGCAGCGGCTTTGGCATCGGTGGCGTGCAATTGGCCTCGGCCCGCTTGCTGGACGTGAAAGACCGGCAATATCAACTGGACGCGGTGGCGACCTGGCCGCTGGCCGAGCGCACCGAGTTGAGCGCGTTTGCCGGCGCCGGCAGCAGCCGGGTCAGCGTGGGCGGGGTCAGCGCCACCGCGCTGGTTGGTTCTTGCCTGTATCAGCTCAGCTTCGGCCCGGACAATGTGGTTGGCACCTGCGATACGCCCACCATGAATGTGCGCTTTTCCACGCCGAACAGCACCTTCGGCTTCGATTTCAATCAAGAATTCGCCTACACGGCAAAGTATTATCAGACCGGCTTCTCGCTGCAATGGCATGACGCATCCTGGCAATTGCGCGGTGGCTATCAATACCAGCGGCTGGACCGGGATGGCGTCGACGACATCATCGTCAGTCGTGGCGGCACCGCCTACCGCCACAACCACATCCTGGCGGCCGATCTCCGGCGCGCCCTGGGCAGCCATCTGGCGCTGTTCCTGCGCGGCCAGTACATGAGCAATCAATTCACCGGCGAATTGCCGATGGCCTATAACAGCTTGACGGCCAGCACCTTCCGCCAACGCTACGGCATCGTCAGCGCCGGCGTGATCCTCATGTTTTAAGCGGCTCCAGTGCCCGCGCGGCGATATGCGGGCACTTTCCCGGCTTGTTCCTTCGATCATTTCCCCCATGCATCGTCAATAATCGACTTGTCAGTGTCATTTGCGTCTCATGTGGAAGACGCGATGCTCATGTAACAGGAGTCGACGATGGCCACACAGAACCATGCCAACTGCGGACCGGCGCGCGCCAGCGAACGTCACGGGAGGCGCGCATGAACGTGAAAAAATTCACCGCGCCGACCGCGCGCGAGGCGTTGCGCAAGGTACGCGAGGCACTCGGCCCGGATGCCGTGATCTTGTCGAACCGCCCGCTGGACGGCGTCGTCGAGATCCTGGCGCTGGCCAACGACGAGGCGCTGGCCGAATCGGCGCCAGAACCGGCGCGCCGCCCGCAACCGTATTCCCAGCCCTATGCCCAGCCCCAAGCCCAGGGCGCGGCCGTGGATGCGGCGGACGCGGCCCGCATGGCGCAGATGATGGCCTCGGCCATCGCCGACGCCAAGCAAAGCGCGGCCGCCGAAATGAGCGGCATGATGCATGAAATCCGCGCCATGCGCGGCATGATGGAAACCCAGTTGGCCGAAATTTCCTGGGGTTCGACCCAGCAGCGCGAACCGCAAAAGACGGTGGTGTTGCGGCAGATGCTGGCGGCCGGCTTTTCGGCCAGCCTGGCGCGCTACCTGATCGAAAAGCTGCCGGCCGGCCTGGACGCGGCCGACAGCCTGCGCTGGATCAAGACGGTGCTGGGCAAGAACTTGAACACCATGGCCAGCGAAGACGCGCTGCTCGAACAGGGCGGGGTGTTTGCGCTGGTGGGACCGACCGGGGTCGGCAAGACCACCAGCACGGCCAAGCTGGCGGCGCGCTGCGTGATGCGGCATGGCCCCGAAAAGCTGGCCTTGATCACCACCGACGCTTACCGTATCGGCGCCCACGAGCAATTGCGCATCTACGGCAAGATCCTCGGCGTGATGGTGCATTCGGTGAAGGACGAGGCCGATCTGCGCATCGCCCTCAAGGAATTGAAAAACAAGCACACGGTCTTGATCGACACGGTCGGCGTCAGCCAGCGCGACCGCATGGTGACCGAGCAGGTCGCGATGCTGCAAGGCGCCGGCGCCGACGTCAAGCGCCTGCTCTGCCTGAACGCCACGGTCACCGGCGAAACCTTGAATGAAGTGGTGCAAGCCTACCAGGGCAGCGGCCTGGCCGGCGCCATCATGACCAAGCTCGACGAAGCCGCTTCGATCGGCAATGTACTCGACGTCGTGATACGCCAAAAACTTAATTTGCTGTATGTCTCGAACGGCCAGCGCGTGCCGGAAGACTTGCACCTGGCCGACCGTGGCTACTTGATCGACCGCGCCTTCAAGCTCAAGAGTGGCGGCGCGGAACAGTATTCGGACGCCGAATTGCCGCTGCTGATGGCCCATACCGGCAGCGCCCGCAACGACCGCAGCCTGCGCGAGGTGCGCCTTGGCTAACTTCGATTTCGACCAGGCCGAAGGCTTGCGGCGCATGCTGGCGGGGCCGAAGCCGCGCATCGTCACCTTCCTCTCGGCCACCCCGCAAGACGACAAGGGCGCCATGCTGGTCAACCTGGGCGCCTCGCTGGCGCGCGCCGGCAATGACGTGCTGCTGGTGGACGCCTGCGGCGACGAGGAGGGCGTCGCGGCCCGCCTCGGCGTGGCCGGCGGCGCCAGCCTGCTCGACGTGGCGCGCCAGGAATGCGGCTTGAACCAGGTCATCCGGCAAGTGCCGCAAGGCTTCGGCGTGGTGTCGATGGCGGCCGGCGCGGCCAGGCCGGACGAGGCGCGCCGCCTGGCCAAGGCCTTCGACGTGCTGGTCAAGCAGACCGGCATCGTCGTCGTCGATGGCCATTTCGATGCCGGCGCCTTCCCGGTGCCGGCCATGGCCAGCGCGGAAATCGTGGTGCAAGTGTCGAACAGCGCAAGCTCGATCAAGGCCGCCTATTGCATGATCAAGCGCCTGAACCATGAACTCGGGCGCCGTCCTTTCGGAATTCTCGTCACCGGGGCTTCCGAAATGGAAGCAAAGGTGGTATACGATAATATGGCACAGGCAGCCAGCCGCTACCTGGCGGTGAGCCTGACGTCGATGGGATCGGTGCCGGCCGACGAATACCTGCACCGCGCCGCGCGGCTGGGGCGCGCCGTGGTCGACGCCTTTCCGCTGGCCGGGGCCTCGGTCGCGTTTCGCGAGCTGGCAGGGCGCTTTTCGCTGTCGGCCGGGGTATCGCTGGGAGCGGCCATGCATGGCAAGGGGAGCAGCAACCATTTCAGCGCCTAATCATTCATAAGCAGCCTATGTACACGGTCAAAGGGAAATCGGACAAGGACCATTTACTGACGGAGCATATCCCGTTGGTGAAGCGCCTCGCCCACCACATGAAGGCCAAGCTGCCGCCGTCGGTGGAAGTGGACGATCTGGTGCAGGCCGGCATGATCGGCCTGCTCGACGCCATCAACCGCTACGAGGAAACCCATGGCGCCCAGTTCGAGACCTATGCGGTGCTGCGCATCCGCGGCGCCATGCTCGACGAGCTGCGCACCAGCGACTGGCTGCCGCGCAGCATGCGCCAGAACATGCGCAAGATCGAGGTCGCGATGAGCACCCTGCAGCAGCGCCTGGGCCATCCGCCGACCGAGTCGGAAGTGGCCAAGCTGCTCAAGATGTCGCTCGCCGATTACCAGGAAATGCTGGGCGACGGCGGCGGCCACCAATTGCTGTACTACGAAGACTTCCACGACGCAGACGGTGGCGACAGCTTCCTCGACCGTCATTGTGTGGACGAGAACAGCGACCCGCTGCGTTCCCTGCTCGACACCGATTTCCGGCAAAGCGTGATCGACGCCATCGACGCGCTGCCGCCGCGCGAAAAAATCCTGATGGGCTTGTACTACGAGGAAGAATTGAATCTCAAGGAAATCGGGGCCGTGATGGGCGTGTCTGAATCGCGCGTCTCGCAATTGCATACCCAGGCCGTGGCCCGCCTGCGCGCAAGCTTACGGGAGCAGGCATGGACTGGGCCAGCGTAGCGGGGGTGGTGCTGGCGCTGGCGGGCTTGATTGTCGGCCAGGGGCTGGAAGGCGGCAAGATCGCCTCCTTGCTGCAGCCGGCCGCCTTCGCCATCGTGGTGGTCGGCACGCTCGGCGCGGTGCTGCTGCAAAGCCGGCCGCGCACTTTTTTGCGCGGCTTGCGCATGGCGCGCTGGGTGTTCCGCCCGCCGGCGGACGGGCGCGCCGAACTGGCGCGCGAGATCGCCCTGTGGAACCAGGCCGCGCGCCGCGACGGCCCGCTGGCGCTGGAGCGCTACCTGCAATCGACCGGCGACAAATTCTTCGCCAAGGGCTTGCGCATGATTATCGACGGCATTCACCCGGACAAACTGCGCCAATTGCTCGACGTCGAGATCAGCGCCTATGAAACGGCGGAGCGCCAGGCGGTGCGGATCTGGGAGTCGGCGGCCGGCTATTCGCCCACCATCGGCATTCTGGGCGCGGTGCTGGGCTTGATCCATGTGATGGAAAACCTGACCGACCCCGCCAAACTGGGCGGTGGCATCGCGGTCGCCTTCGTGTCCACCATTTACGGCGTCGGCCTGGCCAATCTGTTCTTTTACCCGGTCGCCAACAAGCTCAAGGCGATCGTCTCGCACGCGGTAGTCGAGTATGAAATCGCGGCGGCGGTGTTTTACGACATTGCCAGCGGCGACCATACCCGCATCATCGAAGAGCGCATTGCCAGCCTGCTGCGCGAGTATTGACCATGCAGATGCGGCGCGCGCGCAGGAAGTTCGACGACGAGCCGGAAAACCACGAGCGCTGGCTGATTTCCTACGCCGATTTCATTACCCTGCTGTTTGCCTTCTTCGTCGTGATGTACGCGCTGTCGCTGGCCAACGACGGCAAGTACCGGGTCTTTTCCGACGCCATCGGCGAAGCCTTCGGCTTGCACCGCGGCGCGCCGCCCATCATCATGAACGCGCCGCAATCGATCCCGCTGCCGAACCCCCAATTGAAGCGCCGCAACGAGGCGCTGCGGCGCGAGCGCGAGCAAATGACGCGCCTGGCCAATGACTTGCTGTCGACGCTGGCGCCGCTGGTCAAGGAAGGCAAGGTGCGGGTCACGCAAAACAGCCGCGGCGTCAGCGTCGAAATCAATGCCAGCGTCTTGTTCGATCCGGGCGAGGCCAGGTTGACGGCCGAATCGGACCAGGCCTTGCGCGCGGTCGCGGTGCTGCTCAAGGACGACCCGCACGCGGTGCAGGTCGAGGGCCATACCGATAACCAGCCGATCCGCAATCCGGTCTTCCCGTCGAACTGGGAATTGTCGGCCGTGCGCGCCAGCGCCGTGGTGCGCCTGTTCATCGCCAGCGGGGTGGCGGCCGAGCGCCTGACGGCCGTCGGCCACGGCGCCAATTTATCGGTGGCGCCCAATACCACGGCCGACGGCCGGGCCCGCAACCGGCGGGTCGCCGTCACCATCTTGTCGGACTTGCCCGATACCGTCACCGAATTGCCGACCGGCCCGGCGAAATGAAGCCAGCCAGCGGATCTGGCCCAGGCGAATAGTCGTTAATGCTCATTGCAATAAGTAAGTGATGTATTTACTAATTTCCTGCCGCCGCCACCGCCAGTGGCGGCCGGGTAGCTGTCGAAAGCCGCGCTGCAACCGGCCGCCCCAAAGCGGACAGCAGCGGCCTAAATGCACTTTCGTAAACTTCCGCCTTTTCGCGAAGACACATCCTTGACGACGCCGCGCGCTCCCCCCTAAAAAATCCCCCAATTTATCAATTCTTTGATATTGATTTAAAGAAATATATAATGATGTTTTTAGAATGAAAATAAATGACTATTATTACAATTTATGCTGAAGGGGTGTCGTTCCCATCGAAATGCTGTTCATGCGGCGGCAAAGACTATGATACGTACACCCACACTGACCGTGTCGCTGTATGGGACCTTGGGTTTGTGAGTAAGTCTCGTCACATCAGCCTCGACATTCCACTATGCAAACGTTGTGTCAACGCAAAATGGAAATGGTATGGTGCCGGTGCGGTGATTGCAGGACTCGGCTGGTTCCGCGCAACCGCGTCCTACGATGCTAACGGTGCCATTCCGATGGCTGCGGTTGCGCTGCTTTTCATCGCATGCGCGCTAGTCTATATTGGTGGCCGCAAGCCGGTTAAAATCTTGCGCTACAATGAACAAATGCACTCGCTGAAGCTCAGAATTTCTAATGATGCCATTGCGCGCCTTGTCGCGCGCGCCAGCGCCAAGCGCTGAGGAAAGGACAGGGATAGGTAGCGACCTGTATTCAAAAGCGCTTGGAGCTGCATTCAACGGTTTTTTCGACCAGAATCGACTGCGACTGAAACGACCGGCAATGCAGGGCAATCCTGTTCAGAGACACGCACTTTCTGGATTGTCATCGGTCTGTCGTACTGCTGCCGGTCACGGCAAACTGTCGCCTGATAGCAAACAATCCTTTTTCCGTATCATGAGCTTGCCGCCTGCCGTGCCAGGTGATTGCGCCAGATCGCTTCTTTCGAGTTCTGAAATTCCAGCTCCCCAAGTCCCGCTCCGTGTTGTTGAACTCGGATGAGATGGTGCCGGCATGAAGAGTCGATAGATACAACGCCGCTCAGGAACCGCTTACGCGCGCGCAACGTTGGTGGCTGCATTCAGCGACACCGTTTATCTGCATCATCGCGTCGCCCGGCAAATGGCCCGCGCCATCGAACAGGCGGGCGACGCCCCGGCTTGACGGGGGCTTGCGCAACTCAACCGATCACGAAGCGCCGGTTGGGCGAGCTGACCGTGGTCTGGCCGCTGGGGCCATAGAAATTGCCGCCCTGGGGTGGCGGGCGCAGCGCGTTCAGCGCGCCCTGGGTGTGCGCCAGGTGCCGGTTGACCAGCATGCCGTTGACGCGGTTTAATTCTTTCGCTGCGCGCGTCAAGTGCAGCACTTGCGACCAGCACGGCGCCGCCAATGGGTCGCCGCAGGCGGCCAGCCAGGCATCCATGCCTTCTTCGCGGGCCGGATAGCCGGCCGCGCCCAGCGCCTCGTGGCGTGCGCCCGCCAATTGCGCCAGTTGTTGCACCAACGCCGATTTGCGCGCCGTCGATTCCGTCAATTCTTCGATGTCCGCCGCAAGCAGATGCAGTTTTTCCTGCTGCATCAATTCCAACAGTTCTGTCATGAGCTTGTGCTCTTCGCGCAGGCTGGTCAGCGGGGAGGCGGATGGCATGGTTTACCTATCTTTTACGTGAATGCAGCAAGTCCTTGACCGTGTCAAGCAAACCGTCCGCGACTTTTTCGGAATTGACCTGGAACTGGCCGCCGGCAATGGCCAGCTTGATGCGCTCGACTTTCTTGGTGTCGAAGACGGTATTGCCGCCAACGGCGCTGGCGGCCAGCGCCTGGCCCTGGGCGGACAGGCTGACGCTACCGGCGGAACTGGGGTTGGCGGCCGTTTTCTCGGCGCTGCGGGCGCCGGCGGTGGACGCCGGGGTCACGGCCTGGCCGGGCGTGCTCTTGATTGTATCGGTAATTTTCACGGTGTCACCCTGGTCTGGTTGGAGTCATACACTCCGGGATATGGGTCTTTATCGGCGCCAAATCGCCAAACTTTAGCGGCGCCCCCACGATATCCTGTTTGACAAGGCTGCCTAAAACGCTACTTCGACCAGTCCGCCGGCCCGCGCCACGCCGCTGATTTGCTGGCCGGACGGGGTCCGCACTTGTACCACCTGGCCGTCGCCGGCGTTGCCGATCGCGCGCGCCTCGGCCGACACGCGAAAGCCGGCGCCGCTCGAGACCACCCTCACCAGCTGGCCTTGCAATACCACCGGCTTGCTGCGCAAGGTGTCGAGCCGCAGCGGCGTGCCGGCCGGCAGGGACACATTGGCGCTGCGCCCGAGCACTTGCGCCATCTCGGTCGCGATGCCGGCCGGCAGCGCGGCCAGGTCGCCTTTCATGCTGATCAACTGGCTCGCCTCGATCGCTTGGCCCTGGGCCAGCGGCACCGCGCTGGCAATGTAGTCGGCCAGCACTTGCACGCTGGCCTGGATATAGATGGTCCAGGCGGTCGGCGCCGTGCAGCGCACTCCGACCGTGGTCTTGCCCCAGGCCCGGCTACCCGGCGCCAGGAACGCTTGCGGACCCGGACAGGCGGCCAGGTTCAGGCGCGCGTCGACGGCGCCCACCGTGACCGTGACCTGGCCCGGCAAGCCGGCCGTCTGTACTTGCAAGAACTGGCTCACGGTGGCGCGCAGCGCTTGCCCTTCCTGGCGCGCGTTTGACTGCGCCGCGACAGTGGCCGAGAAACAGAGTAGAACGGTAAACAACTTGAGCGTATGGGGCATGGCGTGGACTCCTGGAGTGATGCCATGATAGTCCCCGGCGGGGCGGCCCAAGCCACGATCAAGCGGTGAAAACGCGCTCTGCTCACCCGATCGGGCATCGCGCGACGGTCGTAACATGGCTGCTGTCCTGAGCATTTCGCCTATCCCTGGCGGAGCCGGCCGATCTTCTGCGGAGCTGACATGATAGGCAAACTCGACGATTACCTGCGTTTCAATGAAGCGGCGCTGAACCTGCGTTCGACGCGCCAGCAATTGCTGTCATCGAATATCGCCAACGCCGATACCCCCAATTACAAGGCGCGTGACGTCGATTTCGCCAGCTCGCTGGAGGGCGCGCTGAAGCGCGCCGCGCCGCCTGCGCCGCCCTTGAACGCGACTTCGGCGCGCCATCTGGCGGGCACGCAAGCGAGCGCCGACGTCTTGCCGGACGGCAGTACGTTGCTATACCGGACCCCGGCCCAGGGCGCCGTCGACGCCAACACGGTCGACATGGATGTCGAGCGCAACCAGTTTGCCGACAACGCCATCCGCTACGAAGCGGGGATCACATTAATCAACGCCCAAATCAAGACCATGATGACGGCCATACAAGGAGCGCCATAATCATGTCCCTGTTCGATATCTTCAATGTGTCCGGTTCGGCCATGAGCGCCCAGGCCCAGCGCTTGAATACGGTGGCCAGCAACCTGGCCAACGCCGACAGTACCACCAGCGCCAGCGGCCAGGCTTACCGCTCCAAACAGGTGATCTTCGAATCGGTGCCGATGGCCGGCGGCACCACCGGCGTCAAGGTGCAGCAAGTGATCGACGACCCGTCGCCCCTGAAAATGAAATTCGACCCGAAGAACCCGCTGGCCGACGACAAGGGTTTCGTGGCCATGCCGAACGTGAACGTGGTCGATGAAATGGTCAACATGCTGTCGGCCTCGCGCTCTTACCAGACCAATGTGGAAACCATGAATTCGGCCAAGACCCTGCTGTTGAAAACCCTGACCCTCGGCCAATAGCCGGATAGGAAACTGCCATGACTGCCATCAACACCAACCCCCCGGCCATCACCGACTTGATGGCCTCGGTCAACCCGAAAGCGCCCAAGGCCGATCCCGGCAGCGTGGCCGACGACACGAATAAATTCCTGACCCTGCTGGTGACCCAGTTGCAAAACCAGGACCCGATGAATCCGCTCGACAATGCCCAGCTGACCAGCCAACTGGCGCAATTGTCGACCGTGACGGGCGTCAACCAGCTCAACACGACGCTCAATTCGCTGATGGGCAGTTACCAGAATTCGGAATCGCTGCAGGCGGCCGGCATGATAGGCCATGGCGTGCTGACGGCCGGCAATGGCTTGAGCTTGAGCGGCGCCAAGTCCATCTTCGGGGTTGACTTGCCCACGGCGGCCGACAGCGTCAAGGTCGTCATCAGCGATGCCACCGGCAAGGCGGTCAAATCGATCGACCTGGGCGCCCAGCCGGCCGGCACCTTGCCGCTGGGCTGGGACGGCAAGCTCGACACGCTCGACAGCGCCGGCGCGCCCGTCGTCGCCCCCGACGGCAAATACACCTTCAGCGTGGTGGCCTCGCGCGCCGGAGTGGCCTTGAGCGACGCCGCCGCGCTGACCTTCGGCAACGTCGCCAGCGTCTCGACCAGCGCATCCGGAGTCAAACTCAATGTACTCGGCGCCGGCAGTGTCACGCTGGCCGATATCAAGCAAATTCTGTAAGCCCCACCCCATACCAGGAGCACATCATGTCTTTCCAACAGGGGCTTAGCGGCCTGAACGCATCGGCTAAATCGCTCGACGTGATCGGCAATAATATCGCCAATGCCAGCACGGTCGGTTTCAAGGGTTCGGCGGCCGAATTCGCCGATATCTACGCCAATTCGCTGAACGGCGCCGCCAGCCAGCAAGCCGGGATCGGCGTGTCGGTCTCGACCATCGCCCAGCAATTCACGCAAGGCCCGATCGAGACCTCGGCCAATCCGCTCGATATCGCAATCAATGGCGGCGGCTTTTTCCGCACCTCGGTCAACGGCGCGATCCAGTATTCGCGCAATGGCCAGTTCCAGCTCGATAAAAGCGGCTTCATCATAAACGCCCAGTTGGCCCAGGTGACCGGCTATGTAGCCGACAGCACGGGCAAGATACTGGCCGGCGCGCCCGTGCCGATCAAGATCAGCTCGACCGACATGCCGCCGCAGGCGACTACCAAGATCAATTCCCAGGTCAACCTCGATTCCTCGAGCACGATGCCGACCACCATCCCCTTCAATGCCAACGACCCGACTTCCTACAATAAGCAAATCCCGACCAATGTCTATGATTCGCTCGGCAATGCTCACGTGATGGCTTCGTTTTACGTGAAGACGGGCGGCAATAGCTGGGACGTGTATATCGCCAACGATGGCCAGGAAATCACCAGCATGAAAGTGGCGGCCACGGTGCAACTGGACCCGGCCTCGATCGCCGCGCGCGCCGCCTATCAGGTGGCGGCGACGGCGGTGCCCTTGTCGGCCCCGGCCGTGATTGCCGCCGCCCAGGCTTACGCGGTGGCGGCCGGCACCGTCGTCACGGCGGCCGCCACCGCAGCCGGCGCCAGCCCGACCCAGTTGGCCGCCATCAGCGCCACGTATGTCGGCCCGGCCGCCGTCAACCAGAACGGCGGCTTGACGCCGGACCAGATTGACGCCGCCATCGACGCCGCCGTGACAGTGCCGGCCGTGAAAGCCGGTTCGCTGGTATTTAATAATAACGGCACGCTCGACAAGACCGCCATGCTGGCGCTGGTGCCGCCGCAGACGCTGCCAATCACCGTGTCGCTGCCGATTTTCCCCGCCACCGGGGCCACGCCGACCCTGACCATGGCACTGGACTTGACCGGCACCACCCAGATCAGCGCCGCCACCAGCGAGAAAAACACCACCCAGGATGGCTTCAGCGGCGGCGAATTGACCAGCTTTGCCTCGGACGCCAACGGCGTCATCCTGGGCCAGTATGCGAACGGGCGCACGCGCGCGCTGGCGCAAATCGTGCTCGCCAATTTCACCGATCCGAACGGCTTGCAACCGCTCGGCAACAATGCCTTCCTGGAAACCTCGGCTTCCGGCGGACCGCTGGTGGGCACGCCCAATACGGGTGGCCTGGGGCCGCTGCGCTCGTCGGCGGTGGAATCGTCGAATGTCGACTTGACGGCCGAACTGGTGAATATGATCACGGCGCAGCGCGCCTACCAGGCCAATGCGCAAACCATCAAGACCCAGGATCAAGTGTTGCAAACCCTGGTCAACCTGCGTTAAACGGGCATCACGGCCACGCGCACGCAAGGAGAAACAGATGGACCGATTGATTTATACCGCCAGCAGCGGCGCCAAGCATATCCTGGAGCAGCAGGCGACGACGGCCAACAACCTGGCCAATGCCACCAGCACCGGTTTCCGGGCCCAGCTCGATTCCTTCCGCGCCGTGCCGGTGGTGTCGGACGGCTTGCCGACCCGCGCCTTTGTCGTCGATTCGACGGTGGGCGCCGATTTCAGCCCGGGCGTGATCCAGCAGACCGGGCGCGCGCTTGACGTGGCGGTGCAAAACCAGGGCTGGATTGCGGTACAGGCGGCCGACGGCTCGGAAGCCTATACCCGCAACGGCGCCTTGAAAATTAATGAAAACGGTATGTTGCAAACCACTGGAGGCTTGATGGTGGTGGGCGAGACGGGGCCGATCGCGGTGCCGCCCGAAGTGTCGCTGGCGATTGCCAGCGATGGCACGGTGGGCACCATTTCCACCGATACCAAGCCGGGCCCGGCTACGGTGCTGGGACGCATCAAGCTGGTCAACCCGCCCGAGCAATCCCTGGTGCGCGGCGACGACGGCTTGTTTCGTTTGACGGATGGGCAGCCGGCCGACGCCGATTCGGCCGTGCATTTGGCCTCCGGCGCGCTCGAAGGCAGTAACGTCAATCCGGTCGACGCCATGGTCACCATGATCAGCCTGGCGCGCCAGTTCGAAACCCAGATGAGTTTGCTGAAGAATGCCGAGAGCAATGCGGCGAAAGCCAGCCAGATCCTCGCTTTGAATTGATGCCCGGCGCCGCATAATGGTGTGGTCGGATGCCAGGCGCGCGGTGCGCCGCAGTGACGGGAGAAGAAAATGATTCGTTCGCTATGGATAGCCAAGACCGGTCTGGAAGCGCAGCAGACGCAGATGGATGTGATTGCCAATAATCTGGCCAATGTCAGCACCAATGGCTTCAAGAAGTCGCGCGCCGTGTTCGAGGACTTGCTCTACCAAAACGTGCGCCAGCCGGGCGCCCAATCGTCGCAGCAAAGCCAGTTGCCGTCCGGCTTGCAGATCGGCACCGGCGTGCGCACCGTGGCCACCGAGCGCATCCACACGCAAGGCAATCCCCAGTCGACCGGTAATTCCAAGGATGTGATGGTAAATGGGGCCGGATTTTTTTCCGTCTTGCTGCCGGACGGCACCGCCGCCTACACCCGCGACGGCTCTTTCCAGACCGATAGCAATGGCCAGTTGGTCACTTCCAGCGGCTTCGTGATACAACCGGCCATCACGGTGCCGGCCAACGCGCTCAGCCTGACCGTCGGCAAGGATGGCACCGTGTCCGTGACCCTGCCGGGCAGCACCGCCACGTCCCAGGTTGGCTCGCTGCAACTGGCTACTTTCGTCAACCCGGCCGGGCTGGAGTCGAAGGGCGAGAACCTGTATGTCGAGACGGGCGCGTCGGGCAGCCCGCAAACCAATACCCCGGGCACCAATGGGGCCGGCGCGCTCATGCAAGGCTATGTGGAAACCTCGAATGTCAATGTGGCCGAGGAAATGGTGAATATGATACAGACTCAGCGCGCCTATGAAATCAATAGCAAGGCTGTCACCACCTCCGACCAGATGCTGCAAAAACTCACGCAAATGTAATTGTGCCATCCATTTTAAAGCGCTCATCGGAGGTTGTATGAAATTACTGTCCATCTTCATCGCGGCCGGCCTGGCCGGATGCTCGACGGTGCCGACCTCGATCGTGCAGCAAGCCACCACGGCGCGCCCGCCGGTGGCCGCCCCCGTCGTCAACGGCAGTGGCGCGATTTTCCAGAACAGCGCTTACCGACCGTTTTTTGAAGACCGGCGCGCGCGCCAGGTGGGCGACTTGATCACCATCACAATCACGGAAAAGACCAATGCCGTCAAGGCTGGCGCCAGTTCCGGCAACAAGAGCGGCAGCGTCAGCATGACCGTGCCGGGGCCGCTGCAAGGCCGCTTCGGCGCCACCGGCTCGGCGTCGGCCGCCAATAAGTTCGCCGACGGCGACAACCAGTCGGCCAGCAATGCCTTCACCGGCACGATCGGTGTGACGGTGGTCGAAGTGCTTAGCAACGGCAACCTGATGGTGGCCGGCGAAAAGCAGGTGGCGATGAACAAGGGCGTCGAATTCATCCGCTTTTCCGGCATGATCAATCCCGACACGATTGCCACCGGCAATCTGGTGTCCTCGACCCAGGTAGCCGACGCCCGCGTCGAATACCGCACCAATAGCCAGATCGACCGCGCCGAAATGACCTCGATGGTGTCGCGCTTCTTCCAAAGCTTGTTGCCGTTTTGATTATGCGCCATTTCTCCTTCCCATCCCACGCCGGCGCCTTGTCGGCCCTGTTCCTGTGCGCCGCCATGCTGCTGGCGCCGGCCGCCCACGGCGAGCGCTTGAAAGACTTGGCCAGCATTGCCGGCGTGCGGCAAAACCAGTTGATGGGTTACGGCCTGGTGGTCGGCCTGGACGGCAGCGGCGACCAGACCACGCAAACCCCGTTCACGGTGCAAAGCGTGGTATCGATGCTGCAGCAATTGGGCGTGAATTTGCCGCAAGGCACCACCCTGCAATTGAAAAATGTGGCGGCGGTGATGGTCACGACCTCGCTGCCGGCGTTTGCCCAGCCGGGCCAGACCCTGGACGTGACCGTCTCCTCGATGGGCAATGCCAAGAGCTTGCGTGGTGGCACCTTGTTGATGACACCCTTGAAAGGGGCCGACGGCCAGATCTATGGCATGGCGCAGGGTAATGTGCTGGTGGGCGGCGTGGGCGCCCAGGCGGCCGGCAGCTCGGTCCAGATCAACCATTTGAGCGTGGGACGGATTTCCTCGGGTGCCACGGTGGAGCGCGCCGTCGCCTCGGCCCTGGGCGAGGGCAATAGCATCCGCCTGGAATTGAACAGCACCGATTTTTCCACCGCCAGCCGGGTGGTGGAAGCGATCAACAACCATTTCGGCGGCGGCGTCGCGGCCGCGCTGGACGGGCGCGTGATACGGGTCCAGTCGCCCAGCGGCAGCGACCAGCGCGTCGCTTTCCTGGGCGCGCTGGAAAGCCTGGACGTGACGCCGGCGCAAATGGCGGCCAAGGTGATCATGAACGCGCGCACCGGTTCGGTGGTGATGAACCAGGCCGTCACGCTGGACGCTTGCGCGATTTCGCACGGCAACCTGTCGGTGAGCATCAGCGTCGAGCCGAAAGTGAGCCAACCCGGTGCCTTGTCGGGTGGCCAGACCGTGGTGGTGGAGACGGCCCAGATCGATATCAAGAAAGAACCGGGCAAGGTGCTGCTGCTCAAGGCCGGCGCCTCGCTGGCCGAGGTGGTCAAGGCCTTGAACGCCATCGGCGCCTCGCCGCAAGATTTGCTGGCGATCTTGCAAGCGATGAAGGCCGCCGGTTCCCTGCGCGCCGAGCTGGAAATTATCTAAGGGTGTCCCATGATCAGCCAAACCGACTTGTCCGGCAATGCCGCCTACGACGTCAAGGGTTTCGATGCATTGCGGCTATCAGCGAAGGCCAATGATCCGGGCGCACTGAAGACGGCGGCGACCCAGTTTGAAGCCATGTTCATCAACATGATGATGAAAAGCATGCGCGAGGCGACGCCCGAGGATGGCATGCTCGACAGTGCGCAGAGCAAAATGTATACCTCGATGCTGGACCAGCAAACCAGCCAGAACCTGGCCAAGCGCGGCACCGGCCTGGCCGATATGTTGATGCGCCAGATGTCGCAAGCGGTCGATGCCGTCACGCCGCGCGCCTCGAATATGGCAGCGGCGCTGCAAGCGTTCCGCCAGCAGGCAGCTACCGGCGTGGCGACCGGCACGGCGGCGGTCGGCACTCCTGCGCTTGGCACCCCGCCGGCGGCAAGCGAGCAGGGCGGCGCGGGACAGGCGCCGCATGTGCGTGCCTTCCAGCAAAAACTGGGCGCCGCCGCCGAGCAGGCCAGCCAGGACAGCGGCATCCCCGCCAAATTCATGCTGGGCCAGGCGGCGCTCGAGACCGGCTGGGGCAAGCGCGAAATCAAGAGCCGCGACGGCTCGGCCAGCCACAATCTGTTCGGCATCAAGGCCGGTCCCGACTGGAAGGGCAAGGTGGCCGAGGCTGTCACCACCGAATATGTGAATGGCGCGCCGCACACGAAGATGGAAAAATTCCGCGCCTACGATTCCTACGCTGACAGTTTCCAGGATTATGCAAAATTACTAAGTGGCAATAAACGCTATGAAAAAGTGATCGCCAGCGCCGGCGATGCCAGCAGCTTTGCGCAAGGCTTGCAGCGCGCCGGTTATGCGACCGACCCCAATTACGCGGCCAAACTGACGCGCATCATCAAGCATTCGCTGGTGGGCTAGGCGATTGCCTGCCGAAAAAGCTTCCAAGGCGGGCCCTGTCAAGTTTTCAGCGCCGCTGCCGTTAACTAATAGGACAGGAAACTAGGAAACTTTTATGGCAGATCTTCTCAACATCGGCAAGTCCGGATTGCTTGCGGCCCAGGTCGGCTTAGCCACGACCGGGCATAATATTTCCAACGCCAATGTCGATGGCTACAGCCGCCAGGTGGTGATCCAGGGGGCGGGGCCGGCCCAGGGTTCGGGCGGCAGTTTCGTCGGCAGCGGCACCGAGGTGGCCGAAGTCAAGCGCATTTACGATAATTTCCTGGCCAGCCAGGTGCGTTCGGCGCAGAGCGGCACCAGTTCGCTCGACGCCTATAACGCGCAAATCAGCCAGATCGACAATATGATGGCCGATCCGACCACCGGCTTGTCACCGGCGCTGCAAGGTTTTTTCAATGGCGTGCAAGATGTCAGCGCCAATCCGGCCTCGACCGCGTCGCGCCAGGCCATGCTGTCGAGCGCCACCACGCTCGCTTCGACCTTCCAGGGCGTGGCCGCGCGTCTCAGCGATATCGGCGCCGGTGTGAATTCGCAAATCGCCTCGAATGTCGGCGAAATCAATTCCTACGGCCAGCAGATTGCCCAACTCAATGACGCGATCTCCAGGGTGAGTGGCAGCGGCAGCGTCAGCGGCCAGCCCAATGACTTGCTCGACAAGCGCGACCAATTGGTCAATGAATTGAACAAGCTGGTGAAAGCCACCGCCACGCCCGGCGACAATAACACGGTGAATATTTCAATCGGTTCCGGCCAACCGCTGGTAGTGTCGAATAAATCGTTTCAACTGGCGGCGACGCCGTCGCAAACCGATCCGGGCCGCGTCGAAGTGGGTTATGTCAACGGCAATAATAGCGTCACGGTCTTGCCGGAAAATGCGCTGACGGGCGGCTCCCTGGGCGGTTTGCTCGAGTTCCGCGCCAATACCCTCGACAAGGTGCAAAATTCGATCGGGCGCACCGCCATCGCGCTGGCCAGCACCTTCAACGCCCAGCATCAACTGGGGCAAGACCAGGCCGGCGCGCCGGGAGGCAATTTCTTTACCGTGGCGCCGGTGGCCGTCAGTTCCGATTCGCGCAATAATCCGACCAGCACCACGGCCGTGACAGCCGTCGTCAGCGATCCGACAAAACTCACCGCCAGCAATTACGCCGTGAAATTCGACGGCACCAATTTTGTCGTGTCGCGCCAGTCGGACGGCCAGAGCACCGTGATCAACCCGTATCCGCAGGTGGTGCCGCAAACCATAGACGGGGTCGATTTCAGCATCACGGGTGCCGCCGCCCAGGGCGACAATTTTTCCGTCAAGCCGACCGTGAACGGCGCCGCCGCCTTCGACGTGGCCCTCAGCGACCCGGCCAAGATTGCCGTTGCCGCGCCCATCATCACGGCGCGGGCATCGACCAATACGGGCAGCGCGAGCATCAGCCAGGGCAGCGTCGACAAAAATTACCTGACGCCCGGCAACGCTCTGGTGGCGCCGGTGACGCTGACCTATACCAAGGCCAGCGCCACGCTGTCGGGCTTTCCGCCGACCCAGGCCATCACGGTCACCAATAACGGCGCCAGCACCGTGTATCCGGCCGGCACCGCCAGCATTCCCTACCAATCCGGCGACAAGATCAATTTCGGCGGCGTCAACGTGGCCATCAGCGGCACCCCCGGCGACCAGGATAAATTCACGATAGGCCCGAATGTCAGCGGGGTCGGCGACAACCGCAACGGCGCCTTGTTGGGGGCGCTGCAAACGACCAATATCCTCGATGGCGGCGCCACCACCTTGCAAGGCTCGTATGCGCAAACGGTGAATTTTGTCGGTAACAAGACGCGCGAAGTCCAGGCCAACGATACCGCCAGCCAAGCCTTGCTGACCCAGACCACGGCGTCGCAGCAATCGGTGTCGGGCGTGAACCTGGATGAAGAAGCGGCCAATCTCTTGAAATATCAGCAAGCGTACCAGGCGTCGGGCAAGGTAATGCAAATCGCCAGCCAATTGTTTTCCGTTTTGCTGACGCTGGGCGGCGCTTAATCATGTGCAAGGAAGGGTAGTATCATGCGTATCAGCACCAAATCGATTTACGACGCCGGCACCACGCAGATGAGCAATCTGCAGTCCTCGCTGAGCCGGACCCAGATGCAATTGTCGAGCAATCGCAAGAACCTGACCCCGGCCGACGATCCGATCGCCACCGCGCGCGCGCTGGAAGTGACGCAATCGCAATCGATCAATACCCAATATGTTACCAACCGCACGAATGCGAAGAATTTCCTGTCGCAAGAAACCAATGCCTTGAATACCACCAACGGCCTGCTCACCAGTATCACGCAATTGGTGGTGTACGCCGGCAATGGTAGTTTGACCGATACCGACCGGGCTTCGCTGGCGACCCAGTTGGAAGGCAATATCAACGACATGCTGGCGCAGGCGAATACGTCGGACGGCGCCGGCGGCTATCTGTTTTCCGGTTTCAAGTCGACCACCTTGCCCTTCACCCAGACCGCCACGGGCGCCGCCTACCAGGGCGACCAGGGCCAGCGCCAATTGCAGGTGGCGTCGGCGCGCGCGGTGCCGACCAGCGATTCCGGCAGCACTGTATTTGAAGGTAATTTGACGGGCAACGGCACTTTTGTCACGGCGGCCAATCCGGGCAATGTCGCGCGCGGCGGTTCCGGTATCATTTCCGCCGGTTCGGTGGCCAACGCCAGCCTGCTGACGGGCCACCAGTATGCGATCAATTTCAGCGTGGCCGGCGGCGCCACCACCTATCTCGTCACCGATACCACGCTGGGCGTCACGGTGCCGAACCCGGCGGTGCCAGCGCCGTATGCCAGCGGCCAGTCGATTGCTTTCGATGGCCAGCAATTCGACATCAAGGGCAGTCCCGCCAATGGTGACAGTTTCACGGTCCAGCCCAGCACCAAGCAATCGGTCTTCACCACCTTGCAAGACTTGCTGACCGTGTTGCGCTCGCCCGGCAGCGGCGCGGCCGGACAGGCCAGCCTGACCAATGGCTTGAACGCGGCCCACAATTTGCTCGACACGGCGTCCAACAATGTGTTGACGGTGCAAGCCTCGGTCGGTTCGCGCCTGAAGGAACTCGACAGCCTCGATAGCGCCGGCGACGATTTGAATCTCCAGTACGCGACCACCTTGTCCGACCTGCAAGACCTCGATACCGTCAAGGCGATTTCCCTGTTCACCCAACAACAGACCACCTTGCAGGCGGCGCAAAAATCGTTCACGACGATGTCGGGCCTGTCCCTGTTCAATTACATTAATTAAGGGCCAGGCCCCGGGGCGGGGCTAGGCCGGCGTGGCGTGGCTGGCGGGCCGGTTTTTTGCGACCAGGTGCGCGGCAGTTTGCGGCTGGTCTCGATGCCATCCATGAACAGGTTTTGCAGCGGCGTCGACAAAAACGGCAGGCTCATGCCGATCACCAGCAAGCCGACCGTCAGGGTGATCGGGAAACCGATGCCGAACAAATTCAATTGCGGCGCGGCACGCGTCAAGATGCCCAGCGCGATATTGGTCAGCAGCAGGGCGGCGACGATGGGCAGCGATATTTGCAGGCCCGAGCTGAAAATCCTGGCGCCATAATCGACCAGGTGCTTGAAGCCGCCGGCGCCGAAGGGGCTGGCCGAGATCGGCAGCGTGACGAAGCTTTCCGCCAGCGCCGACAGCAGCAGCAAGTGCGCGTTGACGGCCAGGAAAGCCATGGTGGCCAGTAGCGCCAGGAATTGGCTGATGGCCGACGAGCGGCCCTGCGATTGCGGGTCGAAAAAGGTGGCAAAACCCAGGCCCATGGTCAGGCTGCTGATCTCGCCCGCCATTTCGACGGCGGCAAACACTAGCCGTATCGTGAATCCCATGGCCAGGCCGACCAGCGATTCCTGCACCAGGATCAAGAATCCCGCCAGCGACATCGGGTCGGCCGCCGCCAGCGCCGGCACGGTCGGCCCGATAATCATGGCCAGCAAGATGCCGAAACCAATCTTGACGCTGGCCGGCACGCTGGCATTGCCGTACAGGGGAGAGGCGGAAATCAGGCCGAGGATGCGGGCCAGCGGCCACAGCAGGGCCGCCACCCAGGTATTCAATTCGACGCTCGACAGTGTCAGCATGGAATAGCTTGACCTTAGCCGACCAGGCCGGGCAGGTTGCTGAAGACTTGGCGCATATAGTCGAGCATGACCGACAACATCCACGGTCCCGCCACCACCAGCGCGACGAAAATGCCGACCAGCTTGGGAATGAAGGACAGGGTCGCTTCATTGATTTGGGTCGCGGCCTGGAAAATACTCACGATCAAGCCGATGATCAAGGCCACCAGCAAGAGCGGTGCCGACACCATCAGGGTGATTTCCATCGCATTGCGACCAAGGGTCATGACGCTTTCCGGTGTCATCGCCAGCGCCTAGTAAAAACTTTGGGACAGTGAGCCGAGCAGCAATTGCCAGCCGTCGACCAGCACGAACAGCATCAGCTTGAACGGCAGCGAAATGACGGCCGGCGACATCATCATCATCCCCATCGACATCAGGACGCTGGCCACCACCATGTCGATGATCAGGAAGGGAATGAAGATGGCAAAGCCGATCTGGAACGCGGTCTTCAATTCGCTGGTGATGAAGGCCGGCACCAACAGGCGCAGCGGCACGTCGTCGGGTCCCTGCAGCGCGGGGCTGCGCGACATCTTGACGAACAGGGCCAGGTCGGCCTGACGGGTCTGCTTGAGCATGAAGGCTTTCAGCGGCAGGGCGCCGCGCTCCAGCGCCTGGCTCATGGTGATCTTGTTTTCCTGCAAGGGCTGATACGCGTCCGTATAAATCTTGTCAAACACGGGACCCATGACGAACAGGGTCAGAAAAAGCGCCAGCCCGACCATCACCTGGTTGGGCGGCGCCGACTGGGTGCCCAGCGCTTGCCGCAAGAGCGACAGCACGATGATGATGCGGGTGAAACCGGTCATCATCAGGAGCGCGGCCGGCAAGAAGGACAATGACGTCATCAACAACATCGTCTGCACGGGCAGCGTGTAGTTTTGCGAGCCGCCCGGGCCGGGAGTGCTGGTAAATGCCGGGATGCCGGGATCGGCCGCAGCCCACAAGGGCAGCGCCAGCAGGGCGCAGCCGAGCAGGCAGCGCATGGTCACGGGAGCAAGCGCGCGCCATTTATTTCCCATTGCGTTTTTCGATCGTTTGCTTCAGCCATTCGGAAAAATTCGCGGCGGCCAGGGGCTGGCTCAGGTCGGGCGGCGTGTCGTCCGGCTGGCGCGGCATGCTGGCCAGAGCGTTCACCCGTCCCGGCGCGGCGCCGACGACAATCCACTGGTCCGCCACTTCGACCAGCAAGATGCGCTCGCGGCCACCCAGGCTGAGCGAGCTGAGCAGGCGCAACTTGGTATTTCCGGTCGGCGCTTTCGGGCCGTAGCGTTTCATGAACCAGGCCAGTCCAGCCAGCAGGGCCAGCACAAACAGCAGGGCCAGTATGGTTTGCAGCAAGCTGCCGGCCGACGCGGCGGCGGCCGGCATCGCTGCGACTGGTGTGGCGGCGACCGCCATTGCAGCGGCCGGCGCGGGCGCGACGCTTGCCGCCGGCGCGGACTCGGCCGGTGCAATGCTGGCGGGCAAGGTTGATGCAGGCGGCGCGGGTGTGGCCACTGTCGCTGGAACTGGCGTGGCGGCGATGGATGCGGCTTGCAGCGGCGCGGCGATACAGCAAGCGCAAGCCAGGGAAAGAAAGACGCCAGGCTTCATTTGTTGAGTTTTCGGATGCGTTCGGACGGCGTGATGATATCGGTTAACCGTATCCCGAACTTGTCATTGACCACCACCACCTCGCCCTGGGCGATCAGGCAACCATTCACCAGCACGTCCATCGGCTCGCCGGCCAGGCCGTCGAGTTCGACCACCGACCCTTGCGCCAATTGCAGCAAGTTCTTGATGGCGATCTTGGTGCGGCCCAGTTCGACCGTCAACTGCACCGGGATATCGAGAATGAAATCGATATCGTTGTGCGTTTCCGTCTTCGAACCCTGCTTTGAAAAGTCCTTGAACACGGCGGCGCTGGCGGCGCTGGCGACGCTGGCCGTATTGGCCTGGTTTTGCAAGGCTTCCGCCTCCGCCTTGGCTTGCTCGGCAATGGCCGCGCCCCAATCGTCTTCGGCGCTTTGATCGTCTTGATTGTCGGACATGATGCTCTCCAGTGGTGGTGCCGCCGGCGCCATCGGCGCCGACTTGTTTATTTTGAACTATCGGAATTGGCCAGCAATTTCTCGACCTTTAAGGCGTATTGTCCATTCAATACGCCATATGTGCAATCCATCACGGGCACCCCGTCGACGGTGGCGGCAATCAATTCCGGTATGCTCAAGGGAATGATGTCGCCCACCTTCATGTTCAAGATATCGTCAAACGACACCTTGGCCGTGCCCAGCGAGGCCACCAGCTCGACTTCGGCAATCTGGATTTGCTGCGTCATCAGGCGTATCCAGCGTTTGTCCACTTCCAGCGCCTCGCCCTGCAGGCTGGAGGTGAGGGCGTCGCGGATCGGCTCGATCATCGAATACGGCATGCAAAAGTGGATCTGGCCCGATACCGAGCCCAGTTCCACCGTGAAAGTGGAGGCCACCACCACTTCGTTGGGGGTCGCGATATTGGCGAACTGGGTATTCATTTCCGAGCGGATGTACTCGAATTCGACGGGAAACACCGGTTCCCACGACTTGGTGTAAGCCTCGAACACGATATCGAGGATGCGCAAGATGATGCGCTGTTCGGTCTGGGTAAAATCGCGCCCCTCGACCCGGGTGTGGAAGCGGCCGTCGCCGCCAAACAGATTATCGACCAGCAGGAATACCAGGCCCGGGTCGAACACCATCAGCGCGGTGCCGCGCAAGGGTTTCATATGGACCAAATTCAAATTGGTCGGCACCACCAGGTTGCGGATGAATTCGCTATATTTCGAGACCCGCACCGAGCCGACCGACACTTCGGCGCTACGGCGCAGGAAATTGAACAAGCCGACCCGCAACAGGCGCGCGAAGCGCTCGTTAATGATTTCCAGGGTCGGCATCCGGCCGCGCACGATGCGCTCCTGGGTTGCCAGGTTGTAGGTGCGGACGCCCGTTGTCTCTTCCGGCGCCTGGGCGTCGTCCTGGTCGCCATTGACGCCCTTGAGCAGGGCATCGACTTCTTCCTGGGAGAGGAAATTATCGGCCATGACGGTTTACTGGATGATGAAGGACGTGAACAGGACGTCGGACACTTCTTGCGGCGCCCCCTTGGCGTCGAACGGCTGCTTGAGCTGTTCGACGATATCGGCCGCCAATTGCTTCTTGCCTTCGCCGGAATTGAGCTCCGAAGCCTTCTTGCTCGACAGTAGCAATACCAGACGGCTGCGTACTTTCGGCATATTCAGCTTGATCAATTCCATTTCCTCGGCATTCGACACTTGCAAGGTGACGGCAATTTGCAAATACTGGTCGCCGTTTTCCGGCTGCAAATTGACGGTGAACGGTTCCAGCGGCACGAATACGGGCGGCCCCGACTTGGACGCTTCCTTATGCGCAGCCTTGCCGGGCTCGGCCTCCTTCTTGTCATGCATGAAGTACCAGGCCGCGCCACCGCCGCCGGCCAGCAACAGGGCGGCGATGATAATGATCAAAAGCTTTTTCTTCGAGGAGGCCGGAGCTGCCGCTGCGGCGTCTGCTTTTGGATCTGTTTTCATTTTCGGATTTGCTTTCAATGGAACCTTGGTGTGAAGAAGTAAGTCACGACATCGAATGGGTCACGCCATCATTATGTCATTATCGGCAAATTCTGAGCGTAAGCATGCGCGGAAAAGAAGGCGGAAGGGCCACCATCTCAATATTTCTACACAAAAAGTGTTTTTAATGCATGCCTGCGACTCAGGCGAAGGTGTCGACCATGCCGTCGATGGCGCCGCGCCGCGTCGGCATGGCCGCGCTGGTCCCGGAAATCAAGTCGCCGCCGCCGCTACCGCCGCTACCGCCGCGGCCCATGCCGGCCTGGCCGTTGCCGCCCCGGCCCTGCTCCGACATGCCGGACGACACCGAGGAGTTATTGAGCGTGATGCCAGCCTCGCCCATCATTTCGCGCAAGCGCGGCATGGCCGCTTCCAGCGCCTGGCGCACTTCCGGCTGGGCCGACATAAAGCTGGCGTCGGCATGGTCGTTTGTCACTTTCAAGACCACTTGCAGCGGGCCGAGGTCAGGCGGATTGAGCGTCAGCGTGGCGCTTTGCTCGCCGCCGGCCGCCATCCAGACGATTTTCTGGCCCAATTGCTTGTCCCAGGCCGGCGTGCCGACCCGGCCGTTCAAGCTGTCGGCCGGCGCCGCCGTGACGGCGGCCGCCACTTGCAGCGCCGCTTGCTGCTGCAGCGGCGCAACGGCCGGCTCGATACGGCTTTCCTTGAGTTCCGCGCGCGGCAAGCCGTCGTGCAGCTTGGCCACTGCCAGCAGGGTGGCATCGGCTTGCGCGCCGGCCGGGGCCGGCTTGGCATCGATCGCGGCCGCCGGCTTGGCTGGCGCGCCCTCGGTCGCGGCGGGCGCCGCGTCCGGGATAGTGGCGGCTGTGTCGGCCGCCGTGCCGGCTTGCAGCTTGGCCTTGGCGGCCACTGCCAGAGCATCGGCGCCGGATTTTAAGGGGGCGCCGGCCCGGGCCGCCTCGGACGGTTGGGTCGTCTGGTTGAAGCTGGCCAGCATGGCCAGCATATTGGCCATCGGACTCGCTTGCGCGGCCTGGGCATCGCTGACGCCGTTGGCGGCGGGCACGGGCACGGATGTGGCGGCCGGCGTGTCCGGGGCCTTGGTATCGGCGGCGGCATTGGCCCCGGCCTTGGTATCGGCTCCGGCATCGGCCTTGGTCCCGGCATCGGCCTTGGCCGGATCGGCCGGCGCCTCAGTCGGCGGCGCTTCAGCCGGCCGCACCTGATTCTCGGCGGCCGGCCGGGTCTGGCTATCGCGCGCCGCCGCCGGCTGGGCCGGCCTGGCTTGCGCCTGCAGCCTCGCTTGCGACTGGGCCTGCGCCTGGGCTTGGTCGAGGTGGTTTTGGATTTGCCGCTGCTCGAGCTGGCGCGACAGGGTACGCTGAAAATCGCCGTCCGGCGCCGGCGCGCTAGGGCCAGCCTTTGCCTGCGGCGCCGGGTTGCTGTTCTGGATGGGTGGAAGAGTCGGGGTTTGCATGATGGCGCCGTAGGGTGGATGTAGCGGGGTGAGCGGACTCAACGTTTGTAATAGGCCTGTCTTGCCGCGTGTTCGTCCATGGCTTTCTGGTCGCGCTTGGCTTCCACCTTCAGCGCTTCCTGCTGCGCCCGACTTTCGAGGGTGGTGTAAGACATGCGCTTGCGCTCGCTTTCCTGCCAGGCGGTCTTTTCCTGTTCGCTGCGGCGGCGGGCATGGCCCACCACTTCTTCCTGGCCCGCGATGGCATTGTCGAGCTTGCCCATGAAGGCCTGGAAATTGCGGTAAGCCATGGGTGTCATGCCGGCCGCCAGCGTTTGCTCGAAGCGGGTCGCGTAATCGTCGCGGTAGCCGCTCAACATCTGCAGCTTTTGCTCGGCGTCGGCGAGCGCCTTGAGGGCCGCGCCCAGGCGCTTGGCGGCGTCGTCGCTGGCGCGGCGCGCCAGGTCAATCAGGGTCGTTAGTTGGGAACGGGAGGCCATGTATCATTATAGGCTTGGCAACGGCCGTTTCATCCCTCGAATAGAGCGTCAAGTTGGGCCAAGCTCTCGGCCATGCCGACCCGCTCGCTGATCGACTGTTGCAAAAAAGCTTCAATTTTTTCGTGCAGGGCGATGGCCTGGTCCAGTACCGGATCGGAACCGGGGCTGTAGGCACCCACGCTGATCAGGTCGCGGCTGCGCTCGTAGCGCGAATACAATTGCTTGAGGCGGCGCGCCTGCTGCTGGTGCTGGGGTGTGGTGATGGCATGGGCGGCCCGTGAAATCGATTGTTCGATATCGATGGCCGGATAGTGGCCGGCCTCGGCCAGGCGCCGGTTCAGCACGATATGCCCGTCCAGGATCGCGCGCGCCGAATCGGCGATCGGATCTTGCTGGTCGTCGCCCTCGGTCAGCACGGTGTAAAAGGCGGTGATCGAGCCGCCGCCCTCCTGGCCATTGCCGGCCCGCTCGACCAGGATAGGCAATTTCGCGAACACCGACGGCGGATAGCCCTTGGTGGCGGGCGGCTCGCCGATGGCCAGCGCGATTTCGCGCTGGGCCATGGCGTAGCGGGTCAGCGAATCCATGATCAGCAAGACATTCTGGCCCTGGTCGCGGAAATATTCGGCAATCGCGGTGGCATAGGCGGCGCCCTGCAGGCGCATCAGGGGTGGCGTGTCGGCCGGGGCCGCCACGACGACGGAACGGGCCAGGCCTTCCGGCCCCAGGATTTGTTCGATGAATTCCTTGACCTCGCGGCCCCGTTCGCCGATCAGGCCGACCACGATCACGTCCGCTTCGGTGTAGCGCGCCATCATGCCCAGCAGCACGCTCTTGCCGACGCCGGAACCGGCAAACAGGCCCATGCGCTGGCCGCGGCCGACGGTGAGCATGCTGTTGATCGAGCGCACTCCCACATCGAGCGTGCTGACGATGGGCGCCCGCCCCAGCGGGTTGGCGGGGCGCACATTGATGGGTGCGCTGTCCACGGTATGCAGCGGCCCCAGGCTGTCGAGCGGGCGGCCGGCGCCGTCGAGCACGCGGCCCAGCAATTGCGGGCCGACCGGCAAGTGGCGCGCCCGGTCGCTGGGGCGGCGCCGCGGGTGCTCAACCTTGCCCGGGCGGGGAATGGCCGGCTCGACCGGGAACACGCGGGTGCCCGGCACGATCCCTTCGACATCGCTTTGCGGCATCAGGAAAAGGCGGTCGCCGTCGAAGCCGACCACTTCCGCCTCGACCCGGCCGCCGTTGGGCAAGGGTACGGTGCAGGCGGCGCCGACGGCCAGGCGCAAGCCGACCGCTTCCATCACCAGACCGGCGACGCGGGTCACGCGGCCCGAGATTTGCATCGGCTCGACAAAACCGAGCAGGGCGTCGCAATCCTTCAGGTAGGCTTGCCAGCGGCCCGCGTGAAGATTGCTCACGGCGCCAGCCAATCGACATCCTTGCCCAGCGCGTGCGTCAGGCGCTGCCAGCGCGACGAGGTCTGGGCGTCGATCTGGTTGCTGGCGGTGTCGACCTTGCAGCCGCCGCGCTCGATGCTGGCGTCTTCGAGCACGCGCCAGCCACCCTTGTCGAGTTCTTCGCCTATGCCCTCGCGCACCACCTGGGCGTCGGCCGGGTTCAGCATCAACAGGGCCGGTTGCTGTAGCACCGGCAAGTATTCGATGGCTTCGCGCACGATCGGCAAGATCAATTCGGGCTTGATCTGCAGGGCGTTTTTCAACATGCCCTTGGCCAGTTGCAAGGCCAGGTCCAGCACCTCGTTGGCGATCAATTGGTCGGCCTCGGCCAGCGCCTCGCCGAAGGCTGCCGCCAGGCTCCGCACGTGTTCCAGTTCGACGGCGCTGGCGACCGCGCCCAGCGCCAGCGCCTCGGCGCGGCCATCCGCATGGCCCTCGGCGTGGCCGGTCGCCAGGCCTTCGGCGTGGGCTTGCTCGCGGGCCTGTGCGCGGATCGCGTCGAGTTCGTCCTGGGTCGGGTATTCCAGCGCCGCGCCAGCCTCGGCCGGGGTCGGGGCTGGTGTACGCGCCGCCACCGCGCTGGGGCGGTCGTCGCCAAATGACGTCATTTCCCAGCGCTGGTAGGCGCTTTGCTGTTCTTTTGGCAAATCAGACAAAGGAATCCTCGCCTTTTCCGCCTAGCACGATCTGGCCTTCGTCGGCCAGGCGGCGCACGATTTGCAAGATTTGTTTCTGCTGGGCTTCCACTTCGGACAGGCGCACCGGCCCCTTCGATTCCAAGTCTTCGCGCATCATTTCGCCGGCCCGCTGCGACATATTCTTGAAAATCTTGTCGCGCAATTCTTGCGAGGCGCCTTTGAGCGCGATGATCAGCATTTCCGACTGCACTTCGCGCAGCAGCAACTGGATGCCGCGGTCGTCGATATCGATCACATTGTCGAACACGAACATTTCATCCATGATTTTCTGGGCCATATCGTTATCGTAATTCTTGATATTGTCCATCACCGAGCCTTCTTGCTCGCCGCTCATGAAGTTCAGGATTTCGGCCGCCGCGCGCACCCCGCCGAGCGAGGATTTCTTGATATTTTCGTTGCCCGACAAGAGCTTGGTGAGCACATCGTTCAATTCGCGCAGCGCGGCCGGCTGCACCCCGTCCAGGGTAGCGATGCGCAACACCACGTCATTGCGCAGGCGGTCGGTGAAATGGCCGAGGATTTCGCACGCCTGGTCGCGCTCGAGGTGGACCAGGATGGTGGCGATGATTTGCGGATGCTCGTTGCGGATCAGCTCGGATACCGACTGGGAATCCATCCACTTCAAGCTTTCAATGCCGGACGCGTCCTTGCCGCCGAGGATGCGCGAGAGCAGCACCGAGGCCTTGTCGTCGCCCAGGGCCTTGGTCAAGACCTGGCGGATATATTCGTCCGAGTCGAGGCCGACGGTGGAATTTTGCTCGGTCTGGGTGCGGAAATCTTCCAGTACCTCGACCACTTGTTCGTGCGCAATACCCTTCATGGTCGCCATCGCGGCGCCCAGCTTGAGCACTTCGCGCGGGCCGAGAAATTTCATCACCTCGGCGGCTTCGCTCTCGCCCATGGCCAGCATCAAGATCGCGGCTTTTTGCAGTCCAGTCGATTCACTCATAGTGCCCACTCATGGTTATCAATCATTATTGCCGACCCAAGCCTTGATCACATTGGCCACCACGCGCGGATCTTCGGCGGCCAGTTTCTTGGCCATGGCCAGGTTTTCGCGGTAGCCGCGCGCCGTGCTTTCTTCCATCGCCGCCAGTTCCTGTTGCGTGACCAGGGCCTCGTCGACCTTGTCCTCGCCCAGCCCCGGTTCGACCGGCGGCGGCAAGGCCGAGAAATCGTCGATCTTGCGAAACACGGGGCGCAACATCGGCCGCACGATCTTGATGAACAGGTAGAGCAGGATCAGCGCGGTGATCAAGAACTTGGCCAATTCCTTGGCCAGCGGCAAATTGGCCGGGTCACGCCACCATTCCAGCGCGGCGGTCGGCTCGAACGGCCGGTCGACGCCGTCAAACGGCGAATTGGCCACGCTGAAACTGTCGCCCCGTTCCTTGTTATACCCCATCGCTTCCTTGACCAGGTTATTGATCTGGGCCATCTCGCCGACCGAGATCGGCTTGACGCTGACCTTGCCGGCCTTGTCGACGCTGCGGCGGTAATTGACCACCACCGCCACCGACAGCCGGCGCAAGCCGCCCATCGATTTCTGTTCGTAGCGCACGGTCTTGTCGACTTCGTAATTGGTGGTGGCATCCTTGTGGGTCGGTCCGGCCGGCGCGGCGGCGGCCGGTGCGCCGGTCGGCGCGGCCGCCGTCAGCGGCGCGGTGGCCACGCCCGGTGGCTGGTTCGACAGCGCGCCCGGCACGCCAGACGCGTTGGCGCCGGCGGCGCCCGTGCTTTCGCTGGTTTGCTGGCTGCGGATGGCGGACGCTTCCGGCGGCGAGTTCGGCTTATAGGTTTCGGCGGCTTGTTCTGTTTGCGCGAAATCGACGTCGGCCGTCGCCTCGGCCCGCACATTGCCGTCGCCGACGATGGGGGTGATGATCGATTCGATCTGCTTGATCACGCTTTGCTGCAATTGCTGCACATACTTGAGCTGGTTCGGGTCGAGGTTCTTGGTGTTGGCCTTGTCGCGCCCGTCCGAGAGCAGATTGCCGGCCTGGTCGACCAGGGTCACATTGGCCGGCAATAATTCCGGCACGCTGGACGCGACCAGGTGGATGATGGCGCTGACCTGGCTAGGGTCGAGCGCGCGTCCGGAGCGCAAGTTCAGCAACACCGAGGCGGTCGGTTTTTGCTGCTCGCGCACGAACACGGACGGCTTCGGCAAGGCCAGGTGCACGCGCGCCGTCTCGACTGCCGCCACCGATTCGATCGAGCGCGCCAGTTCACCTTCGAGCGCGCGCTGGAAATTGACTTGTTCGAGAAATTGCGAGACGCCCAGTTTCTGGTTTTCCATCAGCTCGAAGCCGACATTGCCGCCTTTCGGCAAGCCCTGGGCTGCCAGTTTCAGGCGCACGTCATGGACCTGGTCGGCCGGCACCAGGATCGCTGCACCGCCGTCGGAAAACTTGTGCTTGATATTGAGCTTGTCGAGTTCGGCCGTGATGGCGCCGCCGTCGCGGTCGCTGAAATTGGAAAACAGCACGCGGTATTCGGGCGGCTGGTTCCACATATACAGCGCGATGCCGATGGCGATCAGGGCGGCCAGGCCGAGGCCGCGCAGGAAGTTTTTGCCCAGCGGCGTGCGCGCAAACGTCTGCAGGGATGCCGCCGCGTTGAGCGGCACCGGGGTCAATTCGAGGTTTTCCGCTACTGCCATGGTGGGTTTCCGGGCGTGTGTTCAGTGAATCCAAGCCAGCAGCAGGATTGGACGATAAGCACCATTATGTCGTATGGCACGCCCCCGCCATCGCCGAAACAGAGGCGCGTTTCACCCCTTGCTCGGGCCAGCGGCGCGCGCCGCCGGTGCTAATCTGGGAGCTTCACCGCAGCGGTATTGGCATATTGTACCCGGCGCGGTCGCGCTTGCCGCAGGCGGCAATAGATAAGGGAGGCCAGGGTGAAAACAGGTGGTATCGACAGTAGCAGGATAGAAGCCATGATCGCGCAATTGAAAGCGGCGGCGAGCAAGCCCCAGGCGGGGGTGGCGGCGCTGCCCGCCTTGCAGGGCGAGACGGCGGCCACCAAGGTCAATTTTTCCGACGCGCTCAAGGGCGCGCTGGAAGCGGTCAATACCGACCAGCAAAAGGCTGACGGGCTGGGCAAGAGCTTCGCGATGGGCGACGACAAGGTCAATTTGTCGGACGTGATGATCTCGATGCAAAAGGCCAGCATCTCGTTCCAGTCCAGCATACAGGTGCGCAACAAGCTCGTTGCCAGTTATCACGAGATCATGAATATGCAAGTGTGAGGCCGTTTGGCGCGGCGCCACCATCCGGCGACGCTCCCTACCGGAATAGCTTCTTATTGGCACTCTTTGGCGACTCTTTGTTGAGCCGTTGAAATTTCAGCGGCGCGCTTATCGTCATCGAGATAGTGCCGGTCGCCCTTGTTGTCGTGGCTATATACGGCCCGGCCATCCTTTACCACGCCCAGTTGCTGGCGCGCCAAATTGCAATTAAGCATTTGATTGTGCGCCTTGACCTGTTGGTTATAGGCCTTAGTTTCTTCCTGCTCGTGTTCTACCCGTCGGTTTTGATATTCCCGATTTTTTTCCTGCCATGACGCCCCGGCGGCAGTGACTGGCGCCGCTTGAGTGGGATAGGCAGGCGTTTGCGCTTGCGGCGGGCTTAGGCGATTCCCGTTGCCGATCTGCGGGGCGATCGGTGCATGCACTTCCCAGTTGGGGTCCGGCCTATTGTCTTTTTTTCGCTGCGCCAAGCTGTCATCTTTTTCTCCCGGCGTGGGGCGCTTTCGCTCCGGCGCTCCCGGATCGGCGGCGCAAGGCGTATTTTGAAAGCTGGTGTGGCCATTCGCGTCCTTGCACTTGATATATTGTGCCTGAGCGAAGGTGTGGCAACTGAGGAGGAGGAGCGCGAGGTAAAACGGACGGGTGTGCATGGTGATGATGATCTGTTGGCGTGAAATGGCGGCGCGCCGCCGAGGCTGGTCGATTGATTCCGACATGAATATTTCTTTTTTGGCAAGCATCTTGCGCCCGGCCGATGTGGACGCCGGGCCGTCTTCATGGACCACCGGGCTGATGGCTCAGCCGAGGCCGGCAATGCGGGCGTTGCGTTCCCGTTCCAGGCGGGTGATGTAGCGCTGCACATGGGCCAGCATGGGACGGGGGAGGTCGATGAATTGGCAACCGAGACGGCGGTTCAACTTGCTGTTGAGCAGCGTCATGTCGAGCGAGTTGCGAATTTGCAGGGTCGTGTTGACGATGCCGACGTCGGGCAATTCGATCCGGCAACCGGGATAATTCTTGCCGATGGCATCGCCGAGCATCAATTTATTGTCCAGGATGGCAATCCCGCCGCAACTGATGTCGGCCAGCGGGAAGGGGGTGGCGGCGCCGCCCAGCTCGGGCGGCAGCGGAATGATCACGCGCACCGGATTGCTGACCGGCGTGGGCATGCGGTAATACTCGCGCCGCTGCAGGCGGATCAGGGTGGGCGGCAGGGCGATTTTCAGGGCCGGCGCGTTGTCGAAGCTGCATTCTTCCACGCGCTCGCTGGAAAACAGGATGCGGATCTTGTCGAGCGTGGTCTCGAAAGAGACCCCGGTGGCCGCCACGATGCGCTGGTTTTGCTCCTGGTTGATGGAACGGTCGAGTATCACGGTATCGGCGTCGACATCGAGGATGGAGGTAACGCAGACATCCGATTCGCCATGGATCAGCATGCGTAGCAATTGTTTTTTCTCGCCGATGGCGCGCAACAGGGCGATGATTTCCCGGCGCGATTCCACTTCGAAGTCATGCCAGTTTTCTAAGCCGGAATCCATGGTATGTGCTTGCATTGAGGCCAATCTAGGTGTCGATGAATGAAGTGGCGGCGGGCGGGGGCGGCGGGTTGGCGCCGTGCGCTGATTCAATATGATATAACCAGGCCAGCAGTTCCGCAATCGCCCTGTAGAGTGCGGGGGGAATTTGCCGGTCCAGGTCGATGTCCATCAGCAGCGCCACCAATTCCCTCGACTCGTGCACGAAGACCCCCGCTTCCTTGGCGCGGGCGATGATTTGCTCGGCCACCAGGCCGCTGCCCTTGGCGACCACTTGCGGCGCCGCCGCGCCATTCTGGTATGCCAGGGCCACGGCCGTCTGCGGCGCGCGCCGCTTGCCCTCATTCGGCATCGATGCGCCCTATGGTCAGCGCGGCTAATGGCACGCCGGCCGCCGCCAGCGCGTTTTCCAGTTCGGCGGCGTGCGCCCGCAGCGCGCCGCCGCTGGCCTCCGAGCCGCTCAGCAGGTGGATTTGCAAGCCGCCCTGCCTGAGTACCAGCGTGGCCGCCACCGCACCCAACTGCGGAAACTGGAAGCGCATGCCGCTGCGCCAAGCCGGCGCCGGCTCGTCGTCGGCAGGCTCCTGGGCGTCGTCGGGCGCATCCTTGTTGATTTCCCATTCCATTTGCTGGCCGGGCCAGACTTCGCCTTGCCACAAGACGCGCGCCTGTTCCTGGGTGTGCAATTGCTGATTGATCAATTGGGCCGCCGCCGGGTCGGCGCCGGGCAAGGCCCTGGCGTCGCCGGTTTGGCGCATTTGCGGCTCGCGCATCAAATCGGGCAGGCTGCGCTTGCCGTCGGCCCACTCGGCCACGTGGGATTCGTAAAACAGTCCACTGGCGCCGACTGCGTCATGCAGGCTTTGCGCCAGCCGCGCCGGGTCGGGCGCGCCCGGGTTCATCAGCGCGGCCTTGCCGGCAATCGGCAACGGTGCGGCCGCGTCGGCCCGGGCCAGCGCGTTCGAGATGGCGCGCCCGGTGCTGCTCAAGGTCGCGGCCGGGGCCGCCGCGTCGAAGCCGGACGCCGGCGGCGCCAGCGCCTTGCCGAGCAGGGTCGCGGCCAGGCTGGTACGCGTCGCTTGTGCGGGGGCCGCTTGCGCCTCGGCATAGGTCACGCTGGCGCCGGCACCGGCGTCGCGCCCGCCAACCTGGAAGGTGGGACGCGGATCGAGCGCGATCAGGGTCAGTTCGACCTCGGCGCCCACCAGCGCCCCGGCCGGCAATTGCATGCGCGCCGGGGTGCCGGCCACTTGCACCAGGAAACTGCCGTCGCCGAGGCGGGCCAGGACCTGGCCTTGCATGGATTGCCCGAGCAGGCTTTGCAGCGCGCGCTGGAAGGCCGCCTGCGGTGCGGCGTCGGCGCGCACCGGCGCCAGCGCGGGAGTGGCGTCGAGCCGCATGGCCTCAGGCGTGGCCGTAGGCGCCGGCCAGGCGGCGCTGGGTGCCGGTGTTATGGATCAGGGCAGCCAATTGCGCCATCCAGGGCGTGGTCAGGTCACGGATCTTGCGGTCATCGTCCAGCAGTTGCTTGAGGATGCTGAGTTTTTTCTGGCGTCCGCCGCTGTCCAGCGGCAAGCCCGGCCCGCCATTCTGGAGCCGTTGTACCTGGGCCGCACAACGTTGTTCCAGCGCGATCAGGCCTTCCCAGTCGCTGGCGCTGGCCGCCGCCAGCATTTGCCCGGTCAATTCGGCCAACGCCTCATACACTGCTAAAGTTTCTTGGCTAGTCATCTGGAATCACGCTCTCGCAAGGATGGGGGGGCGGGGCTGGGATTGGTCCGGGGCGACTGCGGCCGGCACGCTGCCGATCGCATTCCAGGCATCACGCAATTCGGTCAGCAGGCGCTGCGCCTCTTCCAGCAATTCCGGCTGGTTTTTCAGGTTGGCCATCAAGAGGCGCGCGCTGATGTATTCATAGAGCGCGTCCAGGCTCTCGGCGATCTCGCCGCCCACGCTCTTGTCGAGGCTGGCGCGCAGGCCGCTCTCGACGATCAGGATCGCGTGCGAAATCGCCTTGCCTTTTTCGGCGATGTGGCCGGCCCGCATATGCGTGAGCGCCGCGCCGAGCGCGGCCAGGGCGCCGTCGAACAGCATGACGATCAATTTGTGCGGGCTGGCCGAGACCACCCCGGTCTCGATGCCGACTTTTGCATAGGCATTGATGCCGTTTTGCCTGGATCCGAACATTGTCTGTCTCCTGTATGAATACGATATTAATTGTTTTTGGCCAAGGCCGCGAATTGCTGGGTCAGGAAGGTCGAGGTCGTGTTCATGCTGGCAATCGTGGTATCCAGGGCCGTGTACTGGGCCCGGTAGCGCGCCTCGATCCCGGTCAGGCTGTCGGCAAACGCGGCCCTTTGCTTGGCGACATCCTTGATGCTGGTATCGATGCCGCCGGTGCGCCCGGAGATGAAGCCGGAACTGCCGAGGAAGGTCGCAGCCAGATTGTTGAGCTGGTAGGCATATCCTTGCGAGAAGCCGATGGTGCCGCGCTCGCCGGTGGCGCCGCCCGTCACTTGCAATTGCAAGCCTTCGGTGGGCGCGCCGGCCGAGCCGGTCAGGGTCTGCCCCGTGCCGGTGGCCGAGTAACCGCCGATGGTGCCCGAGACATCGACCCCGGCCACTGCTGCGGCGCCGGAAAACAGGCTGGCGACGGTGGTGCCGGCGCCGTCCGAAATGGCGATATTCGACTTCGAACCATATTTGGTCGAGGAAATTTGCAGCGCACCGGTGGGGCTGACGGTGGCGCTGACGGTCGAGCCGGCGTCGGAAAAGCCTTTCACGCCATTGATGGTCGATTGCAGCAGCGTAGCCAATTGGGCCGGGGTATAACTGCCGGCCGGGATCGCCACGGTGGCGGTATTGCTGGCGCTGGAAGGGGTGGTGTCGTTGAGCGAGATGGTGAAACTGGTGCCCGGGTCGATCACGGTGCTGACGGCCAGCGGTGCGGCACCCGTCAGGCTGCCCTGGCTGGCCATGGTGGTGATATTGAGGGCGTAATCGCCAGCCTTGGTGGCGGCCGTGGAATTGCCGAATGTGACCAGGTTGTCGCTACTCTTGCCGACGGCCGCGAACAGGCCGGCGATATCGGAAAAGTTTTTCGTGATGGCGGTGGAGAGCTTGGCCGAATCGAGCGCCAGCGAACCGTCTTTTTGAAACGACACGCCGATTTGCGACAGCGAGGTCAGGGTGCCGCTCAAGCCGGTGATCGACTGCGACATTTGCTTGCGCACCTGGGCTTGCAGATTGATGGTGGTGGAGTCCCCCAGCAACGGGCCGCCGACCTTGGTGTCGGTATTGTAGCCGCTCAAGGCGGCGATCTGGGTGTTGAGGTCGTTGTATGCCTTGACGAAGCCGTTTACCGAGGTGGTCAGGGTGCTGCTGTCCTTGGCCACCACCAGGTTGGCGCTGCCGACCTGGCCCAGGGTCAAGGTCACGCCCTGGATAGCGCCCGTCACGCTGGTGCTGGTGCTGCTGACGGCAATCCCGTTGACAGTCAGGAGGGAACTTTGCGCCGACGAGGTCTGGCTCAAGTTCTGGGCGCCGGTGGCGTCGTAGCCGAGCAGGCTGACCAGGGCCGCGTCGGGCGCGCCGCCGGAACTGCCGGCCAGCGAAATCTTCATGCTCGAGGTGGCGCCGGTCTGGGTCGAGGTCAGCACCAGGTGGTTGGGCAAGGCGCTGCCGTCCGAGACGATGGCGGCGGTAACGCCGAAGCCGGCCTTGTTGATGGCGTCGCGGATGCCTTGCAGCGAATTGTTGCTGGCGTCGATGACGATGCTGCCGCTGGTCTGGCTGCCATCCTGGGTGAAGGTGGCACCCAGGTAAGCGCCGCCGATGCCGGCGCTAAAGCCGGCGGCGGCCGGGTTGGTGCCGCCCACCGTGATCTGGCTGGCGTTGGCCGACACCAGCGAGATCGAGCTCGACGCGGTGGTGAGGGAACCATTGTTGGCCACCCCGGCCGCCGTACCGACGCCGCCCGTGGTGGCACCGACCACATCTTCGGTGACATCGATATTGGAGCCGTCGGCATTGGTAAATTGCAAGGTGCCGGCGGCAACCGTGCCGGTATAGTGGATATTGGCCTGGGCCAGCGCGGTGGTGACGCTATTGGTGCCGCCCAGGATGGTGTCGAGTCCGGCCGCAGTGACGCCGGCGCCGGCAGCCACCCCGGCCGCCTGGATGCCGACGCGCACGCCGCCCACCGACAGCGAATACGTGCCGCCGCCGCTGGTATCGATATCGCCATAGGTGCTGGCGGCGGCGGCGCCGAACAGGGTGGCGCTGGTGCTGGTGGTGGCGGCCTTGGCCGACACGCCCGTGGTGGCGCTCTGGGCGTTGATGGCGTCGGCCAGCAGCTTGGCGCTCTTGATGGTGCTATTGGTGGTGATGGTGGTGTTATTGATGGTCAGCGCGCCGGCCGTGACGCCGCCGGTCAGGGTGCCGGCGCCGAGCGCGGCGCCGGTCAAGCCGAAGCTGCCGCCGCCGATCGCGCCGAGCTGGAAGGAGACGGTGGTGCTGCCGCCCAGGCCGATCGCCGCCGTGGCGCTCAGGTTGCCGCTGGTGGCCAGCGATTGCGATTGCGCCACCTGCGTCACGTTGACGCGGTAAGTGCCGGGCGCCGTGCCATTGGTGGCGCTGCCGACCATGACCGAGGTATTGCTGGAGACGCTAGTGAGCGATTGGAAATTGGACAGCGAGCTCAGGCCCGACAGCGAACCCTGGAAGGTGCCGAGCGCGCCCGACAGGGTGCCATAGGCCGACAACGTGGCCTGGTAACTTGCGGTAGACAAGTCGTATTTGGTCAGCGGAGCTGATTCGACCGACATCAACTTGGAAACGATGCTGTTGACGTCAAGGCCGGAGCCGATACCAGGCGAGGAAATGCTCACGTTGTACTCCTAACTAAAGCGATAATATAAGTGATTATCGGCAGAATCAAACCAGACTTGAGAGGGGGATTTAGGGGCTTGTTTGCGGTTCGCCTAAAAAAACGGCAAGGCAAGTGGCGGCGGGGACGGACAGCGGGGATGGACAGCGGGGATGGACAGGACAAGCGTGTGCCGACGCCGGCATCGGTCGGGGCAAGCGCCGCGGACGGCGCAAAAGCGGCGCGGGGAGCGCCGCTCAAGCGGTTTGTTTGATCAACAAGCCTTTGGCGTGTTCGTCGAGGGACTTGGCGATTTCCAACGCCTCGGCCGATGGCATCTGGCGCAGCACTTCGCCGGTTTTCTGGTCGACCACCTTGACCAGGGTGCGCTTGCTGTCCTTGTCGACTGAAAACTCGATATTGCGCTGATTGGCCTGGGCCGACTTGTTCAAGTCCGACACGGCCCGGGTCACCTGGTCGAGAGTCGGCACGGGCGCCGTCGGCTTGACGGCTGCGCGGCTCAATACGGGCGCGGCGGGTGGCGCGCCATTCACCGGCGCGGGCGTGGAATCGCGTTCAGATGGTCTGGGCGGGGCGGCCGTGCCTATCGAATCGATGCTCATGATGCTTCCTTAGCGAAAATTCCCCGGCAGACAAAGTCGGCCGGGGAAAGGTCAAAATCGATGAATCGCGCTCGATTCAGACGGTCGATTCAGACGGATTAACCACGCAGCAGGGCCAGTACGCCGTTTGGCAGCGAGTTCGCTTGTGCCAGCATGGCGGTGCCGGCTTGTTGCAAGATCTGGCCGCGGGTCAGGGAAGCCGTTTCCGAAGCGAAGTCGGTATCTTGAATCCGGCTTTGCGAGGCGGACAAGTTTTCCGTCGTCGTTTGCAGGTTCGAGATGGTCGAGGCGAAACGGTTCTGGATCGCACCGAGCGCCGCCCGGCTGCTATTGACCTGGTTCAGCGCCGAGTCGATGGTCAGCAAGGCCGCATTGGCGCCGGCCACGCTGCTGACGTCGATCTTCGATACCGCAGCCAAGTTGCTGCCGACGGCCGTTGCCGAACCCGTGATCGAGGTGTCGCCGCCGCTGGCAATCGAAAAACCGCTGTCCGAGGAGAAGCTGACGTGACCGCCGACCACCGCTTGCGCCGTGCCGGCGATGGCGACCGTGGCGCCGGCGACGGCCGGGGTGTTGCCAATCGCGGCAGTCTTGTCGGCACCGCGGATCGAGGCGCCATCCAGACCGGTGGCCACGGCCACGTTGGTGATATTGATATCGTTGCCGGCGCTTTCATTGAGCACCAGTTGTTTCTTGCCGGTGGTGGCATCCTGGGTGATGCTGGCCGTGACATTGGTGGTGCCGGTCTGGGCATTGACAGCCTGGGCCAGGGCCGACAGATCGCCGTTGACAACCTTGGCGGAAATCGTCACCGCTTGCGAATTGGCATCGTTGGCAATCGAGTTGGCACCGCGCAAGGTGAACTGGGCTGCGCCGTCGACGATGCCGGAAATGGTCGCGACCGTGCTGGCATGGGCCGTCACGCCGCTGCTGGCGCTGAGCGCGTTGACGCTGGCGGCGACTTTGTTGGCGCTGTCGCCGGCGGCGACAATCACCGGGGTGCTGATACCGGCGCCGGAACTGATGGTCAGAGTCTGGGCGATGGCTTGGTTGGCCGTACCCAGCACCGCTTGCGACAAGTCGGTGGCGGCGGTATTGTCGGCTTCCAGGGTGTTGTTGCCCAGGTCGGTCGCCTTGGCGCTGGCCACGCCGATCGAGATGGTTTGGTTGGCGTTGGCGCCGACTTGGAACTGGGTATTGGTCAGGCTGCCGTCGAGCACGTTCTGGCCGTTGAACTGGGTGGTATTAGCGACGCGGTTCAATTCCGAGGTCAAGGCCGAGACTTCGTTCTGGATCGATTTGCGATCCGAATTGGAGTTACTACCGTTGGCGGACTGGACTGCCAGTTCACGTACCCGTTGCAACAGGCCGCCGGCCGTGCTCAAGCCGCCCTCAGCCGTTTGCGCAAGCGAAATGCCGTCATTTGCGTTGCGTGCAGCCTGGGTGTTACCGTTGATTTGTGATGTGAAGCGGGCGGCAATTGCCATGCCGGCTGCATCGTCTTTGGCGCTGTTGATGCGCAAGCCGGAGGACAGGCGTTGCAGCGAGGTAGCCAGCGAAGCTTGGGATTTCGACAGATTGCCTTGTGCATTCAGGGAGGCAATGTTTGTGTTGATAGTGACGGCCATGGTGTTTCTCCAAACAGGTAATTCGAGTTGGGCTATGCGCTCTTAACTTTGGTCTGCCCCGCTGTTCCGAGACAATCAAACCGCTGTTATATTGGGTAACGGTGGCCGAGCGAAAAAGTTGATAGAGGAAAACACTTTAAATTTTGCGGCGCGGGCCTCGATTTTCAAAGACGTGGCCCGCTAGACGACAGCGCCGCGCAAATCTTGAGGGTGAAAATAATTATATTTTGGGCTAAATTACCTCGAATGATGACGCGTTTGGCTCTGCGGATGCGGTCGAATGGTCTTGGGATCGAAGGGCGCTGCGCCTGGACTGGCCGTGCCGCGTATACACAACGGCAATGGATTCTTGCTTGACGCGGGGCACCCGGTTGCGCTGGCAGCGCCGCGTGTCGGCGTGGATACGGCGCTTTGATGGAGCGACAGTCTTGCGTACTTTCGAGCGCGTTGTGATGACCCTGCCGGGTCTTGAAGCCACAGCGGCGCACACATCGCGCTGGCTACCTCACGACGAATTGCGTCGCCGAAGCCATCCTTTTGCTTCCATTCGCATCGCTTCCAAAGCGCAAGACGAAACGCCAGACCTTTAACGGCGGAGATATAGTACTGCTGTGTCCGCGGGGACAGGCCGAGTAGGACCATATTGGCCTGCATTTGACTGCGCCAGGTGTTCATGGCCGATTCCTTCGCCCAAGCCGGGGACATTCCCCCGACTTCAACATAAGAAGCAGTACACTCTTTCCTCGTGCAAATCTCCGAACAGCCAGCCGCCGCGCTGCGGTGTAGTCCAACGACCTAAAACCGCCCAAAAAGAGAAAAACATCGACCCATCGTAAGCGGCCGGGCGCTGACGATCGACAGCGTAGTTGGCACGTCACCGATTTCAAAAAAATTCCTTTCTACCATCTCCTTCTTCCCAGCCAGCCTTTAAAATATATTATCAGATGGATATTTTTATTGACAAATTGATGATAAAATCACCCGCTCAATTTTAAATAAATGCTGAATTAACATCTTTTTCACTGTGAACGGATGATAAGCGTATCAGCTGAGCCAAATCCGGGAGTTGTCAGTGAGAAATTATCTGCGTATCGCAGTGCGATACTTGTGCGTCTTATTTACCTTGTTTGCCCCTCTTTCCCAGGCGCAAACCGTTGCCACGCCCGAGCTCGCGCGCGGCTTGCAATGGCTCGCCGGCCAAGTCCAGGCGAACGGCAGCCTGCTCAATGAACCGCAGTCTATCGCGACGATCTTCCAGAATCGCAGCGAAACGGCGTTGACGCTGAAACTGCTTGCGTCCTTGCCCGCCACGGTACTGAGTGGCATCGACGCCCAGACTGATCACAATACGGAATACTTGTCGCGCAAAATCATTGTGCTGGCCATGAACGGATGGAGCACCGCCAACTATGTCGATATTTTGTTACACCGGCAAAATATCGACGGCGGCTTCGGCGGCGCCGACGCGTACGAAAGCAATCCGCTCGACACGGGATGGGCCGTGCTGGCGTTGGCGCAAATCAATCAAGCCGCCGCCACGAGCGCGCGCGCTTATCTGATGGGACAACTGGCGCAAGATGGCGGAGCGGCGGCGATAGGCGAGGCGCAGCGTGTGCAGTTGAGCGCGGTGATCTTGCTGGCATTACAAACGGCATCCGATAGCAGCAACGCGACGGCAAGCGGCGCGCTGGCGTCCTGGTTGCTGCAGGGGCAAGCCACAGATGGTAGTTGGAGTGGCAATGTTTATCTGTCGGCTTTGGCATTTTCCGCCGTTGCACCCGTCACCGCCGATGCCGCCGTGCGCCAGAACGCGCGTAACTTTCTCTTATCCAAGCAAGCACCGGACGGTAGCTGGAATGGCGATCCGATGTTGACCGCGCTGGTGTTGCGTACCTTGTCGAGTCAATCTATGGCAAACGCGCCCACCACCGGCACCCTGACGGGTCGGGTCGTCAATCCGGCGACGGGATCGCCTTTGGCGGCCGCGAACATTAGTCTGACCGGCCCGGCAAACAAGTCGGTCTTGACGGATGCCGCAGGCAATTTCGCGCTTGTCATTGCACCTGGATCGTATGCCGCGCTGTACACGCACGGCGGCTATCAAGCAGTATCGGCGACATTGACGATCACCGCCGGTCAGACGACCAATGTTGGGGTGATCGGCTTGAGCCAGCTTGCGGGCTCGGCAATTTTGCGCGGCCAGGTTAGCGCGGGCAATGGCGGTGCGCCCTTGGCTGGCGTCGCCATTTCGGTGTCGGGGGCGGCGTCGTTGAACGCGGTCACGGACGCTGGCGGCCGTTATGAGTTTTCCGGCGTCGCGGCAGGTAGCTTTACGATCACGGCAAATCTTGCCGGTTATCAGGCGGCGTCGGTCGGCGGCGTACTGGTCGGCGGCCAGACGCAAGTATTTTCGCCCGGCTTATACCGCAATGGCGAGACGGCGCCGAGCACTTTCCATTATCTTGGGAAAGTTGTTTCCGCCAGCGGGGCAATACCCTTGCCTGGCGCCTCCATCCAGATCACCGGCGCGGCCGGCCATGCCACCTTGCTCGCCTCGGCCAGTGGACAATTCGATGCCACGCTCAATCCCGGCAGCTATACCGCGACTTTCACTCTGGCGGGCTATGACACGGTGACGCAGACTTTGGTCGCGCCCGCTGGTGCGGCGGTGGACGGTGGCGCGATCGCGATGACCGCGCTTCGGACCGTGTCGAGCGTCAAGGGCAGGGTTCTCGATGCGTCGAAGGTCGGCATCGCCGGCGTATCGGTGCAATTGATGGGAACGGCAACTATTGTCAAGAGCGCCGGCGATGGCAGTTATGTTATTCCCAACGTTGTTGGCGTCGCGCTGTCGCTGCGCGCCAGCGCGCCCGGCTACGATGCCCAGACGGTGAATTTGCAGCTGAGCAGGCCAGACGATGTGTTGCAAGACTTTAGCTTGACGCGTTCAGCCACCACCGGCACCCTGAAAGGCCAGCTCGTCAATCCTGCCAGCGGCTCGCCGTTGGCGGGGGTGAGCGTCAGCCTGTCCGGTCCGGAAAGCAAGAGCGTCTTGACCGATGCCGGCGGCAAATTCGAATTGTCCGTCGCGCCCGGCGCCTATACCGCGCTGCTCGCGCGCAGCGGCTACCAGGCCGCTTCCTTGACCTTTACCATTGTCGCCGGCCAAGTTGCGGACGCCGGCGTGCTGGGCTTGACGCAGCTCGCGAGCACGGCGATTTTGCGCGGCCAGGTCATGGCGGCCAGTGGTGGCGCACCCCTGCCCGGCGTCGTCATTGCGGTCGCGGGGGCCGCCTCCTTGAGCGCGGTCACGGATGCCGGCGGGCATTATGAATTTTCCGGCATCGCGCCGGGCGCCTTCACGATCAAGGCGACGCTGGCCGGATACCAGGTAGCGTCAGGCAGCGGCGCGCTGGTCGCCGGTCAGACCCAAGTGTTTTCCCCCGCGCTCTACCGCAACGGCGATACCGCGCCGGGCACGGTCCATTATGTCGGGAAAGTCGTCTCCGCCGGAGCCGCCACGCCCTTGCCCGGCGTCGTCATCCAGATCACGGGTGCGGCCGGCCATGCGACGCCGCTCGCCTCCGCCAGTGGGCAATTCGATGCCACGCTCAATCCCGGCAGCTATGTCGCGACATTCACCCTGGCCGGCTTTGACACGCTGACGCAAAGCTTTGTCGCGCCAGCCGGTGCCACGGTCGACGGCGGCGTGATTGCGATGGCGGCGATCCGTAGCGTATCGAGCGTCAAGGGACGTGTCCTGGACGCATCGAAGGTCGGCATCGCCGGCGCATCGGTGCAACTGGTGGGCACGGCAAACGTGGTCAAGACCGATGGCGACGGCAGTTACAGCATCGCCAATGTGGCCGGCACCACCTTGTCGCTGCGCGCCAGCGCGACCGGGTATGATTCGCAAACGGTGAGTTTGCAACTGGCCAAGCCAGCCGACGCGGTGCAAGACTTCAGCTTGGCGCAACAGGGCGGCGCCGGCTTGTCGATCGGCGAAGCCAACGTCAACCCGGCCTCGGTCGGCAGCGGCCAGGATGTGACATTGACGACGGTGATCAGTAATGGCGGCGCAGACACCGCCGCCGCCGTGGTCCAACTGCAGATACTCGACCAGGACAAGCACATCGTCGACACCGGCATCGTGTATGACGCCGGCGGCCAGATGGTAGGCCAATTGACGATCGCGCCCGGCCAGCGGCAAAATGTGCGGATGGTGTGGAATACGGCGCAGCGTCGGCCGGGCGCGTATGCGCTGGTGGTGCGCTTGCTGAAGATCGGCAGCGTCACGCGGGAAACGGCCCAGGGCATCGTCCTGGCCGAGCGGGCGGCGAGCGTTGCCGTCACGGCCAGCGCGCATTTCACGGGCGCGATCACGGCCAATCCACCCGTGCTGCAAGCGGGCGGCAACACGCCGGTCAGCCTGAAGGCCGTGATCCAAAACGACGGCAACATCGATCTGGCCGCGCAACAATTCGTGCTGACGCTAACCGATATCGCAAGTAATACGGTGCTGCTGACGCAGCAAGTGGGCGCGCTCGCCACGCCGGTCAATGGCTTGCAGAGCTTGACGCTGCAGGATTGGACGCCCAAGGCGGGCGGCAATTTCCGCCTGGACTTGCACGCCACCGATGCCAGCCTTGGCGGCGCGAGCGGCAAGGTGTATGTGGGCAACGCGGCCAAGGCCAGTTATACGGTCGACAAAATGCTGGTGTCGCCCGGCACCCAAGTGGTGAAGGGCGCGCTGTCCATTACCGGGCAAGATATTGCCAATGGCTCGATTTCGGACCCCTTGGCGCCGTTGGTGAAGGCGGCGATTCAAAAATCGGTGACCTATAACGACCAGCACGCGGCCACCTGGACCAGCAACAATCAATGCATCGGTTGCCATGTCCAGGCGCAGGCGCTGGTGGGCGGCGAAACCAACCGCCGCTTCGCCACCTTCGACGAAGGCCAGCGCAGCACCATCTATAATATGGTCAAACGCCAGCAAAACGCCGACGGCGGGTTTTACGAACGCTACCCGGAATACCGCCAGACCTCGAGCATGCTGGCGATGTGGGGCCTGGACGCCTGGCACGACAAGGCGGCGATCGCGCTCACCCAGGTGCGGGGCGCCGATTTCCTGCTGTCGCAACAGCAGGCCGATGGCCACTGGAATTTCGACTATGCCTGGATCGGTTCCTGGACCAGCGCCATCGACCATACCGCGCTCAATGTGAAAAGCCTGATCGGCTTGCACAAGGCGCTGCCGGACGTGGCGCCGGCCGCCCTCAATGCCTACAGCGCAGCGCCCTATTTGCCCGGCGTGGCGCCCAATAGCCGCGGTTACATCGCGCGCGACCAGGCCGGCAATGTGTATCAATCGGTGCTGGGCGCCGGGCAAGTCGTGCAAATCAAGCCCGACGGCCAGGCTGGCGACAGCTGGTCCGGCCTGGATGACCCGCGCGGACTGGTCGAGGCGAAAACTGGCGGCGGCATGCTCGTCACCAGCAACGGCGGCATGTACCGCCTGACGGCCGGCGGCGTCAAGACCCAGCTTAATGCCAGCAACCTGGAAAGCCTGGGTTATGGCCCCGACGGCGCGCTGTATGGCGGCGACTGGAACGGCAACGCGATCGTCCGCTTCGATGACGCCTACAACCCCACGGTGTATGTGCAGAACGATGCCTTCAATCATCCGGCGCGCTTCGCGTTCGCGCCCAATGGCGACATGCTGGTGGTGTCGATGACGGGGCGCGCCGTGTTGCGCGTCAAGCAAGACAAGACGATCGACAAGCTGATCGGCTCGGACGTCTTCGACGGCGAGCCGGTCGATATCGCGCCCTACCAGGGCGGCTGGTTGCTGGGGACCAGCACCGGCATCTTCCGTCTCGATCAGGGCTGGCAGGGCGATAAACCATTGTTGACGCGCGCCGACCGCCTGCTGGCGGTGCCGGCCTTTCAATTCCTGACGCTGCCCGACGGCAAAATGGTATTTGCCGCCTATGGCGTTGCCGGCGCCAGCACGCTCGGCTCGGCGCCGATCGACGTGCCGGCCAAGCGTGCGCGCTATGCGCTGGCGATCGACAGCGCGACGACCTGGCTGCAAAACCAGAATGTGAGCGCGGCCGATAATCTGGCCCAAGCCCATCAATTGATCGGCCTGGGCGAAGCGGCCCGCTTTTATGCCGCCGAGCCGGCGCGGCGCAACGCCATCGAAGCCAAGATGGCGCAACTGGCGACTACCCTCAAAGGACAACAGCACCCTGATGGCAGTTGGGGCATCACGACCGCATACGACGGCGATTCCTTCGCCACCGCGCATGTCGGCTACGCGCTCGATTACTTGAATCCGTCGGCCGACGATCCATACGTCAGGTCGGCGATCCAATGGCTCTTGTCGCGCCAGCAGGCCGACGGCTCCTGGGTCAGCGAAAACGGCATTCTTCCCGCCACCCATATGGCGGCAACGAGCTGGGTGTCGATCTGGCTGCCGGTGGTGCTGGACCGTCTGGGCGGCGTCGATACCGCATTGAGCGTGACCTTCCCGGCCAAGGTGAAGATGGCCAATCCCGACCTCGCGCCGACCAGCACCACGGTCAACGCCGATGGCTCGGCAACGATGCTGTGGAACTTGGTCGGGGTCACCAGACTTGGGCGCGCCATCCATTACGATCTGAGCCTGGTCGATATGGCGCTCGATGAGGTGCGCCCGGTATCGAGCGACGCCCATCTGACGTTCAAGAATTCCTTCACGGGCGGCGTCGTCGACGCGGCGATCGACGTGCCGAGCGTGAAGGCGTCGGCCTTCCTGGCGCTGGGCGTGGCAACGGACCGGCCGAGTTACCCGGCCAACGCGCTGGTGGCCATCGTGGCCCAGGTCGACAATAGCGGCGCCAATCTGTCGGGCGGGCGCGTGCAGTTTGAGGTGCGCGCGCCGGACAACGCACTGGTGGCGACGCTCGGCTCGATGCCGTTCAATGGCGTCGCGAGCGGCGCCGCAGTTCGCCTGGCGGCCAGCTGGAATACCGCAAGCACCTTGTCCGGGGCCGGCTATTACGTGCTCGGCACCTTGTATGACAGCCAGGACAGGCAAGTGGGTAGCGCGTTATCGCGCTTCGAGATTGTTGCGGGGACGTCCGGACCTACGGCGCTGAACGGGAAAATCTCGACCGACAAGGCGACGTATCTGCCGTCGGACACGGTCAGGCTTGCCGAGCGCATTGACAACCTGACGTTCAATACGCCGCTCAACAATGTGCGCGTGCTGACGACGGTCAAGAATGCGGCTGGCATGGTCATCTTGACGAAATCGGAAGTCTTGCCGCAACTGGTACAAGGACTGAGCAAGGATTACGCTTACAGCCTGCCCCTGGCCTTTGCCGCAGCCGGCCGTTACAGCGCCACGATGCTGGTCAGTGCGGCCGACGGCAGCCAATTGGCGCAAGCGGCCACGGCATTCACGGTCGGCTCGTCGGCCGATTCGGGCGCCGGCTTGACGGGCACGCTGGTGCTCAGCGAGAAGGAAGTGGCGCTGGGCGAATCGCTGGCCTTGAGTGTGAGTGCGGCGAATGCCGGCAATAGCGCGCTGGCCAACCAGGCTTTCAAGGTCAGCATCGTCGACGTGGCCGCGCAAAAGATCGTCGCGGAATTCCCCTATGTGCAAACCCTGAACGTGGGCGCCAGCTATAACGCGGCGAGCAACTGGATCGGCGCCGGCGTGCCCGGCACCCATTACGCGGCCGTGCTGAGCGCCGTGGTCGGCGGCAAGACCTTGACGCTGGCGCAAGACAGTTTTACCGTCGTGGCGGGGCCGATCAAGTTCGATATCAAGCAAACGATACCGGGCGGCAGCCGGGTACTGGTGTTGCTCAGTTGCCTGTCGATTGACGAGGATGACGAAGACGACGAACGCCACGGCGGTCACGGCGGGCGCGACGACGAGCATCGCCGGGCGCGCTATTGCGGCGACGACGGCGACGAGCATGACGGCCGCGATGGCGACCATCGCCTCAAGCTGTGCCTGGCGCAACGCACGCAAGCGATCAAGGCGGCATTGGACGCGCTGGGCGTGTCGTACCAGATCGTGCAAACCGTGGATGGTTTCCGGCGCGCGCTGCGCAGCGGCTACTACAACGTCTACTGGATCAGCAACGCGCAATACGCGCTGGGCAACACGCTGGCCCGGGAATTGCGCGAGGCGATCCACCACGGCGACAGCTTGATCACGGACGGCGGCATCGGTGCGCGCAACCAGATACTGGACGACATCAGCGGCGTGCAAGTGACGCAAGTGATCGGCAAGCAAATGCCGCTGACATTGAACGGCAGCTATTTCCCGAGTCCGGCCACGCTGCCCACGCAAGGGCGTGACTTGCAATTGCAAGCCCTGGGCGGCGCCAAGGTGCAAGCCAGCTTTGAAGTGGAAGACGATCAATGCGACGAGCACGATCATCACCACGACCGCGAGCATTGCAACCATCCTTGCCATCACCACGAGCACGAGCATGACCATGACCATGACCATGACCATGACCATGATCGTTGCGACGGGCACGGCCACGAGCATTGCCAGGATGACGGCGTCAAAACCAGCACCGTGCCCGGCATCGTCAGCAATGACTACGGCGCCGGCCACACGCTGGCCTTCGGCTTCGATCTGGTCGACACCCTGCTGACCCAATCGGCGGCCTGGCAAGATGCGCTGCATGCGGGCTTTGGCGCGCTCGCGCCGGCGGCCCCGGCGACATGGACGCCGGGTGCCTATCTGCCGGTCAAGACCAGCGTGAACAACCTGGCCAATGCCATGGACCTCGACGTCAAGACCACCTTGCCGGTGGGCGTCGCCTACGCCGCCAGTAACCCGGTCGGCGCCTACGACGTGCGCAGCCGCGCCATCGATTGGACCTTCAACCTGGCCAACGAGCGGAGCAGGGACTTGCTGTTGACGGTGCAATTGCAAAACGCGGGCGCTGTCAATCTGCCGACCTTGATCAGCACGGTCAAGGGGGGAATTGCCACCCGTTACGGCGATCCCCTGGCGTTGGCGCTCACCGTGACCGGCGCCGCGCAAACGGGCGCCGACACGGTGAAAGCCTTGCAGGCATTACCGCTACGACAACGGCAAGAGCAACGCTTGCGCGACGCGATTGTTTCCGAATTGAAAGATACGCTGTACTATTTCAGCAGGAACAAGAGCCGTGACTATGAAACGGTGATCTGCAATGTGATCGCAATGGCGGACGCCTTGGGCGGACTGGCGACGGTTGACGTCACGGCGATCCATGCCGGACTCGATAGCATCTTGAAGGAAACGCAGTGGCGCTGGACGCTGCTGCAGCCGGCGCCGGTCAGTCCAGGCCCGGGTCAGCACTAGGATCTGGCCAACACTTTGGCCAAGACGTCGGCCACGGCGGGCCATCCGGCAGGAAGCGGATGGTCCGTCCCGCAACGCACAATCGATATCATTCAAGCAGGGAAATCAAGATGTTCCGCAACCACACGCTACAACGGGCAATCGCCTCCATCGTCCTGACCACGTTCACCAGCCTGACGCTGTCGCCCTTGATGGCGGCGGAGAACGCCCATGACGCCATGGAAAAAGCCGGCTTGCTGCCGCAACAAAAAGATGAAGGTTTCGTCGGCAATGCCAAGCGCTACCTCAGTAAAATGGCTGGCGCGCCCGTCGCCAAGACAAGCAGCGCCGACGACCGTTTTTCCGCATTGCTGGCCGAAATACACGAAAACCTGAAGGCGATCACGCCGCAGACGGCCATGCCGGAAGCCGCGCGCTTGCGGCATGGCTCGAAGGGATGGGATGATCCGTCGGGATCGAACGCGTCGGGCGCGGAAGGCGCGATGCAAACGCGCGCGGTCGGTCCCGACATGCGGATCGAGGTGGCGCGCAGCAAGGAGCCGGCGCCGCACGCCTTGGCCAGTGCCGACCTCGCGGCGCGGGTGAGCGCGATCCGCAACAAGTCGGACGAGATCAAACAACTGTATCCAGCCATCGAGCAAAGCTTCAAGGATACCGAGCAACACTTGAGAGAGGCGAAATTGCCGGCGGAAATACTGCAACGTCATGCCGCCGCCGTGGCCCAATACGAGAGCCGCAAAGCTGCTTTCGACGGCTTGATGGCGAAAGTGGAGCAAGCCAGCGGCAATGCCGCCGACCAGCAAGCCGCGCTGGCGGATCTGGGCGGCTTCATGGCCAAGTATCCGAACGCGAAACCGCACCAGTACACCGATCCGAACAAGCTGCCGTTCGGCCTGTCGAGCGGCAAGGTCCGGGCGCCGAACGTGAGCAAGGAACAATACCAGGCCAGTCTGTTCCCGCCGGCCTACGACAAAATACTGTTGGCCGGCCCGATACCGGATGGCTTGCAATTCACCCAAACGGCGCTGCCCGCAACGCCCAATGCGGCCGACCTGGCCGCGACGGACGATGTGCAATTGACGCAGGCGATCAAGGACCAGGCCGTCGCATTGAACAAGAACCCGGTGGCGATCTATAACTGGGTGCGCAACAATATACAATTCATTCCATCCTACGGTAGCATCCAGGGCAGCGAGATGACGCTGCAAAACAAGCGCGGCAACGCCTTCGACACGGCCTCGCTGCTGATCGCGCTGTACCGCGCCAGCGGCATACCGTCGCGCTATGTGTATGGCACGATCGACGTGCCGGCCGACAAGGTCATGAATTGGGTCGGCGGCGTGAGCAAGGCGGAGGCGGCGCAGTCGCTGCTCGGGCAGGGCGGCATCCCGAATGTGGCCCTTACGGCCGGCGGAAAGATTAGCGCGATCCGGATGGAGCATGTGTGGGTGCAAGCTTATGTCGATTACACGCCAAGCCGGGGAGCGGTCAACAAGACGCCGAACACCTGGGTGCCGATGGATGCCAGCTTTAAACAGTATCAGTTTACGCAGGGAATGGACATCGCCGGCAACGTCCCCATGAACGCACAGACCTTGCTGGCCCGGATTTCGGAAGGTGCCACCATCAATGATGCCGCAGGAGTTTTTCAGAACCTGAATCAGGGCAACATGCAAAACCAGCTTGCAAGTTACCAAGCCCAAGTGAAGACCTACATTGACAGTCAGAAAGTCAATGCAACGATCGGCGACGTCTTCGGTACACAAAAAATCCTTCAACAATCGCAAGGTATTTTGTTGGGCACGCTACCGTACAAGACGATTGCCACTGGCAACGCCTTCCAAGTCCTCCCAGATAATTTGCGCTGGAAGTTCAAGACCAACCTATATGCTGGCGGCGGCTTGGGCGACGCGGGCAGCCCGTTGATTGAACTTAACCAGAGTACGGCGAAATTGGCTGGCAAGAAGATCACCTTGAGCTTCATTCCGGCTACACAAGCCGATCAGGATCTGATCACCAGCTACATGCCTAGAGCGCATACGGACGGCACGCCGATTCAGCCAAGCGAAGCGCCAAGTAGTCTGCCGGGCTATCTGGTGAACATGAAAGCCGAGTTCCGGGTGGATGGTCAGGTCGTGGCGCAATCGACCGCCAGTTTTACGATGGGCAGTGAGCTGCGCCAATCGAACCAGTATTTCAACCCCGCCAATGCTTCATGGGACGGCGGTGCCGACAACGACATCACCGTTGGCGAGTACAATGCGATCGGAATCGACTTGCAAGGGATCGGTGCCGATCAAATGGCCAATGTGCGCGCCAAGCTGATTGCGACCAAAGTAAAGTTGGCTCAGTTCCAGCAAAATCCAAACGATCCGACCCCGATCAAGGACTTGACCAAGGAAGACTTAATCGGCGATTTCGTGCACATTGGCGTCATGAGCTATTTCGCCCAAGTTGATGCAAACGATCGATTTGCTGCACGAGCGGCCAAGAATGTTACGGTGTACCGCTTGCCCAGTTACGGCCGCTTTTTCACTGCGGCGTTGACCCATTACTGGTTTGGCGTCGCGCGCAATGTCAGCTTCCCAGGCGTCGCAATGGACGTCGATTACTTGTTCCAGCACGTTGAGGCGAAGGATGGAGACCGGGCAAAGCGTTCCAGCTTCGTTCGTCAGATCGGCAGCGGCGCCTCTGCGGCGGAACATGCGGTGCCCGAATCGCTGTTCCATAATCCAAACCTGTCGGACAGCAATCCGGCCCAGCCGCAGGGGATCTCTGCAGTAAAGGCCTTGGTGCTTGCTGCGGCGCAAGGTCAGAAGATATATACGCTTAATCAGACGAATCAGCCGATGCATGGCGCGATCCTGCAAAGCTTGCAAATCAGTGAGGATGTGAAGTTGGAGATTACCGATGCATTGTTGGCGGGGCAGGAGGTCACAGTTCATGAGCGAGACATCACTGCAAATGGTTGGACCGGTAGCGGATATACGAGTGTCGATCCCCTTACGGGAGCTGGCGCATATAAGATTGCGGGGGGCAATAACGGCGGCTTTCTGAAGTGGGTAGACAGCAATTCAGCTCTTCTTGGTCTGGGTGCGTGGGCTCTAGCTATAGCAGGCGGGGCATGGCTCTTTCTGGCTTTGGCAATCGTATTTGCGATCGTGGCCGCCGGAATTATTCTCTTCCTTGAAGAATCCGATGGAAGTTGTGGCAATGGCGGACTGGCTTTGTATGCGTCGATCGAGATTCTGTTGGGGGTCCTTGGCTTCTTCGCAGCGCCTATCTACGCTTGGGTCTTCTGGGTTGTGGGGATGCAGATTGATGGAGGAATACGTGGCGCCCTGAAGCACTGTGGTCCCCCATGAGACTGAAAAAAAAATTCGGTCAGATCGATTCGGCGACCCTGCTTGCGTGTGTCTGTTTTCCGCCGCTCGGCTTGATTGCGGCAAGTCGAAAGCGCTGGGTATCGTCGGCCATTGCGATGATTGCCGTCTTCCTATACGGTGTTGCCATGTTCGGGTTCGTCACCTCGGGATACCCTAGGACGCTCAACGATATTGTGATGTTGAACGCTCTCTGGGGCATCGTCGTGAACCTCGCTGTCGGGCGGCGTTACCTCGCCTCGAAAACGCTGATCGTGATGGTCAACCTCGCTTTGTTGTTATTGCTCGGATATCTCATTACAAGGTATACACCGTGGAAAAGTCTGGACTGCATCTTGAGCTGCAAGGCAATAGCGCTGAGTTCGCTGGGCGGCAACGTCATACAGATCGTGCCGGGCTTCGATTTGGCGCTTTTCCTGACAGCACTCTACGCCCTGTTCGGTATCGCAATCTATGTGAGCGTTTGTAATGTTGCTGAATAATATTATCCTGGGATGGGCGATGCTATTGAGTCTGTCGGCATGCTCTTATCAGTGGTGCGCGACCATTGAATTAACGCCCGCAGAACCGGCACCTGCTATTGCGTTGAGCGCTCGGCTTGTCAACTCCTTGGGAGACCAGTTCAGTACAGGATTGGCGGCGAAGTGCACTCAGGTCACCATTCGGCAGCACCCCAAGCTTCCAAACAAGGTTGAGATTACCATCGTCGACGCCAACGGACATTGGATGGGAGGCGTCACCACCCATGATTTGGCGAACCGTCAAATTGTGATTCCCCTCAAAGAGATTAATCGCGTTGCGCTCGTGACGCCGGGCGGAAAATGCAGTTGATAACATACCTTGCTGAAGTGAAGTTCACGGACGTGGCCGACATGGCGTGGGCAATGTTCGGGCGGGCATGCTTGGTGAACGCCGCCTTCAATGGTACGCACTGCGACTCTTACAAGGGGCGCCTGCGGGCTTCGCCTCCGTCTGCCTGCAGGGCACAGATTTTACCGACGCCAAATTTGATGGCGCCGACCTGACAGGCGCAGCGGTGGCGATCGCACCGCGACGCCTTGCAGGAGCACTTGTTCGGGGCTGCCACATAGCTGTTCGGTTTCGCCGATACCGTACACCCTGTACGAGCTGAGCAATCCCTACTTCGAGGGCATCGCCGCCGGCGTCAAGAAGACGGCGCGCGGATGTAACAAGGAAAAACGCAGCGCTTGCCCCTTGGTCACGCTGGCGGTGGTGCTCGACGGCAGCGGATTTGTCCGCAGGAGCCGCGTGTTTTCCGATAACGCCAGCGAGCCACAGAGCTTGCAAAAAACACAGGTTTCGAGGCCTTGCTACAAGAACGCGTCGATGGTCTCGGCAAGCCCGGCAGGGTAAAAATGATGGCTAAGGTCATCGAGGCCGCGCCGTCCACGTCAGACAGGCGAGCAGGCCGGAACCTCGTCAGAAAAAATCCTCGGCATCCTTCGTTTATCCCCGAACCTGGATGGAAGGCAGCGCACAATCATTTGACGCTGCATGAATTTTCCGTTTGTTCAAGAAGGAACAAGTGTTGTGCCATAACGTCCTATTTGAAAATGCAAGTCGTTGATTTAATTAGTGGTTGTTATGCCATTTTCCAAAGATGGGCTAGGCCATGGGCATGACTTGCCGCTCGGGGCCGGCAGAACCGGCCCTCAGTCCGCCACCACCACCCGGTTCTTGCCGGTTTGCTTGGCCTGGTACATGGCGCGGTCGGCCCGCTTGACGAGCGCGGCCTGGTCTTCATTGGGCTGGCGCAGCGCGACGCCGGCGGAAAAGGTGATCAACACTTTTTCGTTATCGTGCAAGAAGAAGTGCTTGGTCAATTCGCGCTGCAGGCGCGTCATGGTCTGGGCCGCCGCCTCGACCGTGGTTTCCGGCAGCAAGATCAGGAATTCCTCGCCGCCGAAACGGGCGATCACATCCATCGAGCGCAGCGTTTCCTTGACGATCTTGACCAGGTGCTTGAGAGCGGCGTCGCCGGCCAGGTGGCCATAGGTGTCGTTGAGGCGCTTGAAGTCGTCCAGGTCGAGCATGGCGATGCACAGTGGCGTGCCGCGCCGGTCCGAGCGGGCCGTTTCGCGCTCGAATACATCGTCCAGGCCGCGCCGGTTCAAGCTGCCCGTCAACTGGTCTTCGCGCACCAGTTCGCTCATATGCTGCAACTTCGCTTCCAGATTGTGGATGCGCATTTCCGCGTCCTGCACTTCCTGGCGCGCCAACACCATCTTGTCGCGCGCGCGCAAGGCTTCCGTTTGTACCAGGCGCGTTTCGCGCAGCACTTCGTCGAGGATGTGATTGAGCTCGGTGATATTTTCGGCCTTGCTGATCTTGTCGGAATAGCCGCCTATTTTTTCATGGAAGTCGCCGGTGCTGGCGGCTACCTGGCCGAGGCGGTCGATGAAGGTCATCATCATGTTCTTGACGGTCAGCTTGACATCCGACAGGCTGTGCTTGAGCTGGCTTTGCTTGTAAATTACTTCGCGCAGGCTGCGCGTGGCTTCTTCCAGCGCGCGCTGGTCGAGCGGGCCGGCAATCAGGTTTTGCACTGCGTCGATCTGGCCGCGCAGCCAGCTGTCGTCGTCGAGCAATTCGCTGACATTTTCCAGCAATAATCTGAATAAGCGCAGCAGCAATTCCTGCTGCTCGGCCGTGTCGCCGCTCTTGATTTCAATCTGGTAACACAATTGCTTCAGGCGTGAGGCGATCTCGCCCAGCGCTTCGTCCGAATAGGCCAGCTTGACGGCGCCGCCCAGCTCTTCCGATTCGCTCACCAGGGCCGGCGTCCCCGTCAGCAGCGAGGCGACGGCAAAGCTCAAGGTGCGGCTGAGCAGGTCGCGCAGCAAGCGGGTTTGCTCGCCGTCGGGCGCGGCCGCCGTTTCAATTCCGGCGCTTTTCTTGAAATGCTTGTCGGCCAGTTGCGCCAGGGCGCGCGCGTAGCCATCCCAGTCGCGCGTCTTGACGGCGCGGTCGAAGCGGCGGCCGAACTCGGCCGGCTCGCCCGGCCATTCGTGCAGCTTGGCGGCAAACTGGCCCAGCACGTTTTCCGCACCATCGTCAACGGGCGCGCTGGCGGCCAGCACGGCGGCCGGCGCCGCTTCGTCGGCCACGCCGGCGATTTCATTGTAGATGTCGCGGTAAGCTTGCGGGGTCGGCGCGATGCGGCGCGTGGCCAGGCGGCGGAAAGCCTCGCGGGCAATGTCGGCCGGGTTTTGCGCGGCGGCGGGAGGGGACGATTTGCTAGACATGGTGCGCACAGCCTCTTCGAGAGTTTGCTAATGATAGTCATCATATGCCATAGTCTGCGGCCTTCATGAAGCAATCAAGGCCGCTAAGGCAGCTTACCTTACCGCATCGGTACCTTACTCGATCAATTGGTTCTTGATCGCGTAATGGGTCAATTCGGCGCTGTTTTTCAATTTCATTTTCAGTAGCAGGCGCGCCCGATATTCGCTGACGGTCTTCACCGACAGCGACAATTCCTTGGCGATCGCGCCCACCGTCTTGCCGGAAGCGATCATGGTCAAGGTCTGGTATTCGCGGTCGGACAAGGTGTCATGCAGCGCCGTCTCGTGATCCTCGCCGACGCTATTGGCCAATTCCTGGGCCAGGGCCGCGCTGATGTATTTTAAACCACTTGCGACTTGCCGTATCGCCGTTACCAGCTCGCGCGGCGCGCTTTGTTTGGTCAGGTAGCCGGACGCGCCCGCCTTGAGCGAGCGGATCGCGTACTGGTCTTCGCGGTGCATCGACAGCATCAGCACCGCCATGTCCGGTTTTTCTTTCTTGATTTGCTTCAAGACGTCGATGCCGCTGCGGTCCGGCATCGAAATATCGAGCAGCATGACCTGGCATTCGGCGTTGCGAAACAGCTTGATCGCATCGAGGCCGTTTTCCGCTTCGCCGGCCACGACGATGTCGCGCGTGTCGGCCAGGATTTGTTTCAAGCCTTCACGCACGATGGCGTGGTCATCGGCGATGAAGACCTTGATGATGGCTTTTTCTGTCATTGTTACGAGTCCGTATCAGTGCTGATTTCCCACACCGGCGGCGTGGCGGCCGCCGGTGTGGCGGCCGCAGCCGCTATTATGGTCTCCCTGGGCGGTTCGAGCTTGATTTTGATGGCGACTACGGTGCCGCCGCCGGCCGCGTGGCTCAGGCTCAAGGTGCCGCCCAGGGCGTTGGCCCGTTCGGCCATGCCGCGGATGCCGAACGATTTCGGCTTGGCGCGGTCGGCCTGCCAGATGCCGCCGCCATTGTCGGTGATTTTCAAGCTGATGTGGTGGCGCAAGCGGGCCAGCCGCACCGTCACGCGGGTGGCGTTGGCATGCTTGGCGATATTGGTCAGCGCTTCCTGGAAGATGCGAAACAGGGCCGTGGCCTGGTCCAGGTCGAGTTCGATTTCCTTGCGGTTCGAGACGAAATGGCAAGGCACCCCGGCCTGGTTCTCGAATTCCTTGCTTTGCCATTCCAGCGCGGCGACGATGCCCAGGTCCAGCATCGACGGGCGCAAATCGAGTGAGATACGGTGCACGGCGTCGATGGTGCGGTCGACCAGTTCGTCGACATAGGCGGCTTTTTCCTGGGCCGAGGCGCAATCGGGCGGCAGGCGCTTGCTCAGCATGGCCAACGCCATCTTGATGGCCGTCAGGTTGCCGCCCAGGTCATCGTGGATTTCGCGCGCGATGCGGGTGCGTTCCTGTTCCTTGACCTTTTCAATATGGGCCGTCAGTTCGGCCAGGCGGGCCCGCGATTGTTGCACTTCGAGCCGCTCCTGCCGGCTTTCGGTGATATTGCTCATGATGCCTTCCCACTGCACGCGCTCGCCGGGCAGGACGCGTGGGGTCGAGCGCAGATTGATCCACTTGACGTCTTTCCAGGCGTCGACCCAGATCCGGCCCTCCCAATTCCAGCTCCACAGCGCGGCTTTGGAGGCCTGCATGGAATCGAGGTAGGACTTGCGGTCGTCGTTCAAGATCAGCTCGAAGAATAATTCCGGCTGCTGTTGCAATTGCTGGGCCGTCAAGCCCAGCAGGGCCTGGCAGCCGTCGCTCAGGTAGGGGAAGGAAATGCTGCCGTCGTTGTGCTGGCGGAATTGGTAGACCAGGCCCGGCGTGTTCGAGACGATCGCGTTGAAGCGCGATTGCACTTGTTCCAGCGCGGCGGCGCAAGCTTGCGGCGCGCTCTGGTCTTCGCCGATGGCCAGGATCAGGGCCCGCCCGGCGTGGCTGGTGCGTAGCAGGCGCAGGGTGAGCGGATAGCTGCTGCCGTCGCGGCGGCGCTGCTCGGTGTGCAGCAGGGCCGGCGCTTGGCTGGTGTCGCCCAGGCTGGCCAGTAATTGTTGAAATTCGGCGCGCGCCGGTCCGGACGCGAGCGCCAGCGGCGCCAGCGCTTGCAGTTCGGCCAGGTCATATTGCAGATTGCGGCAAGCGGCCGGATTGGCGTCGACCAGTTGCAAGGTGGTGCCGTCGAGCAGGTAAATCTCGGAGGGCGACACGGCCATCAGCGCCGCCAGGCAATCCGCATGCGGGGTAGGTTTATTCATTCATATCAATCGTCATCAAGTTAGCGCCGCCGCGCCCGCCACAGGGCGGCGAAGCGGCGCAAGATGCGCCTCGGCCTGGCACTGTAGCGTCCACCGCGCCACCAGCGGCGCCGGCTTTGGCCTAGCAGAGCGCTCAGGCGCTCGACGCGGCGCCAGGCGCGGGTGGCGCGCAGGCGCGCGATCCAGCGATCTTTCAGCGCGATGAAGCGGCCGTGGCCGCGTGCAAACCAGGGCAGCGACAGCAACACCGGACGGGTCAGCGTGTACAGGCGCGCCACCAGGGCCGCGCCGCCCAGCTTGGCGGCCAGGATCACGCCGATGCCGGACCAGGCGTGGCCGTGGGCGATCGCCAGCAAGGCCAGCATTTTTACCGGCAACAGCAGCGTGGCCGGCAGTATAAAGACGAACAGGGCCGGGTAGGGGGGCAAGCGCACTATCCACCCTTCCAGCGCGTGCAGCGGCGGCAGCCGGGCCAGCTGGCGCATGGCCCGCGCGCCCCAGCGCCACAGCCATTCCTCGGACAGCAGGAAGATTGCCGCCAGATACACCAGCGGCGCCGTTAGGCGGCGCCTGAGTTTGTAGTTGCGTTTCATCGGCCTGTGCGCCACCGGCGCCGGTGGCCTTGGGTGTTTCCTCAAGCTAAAATTTAATGGCTAGTGTGGATAATACTTGAAAAAATGGCGGCCGCGTGCGCGCCTGCGCGGCCAGCCCCGCTACAATAGGCGGCATGAATAAAGCATTTGTCAAAGAGTCGGACCAGGATGACGACGAGGAAGCGGCGGCGCTGGCGCTGGCCATCCCGCCCGGCGCGAAAAACTACATCACGCCAACCGGCTATCAGCGCATCCGGGATGAGTTGTTGCAACTGATCGACGTGGACCGGCCGGAAGTGGTCAGGATCGTGCATTGGGCCGCCTCGAATGGCGACCGCTCCGAGAATGGCGACTATATTTACGGCAAGCGGCGCCTGCGCGAAATCGACCGCCGCATCCGCTTCCTGACCAAGCGCATGGATACGGCTGCCATTGTCGACCCCAGCGTGCACCATGGCAGCGAGCAAGTGTTCTTTGGTGCCAGCGTGACGTATCGCAACCAGGCTGGCGAGACGCACACCATCACCATCGTCGGCATCGACGAGCTCGACCCCTTGAACGGCAAGATCAGCTGGGTTTCGCCGGTGGCGCGCGCGATCACCAAGGCGCGCGAGGGCGACTCGATTACCTTGAACACGCCGCACGGCGCGGAAGAACTGGAATTGCTGGAAGTGCGTTACCCGGCGCCGAGCGAGGATTGAGATGGCAAGGCGCCGTCCCCGGCCCTGCGCTTAGCTGCGTTGCTTAGCTGCGCTCGCGCAAGCTGCGGATTGCTCCCTATTTGGCCATGCGGTCGGCGCTTAGCTGCGCTCGCGCAAGATGCGGGTGACACCATTGACGCGGCGTACATTGCGCAGCAAGCCGGCCAGGTGCACCCGGTCCTTGATTTGTATCGTGAAGCGCAACTGGTGCAAGACGTGTTCCTTGTCCTCGTCCATGCCGACGTAAGTGATGTTGGCGTCGGATTCGCCGATTTCGGCCGCCACCCGCGCCAGGATGCCTTTTTCATTGTTGATCAGCAGCTTGATGCGGCAATCGAAGCGGCGGTTCAATTCCAGGCCCCATTTGACGGCGATCCAGCGGTCCGGTTCCTTGAGGCGCTGGCGCTTGGCCAGGCTGCAATCGCTGGTATGCACCAGCAAGCCCTGGTCGCGCCGCAACTGGCCGACGATCTGGTCGCCGGGAATTGGCAGGCAACAGGGTGCCAGTTGCACCGACACGCCTTCGCTGCCGCAAATGGTCACCGGATCGAGTTCGGCCGCGTTGTTGTGGTCGATCGGCGCCTTGGCCGCTTCGCCGCCGATCAAGCCGAAGATGTGGCGCGCCACCAGCGCCGCCATGCGCTTGCCGATACCTATGTCGGCGTGCAATTCGTCGAGCGATTTGGCGCTCGACTCGTTGAGCAGGCGCTCGACCAGCGGCGCCGCCAGTTCCGGGAGTATGCCCAGGTTGATCAGCGCCTGGGACAGCAATTGCTGGCCCAGTATGATCGATTCCGGCAAATTAATGGTGCGCAAGTGGTGGCGGATGGCCGAGCGCGCCTTGCCGGTGCGCACGAACGAGAGCCAGGTCGGGCTCGGGCGCGACGAGGAATCGGTGACGATTTCGATGATGTCGCCGTTGCGCAACTCGGTGCGCAGCGGCGCCGCCTCGTTGTTGATCTTGACCGATACGGTATGGTCGCCGATGCCGGTGTGGATCGAATAGGCGAAGTCGATCGCCGTCGCGCCGCGCGGCAGCGCGATGATTTTCGACTTCGGCGTGAACACGTAGACGGAATCGGGGAACAGGTCGACCTTCACGTGTTCCAGGAATTCGGCCGAATCGCCGGTCTGCTGCTGGATGTCGAGCAGCGATTGCAGCCAGGCATGGGTGCGCTGCTGCAAGTCCGACAGGTTCGATTCGCCATTCTTGTATAACCAGTGCGCGGCCACACCGGACTCGGCGGTGCGGTGCATTTCCTGGGTGCGGATCTGGAATTCGACCGGGGTGCCGTAGGGGCCGATCAAGGTCGTGTGCAGCGACTGGTAGCCGTTGAGCTTGCGGATCGCGATGTAATCCTTGAACTTGCCCGGCATCGGCTTGTACAGGCTGTGCAGGGTGCCCAGCGCCACATAGCAATTCGGGAAGCTGTCGACGACGACGCGAAAGCCGTACACGTCGAGCACCTGGGAAAACGACAGGCGCTTGCTGCGCATTTTCTTGTAAATGCCGTACAGGGTCTTTTCGCGGCCATACACCTCGGCTTCGATCTCGGCCATCGCCAGGGTGCTCTTGACCGATTCGAGGATTTTCTTGACCACTTCGCGGCGGTTGCCGCGCGCCGCCTTGACGGCCTTGGCCAGCGTGCGGTAGCGCAGCGGATACAGGTGCGAGAACGACAGGTCTTGCAATTCACGGTAGATATTGTTCAAGCCGAGCCGGTGCGCGATCGGCACATATACTTCCATGGTTTCGCTGGCAATGCGGCGCTTCTTGGCCGGTGCCATCACTTCCAGGGTACGCATATTGTGCAGGCGGTCGGCCAGCTTGATGAGGATGACGCGCACGTCGCTGGCCATGGCCAGCAACATCTTGCGGAAATTCTCAGCCTGGGCTTCGATCTGGCTCTGGAATTCGATTTTTTCCAGTTTCGACAAGCCATCGACGAGGCTGGCGACGGGGGCGCCGAAGCGCTCGATCAGCTCATCTTTCTTGACGTCCTGGTCTTCCATCACGTCATGCAGCAGGGCCGCCATGATGGCTTGCGCGTCGAGCTTCCAGTCGGCGCAAATTTCCGCCACCGCGATCGGGTGGGAAATATACGGCTCACCCGAGCGGCGCACCTGGCCCAGGTGCATCTCGTCGGAAAAGCGGTACGCTTCCTTGACCTTCTTCAAGTCGGCCGCGCTCAGGTATTCGGCCAGTTTTTCGGCCAGGTGGCTGACCGAGGCCACGCCGGCCGCTAAAACGGGCGGTGCGGAAGCGGTGGACGTGACTAAGCCGGACGCTTGCGCGCCCGGCATCTTGGCCGCCTGGCGCTGGGCCAAGGTGGCTAATCCCGCTAGACTCGGATCGGCTGGGGTCAGGTTCATAACGCTGCGTTCCGTCTCAGTGTGAAGAAAAGTGTACTGGGGAACCTGGTCAGCACTGTTCGGTTACGCAGGTTCCCAACTTACATGGGGACCTTTTTCAGCATTTCGATACCTACTTTGCCAGCCGCGATTTCGCGCAGCGCGACGACGGTAGGCTTGTCTTTTGCGTCAACCTTTGGCGTGTGGCCTTGCAACAATTGACGGGCGCGATAGGTCGCGGCCAGCGTCAGTTGGAAACGGTTCGGGATATTCTTGAGGCAATCTTCAATTGTAATACGGGCCATCTTAACTCCTAATATATCGATATCTTGGCGGCGGTGAACTTATTCCGCGTGGATGCCCAACTGGGCGAAGAGCGATGCGTTGCGTGCCGCTTGTTGCGCAAACCGGCAACGGGTCGCTCGCACGATCGCGCTCAGTTCGGACAAAGCGACCGTAAACTCTTCATTGATAATAACATATTCGAACTCCGGAGCGTGGGCGATTTCGCCGCCAGCCGCCAGCAGGCGGCGCGTGATGATGTGCGGTTCGTCCTGGCCGCGTTTGTTCAGGCGCTCTTCCAGCGCGGCTATCGAGGGCGGCAAGATGAAGATGCCGGCCGCCTGGGGGAATTGCTTGCGCACTTGGCGCGCGCCTTGCCAATCGATTTCCAGCAAGATGTCAGTGCCGGTCTGCATTTCCTTTTCCACCAGGATGCGCGAGGTGCCGTAGTAATTGCCATGCACTTCGGCCCATTCCAGGAATTCGCCCTGGGCGGCGCGCGCCACAAAGTCTTCCGTCTTGGTGAAATAGTATTCACGGCCATGCGCTTCGCCGGGACGGGGCGGGCGGGTAGTGGTGGAAATCGACAATTGGATGGTCGGCTCTTGCGCCAGCAGCGCGTTGACCAGCGTCGATTTGCCGGCGCCGGAAGGGGCGACGACCATGAACAGGCTGCCGGCGAAGGCGGTGGGGTGGCTCATGCTGATCTTTCTAAAAGTGGGCGCGGGCGCGGCGGGCGCGTATTTTACCAAGAGCGAGGGCGCGCGCCCAGCCTTTGTCCATCCATGGCGGGCGCTGCGGCGCATTATTCGAGGTTTTTCACCTGGCTATGTATTAATAGCACAAGTATTTGAGGTGTATGGGAAGTTCCGGTGTGCGCGCAACGATTCCCGCGAAAATCCCGGGCTGCCGTGGGGGCGAGCCGACGCCGCACGGGGCTGCCTTGCCACGCATTGTGGCCGCGCTCACCCGACTTTCGCCATCGATGGTCTTGGCTTTTGACTTGCCAGCGCGCTTGATGGCGTTTGATCCAAGGCGCGCGGATGCTGGTGGTTGGGAAAAATGTGGCGTTCCATCCACAACTTGCCGGTCCCCGACATGCTGTATGTCGAGGGGGAAACCTATTCCAAATTCTGTACCTGTTCGCGCATTTGCTCGATCAGCAATTTCAAGTCCATCGAGGCGTCCGCCAATTCCTTCACGGACGCCTTGGCGCCCAGGGTGTTGGCTTCGCGGTTCAATTCCTGCATCATGAAGTCGAGGCGCTTGCCGACCTGGCCGCCTTTTTTCAGGATGTGGCGGGTTTCGCTCAAATGGGCCGACAGGCGCGACAATTCTTCCGACACGTCGATGCGGATGCCGTACAGTATCACTTCCTGGCGGATGCGCTCCATCGCGTCCTGGCGCGACATGGCCGCGTTCGATCCCTGGCAAGCCAGGCCCAGCGCGTCCTGCATGCGCTCGATGGCTTTTTGCTGGAAGGCCGCCACCACTTGCGGAATCAGGGGCGTGATGCGCTTGACGATCACTTCCATCGCATCGATGCGCGCCACCAGCACCGTGTCGAGCGCGGCGCCTTCGCGCCGGCGGCTGTCGACGAAAGCGGCGATGACGCGCGCCGTCAGCAGGGCGACATCGGCTTGCAGCGATTCCTGGCCCACTTGCGCTTCCTCGATCACGCCGGGCCAGCGCAGCAGCTCGGCCACCGACATGGGTGGGGCGGCGGCGAAATGTTGGCCCACTTCCCCTTGCAGGCGGGCCAGTTCGGCCAGCAGCGCCAGGTTCAGGGCCTGGGTGCCGGCCACGGCCGCCTTGCGCCCAAAGCTCAGCCGCACCTCGACCTTGCCGCGCGTGATGGCGGTCATGACGGCGCTGCGCAAGTCCGGTTCCAGCGCCCGTAAATCGTCGTTGATGCGGAATTGCAGATCGAGAAAGCGTGAGTTGACGCTCTTGATTTCAATCGTCAAGGTGCCCGCCGCGCCTTCGCTGGTGGCAACTGCGTAACCCGTCATACTTGAAATGCTCAATGGAATCCCCGATTTTATCTTTACAAAACAGTTATTTATCCACACAATTGCGTAAGTTGAGGCAAGGAAATCTATGGCTGCACAAAATAACGCCCCACTACCCGATGGACTGGAGATTGCCGGATATCGCATTGTAAAGAAAATTGCGTCCGGCGGGTTCAGTATTGTATATCTCGCCGAGGATGGCGACGGCAACGCCGTGGCCATCAAGGAGTACCTTCCCAGCGCCCTGGCGCTGCGGCAGCCGGGGGAACTGACGCCGGATATTTCAAAGGGTAATTTGCCGGTGTTTCGCATCGGTCTGAAGTGCTTTTTTGAAGAAGGGCGGGCGCTGGCGCGCATCTCGCACGCCAATGTGGTGCGCGTGCTGAATTTTTTCCGCGCCAACGAGACCGTCTACATGGTGATGGCTTACGAATCGGGTTACTCCTTGCAGGAGCACATCATGCGCCAGCGCAAGAAGGGCAAGCAATTGAGCGAGGCCTTCGTGCGCCAGATCTTCATCCAGGTCTTGAATGGCTTGCGCGAAGTGCACACCAACAAGCTGCTGCACCTGGACTTGAAGCCGGCCAATATCTACCTGCGCACCGACGGCACGCCTATCTTGCTCGACTTCGGCGCGGCGCGGCAAAGCTTCAACGCCGACGTGCCCAAGCTGACGCCGATGTACACGCCCGGCTTCGCGCCGCCGGAACTGTATTCGAAGACCGGCAGCCTGGGACCGTGGTCGGACATCTACAGCATCGGCGCCTCGATGTTCGCCTGCATGGTCGGTTCGCCGCCGCAGCCGGCCGACCAGCGCAAGAAGGAAGACAAGATGGATGGCCATTTCGCCCGCCTGGAAGGGATTTACTCGCCCGAATTGCTGGCGCTGGTACGCTGGTGCCTGATGCCCGATATCCTGGCGCGCCCGCAAAGCCTGTTCGCGCTGCAAAAAGTGCTGTCCGAGCGGCCCACACCGGTGGTCGAGCCGCCGCCGCCGGGCACGCTGGAACGGCTGTCCGGACAGTTGCGCGGATTGGCCGGCCGCGTCAAAGGGTTCCGGCGCAAGAAAGACGGCACCGAACCAAACACACAACAATCCTGACGTATCCACTCTCTGGAGCTCCGTATGCAATTCTCCGTTTATCAGGAAAGCCAAATTGGCGGCCGCAAGGTCAACCAGGACCGCATGGGCTACAGCTTCACGCGCGACGCGCTGCTGCTGGTACTGGCCGATGGCATGGGCGGCCATTTGCATGGCGAAATCGCGGCCCAGCTGACCATGCAAGTCATGTCCCAGCGCTTTCAACAGCAGGCCACGCCCTATGTCAAGAAACCCGAGCGCTTCCTGGAAGAAGGCTTCCTGGCCGCGCACCAGGAAATCCACCGCTACCGCATCGAGCACGACATGCCGGAAACGCCGCGCACCACCGTCGTCGCCTGCCTGATCCAGCACAACACGGCGACCTGGGCCCATTGCGGCGACTCGCGCCTGTACTGGATGCGCGGCGGCCAGGTGCAAGAGCGCACGCGCGACCATTCGCACGTCGAGACCCTGATCGCCAAGGGCTTGATCGATCCGTCCGAGCGCGCCACCCACCCCGACCGCAATAAATTGTTCAATTGCCTGGGCGCGACCGCGCTGCCGAAGATTGAAATGTCGCGCCGCGCCAATCTGCTGCCGGGCGACTTGATATTATTGTGCTCGGACGGCCTGTGGTCGGTGCTGTCCGACGAAGACCTGGCTTACCGCCTGCATGTGCAAACCATCGTGCGCGCGGTGCCCGAAATGATCAGCGCCGCGCTGCTCGCGGCTGGCCCGCACAGCGACAACGCGACGGCACTGGCGATCATGTGGCAGGGCGGCGCCGTACTCGACAGCGCCAACAGCGTGGGTCTGCTGTCGACGGTGATTTCGACCGAGGCGCTGCCGCAGGACGTGGTCGGTTCGACCATCCAGGGCATGCCCGCAGCGCTGCCATTGCCGCCGCCGGCGCCAGTCGAGGCCGACGCCTTCGATGAAGATGAAATCGAAAAAGCCATCGCCGAAATCCGCGGCGCGATCGAAAAATCCTCCCAAGTCCTCAAATAAGAATCAGGAAATACATGTCATTTGAAACACGCCCCAGCGGCCGCGCCGTCGATGCGCTACGCGCGATCCGCCTGACCCGTCAGTACACCAAGCACGCCGAAGGCTCGGTGCTGATCGAATGCGGCGACACCAAGGTCATTTGCACCGTCAGCATCGAAGACAAGGTGCCCGGCTTCTTGAAGGGCAAGGGGCAGGGTTGGCTGACGGCCGAATACGGCATGTTGCCGCGCTCGACGCATACGCGCATGGACCGCGAGGCGGCGCGCGGCAAGCAATCAGGCCGGACCCAGGAAATCCAGCGCCTGATCGGGCGCTCGCTGCGCGCCGCGTTCGACTTGCAAGCCTTTGGCGAGCGCACCCTGCACCTCGATTGCGACGTGATCCAGGCCGATGGCGGCACCCGCACCGCCTCCATCACGGGCGCCATGGTGGCCGCCTATGACGCTTTCGCGCAACTGCTGGCGCGCGGCGCGATCGGCGCGGTGCCCCTGAAAAGCTTCGTGGCGGCGATATCGGTCGGCGTCTACCAGGGCATGCCGGTGCTGGACCTTGACTATGTGGAAGATTCGGGCTGCGACACCGACATGAACGTGGTCATGACCGAGGCCGGCCATTTCATCGAAGTGCAGGGCACGGCCGAGGGCGCCGCCTTCGACCGGGCTGGCATGAACCGCTTGCTGGACCTGGCGCAGGGCGGCATCGCCGACTTGATCAAGCTGCAAAAAGCGGCGCTCGGCTTGCCGGACTGACGCCAGTTCGCCGCACCCGTTTTCATCACTCTTTGACCGTATTCGAGCACTCTCATGAACCAAGAATTGATCCTCGCCTCCAACAACGCCGGCAAGCTGAAGGAATTCAACGAGCTGCTCGCTACCGTAGGCTTTCGCGCCCGCGCGCAGGGCGAACTGGACGTGCCGGAAGCGGACGAACCCTACGCCACCTTCGTCGAGAATGCGCTGCACAAGGCGCGCCACGCGGCGCGCCTGACGGGCTTGCCGGCCCTGGCCGACGATTCCGGCGTCTGCGTCAATGCCCTGGCCGGCGCGCCCGGCGTGTATTCGGCGCGCTATGCGGGCGAGCCGAAGTCGGACGCGCGCAATAGCGCCAAGCTGATCGCCGACCTGGCCGCGCACGCCGACAAGTCGGCCTATTACTATTGCGTGCTGGTATTCGTGCGCCACGCCGACGACCCGCAACCGGTGATCGCCGACGGCCGCTGGAACGGCGAGATCGTCGCCACCGCGCGCGGCCAGGGCGGCTTCGGCTATGACCCCCATTTCTGGCTGCCGGCGCTGGGCAAGTGCGCCGCCGAACTGTCCTCGGACGAGAAAAACGCGCTGTCGCACCGTGGCCAGGCCTTGCGCGCCCTGGTCGAGAAATTGCGATGATCCCCATCAAGCTGGTGGGCGCCAAGCCGGGGCCGGCCACGGCGGCCACGGGCGCCCTCAAGTATCTGACGCCGGGCGCGCTGAACCTGGCGGCGCTGCCGCCACTCTCGCTCTACATCCATTTCCCCTGGTGCGTGAAGAAATGCCCGTATTGCGATTTCAATTCGCACGAGGTGCGCGGCGGCTTTCCGGAAGAAGCCTACCTGGCGGCCTTGCGGCTGGACCTGGAAATGGCCTTGCCGCTGATCTGGGGCCGCAAGATTTATACGATTTTCATTGGCGGCGGCACGCCCAGCCTGATGTCGGCAGCCGGGCTGGACCGGCTGATGTCGGACGTGCGCACCCTGCTGCCGCTGGACGGCGCCGCTGAAATCACCATGGAAGCGAACCCGGGCACCTTCGAGGCGGAGAAATTCAAAAGTTACCGGGCCAGCGGCATCAACCGCCTGTCGATCGGGATACAGAGTTTCAATGGCCGCCATTTGCAGGCCCTGGGCCGTATCCATGACGAGCACGAGGCGCGCCGCGCGATCGAGATCGCGCACGCCAATTTCGACAATTTCAATCTCGACTTGATGTATGCGCTGCCCTCGCAAACCCTGGCCGAGGCCAGGCAAGATATCGATACCGCGCTCGCGTTCGCGCCGCCCCATTTGTCGCTCTACCACCTGACGTTGGAGCCGAACACCTTGTTTGCCAAGTACCCGCCGACGCTGCCGGACGACGACGCCAGCGCCGACATCCAGGACATGATCGCCGAAGTCACGGCCGCGGCCGGTTTCGGCCAGTATGAAGTGTCGGCCTACGCCCAGCCGGGCCGGCGCGCGCGCCACAACCTCAATTACTGGGAATTCGGCGATTACCTCGGCATCGGCGCCGGCGCCCACTCGAAGCTATCGTTTCCGCACAGGGTACTGCGGCAAGCGCGCTACAAGCAGCCGAAAGCGTACCTGGAAGCGGTCAAGAACGGCAATCCGGTGCAGGAAGAGGCCGAGATCGGGCGCGACGACATGGGCTTCGAATTCATGCTCAACGCGCTACGCCTGAACGGCGGCTTCGCGCCGAACCTGTTTGCCGAACGCACCGGCCTGGCCTTGAATGCGATCGACAAGACGCTCAACGAGGCGGAGGCGAAAGGCTTGCTCTACCGCGACCACCAGATCATCAAGCCGACCGACCTGGGGCAGCGCTTCTTGAACGATTTGCAGCAAATGTTCTTGCAAGGCTGACGGCGTCAAGCTCTCAGTGTTGCAGCGACTTGATGCGGTCCAACTTGGCTGCATAGAGCTGGTGGTCGCGTCTGGTGGTGCTGGCGTCGATGGCCAGGCCCAGTTCGCGGTCGGCCCGCTTGACGTCGCCCAGGCGGAAATACGCCTGGGCTAGCCAAAAGTGGAATTCATGGTAATACGGGTCGCGCTCCAATTCCCTGGAAAACAGCTTGACCGCCCCCTGATAATCGCCGCGCGCCATGGCCGCCCGGCCCAGGTCGAAGAAGTGGAACGGTTGCAGCGGCAGCAGTCGCGCCACGGTTTCGCGCAGCGCCCGCGCCTGCGCGCCCTGGCCCAGGGCGTCCAGCGCTTGCGCCAGATTGTCCATCACGCGCGTGTCCTGCGGATCGCGTTCGAGCGCAAACACGAATGCCCGGCGCGCCTGCTCCAGGTTGCCGTGGCGCAGGAATACCACGCCGAGCGTGTTGTAGGCGCTCTTGAAGCCGGGGTCTTGCTCGATTGCGCCGCGGGCCCACCAGTAGGCGTCGTCGAGTCGCTCGCGCACCAGCGTTTCGGCGGCCCGGTTATTCATGTACATCGCCGCCACGGTGCGCTCCTCGATCGGCACGGTGCGGTAGCCGCCGGTGTCGGCCGGCGGCAGGAAATCGATGGTCAGCGCGCTTTCGGACTCGTAGCCCCGATGCGCGTCGGCTTTGAGCGCGCCCAGCACCAGGTTGACGTGGCCGCTGTCGAAGTACAGGTCGCCGCTGCGGCTCCAGCTATGCTCGGTGATCACGCTCTGGTATTGCACCGCCAGGCCGACTTCTTTCGCCATCGCGGCCGTCATCAGCACCAGCGACAGGCAATTGCCGGAGCGCGCCGCGAACGCCTGCGCCGCGTTGCGGGTGAACTCGGCGTCGTATTCCAGCTTCAACTGGCCTTTGCCATAGAGCGCGTCGAACAAGGCATGGCGCGCATTCTTGGTGTGGCTCTGGGCCGCGATTTCGCGCCGCAGGTAGAGGCGCATAGCGTCGTTGACGGCCAGGATCTGGCTGGCGTCGACCGCCTCGGACGGCGCGCCAAACAGGGCGTCGCCAAACAGTTGCGGCGGCGCCAACGGCACCGGCGGCGTTGCGCAGGCTGCCAGCAGCGCGCACAGTAGCAGAGTGGCCCAGTATTTCATATGCGTCTCCCCCGGCGCTCCAGGGCGCTCGCCTTGCGAGCGTTGCCGTTGGCGCTGTCCGATAAAGTATCCTCGGCTCGCGCAGGGCTGTCAAATGACATTCGAGCCCCAGTTTCCGGCCGCGCGCAAATCCGGCGACGCATCCTTAAAATTGTTCCCAGTCGGATTCGGCCTCGGCTGTTGGCGCGTGGTCGAGGTCAATTCTTCCATCGACGACGCGGTCTCTTCCAATATGCCGGGTCGCGTCGGCGTTGCCGCGCGCGCTGATCAAGGCATACGAAGTCGAGATGAGGGACAGTAGCAAGACGATACCGAAGCCAAGCGCCGATGCGGATATTCGAGTTGGCGTTCATGCTGGGTTTCCATTAACTATAAGGAAATTTTAATTTCTCTGTGTCATGTAGTATGCTCCCATGGCGGCGCCCCTTGCCGGCTGTTTTTTGCATTCTGCCCGGCTTCCACAGGCTGCCGCCAGGTCCAAGTCGGGCCGTTCGTGGCGCTACGCGCTGATAGGGTAGGCGCAAGCGCTATCGCTCCCGAAACATGCCGAGCATGCGCGCATCTGCGTGCAGGGCGAGCATATCCTGATCTTCGAGCGCGCCGGCCACCTGCTCGATATCGATAGTCGCACCGCTCAGGTGAAGAAGCAATCCTTGAGCTGAGCAAGGCGCTGGCGCAAGGGATGATACTGGGTCCGGCCACCGTTAACATCCAGCGTATTCGCGCGCGATTTTCCGCCGATAGTTGGTGAAGCGCCATGTTGACAGGGGAATGTCACGATGACCGAAAGCCGGTGTGGTGAGAATATTTTGATAGTTCCTTCGATGACATAGTTTGTCACCGAATCGAAGCAAGTGTTTGAATTTAACACGCTGCAATGGTGTCAAGGATTGCGGATCGAACTTTCATCAGCGCATACCCAAGGAGATTCTTGCCTTTCCAAGCCAAAGGTGAAGATTTCTTGGCGGCACTTTCTGTAAGCCCGATTCCCCAGACATTATCCACGGGACTTGCTTCGACCAGTACCAGATTTCCCGTAGAACAAAGGAACTCGCGCAGTTTCTCGTTTTGTGAAAATTTCCCTAAGTTGGCATCAAAAACGATTTGTTCGCATTGTGCAGCCCAGGCTGCCGGGTCAAAATTCTTCACCTGTCGTCCGAGCTGTTTTACCTCCTTGGTATCGGCTGTCGCAAGCATCAACTCCGCCATCGCCAAGTCACCAAACAAGATGGCTTTCTGCACCATCATGTAATGCTCCGCTGAAGGATAGGCCACGCCATCGAGCGTGAACCGTGTAGGGTACCACTGGCTCAAGCAGCTTTTGCCAACAACCTTGCCGGCGGCCGTATGGCCCCAGAAATACAGGCATTCCGGACTACAGCCTTGCGCCATTATTTCCAGTAAATCTGCCGTGTTTTCAATCGACTTGTTCATGAGCTTATAGGAATTCAAAGGTGTATTGAGCTTATCATAATCAAGTTAGTTGCAATATGCAACTAACTTATGTGCAATTTTTTACTAAGCGTGAAATGGCCCTACAATCGCACCTTGGCCATCGAGGAAATGATGAGTACCTGTCGGAACCCGCGCGGCTGGTCCAGCACCTTCGCCTATTTTGCCTTGATCGCGTCGGATGAGGTCGAACTGTTGCATGGCGGGACCACTGATGCCGCCAGCTGGCACGGGGTGGATGGGCTGGTGGTCAACGGCGAATTGGCGTTTGACCACGGCGCGATTCTGTCGACGGCCATTCGGCGCTTGCGCCACCGGGTTGAAAATTCTTCGCTGCCGGTGCATCTGTTGCCGTCAGAATGTACCTTGCCTGATTTGCAACGTGTCTATGAAATTGTATTGGGACGGCGGGTCGACAAGAGTGCATTTCGCAAACGTATCAAGGACGGCGATTTTCTCGAGGAAATTCCGGGAAAGCTACGTCACGCCAGCAACCGGCCGGCGCAGCCTTACCGCGCGCGGCCCAACCATCCGGCTATTAATTTCGCGCGCAAGCTGCATGAGCCGGCGCCAAGCGATATTATCAAGGCGCCGCAAAACCCATCAGTGGAATAAATATGGACAAGAACATTCAACGCGACAGCAAATTTTTATCATTGATATTGCGCCATGAACCGGAAAAGATCGGCTTGGAACTCGATTGCAATGGATGGGCCGATGTCGAACAATTGCTGCTCCGGGCTGCGGCGCATGGAAAACCCATCTCGCGCGCGCAGTTGCATACCATTGTCGCCAGCAGCGACAAGCAGCGCTTCGCCTTGAGCGCCGACGGACAAGGCATCCGCGCCAATCAAGGCCATTCGATTGCCGGCATCGAGCTTGACCTGGCACCGGCAGAGCCGCCCGCGAGGCTATTCCATGGAACGGCCAGCCGATTTATCGATTCCATTGGCAGGGCGGGGCTGGTGCCGGGAGCGCGCAATCATGTGCACCTTTCCCTTGACCTCGATACGGCAAGCAAGGTGGGAGCGCGGCACGGGAAACCCGTCATTCTTGGCATTCGCGCGCGCGCCATGGCGGCCCAGGGGCATGTGTTCTTCCTGTCGAAAAATGGCGTGTGGCTGAGCACGGCGGTGCCGGTCGAATTCATCGATTTTCCGCCCGGGATCGGGTTCTAAGGCAAACGCTCCAGCATGCCAACATTGCTGCGCTTGCGGGGGCGTGTTACAGGCTGCCAGCCAAGCCCAGGTCGGGTCGCTCGCACCAGCGCGCAAACGCGTCGGCCAGGCGCTCGCCGTCAGCGATGGCGCGGTGCCAGTCGCGCGCACGGGCGGCGTTGTCTTGCCCGTAAAACTTGAAGTCTCGCCGGTCCGGCAATTTACCGTTCGGCAAGGTGCGCAGGAACTCCGGCGATGGCGACACCAGGATCACATTGTCGAGCGCGGCGTCGCGCGCGCGCCGCCACGGCATCGCCTTGTCCAGCCAGCCGGGCACGATATGTTCGCTAAAGTGCGGATACAGTACCAGGTCCGGTTCGCGCTGATACGGCAAGTGCAAATGGTAATCGATCAAGCCGCCGTCCCAGAATACGCCGGGCGGCGCTCCGGCGATGCCGGCCACCGCTTCCAGCGCCAGCGGGATGGCGCCCGAAGCGAGCAGGGCGTCGCGCAGATTATGGTGCGACAATTCCACGAAATGGTTGGTGAAGGCGTCGTGGCCCGGGCGCAGCCAGGCCGCGTCGTCGCGCCCGTCGTGGAAGACCACCCGTTCCAGCGAGCCGGCCAGGCGCCGGCGCGAGACCGCGTTATTTACCGCCGCCAGCAGGAAACCCTTGATTTCACGCCACTTTCCCGCCTGCGCCAGCGCGCCCACGCCGTGCGATGCCAGCAGCGTCAGGCGATGCCAGGGATGGCTCAGCGCCGCGCCGCCGGCCCCGCCCAGCAAGTCGTCGAGCAAGCGCTTGCAAGCCTGGCTGACATAGGCCGCGTCGGGCTTGGCGGGATAGCGCTGGCCGACATACAGTTGCACCAGGCGGCGCTGCGCGGCGACCGGGTCGGGGAAGGCCGCCGCCGCCATGCGCCAGGCGCCGATCGAGGCGCCCACCAGGCGCCGTTGGCGCGGCGCTTGCGCCAGCCACGCGCCGAACAGCCAGCAATCGAATTGGTGCAGGATCAAGCCTTTCGGGCCGCCGGCCGCAGCCGGGATCAGGCCGACGTCGGCCGCTTGCAAACCGTTGGCAGCGATCCGTTTGCGGGCGCCCCGGCCTAGACGGATAATGATGGGTGATTGCATCGACTCATCCTATCACTGCACTGCGCTGCACTGCGCCGGCGCGGAGCGGGCAGGCTTTGATGTCGCTCAAGGCCCGGGCCTATTGCAAGCCGCCGCCGAGCGCGCGGTACAAATCGATCGCGCTGGCGGTGCGCAGCAGGCGCGCTTGCACCAGCGCTTGCTCGGCGCTGAACAGTTCGCGCTGCGCGTCGAGCACGTCGAGCGTGCTGGCGACCCCGTTTTCATAGCGCAATTGCAGCAAGCCGAGGCGCGCGGCCTGGGCTTCTTGCACCGCGCGCTGGGCCATCACTTGCTGGCCCAGGTAATCACGCGCGGCCAGCGCGTCGGCCACTTCGCGAAACGCCACCTGGATGGTTTTTTCGTAGTCGGCCACGGCCAGGTTCTTGCGCGTCTCGCTCAGACTCAGGTTGGCCCGGTTGCGGCCGCCGTCGAAGATCGGCAACAGCAATTGCGGAGAGAACGACCAACTGCCCGTGCCGCTGTCGAACAGCCCGGAAAATGCGCTGCTGGTCGACCCGAGCGCAGCCGTCAAGCTGAGGCGCGGAAAGAAGGCGGCGCGCGCCGCGCCGATATTCGCGTTGGCCGCCTTGAGCCGCAATTCGGCGGCGCGGATATCGGGCCGGCGCGCCAGCAAGTCAGACGGCAAGCCGGCCGGCAGCGCGCTCAAGGCATCGATGGCGGCGTCATCAAGCATGGCGCCGCCGGCCGGCGCGACCAAGGCTAGGCCGACCAGCAGGGTCAGCGCGTTTTCAGCCTGGGCCCGTTGCCGCGCCAGCGTCAGGGCCGCCACCCGCGCGCCTTCGTACAAGGTCTGATTCAGGCGCAAGTCGAGTTGCGAGGAAGCGCCCGCGTCGACCCGCTGCCGGGTCAGCTCGAACGTCTTGGCGCGGCCGTCCAGGGTTTGCGCCGCCAAGTCATATTGCTCGGCGTAGGCGCGCTCCGTGTAATAGGCTTGTGCCACGCCAGCCACCAGGCTGATGTGCGCCGCCTGGCGCGCTTCGTCGGTGGCCAAGTATAACGATAGCGCGGCATCGCTCAAATTGCGCACGCGGCCAAAGAAATCGAGTTCGAAGGCCGACAGGGTGAGGCCGGCATCGACCCGGTTGCCGATCACCGGCTTGCCGGTTTGACTCAGCAGCGCCGGCGTGCGGGCCCGGCCCGCATCCATGCTGGCGTTAATGCCGGGCAAGCGCTCGGCCGCCTGGATATGGTATTGGGCCCGCGCTTCCTCGATGCGCAGCGCGGCCGTGCGCAAGTCGCGGTTGTGCTCGAGCGCGGCGGCGATCAATTGGCGCAGGCGCGGATCGGCGAAGTAATCGCGCCAGCCGGTGTCGGCGGCGGTACGCGTCCCGGGCGCCGCTTCGGCCGTGCTTGGATAGGCGGGCGCCACCGGCGCGGCAGGGCGCTGGTAGGTCGGCGCCAGCGAGCAAGCAGACAGGGCGCCGGCCAACAGCAGCACGCTCAGCGGCTTCATGTGAAAACCGGGTTTAATCATTTTTCTTCTCCGCAGGCGTGTCCAGTTCATGTGCGGCCAGGCGGCGCTGGCGTTCGCTGCCCTTGAATATTTTGCGTATCACGACGAAAAACACGGGCACCAGGAATACCGCCAGCAAGGTGGCGGTGATCATGCCGCCCATCACGCCGGTGCCGATGGCGCGCTGGCTGGCCGAGCCGGCGCCGCTGGCGACCACCAGCGGCAGCACGCCGAGGATGAAGGCGAGCGAGGTCATGATGATGGGACGAAAGCGCAGATGTACCGCTTCCAGCGTCGCCTCGATCAGGCCCTTGCCCTGGGCTTGCAAGTCCTTGGCGAATTCGATGATCAGGATCGCGTTCTTGGCCGACAGGCCGATGATGGCAATCAAGCCAACCTTGAAATACACGTCGTTCGGCAAGCCGCGGATGGTCGCGCCCAGCAGCGCGCCGAGGATGCCGAGCGGCACCACCAGCAGCACCGCGATCGGGATCGTGCCGCTTTCATATAGCGCGGCCAGCACCAGGAAGGCGGCCAGCAGGGACAGCGCGAACAGCGCCGGCGCCTGCGAACCGGAAGTCTTTTCTTCCAGCGACTGGCCGGTCCATTCGATGCCGAAGCCGGTCGGCAATTGCGCCGCCAGGTGTTCCAGTTCGTCCATCGCCTCGCCGGTGCTGCGACCCGGCGCCGCGTCGCCCGACAGTTTGATGGCCGGATAGCCGTTATAGCGCACCAGTTGCACCGGGCCCGCTTCCCAGCGCGAGCGCGTGAACGAGGAAAACGGCACCATCGCGCCGCTCGCGCTGCGCACATTGAGCCTCAAGATATCCTCGGGCTGCAAGCGTTGCGGCGCGTCGGCCTGGATGATCACGCGCTGCTGCCGTCCGCTGCTGGCGAAATCGTTCACATACGAGGAGCCGAGCGCGTTCGAGAGCATGCTATTGATGTCGGCGAAAGACACGCCCAGCGCATTGGCCTTGTCGCGGTCTATATCGAGCCGCAATTGCGGCGCGTCTTCCAGGCCTTCGGGGCGCAAGCCCTTCAGGATCGCGCTCTTGCCGGCCATGCCGAGCAATTGGTTGCGCGCCGCCAGCAAGGCGTCGTGGCCCTGTCCGCTGCGGTCTTGCAGGCGGGCCGTGATGCCGGTGGCGTTGCCAAGTTCGCGGATCGGCGGCGGGCTGAGCGGATAGATGATGGCGTCGGCCACGCCCGACAGGGCGCCGAACGCACGCCCGGCAATGGCGCTGGCCGATTGCTCGGGACCGCGCTCGCTCCAGTCGGTCAGGGGCACGAACACCAGGCCGGCGTTCTGGCCATTGCCGGAAAAGCTGAAGCCGGCCACGCTGATGGTGCGCGCCACGCCCGGCTGCTTGCGGAAATAGGCTTCCACCTTGTCCAGTGCGGCCATGGTGCGGCTGGTCGAGGCGCCCGGCGGCAATTGCACATTGGTGATCAGGTAACCCTGGTCTTCATTGGGCAGGAAGGACGATGGCAGGCGCTGGTAAAGGAAGCCCACGCAGCCGAGGATCAGCGCGAATACCAGCAGGTAGCGGCCGGTGCGGGCCAGGATCTTGGCGATCAAGCCCTGGTAGCCGTTGGCGGTACTCTGGAAACGCCGGTTGAACCAGCCGAAGAAGCCGCGCTTTTCATTGTGGTGGCCCGCCTCCACCGGTTTCAGGATGGTGGCGCACAGGGCTGGCGTCAGGGTCAGCGCCATCAGCGCCGAAAAAATCATGGCCGACACCATCGACAGCGAGAATTGGCGGTAAATCGCGCCGACGGCGCCGCCGAAGAAGGCCATCGGGATGAACACGGCGATCAAGACCAGGGTGATGCCGATGATGGCGCCGGTAATTTGCGACATCGCCTTGCGGGTGGCGTCGCGCGGCGACAAGCCTTCCTCGCTCATGATGCGTTCGACGTTTTCAACCACCACGATGGCGTCATCGACCAGGATGCCGATCGCCAGCACCATGCCGAACATGGTCAGCACATTGATGGAGTAGCCGAACAATTGCATGGCCGCGAAGGTGCCCATCAGGGCCACCGGCACCACGATGGTGGGGATCAGGGTGTAGCGGAAGTTTTGCAGGAACAAATACATCACCAGGAACACCAGAATCACGGCTTCGCACAGGGTCTTGACCACTTCCTCGATTGAAATCTTGACGAAGGTCGAGGTATCGTAGGGCACCGTGTACTTGACGCCGGGCGGAAAGTATTTCGCCAATTGTTCCATCTTGGCCTTGACCGCGTTGGCCGTTTGCAGCGCATTGCCGGTCAGGGACAGTTGCACCGCCACGGCCGCGAACGGCGCGCCGTTCAGGCGCGCGCTGGTGCCGTAACTTTGGCCGCCCAGTTCGATGCGGGCCACGTCGGCCAGGCGCGCCACCGACCCGTTCGGGTTGGCGCGCAAGACGATCTGGCCGAATTCCTCGGGCGTGGACAATTGGCCGGTGACCACCACCGGCGCCGAATAGCTTTGCAGCTCGGGGCTGGGCAAGTCGCCCAGGGTGCCGGAAGTGACCTGGGCGTTTTGCGCGCGGATCGCATTGGCGACATCGGCCATGGTCAACTTCAGGCCGACCAGCCTGGCCGGGTCGATCCAGATCCGCATCGCGCGCTCGGTGCCGAACAACTGGGCCTGGCCGACGCCGGGCAGGCGCTTGATCTCATTGATGACATTGCGCGACAGGTAATCGCCGAGCGCGGTCGGATCGAGCTTGCCGTCGGTCGAAGACAAGCCGACGAACATCAGGATATTGCTGCGCGCCTTGTTCACTTGCACGCCTTGCTGGGCCACCGCCTGCGGCAGGCGTGCCTCGACGCGCTTGATGCGGTTTTGCACGTCAACGGCGGCCAGGTCCGGATTGGTGCCCGGCTGGAAGGTCACGGTGATCGTCACCTGGCCGTTGGCCTCGCTTTGCGACTCGACATATTGCAAGCCGTCGGCGCCATTCATTTCCTGCTCGATCACGCTGGTGACGGCGTCGTCCAGCACTTGCGCGGTGGCGCCGGGATACGTGGCCGTGACCACGATCGATGGCGGCGCGATGGTCGGATATTGCGCCACCGGCAATTGGGTGATCGCTAGAGCGCCGCCCAGTAAAATGAATAAGGCGATCACCCACGCGAAAACGGGGCGATCGATGAAGAACTTGGCCATCTGTGCTCCCTCTTGTTAGGCGTTATTGCGCGGCGGCGGGTTTGGCGGCGGCGGTGGGCGCGGGCGCGGTCCAGGGCACCGGCTTGACGACGGCGCCCGGCTTGGCCTTTTGTAAGCCCTCGACGACGACCCGCTCTCCGCCTTTCAAGCCGCTGCTGATCACCCACATATTGCCTTCGGCGACATCGGCCGTGACCGGGCGCGGCGCGACCTTGTTGTCGGCGCCCACCACCAGCACCGAGGAGCCTTCCGGCCCGCGCAGCACGGCTTGCTGCGGCACCGTGATGGCTGCTTCCCTGACCGCCTGCTCGAGGCGGGCCCGCACATACATGCCGGGCAACAAGGTGCGGTTCGGGTTGGGGAATTGGGCCCGCATTTGCACCGAGCCGGAGCTTTCATCGACGCTGATCTCGGAAAACAGCAGCGTGCCCGTTTGCGGGTAGCGCTGGCCGTCTTCCGTCACCAGGGTTACCTTGGCCTGGCCGGCGCCGGCGCTTTTCAACTGACCGCTGGCCAGCGCGCGCTGCAGGCGCAACAACTCGGTTGACGATTGGCTGACCGTCACATAGATCGGGTCGAGTTGCTGGATGCTGGCCATCGGCGTCGCTTCGCCCTGGCCCACCAGCGCGCCCTCGGTCACCAGGGCGCGCCCGATACGTCCGCCGATGGGCGCCGTCACGGTGGCGTAGCCGAGCGTGATGGCGGCGCTCTGGCGCGCCGCCCTGGCCGTGGCCAGGTCCGCCGTGGCTTGTTTCTGGGTCGTCACGGCATCGTCGTATTCCTGGGCGCTGACGGCACTGGCGACCAGCAGCGGCTTGTAGCGCTTCACTTTCAAGTCGGCCTGGGCCAGGTTGGCCTCGGCTTTCAGCACGGCCGCCTGGGTGCTGTCATAACTGGCCTGGAAGCTGGCCGGATCGATGCGGTACAAGACTTCGCCGGCCTTGACTTCGCTGCCTTCCTTGAAGGTGCGCTGCAGCACGATGCCGGGGGTGCGCGCGCGTACCTGGGCCACGCGCCAGGCTTCCACCCGGCCCGGCAATTCCGTGGTCAGGGTCAGCGCCGCCGGGGCCACTGTCACCACGCCGACCGTGGCCGGCGGCGGCGCGCCGCCCGCGCCCGGTCCGCTGGCGGCTTTGTCGCCGCAGCCGGCCAGCATGGTCAAGCTCAAGCTCAAGATAGCGGCGGGAGTGTAACGAGGAACTGATCTCATGGATGTCTCGTAAAAAAAGTGCGGGAATGATGGCGCCCTTGACGGGGCAGGTCAGAGTCTGTAAAGCATTGTAATACAGAGTGCAATGTCGTGTTTTTGTCATGCTTGTATGGTATGCCGCGCAAAAAAAAGCGGCGGCAGCAATGGTTGCCCATTGCCGCCGCCGCCCGTTGCCGTCGCGCGCCGTTTAAGTCTTAGCGCAGCGCGGAAATCATTTGTTTGAGCTTGCCGGAGTCGGCGCAAAAGGCGCGGATGCCCTCGGCCAGCTTTTCGGTCGCCATCTGGTCTTCGTTGAGCATGAAGCGGAAAGCGCTTTCGTCGAGCGACATCTTGCCGATGCCGGCTGCCGCGCCCGCTTCGGCGCTGAGCTTGCGCTCCATCGGCGTGTCGCTGTCGGCCAGCTTTTGCAGCAAGTCCGGGCTGATGGTCAGTAAGTCGCAGCCGGCCAGTTCGATGATTTGCGAGGTATTGCGGAAGCTCGCGCCCATCACTTCGGTCTTGTAGCCGAACTTGCGGTAGTAATTGTAGATGCGCTTGACCGATTGCACGCCCGGGTCTTCGTTGCCGATGTAATCGATGCCGGTCGATTTCTTGAACCAGTCGTAGATGCGGCCGACAAACGGCGAGATCAATTGCGCGCCCGCTTCGGCGCAGGCGATCGCCTGGCCCAGCGAGAACAGCAATGTCATATTGCAGCGGATGCCTTCGCGCTCGAGGATTTCGGCGGCGCGTATGCCTTCCCAGGTGGCGGCGATCTTGATCAGCACGCGCTCGGGAGCGATGCCGGCCGCCGCATACAGCGCGATCAGCTCGCGGCCCTTGGCCACGGTGCCCGGGGTGTCGAAGGACAGACGGGCGTCGACTTCGGTCGACACGCGGCCCGGGATGATGTTCAGGATTTCGACGCCGAAGGCGATCAGCAGGCGGTCGATGATTTCGCCGGTAGACGCGTCGGGGCGCTCGCGCACGGCCTTTTCCAGCAAGGGCCGGTACTCGGGTTTTTGCACAGCCTTCAGGATCAGCGACGGATTCGTCGTCGCGTCACGGGGCGTGTAAGCCTTGATCGATTGAAAGTCGCCGGTGTCGGCCACAACAGTAGTGAATTGCTTGAGCTGTTCGAGTTGGTTCATGGCTGCGCTAAAAAGAGTGGAGTGAGCTTGCCGGACTATTGTACCCAATCCACGCCGGGCGCGATGTTTTTGTGCTAAGCGGGGCGGGGACGGCGCACAGGAGGCGGCTTCTTGCGGTCTCCGGTTTGCTTGAATAGGCCCAATTTTATCGTCTGGTTCAGACTTTTACGGGCCGCTTTTTCCCCATCGTCTAGCCGATAAAGGAATCGAATTGCATATCGAATTCCTGCAAGGCTTTCTGGGCGTTTTGCATTTTCTTGCGAAATTCCGGTCCGCGCTGCAAGGCCAGTCCCACCGCCAGGATGTCGATCACCACCAGGTAAGCCAGGCGCGCCGAAATCGGCGTGTACGGGTCGATGTTGAACACCAGGTCGATCGGGATCAAGACCGTGGCCAGGTCGGCCAGCGGGGTGCCGGACGGCGCCAGCACGATCACGTCGGCGCCGCCGCGGCGCGCCAATTTGACCGAGCGCACCAGCGCCGGGCTGTTGCCGCGCTGCGAGATGGCGACCACCGCATCGCCGCTGTGCAACAGGGCCGCCGCGATGCTGTGGATATTCGGGTCGGCATAGGCCACCGTCGGCACGCCGGAGCGGAAAAATTTGTGCTGGGCGTCGGCCGCCACGATGCCGGACGTGCCCTGGCCATAGAATTCGATCTTGCTGGCGCGCGACAAGATGTCGAGCGCGCGCTGGATCGCTTCCGGATTGAGGTTGTTACGCAAGTCGAGCAGGGTATTGATCGAGCGGCTGCAAATCTTGCTGACCAGGTCGGACGCCAGGTCGTCCTGGGCCGGCTGCTCGTTGGCACCGGGCAGGGCCAAGGCCAGGCCTTGCGCCAGCTTGAGCTTGAACTCGTGCCAGCCGTCATAGCCGAGGGTGCGGCAAAAGCGCACCACGGTCGGCTCCGACACTTGCGCGCTCTTGGCCAGCGCCGTGATGTTTTGGCTGACGGTCTGGGCCGGTTGCTCCAGCACCGCCAGCGCGACTTTTTTCTCGGACTTCGACAGCGAGTCGAGTTGGGTCCGTATCGAGTCCAGTAACATCAGTCTTCCGGCAGCGCTTCTTCGCGCCATTGCAAGCCGTCGCGCCCGATCAGCGCGCTGGCCGCAGCCGGCCCCCAGGTGCCAGCCGTGTAGGGTATCGGCATATGGTCGTTCTGTTCCCAGTGGTTCAGGATCGGTTCGACCCATTCCCAGGCCGCTTCCAGTTCGTCGCCGCGCATGAACAGGGTCAACTGGCCACGCAGCACATCCATCAGCAAACGTTCATAGGCATCCATGCGCGGGGTCTTGAACGATTCACGGAAATCCAGTTCCAGTTCGGCCGGCTTCAGGCGCATGCCGTCGCCGGGCGTCTTGGCCATCAGGTTCATGCGCAAGCCTTCGTCGGGCTGCAGGCGTATTACCAGGCAATTGGGCTGGAAGCTGTCGGTCGGCTGGGCGAAGATCGAATGGGGGATGGGCTTGAAGCGCACCACGATTTCGGCCAGGCTGTCGGCCATGCGTTTGCCGGTGCGCAGGTAGAAGGGCACGCCGGCCCAGCGCCAGGTGTCGATTTCCGCCTTCAGGGCCACGAAAGTCTCGGTGCCGGAATGCTCGGGCGCGTCCGGCTCTTCGCGGTAGCTCGGCACGGCCACGCCGTCGACATGGCCGGCCCGGTACTGGCCGCGCACGATGTTTTGCGCCAGCGTGGTCGGGGTGAATTTTTTCAGCGAACGCAGCACTTGCAGCTTGGAATCGCGCACCGCGTCCGACGAGATCGAGGTCGGCGGTTCCATCGCGACGATGCACAGCAATTGCAGCAAATGGTTTTGCAGCATGTCGCGCAGCGCGCCGGACGTGTCGTAGTAACCCATGCGGTTGCCGACGCCGAGTTTTTCGGCGATGGTGATCTGGACGTCGGAAATCCATTCGCGGCGCCACAGCGGCTCGAACAGGATATTGCCGAAGCGCAGGGCCATCAGATTTTGCACCGTTTCCTTGCCGAGGTAATGGTCGATCCGGTAGATTTGCGATTCGGCGAAGACCTTGCCCACGTCGGCGTTGATTTGCTTGGCGCTGGCCAGGTCGCGCCCCAGCGGTTTTTCCAGTACCACGCGCGAATTGGCCGTGACCAGGGCGTTCAGGGCCAGGTTTTCGCAGATTTGCGCGAACAGGTGCGGCGGCGTGGCCAGGTAATAGACACGCGTCAGGGCGGCGTCGCCGCGCAATACTTCGACCAGCGGCCCGTAACTGCCGGCGTCGGTGGCGTTCAGTGAGACATACACGATGCGGGCGCGGAAAGTGGCCCAGGCTTCCGGCGACACCGATTTGGATTTGATATGGGGTTTGGAATTGCTTTCGACCGTGGCCAGGAAGTCATCCTGGCTGCAGTCTTGCCGACCGACGCAAATGATGCGCGCGGAAGCGGGCAAATCCTTGGCGACATCGCGCGCGTACATTGCGGGTAGTAACTTGCGCATTGCCAAATCGCCGCTGCCGCCAAACAGAACCAGATCAAAATCGGTAAGAGCCATAATTATAGAGTCGTCGCAAAAGTAAAAAGGGGCCGCAATGGCTGTCTCATGGGTGCCGGACCGGCCTGACACCTGTAAATTTACTACGCAAATGCATCAAATGCAAGTAATTTTACTACATCGCATGAAGGGGTGCCGATGTTTTGCGCGGCGCCCCGTGCAGTCATGTTTAGCCTTCATTATATGTCGATCCCAGCGGCCGGGAGCCGGACGCGTGCGCAGGGCGCTTTGGCGCGGCAACAACAGCGCCGCCGCAAAAGCGTGAGCGGGGCCAGGGAATGGCAAATATATTATTGCCCTCCAACAAAAATACGTATAATCAAACGTAGTAAACAGGCGGTATTTTGGCGTTTTGCCTTGCCCAAGAGTCGCAAGCTTGACGTCAAAATGCTAAGCACCCAGTCGGAATAAATTGTGAGATGGGTGTGGCCCTGGCCGGATGCGATGCAAGGCGCCCGGCCCGCCGCAGTGCGAGCACTGCAAGGGGCGGGCAACGCAGCAGCGCGCCGAGCAGGGCCGCATACATCCACAAATTTATTTTGAGTGGGTACTTAGACCGCCACATATTAATTTCCTCCATGACCGCCTCGCTGCGGCGGGCCGGCCAGGCTTCCCAGGATAGACCGCATTTAAACCGAGCATCGTATTCGTATTTCTTTTTCAGGGGACACCATGAGCTCAATGCAGCAAGACGTCGATGAACGCACCAGCCTGACCGGTAACAATAAATTCGAATTGTTCTTGTTCCGGCTGGGCACCAGCGAGAATTCGACCCAGCGCGAGCTATTCGGCATCAATGTGTTCAAGGTGCGCGAAATCATGGAGATGCCGCAGGTGACGGCGGTGGCCGGTTCCCATCCACACATGCTGGGCGTGGTCAATATCCGCGGCCAGATCGTGCCAGTGATCGACTTGCCGATGGCGGTCGGTTGCACCGCCAGCAATGGCTTGCGGATCTTGATGGTGACCGAATTTGCCCGCTCAACCCAGGCTTTCGCGGTCGAGGAAGTCGATGAAATCGTGCGTCTGGAATGGAACCAGGTGCTGTCGGCCGAGCAAACCGTGGGCGGCGGCTTGATCACCAGCATCGCCCGCCTCGACGGCGACACCGACAAGACGCGCCTGGCGCAAGTGCTAGACGTCGAGCAAATCCTGCGCAATGTGCTGCCCTCGGGCGACCCCGACGTCGACAAGAGCAGCATTGGGCCGATGGTGAAGCTGGCGCCCGGCACCGTGATCCTGGCGGCCGACGATTCCTCGCTGGCACGCTCGCTGATCGAGCAAGGCTTGACGGCGATGGGCGCGCCTTACATCATGACCAAGACCGGCAAGGAAGCGTGGGAAAAGCTGCAATCGTTGTCAAGCCAGGCCATCGCCGAAGGCAAGACCATCAAGGACAAGGTGGCGCTGGTGCTGACCGACCTGGAAATGCCGGAAATGGATGGCTTCACCTTGACGCGCAATATCAAGACCGACGCCCGCTTCGCCGATATCCCGGTGGTGATCCATTCCTCGTTGACCGGTTCCACCAATGAAGACCACGTCAAGGGCGTGGGCGCGGACGGCTATGTGGCCAAGTTCGTCGCCGCCGAATTGGCCGCGACCATCCGCAAGGTACTGAGCAAGTAAGAAGCTATTCCGAGGGGCCGCCATCCGGCGACGCTCCCTACCGGAATAGGTTCTAAGGCCACGCGGTCCCTTGCGCGCGCACTGGCGCGCAAGGGTTCCGCTTACGCGAGGTAAGCCGGCTCGGCCCGTCCCGCGACATTGACCCGCAGCGACAGCAGGCATCCCGACAGCGGATGGGCCGCCAATTCAGCGGCCGGACGCTTGTAGCTGGCGCTGGTGATATACAGGGTGCGCAAGTCCTCGCCGCCAAAAGCCAGCATGGTCGGGCAGCGCAGCGGCAGGGTAATCTCGGCCAAAATGGCGCCGTCCGGCGCGATCTTCAGCACCCGTCCCCCCTCGAACATCGCACACCAGTAATTGCCTTCGCTATCGACGGCGGCGCCGTCGGGCCGGCCGCCATAGTGGGGGCTGCTCTTGTCGCTGGCAAAGCGCTTGAATTCGTGCGGGCCGGAGACGGCGCCGCTGGTCAGGTCGAAATCGTAGCGCTCGATCCGGTGCGAGGTAGTGTCGGCGTGGTAAAGCGTGCGCCAGTCGGGGCTGAAGCCGAGGCCGTTCGACACCGTCATGCCGCCCGACCAGACCAGGCGTATCTGGCCTTTTTCCAGGCAAAACATTTGCGCCGCCTGGCGGTCGCGCGGCTCGTAAATGGTGCCGACCCAGAAGCGTCCCGCCGCATCGACGCGGCCATCGTTGAAGCGGGTGGTGGCCGTGTCATACGGCGCCGGCGCGATCTGGCGCAAGTGGCCATGTTCCGTATCGAAGTGCGCGAAGCCTTCGCGCAGCGCCACCACCAGGCCGCCACCGTCGGCGCGCGCCAGCGCCGACGGTTCCGACGGCATGGGCCAGGCGCGGTGCGCGCCGCTGGCGGGGTCCAGCCGGTGCACGGCGCGCCCTTCGATGTCGACCCAGTACAGGGCCGCTTCCTCGGGATGCCAGAGCGGGCATTCGCCCACTTGCATGACGCCGTCGTGGGCCGGTTTGATATCGTATGTCTGCATGGTTTCCTTGATCAATAGACTGACTTGGCGGCCTTGGCCAGCGCAATCAAGCCCGTGGTCGAGCTGTCGTGGCGCCCGGGGGGCGTGGCGCCGCTCAACTCGTCCTGGAGTTGCTTGGCCAGCACCTTGCCCAGTTCGACGCCCCACTGGTCGAAGCTATTCACATCCCACAGCACGCCCTGGACGAAGGTCTTGTGCTCGTAGAGCGCGATCAGGGCGCCCAGCGTGCCTGGCGTCAGCTGATCCATCAAGATGGTGTTGCTGGGACGGTTGCCGGGGAAAGTCTTGTGCGGCACCAGTGCCTCGGCTTGCCCCGCGTCCATGCCCTGCGCCAGCAAGTCGGCCCGCACTTCTGCTGCGTTCTTGCCGGTCATGAAGGCTTCCGATTGAGCGAAGCAATTGGCCAGCAAGGCGTCGTGGTGGCCGGGCAAGTCGTGGGTCGGGCGCAGCGCGGCGATGAAATCGATCGGCGTGATATCGGTGCCCTGGTGTAGCAACTGGAAATAGGCGTGCTGGGCGTTGGTGCCGCAATCGCCCCAGATCACGGGGCAAGTGGGCACCCCGACCGGTGCGCCATGCTTGGTGACGCGCTTGCCGTTGCTTTCCATGTCGAGTTGCTGCAGGTAGGCGGCGAAGCGGCTCAAGTCCTGGTGGTAGGGCGCGATCGAGAGCGCGCCGCAGTCGAGAAATTGGCGGTTCCAGAAGCCGACCAGGGCCAGCAGCGCCGGCATATTGCATTCCAGGGGAGTGTGGCGGAAATGCTGGTCCATCGCGTGGGCGCCGGCCAGGAAATCGCTGAAGTAGTCGAAGCCGACCGACAGCGCCAGCGCCAGGCCGATCGAGGACCAGACCGAGTAGCGTCCGCCGACCCAATCCCAGAACGGAAACATATTCTCGGGATCGATGCCGAAATCCTTGATCGCGGCCGTGTTGGTGGACACTGCGACGAAATGGCGCGCCAGGTCGACCGGCTCGCCTTCGAGCAAGAACCAGGCGCGCGCGGTGTTCGCGTTGAGCATGGTTTCGGCGGTGACGAAGGTTTTCGAGGCAATGATGAAGAGGGTGGTTTCCGGATCGATCTTGCCGAGCACGGCTTCGATGTCGTGGCCGTCGACGTTGGACACGAAATGCATTTCCAGGTTCGGGTTGGCGTACGAGCGCAGCGCCAGGCAAGCCATCTTCGGCCCCAGGTCGGAGCCGCCGATGCCGATATTGACGACGTCGCTGATTGGCTTGCCCGTGTAGCCGAGCCAGGCACCGTTGCGTACCCGGGTCGTGAAATCCTTCATGCGCGCCAGCACCGCGTGCACGTCGGCGTTGACATCCTGGCCGTCGACGCTCAAGGCGCTGCCGCGCGGCGCGCGCAGCGCCGTGTGCAGCACCGCGCGGTTTTCGGTCAGATTGATTTTCTCGCCGGCGAACATGGCCTCACGCTCGGCTTCCACACCGCGCTCGCGGGCCAGGTCGATCAGCAAGCCGAGCGTGTTGGCGTCGAGGCGGTTTTTCGAAAAGTCCAGCATCAGGCCTGCGGCCTCGACCGTCATCTGGTCGAAGCGCTGCGCGTTGGCGTCGAATAACTCGCGCATTTGCCAGGATTGGGCATCGACGGCATGGGCTTGCAGGGCCAGGAAGCTGGCGCTGGTGGTAAGGGCGGGGGCGGGGGGGGCTGGTTGGCGCATGGGCGTCGGGATCTGGTTTGGTTGGAGGGCGGCAGGCCGTTTCCGGGCACGTTTCTGGGTATATTATCTCAGCATATTATTTAACTATACATGAAAAAACGGTAATTTCACTACAGTTTGACGTGGCAACTACGCTTTCCCGCCGCTGTTTTCGCCCGGCCCGCTGCTTCCCGTCGCCCGGGCCACGCCTTGTCGTTTGAATCGGATAGGGCGATGCATGGCGCGTGGAAGGTGTGACGCTTGCATTTTAGGGAGGAATGTAGCAAGCTGTGTCGCAAAAGAAGGCTGGCATTTCCATTTTGTAGTAAAATTTCATGAAATACATTTATTAAGGAATCCACCATGGCGCTGCATCCCGTAGTCGCAACCGTAACAGCGCGGATTATCGCGCGCAGCCGGCCGTCGCGCGGCGCCTACCTGGCCCACCTGGAGGCGGCGCGCATGAGCGGCGTGCAAAGGGGCGCCCTGGCGTGCACCAACCTGGCGCACGGTTTCGCTGCCTTTCCCGCCAACGACAAGCTGGTGCTGAAAGAATACAAGAAACCGTCGGTGGCCATCGTCTCGTCCTACAACGACATGCTGTCGGCGCACCAGCCTTTCGAGCGCTTCCCGCAGATCATCAAGGATGCCGTGCGCAAGGCTGGCGCGGTGGCCCAGTTCGCCGGCGGCGTGCCGGCCATGTGCGACGGCGTCACGCAAGGCCAGCCCGGCATGGAATTGTCGCTGTTCTCGCGCGACGCGATCGCCATGTCGACTGCCATCGCGCTGTCGCACAATATGTTCGACGCCGCCGTCTACCTGGGCGTGTGCGACAAGATCGTGCCGGGCCTGCTGATCGGCGCGCTGCACTTCGGCCACCTGCCGGCCGTGTTCGTGCCGGCCGGGCCGATGACGTCGGGCTTGTCGAACCAGGAAAAAGCCAGGGTGCGCCAGTTGTACGCGCAAGGCAAGGCGACCCGCGAAGAATTGCTGGAAGGCGAATCGCAGTCTTACCACGGCGCCGGCACCTGCACCTTTTACGGCACCGCCAACAGCAACCAGATGTTGATGGAAGTGATGGGCCTGCACTTGCCGGGCGCCGCCTTCATCACGCCCAATACGCCGCTGCGCGACGCCTTGACGGCCGCCGCTGCCACGCGCGCCGCCGCCATCACCGAGCAGGGCGAGTACCTGCCGGTGGGCCATGTGGTCGATGAAAAATGCATCGTCAACGCGGTGGTCGGCTTGCTCTCGACGGGCGGTTCGACCAACCACACCCTGCATCTGGTGGCGATCGCCAAGGCGGCCGGCATCGTCATCGACTGGGACGATTTCAATGAATTGTCGGCCGTGGTGCCGCTGCTGGCGCGCATTTACCCGAACGGCGACGCCGACGTCAACCATTTCCACGCGGCCGGCGGCACCGGCTTCCTGATCCGCGAATTGCTCGACGCCGGCTTGCTGCACGACGATGTCACGACCATCCTCGGCAAGGGCCTGCGCGCCCATTGCGCCGAAGCCTTCCTCGATGGCGAGGGCGTGGTGTGGAAAGACGCGCCCCTGGCCAGCGCCGATGAAAACGTGCTGCGCACGGTCGCAGCACCCTTCGCGCCGGACGGCGGCATGGTGCTGGTGGCCGGCAACCTGGGCCGTGCCGTGATGAAAGTGTCGGCCGTCAAGCCGCAGCACCGCACGGTCGAGGCGCCGGCCCTGGTCTTCGATTCGCAGGAAGATTTCATGGTCGCCTACAAGGCCGGCAAGCTCGACCGCGACTTCGTGGCCGTGCTGCGCTTCCAGGGGCCGCGCGCCAACGGCATGCCGGAATTGCATGCCTTGACGCCGGCGCTGGCCAATTTGCAAGACGCCGGCCGCCATGTGGCCCTGGTCACGGACGGGCGCATGTCGGGCGCCTCAGGCAAGGTGCCGGCCGCCATCCACGTATCGCCGGAAATCCTGGCCGGCGGCCCGCTGGGCCTGGTGCGCGACGGCGACTTGATACGGCTCGACGCCCACAGCGGCGTGCTGGAGGCCTTGGTGCCGGCCGACGTCTGGTGCGCCCGCAAACTGGCGCAGGCCGACATGTCGCCCAACCATGTCGGCATGGGGCGCGAATTGTTTGCCATGTTCCGTTCCACCGTCAGCGCCGCAGAACAGGGCGCAACCACTTTCGGCCTGCCGTCGCCGATCCCCACCACCGTGGCTTTGCATGACGCGGCGGCGGTGAAAGACAGCATGCCGGGCTCCGATGAAGACCTCTTGATAAAGAAACCACTATGAGCATGACCTTGCTGGAAATAATGCGCACCTCGAGCGTGATCCCCGTGATTGCGATCGACGATCCCGAACACGCCGTGCCATTGGCGCGCGCGCTGGTGGCGGGCGGCATCCGGGTGCTGGAAGTGACGCTGCGCACCAAGCACGGCCTGGCGGCGATCCGTGCGATGGCCGCAGTGCCGGGCGCCATCGTCGGCGTCGGCACCCTGACACAGCCCGGCGAATTTGCCGCCGCGCGCGACGCCGGCGCCGTGTTCGGCGTCTCGCCGGGCTTGACGCCGGCCTTGATCGCGGCCGCGAAAAGCAGCGGCTTGCCGCTCTTGCCGGGCGTGATGACGCCATCCGAAGTGATGGCCGCGCGCGAGCAAGGCTTCTTGCAATTGAAATTATTCCCGGCCGTGCCGGCCGGCGGCGTCGGCATGCTCAATGCGATTTACGGCCCGCTGCCGGACATCACTTTTTGCCCGACCGGCGGCATTTCGCAGGAAAGCGCATCGCAATTTCTGGCATGCAAGAACGTCGCCTGCGTCGGCGGTTCGTGGCTGACGCCGAAAGACGCCATTTTGTCGGGCAACTGGGACCGCATCACGGAACTGGCCAAGGCGGCCAGCGGCTTGCGCTAAAACCAGGCGCGCGGCAGCGCAAGGCCGCTCCTTGCGCACCTTGGCCATTGGACATTTGCCGGACGCGCTTTCTGGTCGCTCCGCCCTTGCCTGGCGCGGCGCCGTGCCTGCTGTCGGAATATTTTACAGTGGCGCCGGTGATGGCCGGCCCGCGATGCTTAAGTGCTTGATAAGGTTGAATAAAATTTTTTGGCATGGCTCATGCTTCGGCCCTCGGGAAGAGGCGCCGCGAAGGCGCCTCGTTCATGATGAACGATGACATGAGGAGTGCGAAATGGACATGCTATTCAAGAAATTGGCGACGGCGGCTTGTTGTTGCCTGGCGCTTGCGGCGCCCCTGCAAGCGGCGCAATATTTTTCCAATGGGGGCTTTGAAAGCGGCGATTTTACCGGCTGGAATGTGGGGCCGAATCCCGGTATTGGTGGCTGCGACCAACCCTGGACGGTGGCGACGGCCGGTTCCGGTTGCCTGCCGGTGAGCGGGCCGATCGGCGCGTTTGCCGCCTATACGTCGCTGGACGGCGTGGGGCCGCTGGCGCGCACGCTCAGCCAATCCTTTAATTTCGCCAGCGTAACGACGGCAACCCTGAACTGGTCGGAAGCGGCCGAGTGGCATGTCAACGGCAGTTTGCCGCGACTGTTCTCGATTGACTTGCGCGACGCCGGCAATGCGGTGATCGCTAATATTTATTCGGAGTCGTTTCCGAGCCTGAGCAACGGCGCTTTCGGTTTGAGCGGTCACAGTGCTGACGTGAGCGCCTTGCTGGCAGCCCACGTCGGTGAAAATGTGAACATCGCGTTTACCAGCATCATTCCCGAGACGTTTACGGGACCGGGCGGTTTCATGCTCGATGGCGTCTCGCTTGACGTCACGGCCGCCGCCGTGCCGGAACCGGCCACGCTGGCCCTGCTGGGAGTCGGCCTGGCCGGTTTGGGCGCGGCTCGGCGCCGCAAGGCTTGAGAAAACGCGACGCGCGAACCGCAAGCTGGTAAAGTCGCCCGCAGCTTTTCCAGGGGCGCCGGTTTTGCTCCACCCAGGCACAGCCAGCTTCGACCGCCCGACGCGTGGAACACACGGCGAACTTGCGCAACTCGCTACGCTCATCCTCCATTGGCCGCCGCTGCGCGGCGGCTACGGCACTGCAAAACACAATCTCAGGCGCGTCCGAACAATTTTTAAAAAATATTCGGGCCTTGTCGCCCCCCCCACGCGGCGTGTCATTGTGTGGCCGCGGATGGGCTTGAAATAAAGCTATTTCTTATTTTGTGCATTCGATAAATATTACCCATATGCATACTCCATTTATTTTTCCTTAAAATTGCTCATTCGCTTAAATTTAATTCGTTAAAAAAAATAAAAATACTTTATCGATATTATTTCATTTTAAATATTGTGTTCGTTCGGCGGATTTATTTTCATGTGTAGTTCTGTGCGGCAATTTTTGTCGGTACAATCGATTCTGTATTGCGGCTAAAGCGGCGCCCAGCCTGCTGCCGCACAACCCGGACGGGTCCGGCGGAAGATCTTTTTGAATTCACTTTTGCTTCTCACATGCCGGTCGATACGGGCCGCGCTGCCATTCAATGTAATGCACTCTGCAATGTTGAGAAATGATCCTTGAATAGCGCTGAATTTGAACCAATAATTAAATGTTATTTTTCGAGATCCGGAAAATACCGCCAATTGACGCCTATCGGCATCGATGCAGTCGTAATATTTAAAAAAAGGTAAGACGTCATGTTGAAAAATATCAAAATCAAAACCCTGATCATCGCGGTACTGGTTTTTTCCATCGCCATGTTGTTCTTGCTGGGTGGCCTCGGTGTATACGGCGTCAGAAATACGACGGCGCTATTGCAAAACACCTCGATGAAGGATTTGCGCGTCAACGCCTCGGTGCAAAATATCCGCTTCAAAATGGAAGTGAACCGCAGTCAGATCCTGCAGGCGCTGCAGCACAACCCCGTCACCGAATGGGCCAAATTGCATGACCATCCGCTGACCGTGCATTACAAGATCATCAGCGACACCAGCCCCGACATCAATCAATTGTGGACCGCATACAGCGCCGGCATCGAATCGTCCGACGAGCGCAAGCTGGCGCAGGAATGGTATGACAAGAGCGGCAATCTGGGCGTGAACATGATCGGCGCCGCCAGCGCCGCGATCCAGCAAGAAAAATGGGACGATGCCGAAGGGGTGCTGATCCGCGCCATCAATCCCGGTTACCGTGTTTCCGACGTGTCCTTGCGGGCGCTGACCGAATTCCTGGTCCAGCGCGACTTGGCCAACGGCGCCGCCGTGAGCGCCAAGATCAGCGCCACCGGCTATTTGATGGCCGCCGCGATCGGGCTGGCCGCGCTGCTCAGCGTGATCGCGGGAACGCTGCTGTTGCGCGGCATTACCGAGCCTTTGGCGCAAGCGATCGGCATCGCCCGTCGGGTCGCCAAGGGCGACCTGGGCGGCCGCATCGAAGTCAATTCCCGCAATGAAATCGGGCAACTGGTGCAAGCCTTGAGCGAGATGGATGTCAGCCTGGCCCATATTGTCCACGATGTGCGGGCCGCAACCGATACCATCGACGCCGCCTCGGGCCAGATCGCCTCGGGCAACCAGGAATTGTCCAGCCGCACCGAGCAGCAAGCCGGTTCGCTGGAAAAAACCGCCGCCTCGATGGAGCAATTGACGGGCACCGTGCGCCAGAACGGCGACAATGCGCGCCAGGCCAATCAATTGGCGCTGTCGGCTGCCGAAGTGGCGGGCAAGGGCGGGGCGGTGGTGTCGCAAGTGGTGGTGACGATGGGTTCGATCAATGAATCGGCCAAGAAAATCGTCGACATCATCGGCGTCATCGACGGCATTGCTTTCCAGACCAATATCCTGGCCTTGAACGCGGCCGTGGAAGCGGCCCGGGCCGGCGAGCAGGGGCGCGGTTTCGCCGTGGTCGCTTCCGAGGTGCGCAATCTGGCGCAGCGTTCGGCCGGCGCGGCCAAGGAAATCAAGACTCTGATCGGCGATTCGATGGAAAAAGTCACGCTGGGCGCGCGCCTGGTCGACCAGGCCGGCAGCACCATGCAGGAAATCGTTTCCAGTGTGAATCGCGTCACCGACATCATGACCGAGATCACCGCCGCCAGCAAAGAGCAGAGCGACGGCATCGACCATATCAACCAGGCCATCAATGAAATGGATAGCGCGACCCAGCAGAACGCCAGGCTGGTCGAGGATGCGGCTGCGGCGGCCGACTCGCTGGAGCAGCAAGCCAAGAGCCTGGTGCAACTGGTGAGCGTGTTTAAAATTGACGGCGCCGGCCGCGCCCCGGCGAAGGCAGCAGCGTCAGCCTTCCAGCCGATGCCGACCCGCGCCGCCGCCCCGGCCAATGTGCGTCGCCTGGCGCACCGGAAGTAAGAATACCGACGATTCAAGCAGCGGGGCCAGGCGCGCTTACCCGCACCACGGCCTTGCCCCACCAGTAGCAATATGGCTCGCTAATCAGAGTGAAGCGTCACGTTGGTGGACCTGTCCACGCGGACCGCCTTCGCCGGCAGCGCCGCCACACAGGAGACTTCATGAGCACAACTCACAGCTTGCGCCAGTCATATGAGCCGGCGATTCTGGCATTGGCCGACGGCACCATTTTTCACGGCCTGTCGATCGGCGCGCCGGGCCATACCAGCGGCGAGGTGGTGTTCAACACCGCCATGACCGGCTACCAGGAAATCCTCAGCGACCCCAGTTACAGCCGCCAGATCGTGACCTTGACCTATCCCCATATCGGCAATACCGGCATCAATGCCGAGGATGGCGAATCGGGCCAGATCCACGCGGCCGGCCTGGTGGTCAAGAACTTGCCGCTGCCAGCTTCCAATTTCCGCGCCGCGCAATCGCTGTCGGCCTACCTGCGCGAACAAAACATCGTCGCCATCGCCGGCGTCGACACGCGCCGGCTGACCCGTGTCTTGCGCGAACGGGGCGCCCAGGGCGGCGCCATCGTGGCCGGCAGCACCCATCCCGGGCAGGCGCTGGAACTGGCGACTGCCTTCCCCGGCCTGAACGGCATGGACCTGGCCAAGACCGTCTCGACCCGCGAGCCTTACGAGTGGCGCGAGACAGAGTGGGCGCTGGGACGGGGCTTCGGCCGCCAGGATGCGCCGCGCTTCCATGTGGTGGCCTTTGATTTCGGCGTCAAGCGCAATATCTTGCGCATGCTGGCCGCGCGCGGCTGCCGCGTCACGGTGTTGCCGGCCCAGGCGTCGGCGGCGCAGGCGCTGGCGCTCAAGCCGGACGGCATTTTCCTGTCGAACGGACCGGGTGATCCGGCCCCGTGCGACTATGCGATCGCGGCCAGCCGCGAGTTGATCGAGCGCGGCATCCCGACCTTCGGCATTTGCCTGGGCCACCAGATCATGGCGCTGGCCTCCGGCGCCAGGACCTTGAAAATGAAATTCGGCCACCATGGCGCCAACCACCCGGTGCAGGATCTCGACAGCGGCCAAGTCATGATTACTTCGCAAAACCACGGCTTCGCGGTCGATCCGGCCTCGTTGCCGGCCAATTGCCGGGTCACCCATGTCTCCCTGTTCGACGGCACGCTGCAAGGCTTCGCCCGCACCGACCGGCCGGCCTTCTGCTTCCAGGGTCACCCGGAAGCGGCGCCCGGCCCGCACGATATCGCGGTCTTGTTCGACCGTTTCCTTGCCTTGATGGAGTCCCATAAAAATGCCTAAGCGTAGCGATCTGAAAAGTATCCTGATCATAGGCGCCGGCCCGATCATCATCGGCCAGGCCTGTGAATTCGATTATTCCGGCGTACAAGCCTGCAAGGCCTTGCGCGAGGAAGGCTACAAAGTCATCCTGGTCAACAGCAACCCGGCCACCATCATGACCGACCCGGAAATGGCCGACGTGACCTACATCGAGCCGATCACCTGGGAAGTGGTGGAACGCATCATCGCCAAGGAACGCCCGGACGCGATCCTGCCCACCATGGGCGGCCAGACCGCCCTCAATTGCGCGCTCGACTTGCACCGCCACGGCGTGCTGGCCAAGTATCGCGTGGAGCTGATCGGCGCCTCGCCGGAAGCCATCGACAAGGCCGAGGACCGCTCCAAGTTCAAGCAAGCCATGAACCGCATCGGCCTGGCCTCGGCCAAGTCGGGCGTGGCCCACAGCATGGCCGAAGCCTGGGAAGCGCAGCAAGAGCTGGGTTTCCCGACCATCATCCGGCCTTCATTCACGATGGGCGGCAGCGGCGGCGGCATCGCCTACGACGCCGAGCAATTCCTCGCCATTTGTTCGCGCGGCCTGGAATTGTCGCCGACCTCGGAATTGCTGATCGAAGAGTCCCTGATTGGCTGGAAAGAATACGAAATGGAAGTGGTGCGCGACAAGGCGGACAATTGCATCATCATCTGTTCGATCGAAAACCTCGACCCGATGGGCGTGCACACGGGCGATTCGATCACGGTGGCGCCGGCGCAAACCCTGACCGACCGCGAATACCAGATCATGCGCGACGCCAGCGTGGCGGTGCTGCGCGAGATCGGCGTCGACACGGGCGGCTCGAACGTGCAATTTGCTGTCAATCCGGCGGATGGCCGCATGATCGTGATCGAGATGAATCCGCGCGTCTCGCGCTCGTCCGCGCTGGCCTCGAAAGCCACCGGTTTCCCGATCGCCAAGATCGCCGCCAAGCTGGCGGTCGGCTTCACGCTCGATGAATTACGCAATGAAATCACGGGCGGCGCCACGCCGGCCTCGTTCGAGCCGGCCATCGATTACGTGGTGGTGAAAATTCCCCGCTTCACGTTCGAGAAATTCCCCACCGCCGACTGCCGTTTGACCACCCAGATGAAATCGGTGGGTGAGGTGATGGCGATCGGTCGCAGCTTCCAGGAAGCGTTCCAAAAAGCCTTGCGCGGCCTGGAAGTGGGGGTCGACGGCTTGCGCAGCGACGGCGCCAGCGGGCGCGCGGTGATCGACGAAGAACTGGGCGCGCCGGGGCCGGAACGCATCTGGTACGTGGGCGACGCCTTCGCCCAGGGTTATTCGCTCGATGAAGTGCAGCGCCTGAGCCGCATCGATCCCTGGTTCCTGACCCAGATCTTGGACCTGGTGCAGACCGAAACCTGGCTGGCCGGCCAGAGCCTGGAGGCGCTCGACAAGCGCACGCTGTTCGGACTCAAGCAGCAGGGTTTCGGCGACCGCCGCCTGGCCGCGCTGATGGGCGCCAGCGAAGCGCAAGTGCGCGCGCACCGCCACGCGCTGGGCGTGCGGCCGGTCTACAAGCGGGTCGACACCTGCGCCGGCGAATTCGCCACCGACACCGCGTATATGTATTCGACTTATGATGAAGAGTGCGAGGCCAGGCCGACCGACAGGAAGAAGATCATGGTGCTGGGCGGCGGTCCGAACCGCATCGGCCAGGGCATCGAATTCGATTATTGCTGCGTGCACGCGGCGCTGGCCATGCGCGAAGATGGCTACGAGACCATCATGGTCAACTGTAATCCGGAAACCGTGTCGACCGATTACGACACCTCCGACCGCCTGTATTTCGAATCGCTGACCCTGGAAGATGTGCTTGAAATCGTCCACCTGGAGCAGCCGCTGGGCGTGATCGTCCAGTATGGCGGCCAGACTCCCTTGAAGCTGGCATTGGCGCTGGCGGCGGCCGGCGTGCCCATCATCGGCACCTCGCCCGACATGATCGATGCGGCCGAAGACCGCGAGCGCTTCCAGCAATTGCTGCACACGCTGGGCTTGCGCCAGCCGGAAAATCGCACCGCCCGCACCGAAGAAGAGGCGCGCCGCCTGGCCGCTGAAATCGGCTATCCGCTGGTGGTGCGGCCCTCGTATGTGCTGGGCGGGCGGGCCATGGAAATCGTCGAGGAACAGCTCGACCTGGAACGCTATATGCGCGAGGCGATGCATGTCTCGCACGATTCGCCGGTGCTGCTGGACCGCTTCCTGAACGACGCCATCGAAGTCGACGTCGACTGCCTGTCGGACGGTAGCCAGACCTTCATCGGCGGCGTGATGGAGCATATCGAACAGGCCGGCGTGCACTCGGGCGACTCGGCTTGTTCGCTGCCGCCGTATTCGCTGGGAGCCGACACCATCACCGAATTGAAGCGCCAGACCGCGCTGATGGCCAGGGGCTTGAACGTGGTCGGTTTGATGAACGTGCAGTTCGCGATCCAGCAAACCAAGATCGACGGCCGCATGCAGGACGTGATCTATGTACTGGAGGTGAACCCGCGCGCCTCGCGCACGATACCCTTCGTCTCCAAGGCCACCGGGCTGCCGCTGGCGAAGATCGCGGCACGCTGCATGGCCGGCCAGTCGCTGGCCTCGCAAGGCATCGTCGACGAAGTCGTGCCGCGCTATTTCAGCGTCAAGGAAGCCGTGTTCCCGTTCGCCAAATTCCCCGGTGTCGACACCCTGCTGGGGCCGGAAATGAAGTCGACTGGCGAAGTCATGGGCGTCGACAAGACCTTCGGCGAAGCGTTTTACAAGTCGCAACTGGCGGCCGGCATCCGCCTGCCGCGCGGCGGGCGCGTGTTCATGCGCGTCAAGCGCGGCGACCAGGCCCGCGCGGTGGCGGTGGCGCGCCAATTGCATGGGCTGGGCTTCAGTATTTGCGCCAGCCTGGTCACGGCCGCGATCATCAACGCGGCCGAAATCCCGGCCGTGGTGATGGAAGACAGTGAAATCCTGGCGCAGCTGGCGGCCAAGCAGATCGCCATGGTGATCTTGACGGTCGATGAAAAGCGCAGCGCCATCGTGGCTTCGCGCCCGATCCGGGTGGCGGCGCTGAACGCCGGTGCGGCCTTTTATTCCACCATTGCCGGTGCCGACGCGGCGGTGGAAGCGGTGCGCCACATCGACAGCTTCGATTTATACAGCCTGCAGGAACAGCACCAGCCGCCGACCGGCGGCGAAGCGGCCACTGTCGGTGCGTGCGGCCGGCTGGCGCCGCGCGAGGCGGACCTGGACGCGGCGGCCATCGTGCTGCCCGACCGGCGTGGCCAGCGCCGCAGCGAACCGGAACTGGGCGCGCGCCCGGTCAAGGTCTTCATCCGCCAGCCGTTCACGGAATCGGACCAGGAACAGCAGCGCATGATCGCCGATATCTTGCAACTGATCGACAGCGCCAACGGCGCCCCGTACACCTTCAACTACCTGACCGGGATCCAGGCGGAAAGCGCGCTCACGTTCAAGAAATCGTTCGAGCGCGAAACCCGGCAAGCGTTCACGCCGCCGAATTTCCGCCGCCACCGCCTCGCTTTGCTGGACCAGGCCGAGCTCTTCATCAATATCCGGGTCGGTATGAGCGAGAGCAGCGCCTTCGAATTGGGCTATCACATCTTCAAGGGCAGCAATGCGCCTATTTTGTTCCTGGTGTGGAAACACGCCCCGATCAAGACCACCTTGCTGCGCGAATTGGAAGACTTGTCCGACGTCACTTACCTGGAATTCGAACAAGTCGACGATTTGCGGCGCGGCATCCACCAATTTTTCAATGCCAAGGTGCTGGGGAAGGGAAAAGCCTAGCCCACCGGACGCGAGGGCAAGCGCCTTGCCCTGTGATGGCAGTGCGTTAAATTCATCAATGCAATATATTTTTCTGTATGAAATTCTATATGATAGTATTCGCAAGCAATTTTTCGCGCGTCGGGCAATCAAAGCGTCCCCTTTGCGGCGCGCTGAACGACGCCGGCGACATGAAGAGAATCTGTCGCCTGGAATGGAGTCAATATTATCAATGCCCGGAGAAACGATGGCTGAAACGGTGCGCGTCGCGGTAAATCAAGGCGATACGATTAGTTGGCCAAAACGGTGCCCCAAGTGCGGCAGCACTGAAAATTTAATCGCGGTCGAATGTAGTCCGGCACGGGAATCGTTTTCATACTGGGGCACCCATGCGTCGGTCAGAACGGAAAGTGTTCAGCTTACATTTTTTGCATGCAATCGGCATGCTTATGCCAATGAGGTTGGCATATTCCTCCTGAAGAAAACCGCAGTGATGTTTTTTCTTCGGATGCTCATTTATGCGGTATTCATGATGATACCGCTGGCCATCGTTCAGCTTGTTTCCCGACAAATGCCGCTGTCCTACTATACGCATAACAGCGCTGCCCTGTATCTGATGCTGTTTGGATTGCTGGGCGTGGTATTGATCCTGTGGGCGAGGAGCGCCGCCAGTGTCTTGCCGCTGCGTCTCGATGCGGATAGGGATATTGTCATCATTCGATTTGCGGACAACACCTATGCGCGCGATTTTAAGCGCGCCAATCCGAGATCCACCCACCGTTTACTGACCCGCGCACCGCCATTTTTCATGCGCCCGGATTTTTGGAAAGTCATATTGGTGGTGCTGGCCGTGTTTTTTATCAGTCGCATGAGTGGTCGAAATTAATTGGCAACGGGCGTCAGGGGTGGCGCGCGTTACATGTGGATACGGGCAAGAGCATGCAACGTGTGTTGCGTGACTTGCAGGGCTTGGGTCATGAAATGAGCAATGAGTTATCGTTGGGGGCAGTGTAGGTAAAATGTGTCTGGCTTTGCAAAGAGGTCAGCGACGAGTTGGTGCATGATCCCAAGAGTCCCGGCAATTATTTCCCCTTTTTTTAAATGTGCATCCAGAGCCCGCTCGACGAGGTCGTAGCGCCAGGCCGGCACCAGCTTGCCTTGGCCACGGTAGGCGCCAAACACGATGTCGAGGATCTCGAACACGCTTTTATTCTGGAACACGCGGCTGTCGCGGCCCAGGGCCAGGAAGTCGGTCCACGGCGCGATGGTCAGCGTGTAGCGGGCGAAGCCGCCGTCGGCGCCGTTCAATTCGCCATCTTTATCAATAAAGCCAAGGATATCACCTTGCCCATTAATGCATGAGAAAATTTCAATTAATTCAATCGATATTTTTTCTTGTGACTTTTTAATGCCTCATCGAATTTAAAAATATAACCTTTTTTAAAAGGATCGGTAACTTCATTAAAAGGCAACATCATTAATGAAAATGGTCTAATTTTAAATTTTTTAAATTTTGGAACGCCTAAAGCCATATAAATATCTTCAGCTTGCTGTCCCAATGACTCCATCCCACTTATACTCATAAATACGGCAAAGGCCATCATTGACACAAGAAAAAAATTAAACATTGGAGCCTCTTGCAAAACTAAAAATCTGAACTTTCCCGTGCAGGTATATTCGCGTCGAGCGAGCATTGTTTGAGGAAAACCCGCCAATCGTGCGGTT
>JBEONR010000004.1:0-228906 GCA_040544385.1 Oxalobacteraceae bacterium GrIS 1.11
CGAGCGCACCGACCACAGACAAATCCCTGCGGCCAGCGTGCCAGTTCCAGTGCGCTCTCACATTGCTCGACACTCCCGTAACGCTCCAAGAACCGGCTCAGGCTCAAGCCCGGTTGGAATTGCACCATATTCATCTTCGCCATGATCCGTCTCCTCTGCGGCCGGATCGCCGCTTCTATCATGTTTGACAACGCTTGTGGCGGGCCAGTTCACCGGTGATGAAGATCAGCGCTAATCAATATTTTTTTTGATCCCATCATCGCGACGTTGACGTTCTCTATTGCACATTGAGCTTGAGCATATTCGTCCGAATAGTAGGAGATAGAGTTATTTAAAATGAAAACACACAAATGAAAAACAAGTCCAAAACATTTTTGCTACCTGGCATTTCAATCGTCGCGACAATGGTCTCGGCCGCGTGGGGCGGACGAAGGAGAAATACGGGAGCGAAATCAGGCACAAGCTTATCGAATCAGGCTGCACGGCCTCTGCAAGTTGGTATGAATCGACAGGAAATTGTTTCAAGAAAAAATTTGCGTGTTGGTGGCTTTGCGCAGATGAGTACCGCTTTTGTATTGACATTGGCCAGCACAATGGCTCAGGCCAGCCCTTACGCATGGTGGAGTTCAGCCACCACCAAGATATTTGATGGTTACTCGATTGATTTCCAACCGCAAGTCGATTCAGGTCCGGCGTCCAATGTCTATTGGGCCAGCCAATATTGGATGGCAGATGGTGTCGCTGCGTACTTTGGTATGCAAACGCCGCGCAATGGTGGTAAAGGTACCATTTTGTGGTCGGTCTGGGGCGCACTGGATTTCAAAGCCGATGGTTCGCCCGGAACGCACTGCTATCCATTTCAGGAGGGTTCTCCAGGACGCAAATGTGATGTTCAGCTTGATTGGAAAGCGGGCCTTACCTACCATTTTAACTTGCAATACCTTGGTAGTAATTGGTATCGCAATACAGTGACCGAAGTCGAGACAGGTCGTCAAATCAATCTCGGCAGTATCAAAGTGGCCACCCCTGGAGTGACTAGTGGCGTTAACTGGACCGAATACTTCGACTGGAACGACAGCCACTATAATTGGGACGGTGCGCCCAACGGTTCGATGCGCTGGTCCAATGTAACAATCAGCTCGGGTGAAGTATTAACCCTGTCGCCCGATGCAGCGGACGCTACTGAGAAGTTCACGCTGTCGGCGGACAAGAAGGCACTCACGATGGAGACGCATGTCGGACGCAGCCAGGAACTGCCACTTCTCAACCGCGGCGATCACAATTGTCTGGGCTTGGTGTCTGGAGAAATGAAATCGGTAACTTGTCCACGGCCGCTTGATAATACCCCGCCTGACCGAAATCAGACCTGGACTTTTACGAATGCCACCGACGGCGGTTTTTCGCAAATTCACGCCTATAACGCCTGCCTGATGTCGGACGCGGTCGGCGGCTCGGTCTATGTAACAAGTCCTTGCAGCAGCAAGGCCGCATCACCCGGCCTCGAGTCAAACTGGATTAACAATTTGCAGGGCGACGGCAGTATTCGTCCTGCAGCGGCACCGAGCAAATGCCTAAGCTCTGGTGCAAACGGTATGCACGTCCTGCCTTGCAGCGGCGCCATGAGTCAAAAATGGGCACAGACTGACTATAACACCAAGGCATATTGGATTCTTTCGGATTCTCTGGCCAAATCCGGTGACTACCTGACTTTCAAATTGGAGCTTAGCCGCCCAACCACACAGATCAGTTGGACCAAAATTGGCGTGACCAATACCCAGGCACCTGCAGTATCGGGTTTCTGGAACAACCGCCAGCAAGTCTCCTGGGATGGCATTCATTGGGGCGTGCCGGTGGTTTACTATAACCAATATCTTCAATTGCCCATTGGTACCACCCAAATGTATGTACGCTTGGCAAGCAAAAAATTGGCAGCGAATGCTCCACCGCAACAGGTTCGCTTAGAACTGCAAGAATTTGCTGGAGGCGACTTCAAGGCCATGCCTGTGGCTTGGAGCGCAATCGGTAGGCTTACTCCGTGATGGGTTCACGCTGACGCCCGGGGTATCGCTCATCAGCACTCGTCCAATTAGTTGACGCCCCGTTTGGAATGCAAGCCATGAACTCGGATGGCTATCGGCGGATTGCCAAAAAAATCAAGGCGGCGCACTGCGGCAGATCAATGCCTGGCTTGTCACACCAATCCGATCGGACGATGTTGCGTACCATGGTTTGTCTTGATTGCTCCGGGGCGTCGCCATGCGCATTGGCATACTCGGTTTTGTCGGCGGCGCGGCCTGCTTGCAGACCCGCGCCGCCTTGCCGGCCCATCCGGCATGGGCGCTGGCCGCCGCCATCCTGTTTTTCGCTTACTTGTTGTACCTGGCGCGCGGGCGCGCGTCGTTGCGGGCCTGCCTGGCGCTGCTGTGCGGCGCCGCTTGCGGCTTTTTCTGGGCCGCGCTGCTGGCCCAGGCTACGCTGGCGCCACAATTGGCCAAGGCCGACGAAGGCCGTGATGTCACCCTGATCGGCACTGTCGACAGTCTGCCATATGTCTTCGCGCAAGGCGTGCGCTTCAATTTCGCGGTGGAGCAGGTGCTGGGCAATGCGATCAAGGTGCCGCCCAAGATCTCGCTGTCGTGGTATGCGGACGCGCGCGGCGAGGCGCGCGCAGTGGGCGACGTCCAGCCCGGCGAGCGCTGGCAATTGACGGTGCGCCTGCAACGCCCGCATGGCAACGCCAATCCCATGGGCTTCGATTATGAAGTGTGGCTGCTGGAACAGGGCTTGCGCGCGACCGGCTATGTGCGCCCGGGGCAGGGCGCGAACCGGCGCCTGGATAGCTTCGTTTTCGGCTTCGGCAACCTGGTCGAGCATTGCCGTGCCACGCTGCGCGAGCGCATCTTGCGCAGCCTGGCCAGCAAAAAATACGCCGGTGTGATCGTCGCCTTGGTGGTCGGCGACCAGCGCGCCATCGATCAATCCGATTGGACGGTCTTCAACCGCACCGGTATCAGCCACCTCATTTCCATCTCCGGCCTGCACATCACGATGATCGCCGGCCTGTTCGCGCAACTCGCCTCCAGCCTGTGGCGGCGCTCCTTTTTCACGCACTGGCAATTGCCGCTGCTGCTGCCGGCGCAAAAAGTCGCGGCCCTGACAGGGGCTGCCGTCGCCTTGTTGTACGTGCTGCTGGCCGGTTTCGGCGTGCCAGCCCAGCGCACGCTCTACATGCTGTCGGTGGTGGCGCTGGCGCTATGGTCGGGGCGCGTCACCAGCGTCTCGCATGTGCTATGCGCGGCGCTGGGCGTGGTCGTGCTGCTCGATCCCTGGGCCGTGCTGTGGCCGGGATTCTGGCTCTCGTTCGGCGCCGTCGCGACCATCCTGTATGCCTCGGTCGGGCGCACGGTGGCACGGCGCGATCCGGCCCTGAGCCGGCGCGGGCGCCTGTGGCGCGAGTTGAAAACGGGCGCGCACACCCAATACGTGGTCACGCTCGGGTTGGTGCCGCTGACCATGCTCCTGTTCGCGCAAGTGTCACTGGTCAGCCCCTTGGCCAACGCGGTGGCGATTCCCTTGATTAGCCTGGTCGTGACGCCGCTGTCGCTGGCTGGCAGCCTGTTGCCGGCGCCGCTGGCCTATCCGTTGCTGGCGCTGGCGCATGAAATTGTCGCGCTGCTGGCGTGGCTCTTGCAATGGATGGGCGGCCAGCCGCTGGCGGTATGGGCCGCGCCGACGCCGCCGTGGTGGATATTTTGCTGGGCCTTGATCGGCACCTTGTGGATGCTGGCGCCGCGCAGCTGGCCGCAGCGCTGGCTGGGCGTCGTCAGCTGGATTCCGCTCCTGGCCTTGCTGCCGGCGCGCCCGCCGCAAGGGCAGTTGTGGGTCACCGCCTTCGACGTCGGGCAAGGCATGGCCTTGCTGATCGAGACCAGTGGCCACCGCCTGCTATACGACACCGGCCCCCTGTATTCGCCCGGTTCGGACGGCGGCAATCGCGTGATCCTGCCCTATCTGAAGGCGCGCGGCATCGATACGCTGGACGCCATGATCGTCACCCATGGCGATAGCGACCATTCCGGCGGCGCCCTGTCGATACTGGAAGGGCTGCGGGTGGGCTGGTTGGCGTCTTCATTGGGGGAGGGCCATCCCATCGTCCTGGCGGCGCCCGCGCATCGCCCCTGCCAGGCGGGGCAGGACTGGACCTGGGATGGCGTGCGCTTCGAGATGCTGCATCCGCTGGGCGCCAGTTACGCCGACGCGGCGCTCAAGGCGAACGCGCGCGGCTGCACCTTGCGCATCAGCGCCGGCGGCAGAGCGATCTTGCTGGCGGCCGACATCGAGGCGCCGCAAGAGGCGCAATTGCTGTTGCGCGCGCACGAGCAATTGCGCGCCGACGTCTTGCTGGCGCCCCATCACGGCAGCGGCACCTCGTCGACGCCAGCTTTCTTGCTGGCGGTGCGGCCGCAACTGGCGCTGTTTCAGGTCGGCTATAGAAATCGCTACCACCATCCGAAGCCGGAAGTCTATGAGCGCTACCGGGAAATGGGCATAGCGCGCTTGCGCACCGATGAATCGGGGGCGCTGACGCTGCGCTTCGGGCCGCAACTTGAGGTTGCCGCCTATCGCAGCGAGCACGCGCGCTATTGGTATGGCCGCTAGCGCTCAAATGTTGAGCAATCAATCCATCTTCGCGTTTGCCTTGTCGCGGAAAACGACGTGGAGGTTCAACATGAAGTTGACGAAAAACGCGGTGCCGATTCCGATCACCTTTGCCAGCCGTGGATCGAGCTGAAAGAAGGTGGCGGTAAACAGCGTCACACAGACATTCACGGCAAGCCCGCCGAGCGCGGCCATCAAGAAGAGGGAAAACAAGGTCGCCGTGGCGCGCTGGCGAAAAACAAATTTGCTGGTGAGCGAAAAGTTGACCATTGCGGCAATGGAAAAGCTCGCGATGGCTGCCGCAAGCGTATGGACTTTCAACTGGTAAAGCAGGGCGAAGCCACCTGCATCGACAATCGCCGCGAGCCCGCCCGTCAGGAAATAGCGCAGGAATTTGAGCAAGACATTGCGCATCAGGCGAGAACCGGCAAGATTGGCGCAAACAGGGGATCGTCGAAGCGGACAAAGGTTTGCCAATTGCTTTTCGGCGTGGATGAACGGATCAGGCTGGCGACGCCCGCGCGCCGTGCGGCGTCACCATCGCGCTCCACCCGATCGCCTATCATTAGCGTCTGCGCGGCAGTGAAGCCGGCGTCCGCGATTAACACTTGCAAGCCTTTTGGATGCGGTTTCAAACGTTGGACCCGCTGATCTGTGGCGCTGACGACATGGTCGGCAACGAGGCCGAGCGCGGCGAGTTTTGCGTGCGCCGGGTAATCCGAGAGTATTCCGACGACCTTGCCGTTTTGTTTCAAGCCGGAAAAAAGTTCGCTCAGGTGGGGAAACCGGCAAGACATCAAATAGGCCAGGGGCCGATTTTCCAGCCATTCCTGCACGATCGCGCGAATCTGCTCTTCGGAGGCGCCCGTGGAAGCCACCGTGTCGGCCATCAATTGCAAGTCGAAATCCGTCGCCTGCGCCTCGGCCAGCCGTTCGCGAATGTTCCGATAGGCTTTGATTACCGACAGATGCGTCAGGTTTGCCTTCCGGATTGCGTGAAACAGCATGTCACGCGCCATCCGTATTCTCAGTGCTCGCTGATCGTACAGCGTGCCATCGACGTCGAATACAACAAATTGTATGCTTTCCCAGTCGGGCTTCATTGGATGGCAATATATTGTTGTCTGGTGAAGTGTTCGATGAGCGGAATATCGACCAGCGTCGTGATTACGAACGACACGGTGAGAACCCCCAGCATGATCATCAGCCCCCGTTCTCGCAACAGCTTTTCAGGTTTCTGGGCCGACGATCCCGGTTGCATGGAAAGCGCCAAATACTGGCAGAAAAAGATGACGATCAGCGGCATCAGGATGAGATATTCTATACGATATTTCAAGAGGAAGATGGCTAGAAAGAAGCATGACAGCATGGCATAGAGGAAGCAAGAAACCGTCAGGGAAATTTCGGTGTAGCCGGCAAAACTGGCGCGATAAAGAACCAGGGTGTCCTTGCCGTGGGAAACAACGATTTCCCGGTATTCGGACAGCCTCTTCGCCGCCATGAGGAAGGCACCGCCCATGAAATAGGACAAGATCACCGAGCCCGGCGGCAGCGTCGTCGAGTCTATCATGGCCCAGCCTATCATGAGGCGCAGGGGATTGTTAATCGATTCGGAAATGACGTCCACATAGGGTTTGTCCTTGCTGCGCAGCGGCGGGACGTTATACACCACTCCTTGCAAGCCAAATACGCAGGCAACCAGGAACATGGCGTTGCTTGCAAGATAGGCGCATGCCAGCCCGGTAGCCAGGAACACTAGCCATTCCAGCAATACCATGTAGACCGACAAGTCCCGGTGTACGGCCGTGCGTTGGGATTTCGTGGGGTGGTACTTGTCGAAATCGCGGTCCAGCCATTCGTTGATGACATAGTTGGCGGACGCGATGCATAGCGCGGCAATCAAGCCCAGAAGAACCTGCAGGTACACCGGTTCGGTATGAACGCCACGCAGAAGATACGCGAAGGCGATTCCGGGAACGATAAAAATATGTTTGGTACTGTGCTCGAGCCGGGCAATAGTCAGATAGTCCCAAATGCTTGCGTGTCTATCTTTAAGATTCCCCGCAACGTCCAGTTTTTTCTCTAACATGTCGCTCATCCCAAAAAAATGGTTTTTCTTGTGATTTAACGTCGAGTTTTTCGTTCAATTGCGCTGCATTAATTTACCGATCAAGGCCATATTCGTGGTCGACGGCAATTGCTTATCGTATGGGCGTCGACGAAGATAGACACGGACCGCCGCCGGATACGATTGGCCGTGTCGAACGACACGAAAAGCCGCGCCCAGACGCCAGTTGCGCGTGTCCCTGCGTAGCAGCTTGCCAAGCCGTTCATGGTAGGGCCGCTGCCACTGCTCGACGATGGCTTCATCCACCATCACGGCATCGACCGGAATCGCGTCGAGCAAGGTATGGAGTTCTTCTTCCGTGGGAAAACGATCGCGGCTTCCCCTGCCCAGCCAGTCCTCCTCGACCAATATCTTGCTTCCTCTGAGGCAAACCGGATCGGAAGCGGCATTGGCGGCAGCGATTGCCGCGACCACGCTACCTTCTCCGACTGGGTCCGAGGACAGAAAAATGACGGGGCTGTTGATGCCGCGCGCGCCGTCCCGCAATGCCGACGCCACTTCCGCATAGCCGCTATTGCGTATGCGATTTGGCAGGTTGAATATCGTCAACATGATCAGGGCCGCCGTCGCCAACCATGCGGCGGTGGCGGGCAAGGGCCGCGTATTGGTGGTCGGCAGGAGTTTGCGTATGAGCCAGTGCGCCCCGGCGCCTGCAAACAACAAGAGCGAAGGCAATAACTGAACCATGAAGCGCTGTTCGATGGAAGCGGGCACAATTGACTGTATCAACAGTATTCCAATAATCAGCGCAAGCAGCGCCGACCAGTGACTCGCGTATTGGCGCGCGCGGATCGTTTGCCATATTCCGAGCGCCGCCAGGGCGCATAGAATTGGCCCTGCGGCCCGTCCCACAAACGTGGGAAACGCCAGCATGGCGCTCGTGAAAAATGCCATCGGGGCGGTGGGATCGATGCCGGTCATCGCGCCTCTACTCATTCCCTTTGCATAGATGTACCATGGCACGCACAGGAAAACGACGGGCAAGGCGACTAGCCATAGGCGCCAGTTCAGCAAAAGACGCCAATTACGCGTGAGGGCAATGACAAACGGCGGAACCAGCAGCAGCGCCCACGCGCTGCCGCGAGTAAGAATGGCGGCGCTCGCCAGCATTCCGAATAACAATGCGTCCAGCGTTTTTTGCGTTTCCGCAAACCTGGCGAATTGTATTGCGCTAAGCAAGATGAGTAATGTGACCAGATGTTCGGTCATGAACATTGCGCTGGATTCTTGTACCAGCGGCAACGCGACATACAATGCCGCCGCGAACAAGCCGGCAAATGGTGACAGCAATTTGCGGCCAATGGCATAGATCGCGGTTGCCGTCGCGGCGACCACCAGGGCAATGAAGGCAAGGGCGGAAGCCCGCGTCGCGCCAAACACCAGAAACCAGATGCCCGACAACGCATACATCAGCGGCGGCCAGTTGCCGATGGCGACCTTGGGGTAATGGAGATAGAACGATTGCGCAAACTCGACAGGTGCCACCGCGCCTATATGCCCCAGGAAATCGCGCACCATGAGCGCGGACACGAAGTGGGCGGCTTCGTCGGGATGGCCGCCAAAGCCGCTCGAATATGCGCCATCGAGACATTGCAAGGAAATGACTTCACCGAGTATGATCAGGAAAACGCCGATGCTGCGCAAGGCCCGGGAATAATTCTCTGAATGATGATTGCGGTAATGAATATGTTCCACAAGATGCATTTTGATAGCCCCTATAGGAGTAATCGGCGCAACTGCAGGCATTCTCGAAATGGAGCGGCACTGGGAGTTTGTCGGGCTTGGAAAGAAAAAACGCGATTGCACGCGTCAAACGAAAAAATATGGCTGATGATATTTCGTTTAATTTGATGTAAACATTATCATGTTTGGGCGGCGCGCCAAGCTGCGGGCAATTGATATTTTGCAGACATTGTTGAATCAATTAATGTGGGGCGGCAAGCCGCCCCAGGTCGCAGACTTATTCGGCATCCACGCTGACCGCCGCAGCCGCGTGGTCCAGGTCCGGCCGGTGCCACGGGTCGATATGGGTCATCAGATTGAGCACCCGATGCCTTTGCAACACGCGTTGGCGCGCCAGCACGGCGATTTCATGGCCGGCCTCGACTGTGATCGTGGCGTCGACCTCGATATGGGCATCGACCACGATCATGTCGCCCATCTTGCGGGTGCGCACGTCATGCACCCCGGCCACGCCGGGCGTCTCGATCAGCGTGCGGCCGATGGCGGCCACTTCTTCCTCGTCGACGGCGCGGTCCATCAAGTCATGCAGCGCGTCCCAGCCGAATTCCCACCCCATCTTGGCCACCATGAAGCCAACAATCAACGCCGCGATCGGGTCCAGGATGGGGTAGCCGGCCAGATTGCCGATGATGCCGATGGCGACCACCAGCGAGGAGGCGGCGTCCGAGCGGGCGTGCCAGGCGTTCGCCACCAGCATGCTCGATTTGATGCGCTTGGCCACCGCCAACATATAGCGAAACAATAATTCTTTCGCCGCCAGCGCGGCGCACGCCACCCACAGCGCGGCCACATGCACTTGCGGCAGGCTGGCGGGCGCTTCGAGCTTATGCACGGCCGACCACAGCATGCCGATGCCGACTGCCAAGAGCAGCGCACCGAGCACCAGCGAGGCGGCCGTCTCGAAACGCTGGTGTCCATACGGATGTTCCTGGTCGGCATCTTTCTTGCTGTGATGGCTGGCAAGCAACACCACAAAATCGCCCACCAGGTCCGACAGCGAATGGATACCGTCGGCAATCAAACCTTGCGACCTGGCCAGGATGCCGACCGTGATCTGGCCGATGGTCAGCAGCAGGTTGACCGCGACGCTGACCCAGGTGCTGCGCGAGGCGGCAGCGGCCCGTTCGGATGCGCTGTGTTCGGTTTCTTGGTGATCGTCGGCAAGTTCGTTAAATGGCATCGGGCGTGGTTCCAGGTGGATGGTATGCCAGCTTATCATGCGCGGGCCGGGGCGTTGGGGAAGTCTCTCCGTTAAGAATGTTTTCACAAAGGCTTGCCTGGAATGGCAAAACAAGCAGAAGATACAGACGGGTGCACTTCTTTAGCAATGGGGGTGGCTTGCGGCAAGGGCATGATTGGGCCGCTCGGTAAGTGTAGCAACCAAGGAATGAATCATGAATGCAAGAATTCGACGATACGGCGCGGCGACCATCGCCATCCACTGGTTGATGCTGCTGTTATTGGCGGCCGTGTACGCGGCGATGGAATTGCGCGATATTTTTCCCAAGGGCAGCGCCGAGCGCGATGCGATGAAGCATTGGCATTTCATGCTGGGCTTGTCGGTCTTGCTGCTGGTCGTTGTGCGGATAGTGGCCCGCATGGCCGGCGGCACGCCGCCCATTGAGCCGGCGCCGCCGCCATGGCAGATGCGCCTGGCAAACTTGTTGCACCTGGCGCTATATGGCTTGATGATAGGTTTGCCGCTGCTGGGCTGGCTGTTGCTGAGCGCGGCCGGCAAGCCGATTCCCTTCTTCGGCGTCGAGTTGCCGGCCTTGCTGGCGCCGAACAAGGATCTGGCCGGACAAATCAAGGAAATCCATGAAACCTTGGCCACGGCCGGCTATTTCCTGATCGGCGCGCACGCGGCGGCCGGGCTATTCCACCATTATGTGGTGCGCGACAATACGCTGCGGCGCTTGCTGCCGTCCAAACAATGACGCCGGTGGAGGAGTCGGCGCCGCAAGGCCTGTCCCAGAGCGAGGCGGCCGAGCGGCTAAAGCAAGACGGCCATAACGAATTGCCCGGCGGGCCCAAGCGCACCATCTGGCATATCGCCTTCGAGGTGACGCGCGAACCGATGTTCCTGTTGCTGCTGGCGGCCGGCGCCATCTATCTGGCGCTGGGCGATGCGGGCGACGCCGCCATGCTGCTCGGCTTCGTGTTGGTGTCGATGAGCATCACCATCGTGCAGGAACGCCGCACCGAACGCGTGCTGGAAACCCTGCGCGACCTGTCCAGCCCGCGTGCGCTGGTGCTGCGCGGCGGCGCGCAAGTGCGCATTCCCGGGCGCGAGGTGGTCAAGGGCGACTTGCTGGTGCTGGAAGAGGGCGACCGGGTCGCCGCCGACGGCGCGCTGCTGGAATGCCATGATTTGCTGATCGACGAATCGCTGCTGACGGGCGAATCGGTGGCGGTGGCCAAGCTGGTGCAAGGCGACGCCGAGGCTGGCCAGGTCTGTTCCGGCACCATGGTGGTGCAGGGCGGCGGCCTGGCGCGCGTGCTGGCCACGGGCGGCGCCACGCGCATCGGCGCCATCGGGCGCTCGCTGCAGGCGTTGGGACCGCAAGTGAGTCCGCTGCAGCGCGAAATTGGCACCCTGGTCAAGCGCTTCGCCTGCTTTGGGGTTGCCCTGTCGCTGCTGGTGTTGCTGCTGTTTGGCTGGAGTCGCCATGACTGGATGGCCGGCTTGCTGGCCGGGATCACGCTGGCGATGTCGGTGTTGCCCGAGGAATTCACGGTGATTTTGACGGTCTTCATGGCCCTCGGCGCCTGGCGCATTTCCAAGAGCCGGGTGCTGACCCGCCACACGCCGGTGATCGAGGCGCTCGGCGCGGCCACCGTGCTGTGCGTCGACAAGACCGGCACCCTGACCGAGAACCGCATGTCGGTCGATGCGCTGTTGATCGGCGCGCAAACGCTGCGGCCCGGGCAAGACGATTTGCCGCCAGCGGCGCTGGCATTGATCGATTGCGCCGTGCTGGCCAGCGAAATCGCGCCGTTCGATCCGATGGATCTGGCTTTCCACGCATGCCAGAAGCAATTCTCTGCCGTTGCGCCGCTGGCCACGCTGGTGCACGAATATCCTTTGACGCCGGCTATCATGGCCATGACGCATGTCTGGCAAACGGCGGCCGGCGCTATTCTGGTGGCAAGCAAGGGCGCGCCGGAAGCGGTGGCCGCGCTGTGCCGGCTTGATGCCGCGCAAACGGCGGGGGTGCTGGCGCAGGTGCAGACGCTGGCCGCGCAAGGCATGCGCGTGCTGGGGGTGGCCAGCGCGGTTCACGCCGGCGGCGAAGCCTGGCCGCCCGACCCGGGCGGATTCGCCTTTGCCTGGCTCGGCCTGGTCGGCCTGGCCGACCCGATCCGGCCCACCGTCGCGCCAGCGGTGGCGCAATGCCATCGGGCCGGGATCCGGGTCGTGATGATCACCGGCGACTATCCGGCCACGGCCCAGGCAATCGCGCGTGCGGCCGGTTTGCAGGGCGATTGCGTGGTGACGGGCGCCGAACTGGCGGCCTTCGATGACGCCGAACTGGATGCTGCGCTGCGCCGCAGCGAGGTATTCGCGCGCATCCGGCCAGAGCAGAAACTGCGGCTGGTGCAAGCCTTCAAGGCGGCCGGCGAGGTGGTGGCGATGACCGGCGACGGCGTCAACGACGCGCCAGCCTTGAAGGCGGCGCATATCGGCATCGGCATGGGTTTGCGCGGCACCGACGTGGCGCGCGAGGCCTCCTCGCTGGTGCTGCTGGACGATGATTTCGCCTCCATCGTGCGCGCCATCGCGCTGGGGCGGCGCATCTATGACAATCTGCGCAAGGCGCTCGGCTATGTGGTGGCGGTGCATTTGCCGATCGCCGGTATGACCTTGTTGCCGCTGCTGTTGGGCGGGCCGCTGGCGTTTGCGCCAGTCCATATCGTATTCATGGAAATGATCATCAATCCGGCCAGCGCCATCGTCTTTGAGGCCGAGGAGGCGGAAGCCGACATCATGCTGCGGCCGCCACGCTCGCCCCTGGAGCGCCTGTTCGGCGCGCGCCGGGTGCTGGCGGCGGTGTTGCAGGGCTTGGGTTTGCTGGGCGCCGTGGCCGCCGTCTTTTTCCTCGGATTGCGCGCCGGCTTGCAGGAAGGGCAAGCCCGGGCCGCCGCTTTTGCCTGCCTGGTGATCGGCAACCTGGGATTGATCGTCGTCAATCGCGCGGGTTCTGCGCTGGCGCCGCGCGCGGCCAATCCGGCGCTATGGTATGTCTGCGTCGCCACTTGCGCGGCGCTGGCTGCCGTACTGTTGTTGCCACCATTGCAGCGTGTCTTCCATTTTTCGTCCTTGCCTGCGCTCCAGATCGGCGCCGCGATCCTGGCCGGGCTGGCCACCGTGCTGTGGTTTCAACTGGTAAAGTGGGGTGCCGCGAAATATCCGGGCTGAGCCCGTTTGAAGCCGTCTTGCAATTTTTCCGGTCGGGTCCTATACTTCGGCCGTAGTAGTGCTTCTGGTATTTGCAAACCATCGTTTGTAAATTTAAATGGGAAGTCGGTGCATTTTTCTTCATGGGAAAATAATGCCGACGCTGCCCCCGCAACGGTAAGTGAGTAAAAGGGTTTGCAAGATGCCACTGTGCGATGCATGGGAAGGCGCAAATCCAGGAATGTCCGTCTAGTATCCGGACTTCCACTCGCCAGCCCGGAAACCAGCCTGAAGCCTTTAAGCGTTTGTATCGCGGAGGGCGATTCAGGTGGTTTGCCGTACTCCGCACCCATCTTTTCCCCTTTTCTTTGCAAGCTCCCCGTTACGGGCAAGTCCAGGCGCAAGCCCGCATTGTCCGGACAGCCGCTCTCTGGAAGGAATCTCATGTCCTCAATCCCCGCTATCGTTGGCCGCGCCGACGCGCAATCCCAGGTCTGGAAAGACCAGATCTTGCCGGTCTTGCTGGCCGGCTGTCTCGGCACGCTGCTCTTGTACGGCGCCGCCTTCGCCTCGACCGAAGCGCTGCACAATGCCGCGCATGACGGGCGCCATTCGGCGGGTTTTCCGTGTCATTGACGCGCATCGACAAGGCGATGAATTTTGGCGCCTTCAATCGCATCGTGTGCACGGCGGCGGCAGCCGGCATCCTGGCCGGCTTGTTCCTGACCGGGGTGCAGAAAATCCAGGTCAGCCCGATCATTTTGCAAGCCGAGGTCTACGAAGAGGCTGCCGCGACGGCGCATACGCAGGCCGCAGCCGATGAGCATGAGCATGGGCAGCAGGACCAGGAAAGCCACGAATACGAACACGAGCACGAACATTCGCACGATGCCTGGCAGCCGGAAAACGGCGCCGAGCGCACCTTCTTTACGGCGCTGGCTAATATCAGCATGGCGGTCGGTTTCGGCTTGTTGCTGGCGGGCGCTGTGTGCCTGCGCGGCAATCCCGGCTGGCGCGCCGGCTTGCTGTGGGGCGCGGCTGGCTACGCGGTATTTTTCGTGGCGCCATCCTTGGGCTTGCCACCGGAAGTGCCCGGCACCGCCGCGGCGCCGCTGGCGGCGCGCCAATTGTGGTGGTTAACGACGGTCGTGGCGACAGCCGGCGGCTTGTCCCTGCTGGTATTTCCCCGTGCCTGGGCACTGAAATTGGTGGGCGCGGCGGTGCTATGCCTGCCGCATCTGGCCGGCGCGCCGCAAGCGCTGGTGCAAGCGAGCGCGGCGCCGGCCGAACTGGCGCGTGCCTTCATCTACGCGACCGCCTTTGCCAATGCCGCGTTCTGGCTCGCGCTGGGCGGCTTGAGCGGCTATTTCTACAAAAAATTCGCCTGATCCGATGAGAACCCATACCCGACACGTTTTCATGTGCGTGGGGCCGCGCTGCACCGAAGACGGCATGCAGTCGCAAGCCATGTTCGAACTGATGGGCGAGAAGATCGACGCCCACCCCGAATTGCGCGTCAAGCGCACCCGTACCCATTGCATGGTGGCTTGCCGCAACCATGGGCCTATCCTGGTGGTGTATCCGGAAGGCGTCTGGTACAACCGGGTCGACCCGGCGGCAATCGAGCGTATCGTCGATGAGCACTTGATCGGCGGGCGCGCAGTGAGCGACTTGATTTTTCATCGCCTGGGTGAAGGCGACGTAATGGATACAGTGGATATAGTGGATAAAGAAGATGTCTGACACACCCGCAGGCCAGGCGCCCATCGCCCTGTTGACGCACGCCTCGAACGATTTGACGGTTTTGCACCATGCGCTGACTCAGATGCCGGCCGATTTTCCGGCCGTGGCTGGCGTCAACCTGCAGTCTCTCGACAGCGAGACCCGGATGGCGGCGCTATTGGCGCGCGAATTGGGCGCGGCGCGCATTATCGTGTTACGGGTGCTGGGCCGGCTCGGCAGCGTGCCCGGTTGCGCCGAACTGGTGGGCCACGCGCGGCGCCGCGGCGTGCACTTGATCGCCATCAGCGGCACCGGCGAGCCGGACCCGGAACTGGCGGCCGTGTCGACCGTGGCGCCCGACGTCTTGCGCCAAGCGCTGAAGTATTTCCAGGCCGGCGGCAGCGCCAATCTGGCGCAATTGCTGCGCTATCTGTCCGACCATTTGCTGTTGACCGGCTTCGGCTTCGAGCCGGCCCTGGCCTTGCCCGAGCACGGCATCTATCATCCCGATCTGGCGCAGGGAGCGGGCAGCGCCGACTGGCTGGCCATGCGCATGCCGCAGCAGCCCAGCATCGGCATCGTGTTTTACCGCGCCCACTGGATGAGCGGCAATACGCGCTTCATCGACGCGCTGCTCGAAGCGCTGGAAAAACGCGGCATGAACGTGCTGCCGGTATTCACCGCGTCGCTGCGGGCCGGCGCCGACGGCGGCGCCTTGCCGAGCGCCTTGCGCTATTTCAGCGGCGAGGATGGCCGCGCCCACATCGATGTGTTGATCAATACGACCTCGTTTGCCATGGGTGAGATCACGCCCGGCGGGCCGACCCCGGCCGGCTGGTCGGTAGGCGTGCTGGAAACCCTGAACGTGCCGGTGCTGCAGGCGATCACCAGCGGCATGGCCCTGGCGCAGTGGCAGCAATCGGCGCGCGGCCTCAATCCGCTGGACGCGGCGATGAATGTGGTGCTGCCTGAATTTGACGGCCGCATCATCACCGTGCCGGTATCGTTCAAGGCGCGCGCGGCCGGCATGGGCAGCGAGGCGGTCGAATACGAACCGTTGCTGGACCGCGTCGCGCGCGTGGCCGGCATCGCGGCCCGTTTCGCGCGCCTGAAGCGGGTGCCGAACGCCGCCAAGCGGGTCGCTTTCATGTTCACCAATTCCAGCAGCAAGGCTTCGCAGATCGGCAACGCGGTCGGCCTCGACGCGCCGGCCTCGCTGATGCGCATCCTGGAGGCGATGCGCGCGGCCGGCTACAGCGTCGGCGACTTGCCCAAGGATGGCACCGCGCTGATCCACGAGCTGGTGGCGCGCTGCTCTTACGATAATATCTATCTGACGTCCGAGCAGTTGAGCCATGCGGCCGGGCGCGTGCCAGCCGCGCAGTATGCCAGCTGGTTCGCCGATCTGCCCCAGGAAATGCGGGAAAAGATGACGGCCCAGTGGGGCGCCGCGCCGGGCGTCGCCTATTTTCATGACGACCATCTGGCGCTGGCCGGCATCGAGTTGGGCAATGCCTTCGTCGCGCTGCAACCGCCGCGCGGCTATGGCATGGACCCGGACGCGATCTACCACCAGCCCGACCTGCCGCCGACGCACCACTATTACGCCCTGTACCGCTGGTTGCGCGACGAGTGGCGCGCCGACGCCATCGTCCACGTCGGCAAGCACGGCACGCTGGAATGGCTGCCGGGGAAGGGCGTGGGCTTGTCGGAAAACTGTTTTCCCGACGCGCTGCTGGGCGACTTGCCCCTGTTTTATCCCTTCATCATCAACGATCCGGGCGAGGGTTCGCAAGCCAAGCGGCGCGGCCACGCCGTCGTCGTCGACCATTTGACGCCGCCAATGACGACGGCCGACACTTACGGCGCGCTGGCGCAATTGACGCAACTGGTCGACGAATATTATCAAGTCGAAGTGCTCGACCCGGCCAAGCTGCCGCTGTTGCAGCAGCAAATCTGGGAACTGGTCAAGCAAACCAATCTGGATGCGGACTTGCGCGCGCGCCTGCTGCACCATGACCACGATCACGGCGACGAGCACAACCACGATCATGGCCACAGCCACGATCATGGTCATGAACACGGCCACGACCATGACCATGACCACGACCATGATCACGACGGCGAATTGCCCGCCGCGCTGGCCGGCATGGGCGGCTCCGACGTCGCCCATTTGATCGAAGACCTCGACGGCTATCTGTGCGAACTCGGTTCGGCGCAAATCCGCGACGGTCTGCATATCCTCGGGCGCGGTCCTGATGACGAGCAATTGCCGGACATGCTGGTGTCGCTGACGCGGCTGCCGAACCAGGACATCCCCGGCTTGCAAGCCGAAGTGGCGCGCCTGTTCGGCTTGCACATGGACCTGCTGCTGGAACAAAAAGGCCGTCGCCTGAACGTCGTTCCCGCACTGGCGCGCCTGGCCGCGCGGCCGGTGGTCACGCGCGCCGATGCGCTCGACGCGATCGACGGCTTGTGCCGCCAATTGTTCGTCGAATTGCGCGTCCACGGCTATCTGGCACAGCGCATCGACGCCGTGCTGGAACTGGTGTTCGGCGGCCTCGATGCCGAGCCGGCCACCATTCAGCCGCTGCTGCAACCGGCGCTGCGCAGCGGCGGCAACATGCTGTCCCAAATGGCCAAGTCGCGCGCCAGATTGGCGGCGCCACGCCCGACCGCCATCGGCGTCGAGAAAAAAACGGAACCGGCCGCGCGCTACCAAGCCTTGCGCCGCGTGTTGGGTTTTGCCTGCCGCGAACTGGTGCCGAACCTGGCCCGCGCCACCGATGAAATCGACAATCTGCTCAATGGCCTGGCCGGCCAATACGTGCCGGCCGGCCCGAGCGGTTCGCCCACCCGGGGCATGGCGCATATCCTGCCGACCGGGCGCAATTTCTATTCGGTCGATCCGCGCAGCGTGCCGTCGCAATCGGCCTGGCGCGTCGGTCTGCAACTGGCGCACGAGGTGCTGACGCGCCACATGCGCGAGACGGGCGCCTATCCGGAAAGCGTGGCCATCAGCATCTGGGGCACCAGCGCGATGCGCACCCATGGCGACGATGTGGCGCAGATCCTGGCGCTGCTGGGCGTGCGCCCGTTGTGGCGCGCCGAAAGCCGGCAAGTGTGCGGCGTCGAAGTGATCCCGCTGGACGAGTTGAAGCGCCCGCGCATCGACGTCACCACCCGCATCAGCGGTTTTTTCCGCGACGCCTTCCCGCAATTGATCGACTTGATCGACGACGCGGTGAACACCGTAATCCGGCTCGACGAACCGTTGACGCACAATTTCGTGCGCAAACATTACCTGGCCGAACTCGGCGACTGGATCGGCCAGGGCTTGGCGCAAGACGAAGCCGAGCGGCGCGCCGCCTATCGCGTGTTCGGCGCCAAGCCGGGCAGCTACGGCGCCGGTATCTTGCCGCTGATTCAGCAAAAAAATTGGGAAGCGGACGCCGACTTCGCCGAAGCCTACGTCAACTGGGGCGGCTACGCCTATGCGCGCGGCGCCCCGGGCGCCGACCAGCGCGAAGCCTTCAAGGTGCGCCTGTCGGGCGTGCAGGTGGCGCTGCATAACCAGGATAACCGCGAACACGATATCTTCGACAGCGACGATTACCTGCAATTCCACGGTGGGATGATCGCCACGATACGGGCCTTGACGGGGCAACAGCCGCGCCATTATTTCGGCGACAGCCACGATCCGGCCCGGGCCCAGGTGCGCGACTTGAAGGAAGAAACCTTGCGCGTGTTCCGCTCGCGCGTGGTTAATCCGAAATGGCTGGCCAGCATCCAGCGCCACGGCTACAAGGGCGGGCTGGAGTTGACGGCCACGGTCGACTATCTGTTCGGCTACGACGCCACGGCCCAGGTGATGGATGACTGGATGTACGAAGACGTGGCACAAACCTACGGCTTCGACCCGCAGGTGCAGGATTTTCTGCGGCAAGCCAATCCCTGGGCGCAAAACGCCATCGCCGAGCGCTTGCTGGAAGCGGCCAGTCGCGGCATGTGGGCCGAGCCGCGTCCCGAAACACTGGAACAGCTGCGCGAGTTGTACTTGAATAGTGAAACCCTGCTGGAGGCGCGCGGCGAAACCCCGCGCAGCGCACAATGACAAGCCCGAATTTCCCCTTTTCCGCCATCGTCGGCCAGCCGCAATTGCAGACCGCGCTGATGCTGTGCGCGGTCGACCCCAGCATGGGCGGGGTCTTGATCCGTGGAGATAAAGGCAGCGCCAAGAGCACGGCCGCGCGCGCGCTGGCCGATGTCTTGCCGCCCATAGAGCGGGTGGCCGGCTGCGCCTTCAATTGCGCCGTCGCCGCGCCCTATGACCATTGCGCCATTTGTCGGGCCGGCACGGCGCAGGCGGCCAGCGTGCCCTTCGTGACGCTGCCGCTGGGCGCGACCGAAGACCGGGTGCTCGGCAGTCTCGACCTGGCGCGCGCGCTGCAAGGCGGCGAACGGGCGTTCCAGGCTGGTTTATTGGCGGCGGCCCATCGCGGCATCTTGTATATCGATGAGGTGAACCTGCTGGCCGATCATTTGGTCGACGTGCTGCTCGACGTGGCGGCGATGGGTGTCAATTCGGTCCAGCGCGAAGGGCTGTCGATCAGCCATCCGGCGCGCTTCGCCCTGATCGGCACCATGAACCTGGAAGAGGGCGACTTGCGCCCGCAATTGCTGGACCGCTTCGGCCTGATGGTGGAAGTGACGGCGCCGCGCGACAAGGCCGCGCGCTCCGAGGTGGTGCGGCGGCGCATCGCCCACGAAGCCGATCCCGTCGCTTTCGCGGCCGCCTGGACCGAGCCGCAGCAAGCGCTGGGGCGCAAGCTTGCAACCGCCCAGCGCCTGCTGCCGCAAGTGGTGCTGGACGAGGCGATGCTGGACCTGATCAGCCATTTATGCTGCGAATTCGAGGTGGCCAGCCTGCGCGCCGACATTGTGATGCACAAGGCGTCGCGCGCGCTGGCGGCGCTGGACGGACGTTTGGCGGTGACGCCGGCCGACTTGCGCGGCGCGGCCGAACTGGTGCTGCCGCACCGGCGCCGCCGCAAACCGTTCGAGCAACCGGGCCTGGACCAGGAGCGGCTCGACGAATTGATGCAACAGGCGGTGCCAGCGCCCGACCCGGCGCAGTCTTCCGAGCGGGAACCGGCCGAAGACGGGCAAGAGCCAGTAGAAGACGATGAACCCGCCGAAGCCGAACAGCAAGTGTTCGCGGCGGCCGCGAATGGCGCGGCGCCGCGCATCGTGGTCGATTCAGATTCCAATACTGCGCGCGGCGCCATGGGCCGGCGCAGCGATGCCTTGCACGCCCCGCGCGGGCGCGTGCTGCGCGCGTTGCCCGACGAGCATCCGAGCAGCCTGGCCGTCGGCGCCACCTTGCGCAGCGCCGCATTGCGCGAGCCGGGCCGCTTGCACGTCACGCCGGCCGACTTACACCAGCAAATCCGGGTCGGCAAAAGCGCCAACCTGATCCTGTTCGTGGTCGACGCTTCCGGTTCGATGGCGGCGCAGCGCCGCATGGAGGCGGTCAAGGGCGCCGTATTGAGCCTGCTGACCGACGCTTACCAGCGGCGCGACGAAGTGGCCGTGATTGCCTTCCGGGGCCAGGCGGCGCAATTGCTGCTGGCGCCGACCCGCAGCGTCGAGCGCGCCGGCCAGAGCCTGGCCGACTTGCCGACTGGCGGTCGCACGCCGCTGCCGCACGCGCTGCAACTGGCGCTGGCCACCATCGAGCGCGGCGCCCAAAATTTGCCGCCGCTGCTGGTGCTGCTGACGGACGGCAAAGCCAACGTCGGTCTGGCCGAAGGCGGCGATCCCTGGCGCGAATCGCTGGCGCTGGCCGACATGCTGGCCGCGCGCGGCGTGCCGGCGCTGGTGCTCGACACCGAGACCGGCTACCTGCGACTGGGGCGCGCCGCGCAATTGGCGCAGGCCCTGGGGGCGGAATGCCTGACCCTGGAACAGCTTTCGGCCGACAATCTGGCACTGACCATCCGCGCCCGACTGGCGGCGCCATGAAGCCCGGCACGGTGTATTTGATTGGCGCCGGCCCCGGCGACGTGGAACTGATGACGCTCAAGGCGGTGCGCCTGCTGGGCCAGGCGGATGTGGTGCTGCTGGACGACCTGGTCAACCGCGACGTGCTGCGCTACGCCGCGCCGGCCGCGCAAGTGATCGAAGTGGGCAAGCGCGGCGGGCGCCATTCGGCCAGCCAGCAGGAAATTCATGGATTGATGTTGCAACACGCGCTGGCCGGCAAGACCGTGGCGCGCCTGAAAGGTGGCGATCCCTTCGTATTCGGGCGCGGCGGCGAGGAAATGCAATGCCTGCGGGCGGCCGGGTTGGAGGTCGAAGTGGTCAGCGGTGTCACGGCCGGCGTCGCCGTGCCGGCCGCCGCCGGGATTCCGGTGACGCACCGCGAGCATGCGCGCAGCGTCACTTTCTTGACCGGCCACGGCTGCAACGACGAGCCGCCGAACTGGTCCGCCCTGGCGGCGCTGGGCGGCACCCTGGTCATTTACATGGGTATCGCCAGGCTGGAACAGACCGTGACCGCCTTGCTGGCGGCCGGCATGGCGCCATCGCGGCCGGCCGCGGTGATCCAGAACGGCTGCCTGCCGCAGCAGCGCTGCGTCTCGGCGCCGCTGCTCGCTCTGGCCGACATGGCAAGGGCGCACGGCATCGGCAGCCCGGCCATCGTGATTATCGGCGACGTGGTCGGCCTTGCGCCGCAACTGTCGTCCCACATTTTTTAGGAGTTTAGGCATGATCATTTGTATCGGCGCGGGACCGGGCGATATCGCTTACCTGACGCAACGCGGCGCGGACCTGATACGCAACGCCGACGTTGTGGCCGGCTTCGAGGCCGTACTCGAGGTGGTGCGCGGCCTGATTCCGGCGGCCGCCGAAACCATCACCATGGCTTATCGCGACCAGGTCGCCAGGCTCGATGAAGTCGCGCTCAGGCACCACGCCGGCAAGCGCTGCGTGGTGGTCTTCATGGGCGATATCCACTTCAGCGGCTTCCAATACCTGGAGCGGGTCGAGCGTGCTTGCGGCCACGCGGTCGAGTCGGTGCCCGGCATTTCGTCGGCGCAAATTCTCGCTTCGCGCGCCAAGGTCTGCTTCGACGAGACCACCTTCATCACCTTCCACCGGCGCGGCGACCTGGAGCCGTTCAAGCGCCACCTGGTGCATGTGCTGCAAGACCAGCGCAACGCGATCGTGATTCCCTGCCCATGGGATGCGGCCCGTTCCTTCATGCCCTGGCATATCGCCGCCTATCTGCTGGAACAGGGCATCCCACCCGGCCAGCGCGTCGAAGTGTGGGAAAACCTGACGCGCGGCGAAGCTGAATGGCATGGCAGCCTGGCCGAATGCGCCGAACATCGCTGTTCCGACATGAGCATCATGTTGATACGCACCCTGGCGCCGATGGCCAGCCAGATCGAGCCGGCGGCGCTGGCATGAAGGCGCCGCTCAAGGCTGGCATCGTGGTGGCCGGCCACGGCAGCCGCGACCCCGACGCGGTGCGCGAATTCGAAGCCCTGGTCGAACTGGTGCGGGCGCGCGCGCCGGACGACATCGTCACGCACGGCTACCTGGAATTTTCCAGCCCGACCATCGCCGAGGCGGTGGCCGCGAATCTGGCCGCCGGCGCGCGCCAGGTGGCCGTGGTGCCGGGCGTGCTGCTGGCGGCGCGCCACGCCAAGAACGACATGCCGGCCGAGATGCAGACCCTGGCGCGCGATTATCCCGAGATCGATTTCCATTTCGGCGCACCCTTGAACTTGCATCCCCAATTGCTGCAACTGGCGCAAGAGCGCATCGTCGAGGCGGAGGCGGGCTCGCCGGCCACGGTGCGCCGCGCCGACACTTGCCTGGTGCTGGTCGGGCGCGGCACCAGTGACCCGGACGCTAACGGCGAAGTGGCCAAGCTGGCGCGCATGCTGGAAGAGGGCATGGGCTTCGGCGCCGCCCAGGTTTGTTATTCGGGCAGCGCCAAGCCCTTGGTGGCGGATGGCTTGCTTGCTGCCGCCCGTATGGGCTACCGGCGCTTGATCGTGTTGCCGTTTTTCCTGTTTGATGGGGTGCTGGTGAAACGCATCTACGCGGCCGCCGACGACTTGATCGAACGCGAGCCGGGCCTGGAAGTGCTCAAGGCCGGCTACTTCGGGGTCCACCGCTACGTCGCCGACGTGCTGGTCGAGCGCGCGCGCGAAGCGGTGGCCGGACGCGCCGCCATGAATTGCTCGCTGTGCAAATACCGCGTGCAAATCGTCGGCTTCGAGTCGCAAGTGGGCGAGCCGCAGCGGGCCCACCATCTGGCCGTGCGCGGCTTGCTGGCCCAGGACGCAGTGACGCCGGCGCCGGCGCCGAGTGCGTTTGCGCCCTACGATCCGCACCCGATCGAGGCCGAGAGTTTTCGCATCATCGCCGCCGGGCGCGACTGGTCGGCTTTCCCGGCTGCCCAATTGACGGTGTTGCAGCGCCTGGTGCACACCAGCGGCGACTTCGGCGCCGTCGACGATATCTATTTTTCGCCGGGCGCCGTCGACAGCGGCATCCGCGCGCTGCTGCGCTGCAAGCGCGTGCTGAGCGACGTGACGATGGTGCAAACCGGCTTGAAACGGGCCTTGCTGGAACAACTTGGCATCGACACCTGGTGCGGCGTGCATGAGCGCGAGACGCACCTGATGTCGGAAACGCTGGGCATCACGCGCTCGGCGGCCGGCATCCGGCGCGGCTGGGAAAAATTCGGCAATGACGTGGTGCTGGCGATCGGCGACGCGCCCACCGCGATCATCGAGGCGGTGCGCCTGATCCGCGAACATGGCTGGCGCCCGCAACTGGTGATCGGCTTGCCGGTCGGCTTTGTCGGCACGCGCGAAAGCAAGGATGCATTGCGGCGCTGCCTGCAAGTGCCGCGCATTACCAACAGCGGCACGCGCGGCGGTTCGCCATGGGCGGCCAGCGTGGTCAACGGGCTGATGATCGATGCGCTTAATCAGCTCGCCGGGCTGGTGCAACGCGAGGAATATGCGCCTGGCTGAACGGCGCGAATTCGATCTGGCAGTGTTGGCGCTGAATGGACTGCGGCGCGGCCGCACCACGGGCAGTTGCGCGACGGCGGCCGTCAAGGCGGCGCTCGAATTGCTATTGCATGGCGAGCGCCGCGAGCGCGTTGCGGTGACCTTGCCGGACGGCGAGCATTATCTGATGGTGCCGATCCAGGCGCTGGCATGGCTGGACGGCGGCGCGGTGCGGGCCGAAGTGTTCAAGGATGGCGGCGACGATCCGGACAATACCCACGGCGCCACCATCTTCGCCGAGGTGCGCCGCAATGATGTGCGCCAGGTCCGGTTTTTTGCCGGACGCGGGGTCGGCACGGCGACCCAGCCCGGCTTGCGGGTGGCGGTCGGCGAACCAGCCATCAATCCGGTGCCGCGCCAGATGATGCGGTTGGCGGTGACCGAGGTGCTGGACCAGGCGATGGCGGAGCCGCTTGATGCCGGTTTCGACTTGACCATCGGCTGCGAAAACGGCGAGGTGATCGCGCAAAAGACCTTCAACCCGCGCCTGGGCATCGTCGGCGGCATTTCCATCCTCGGCACCTCGGGCATCGTCGAGCCGATGTCGCTGTCGACCTGGATCGCGTCGATCGAAGTGTATGTGCGGGTCGCGCTGGCCGGCAATGCCCAAAGCGTGGCGTATTTGCCGGGCAAGATAGCCCGCGAATATGCGCGCGACGTGCTTGGTTTGGCGGAAAAGCGCACCGTGCAGATCGCCAATTTCCTCGGCGACGCGCTTGATTTCACGCAAAAGGCGTTGTTGGAAGAAGGCCGGAGTCTGGAAGTGTTATGGCTGGCCGGGCATCCGGGCAAGCTGGCCAAGGTGCTGGACGGGGTGTGGGACACGCATTCGAGCAAGAGCAATATGGCGATGGCCGGGGTGGCGCGGGTGGCCGCGCAATGCGGCTTCGCACCGCGCCTGGTGCAAGAGATGGAAAACGCAAACACAGTGGAAGCGGCAATGGAAATAATCAAAAATGAAATAGGGGCGCCAGGGGCGCGCGCTTTGTGGGTCGAGATCGAGCGCCGCATCGGTGCGCTGGCGCAGGCCCGCGTGCCGTCCGCGCGGCGGGTGGAAGTGCGCTTGTTCGACCTGGCCGGCAATGCGCTCGGGGTGGACGCGTGAGCGCCGCGTTGGAAACCCAAGCGGGCACGCCCTTGGGTACATTTTGGGGCGTGGGCGTCGGCCCGGGACCGGCCGGTTACCTGCCGCTGGCGGCGCTGGACGCCTTGCGCCTGGCCGACCTGGTGTATGCGCCGCGCGCGCGCGGCGCCGCCGTGTCGGTCGCGCTGCAATGCCTGGCCGGGATCGAGGTCGACCCGCGCAAGCTGCGAGAAGTTGAATTCAATATGGACCCGGACCGCTCGGTGCTCAGCGAGCATTACGCGCAACTGGCCGACGCCATCGCGCTCGAACTGCGGGCCGGGCGCAACGTGGCTTATCTGACCATCGGCGATACGCTGACTTATTCGACCTATGGCTATGTGCTGGCGGCGCTGCGCCAGCGCTTGCCGGATCTGCCGCAGCGCACCTTCCCCGGCATCACCAGTTACGCGGCCGCCGCCGCCGCGCTGGCCTGGCCGCTGGGCGAGGGCAGGGAGCGGGTACTGATCTTGCCCTGCCCGGAAAGCCCGGAAGAGCTGCGGCGCGAGATCGAGACGCACGACATCGTGGTGCTGATGAAGGTCGGCGCGCGCCTGGGCTGGGTGCTCGATCTGCTGCGCGAGATGGATATCGCCCGCCATTGCGCGTTCGCGCGCCGCATCGGCTTGCCCGGCGAATTGCTGGCGTCCGGCGTCGGCGAGCTGGTCGCCGACGAAGCCATGGGTTACCTGGCCACCTTGCTGGTGCGCCGCCATCCACGGGAGCAAAGATGAAGGTGTATTTCATAGGCGCCGGTCCCGGCGCCGCCGACTTGATCACCCTGCGCGGCGCGCGCCTGCTCGGCAGCGTCGACATGGTGCTGTACGCCGGTTCGCTGGTGCCGACCGCCATGTTGCAGCATTGCAGGCCGGATGCCGAATTGATCGACACCGCCCAGCTCGATCTGGAGCAGCAGCAAGCGTGCTACCTGCGCGCCCAGGCGGCCGGCGTCGACGTGGCGCGCCTGCATTCGGGCGATCCGGCCATTTACGGCGCCACCGCCGAGCAGATGCGCCGCCTCGACGCGCTCGGCATCGACTATGAAGTGGTGCCGGGAGTGTCTTCGTTCACGGCCGCCGCGGCCGCGCTCAAGTCGGAACTGACCAAGCCGGAAGTGTCGCAAACCGTGATACTGACGCGCGTCTCGGGGCGCGCCTCGGCCGTGCCGGAGCTGGAAGCGATCGCCAAACTGGCCGAGCACCGCGCCACCATGTGCATCTTCCTGTCCGGCCCGCACTTGAAGAAAATCGTCGCCGACTTGCTGCTGCACTATCCGCCCGACACGCCGGTCAACCTGGTGTACCGGGCCAGTTGGCCGGAACAGAAAACCTACCAGGGCACGCTGGCGACGGTATTGCAAGATACCAAGCGCGGGGCCTGGAATTTGACCACCATGATGCTGGTCGGGGCGGCGCTGGACAAGGGCGTGGCGGCTGAATCGAGCCTGTATTCGAAAGACTTCACGCACTTGTTCCGCGTGGTGAAAAAAAACCAAGCCAAGGCGGCCGCGTGAGCCAAGGCCAAGGCCTCGGCATCTGGCTGGTGCGGGCGCAGGGCGAGGCGCTGGCCGCTTGCCTGCAGGCGCGCCTTGGCGCCGAGGTGCACCGGCCCTGGCTGGCGTCGGACACGCCGCAAAAGCAGCAGTTTGGCGCCGCCTACCGGCGCCACGCCCAGTGGGTGATGGTGGCGGCCAGCGGCATCGCGCTGCGCTTCGTGGACGGGCTGGCGCGCGACAAGCATAGCGACCCGGCGCTGGTGGTGCTGGACGAGGCGGGCCGCTACGCCATCGCGCTGCTGGCCGGGCACGAGGGTGGCGCCAACGCGCTGGCCTACCGCGTGGCCGCCGTGGTCGGCGCGGTGCCGGTGGTGACCACGGCCACCGAGGCCTTGAAGCCCCTGGTGCTGGGGATCGGTTGCCGCAAGGGCGTCTCGGCCGAGCGCATCGAGGCGGCGGCGCGGCTGGCGCTGGGCGGGCGGGCCATCGACGAGGTGCGCGAAGTGGCGACGGTCGACTTGAAGGCGAACGAGCCGGGCCTGCTCGAATTTTGCCGCCGCCACGCCTTGCCGCTGCGCGTGTTCGCGCGCGCCACGCTGGCGGCGCGGCCCTGGGTTGGTGTGCCGTCCGACTGGGTGCGTCAAAACGTCGGTCTCGATGGCGTGTGCGAGCCGTGCGCGCTGGTGGCCAGCCCGCGCGGCCAATTGCTGGTGCCGAAAATGTGTCTGGACGGCGTCGCCGTCTCAGTGGTTCAAGATAAATGGATGGAAATATGAGTGGTGTATTGAATTTGGTATCGGTCGGCCCCGGTTTTGAGGACTTGATCGTGCCGCGCGCGATTGCGGCGCTGCGCGACAGCGACGTGATCGTGGCCTATGAATTGTATTTGCGCTGGATCGGCCCCCATATCGAGGGCAAGGAAATCCACACGCCGCCGCTGACCCAGGAGCGCGAACGGGCCTTGCTGGCGATCGAGAAGGCGCGCGGCGGCGCCCGCGTGGCCCTCATTTCCAGCGGCGACATAGGGATTTATGCGATGGCCGCGCTGGCATTCGAGGAAATGCGGGAAGACGACACCTATGCAGTGAACGTGGTGCCGGGGATTACCTCGGCCAATGCCTGCGCCTCGCTGCTCGGCTCGCCCTTGTCGCACGATTTCGCCACGCTCAGCCTGTCGGACTTGCTGTGTCCGTGGGAATGGATCGAGCACCGCGCGCGCCATATCGCCCAAGCCGACCTGGCTTGCGTGATGTATAACGTGCAAAGCGCCGGCCGCCAGCAGGGCGTCTACCGCGTGCTGCAATTGATGCTCGAATCAAAAGCGCCGCATACCCTGTGCGGCGTGGTGAAGAACGCCTATCGGCCCGGCCAGCAAGTGAGCATCCACCGCCTCGACGAATTGCCGTCGCTGCAATTCGACATGTTGACCACGATCGTGGTCGGCAACCGCTTCACCGAGCGCAAGCGCGGCCACATCTTCACGCCGCGCGGCTATAACGACTGGGCTGCGGCCGACGGCGCGGCGCCCGCGCGCGCCAGCTTGCCGGACGACGCCGTATGGGTCTTTTCCGGCACCAGCGACGGCAACGCGCTGGCGGCGCAATTGGCAACCCCGTGCGCTTCGCGTCGTCACCCTGTGGTGGTCTCGGCCGCCACCGAATACGGCGGCGCGGTCGCGCTCAAGGATTGTCCCGGCGTCACCGTCTGGGCCGGACGGCAAGGCGTCGAGGCGCGCCGCCAGGCCCTGGGCGGCAGCCGCGCGCGGGTGCTGGTGGATGCTACCCACCCTTACGCCAGCAATATGTCGGAACAATTGATCGGCTTGTCGCGCGAATTGAATATCCCGTATCTGCGCTATGAGCGGGCCGGCCAATTCGCGCCGCAAGACGGCCAATTGTGCGCTTCGCCGCAAGCGGCGGCAGAACGGGCCATGGCGCTGGGCCAGCGCATCTTCCTGGCCACCGGCTCGAAAGACCTGGCGAGCTTCCTGCAAATGCCGGGCGCGGCCGACAAGCAATGGTTCCTGCGCTTGACGGCGGAGCCGGACTTGATTGAGCGCGCCATCGCGCTGGGCGTGCCGCGCGAGCGCATCTGCGCCATGCAAGGGCCGTTTTCGGAAGCCTTCAATACGGCATTGTGGCGCGACTGGCAAATCGATTGCGTGGTCACCAAGGATTCGGGCGGTGCCGGCGGCTACCGCGCCAAGGCCGACGCGGCGCGGGCACTGGACATTCCCTTACTGGTGATCGCCCGCCCGCAACCCGATTATCCGCAAGTGGCGACCGACGTTGACGCCGTGCTGGCGCAATTGGCGGCCTGGGACATCGCATGAAACGCCTGATTCCCGTCACCATCGTGACCGGCTTCCTCGGCTCGGGCAAGACTACCTTGCTGCGCGGCGTGATCGAAGGGCGCCAGAGCCGCCGCCTGGCCTTGCTGATCAACGAATTCGGCGCAGTGTCGATCGACGGCGCGCTGATACGCGACAGTGCCGGCGCCGATGCGCAAGTCCAGATCCACGATTTCCCCCATGGCTTGATCGCCTACGGCGACGACGAACGCTTCATGCCGACCATGCGCGCGATTGCCGCGCGGCGCGCCAATGTCGACCATGTGTTGATCGAAACCTCGGGGCTGGCCTTGCCGACGGCCGTGATGGAATGGTTGCAAAGCCCGGACCTGGCCGCCGACTTCATTCTCGACGCGACCCTGGCCGTGGTCGACACGCCGCTGCTGCTGGCCGACCAGTTCGAGCATGGCGGCGCGCCCAATCCGGCCGCCACCATGTTCGAGCGGCAGCTGGAATTGGCCGACGTGGTGATATTGAACAAGATCGATGCGCTTGACGAGGATGCGCTGCTGCTGGCCGAAACCCGGGTCCGGCTGCGCGCCCCCAATGTGCGCTTCCTGGAATTGGCGCACCAGGGCCGGCTCGATATCCGGCTGGCGCTGGGATTGCGGCTGCATCAGCCAACCCGCGCCGAGCATGGCCAACATTACACGCCGATGCCGGGACCGCAGGCGGGGCCGCTGGCACAGCAAAGCCGCTTGAACGGCCATGCCCATTCCGGCCTGGCCGCGCACAGCCACGGCCTGGCCACCCACAAGCACTTTCACGAGCAAGATCCCGGCTGGCTCTCGTTCGTGCTGCGCAGCGACGCGGCGCAGCACGGCGCCACCCTGAAAGCGGCCTTGCTGGAAGCGGCCAAGGTCGAACCTATCTTGCGCAGCAAGGGTTTTGTGCGCACCGCCGAGACGGCGCGCGCGGTGCTGGTGCAAGGCGTGCGCGCGCGCGTGAGCATCAGCGTCGATGCCGTCAAGCCGGCCGCGCAGCGTTCGGAACTGGTCTTCATCGGCTACCACACCAGCCGCAGCAAAGTGGCGGCGGTGCTGTCGGACCTGACGGGCACCACATGGCGCTAGGCGAACACCGTTTCAGCGACGCCGAGATCGCCGCCGTCTACCGCGCCATGGAGCAGCGGCGTGACATGCGCCACTTCCTGCCCGATCCGGTCGAGCCGGAACTGTTGGCGCGCCTGCTGCGCGCCGCGCACATGGCGCCCAGCGTCGGCTTGATGCAACCGTGGCGCTTCGTGCGCATCACCGACCGGGCGCTGCGCGCCACCATCCACGCCATCGTGCAGGGCGAATGCGCGCAAACGGCGCGCGCGCTGGGCCAGCGCGAGGATGAATTCATGCGCCTGAAAGTGGAGGGCGTGCGCGAGTGCGGCGAATTGCTGGTGGTGGCGCTGATGGAGCGCCGCGAAGAACATATCTTTGGCCGGCGCACCCTGCCGGACATGGACCTGGCCTCGGTCGCCTGCGCAATCCAGAACATGTGGCTGGCGGCGCGCGCCGAAGGCCTGGGCCTGGGCTGGGTGTCGCTATTCGATCCGCAGTCGCTGGCCGAGGCGCTGTCCATGCCGGCCGGCGCCAGGCCGGTGGCGATCCTGTGCCTGGGCCACGTGCCGGCCTTTTACGCCAAGCCCATGCTTGAGCAAGAAAACTGGGCGCGGCGCCGGGAGTTGCCGGATCTGGTTTATGAAAACACCTGGCGCCGGCATGAACCGGAGCCGGATTGACACCCATTTTTATCATTCAAGGAGCAATACATGCAGCAATACATGAAGTCGACACTTACCCGTTCCCTGGCGCTGGCACCGCTGGTTTTTTGCGCTGCGGCGCAAGCCCATCCCGGCCATGGCGGCGCGCTGGCCGGCTTGAGCCATCCCTTCTTAGGGCTGGACCATTTGCTGGCGATGCTGGCCGTCGGTGTCTGGGGCGCCCAGATGGGCGGCCGCGCCCGGTGGCTGCTGCCGGCCAGTTTCGTGGCCTTGCTGGCAATCGGCGGGGCGCTCGGCATGGCAGGTGTCGTGCCGACTATGCTCGAAGGCGGCATCGCCACCTCGGTGCTGTTGCTGGGCTTGTTGATCGGCTTCGCGGTTAAGCTGCCGGCGCCCTTGGCCGGCGCCATGGTCGGGCTGTTCGCCGTCTTCCACGGTCTCGCGCATGGCGCCGAAATGCCAGCCCTGAGTAGCGCATGGCAATATGGTCTCGGCTTTATCGTCTCGAGCGCCGCCTTGCACGCGCTCGGCGTGCGCATCGGCGGTGCGGCGCGCGACGCAATCTGGCTGCGCTTGGCCGGCGTGGCGATCGCGTTTGGCGGCGCATGGATGGCATCGGGTGTCTAACGGCGAATCGCGCGCGGCAAAGGCGCGGCTTGTCATCATCTTGTCACTGACAGGTGTTACAGTCGCGTTCTTTTATGCTACCGCAACTTAGGAGAGTTCATGCAACGCCGTTCCCTGCTCAAGAAACTTGTCGTCGCATCAGTCGCCGCGCCGCTCGCCACCGTTGCCGCCGGCGCGTCGGCCAAGGCGGGCGCCGCCGCGGCCAGGCCGGTTCCGCTGCTCGACACGGGCCGCTGGTCGGCCGCCAACGCGCGCCGTATCCAATCCCTGATCAGCAGTCTGGGCAATGCCGGCGCTGCCTATAATCCGGCCCGTCGTCCCTACGTCGTGTTCGACTGGGACAATACCTGCATCATGAACGATTGCGAAGAAGCCTTGTTCATGTACCAGATCGATCAGCTTGAATTCAAGTTGACGCCCGAGGAATTCGGCGCTGTGCTGCGCAAGGACGTCCCGGCCGGCCCGCTCAAGACGGCGGGCGCCGATGGCCAGCGCGTGATCCTGGACGATATCGCCGCCGATGTCGATGCCGATTACAGTTGGCTGCACGCGCAGCGCGCGGGCGGCGCCGGGCTTGACGCGTTGCGCGCCAGCATCCAGTTCCAGGATTTCCGCGCCAAGCTGTATTTCATGTATGACGCGATCTGCGACAGCCACCCGATCGAGATCGGCTATAAATGGGTGATCGGCTTTTTCGCCAATATGACGCCGGCCCAGTTGCAAGTGCTGGCGGCGGCCTCGAACCAGCGCGGCCTGGGCGACGCCTTGCGCAAGGTTAAATATGAAAGCGCGCGCAGCCTGCCGGGCAAGGCCGGTGTGGTCGCGGTCAGCCATTTCCACGGCTTGCGCGTGCATGAGGAAATGCGCAGCCTGATGCATACCTTGCGCGCCAATGGCTTCGATGTGTTTGTCAGCACCGCCTCGCTCGACGATGTGGTGCGCGTCTTCGCATCCGACCCCAACCTCGCTTATGGCGTGGCGCCGGAAAACGTGATCGGTTTGCGCCTGGAAATGAGCGATGGCAAATACACCAGCAGCTATCGCAGCGGCTGGCATTTCAACTGGGGTCCGGGCAAGACGGTCGGCATCCGCAATGTGCTGGGCGCGCGCGGCGAGCCGGCAATGGTGTTTGGCGACAGCGACGGCGATGCCTGGATGTTGCAGGATTTCAAAGCCACCCAGGTCGGCGTGATCGTCAACCGCCTGAAAACCGGCGAGATCGGTAAATTGAGCCAGAAGGCGGCGGCCGGCATCGGCCAGCCGAACCCGCGCTTCCTGCTGCAAGCGCGCAATGAAAACACGGGCATCATGATGCCTGACGAGCAATCCATCAAGTATGGCAAGGCGGAACGCAAGCTGCTGGCTTGATCCATGCCGCGCACCGCTACCGGCGCAATGCCGATATCGGTGCATGGCTTGCGTCAATCGGCCACCTGCGCTCTTCAGGCCAAGCCCGTCAACTCCGTTTCAGTGAAGCCGGCCAGCCGGCGCGCCGCGATGTTGAATGGCCCTTTCAGTGTCGGGGCCTGGTAAAGTATCGCCAGTTCAGCGTAGGTGGCGCACGGTTCGAGGCCGCGCTGTTGGCACAGGAAGCGATACCAGCGGTTACCGATCTCGACGTGTCCGATTTCGTCGGCCAGGATGATATCGAGAATCTTTGCCGCAGCCACGTCGCCGGCATGCGCGATCTTTGCGCGCAAGGGCGGGATCGCATCGAGGCCGCGCGCTTCCAGCGTGCGCGGCACCAAGGCCATCCGGGCCAGGACGTCGCCACGGGTTTTCTCGACCATTTCCCATAAGCTGTCGTGGGCCGGGAAATCACCATATCGGTATCCGAGCACTTGCAGATGCGCCGCCAGCATCGAGAAATGGATCGCTTCCTCCGTTGCCACGCGCAGCCAGTCGGTGTAGTACCCGACCGGCATGTGCGGGAAACGCCAGAGCGCGTCAAGGGCAAGATTGAGCGCGTTAAATTCGATGTGGGCCAGCGCGTGTACCAGCATGGCGCGCCCTTCCGAGGTGGCCATCGAGCGCCGGCCCACCAGACGTGGCGGCACCAGGATCGGCCGATCCGGGCGACCGGGGATGGTGCCCGCAACGTGCGGCTCGGCGCCGTTGTCGACCTCCCAGGCGCCGGCGCGATGCGCTTGCGCCATGGCTGCAACCGCCGCAGTCTTGGTCTGTGGGTCTGTTTCAAGTAGACATTGCAGCGCGTTTTCGCGCAGCTCAAGCGATCGCACCATGGTGTCTGCCTCTGCGAATAAAAGACGCAGTGTAGCAAATTCAATCAAGCCGTTTGACGGCGGCTGCCACCCATCGGCGGCGGCGGGCAAAGATTGACCGCATTTACCCAGGTATTTTTGCATTGCGGCAACCAGCGATGGACGATATCAGCGTATCAGCCGGCGCAATTGTTCGATCAAGGCATCGCGCAAGTCGTGTAGCGTGCTCAGGCTGGCTTGGGCGTCGTCGCGGCGGCCTTCGATGTGCAGCTGGATCAGTTCGCCGCCGAGTTGGTGGACTTGCTCGTGCATGGCGATGGTGCGCGCAAACTCCGGATTGGCGCCATAAAGGATGCGGCCCTCGTTCTGGTGCCAACGGCTGAAGTGGCAATTCTGTCTGTTCGGCGGCGCCGTCGCGTCGGCGGCGCCGGCCAGGAAAGCGTCGATCTGGCCCAGCCAATGGCGGTGCTCGACCTCGACAAATACCACGAGCACATGGTCACGGTTCAGGGGCCGCTCGCGCCAGGCGGACCAGGCCGGGTCGGGGCGCCAGTTCAGCGCCCAGGCGGGCAGGGCGGCGGCCGGCATCGGCCGCGCGACGCCAAAGCCTTGCGCCAGTTCACAACCGAGGGGCAATAGCAACTCGCCGTGCGCCACCGTTTCCACGCCCTCGGCGATGACGCTGCGGCCAAAGGCGGCCGCCAACCCTACCACGCCTTCGATGATGGCCAGACTGTCGGGATCGTCGAGCATGCCGCGCACGAAGCTTTGGTCGATTTTCAGCAATTCGGCTGGCAACCGTTTCAGATAGGTCAGCGAAGAATAGCCGGTGCCGAAGTCGTCCAGGGCAAAGCTGACGCCGAGGGCGCGGCAAGCGTGCATCAATTCGGATATCGGGGCGATGTCGCCCAAGGCGCTCGTTTCCAGGATTTCCAATTCCAGGCAGTTGGGCGCGACATCGGGCTGGGCCGCCAGCAAGGTCGCCAGGCGCTCCCGGAAATCGGCGCGCTGCAGTTGGAGCGCGCCGACATTGACGCTGACGGGCAATTCCAGCCCTTCGGTGCGCCAGGCGGCGACCTGGCGCAGCGCCGTCGCGATCACCCATTCGCCCAGTTCGACGCTGATGGGATGCTCTTCGATGGCGGGCAGGAAGTCGCCCGGCGGCAGCAAGCCCCGTTGCGGGTGGCGCCAGCGTATCAGCGCCTCGGCGCCGATCACCGCGCCGCTCCGCATATTGACCTTGGGTTGGTAATACAGCACGAATTCATCGTGCGCCAGGGCGGCACGGATCTGTTCGAGTTGCTCGCGGTGGCTCCTGGCCGCCTCGTCGCGGCCAACATCGAACAAGTGGTAGCGGTTCTTGCCGCCCTGCTTGGCCAGGTACATGGCCTGGTCGGCGTGGCGCATCAGCACGTCGGCGTCGGCCCCGTCCTGGGGATACAGGGTGACGCCGATGCTGGCCGACACTTGCAGCGCCAACGGGCCGATTTGCACTTTGGTGGCGGCCGCCTGCAGCAGGCGCGCCAGCACCGGCTCGCAATCTTGCGGCCGCTCAAGGTCAACCAGCACAGCGACGAATTCGTCGCCGCCGATGCGCGCCATGGTGTCGCCCTCGCGCAAGGCGTGCTGCAGGCGTTGCGCGAGGGCAATCAACAGGGCGTCGCCGACCTCATGGCCATGGTGGTCGTTGACGCCCTTGAAGCCGTCCAGGTCCAGGTAGAGCACGGCCAGCGACTGTTTGCGGCGCTGGCATTGGGCAATGTCGTGCCGCATGCGCTCGGCCAGCAAGACCCGGTTCGGCAAGCCGGTCAGTGCGTCGTAGTGGGCGACGCGCTCGATCTGCTCCAGGTATTGCTTCATATGGGTGATGTCGGTAAACAGGGCGACATAATTCTGGGTCTGGCCGGCCGCGTCGCGTACCGCGCTGATGGTGATCAGCTCGGCATAGACCGTGCCATCCTTGCGCCGGTTCCAGGCTTCGCCGAACCAGTGGCCTTGCTCGCGCAGGGCTTGCCACATGGCGGCATAGAATTGCGGCGGCTGGCGGCCCGACTTGAGCATGCGCGGATTTTGGCCCAGCGCTTCTGCGCGGCTGTAGCCGGTGATTGCGCTGAAGGTGTCATTGACTTCGACGATGGTGCCGGCGGCGTCGGTGATCATGATGCCTTCGCGGGCGCAGGTGAAGACGCTGGCTGCCAGTTGCAAACGCCGTTCGGCGGCCCGGCGCGCGCTGACGTCGCTCAAGGTGCCGACCATGCGCAAGGCCCGTCCGCCCGGGTCGCGGCTGACCACCAGGCCTTGCGCCTGCACCCAGATATAGCTGCCATCCTTGCGGCGGACCCGGTGTTCATTGACTTCGGTGCTTGGGCCGCCGTCCAGGTGCGCTTGCAAGTCGGCGCGCACGCTGGCGGCGTCGTCCGGGTGGACCTGGGCGTACCATTCGGCTACGCTGCTGCCGATCTCGTCATCGGCATAACCGAGTATTTTTTTCCAGCCGCTCGACAGGAACACGGTATTGCCGGCCACGTCCAGATCCCAGACCCCTTTGCCGCTGCCTTCGAGCGCGAATTGCCAGCGCGCCTCGCTGTCGCGCAAGGCTTGTTCCATGCGCCGGCGTTCACTGATATCTTCCTGGGTGATGACGATATTGCCGCTGTCGCCATGGAAGCGGGTCACGTTGGCGAGCAGGCAGCGCTGCCCGTGCGCACCGTCGCAGGAAAATTCGAGCGTGAAGCGCGGGCATTCTTGCGCGCTCACCTGGCGGATGCCGGCCGCCATCTGGCGCGACGCTGGCGCGCCCAATGCATCGCATCGCTGCAGATAATTGCCGCCCTCGCCGGTCATATCATGAAAGTCGCGCCAGGCCTGGTTCACGGCCAGGACGTTGCCATGCTTGTCGAGCACGCAGATTTGCCCCGATACGGCATCCATGGCGGCTCTGGCGAATAATTTGGAGGCACGCAAATCTTGCTCAATCGATATGCCGGGGGCGCTCCATGGCCGTTCGGATCTCATCGCGGCTGCGCGCCCAGGCGATGGGCGTATCCGGGCAGGCGGGCTGCTAAATATGCGCTGTTCATAGTGCGTTTACTGTACTGCATGCCACCGCTTAAGCAAAGCGCCATTTTGTCGGGTGCCGATGCCGTTCGTCATCGCACTGTCGGTGGACTTGACAGGAGCCCGGCACGCTCGCGCGCCAAACGCCATCGGCGTAGCTTAAGTCATTGAATTTAAATAGTTTGGTTTTCATGGCACGGTAAATGCGTGACAGGCCGGAGTGTCCGTGGCGCGCGCCCGGAGCTTACCTTAAATAAACTGTTGTACGCATTGAAAAGGAGTTAGTATGCGCACCGCTATCCCATGTCATTCCCCCCTCGGGAGCCTCGGCAAGATGGCGTCCGCCATCTTGCGGCACCGCTTGCCGGGCGCTTTGCCGACCTTGCTGCTGGCGCTGCTGCTGTTTGGCGCCTGCGCGCCGAGCTGGGCATTTTGTCCGAAAAATGGCTTGATTTGCTTCATCACGTCGAAGTCGGCCGGCAGCCTGACCCACCAGGACATCACGCAGCGCGGCATCGAGGCGCTCGATAAACGCTATTTCGGCGTGCCCAAGTTGACCAACTCGATGCAAAAGGCGCTTGACCAAATCATCGAAGCGGACGCCAAGGTCGACGACGACCAGACCAGTTCGGCCAAGCATTTCGACGGCGAAAACAGCACCGGCGCGCAATTGCGGCTGGCCACCTTGAAGCAAAACGTGCTTGACGCGCTGCGCACCGACCCGATCAACGCCAGCGGCGCGCGCGACAACCTGGGCAGCGCCCTGCACACCATCCAGGATTTTTATTCCCACAGCAATTGGGTGGAAATGGGTAATAGCGGCGCCCATCCGGGCGTGGGGCGGCCCGTCCCCCTGGGCTTTGCCAGCCCGGCCGCCATCACCTGTTCGGGCTTCATCGATACCGGCTTTACTTGCGCCAACTCATCGATCCTGGTGACGCCGCTGCTGACCAGTGGCTACTATGGCGGCGAAGACCGTGGCAAGCCAGGCTCCTTCAAATGCAGCCACGGCGGACCGCTCGACAAGAGTTCGCCGTCCAGCGACCCGATCGGCTACTTCCGCGAAGGTATCAACAAAGACACCCTGTATTGCGATATCTCGCCGCACAGCACCCAGCACAACGCGGCGGCGGCGGCGGCGATTGCCGGCACCCAGCAATTTGTTGAAGATATCAAGGCCGACATCACGCCAGCCCAGCTGAAAGCCTTGCTGGGCGCCGGCCCGACCCTGGCGTTCGCGATCGATACCACTGGCAGCATGAGCGACATCATCGCCGGCGTGCTGGCCTCGGCCACGGGGATTGTCGACGCCCGTCTCGGCACCGACGAGGAACCGCTGCAATACGTGCTGGCGCCCTTCAATGACCCGTTCACCGGCCCCACCATCGCCACCAATGACGCCACCCTGTTCAAGTCGGCCATCGGCGGCCTGTTCGCGTCCGGCGGCGGCGACTGCCCGGAACTGGCGATGACGGGCATGTATAACGGCTTGTCGCTGGCCGACCCCGGCGGCGACTTGTTCATGTATACCGACGCCACGGCCAAGGATGCGGGCCTGGCCGGCGCCGTGATCGGCCTGGCCAAGGCCAAGGATATTAAGATTTATCCCTTGCTGTTTGGTAGTTGCTCGCCGCTGACGCCCGGCTTCTTGCAAGCGGCCACGGAAACGGGCGGCCAGGTTTTCTTCCTGTTCCGCAGCGAGGCAGGGGCGGCCACGCAATTGGCCGACCTGGTGGTGCGCAATAACGCGGTGCAAATATTGTCCGTGGTCGATCAGTTTGCGTCCGCCAAGAATTACACGGTGCCCGTTGACGCCAGCATGACGCGGTTGACGGTATCGGTCAGCGGCACCGTCTTTGGCGTGCAACCGCTAGTCGTTTTGAGTCGGCCCGACGGCTCGGTGGTCAGCCCCGCCACGGCCAATACCTATTTGACGCTATCGAGCGGCATCATCATTTCGCTCAACAATCCCGGCGTCGGGCTGTGGAAGTTGAGCGTCGGCGGCGCGCCCGGCCAGACGTATGTGAATGTCAGCGGCAATGCCGACCTGGCTTTCAGTTCCTTCAAGTTGGCCCGCTTTGGCGCCCAGCCGCCGCACCAGGGCTTGCTGGCCATCGATGGCGAACCCGGTCCGGCGCAAGCGCTGTATGCGCTGGCGGGGCTGACGGAGGGCGCCAGCGGGCCATTGAGCGGGCCGCAATTCCAATTGCGGCGAAAAAATTTCGAACTCATCAGTCCCTTATCGCTGGAGCAAGACCAGACCGACCCCGGCAAATACTTCGGTCCCATCACGGTGCCCGGCGAAGCTTTCCTGGCCTATGTCAACGGCAGCGATACCGCCGGCAACGCGGTGCAGCGCCTGGTCAGCCTGATGGTGGCGCCGCAATCGGTGGCAATCACGCCGCCGGCGCCGCAGGATTTGCGGCCTGGAAAAACCACGACCCTGATTTACCAGGTCAAGAACCAGGGCGCGCCCGACACCTTCGCCGTCACCGCCACCGATGACCAGCGCTTTGTCGGCGCGTTTGCGCCGGCCACGCTGACGCTGGGCAGCGGCGAGAGTGCCAATGTGGTGTTGCAAGTGACGCCGCCGGCCGGCGCGCGCATCGGCAGTTCCGACAGTGTCACGGCGGCGGTGCTGAGCGTGAGCAATCCCGCCGTGCACAATAGCGCCTCCTTGACCAGCTTCGTGACGGGCGCGCTGCAAGCGCCGGGCAAGCCCAATTTCGTCGCCGAGATCGTCGGCCAGGAAGCGGTCGCGCCGGGCGTGACCGGGGTCGACTTGCGTTTCACCAATACCGGCGCCGGCACGGCCAAGGACATGACGATCGCCGCGCTGCGCCTGCGCACCTTGAGCGGCGCCGGCACGGTCAGCCTCAACGCGGCGCTGTCGCCGGCGCTGCCGTTCGTGACGCCGAATGTCGATGTGGGCAGTTTCTTCACGCTGCGCCTGACCTTCAATACCCCGCCGGATGTGCAGCGCTTCAGCGTGAGCGAGAGCGGCACGGTGTCCGATATCGGCGGCGCCGGCTATGCCTTCTCGCAAGCCCAGGCCGTGCTGCCCCATTGAACGGTGGCGCTGCCGCCTATCTTGAATTGCCTACGCACAGGAGAATTCGCTATGAAACTGACCCAACTCTGCGCCATGGCCGGGCTGTCCCTGGCCTTGCTGCTGGCACCGGGCGCGCGCGCGACCCCATTCACGTTTACTTTTTCAAGCTTGCCTTCGGGCGGGCAAATCAGCGGCCAGCCGGGCCAGTTGATCGGCTGGGGCTATGATGTGCTCAATACCGACGCCGGCAATTGGTTCGTGCCGACCCAACTGAGCGTCTCTTCGTTCGCCCTGGGCGCGCCGGACGCGGGCTATTTTGATTTCCCCATCGTGGCGCCGGGCGCCAGCCATTCCGCCAATTTCGATGCGGCCTCAACCTCGGGCTTGTATGGCTTGCAGCTCTTTAACTTCGTGCTTCCGGGCCAAAGCGAGAGCGGTATGTTTACGCTGTCGGGCGAATGGTGGAGTGGCGATCCGCTGGCCGGCGGCAGTTTCTTGCAAACCTCGGCCGCCGTGCAAAGCCCGTTCACGGTGCTGGTGGTGAGCGCCACCACCGTACCCAGCCCCGGCACCTTGTCCCTGCTGGGTGGCGGCTTGCTCTTATTCTGGCTTGGACAGCGCCGCCGCCAGAAACCCGAGCAATTCGGCATTGGCCTGGGCGGACGGCGGCGCCGCCTGGATATTCAGGTAAAAGCCGGGGCCGGTGCGTCCCAGTAAGTCCCATTTTTTGCCTAACAGGATAGTCGGGCGCACTTGCAAGGGCTCCAGGCTGACTTTGCCGGCGCCCAGCGAGCGCAAGTGGACGATGAACTGGCAAGAAAATTGGCGGCCCTCGGCCGGCCAGTAATAGTCGGCATCGGGCACGATCAGCACATCGTGGCGCCGCTCGGCCGGTGGCAACTGGCGCCATAGCGCCAGGCCGGGCGCTTCCGGCGGCACGGCCAGGTCCGCGTCGGAGGGAAACAGGGGCGCCCCAAATGGCAGCGCCATGCGGTAGCGGCGCCGACTTTCCTGGCCCGGCGCGATATTGTTTAACGCCAGCAACAATGTCGCTTGCACCCGGGCCGCCGGCCGCTCGACCAGCAAGGCCGGCGCTGCGGCGCACCGTGCCGCCGCCAGCGCCAGTATCAAGCCGGCCGCCAGTTGTCCCATTGTATTGCTCCCATCGGATTCCTAGCAGCCTGCCGGACTTGAGGAATCGAAGCGAAAATTCGGCTGGCCGAGGACAGATTTCGCCGCTTTCGCAGTGCCAATAGCGAGCTATTGGTCAAGAAAGCGGTGAAATATGGACCGGTCAGGCGGATTTGCAGCCGATTTCCTTTAAGTCCGACAGGCTGCTAGCGCCAGAAGGCCATTTCAGCACATCCCGGCGCAAGCGAGGGGGGCTTACGCAAAGGTAAAGCGTGTTCTACAATCGCGGCACCGCTTTCTTTCAAGAAAATCCCTCCCGTGAGTTCGACACCGATCAAGATCACCGCCGCTGCGGCCGCGTTGCTGGCCATTGCCGGCGGCCTGTATTTCGCCAAAGGCAAGCCGCCCGCGCCGCCTGCGGCTCCGAAAGCGGCCACGAGCGCCGCTGCACTGGCCGCCGCACCCAAGCCCGCGCCCGACCTTGGCGCGCAATTCAAGGAAGTGCTGGCCGCCTATCGCAAGATCATTGTCTTGCTGGCCGACGAGCAAAACCTGGCCGCGCCGGCGCGCCAGGAAACCCGGCGCATCGGGCAGGGCTTGTTTCATGAAAACCAGGCCCGGATCGACCAGCTCGATGTCGCGCTGGAAGCGTTGGCGGCGCCCGCCAATCCGACCCGCTTCGAGTCCATTGATGCCCTGTTGAGCTATGTCGAGTCGGACAAGAGTCTATTTGATGCCGACCGGCTGGCATTTCGCGAGTTGCTGCAAAGCTTGCAGGGCGATGTCGCCAAGGATTCCTCGCTGCCGGCAATCAAGATGCACAAGCGGATTTCGGAAGACCTCGACGCGCTCGTCGAGATCGAGCATAACTATGAAAAGGAAATCCGCCAGATTTTCGGACGCTTCGAGTCGCGCTCGATCGAACTCAAGCGTGAGCGCTGGGACGATTATCTGGTCCATTTGAAAACCTTATACAACCGCGAACAGATTTTGAAGGAATATGGCGTCGTGTTGCCTTATCCGGCGGCGCCGGCGCAAGACGGGCAGAGCGCCGACAAGGACGGGGAAATTTTCGGCACCGCCTTGCCGAAGAAAACCGTGGTGCTGACCTTCGACGATGGCCCGCACAAGCGCTATAGCGAGGAAATCGCTGCCATCTTGAAACAATATGATGTGCCGGGCGTGTTTTTCAATGTCGGGCGCAATCTTGGCAGCCTGGACGCGAATGGCAAGGCGCAATTGTCGGCCGGCGCGGAAGTGAGCCGCAAGTTGATGGCGGATGGTTACGCCATCGGCAATCACAGTTTCAGCCACGCCCAATTGTCAAAGGAAAGCGGCGCCGGCCTGAAGGCGGAAATCCTGAATACCGATGTGTTGCTCAAAGCCATCAGCAGCGAACGCTCACCGCTGTTTCGTTTTCCCTATGGCGCGCGGAACCGCGAAGGCATGACCCTGCTGGCCGGCGCCCATCTGACCTCGGTGATGTGGAATATCGATTCGCTCGATTGGGCCGATCCGGTGCCCAGTTCGATCGCCGAACGGGTCTTGCGCCAGGTTGACAAAGAGGGCCGCGGCATCATCTTGTTCCACGACATCCATGAGCGCGCCGTCAAGGCCTTGCCCATGGTGCTGGACCGGCTGGTGGCGGACGGCTACCAATTTGCTGGCTGGGATGGCAGCGCCTTCAAGGTCGCCAAAAGTGCCGCGCCGGCCGCCGAAAAAGTGCCGATCGGTACCGGTTATGGCAATTCCTGGGCGGTGGTGATCGGCATCGACGATTACGCCAAATGGCCGAAGCTGCAATACGCGGTGCGCGACGCGCAGGGCGTGCGCCAGATCCTGGTCGAAAAATTCGGTTTCGCCTCCGAACGGGTGGTATCGCTGAGCAATGGCGAGGCAACCCGCAATAATATCCTGGCTGCCTTCCACGACAAGCTGGCCCATGGCGGCGTGCAGCGCGACGACCGTATCTTCGTCTTCTTCGCCGGCCATGGCGCCACCCGCAAACTCAGTTCCGGGCGCGACCTCGGTTACATCGTGCCGGTCGACTCCGACCCCAAGCAATTGGCCACGGATGCCATCCCGATGACGGAAATCCAGAACATCGCCGAGAGTCTCACCGCCAAGCACGCGCTGTTCGTGATGGATGCCTGTTACAGCGGCCTGGGCCTGACGCGCGGCGCCGGTTCCGCGTCTTTTTTGCGCGACAATGCCAAACGCATCGGCCGGCAAATGCTGACGGCCGGCGGCACCGACCAATTGGTCGCGGACGGCGGCCCGAATGGCCACTCGGTTTTCACCTGGACCCTGTTGCAAGGCTTGGCCGGCAAGGCCGACTTGAACGGCGACGGCTTGATCACGGCCACGGAACTGGCGGCCTACGTGGCGCCAGCCGTGGCCAGCGTGTCAAACCAGACCCCGGCCTTTGGCAGCTTGCCCGGCTCGGAAGGGGGCGATTTCGTCTTCGAGTTGCCGGCAGAAACCGAATTCCTCAGCCCGAACACGACCCAGTTGTCAAGTGCCGCAATTGCGCTCAATTCCAAGCTCGACGCCGTGCGCGCTGACGACAAGCATGGCACGGCGGCGCCGGCCGTCACGGTGAAAGACTTGCAGGGCGGCGAGCAAAAAATCGCCATGCCAGCGGCCGTGCCGAGTTCGGCGCGCCAATTGGCCCAGCGCGCCAATGACCGCGGCTTGCAACTGTATAAAGAAAAGCAATACGCGGCGGCCGAAGCGCAATTCACCGAAGCGCTCAAATTGCGCGCCGACTTTGCGCTGGCGGCCAATAATCTCGGATTTGTCTTTTACAAGCAAGACAAATTCCAGGAAGCGGCGCGCTGGTTTGACAACACCGTCAAGATCGACCCGTCGCGCGCCGTCGCCTACCTCAATCTCGGCGATGCGCTGGCGCGGGCCGGCGACGCCGCCAAGGCCAAGAGCGCCTACCAGACTTACTTGGAACTGGCACCGAACGCGGCTGCGGCCGGCTACGCCAGGCAACAGTTGGACAAGCTGTGAGGGTGGCGACGCCGCGCGCGCCTTATTGGCGCAACACGAAGCGGGCCAGCTCCAGGCTGTCGGCCTCGCTCAATTGGGCATAGGGTGGCATCGGCACCGGACCCCATTTGCCGGCGCCGCCGGCGCGGATATTGCGCGCCGCCAGCATGATCCCGTCGGCCTTGCCGGTATAGCGCGCGGCGATTTCCTTGAATGCCGGACCGACGATTTTCTTGTCGGGCGCATGGCAACTCAGGCAGGCGTTGGCCGCCAGTAAGGCTTGCGCGTTGGCCGGCGCGGCCGGCACAGCGTTCGGGATCACGGCGGCAGTGACGAGCGGCGCGCCCCGTTCGGCGCCATAAGTCTTGACCAGATAATCGGTCAGCGGTCCGATGTCTTGCTCGGGAAACTGGGCGCCAAATGGTTTTCTCATTTTCTTGACGGTGGCTTCCCAATAGGCGCGCGGCGACGATGGCGGTTGCGTCAGCACGTATTGGGCCGAATGACAAGTCATGCAATGGCGTAGCGCCAATTGGTAGCCGGGCAGTGCGCTGGACTGGTACATTGCGCTTTCCGGCGGCGGCGCGAAGTCGAGCGCGGCGGCGCGGCCCGCGCATAGCAAGGCGGCAAGCAAGGTGCTGTATTTCATGGGCTTCTCCTTAAATCACCGTGACGCGGATGCTTTCGACGACATTGCGCATATACCCCATCGGATTCCATAACGCCGTCATGGGCTGGCTCTGGCCGATCCGGTTGAGTGCCCGCACCCGCAATTCCAGCGGGCCTTTGCGCGGCGGCGTGAAGCTGGCGCTCCAGGCGCGAAACGAATAACGGCCCAGGTCTTGGCCCAGGCGCGTGGCTTGCCAGGTGGCGCCGCCGTCGGCCGAGAGCGCCACTTCGGTGATGCCATAGCCGCCGTCGAAGGCGATGCCGCGCAGCGCCAAGGGCTGTCCCGCCTTGATGCGGGCGCCGTCCGCGTGGCTGGTGATAAAGGAGCGCACATTCAGGCGGCTGATCGGGGCGGTCTTGCCGGCGCCGGCGCCCGGCTCGACGCAGGCGCAGGCATTGTCGGGCACGCGGTAGGCCGTGCTCATCCAGAAGCCATCGAATACTTTATCGGTCACGATAATCTCGCTGAGGTGCTTGACCCAGTAAGTGCCATAGTGGCCGGGCACGATCAGGCGCAAGGGATAGCCATTCAAGAAGGGCAGGTCGGCGCCGTTCATTTGCCAGGCCAGCATCACTTCGCCATCTTGTGCATGGTCGAGATTGAGGGCCTTGACGAAATCGGGGCCGTCGCCGACGGGGGGCGCATCGAGGCCGTTGAAGCAAACCTGGACCGAGCCAGCCTTCACGCCGGCTTTTTCCAAGACTGCTTTCAGCGAAACGCCGGTCCAGCGCGCGTTGCCCATGGCGCCGTTGGATAATTGACCGCCATTGGCGCGCGGCGTGAAGTGGCCGCGGCTATTGCCGGAGCATTGATTGACGGCCACCAGTTCCACCGGATCGGCCAGTTGCTGGAGCTCGCTCAGCGACAATTCCAGCGCGCTATGGACGTTGCCGCTTACGCGCAGGCGGTAGCTTTGTGCGTCGATGGAGGTGGGAATGCCGCTCCAGTGGTAGCGCACGAAAAAGGCGTCGTTGGGCGTCAGCACGCCTTCATCGAAGACGCCAAACGGCGTTTCCAGTTGCGGCGGGCGGCTCGTCAGCAGGATCAGGGGACGTTTTTGCGGAAAGGCCAGCAGTTCGCGTTTGCCGTTTTCAAACGGCAGCAATACATGGGCAGGGCCAGCCGCCAGCGCCGCCAATGGGGTGCCGCCCAGCGCTGAAGCGGCGCCCAAGGCGCCGGCCCGGCGCAGGAAGTTGCGCCGCCGCGCAGCCTGTATTTCTAAATCTTGAAAAGTATCGTTCACCGCTGTCTCCTTGATGATGGGGGCGCCCGGGACTGAAGCAGCGTGGGCGCGGGTTCTTTTTCTACGTATCTTATACGCGTTTTTTCTTCCGGGGGATGGTGAAATCGCTTCCCGCGCTCAGTTCAACAGCAGAGCGACGCCGCAATTGATGGCGGCGCCGGCGCCGATCAGCCAGAAAAACAGGACGGCGGCCAGCATCAGGGGGCGGCTTCCGGCGCGGCGGATCGCCGCCCAACGTGTCGTCAAACCGAGCGCCGCCATCGCCATCGCCAGCAGCGCCGTATCGGCATCGCCGATGCCGGCCACGATGGCGCGCGGCAGCCAGGCCAAGGAATTGAAACCGAGCACGGCAATGAAGGCAAAGGCAAACCAGGGAATGGCCAGGGGTTCAAGCGGCATCCGGTGAGCGGCCGCCGCGTCGCTCCTGGCGCGCCAGGCCGACAGGATCAGCAGGAACGGTGCCAACATCATCACGCGCAGCATTTTTGCGATCACCGCAGTATTGGCGGCATCCGGGCCTATCGACCTGGCGGCCGCCACCACTTGCGCCACTTCATGTACGGTCGAACCGATATACATGCCGAACGTGGCCGGCGTGGTGGCCAGAAAATGCCATGCCAGATTGCCCTGGTATAGCAAGGGATAGAGAAAAATCGACAGGGTGCCAAACACTACCACGGTCGAGACGGCCACCGTGACGGCTTCGCTGTCGCTGCGTAGCACGGGCGCGCTCGCCATGATCGCGGCCGCGCCGCAAATGGAACTGCCGGCGCCGATCAGGATCGCGGTGTCGCGCTCCAGTTTGAAGACCTTGGTGCCGAGCAGTATGGCCAGCCAGAAAGTCGAGCATAGTATCAGGACATCGATTGCCACCCCGGCCAGGCCGACCTGTCCCATATCTTGAAAGGTGAGGCGAAAGCCATACAGAATGATGCCCAGGCGCAGCAGATTCTGCCGGCAAAAGTCGACGCCGGCCGCGCAACATGGCGCCAGGCGTGCCGTGTTGCCAAGCATGATACCGAGCGCGATGGCCAGAGTCAGGGCGCCGACGCCATGCGTTTGCAAGCCGGGCAAGTTGCCCAATTCGATGGCAGCGCAGGCAAGGGCGCCGCAGACAAACAGGCCGGGTAGCGGGCCGGACAGCCTTGCCGCGAGGGGGGAGTCGGACATTTGCATGGTGGACGGAAAGAAAGCGGGCTGTGCCCAATGCCCGGCACTTTACAGCGCTACTATTAAATGATAAAACGAATAATTATGGTAGTTTTAATTGATAAAATAGGTTAATAGCATGGCGCTCACACTCAGGCAGTTACAGATTTTTCTCGCCGTCGCCGATACCGGCAGCACCACGGCGGCGGCTGGCGCGGTGTCGTTATCGCAGTCGGCCAGCAGCGCCGCGCTGAACGAGCTGGAAGCCGCGCTGGGCGCGCAATTGTTCGACCGGGTCGGCAAACGCCTGATCTTGAACGATAACGGCCGCCTGTTATTGCCGCAGGCCCGGCAGATGCGCGACGCGGCCGCGTCCATCGAGCGGCAATTCGCGACCACCGATCCGGCCGCGCCCGTCATGTTGAATATCGGTGCCAGTACCACGATAGGCATCTATTTGCTGCCCGCCATCCTGGCCCGCTTCGCCGCGCTCCACGCTTCCAGCACGCCCCATGTGATGATTGCCAATACCTCCGAGGTGGCGGCGGCGGTGGCCGAATTTCGCGTCGATCTGGGCTTGATCGAAGGTCCGTGCCACGCGGCGGGGCTCAAGGTTGAACCGTGGATCAGCGATGAATTGATCGTCGTCAGCGCGCCAAGCCATGCGTTGGCGGCGCAACGCATGGTCGGGCCGGCGGCATTGCGCGAGGCGGGCTGGTTGCTGCGCGAACCCGGCTCCGGCACGCGCGAGGCGGTGCAGCAAGCCTTGCTGCCGCAATTGCATTATGTGCGAGCTGCGGGCGAATTTAGCAATGCTGAAGCGATCAAACACGCGGCGGCGGCCGGGTTGGGCATCGCCTGCCTGTCGCGCGTGGTGGTGGCTGACTTGATCGCAGGCGGGCAATTGGTCGAGTTGCACACGACGCTGGCGCCGCTGCGGCGGTACTTTTACCTGATCCACCAGGAACAGAAAATCCTGTCGCCACGGCTGGCCGGATTTCTGCAATTATGTCGCGCGCATGGCTTGTGAGCCAGAGATGACCCTGGCGCGCACGATCAATGCTTTGAACCTTCCGGTTTATCGAGTTGCTTCAATATTTCATAGGCGGCCGTCACCCTTTGACCATTCGGATAATTTTTATTGGACAGCATGACAATGCCAATTTTCTTTGCGGGAATAAAGGCGACGTAGGCCCCGAAGCCGTTGGTTGATCCGGTTTTGTTGATCAATACAGCCGTTTGCGGGGGCAAAGGCGGACTTAACTTGGTGCTTGCAGTGGCGTCAAAAGCCATCGTATCGGCGTTGCCAGACAATAGCTGTTTCAGTGCCGCCGGGTAGGGATATTGTTCCCATACCAAATCTTGCGTCATGTCGCCGGCCTTGAAATATCCAGTGTGGGTGGCGGTGATCGCGCTTTGCAATTTTTCGTCGATTTGTACCATTTGCATATTGGCTTCAATAAATCGCAGCATGTCGACCGTATTGGATTTTACGCCGTAAGCTTCCGATGCCAGAACCCCAACCTTCATTCTGATTGGCACATCCAATTTCGTATAGCCTTGCGCATAATTTCTGACCTGGTCGGTTGGCACATTGATGTAGCTATGCCGCATCCCGATGCCGGGAAATATTGTTTTTTCAATTAAGTCGTCGAAAGATTCATGCATGCTCTTGGCGGCAATCATGCCGAGCATGCCGATACCCGGATTTGAGTAAGTCCTGTCTGTGCCGGCCGGAAAAGCGGGTTTCCAGTGCTTGAAATACTCCATCAATTGTTCAGAAGTATCAATGTTGTCAGGCACTTGCTGCGGCAGGCCGCCGCTAGTGTGGGTGCCGAGATTGAGTACGCTGACGTTGTCAAAACTGCTGCCGCGCAGGGATGGCAGGTATTTGCTGGCGCTGTCGGAGAGGGCCAGCTTGCCATTGACTTGAGCAAAGGAAGCCAGTGTGGCTGTAAATGTCTTGCTGATCGAGCCTAGTTCAAACAGCGTGTTGCTGGTAACGCCTTGTTGGCTGGCCTTGGATGCCACGCCATAATTGTAGAAGTAATTTTTCCCATTGATGCTGATTGCAAGCGCCATGCCCGGAATATTATATTTCTGCATGACGGGGCGGATAACCTTATCAACCATTTCGCCGATTTTTGATTGATCGACATCATCGGCTGCATAGCTGTTAATTGTAAGGAGGACGACGGGGGCGAATAAAAAATTTGAAATTTTCATGGGTTTAAATTGTGCGGATGGTAATTTTATTTGATTAAAAATATTTTTTGTGCGGCTGATTTTTCAATCAGCAAGGAGTGTTTTTTCCTGCTCGCAATTTTCATGCCTGATTTTATACCATGTCGGGGCTAGCCCGATGCCGCGATAGCGCGCCCTGTCCAACCGTCCACGCCAGCCCGCATCCCTGCATCGCTAAGTGCGACCTCACAGGCGGATGGCCCACCCTTGGTGCTTGAAAGTGTTGTGCTCCGGGGCGCGATCGCCTAACGTTTGTTGGCAACGGTCACAGTCCGATAAAATACTGCCTCATTGCAAGCTTTCCCCGTTCAACTGAAAGAAATATGATTCAACAATCAATCGCCAGCCTTGCGCTGGCATGCGGCGTGCTGGCCGCCAATCTCGCTTACGCCGGCGGCTGCCCGGCCCACTATGTCGATGGTCGCTTGCCGGAAATTCGCAACCAGAAACTCAATAATTCGACCCGGGAGTTGTGCTATGGCGTATTTGGCGTCATGCACTCGGGCGTCACGCGCACGCCGCTGTGGTCAGCCGAGCACTTGACCGCGAACAACCTGGCGTCGGCCCACAATCTGTCGCGTGAGAACTCCTTTCATGCGGAACAGGAATTGCCGGTGAACCAGCGCGCCGAATTGGCCGACTATGCGCGCAGCGGCTTCGACCGTGGCCACATGGCGCCGAACGGCGACATGCCGGATCGCCAGACCCAGCATGACAGCTTCACCCTGGCCAATATGGTGCCGCAAGACGGCGACAATAACCGCCACATCTGGGCCGGCATCGAAGGCGCCGTGCGCAAGATGGCGGAGAAGGAGGGCGACTTGTATGTCATCACGGGTCCGGCCTTCCTCGGCGGCAATCTGCAAAAAATCGGCAATGTGTTGGTTCCAAGCCACTTGTATAAAGTGGTATATAGCCCCCGCCAACGGGCCGGCGCCGCCTACTATATTGAAAACAAGGCTACCGAAGATTATCAGATGGTCAGCATTGCCCAACTGGAAAGCACGATAGGCATCAATCTGTTGCCATCCCTGTCAACGCAGCAAAAACAGGTCATGCTGCACTTGCCGACTGTCCACGCCGGCAAGGCGCGGCATTAATTTACATCATCAGGAGTAACCATGAGCACAGGTAAATTCGTCCCCTACGCAAACGAGAGCGATGTTTTGCAGTTCGGGAACTTGATGGTCGAAAATCGGGTCGACCGCATTACCGTCAGCGGCGACGTCGACTTGACCGCCGACCAGGCCGGGCTGGCGCTGGCGAAGCAGTTGCAGCAATTGCTGGCCGCCGTAGTGGCGACGCTGGAGGGGCAGGAATTGCCGGCCACGCTGCCGGCCCCGGTCGTGAAAATAGTGGCCAATCCCTTCGATTGAGGACTGAGCGCCATGCGTCCCACGCGGCTGGCCTGAGCAATCAATCACGGGAAATTTTCATAGGGAAACTTTCCACGACAAAGCTGGCAAGCCTTGCATGCGACGTGAATCCCATGTCAAACCACAAACGGCTGCTTTTGTGCGGCAATACTACGCTAAGGAATGGGAAGTTTTAGACCGCCAATTAAAATTCCCTATGGAAACAGTACCTTACGGCAATATTAAATTATTCTGAATACAACATTTTTCTGTAGATTATGATAAGCTATATGCTAATTCGGCTTTGCGGATGTTCATTGAACAATTCAAAGTTCCGTAAGCCACGCTTGTTTATCAATAAATCTGGGACAAATATGAAAAAAAATACAACTACAGCATTACTGGCCATCTTGGTCGCCGCAGCAGTGTCGCAAACTGCCCAGGCCGCGCCGGTCGATATCACTTCCGTGCCGACCGCGATCACGCTGTTGTCCAATGGTTCCGTCAATTTTGGCGACAAGTTCAAGAACAATCTGAAAAACGATGTTTTTGGCGACCATTTCACGTTCACCACGACCGGCACCAACAAGCTGGACTTGATCCTGACATCGACCAGCTCGAGCGCGCTCAATGGCTTGAACATCACCGGCCTGGGCCTGTACACATCGGCCGGCTTGCTGGCCGCTGGCGGCACTCGCGTGACGAGCGGCGCGCTCGATAAATGGACTTTGTCCGACGCCAACCTGACGGCCGGCTCCTATTTCTTCAAGGTCAGCGGTAATGTCGTGTCGAACACGGGCGGCGCGTTTGGCGCCAACGGTACGCTGATCAGCGCGGTGCCGGAACCGGAAACCTATGCCATGATGCTGGCCGGCTTCGGCTTGCTGGGCTTTATGGCGCGTCGTCGCAAGAACACGGTCTAAGCCGGCTTCGTCCAGGCTCTTATCCAGACAAGAATGGCGGCCCAAGCCGCCAATTTCCACCTACCCTATTCGGTGAAATGCATGAAAAATATGACTAAAACCCTGATCGCAACGCTGGTATTTGCCAGCACCAGCATGTTCGCCCAAGCGAGCAACCTGAGCCAAGCGCCTACCAATATCACTGCCGATCTGAGCGACTATTCGAGCTCCGACTTTGGCCACACCTTCACGCTTGGCGCCGGCCAGCACGCAGGCAGCGCGAATAATTTCTTCGCCGATATGTACACCTTCACGGTCAATGGTCTCACCGACGTGACCGCGCTGTCGACGTCGCTGAAGTCTTCCGTCAATTCCGGCTTGACCATTACCGGTTTCGATTTGCGCAATGCGTCGAGCATGGTATTGCACGGCACCCAAGATCTGAGCAACTTCGACGCCAACCAGCAAGCATGGAGTTTTTCCTCCGGCTTGACGCCTTTGGCGGCCGGTACTTACACGCTGGAAATTGACGGCTATGTGGCTTCGGCCAACGGCGGCAGCTATAGCGGCAATATCGCTATCGCAGCGGTACCGGAACCAGAAACCTATGGCATGTTGCTGGCTGGCCTGGGCCTGCTCGGTTTCATCGCGCGTCGTCGCAAGACCGCAGCTTAATCACTGCCCTTGCAGTATAAAAAAAGAGGCTTCGGCCTCTTTTTTTATGTCCGACAGAATGCAAGACCGGCGCCAAGTGCGCCGCCGGCTTCCAAGTAAGCGTCAGGAATTTATTGTGAATGTATGGCGAATCTGGCCGGATGCTGCGCAAGGCGTCAGTTGCGACGCCTTGCGCGCACTGCTAGCAGCGGGCAACACAGCGCAGCGCCGCATAGGGAAGCCAGAAAACACCATAAATTATATTCGCGCTTACTTAGCTTACTCGGCGAAAGCTTGCGCGGCCGGGGTGATGCTCACGGCCGTCGGCGCTATCCCCAACTTCATCTGGCCGATGACCTGGTCTTCATCGAGCAATGACTGCGGCTTGTTGCCGTCATACTTGATCGGCGAGAAGGCGTCGCCGAGCAATTGCTGCTTCAATCCGGCCCCATCCTTGGCGATGGCTACCAGCGACAGGTTTTTCGCCGACAAATGGGTCTTGATGGCCCGGTTGACATCGTCCACGTTCAGCTTGGCCAAACCGTCGCGCATCATCTTGCCAAATTCCGCCGTGCCATACCACTGCGCGTCGAGGGCGTAACCGAGTTGCTGATCTTGTGTCGCCGTCATCAGGAACACGTTTTTCATCAGATAGGTGCGGGTCAGCTCGAATTGCTCCTTGCTCATGCCCTCGCTGATCAACTTATCCAGTTCGTTTAACGTCACCCGCAGCGCGAACTGTGCATTTTCCGGCGCCACCGGGCGTATCCAGATTTCAAACAATTGCGCCTTGCGGCCCACGTTCGGGCTGGGAAAAAATTCGAACATGCCGCGCGGGAAGGCTTCGATATAGGCATAGTCGCCATAATTCATGCCGCGCAATTCGCGGATGCGTTGGTATAGATGGGAACTCGATGCGCGGTGTTCGCCGAGCCAGGTCTTGGCCAGCCACAGGGCCGGAAAGTCGGGGTGGGAACGCGTCACGGCAATTGGCAAACCGAGCGACATGGCGGTGGCGCGGGTATTTTTTTCAATGATTTCCACTTCGATACCGTGCGTCTTCTTGCCGAGCGGGGTAGCGCTGGCCGGCAAGCCTGGGCCGGCCGGCAACTGCGCCAGCGATGCCTTGAGCGAGGCCGTGATGGCGTCCGACACATCGCCGGCGATGCCGACGCGCAAGGCGCCCTGGGTATAGGCGTCACGCCAGAATTGCTTGACGTCGGCCAGCGTGATCGCGTCCAGGCCCTTGACGGTGCCCAGCGCCGGATGCCCATATGGGGTGCCGTGGAATATATTGGTTTGTAACCTTTCCTTGCCAAATTCTTCTTCGTTATTGTCTTTCAGGTCGAGCAGCAATGCATTTTTTTGCGCATCCTTGAGGCGGCGGAAGTCTTCTTCGCGAAAGCCGGGTGCCAATAACATGGGCATGGCGATCTGGCTGAAGGCGTTCCAGTTATCCTTGTGGATGGTGCCGGTAAAGGTGGTCATTTCCTTGTCGGTTTGTTCGGTGAAACTGCCGGCCAGCGGGAACAGGGCTTTGTTGATCTCGTCGATGGGGCGCTCGCTGGAGCCGGCCGAGGCCACCATGGCCGCCGTCAGCGCAGCCAGGCCTTCCTTGCCTTTCGGATCGTGCGCCGAGCCGGCCGCGAACACCAGTTTGTAACGCAGTTGCGGCAGGGCCGACGCTTGCACCAGCATGTCGAAGGCGGCCACTGGCGCCTTCGGCTCCAGGCTGGCGAGGGTCGGCAGGGTCGCCATCGTGGCCGGCATGTCTGGCTGCGACAGGGTGCTCACCACCATGGCGTCGTCGACCAGGTAGGCGCGCGCAGCGGCCAGCAGATCGGCCGGGGTCAGGCTATCGATCAAGCGATAGTATTGGTTAAGGGTGGCGTAAGAGCGTTGGAAATGCACATACGACACCAACGCGCCGGCGATGCGTTCGGTGTTGTCGAGCGAGCGTATCAAGCCGTATTTGCCGGCCGATTTGGCGTCGGTCAAGTCTTTCTCGCTGACGGGGCTGTTGCGCAGGCGCGCCACCGTTTGCAAGATGGCGTCGCGGACATAGACCGCGTCCTCGATCTTTTTCACGCGCGCGCCGATTGTCGCCAGACTCGGGTCGACCCGGGCCGGGTCATAGGTCAGCAATTGGTCGACTTTTTGTTCATCTTGTACCAGTCGCTTGTAGAGCGGCGAGGTGGTGCCGAAGGCAATCGAAAGCAGGGTGCTGAGGGCGGCCTGGTCTTTCACCCGGTCGGAAAAAGCCGGTCCGTGAAACGATACCGCCACCCATGGCAGGGTGGGGGTTTGCCACGGCACGTGGCGGTACACCGGTCCATGAGCGGGCGGCTCGGCCGGCACCGCCGCTTGCGCGCCGCCGCGCTGCCACATGCCCCAGTATTTTTCGACCAGCGCGATGGCATGGCGCGGCTCGACGTCGCCGGCGATGATGAAGGTGCTGCGTTCCGGGCGATACCAGCGCTCGAAAAACACTTTCGAGTAGGCATACTGGTTTGGCATGTCTTCGATATCCCGGATGAAACCCATCGTCGTATGCTTGTAGGTATGGCGCTGGAAGGCGGCGTCGCGCGTGACTTCGAATAATTTGGTCAGCGGGTTGGCACTATTCTTGTTGTACTCGCCCAGCACCGCGCGCGATTCGGTCTTGAAGGCATCTTCCGAATAGGACAGGTGCTGGAAGCGGTCGGCCTCGACTTTGAGCACGGTTTCCAGCTCATCCTTGGCGAAGGTGGTGTGGTAATTGGTCAAGTCATCGCTGGTGTAGGCGTTTTGGCGCGCGCCGGCTGCGGTGATGATGTCCTGGTAACGCTGGGGCGGATAATCCTTGGTGCCGCGAAACATCATATGTTCGAAAAAGTGGGCGAAACCGGACTTGCCCGGCTCGACTTCATTGCGCGAACCGGTTTGCACGGGAATTTGCAGCGACACGATATTCGGGAAGCCGGTCGGCACAATGATGATCTTCAAGCCGTTGGGCAAGGTTTTTTCGGTGACCTTGAAGGGCAATAAATCGGCTGACGCCGTCTTGCCGGCGGCGACTGGCCTGGTCTCTTGCGCCAGTGTGGATGAGGACAGTAGGGCGAGGGCGAAAATGGGGACGAATTTTGACACGAAGGCTCCTTCTTTCTGGTTGAAAGTGCAAGGGCGCAGCATAAAATATTCAGCTCGGAAAGCAAAGGGAAATCGCCGGACCCGGAGTTTAGCGCGCGACCGGGCCGCCCAGTTGGCGCATGCCGGCGGGAGTCTGGATGTGCGCCCGCAGATAGGCCGGCATGCCGGCGGCCAGCGCGAAGATGGCGACTGGTCCGCGCAAGCCTATGCGGCAGAGCAAGTCGGCCAGGCGGCCCGGGTCGGGATGGAACAAGTCCAGGCGCAGCAGCGCGCAAGCGGCATCGGGCAGCGCGCGCGCCGGATGGTGCGCGCCTTGCCATTTGATCAGGGCCGGCGCCAGGCCTTGCAGCGGCAGGCTGCCATCGGAGGGGATCGTGATCAGCCATTCCAGCGCGCCGCGCGTCATCGGCTCGATCTGGCCCGTCGCGCCGTCGCAGGCAGCCGCCGCAGCATGGATGTCGTTGCTGCGCACGACCCAGGTACTCAGCCCGGGCTGGCGGGCCGTATCGTCGAGCTGGAACCAGCGCGGTCGCGGCGGCGCCGCTGCTGCGGGATCGATGGCAATGACTTCCAGGAAGAGCTCGTCGCCGAGTTTCAGCAGGCAGTTGTGGGTGCCCATGCGCGGATGGGCACCGCCCGCCAGTGGTGCGACGCCCAGCGCGCGCCGCGCATAATCGACTCCCTCCGCCAGTGACGGGGCGGTAATGGTCAGGTGGTCGACGCAGGACACGAGCATGGTCGCGCACTCAAATCATATCGGTTTCGGGCAGGCTGATGCGGTTGCGGCCCATATGCTTGGCCCGATACAGGGCGGCGTCGGCGGTGGCCACCAGCAGGTTTGGCTCGGACGCGGCCGAGGGCAGGGCGGTGGCGGCGCCGATGCTGACGGTGACGTATTGGTGCGCGCCCTTGCGCTGGGGCAGGCGCAAATGCTCGACCCGGCTGCGGATGCGCTCGGCCACGATGGCGGCGCCCTTCAGCGATTGATTCGGCAAGATCACGGCGAATTCCTCGCCGCCATAGCGCGCCACCAGGTCGTTGGCGCGCATTTCGCTGGCCACCGCGCCGGCCACGCGCTGCAGGCATTCGTCGCCGCCGATGTGGCCGTTGGCATCATTGTAATCCTTGAAGTTGTCGACATCGACCATCAGCAGCGACAGTGCCTGTTGCTGGCGCATGGCGCGCTGCCATTCGGCGTGCAAGGTATCGTCGAAGCAGCGCCGGTTTGCCAGGCCGGTCAAGCCGTCGCGGGTGGCCAGTTGTTGCAGCGCGATCTGGGCTTTTTTTTCTTCCGTCATGTCGCGCAGGGTTTCCACCACGGCAATCATCTTGCCGTCGTTGCCGTAAATCGGGCTGGCGTCCACCGCCAGATAGCGCCGCCGTCCCACGCGCGGCATGTCGCACCAATTCTCGGCGCATAGATTGTTGCCGGTCTCGCTGTGGTGGACTTGCTCGCTATACAGCGCGCGGATTTCGCCGGTGCGGCCCTGTATCACCAGGTCGGCCAGGGTGGGCCGTGATTCATGATAGAAACTGCGCCAATGGTCCGAGGTACCCAGCACTTCAAACGAGGAGACACCCGTCAAGCGTTCGCAAGCGCGGTTCCAGATAATGACTTTGCAATCGACATCCAGGACGAAGGTCGGTATGACCAGCAGTTCCATCATCTTGATCGCGAATTCATGCTGTTGGTCGGAATGCGTGCGCTCCATCACGTGCTGGATTTTTTGATTGCTTGACATGAGCAAGTCCTTATTTGTGATGGTTGCGCGGCATCAAACAGGGGTACAGACTGGGGGATTTTATTGAAGATAGTAAATAATTACTATAGACAAGTTTTTATTCTGCTACCGGAGTGCCGGAATTCATTTGAGAATGCGCAAAACTCCCCCCGATAAGCGGACTCATGCCAACGGCGGAATCGACAGCGACAGCGCGGTGCCGTGCTCGGGCGCGCTGTCGATGATGAACTGGCCGCCCGCGTTTCCGACCCGCTCCCGCATGCCGCGCAAGCCGCCGCCGCGCAACTGTCCCATGCTCATGCCGATGCCATTGTCGCTCACTTTCATGGTCAAGCCGGCGCCGTCCCGACGCAGCGCCACCTTGACTTCGGTGGCCTTGGCGTGGCGCATGATATTCGATAGCGACTCTTGTAAAATGCGAAACACCACGGCGTCCATGTCGGCGCCCGCGTCGAAAGCGCTTTGCTCAGCCTCGAGTTCGTACTGGATGCCGCTCAGGCGTGAAAATTCGCTGAGCTGCCGTTCGAGCGCCGTCCGCAAGCCCGCTTCCAGTGCGACCGGTCGCAAATCGTTGATGATCTGACGTAGCGAGCTGATGCTCAAGTCGACGTTGCGGGCCAGTAAGTCCATTTTGTGATGCCAGGGGGAGCCTAGGCTGTTTTCCCGCAGCATGCAGAGGTCGATTTTCAGTGCCAGCAAGTTCTGGCCGAGGTCGTCGTGGATATCGCGCCCGATGCGGCGGCGTTCCTGTTCCTTGATGCCATCCTGCAAGGCCGCCAGTTTGCACAGGCTGGCATGGGTATCTTGCAATGCCTGCTCGGCGCTGGCGCGCAAGGTCCGTTCGTCGTCGAGTTCCCCTTGCAAGCCAGCAATCTGATCGCGCAGGCGACGCTGGCGCCACAGCATGAATAGCGCGACCAGGGCCAGCAAGAGCGCCGCGTAGGCAATGGTGTTGCAATACCTGGTTTGCGGCGCGGCCTGCTCTTCCATCCAGAGCCGCTCGGCGTGGGCGGGCAAGGCGAGCACCCAGCCCAGCCCCGTCGCCATGATGAAACGATGCGGTGAAAACCTCATATCATCCTTGATCGCTGGTTCGTTAAGCCTGCAGAAACTGGATCACTTCCGTGAAGCTAACCGCTTACTATCGTTTTGATATTGTTTAATCGCAAACATTCTCTTGTTTATCGATGGAAATTTTAGCGTACGTATCAAAAAAATTGCACTTTCACATGGGATACAGTCGCTGGGTTTATAATAGAGGGTTGTGAATCGGATCTTGCGGCTGTGGACGCAGTGCTCCACCCGCCTTTAGGAAATACAGTGACTTACAGCATCAAAGAAATTTTTTACACCTTGCAGGGCGAGGGCGCCCACGCAGGCCGACCCGCCGTATTTTGTCGTTTTTCCGGTTGCAATCTATGGAGCGGACGCGAAAGCGACCGCGCCAGTGCCGTCTGCACCTTTTGCGACACGGACTTTGTCGGCACCGACGGCGAGCGCGGCGGCAAGTTTGTTACTGCCGATGCCTTGGCCGAGGTGATCGACAGCCTGTGGCCGGCCGCTTATCCGGCCAGCAAATATGTCGTCTTCACGGGCGGCGAACCCTTGCTGCAACTCGATGCCGCCCTGATCGACAGCATGCACAGGGCCGGCTTTCAAATCGCGATTGAAACCAATGGCACCCTGCCGGTGCCGGCCGGAGTCGACTGGATTTGCGTCAGCCCGAAGATGGGTTCCAAGCTGGTGGTGCAAAAAGGCAATGAAATCAAGGTGGTGATTCCGCAAACCCAGCAAGACTTGGCCGCGTACGAAGGCTTGGCATTCGACAATTTCTATGTGCAAGCGATGGATGGTCCGCTCGCCGAGCACAATACCCGGCTCGCGATCGAGACTTGCAAACGCAACCCGAAGTGGAAGCTGAGCCTGCAAACCCATAAACTCTTACAAATACCTTAAGTCCTCAATGTTAACAATTACACGCAAGCTCGAATTCGACGCCGGCCACCGCATTCCCGATCACAAGAGCCAGTGCCGCAATTTGCATGGCCACCGCTATACCGTTGAAATCACCCTGGTCGGCCAGGTGATTGAAGTCGAAGGCAATTCCGACAATGGCATGATCATGGATTTTTCCGACATCAAGGCCCTGGCCAAGGAGCATTTGGTCGATGTCTGGGATCACGCCTTCCTCGTGTACGAGAAAGATAGCGTCGTGCGCGACTTTCTGGCGACCTTGCCGGACCACAAGACGGTCGTGATCGACCGCATCCCGACGGTCGAAAACCTGGCCCAGATCGCCTTCGACATCTTGAAGGCGGCCTATAAAGACCGTTACGGCACTGGCTTGCATTTGCATAAGCTGGTCTTGCATGAAACCCCGAACTGCTGGGCCGAGATCACCGATGCCTGATACGGATTTCATGCAACTGGCGTTGGAGCAGGCCCAACACGCATGGGATCTCGGCGAAGTGCCGGTGGGCGCCGTCGTCGTCAAGGATGGTGTCGTCATCGCCACCGGCTACAATCAGCCGATCGGGCGCCACGACCCCACCGCGCACGCGGAAATCATCGCGCTGCGGGCGGCGGCCGAAAAACTCGGCAACTACCGCTTGCCCGGTTGCGCCTTATACGTGACCCTGGAACCTTGCGTGATGTGTTCGGGCGCGATGTTGCATGCGCGCCTGGCGCGCGTGGTGTTCGGCGCCAGCGATCCGAAGACGGGCGCTTGCGGCTCGGTGCTCAATTTGTTCGAGCACGGGCAATTGAACCACCACACCGAGATTGCCGGCGGCGTCATGGCCGATGTCTGCGGCGCTTTCCTGAAACGCTTCTTCGCCGAACGCCGCAGCGCCCAGGCGGCCGCGCGTCTGGCCGTCGCCCTGTCCAATTGAGCGCACCAGGGGGCGCGGCGCAAATAATGGTATGCTTGAGCCATCATTCATCGGCCGCGCGCGCCAGGAGACTCATTTGCCACGTCACGCCACCCCATACGGCGCGCCCGGGATTGTCCGTCTGGCGCTGGAAGCGCGGGCTCCCTTAGAATTGGGCGCCACGCTGGCCGCCTTGGCGTTCTTGCGTGGCGGCGCGCGCGGCGACGGCCACCCGGTGCTGGTTTTCCCCGGCTTGGCTGCCGGCGACTTGAGCACCGCCGTGATGCGCCGCTTCCTGTCCGGACGCGGTTATTGCGCCTATGCCTGGGAGCAAGGCCTCAATTTCGGTCCCCGTCCCGGCGTGCTGGAAGCGTGCATTGAGCGTGTCAAGCAATTGCGGGCCGAACATGGTTGCCGCGTCAGCCTGCTTGGCTGGAGCCTCGGTGGCGTGTACGCGCGCGAAATCGCCAAGATGTTGCCCGACGCGGTACGCGTGGTCGTGACGCTGGGCGCGCCTTTCACGGGCAGTCCGAAAGCCACCAATGCGTGGCGCATGTATCAACTGGTATCGGGCGAAAAGGAAATCGAGGCGGCCCGTTTCGCCGCCTTGAAAATGGCACCCAGCGTGCCCACCACCTCGATTTTCAGCCGCAGCGACGGCGTTGTCGCCTGGCAATGCAGCCAGGAACAAGAAACGGCGCTGTCGGAAAATATCGAAGTCCATGCCAGCCACCTCGGCATGGGCGTGAATCCGACCGCGCTGTACGCAATTGCCGACCGCCTGGCTCAGCCGGAAGGCCGCTGGCGCCGCTTCGACCACGAAGCCCACACCGGCTTGAAGCGATTGCTCTACCTGAACCCGCAGCGCGGCTCGGGCTTGCCGCTCGGCTCGCTGTTTGGCGCGCTATTCGGCGCAGATAAGTAAGGACATTCTCGTGGCAACCATATTGGCAAACGGCATCAGCCTGGCTTACGAAACGCATGGCGACCCGGCCGCGCCGCCCGTGTTGCTGGTGATGGGACTGGGTACGACGCTGACATCCTGGCCTGGTAATTTCGTCGACGGCCTGGTCGAGCAAGGCTTTTACGTGATTCGTTTCGATAACCGCGATTGCGGCTTGTCGAGCAGTCTCGATCACCTGGGCCGGCCGAACTTGCCGCTCTCTTTGCTCAAGCACATGCTAGGCTGGCCCATGAAAAGCCCCTATGCGCTCGACGACATGGCCGACGATGCGCTGGCCTTGCTGCACGCGCTGAAGGTCGGTCCGGCCCATGTGATAGGCGCCTCGATGGGCGGCATGATCGCGCAAATTGCCGCCGCGCGCCAGCCGGAGCGCGTGCTGAGCCTGACCTCCATCATGTCGAGCAGCGGTCGGCGCGGCTTGCCCGGTCCCACCCGGGCCGCGCGCAATGCCTTGATGCTGGCGCCGAAAAAAAACGCCAGCCACGAGCAAGTGATGGCGCACATGGTGGGCGCGTGCCGGGCGATCGGCAGCCCGGCCTATCCGATTCCGGAAAGGCAATTGCGCGAAGCCATACAAGTGTCGCTCAAGCGCAATACCAACCGCGCCGGCGCGCTGCGCCAAATGCTGGCCGTGGTCGCGGCGCCGGAGCGCGGCGCCTTGCTGGGCAGCATAGCTTGTCCGACCCTGATCATCCATGGCGCGGCCGACCCCCTGGTGCCCGTCGCCTGCGGCATCGATACGGCCAAGTCGATCCCGCATGCGACCTTGCACGTCATCGAAGGCATGGGGCATGATATGCCGCCGCAATTGATCGAGCGCTTGCTTGCCTTGATCGATATGCATCTGCACGTTAATATGTCTGCGCAGACACGCATCGATCGGCTCAGCGAAGCCTGAGCCGGCATTCCCCCAGCCTGATAGAGATATTTTGATGACAGCAAAGATTGGCATTGCCATTGTTGCGCCCGGCGGCTGCGCCATCGACGACGCGGCCGTGGCGCGCGGCGTCCTGCGCCTGCAAGAGCAGGGTTGCGTGGTCCATAATTACTATGACCCGCAGCGCACGTTCCAGCGTTTCGGCGGCACCGAGGCGGGCCGGTTGGCGCAATTGAACGTGGCCGCCGCCGATTCCGAGGTGCAAGTGGTGATGGCGCTGCGCGGCAGTTACGGCATCAGCCGCATCTTGCCCGAGATCGATTTCGAGGCCATGGCCGCCAGCGGAAAATTATTCGTCGGCTATAGCGATTTCACCGCTTTCCACCTGGGCTTGCTGGCACGGACCGGCGCTGTCAGCTTTGCCGGCCCGATGTTTTGCGACGACTTCATCCGCGACCAAGCGGTCGAATTCACGCTGCGCCAATTCTGGGATTGCCTCAAGGGGCCGGACCACAAGGTCCAGGCCAGCGCGCCAGGCAATCCGGCGCTCGACGTAGGCGGTACCCTGTGGGGCGGCAACCTGGCAATGCTGGTGCACCTGCTGGGCACGCCATATTTCCCCGAAATCGAGGGCGGCATCTTGTTCCTGGAAGATGTGAACGAGCATCCCTACCGGGTCGAACGCATGTTGCTGCAATTGCTGCACGCGGGCGTGATCGGGCGTCAAAAGGCGGTGCTGCTGGGCGACTTTTCCGGCTATCGCCTTGGCGCGCAAGAGCATGGCTATGATTTCGAGGCCATGCTGGCCTATGTGCGCGCGCGCCTGCCGGTGCCGGTGCTGACTGGCCTGGAATTCGGCCATATCAGCCGCCGCGTCACCTTGCCGGTGGGGGCGCCGGCACGCCTGCGCTCCGATGCGACCGGCTTTACATTGAGCGTGGGCGCCTATCCGACGCTGGCGCATGCCTGAAGCCGAGCATAATTATTATCGCGCAACTGCGGCCACGTCGGCCGACTCCGGCCACGCCGCGCTGAGCGGACCCGCCGAGGCCGCCATTTGCATCATCGGCGGCGGCTTCGCGGGACTAGCCTGCGCCATTTCCCTGCTCGAACGGGGCCAGCGCGACATCATCTTGCTGGAAGCGGAAAGCATCGGTTATGGCGCGTCGGGGCGCAATGGCGGCTTTGTGTTTGGCGGCTTTTCGCTCGGCGAGCGCAGCCTGGTCGGCAGTGTCGGGCTGGAAAACGGCCGCAAGCTCTACCATTTGACGCTTGCCGCAGTCGAGCTGATCCGGCGCCGCATCGTCCGTTATGACATCGCTTGCGACGCCACCCACGCCGGCATTTACCTGGCCAACTGGTTTGACGACGCGCGCCTGCTCGACGCCCAGCAACGTTTCATGGCCGACAGTCTGGGCGTCGACTGGCAAAGAGTGAGCCGCAAGGACTTGGCCGAGCGGCTCGACAGCCAGCGTTATTTCGGCGCCCTGTACGAAGCCAATGCCTTTCATTTTCATCCCTTGAAATATGCGCAAGGCTTGGCCCGCGCGCTGGCCGATGGCGGCGCGCGGGTGCACGAACACAGCCGCGTGACCAGGATCGCGCCCGACGGCGCCGGCTGGCGCATCACCACGGCCGGCGGCGAGGTGAGGGCGCGCGAGGTGCTGGTATGTTGCGGCGGTTATATCGAGCGCCTGTATCCGAAGCTGGCTGGCGCGATCTTGCCAATTGCCACCTATGTGATGGTGACGCAGCCGCTGGGCCAGCGGCTGCATACGGCGCTCAAGACCGAGGCTGCCGTCTACGATACCCGCTTCGCCTTCGATTACTACCGGCCGCTGCCGGACACCCGCTTGCTGTGGGGCGGGCGCATTGCCATTCGCGCACGCAGCCCGGCCGCCGTGGCCGGGCTGCTCTACGCCGATATGTTGAAAGTCTATCCGCAACTGGCCGGCGCGCGCGTCGACTACGCCTGGAGCGGCATGATGAGCTATGGCCGCCACAAGATGCCGCAAATGGGGCGTTTGCCGGATGGCATCTGGTATGGCATGGGATTCGGCGGCCACGGCGTCGGGCCGACCACCTTGTCGGGCGAAGTGTTGGCCAGCGCGATTCTTGGCGATGGCGTCGAGCTGGACCGTTTCGCGACCTGGGGCTTGCCATCGACGGGCGGTCCGGCCGGCTTGCTGGCGGCGCAATTGACGTACTGGTATTACGAATTGCGCGACTGGTTGCGGCAATAGGCGCTTGCTTATGTTTTAGCCTGGGTCTTGAACGAGTCGACATGACGCTGGGCGGCGGCCCTTGCCAGCGCGAGTGCCTGGCCGCGCGTGGGCTTGGGCTTCCCGGGTTCTTGATGGCAGTCGGCGCCATCGATCGCATAGGACGAAGTCCACCTGCCATCCTCGTCCTCGGTCAGGTGAATCCTGATCGCGTGGCGACAGTATTCATACAGTTCTTCCGGCATCGCAGCCTCCGCTTTACGATAAAGCCATCCTTGCCCAGGCAAGGATTTCATCATAGCACTACGTGGCGTGCCATCAGATGGTGGAGTTTGATCGCCGCCAATGTTCACAGGAGAACCGGCTAGACTAGGTCGGTCTCGCTTGTCGTCGGCGGTCCGGTTCGGTCAACACGCGCACCGTGACGGCAAAGCTGATTCCGGCGCGGGCCAGATATTCGGCCGCCACATCGCGGCCATGCGCGTCGGCCACGGCGATGCCGGCGTCGACGATATGGGAACGGACCTGATCGGGCCGGCTCGGTGGCAGGGAGGACGTATGGTTCATGGAAACTCCTGTGAAGTGTGTAGGATGGCATGCAGGGAGGGCGCAAGCCGGCCGGACTCAGTTTTGATCGTGGCCGTGATCTCTGTCGCCGCGCTCATGGTCGCGGTCGTGATCGCGGTCCCGGTCGCGGTCCCGCTCATGCTCGCCGCGGTCGTGGCCTTCGCCGCCCCGATAGACGGGGCCGTTATCGTAGGGCACAAAGCCCACGCAGCCCGATAGCATGGCGCAGGCTAAGCTCAGCAATAGGATGAGTTTTTTCATGGCAGCTCCTAAGTAATGCCCCCTTTATAGGCGCCGCCGAGTACGCTGTCTGTACGTTGGAGCGCATAAGGCGGCCATCGCCGGCAGGTCCGGCTTTTCCTTGAAAATATAGTCGCAAGGCGGGGCGGCGGTTTATATAATTGCGCATAGTTGGTGCTGTATAATAGGTAGATAGTATCTAACTACATGATTTAACTGGATAAAGAATTAATTCGACATGCTTTCTACCGCAAATATTACGATGCAATTTGGCGCCAAGCCATTGTTCGAGAACATCTCCGTCAAATTTGGCGACGGCAACCGTTACGGTTTGATCGGTGCCAACGGCTGTGGCAAATCGACTTTCATGAAGATCCTCGGCGGCGACCTCGACTCGTCGGCCGGCACTGTCATGCTCGATTCGAACGAGCGCCTCGGTAAATTGCGCCAGGATCAATTTGCGTTTGAAACCATGCGCGTGCTCGACGTCGTCATGATGGGCCATACCGAGATGTGGGCCGCGATCCAGCAACGCGACGCGATCTATGCCAATCCGGAGGCGACCGACGACGATTACATGGCCGCCGCCGAACTCGAAGGCAAGGTTTCCGAATACGATGGCTACACGGCCGAATCGCGGGCCGGCGAGTTGCTGCTCGGTGCAGGCGTGGCGATCGACTTGCACCACGGCCCGATGAGCAATGTCTCGCCCGGCTGGAAGTTGCGCGTGCTGCTGGCGCAGGCGCTATTTTCGAATCCCGATATCTTGCTGCTCGACGAACCGACCAACAACCTCGATATCAACACGATACGCTGGCTCGAAGACGTGCTCAACGAGCGCAATTCCACCATGATCATCATTTCCCATGATCGCCATTTCCTGAACCAGGTTTGCACCCACGTGGCCGACATGGATTACGGCACCTTGAAGATTTACCCGGGCAATTACGACGAGTATATGTTTGCCTCGACCCAGGCCCGCAACCAGCAACTGGCCAATAACGCCAAGGCCAAGGACAAGGTTGCCGAGTTGCAGGAATTCGTGCGCCGCTTTGCCGCCAACAAGTCCAAGGCCCGTCAGGCGACCTCGCGCGCCAAACAAATCGAAAAAATCAAGGTCGACGACATCAAGCCCTCGTCGCGCGCCTATCCCTTCGTCCGCTTCGACGGCGAGAAAAAACTGCACCGTCTGGCGGTGGAAGTGGAAAATATCAGCAAGGGTTTCGACCGGCCGCTGTTCAAGAACTTCAGCATCATGGTCGAGGCGGGCGAGCGCATCGCCATCATCGGCGCCAACGGTGCCGGCAAGACCACCATGCTGCGTTGCATCGCCGGCGGCGTTTCCGGCCTGGAACCCGATCAAGGCCGCGTCAAGTGGGCAGAGAACGCCAACGTCGGTTATATGCCGCAAGATCCGACCGAAGACTTTGCCAAGGATACCAATCTGACCGACTGGATCGGCCAGTGGACCAAGGAAGGCGACGACGACCAGGCCGTGCGTTCCATCCTGGGGCGCCTGCTGTTCGGCGGCGACGATGTGAAAAAAGCCGTCAAGGTGCTGTCCGGCGGTGAAAAAGGCCGCATGATGTACGGCAAGCTGATGCTGGGCCGCCACAACGTCTTGCTGATGGATGAGCCGACCAACCATATGGACATGGAATCGATCGAATCGCTCAACATCGCGCTGGAAAAATACGCTGGCACCCTGATCTTCGTGTCGCATGACCGCGAGTTCGTTTCCTCGCTGGCCAACCGCATCATCGAGATCAAGGACAATGAAGTCATTGATTACAATGGCAATTACGAAGATTACCTGCGCAGCCAGGGCATCGATTAATTGCGCCTTGCAAGCGGAGACGACGGGGGCCGGATCGGTCCCCGTTGCATCCGGGCTTGCCACGGGCAAAAATTCCCCCAATATGCGATAGTGTCGATTCCCCGTTTTCGTTTGACGAATCATCATGCAAACTTTATCTATCAAGAGCGTCGACTACGAGCACCCGCAAGATGGTGCCAGTTGTACCGCCCAAGCCTGGGCGCGCGCGCCCGCCACTCCATCCCCGGCTGAAAGAAGCGTCCTCAAGGAGCGCATCAAGCGGTTGCTGAAGGAACGCGAAGCCGTGCTCGTCGCGCATTATTATGTCGATGCCGACTTGCAAGACCTGGCCGAGGAAACCGGCGGCTGCGTTTCCGATTCCCTGGAAATGGCCCGCTTCGGACGCGACCATCCGGCCAAGACCCTGGTCGTGGCCGGCGTGCGTTTCATGGGCGAAACCGCCAAAATCCTCAGTCCGGAAAAGCGCGTGCTGATGCCGGACCTGGACGCCACCTGTTCGCTCGACCTCGGCTGCCCGGCCGACGAGTTCGCCGCCTTTTGCGATGCCCATCCGGACCGCACCGTCGTCGTCTACGCCAACACCAGCGCCGCCGTCAAGGCGCGCGCTGACTGGATGGTGACGTCCTCGATCGGCCTCGATATCGTGGCCCACCTGCATGCGCAGGGCAAGAAAATCCTGTGGGCGCCGGACAAGCATCTCGGCTCTTACATCCAGAAACAGACGGGCGCCGATATGTTGCTGTGGCAGGGTTCCTGCCTCGTGCATGACGAATTCAAGGGCGTCGAGCTGGACTTGCTGAAAGCCGACTATCCGCACGCCAAGGTGCTGGTGCATCCGGAATCGCCGGCCAATGTGGTGGCCTTGGCCGACATGGTCGGCTCGACCTCGCAAATGATCGCTGCCGCGCAAAACATGGATGCCGACACCTTCATTGTCGCCACCGACAATGGCATCTTGCACAAAATGCGCGCTGCCGCGCCCGGCAAACGTTTCATCGAAGCGCCCACCGCCGGCAATAGCGCCACGTGCAAGAGTTGCGCGCATTGCCCGTGGATGGCCATGAATGGCTTGCAAAACCTGGCCGATACACTGGAAAATATGACGAACGAGATCCACGTCGACGCAGCCGTCGGCTTGCAAGCCGTGCAATCGATCAATCGCATGCTCGATTTTGCCGCCGCCAAGAAAGCTGGCGTCCAGCCCGGCGCCGACCTGGCCAGGGAAGGCACATTATTTGCCGGGATCGGTCCCGCATGAGCACCTTACTCAATCCCTTCGCGCCTTTTGATGCGGCGCTGGCACGCGCCTTCGAAGGCAATTTGCTGGCCGCCTTGCTGGAAGATGTGGGCGCTTGCGACTTGACGGGCGAACTGGTGCCGCCCGACAGCATCGTGACGGCGCGCGTGATCGTGCGCGAAGAAGCGGTGCTGTGCGGCGCGCCCTGGTTCGAAGGCATCATGAAAAGCCTGGACCGCAGCATCGCCATCAACTGGCATTACGCGGAAGGCGACTTGATGACGCCCGACAGCCCCGTCTGCACCATCGAAGCGCCGGCCCGCGCCTTGCTGACCGGCGAGCGCAGCGCCCTCAATTTCCTGCAACTGTTGTCCGGCGTGGCGACGGCGACGCGGCGCTATGTCGATATCGTGGCTGGCACGCAGGCGGCGATACTCGACACGCGCAAGACCTTGCCCGGCTTGCGCTTGGCGCAAAAATACGCGGTGCGCGTGGGCGGTGGCAAAAACCAGCGCCTGGCCTTGTACGACGGCATCTTGATCAAGGAAAACCATATCGCGGCCGCCGGCGGCGTCACGGCGGCGCTGCAAAACGCGCACAACCTCGACGCGGGCGTGACGATCCAGGTCGAAGTGGAAAACCTCGATGAGCTCAATGAAGCGCTGGCGGCCGGCGCCACTTCGGTCTTGCTCGACAATTTCAGCACCGAGGCGATGCGCGAAGCGGTCAAGCTGACGGCCGGGCGGGCCTTGCTGGAAGCGTCGGGCGGCGTCAATGCCGAGACCGTGCGCGCGATTGCCGAAACGGGCGTCGAGCGCATCTCGATCGGCAGCCTGACCAAGGATATCCGGGCGACCGATTATTCGCTGCGCATCATCGGCTAAGACGGATGGCGGGGGCGGCTGGCCTTGCCCCTTGCCCCGGATAACTTACGCAGGCAATTCGATCACGCTAAGATTCTGAGCACGAGCGCAGCGAAGCGGACGGGGATTGCCCGAACAGCTTGCGGTAATCACTGGAAAACTGGCTGAAATTGTCGAATCCCCAATCGGCCGCCACCGCGCCGATGGCTTGCCGGCAGGCGCGCGCGTCGAGCAATTGGCGCCGCACGCCATTCAGGCGCAGCCGGCGCAGATACAAGGTCGGGCTCATGCCCAGCACATCCTCAAAACAATATTGCAGCGTGCGCCGGCTGACGTGCGCCTGTTCGCATAATTCCGGCACCGTGATGGCCTGGTCGCGATGCGCCAGGATATAGTCGCGCACCTTGGCCACGGTGCGCTGGCGGCGCTGGAAGCTGCCGGCAGCGACCGGTTCGACGCCGCTCTTGTCGAGCATGGCCAGCAAGGCCAGGACCGCCATGTCTTGCCTATGATGCAGCTGGGCCGGGCCAAGCGCATCTTGCCGCACGGTCAGCAGGCCAGCCAGGGCGGTGATGCATGCCCGGCGCTCGGCCGGGGCGACCCGCAATACGTCGGCCGCTTGCAAGCGCTGCCAGTCGATCTCGCAGCCGGTGGCGGCCGCCGCCGCAATCAGCAGGTCGCGGCAAAGGACGATGCCGTAAATCGTATGGCTGCTGGGCGTCAATAGCTCGAATTCTTCATTGCCGGGACGCAGCATCACGCATTCTTCTTCCACTTGGCGGCCATTGATGCGGGTGCTACCCGCATGGTCGGGAAAGCCAAACCATAGCGCACCCGGCCTCACCCGGCAAGACTGGCGCACCGACTGGCTGATGCTTTCCCTAAACACTTGCATGCGCGGCAAGCGCAATTCATCGAGTTCGCCGCGAAAACTACCCGAGCTGATTTGATCGTAACTCTGTTCCCAGTCGGTCAAATTGCGCGCCAGCTCGTCGGCATCGCGCGTCAAGACGGTGCGAAACGCTGGTGCGGCATGCAAGATTGCTCCGTTATGCGACATGCTTGTAACATTCTGGTGCATCTGGCTCTCACTCTTTTCTACGCAATTATCGGGCCGCTCAAGTTTGCCGATTTTCGATAACGCTGGGTTACGGGGACTCCTATACTGCAATGGCAGCAACTTTCATACCAGCCCGAGAGGAAGACAGATGACATCAAATAAGCCAAGGGGCGCCGCGCCGGCGCTCAAGCAGACGCTGAGCACGATACAACTATGGGGCATCGCGGTGGGCCTGGTGATTTCAGGCGAATATTTCGGCTGGAGTTATGGTTGGGCTTCGGCCGGGACGCTGGGATTCACGGTGACGGCGATCTTCATTGCCGCCATGTACGCCACCTTCATTTTCAGTTTCACGGAATTGACCACCTCGATTCCCCACGCGGGCGGCCCCTTCGCCTACAGCAAGCTGGCGTTTGGTCCGCTGGGCGGGTATATTGCCGGCGCCGCGACCTTGATTGAATTCGTCTTCGCGCCGCCCGCCATTGCCCTGGCGATCGGCGCCTATCTGAATGTCCAGTTTCCTGCGCTCGATCCAAAGACGGCGGCGGTGGGCGCCTATATCATTTTCATGGCATTAAATATCGTCGGCGTGCAAGTGGCGGCCACCTTCGAGCTGTTGATGACTTTATTGGCGATTTTCGAGTTACTGGTCTTCATGGGCGTGGTGTCGCCCGGTTTTTCGCTGGCGCATTTCAGCAAGGGCGGCTGGTCCGGCCAGGATCATTTTTCGCTGGCCTCGATTCCCGGCATGTTTGCGGCCATTCCGTTTGCAATCTGGTTTTTCCTGGCAATCGAAGGCGTGGCGATGGCAGCCGAAGAAGCCAAGGACCCGAAGCGCTCGATTCCGATTGCCTACATCAGCGGCATCCTGACCCTGGTGGTGCTGGCGGTGGGCGTGATGGTGTTTGCCGGCGGCGCCGGCGACTGGACCAAGCTGGCCAATATCAACGACCCGCTGCCGCAAGCGATGAAAATCATCGTCGGCGAAAACAGCAACTGGCTGCACATGCTGGTCTGGCTGGGCCTGTTCGGCTTGATCGCCTCTTTCCACGGCATCATCCTCGGCTATTCGCGGCAAATCTTCGCGCTGGCCAGGGAAGGGTATTTGCCGCATTATTTCGCCAAGATCCATCCCCGTTTCAATACTCCGCACCGCGCCATCCTGGCCGGCGGCGTGATCGGCATCGCCGCCATCTATAGCGATGAATTGATCAAGCTGGGCGGCCAGACCCTGACGGCCAATATCGTCACCATGTCGGTTTTCGGCGCTATCACCATGTACATCATCAGCATGCTCAGCCTGTTCAAGCTGCGGCGCAGCAAGCCCGACATGGCGCGGCCATTCCGCGCCCCTTTCTATCCCTGGTTCCCGGCCTTTGCGCTGCTCGGCGCCGGCATTTGCATGGCCACGATGATCTTTTACAACCTCCTGATTTTCGCTGTGTTCGGCGGCTTCATGGTCTTCGGTTATGGCTTTTTCCTGCTGACGAAAGCCAAACGCGCCGATTTGGCCGGTTTCGACCCGGCATGAAGCCGTCTTCCATTCACCGCTCGGCTCACATTGGATGCCATCGATATGTCTACATGCTCTCATTCCACCTTCTTGCTGGCCGCTTGCGCCTTGCTAACCTGCCACTTCCCCTTGCGCGCCCACGCCAAGCCGGTGGCCCCAGCGCCGGCACCCGACTGGCGCAATAGCGGCAATGTCACGCTGCTGTCGGATTACCTGTTTCGCGCAATATCGCAGACGCAGGGAAAGCCGACGGCCCAGGCTACTGTCGGCGGCGCCTATCTGGGCCTGTTCGGCTCCGGCGTTCCGCACGCGCCTTACAATCATGGCAGCGGCTCGGAAATCGATCTGTGCGGCCGTTATCAAGTGCTGGACAGCCGTCTGCAAGTGACTGTCGCGCGTAAATTTTAAGCCGCATTCGGCATGGGAGACAGACTATGAGCCAGTTCGCGCATGTGGTCGGCAGCAAGACTTATTTATTTCGCGACTTGCGCGATGTAATGGCGAAGGCGACGCCAGCGCGCTCCGGCGATTACCTGGCTGGCGTGGCGGCCGGCAGCGCGGAAGAGCGCGTGGCGGCGCAAATGACGCTGGCCGCGTTGCCGCTGACGACTTTCCTCAGCGACGTGCTGGTGCCCTATGAAAGCGATGAAATCACGCGCCTGATCATCGACGAGCATGACGCGCCGGCCTTCACCCGCATCCGTCACTTGACGGTCGGCGATTTCCGCAACTGGCTGCTGGGCGACGCCGCCGACACGGCCGCCCTGACGGCGGTGGCGCCCGGCATCACGCCGGAAATGGCGGCTGCCGTCAGCAAGATCATGCGCGTGCAAGACTTGGTGCTGGTGGCCAGGAAATGCCGGGTGGTGACGGCATTTCGCAATACCATCGGCCTGGCCGGCACCATGTCGACCCGTTTGCAGCCGAACCACGCGACCGACGACGCCTCGGGTATCGCGGCCAGCATGCTCGACGGCTTGCTGTACGGTAGCGGCGACGCCGTGATCGGCATCAATCCGGCCACCGACAATGTGCCGCAAGTGATCAAGATCGTCACCATGCTCGACGACATCATTGCCCGCCACGCCATTCCGACCCAGTCGTGCGTGCTGACCCATGTGACCAATACTATTGCCGCGATCGAGCGCGGGGCGCCGGTCGACCTGGTGTTCCAGTCGATTGCCGGCACCGAGGCCGCCAATCTGAGCTTCGGCGTCAACCTCAATCTGCTCGACGAGGCGCGCCAGGCCGCCCTGTCGCTGGGGCGCGGCACGGTTGGCGACAATGTAATGTATTTTGAGACGGGGCAGGGCAGCGCGCTGTCGGCCAACGCCAATCACGGCCTCGACCAGCAAACTTGCGAGGCCCGCGCCTATGCCGTGGCGCGCAAGTTCAAGCCCTTGCTGGTCAATACGGTGGTCGGCTTCATCGGCCCCGAATACCTGTATGACGGCAAGCAAATCATCCGCGCCGGACTGGAAGACCATTTCTGCGCCAAGCTGCTGGGCCTGCCGATGGGTTGCGATGTCTGCTACACCAACCATGCGGAAGCGGACCAGGACGATATGGACGTGTTGCTGACGATGCTGGGCGCGGCCGCTTGCACCTTCATCATGGGCATTCCCGGCTCGGACGATATCATGCTCAATTACCAGAGCACCTCGTTTCACGACGCGCTATACGCGCGCCGCGTGTTCGGCTTGCGTCCGGCGCCGGAATTCGACGCCTGGCTCAAGCACATGCAGATATTTACCGACGACGCTCAAGTCATGCTAGCCGAGGCGCTGCCGGAACCGTTCCGCCGGGCGCTGCTCGGTCTGTCTTAGGGGGAGGCCATGAGTACCGTGATTAGCAATCCGTGGCACACACTGCGCCAATTCACCGCCGCGCGCATCGCTCTCGGGCGCGCCGGCGTCAGCCAGCCGACCGCGCCCCAGCTCGCGTTTCAACTGGCGCACGCGCGCGCGCGCGACGCCGTGCACCTGGCGCTGGACGCGCAGGCGCTGGCGCATGCGTTGCCGGCAGCCAGCGTCGCGCTGCGCAGCGCGGCCGAGAACCGCCTGACCTACCTGCAGCGCCCGGACCTGGGGCGCAAGCTGGCCGCAGCCTCGCGCCTGGCCTTGCAAGAACTGCGGCCGGGCGGCGCCTGCGACCTGGCGATTGTCGTCGCGGACGGCCTGTCGGCGCTGGCCATCGAGCAAAACGCGCCGCCCTTCCTGGATATATTGCTGCGCCGCCTGGCGCGGGAAAGCTGGACCCTGGCGCCCATCGCCATCGCCCTGCAGGGACGGGTGGCCATCGGCGACGAGATCGGTGAATTGCTGGGAGCAAAAGCAGTGCTGGTCTTGATCGGCGAGCGCCCCGGCTTGAGTTCGCCCGACAGCATGGGCCTCTACCTGACATGGGCGCCGCGTGCCGGCTTGACCGACGAGAGCCGCAATTGCATTTCAAACGTGCGGCCGGCCGGCTTGCGCTACGAGGAGGCCGCTTTCAAGCTGCATTACCTGCTGTCCGAGTCGCGCCGCCGGCAATTGTCCGGCATTGGCCTGAAGGACGAGACCCCAGGCGGCCAGCTTGACGTAGCGCGGCGCGCATTCCTGCTTTAGCGGCTCGACACACCGGCGCTCTTGCCGTACATTGGTCATGTTTCGACCTCACTGGAAGAAAACATGGCACCCATTCTCCTCATTGACGGCAAAAGCCGGCGTGGGCGCCTTGCTCCGATATCGCAGCCTGCGCGACATCGATGTCGCTTGCCCGCCAGCAGGCGTTCAGGCAGAGCAAAGGGGAAATTTCCCTATGTGTGGTAGCGCACATACGAAAATTCCACTGGGAAATATAATTTTCTACCCGTCACAGAAAATCCTCAATCTCCGGAGCTGGAATCATGTATACAATAAAAAAAACGGGGCTGATCCGATTGATGGAAATTGCATTCGGCGTCGGGGCGCTTGGCTTATTGCTCTGGTTCGCCCTCATCGGATGGCACGATGGCTTGCAATCGTTCGGCGTCCATAGCGGAACCACGATGGTGTTTTTGCTGGCGCTGGCGGCGTTCATGTCCTTGCGTCTGCGGCAAGCAATGCCCGAGCGGGTCGATCAAGCATTGCCGCAGCCGCAGTCATTGCTGAAAGCGGGAGCATTGCAAGACGCGATTTTCAACAGCGCCAATTTCTCCAGCATCGCCACCGACGCCCAGGGCGTGATTCAGATTTTCAACGTCGGTGCCGAACGTATGCTCGGTTACACGGCGGCGGACATGGTGGACAAGATTACACCGGCTGAAATTTCGGATGCGGACGAGGTGATCGCGCGCGCCGAAGCGCTGAGTGGCGAATTCGGCACCATGATTACGCCTGGATTTGAAGCCCTGGTCTTCAAGGCCTCGCGCGGCATCGAAGACATTTACGAATTAACCTATATCCGCAAGGATGGCAGCCGCTTTCCGGCCGTGGTGTCGGTGACGGCGCTGCGCGACGATCAAGACAATATCATCGGCTATCTGCTGATCGGCACCGACAATACCGCGCGCAAGCTGGCCGAAGATGCCTTGCTGAAGGCGGGGGCATTGCAGAGCGCGATTTTCAATAGCGCCAATTTCTCCAGCATCGCCACCGACGCGAAGGGTGTGATCCAGATTTTCAATGTCGGCGCCGAGCGCATGCTGGGCTACACGGCCACCGAAGTGATGAACAAGATCACGCCGGCCGACATTTCCGATCCGCAGGAAGTGATTGCCCGCGCGGAAGCCTTGAGCCTGGAATTGGGCACCCCGATTACGCCGGGATTTGAAGCCCTGGTATTCAAGGCTTCGCGCGGGATTGAAGATATCTACGAATTGACTTACTTCCGCAAGGATGGCAGCCGTTTCCCGGCGGTGGTGTCGGTGACGGCGCTGCGCGACGCCAAGAACACCATCATCGGCTATCTGCTGATCGGCACCGATAATACGGCGCGCAAGCTGGCCGAAGACGCCTTGCTGAAGGCCGGAGCCTTGCAGAGCGCGATTTTCAATAGCGCCAATTTCTCCAGCATCGCCACCGACGCGAAAGGCGTGATCCAGATTTTTAATGTCGGCGCCGAACGCATGCTCGGTTACACGGCGGCCGAAGTGATGAACAAGATTACGCCAGCCGATATTTCCGATCCCCAGGAAGTGATCGCGCGCGCGGCGGCCTTGAGCGTGGAATTGGATACGCCGATCACGCCCGGCTTTGAGGCGCTGGTCTTCAAAGCCTCGCGCGGCATCGAAGACATCTACGAACTGACCTATATCCGCAAGGATGGCAGCCGCTTCCCGGCGGTGGTATCGGTCACCGCGCTGCGCGACGATCAGGATTCCATCATCGGCTATCTCTTGATCGGCACCGATAACACGGCGCGCAAGCTGGCCGAAGAGGCGCTCTTGAAAGCGGGCGCCCTGCAGAATGCGATTTTCAACAGCGCCAATTTCTCCAGCATCGCCACCGACGCCAAGGGCGTGATCCAGATTTTCAATGTCGGCGCCGAACGCATGCTCGGTTATACGGCGGCCGAAGTGATGAACAAGATCACGCCGGCCGACATTTCCGATCCACAGGAAGTAATCATGCGCGCCACCGCGCTCAGCGTCGAGCTGGGAACGGCGATCTTGCCGGGCTTCGAGGCGCTGGTATTCAAGGCCTCGCGCGGCATCGAAGATATTTACGAACTGACCTACTTCCGCAAGGATGGCAGCCGCTTCCCGGCGGTGGTGTCGGTAACGGCGCTGCGCGATGCCCAAAACACCATCATCGGTTATTTGCTGATCGGCACCGACAATACGGCGCGCAAGCGGGTCGAAGCGGAGCAACTGAAGACCGATCAACGTCTGCGCGACCAACAATTTTACACCCGCTCGCTGATCGAATCGAATATCGATGCCTTAATGACGACCGATCCGCGCGGCATCATCAGCGACGTGAACAAGCAGATGGAAGCGCTGACAGGGTGCACGCGCGATGAATTGATCGGGGCGCCGTTCAAGAGTTATTTCACCGATCCGGAGCGAGCCGAAGAGACCATCATACGGGTACTCAAAGAAGGCAAGGTGACCAATTACGAATTGACGGCGCATGCAAGAGATGGCAAGGAAACCGTTGTTTCATACAATGCCACCACCTTCTATGACCGTGACCGCAATTTGCAAGGCGTGTTCGCGGCGGCCCGCGACGTCACGGATCGCAAGCAATTCGAGAAGATGTTGCAACAAAATAATCTTGAACTTGCCAGCGCAAAGGCCACGGCGGAAAAAGCCAATCTGGCAAAATCGGATTTTCTGTCCAGTATGAGTCATGAATTGCGCACGCCGCTCAATGCGGTGCTGGGATTTGCCCAGTTAATGGATTCCTCGGACCCGGCGCCCACGCCGAAGCAAAAGAAGGCGATCAGCCAGATTCTGCAAGCCGGTTGGTATTTGCTGCGCCTGATTAATGAAATTCTCGATCTGGCGACCATCGAATCGGGAAAAATCACGATGTCGCAAGAATTGATGTCGCTCACGGATGTATTGAAAGATTGTCATGCAATGATCTTGCCTCAGGCACAAAAGCATGAAATACAAATGGTGTTTCCCCGTTCCGACAATCCGTTCCATATCTATGGCGACAAAACCAGGATCAAGCAGGTGATCATTAATTTGTTGTCGAATGCGATTAAATACAATCGTGTCGGCGGCGCGGTCATCGTCCAGTGCATGATGCGCGGCGAAAATCGGGTGCGCGTGAGCGTCAAGGATACCGGAGTCGGTCTGACGTCGGAACAGATGGAGCAACTATTTCAGCCATTCAATCGCCTGGGGCAAGAGGCCAGTACGGAAGAAGGCACCGGTATCGGCTTGGTGGTCACCAAGCAATTGGTCCAGTTGATGGGCGGTTCGATCGGCGTCGAAAGCAGTGTCGGTGTCGGAAGTGTATTCTGGATTGAATTGGCGGCTTCGACGACGCATGAGCTGCCCTTGGGCGGCGCCGGCGAAATTGACGGGGGCGAGCAGGGCGCCGCCACGTCAGTCACATTATCGGCGCGGCGCACACTGCTCTATATCGAAGATAATCCGGCAAATTTGGAGCTGGTCAAGGAATTGATCGAGCGCAGGACAGATTTGACATTATTGACGGCCATCGAGGGACAAATGGGTATCCAGTTGGCGCGCACTTATCTGCCCGATGTGATTTTAATGGATATTAATTTGCCCGGGATCAGTGGCTATGAGGCGCTGAAGATTTTGAACGACAATCCTTTAACGGCCCACATCCCCGTCATGGCCCTGTCGGCAAATGCCGTTCCGCGTGACATCAAGAATGGCATCGAGGCCGGCTTTTACCGCTATCTGACAAAACCGATCAATGTCGCCGAGTTCATGGATGCGCTCGATGTGGCATTGAATTTTGCGGAGCAGGGCGCGGGGCGGATCTGATGCGGGCGCCAGCTTTTGAGGCGCCCAACTTGCGTTCGCGCTTAGGCGTCACGCCGGGCATGGCAGGCGATGCGCAAGGCGACGATGATGAGCGCCGTGGCGAGCGCGAACGTGAGCCGCATGCCGGCCACAATTGCCTCGGGACGCGCCGTCATCACGTTGCTTGTTGCCGATCCGAGCGCGAACACGGTGCCCATCAGGGATGCGCCGGTAATGAGCCCCAGATTGCGCGACAGGTTGAGCATGCCGGATATGACGCCGCGCTGCTGGGCTGGAATATTTGTCATGACGGCAGTGTTGTTGGCCGCCTGAAACAAGGCATAGCCGGCCGTGATGACGACCAGCGGGGCGATGTAAGCGGGCACCGTCGCCAGCATGGGCAGGGCGGCGCAGCCGCTCGCCATTGCGATGAGTCCGGCGATGCTCATGCGGCGCGCGCCAAAACGGTCGACGACGCGCCCGGCCGGCACGCCTGCCAGGGCGGCGACAATCGGACCGCACGACATGACGAGTCCGACGTGCGCGGGGTCCAGCTTGAGCGCGCCGGCGAGGTAGAACGGGCTCACCACCAACGTCGCCATCACCACGGTCGTGACCAGGGCGCTCATGGCGAGGCCGGCACGCAGTCCCGGCTCGTGTAACATTTCCAAGCGTATCAGCGGTGAGGCCGCTTTCGTCTCGGCCAGCACGAAGAGGCCGCAGCCGAGCAGTGCCGTCAACAGCAGCGCCACGTTGAGCGGACCGACACTGCCGCGCCCCATCGTCATGGCGAGCGCATAGGCGGCCAGCAGCAGGGCCAGCAGTAGCGTGCCCAGGCTGTCGAAGCGGGCGCGATCCGTTTTTGGCACCTGGCGATCCAGGGGCAGGTAACGATAGGCGAGAAACAAGGTCAGCAGTCCCAGCGGCAGCTTGATGAAAAAAATGGATCGCCAACCCAGGCTGGCAATCAATACGCCGCCCAGCGAAGGACCGAGCGCGGTGCCGGTCGCCGACATTGCGCCGAGCAGTCCCATGGCGCTGCCGGTGTTGTCCTTCGGCACCGTCGCGGCCACGAAGGCCATGCTCAAGGCCATCATGATGGCCGCTCCCAGGCCTTGCGCCACGCGGGCGGCAATCAGCAACCAGAGTGTCGAGGCGATGCCGCACTGCACCGAGGCGACCGTAAACAGGAAGATACCGGCTAGCATCAGCCGGCGGTGGCCAGTCACGTCGCCGAGCCGTCCGACGCTGACGACCAGGGTGGTGATGGCAAGCAGATAGGCGAGGACGACCCACTGGACATCTTGAAAGGAAGCGTTGAAGCTCTGCGCCAGGGTCGGCAAGCCGACATTGGCGATGCTGGTGCCGAGCGAGGACAGCAGCATGGAAAGCGACAGGCTGGCGATGGCCCAGCGCGCCGAAGCGGCGCCTATTCCACCTTGTTTTGCAATGTTAGGGTTCACGATGCGCTCCGTTTGTTAACTCTCGAAGTGGAGTCATCCACAACATACGCCCTTGTTTGGCATGGCGGAAGACGCGTCATTTGCACTGTATGCGTGCGCCAGACGCCATGCCGGGAATAAACTGCGCTACACTCCAGGCATGTCGACCCCGGATTTCAACTTGCTTATCACGCTAGACGCGCTGCTCGCGGAAGGCAGCGTTGCGCGCGCGGCCAGGCGGTTGCGGCTCAGCCCGTCGGCCATGAGCCGCGCGCTGGCCCGCCTGCGCGCGACCACGGGCGATCCCTTATTGGTCCGGGCCGGTCGCGGTCTCGTTGCGACGCCCCGGGCGCTCGAATTGCGCGAGCGGGTCAGCCAACTGGTGCAAGACGCCGAAGCGGCGTTACGCCCCACCGAGACGCCCAGGCTCGAACAATTGCATCGCACATTCACGCTGCGCAGCAGCGAGGGCTTCGTGGAAAACTTCGGAGCGGACTTGATTTCCCGCGTTGGCCAGCAAGCTCCTGGCGTGCGGCTGTGCTTCGTGCCTAAGCCGGACAAGGACAGCGCGGCGTTACGCAGCGGCACCGTCGACCTGGAAACGGGCGTGGTGGGAAGCGCGATGGGGCCGGAGCTGCGCGCGCAAGCCTTGTTCAGGGATCGTATGATTGGCGTGGTGCGCCTGGGGCATGCGCTGAGCCAGGGCGAAATCACTGCCGCCCGTTACGCGAACGGCGACCACATTTGTGTCTCGCGGCGCGGTCTCGACAAGGGGCCGATCGACGCGGCCCTGATGCCGTTCGCTCTGGAACGGCGCATCGTCACCATCGTCGGCGGCTTTTCAAGCGCACTGGCCCTGGCCAGGGCCTCAGATTTGATCGCCAGCGTGCCCGAACGCCATACCCGCAATCTACGTGCCGGCATGCATAGCTTTCCCCTGCCGGTGGCGATGCCCGAGATCACGATTTCACTGTTCTGGCATCCCAGATTGCATGCCGATCCGGCTCATCGATGGCTGCGTGGCCTGGTCATGGAGACTTGCGCGGCGAGCAACTAACGCTCTGCCGCGCTGAATGTCCTTAACTGCCATTGTCCGTGGCCATTAATCGACTGGGCGGTGCGCCATGCGGTTGATGGCGACGCGGATCGCCGGCAATAGCTCGCCGGCCGTCAGTCCGATCGGCCCGATGCCGTCGCGCACCAGCGTGTCGGCCGCCAAGCCGTGCAACCAGACCGCCGCCAGCGCCGCTTCCCATTCCGGCCAGCCTTGCGCCAGCAAGCTGCCGCACAGGCCCGACAGCACGTCGCCGGTGCCGGCCGTGGCTAGCGCCGCATTGCCGGTCGGATTGAGTACCACCATGCCGTCGGGCGCCGCGATCACTGTGCCCGAACCTTTCAGCACCACCGTCAATTGCATTTGCGCCGATAATTGACGCGCCGCAGCCAGGCGGTCCGCCTGCACTTCGGCCACCGTCACGCCCAGCAGCCGCGCCGCCTCCAGCGGGTGCGGGGTCAGGATCGTGATCTTGCCGCGCAGCGCCAGCGCCGCCTGCAATTCCGGTTCGGCCCCGGCCAGGTTCAAGGCGTCGGCGTCGAGCAGCAGCGCACTGTCGCTGTCTATGGCGCGCTGCAACAGTTCGCGCGCGCGCGCGCTGGCGCCCAGGCCCGGCCCGGCCACCAGCGCCGCCAGATTGAAATCGAGGTCGCCGGCCAGGCGGCACATCAGTTCGGGCTGGCCGCTGTCGTAGGCGGGCGCCTCGTCCGCAAAGCCGATATAGACCCGGCCCGCGCCGCCATACAGGGCGGCGCGGGCGGCCAGGATGGGCGCACCCGTCATGCCGTGCGCGCCGCCGATCACGGTCAGGTTGCCGTAACTGCCCTTGTGCGTATTCTGGCGCCGCGCGCGCAGGTGGCGCGCAAAATGCGCTTCGCCGTTCAAATGGGCCTGGGCCGGCGCGAAATGGCGCGCCTCGATGCCCAGCGCCGCCACTTGCACGGCGCCCGCGTAATCGCGCCCGTCGCCCGTGTGCAGGCCGGGCTTGTCGCCGATGAAGGTGAGGGTCTGGCTGGCCCGCACGGCCAGTCCGTCCGGGTCCACCACGGCGCCCGTGTCGGCATTCAAGCCGCTGGGCACGTCCAGCGCCAGCACCGGGCAATCGAGCCGGTTCAACATGTCCACCGCGCGCCGGATTTCGCCGGCCAGCGGGCGTTGCAAGCCAATGCCGAACAAGCCATCGACGACCAGGCTCCAGTCGGCCGCCGCGATGGCATCAAGCTCGACAAAGCGCGCGGCGCCCCTTTCGGCCCGCTCCAGCGCGCGCAGCCGCTCGGGCGAGGGCGCGCCGGCAGCGGGCGCCAGCCAGACCGACACCAGGATGCCGGCATCGGCCAAGCGCGCGGCCGTTTCCAGGGCGTCGCCGCCATTATTGCCGGGTCCGGCCAGCAGCAATACCTTGCAAGGGGTGGGCGCGGCTGGCAAGAGTACGAGGACGGCCGCAGCGGCGGCTTGGCCGGCGCGTTCCATCAAGGTCCCAGCCGGCAATTGCAGGCTGGCCGATTGTTCGGTGGCGCGGATCTCGGCAACGCAATAGAGTGGATTCATAGTGGCCATGAAAAGAAAAGGGTGTGCCAACATAAGGCCGATGGCGCTTCGGCGCAAGGGGCGCACGCGGCCTCGCGCTTGATATTGGGGGAACCCGGCAGGATTTTCGGCTTGCTGGATTCGAGCATGATTATATTGGAAACATCTGCGCGGCGATCTGCTGCCAGGTGTCGCGCGGTCCGGTGATGGGAACTTGATGCATGCAGAATGTGACGTCAGAATCGGGCCTGATCAACATGCAGGCCGTCAGTTGGCACTGCAGCGTTGCACGACTGGCTTCGCCAATCGCAGCATAAGATTCCAGCAGCGACTTGAGCAACAAGGCGTTCCCTTGCGCCATGAATATCATGGGTGTCAATAACTCAAATCGGTCACTATTGCCGACAATGGCATCACCATAGTCGAGTAAGCCGGCTAGCCTCCACTGGCCCCCCTCTTGCTTTGCCATCAAGTTCCACGGATGAACATCCATGTGAATCAAGCGCGACTCGGCTGGCACCGTAAAGTCCCCGGCCGCGTCGAGATAAGGCATCACTTGCGCAAGCAGGTTTGCCGGCATCATTCTGCGCTGATGTCGCGCCAGACACCCAGCGATCAAATCGCGGACATAGGCTGGCCAATTCACGCGGATAGCAATGTCTTCAGCAAACGCCACCGTGCGGATTTCTCCCAGGACCTGTCCGGTCTGAATCATGATCGAACGTTTTTGTTGAAGGTCCAGCAACGGCCATACGTCCGCCAGCAAGGTGCCGCTCAAGCGACTCGACATGATGAATACCCAGTTGTCGATTTCCCCGCCGCCAATCAATTTTGGCGTCTGCAATGACAGTTTTCCCTCTAGCAACGGGGTGATCAATATTTCCTTGTCGCCTTGCCGGCGCCAGTTGGGCGGCACCAATTTGACGATCACTTCGTCGCCCAGCCCAAACAAGGCATTGGCGCCCTTCGGGATTTTCTCCCATTGGGCATCGGGCAGTTGGAATTCACGTTGAAGCCGCAGCAATACCGGCAACCATGCCGCCAAAGGGGCATGCTCAATAAAGTCGCGACATGCGGCATTGTCGAGATCTTGCGGCAAACAGTTGAGGAATATTTTCATTCAATGTGATGTTAAGCAAAATTGTTACCGGAGCCATTTTATCTGATTTTTCCATCGATTCAGCCTGCTGGTAGAGTTCCGTCGTCTGCATTAGCGCGTGGCCGAGCCGGAGCGACACCTTGCGCAGATCCTGGGTCGCCTGAAAGAGTACCATTGCGCCGGTATGGCGCAGCACTTGGCCGGACCCGTTCCACTGCACCTCAAACCCCTTATCCGTGCGGCGCCAAAAAAATAGCAAGCCGACTACAATAAGCGACTCACTAAAAGGCGCACACTATGGATTGGCAATTCTGGATTGATCGGGGCGGTACATTTACCGATATCGTGGCGCGCCGTCCCGACGGCAGCCTGGTCACGCACAAGCTCTTGTCGGAAAATCCGGAACAATACCGCGATGCCGCCGTGGCCGGCATACGCCATTTGCTCGGTCTGGCGCCCGGTGCGCCGATTCCGGTGGCGTTGATCGAGGCGGTCAAGATGGGCACCACGGTGGCCACCAACGCCTTGCTCGAACGCAAGGGCGAGCCGACCGCGCTGGCCATCACGCGCGGCTTTCGCGACGCCTTGCGCATCGCTTACCAAAACCGGCCGCGCCTGTTTGAGCGCCACATCGTGCTGCCCGAATTATTGTACCGGCAAGTGATCGAAATCGATGAACGGATAGGCGCCCATGGCGAGGTGGTGCGCGAACTCGACGCCGCCGCCGCCCGCGCCGGCCTGGCGGCCGCCTATGCGCAAGGCTTGCGTTCGCTGGCCATCGTCCTCATGCACGGTTACCGCTATACCGAACATGAAGCCCGGGTGGCCGCCATCGCGCGCGAGATCGGTTATACGCAAATCTCGGTGTCGCACCATGTCAGTCCGATGATGAAGCTGGTGGCGCGCGGCGACACCACCGTGGTCGACGCTTATCTGTCGCCGATCTTGCGGCGCTATGTCGACCAGTTGGCGGCCGAGATGCCCGGCGTGCACCTGCAATTCATGCAGTCGAACGGCGGCTTGACGGATGCCCGCGCCTTCCAGGGCAAGGATAGTATCTTGAGCGGCCCGGCCGGCGGCATCGTCGGCATGGTGCGAGCCAGCCAGTTGGCCGGCTTCGAGCGCGTGATCGGTTTCGACATGGGCGGCACCTCGACCGACGTGTCGCACTTTTCCGGCGAATTCGAGCGCGTCTTCGAAACCCAGATCGCCGGCGTGCGCATGCGCGCGCCGATGATGAGCATCCACACGGTTGCCGCCGGCGGCGGCTCGATCTTGCATTTCGATGGCGCCCGCTATCGCGTCGGTCCCGACAGCGCCGGTGCCAATCCCGGCCCGGCCAGTTACCGCCGTGGCGGCCCGCTGGCCGTCACCGACTGCAATGTCATGCTCGGCAAGATCGATCCTGAACATTTCCCGAAACTGTTCGGCGCCGATGCCGCGCAAGCGCTCGACGCGCACATCGTGCGCGAAAAATTCGCCGCGCTGGCCGCCGAGATCGCAGCGGCCAGCGGCCGCGCCACGCTGCCCGAGCAAGTGGCCGAAGGTTATATCGAAATCGCGGTCGGCAATATGGCCAATGCGATCAAGCAAATTTCGGTGCAGCGCGGGCATGACGTCACCGATTACACCTTGACCAGCTTTGGCGGCGCGGGCGGCCAGCACGCTTGCCTGGTGGCCGACGCGCTGGGCATGAAAACCGTGTTCATTCATACGCTGGCCGGCGTGATGTCGGCTTACGGCATGGGCTTGGCCGACCAGAGCGCGATGCGCGAGGCGGCCGTCGAAAGCAGGCTCGGTCCCGCTTCGCCGGCCGAACTGGCGCAGCGCCTGGCCGTGCTGGGCGGGCAGGCGCGCGCCGACCTGCAAGCGCAGGGCGTGGCCGAGGCGCGCATCAGCCTGATCCGGCGCGCGCATTTGCGCTACGAGGGCAGCGACGCGGCCCTGATCGTCTTGTTCGATTCCAACGCCGCCATGCAAGCCCAGTTCGAGTCGCTCTACAAGAAGCGCTTTTCCTTCCTGATGCCGGGCAAGGCCTTGATCGTCGAAGCGGTCTCGGTCGAAGCGATCGGGGTCTCTGACCCGCCCCAGGAAGTAGGATCGTCCGGCGAGTCGGGCGGCGCGCGGCGCGCCGGCGGCCCCGCGCCCCTGAGCGTGACGCGCATGTATTGCGCCGGCGCCTGGCGCGCCACCAATCTGTTTCAACGCGCGGCACTGCGCCCCGGCGACAGCATCGCGGGGCCGTCGATCATCGCCGAGACCAACGCCACCACCGTCGTCGAGCCGGGTTGGCAAGCCCGCGTCACGGCGCAAGGCCATTTGCTGCTGACGCGCGTGGAAGCCTTGCCAGAGCGGCGTGCCATCGGCACCGACGCCGATCCGGTGATGCTGGAAATTTTCAATAACCTCTTCATGTCGATCGCCGAGCAAATGGGCTTGCGCCTGCAAAACACGGCATATTCGGTGAATATCAAGGAGCGCCTCGACTTCAGTTGCGCCATCTTCGACGCGGCCGGCAATTTGATCGCCAATGCGCCGCACATGCCGGTCCACCTTGGCTCCATGGGCGAAAGCATCAAGACCGTGATGACGGAAAACGCCGGCCGCATGGGCCCCGGCGACGTCTTCATGCTCAACGACCCTTACCACGGCGGCACCCACTTGCCCGACGTGACCGTGATTTCGCCGGTGTTCGACGAGGCCGGCACGGGCATCCTGTTTTACGTCGGCGCGCGCGGCCACCACGCCGATATCGGCGGCACCACGCCCGGTTCGATGCCGCCCGATTCGCGCAATATCGAGCAAGAGGGCGTCTTGATCAATAACTTCAAGCTGGTCGACGGCGCGCTGGACGCCGGCCACTTGCGCGACGCCGAGGCGCGCGCGCTGCTGGCAAGCGGGCGCTACCCGGCCCGCAATCCCGACCAGAACATGGCCGACTTGCGGGCCCAGGTGGCGGCCAACCAAAAGGGTGCCGACGAGTTGCGCAAGATGGTGGCCCACTTCGGCCTCGACGTGGTGCAAGCCTATATGGGCCATGTGCAAGACAATGCCGAGGAAGCCGTGCGGCGCGTGATCGGCGCGCTGAAAGATGGTGCCTATACGGTGCAGCTCGACAATGGCGCCAGGATCGCGGTGGCGATCCGGGTCGATGTCGCCCGCCGCAGCGCACAAATCGACTTTAGCGGCACCTCCGAGCAATTGCCGAACAATTTCAACGCGCCGTCGGCCGTGTGCATGGCTGCCGTGCTGTATGTGTTCCGCACCCTGGTCGACGACGAGATCCCGCTCAACGCCGGCTGCCTGAAACCCTTGACGGTGATTATCCCGCCCGGCTCGATGCTCAATCCGCGCTATCCGGCCTCTGTCGTGTCCGGCAATGTGGAAACCTCGACTTGCATCACGAATGCCTTGTACGGCGCGCTGGGGGTGATGGCGGCCTCCCAGGGGACGATGAATAATTTCACGTTTGGCAACGCCACCCACCAGTATTACGAAACCATTTCCGGCGGTTCCGGCGCCGGCCCCGGTTTCGACGGCACCGATGTGGTGCAAACCAATATGACCAATTCGCGCCTGACCGATCCCGAAATCCTGGAATGGCGCTTTCCCGTGCGCCTGGACAGTTACGAGATCAGGCAAGGCTCGGGCGGGGCGGGGCGCTGGCATGGCGGCAATGGCGGCGTGCGCAAGGTGCGTTTCCTGGAAGCGATGACGGCGGCGATCCTGTCGAATAACCGCATTCACGCCCCATTCGGCATGGCCGGCGGCGCGCCGGGAGCGCTCGGTCGCAACAGCGTGCTGCGGGCCGACGGTAGCGTCGAGCATGTGGCACATATCGGCAAGACCGAGATGGGGCCGGGCGATGTCTTCGTGATCGAGACGCCCGGCGGCGGCGGCTACGGCGCGCCGGAATAGGCGGTATAGCCGGTATAGGGAGCCGGCACTCTGTTATTGCATCAGCACGAGGGCGCCGCGCGCAATCGCATTGGCCACCGCCAGCGCATCCCAGTTGGTCAGGCGGATGCAGCCGTGCGACTGGGTCTTGGCGATATTGGCCGGTTCCGGCGTGCCGTGAATGCCGTAATGTTCCTTGCTCAGCTCGATCCACACCATGCCGACCGGGTTGTTCGGGCCGGCAGCCAGGGTGGCCTTGGTGTCGCTGCGCCTGGCGTCCCAAAACAGCTTCGGCTGGTAGCGATAGGTGGGATGGTGGGCGATGCCGCGCACTTGCCACTGGCCGAGCGGCAAGGGATCGTGGGCGCTGCCCGTACTGGCCGGATATTGCGCGAAGGGCGTACCGCTGGCGTCGAGCAGCGTCAAGGTGCCGTCGGTTTTGTCGACCAGTATTTTCGACGCCTTCGGCAGAGGCGCGCCGGCGGCCACGTTCGGCACCGTCAATTGTTCGCCGGCGCGGCCCAGGACCTTGCCCGGGTTCAGCCGCTTCAACAGGGCCGGGCTGCAATGGAATTTTTCGCCGAGCGCTTCGGCCACGTTGGTATAGCCGAGCGCCGCCAGCTTTGATTTGGCGGCCATGGTGGCCGGTATCGCCACATACGGACCGGCCGCGTCTTGCGCGCTGACCGTGTAGGCAACCAGCGCCGGCGCCTGGTCCACTGCCAGCGCGCTGCGGGTCGCCGCGTCGAGCGTGCCGCTGACGGGCAATTGATGCAATTTCTGAAAGCCGCGTATGGCCTGGCGCAATGTGCCGCCGTATGAGCCATTGATTTCGCCCGATGAAAAGTGGGCCCGGTCGAGCAAGACCTGGGCCCGCAACACGTCCCCGGCACTCGCGCTGGCCGCGCGGGGCGGCGGGCGCGGGACGGCGGCCGGCTTGGCCGGGTGGGCAATACTCTCAATGCCCCAGTAATCGGGCTTGACGACGGGAATGGCCGTTGCGCCGGCGTCGCCAGCCACCAACAGTGTCAACAATAATCGATTTCTCAAGCGAAGCTCTGGTTAGCATGGCGGCGCAAGGCGCCCGCCAGCGGGATGAATGGGATAGTCGGAGCGCATTCTAGCCGCAGGCTGGTCGAGCCAGCCACACCGCAGCGTTGCGCTTATCCTAGTTGGCGATACCATATTTTCGCTGGGTCGCGCCGAATTGCTCGCGCAGGGAAGCCAGCATGGGATGCTTGGGGTCGAGCTTGCGGATCGCTTGCAACTGGTGCTGGGCTTGTTCGGCCAGCGGCGGCTCCCAACCGAGGATATTGAGCTGGCGCAAGATCGCCTCGACCGAGGCCAGCAGCACCTTGATATTGCCCGGCGTCTTGCGCACGGCCAGGCGCAAGGCGAACACGGCCGCCTTCAAGTCGCCGTGGCTGGACTGGTCGGCCGCGTCGCTCATCAATTCTTCCACTTGCCTGGTGATGCGCGCGCCCATGCTTTGCGCCATGTCGTGGCGGCCGGCCTTCTCAAATTCGTCGACCGCCTGTTCCATCGTCACGGCGCTGTCCGGATCGTTCATCAGATTGAGCATGACGTCCGAGGCGGCTTGATCGAGCTTGAATTTCAGGCAACTGTGGGCCAGGCCGACGCGCAAACCGGTCGACAAGCCCTTGCTGTGGCCGACCGCTTTCACCGCGCGCAGTAATTCGTCGGCGGCGCCAGGGCCGTTGCCGGCCAGGTCCAGCAGCAGGGCGGCGGAAATCGCGCGGCAAGCCTCGACATTGCTATTGCCGCGCAGCGAGCGCTCGAGGTCGCGCATCACGCCGTCGGCTTGCTTGCCGTCGCCTTTCTGGACCAGCGCCTTGACCAGGTTGACGTGATCCTCGGGATCGCGGAATTCTGAATACTTGGCCTTGGCCACCACTTGCTTGAAGGCCCGCTCGGCCGCGCCGATATCGCCCGCTTCCAGTGCCACCCCGCCCAAGTGGCGCAGGCGCCGCACCATATGGGGCGACAGCGCCACCGCGTCTTCGAGTATTTTCTTGGCCTGGGCCGGCTGGCCCATCGCTTCCAGCGTCTTGGCCAACATATCGTAGGCCGACATGAAGCGCGGGTTTTGCTCGAGCAGCTTGAGCAAGCCCTCATGGGCTTCCGGATAACGTTCTTGCGCGAACAGGGTCTTGGCCATGCCCAGGTGCGCCCAGCCGCAGGGCCGGCTGGCCAGCACGTCCCCGTAAAGCCGTTCGGCCTCGTCAAATTCGCCCAATTCCCCATGCAATTCGGCGCGCAGGCGCAGGAAATCGCCGGCGTGGCGCGGATAAGCGATTTCGGCCGCGCGGCAAGCCTTGACGGCGCCGCGCACATCGCCTTGTTCGATCAATTGATAGACCGGCAGGAAGACGGCGCGCCGCTCGATCGCCCGGACTATGCGCCCGCCCAGCACGTCGACCGTGAACGGTTTCAAGATATAGTCGGTTGGCGCCAATTCGGCCGCGCTCATCACCTTGCCGGGGATGCCTTCGGAAGTGAGCATGATGAAGATGGTCCACACGCCGATCAATTGATGGTGGCGCAAGTCTTCCAGCAATTGCTGGCCGTCCTGGCCATCGCCCAGGTCGTATTCGCACAAGATGATGTCGAACGGTTTTTTGCTCAGTTGGCGTATCGCCGTGCCGGAACTGACCGCGTAGTCGACTTTGGTGATCGATGACTGATTGAGCATGCTGTGCAAATTGCCGCGCATGCCGGGATTGGGGTCGACGATCAGCACTGACAGGTCACTATATTCTTGCATCATTTCGCTTTCGGAATTCTGCGCCGGGCAAACCAGGCCGCGTGAGGGCGGCGAGGGCGGCTTTTTTTGACTGAGCATACTGCAAAGGCGGGCCGATGGGCCAGAAAAGCGCGCAAGCTTACGCCGCCTGCGCGCGATTTTTGACAAACAATGGCTGAAATGTTGCTTTAGGCACAGTTGGGGCGCCCGTCGAAGGGCTTCAGCTCTGTTAACCGGGGTGCGAAACGGGTATAATGCGCGCAAAGCAATTTTAGCCAGACCAGCTCGTGCCTTACCGTCCTTACCTACCTTTAACCCGCAGCCACGCTGCATCAACCACCTCCCAATCATGTTGATACTGCCGGGTTCCAATGCCCTCTCCGTTTTCCGTAGCCAACGCCTGTTGACCCAATTGCAAGCCGTACTGCCTGCCATTGTGTCGGTGCAAGCGCGCTTTGTCCATTTCATCGATGCTGCGGCGCCCTTGTCGGCCGACGATAGCAGCCGCCTCGACGCGCTGCTGACCTATGGCGAGCCGGCCGAAGCCGAGCACGCCGACGGCGTGTGCGAGCAATTTTTCGTCATCCCGCGCTTCGGCACGATCTCGCCGTGGGCCTCGAAGGCGACCGATATCGCGCACAATTGCGGCATGGCGCATATCAAGCGCGTCGAGCGCGGCATCGCCTTTCGCGTCAACTTGAAATCGGGACTGTTGGGCAGCAGCCTGGGCGCGGCGAAAAAACTCTCGGACAGCCAGGCGCAAGACGTCGCCGCGCTGCTGCACGACCGCATGACCGAATCGGTGTTGCGCCACCCGGACCAGGCGGCCGACCTGTTCCGCACGCTCGAAGCGCGTCCTTTGGCATCGATTGACGTGCTGGGCGCCGGCAAGGCCGCGCTCGAGCATGCCAATACCGACCTCGGCCTGGCCATGTCGGACGATGAAATCGATTACCTGCACGCCGCCTTCAGCAAGGCCCAGCGCAATCCGACCGACGTCGAATTGATGATGTTCGCGCAAGCCAACAGCGAGCATTGCCGCCACAAGATTTTCAACGCCGACTGGACCATCGACGGCGTGGCGCAGGAAAAATCGCTGTTCGGCATGATCAAGAATACCCACGAATTGCAGCCGAAGGGTACCGTAGTCGCCTATAGCGACAATTCTTCGATCATGGAAGGGGCCGTCGTAGCGCGCTTCTTCCCGCGCGGCGCAGGCCACGAATACGCGGCCTCGAGCGAATTGACCCACACCTTGATGAAGGTCGAAACGCATAATCACCCGACCGCGATTTCGCCTTTTCCGGGCGCCTCGACGGGCGCCGGCGGCGAAATCCGCGACGAGGGCGCGACCGGGCGCGGCGCCAAGCCAAAAGCCGGCTTGACCGGTTTCACGGTCTCGAACCTGATGCTGCCGGACTTCGTGCATGCATGGGAAAACGCGGCCAGCGTGACCGCGCCGCAAGTGGGCCGCGTCGCCGGCCCCCATTACGGCAAGCCCGACCGCATTGCCTCGGCGCTGCAAATCATGATCGAAGGACCTTTGGGCGGCGCCGCGTTCTCGAATGAATTCGGGCGTCCGGTGTTGGGCGGTTATTTCCGCACCTATGAACAAAACGTCGGTCCCCTTGCCGGCGCCACGGACGACACCGTGTATGGTTACCACAAGCCGATCATGATCGCCGGCGGCATCGGCAATATCTCGGCCCAGCACACGCACAAGAACGATATTCCGGTCGGCAGCCTGCTGGTGCAACTGGGCGGGCCCGGCATGCGCATCGGCATGGGCGGCAGCGCCGCGTCGTCGATGGCGACCGGCACCAACACGGCCGACCTCGACTTCGACTCGGTCCAGCGCGGCAATCCGGAAATGGAAAGACGGGCGCAGGAAGTCATCAACGCCTGCTGGCAGATGGGCGCCGACAATCCCATCATCTCGATCCATGACGTGGGCGCTGGTGGTCTCTCGAACGCTTTCCCGGAAATCACCAACGACGCCAAGCGCGGCGCGATTTTCGACTTGCGCAAGATCCCGCTGGAAGAAAGCGGTATGGCGCCCAAGGAAATATGGAGCAATGAATCGCAAGAGCGCTATGTGCTGGCAATCGCGCCCGACAGCCTGGCGCTGTTCCAGGCCTTGTGCGAGCGCGAACGCTGCCTGTTCGCCGCCGTCGGCGTCGCCACCGAAGAGCGCCAACTGAAATTGATCGACACCGAGCTGGGCAACGAGCCAGTCGACATGCCGATGGATGTCTTGCTGGGCAAGCCGCCCAAGATGCTGCGCGACGCGCACCATGTGGTCAGCGATTTCCCGGCCATCGACTTGACCGGACTCGATCTGGCCGACGTCGCGCAGCGCGTGCTGCTGCTGCCGACGGTGGCCGATAAGTCCTTCCTGATCACCATCGGCGACCGCTCGGTGGGCGGCATGACCGTGCGCGACCAGATGGTGGGACCGTGGCAAGTGCCGGTGGCCGATTGCGCCGTCACCGCGATGAGTTTCGAGGGCTATCTGGGCGAGGCGATGGCCATGGGCGAACGCACGCCGCTGGCCGTGATCAACGCGCCGGCGTCGGGCCGCATGGCAGTCGGCGAGGCGATCACCAATATCGCCGCCGCCGCCATTGCCGACATTGCCGACATCAAGCTGTCGGCCAACTGGATGGCCGCCTGCGGCCAGCCGGGCCAGGACGCGGCCCTGTACGACACCGTCAAGGCGGTCGGCATGCAATTGTGCCCGGCGCTCGGCATCAGCATCCCGGTCGGCAAGGATTCGCTGTCGATGCGCACCACCTGGCGCGACGACGGCCAGGACAAGGCCGTGGTGTCGCCCGTGTCCCTGATCGTCTCGGCGTTCGCGCCGGTGTCGGACGTGCGTCTATCGCTGACGCCGCAGCTCAAGAGCGACGCCGGCGAGAGCGTTATCATCCTGATCGACCTGGGGCGCGGCAAGAACCGCCTGGGCGCCTCGGCGCTGGCGCAAGTGACTGGCCAGCTTGGCAAGGAAACGCCGGACGTCGACAGCGCGGCCGACTTGAAAGGTTTCTTTGCCGCGATCCAGCAATTGAACCGTGACGGCAAGCTGCTGGCCTACCATGACCGCTCGGACGGCGGCTTGTTTGCCACCCTGGCCGAAATGGCGTTTGCCGGCCACAGCGGCCTGTCGATCAATCTCGACATGCTGGTCATGGAAGGCGAGCATGCCAGCGACTGGGGCGACGCCAAGAATTGGGCTGGCCAGGTTTCCGAGCGGCGCAATGAATTGACCTTGCGCGCCCTGTTCAGCGAAGAACTGGGCGCCGTAATCCAGGTCCGCGCGGCAGAAAAATCGCTGGTGATGGATGTGCTGCGCGGCGTCGACCTGGGCGCCTGCAGCCATATCATCGGCAAGCCGAACGAGCGCGATGTGATCGAATTCACGCGCGACGCAAAGTTGATTTACACGCAGCCGCGCGCCACCTTGCAGCGCCTGTGGAGTGAAACGAGCTGGCGCATCGCGCGCCTGCGCGACAATCCCGTGTGCGCCGACGCCGAATACGACAATATCCTGGACGCGGCCGATCCCGGCATCAGCCCGGTGTTGAGCTTCGATCCGGCGCAAGACGTGGCCGCGCCCTTCATCCTGGCGGGCGTGCGTCCGCGCGTGGCGATCTTGCGCGAGCAGGGCGTCAATTCGCATATCGAAACGGCTTATGTGATGCACCAGGCTGGCTTCACGGCAGTCGACGTCCACATGAGCGACTTGATCGCCGGCCGCGTCCGCCTTGACGACTTCCACGGCATCATCGCCGTCGGCGGTTTCTCGTATGGCGACGTGCTGGGCGCCGGCGAAGGCTGGGCCAAGTCCATCTTGTTCAACGCCAGCCTGGCCGAGCAGTTCGCGCGCTTCTTTGCCCGCAGCGACAGCTTCGGCCTGGGAATTTGCAATGGCTGCCAGATGATGAGCAACCTGAAGTCCATCATCCCCGGCGCGCAAGCCTGGCCCAAGTTCACGCGCAACAAGTCGGAAAAATTCGAGGGCCGCTTCGCGATGGTTGAAGTGCTGGATTCGCCGTCGATCTTCTTCCAGGGCATGGCCGGCACCCGGACCGCGATCGCCATCGCGCATGGCGAAGGCTATGCCGACTTCTCGCAAACGGGCACGCTGGCCGACGTGACGGCGGCCATGCGTTTCGTCGACCATCGCGGCCTGGCCACCGAAGCCTACCCCTTCAATCCGAACGGTTCGCCGGGCGGCTTGACGTCGGTGACGACGCCGGACGGCCGCTTCACGGTCTTGATGCCGCATGCCGAACGGGTATTCCGTTCGGTCCAGCAATCCTGGCATCCGCAATCGTGGGGCGAGGACTCGCCATGGATGCGCATGTTCCGCAACGCCCGCCAGTGGGTCGGATAACAAGCTAGGGCCGGCTTCGCGCCCGACAATCAATTGTGCAAGGCCGGCATCGTCGCGATGCCGGCCTTGTGCGTTTACATGGCGCGCCTGGCAGGTATGTGCGACATGGCGGAGTTGGTGTCAGATAACGAGTCTTTTCTATTAACAATTGTGCGATAATAACCGGCTCAATTTCCGACTTCAACAAAGGCAAGTGAATGAAGCAAGCAGCAGCAGTGGTAGCAAGCGTCTCGGCATTGGTTCTCGCGGCATGCGGCGGTGGCGGCAGTGGCACCGGTGGCACGAACGCGCCGGTATCGGCTGCGGGGCCGTTGGCAACCTTGAATACTCCGCAATCGACTATACCGCAATCGAACACCACGCAAACGAATTCCCTGGCAGGCCCGGGAACGGCCACCAATACCGTGCAAATCCAGCTCAATTCGGGGATCTTTTTTTTCGGCGGCGCCGGCTCGTCGAACAATGGCGTCGACCAGGCATATATCCGGAAAGTCGCCAATGGCAGCGATGCCAGCGGACATCCCTTGATTAGCACGACGCGCTATGCCGGCGCCGATTCTTTCCTGACCAATGGCTTGTTCGATTTTGTCAAGCGCCAGGTATTCGTCGACAAGGGCTGGTCTTTGACGCAAGGCGCGCCGCAAATGTCTTATGGCGCCGGCAATGCCGCAACCATGACGCAGCATTTTTCGGAAACCAATGTGGCGGACGTCAACTGGGGCTTGTCAATTGGGATGACGGAATTGAATGGCACGCCGGTCCAGGATTATCTGAAAACCTTGCCAACGGCTAGCAGCACCGCCGCCGCGGCGGGAACCTTTGGCCCGAACGCGAAAAGCCTGTCCCTCACTTACACGGCGGGCGCCGATACGATGATCGCTCCGCTTGGCGGTGGACGCATGAACGATCTCCAGTCCCAGCCAATTACGGCCATGGGCGGCCTGGTCAATTCCGCGTCTTGCTTCGGCAATAGCGCGACGGGGAAATATCTTGTACTCCAGTATCAAAGTAATGGCACGATCACGATGTTCGATACCAGCGCCCTGCCGGCTAAACAGCAATGCGTCGCCAATCCGCCGGCCGCCTCGTCGCTGGGTGGCGCAATGTTCGTACAAAAAACATTTGGCGCCAATACCTATCTGGATATCATCTTCCCGGCCGCGTTTGACTTCAGCCTGTATAACCCGGAATTTACGGCGGCGTTTCAGAGTGCCGGCGTGAAATTGGCGATCGTTCAACCGAAGCAGGGCAGCCTGGCCTGGAGTTTTGGCTATTTCGTGCCAAAAGGTGTGTCGCTGACGGATACGATAAAGTATATGAATCAGGAAGCGGCGGCGGCGGTGAGAACTTCGCTGAGCCTGCCAAACTAATCCTGTAAGCTGGGGCGCCGGACGGCAATGTTTGTCTGGCGCCGGGATTGAATGCTGGTTTGCAATGTCGGACAGCTTCCAAGTAACACCATGTGACGCATTTCCAGGCAAAAAAAAGCGCTCCGAAGAGCGCTTTTTTTATTCCAATAATGATTATTGGATTTTTGCTTTTTTCAGCAAGTCTTCGCGGTATCCCGCCAATTTCTTCTGTTGCAGCGATTCGGCAACCTGGCCCTTGACTTCTTCCAGCGAAGGAATCTTCGCCGCGCGCGATTCGTCGAGCTTGATGATGTGGTAGCCGAACTCGGTTTTGACCGGGGTGTCGGTGTATTGGCCCGGTTTCAGTGCCACCATGGCGTCCGAGAATGGCTTGACGAAGGAACCCGGGTTGGCCCAGTTCAGATCGCCGCCATTGGCTGCGGAACTGTCTTTCGAGACCTTGGCCAATTCCTCGAACTTGCCGCCGGCTTTCAGCTTGACAATGATGTCTTTCGCTTCGGCTTCGGTTGCCACCAGGATGTGGCGGGCATGGTATTCCTTGTCGCCGACTTGGGCGCGGTACTTGTCGTACTCGGCCTTGATCTCAGGGTCCTTGACAGGGTTTTTCTTGACGTAGTCGGCCAGCATGGCATTGATGATGATGCTTTGGCGTGCGTTCTCGACCTGGGCCTTGACGTCGGCGTGGGTGCCGTAGCCTTCCTTGTCGGCTTCTTGTATCAGGACTTCGCGGCCGATCAAGTCTTTCTTGATTGCGTCGCGCAATTGCGGCGAATCAGCTTGCTTGCCTTGTGCGACAACTTGCTTGACCACTTGATCGAGGCGGGAGGCGGGAATGGCTTTGCCGTTGACGGTAGCGATGTTTTGCGCGAATGCCGGAATGGCAGCAACAGCGAGTAAAGCGATTAACAGGCGGGCTGGCTTCAAAATCATTATCACATCCTATAAAAAAACTACAAATCGCGCCTGCATGGCAGTACGCATTTTCACACGCGACAATTGAGTCGGCGCCGTCGATGACGCCGGACGTGCTAGCATTATTGCACTATTACTGAATCTTGGCTTTTTTAACCATTTCCTCTTGATAAGCTTGCAATTTTTTTTGCTGCAGCGATTCCGAAATTTGCGGCTTGACTTCTTCCAGCGTCGGCAATTTGGCGGCGCGTACGTCGTCCAGCTTGATCACGTGGAAACCGTTCGGGCTTTGCACCGGGGCTTCCGTGAACTGGCCTTTTTGCAGACCGACGAAGGCGTCGGAAAACACTTTAGGGAAGGACGACGGCGCCGCCCAATCGAGGTCGCCACCATTGTCGGCCGAGCCCGTGTCTTTCGACTTCTTGGCCAGCTCTTCAAACTTGGCGCCGCCCTTGAGCTTGGCGATCACGTCTTTTGCTTCCGCTTCGGTGGCCAGCAAGATGTGGCGCACATGGTATTCCTTGTCGCCGGACTCGGCGGTGACGCGGTCGTACTCAGCTTTGATGTCGGCATCCTTGACGGGATTCTTTTTCAGGAAATCGCCGACCAGCGCGTTGACGATGATGGCTTGGCGCGCATTTTCGATTTGCTGCTTGACGGCGACATCCTTGCCGTAGCCTTCCTTTTCCGCTTCTTGCATCAACACTTCACGACCGATCAAGTCTTTCTTGATCAATTCGCGCAATTGCGGCGAATCCGGTTGCTGGCCTTGGGCCACAACTTGCTTGACGACGGCGTCAACGCGGGAGGACGGGATGGGTTTGCCGTTTACAACTGCGATGTTTTGCGCGAAAACAGGGACGGCAACAACGGCGAGTAGTGCAATCAGCAAGCGGGCTGGCTTAAAAGTCATTATTAAATCCTGTTAGGGAAAAGTTCGTGAAAGAGTGCGTTGAAAAAAGTAGACCGGAATGCAGTCAGTTTCGTTCAATATATTAAGCCGATGGTTGATATAAACCAACATACAAGCCAGACCTCATGTCTCGGACGGCGCCAAGGCAACGATGGCCAATGCATGTATCTCGGTATGCATCATATCGTGCACGGAATCATACACGAGTCGATGTCTTGTGACGAGCCTGAGCCCTTCAAATTGCGCTGAAACAATGCGTAAATTGTAATGGCCGCCGCCGGACGCGGCGCCGGCATGCCCGGCGTGGCTGGCCGAATCGTCTTCGAGCGTGCATTCGAGCGGCGCCAAGGCCGCTTGCAGGCGGCTGCGGATGCGTTCCAGGCGGGTGCTCATGCGTCTTCCTCCATGTATTTGGACAGGAAGAAGGTTTGGCCGACGATGAAGACAAAGAAAATCGCGGTGGTGCCGAACGCCTTGAAGCTGACCCAGGCGCTCAAATCATTTTTGTAGATGACGAAGGCGACATACAGATTGAGCACGCCAACTGCGGCGAAAAACAGCATCCACGCATACAGCAGCTTTTGCCAGATGGCGTCGGGTAGCTTGATTTGCGCTTCCATGGCCTTGCGCATCAGGTTTTTCTTGAAGAACACTTGCGAGATCAACAGGGCCAGCGCGAACAACCAGTAAATCAGGGTCGGCTTCCATTTGATGAAGGTATCGTCGTGGAAGTAAATCCCGGCGCCGCCAAACACGACGAAGATGAAAAGCGACAGCCAAAGCATGCCATGCACCGGTTGCCGGCGCGCCAGCAGATACACCACCTGGAAGAACGTGGCCAGGATGCCGACCACGGTGGCCAGCATGATGGGCGCTTGCGCCGGCGCGATCACGCCGCCCGACACGAAGCCCGACAGATATTGGGTCAATAGCGCGTGCGCCGCGTCTGTATAGATGCCGGCCCATTTGTAAGCGCCGAAAAACAGGAACAGCGGGATATAGTCGAACAGGAATTTCATCGTAATCTTTTAGGCAGGGTGGTGTGGATCGAAGCGCAGCGAGGCCGAGTTAATACAATAGCGCAAACCGGTCGGCGGCGGGCCATCCGGGAATACATGGCCCAGATGCGCGTCACAGACGGCGCAAATAATTTCGGTGCGCAGCATACCATGGCTGCGGTCCTGGATCTCCGTCACATTGGCCGGGTCGAGCGCCTTGAAGTAGCTGGGCCAGCCGCAGCCGGAATCGAATTTGGCATCCGAGGCGAAGAGCGGCGTATTGCAGCACACGCAAGTGTAGATGCCGCTCTCGTGATGGTCGTGGAATTGGCCCGTGAAGGCGCGCTCGGTGGCAGCGTGGCGCGTCACCTCATACTGCATGGAATCGAGCATGGCGCGCCATTCGGCGTCGGTTTTTCTTACTTTAACAGTCGTCATGGTGGTGCTCTCAGGAGGAACAACTAACTTCAAGGTGGCTGGCCCAGTCGGGCGGCGGCGCCGCGTAGGTTTCGTACTCTGCTTGTTCGTCGAACGGGCGCTCCAATACTTTCAACAGCCGCACAACTTCAGTAAAGTCTTTTTTCTGCGCCTTTTCAATGGCAATTTGCGCCAGGTAGTTGCGCAGCACGTATTTCGGATTGACCAGGTTCATGGCCAGGCGGCGTTCGGCGTCGCCCCGGCTTTCCTGGCGCAAGCGCTGGCAATATTGCTCGGCCCAGGCGTCGAATGCGGGGCGGTCGAGGAACAGGTCGCGCAAGCCATGCTGCGGCGCATCCATGCGCAACTCGCCCAGGCGCCGGAAGAATAGCGTGAAATCGACATGGTTCGCTTGCATCAGCGCAAACATGCTGTCGAATAAGGCTTGATCGTCGTCGCGCGCCGTTTCCAAGCCCAGTTTTTGGCCCAGTAATTGCGCCATCTTGGCCGCGTAGGCCGGTTGATAACTGTCCAGCGCTTGCTGCGCCGCCGCCACGTCGCCAATCAAGGGCAACAGCGCCCGGCCCAGCGCATAGCAATTCCAGTGGCCCATTTCCGGCTGCATCGCGTAGCTATAGCGGCCTTGCTGGTCGGTATGGTTGCAGATGTGCTTGGCGTCGAAGGCTTCCATGAAGCCAAACGGGCCATAATCGAGGGTCAGTCCCAGGATGGACATATTGTCCGTATTCATGACGCCATGCATGAAGCCGACCGCTTGCCAGTGCGCGATCATGTGCGCGGTGCGGCGTGACACTTCCGCCAGCAGCGCCTGGTAGGGATTATCAAGGGGTCGCAATTCCGGATAGAAAGAATCGATCACATAATCGGCCAGGATCTTCAGTTCGCTCTGCTTGCCTTGGTAGAACCAATGCTCGAAGGAGCCGAAGCGCACGAAACTGGGCGCCATGCGGGTCACGACGGCGGCGCTCTCGACCGTTTCGCGCAGTACGCCCTGGTCGGAACCGGTCAGGGCTAGAGCGCGCGAAGTGGGGATGCCGAGCGCGGCCATGGCTTCCGAGCAGAGAAATTCGCGGATCGACGAGCGCAGCACGGCGCGCCCGTCGCCCATGCGCGAATACGGGGTGGCGCCGGCGCCCTTCAATTGCAATTCGACGGGGCCGTCCGGCGTCGCCAGTTGGCCCAGCAAAATGGCGCGCCCGTCGCCGAGCTGGCCGGCCCAGACGCCAAACTGGTGGCCCGAATACACGGCCGCCAGCGGCAGCGCCCTAGGCGGCACCCGGTTGCCGCTCAGGACGGCGACAAAGTCATCTTGCTCCAACTGGGCCGGCGCGATCCCGATCAGGGCTGCCGCCGATGCGCTGGCGGCGACAAAATAGGGGGCGGGCAGGGGAGTGGGCATCAAACGCGTGAAAAACGCGGGCGGCAGGGCCGCAAATGAGTTGTCCAGGGGTAAAGTGTCGACAGTAATGGCAGTTCCGTTCTGTTTGCGTTGAGCCTGCTCGCTGTTGCGTACGGGCGTGAGTAGGATCAATTCTACCGCAAGGCGATATTTTATTCGCGTCCACGCTGATTTTCGCTTGCTTGACAGCGTGCGACTTGGAGTCGCGCCTCATGCTGCGGCGCAGCATCGAAAAGCATTGACTGCTTTAGCACGGTCGTACCAAACTGCCCATACCAAACCTTGTAATATTTTTGACAAACTTGCAGGAGTGTCGATGTCGTCGTACCCAATGAGTCCCCTGATGGGACAAATGATGAGCCAACCTTTGCTCATCTCCAGCATTATCGAATTTGCCGCACGCCATTATGGCGGCAATGAAATCGTCTCGCGCCGCGTCGAAGGCGATCTGCACCGTTACACTTACCGCGAGTGCCACCAGCGCGCGCGGCGCCTGGCCAACGCCTTGCATGGCTTGGGCGCGCGCATCGGCGACCGCGTCGCAACGCTGGCGTGGAATGGCTACCGCCACCTGGAAGCGTATTACGCCGTGTCCGGTTCCGGCGCGGTGCTGCATACCATTAATCCGCGCCTGTTTCCGGAACAAATCGCCTACATTTCCAATCATGGCGAAGATCAGATCCTGCTATTCGATTTGACCTTCTTGCCGCTGGTCGAAGCGATTGCCGTCCATTGTAAGACGGTCAAGCATTTCGTGCTGATGTGCGGCCCCGAGCACATGCCGGCGCATAGCAAGATTCCCGGTTTGCTGTGCTACGAGGATTTGATCGCCAGCCATTCCGACCAATATACCTGGCCGTTGTTCGATGAAAATTCGGCCGCCACGCTCTGCTACACCTCGGGCACCACCGGCAATCCGAAGGGCGCCTTGTATTCGCACCGCTCGACCGTGCTGCATGCGTACGGCTCGGCCGTGCCGAACGCGCTCAATGTCTCGGCGGCCGACACGGTTTCGCCGGTGGTGCCGATGTTCCATGTGAACGCCTGGGGCTTGCCGTATTCCGTGCCCCTGTCCGGCGCCAAGCTGGTGTTTCCCGGCGCCGTGTTGGACGGCAAGTCCCTGTATGAATTGTTCGAAAGCGAGAAAGTGACGTTTTCCGCCGGCGTGCCGACCATCTGGCTGGGCCTGATCAACCATGCGCTGCAAAACAAGTTGCAATTTTCGACCTTCCGCCGCACAGTCATCGGCGGCGCCGCCTGTCCACCGGCAATGATGGCGACCCTGATCGATGTCCTCGATGTCGACGTGATCCATGCCTGGGGTATGACGGAAATGTCGCCGCTGGGCACCACCTGCGGCTTGCAAGTGCGCCACCTCGACTTGCCGCGGGAACAACAGCGCAAGATCTTGCAAAAACAAGGCCACGCGATTTATGGCGTGGACATGAAGATCGTCGACGACGAAGGCAAGGAGTTGCCCTGGGATGGCATCAGTTATGGCCATTTGCTGGTCAAAGGACCGTGGGTGATCGCCCGTTATTTCAAGGACGAGGGCGGCGAGGTCTTGCAAGACGGCTGGTTCCCGACCGGCGACGTGGCCACCATCGATGCCGGCGGCTATATGCAAATCACCGACCGTAGCAAGGATGTGATCAAGTCCGGCGGCGAATGGATAGGCACCATCGACCTGGAAAACCTGGCCATGGGACATCCGGCCGTGTTGCAGGCGGCATGCATCGGCGTGGCCCACCCGAAATGGGATGAGCGGCCGCTGTTGCTGGTGGTCAAGCGCCCCGGACTGGACGTGAGCCGGGAAGCCTTGCTGAGCTTTTTCGAAGGCAAGATCGCCAAATGGTGGATGCCCGATGATGTGCTGTTCCTGGACGCCTTGCCGATGGGCGCCACCGGCAAGGTCCAGAAAAACAAATTGCGCGAACAATTCAAGGGCCACCGCTTGCCGACGGCTTGAACGCACACGGCGGGCGCATCTGCCATCAACATCCGCCAAGAAATAATACGACCGTTCTTTTTGCGCTATAGTGGGATTTCGCCGACATGGCGCCGCCTGCATGGCGCCGTATTTTCACCTACACGTAAGACCCGAAAAGGAAGAGACATGAGCGCAGAATACCAAGTCAACGGCGCCGTTGCCGTCATCACCTTAGCCAATCCGCCCGTCAACGGCCTGGGCCTGGCGACCCGCACCGCTGCCGTCGACGGCATCAAGCGGGCGCTGGCCGACGCCGCCGTCAAGGCCATCGTCATCACGGGCGCCGGCAAGGCCTTTTCCGGCGGCGCCGACATCAAGGAATTCAATTCGCCGAAAGCGCTGGCCGAGCCCAGCCTGCATACCTTGATCCGCGTGGTCGAAGAATCGAGCAAACCGGTGGTGGCCGCGATCCACAGCGTCTGCATGGGCGGCGGCCTGGAACTGGCGCTCGGTTGCAATTACCGCGTGGCCGCGCCGGGCGCCCAGATCGCCTTGCCGGAAGTCAAACTTGGCCTCTTGCCGGGTGCCGGCGGCACGCAGCGCTTGCCGCGCGTGCTGGGCCTGGAAATGGCCTTGAACATGATTGTCTCGGGCACCCCGGTGGCCTCCGAAAAGCTGGCCCAGACGGCCTTGTTCGACGAAGTCATCGCCGCCGACGCCGATCTGCTGGCCAGCGCGCTGGCCTTCGCCAACAAGGTCGCCGCTACGCGGCCCTTGCCGAAAGTGCGGAACCGCAAGGTTGATTATCCGAACCACGAAGCCTTCCTGCAATTCTCGCGCAATACCGTCAAGGCCATGTCCGGCCCGTTCCCGGCGCCCCTGCAATGCGTGGAAACGGTGGCCGCCTCGGTCACGATGCCGTTCGAGGCTGGCTTGAAATTCGAGCGCGAACGCTTCATGCAATTGATACAGTCGAATGAATCGAAGGCCTTGCGCCACGCCTTCTTCGCCGAACGCATTGCCGGCAAGGTGCCCGACGTGCCGGCCGACACCCCGGTGCGCGCCATCAAACAGGCCGCCGTGATCGGCGCCGGCACCATGGGCGGCGGCATCGCGATGAATTTCGTCAATGCCGGCATGCCCGTCATCTTGCTCGAAACCACACAGGCAGCGCTCGACAAGGGCCTGGCGACGATCCGCAAGAATTATGAGAATACCTTGAAAAAGGGGAAGTTGACGCAGGAAAAGTTCGAGCAGCGCCTGGCCTTGATCAGCGGCACCCTGGCGTATGAAGATATCGCCCAGGCCGACATCGTCGTCGAAGCTGTGTTTGAAGAGATGGGCGTGAAGGAAAGCGTGTTCAGGAAACTCGACGAAGTGATGAAGCCGGGTGCGATCCTGGCGTCGAACACCTCGACCCTGGACTTGAACCGCATTGCCGGCTTCACCAAACGCCCGCAAGACGTGATCGGCACCCATTTCTTCAGCCCCGCCAATGTGATGAAATTGCTGGAAATCGTGCGCGGCGCCGCCACCAGCAAGGAAGTGCTGGCCACCACGCTGGCATTGTCGAAAAAGCTGAAGAAAACCGGCGTCGTGTCGGGCGTGTGCGATGGCTTCATCGGCAACCGCATGATAGAACAGTACAGCCGCCAGGCCGGCTTCTTGCTCGACGAAGGTTGCCTGCCGGAACAAGTCGATAAGGCGGCCGAGAAATTTGGCTTTGCGATGGGGCCGTTCCGCATGGGCGACCTGGCCGGCAACGATATCGGCTGGTATATCCGCAAGCGCCGTTATGTGGAAGCGCCGCACATCACGTATTCGAAGACGGCCGACTTGCTGTGCGAATTGGGCCGTTTCGGCCAGAAAACCGGGGCCGGCTGGTACGATTACAAGGCTGGCGACCGCAAGGCTTACCCGTCCGAATTGGTGGACGCCATGATCGTCCGGCATTCGGCCGACCTGGGCCTGGAGCGGCGCCAGATCAGCGACAGCGAAATCGTCGAACGGCTGGTGTATTCGATGGTCAATGAAGCGGCCCGCATCCTGGAAGAGGGGATTGCGCTGCGCGCATCCGATATCGATATGGTGTACCTGACCGGTTATGGCTTTCCGCTGTTTCGCGGCGGGCCGATGTTTTATGCCGATACGGTCGGCTTGCCGAATGTGCTCAATGCGATCGAGAAATATGCGCAAGGCCGGCACGGCGACGCCTGGGCCCCGGCGCCGCTCTTGCTCAAGCTGGCCGCTGAAGGCAAGACTTTCAACGGCTAGTCCCCGCTTACGCGGTGGGCGCGTGGCAGACGGCTTCGATGCGGTTGCCGTCCGGATCGAACAGAAACGCCGCGTAATACGTGCGGTGATAGTCGCGCAAACCGGGCGCGCCATTGTCGGCGCCGCCATGGGCCAGCCCGGCGCGCCAGAATGCATCGACGGCGGCGCGCGTCTTCGCCTTGAAGCAATAGTGGCGGCGGGGTGCGTCGTCCGGCTTGGCGCCCCGCCTGACTGAAAAATAACTGCGTTCGGGATGATCCTGGTCGCTGCGCTCGCCGTAACCTATCCAGGCGTCGGCATGGTCGGAGCCGACCTTGACGATTGCCAACGCCGCGAAGATGGCGTCGTAAAACAATTCGGCCTTATCCATATCGGATACCGTCACCGAAACATGATCAAGCATGGCTGCTCCATTGTCGTGAAAGACGCTCAGCATACCGGCTTTCGGCGCCTCGGCGCAGCCTTGCTTTAAATGTAGGCGCGGCGCCCGCGAGCAGCTACTATATGTGTCACTTCACGAGCAGGCGGACCCGACATGATCGAGAATAAGCTACCCGAACTGATCGTCCTGGAACGCCTGATCGAGCAGGGCCGCCAGCATCTTGAAGTGCGCACCATGTGCATGGTGAGCGCCGGCGGCCGGCAATTGCCGGTGTATGCGCTGGCGCTCGGCAATCCCAGCCTGGCGGTGCCGGCGGTCGGCTTTTTCGGCGGTATCCACGGCCTGGAGCGCATCGGCACCCAGGTGTTGCTAGCGTTTTACAAAGTCTGCTGGCACGCTTGCGCTGGGATCATGTCTTGCACCAGCAATTGGCCGCCGTGCGCCTGGTGTTCATGCCGCTGGTCAATCCGGGCGGCATGTGGCGCCGGGCGCGCTGCAATCCGCAAGGCGTGGATTTGATGCGCAACGCCCCCGTCGAAGCGCTGGAACGGGTGCCCTTCCTGCTGGGCGGGCAACGCTACAGTCCGCGCCTGCCATGGTATCGGGGCGCGCTGGGGGCGCCGATGGAAGCCGAGAGCCGCGCCGTGTGCCGGATCGTCGAGCAAGCATTGCTGCCGCGCGCATTCAGCCTGGCGCTCGATTGCCATTCCGGCTTCGGCTTGCGCGACCGCATCTGGTTCCCGCATGCCCACACCACGACCCCGATCGCGCATCTGGCCGACATCGGCGCGCTCGAAGAATTGTTCAGTCAAAGCCATCCCAACCATAATTATGTGTTCGAGCCGCAAAGCCGCCAATACCGTACCCACGGCGATTTGTGGGATTATCTGTACTTGAACGCGGTGCGGGAAAGCGCGCGCGTGTTCCTGCCGCTGACGCTGGAAATGGGTTCCTGGCTGTGGGTGAAGAAAAATCCCCGCCAATTATTCAGTCGCCTGGGCATGTTCAATCCCACGCCCGAGCATCGTTTGCAGCGCGTCTTGCGCAGCCATTCGGTCTGGCTCGATTTTCTCGCGCGCGCCGCCTGCGGCCACCGGCGCTGGTTGCCGCAAGGTGCGGCGCGCGAGGCGGGCCTGGCCAGTGCGCTGGCGCGCTGGTATCGGCGGTGAGCACCTGGGTCTTCTTGCGCGGCTTGATGCGCGAGCAACGCCACTGGGGCGATTTCCCAGACCGTTTTCGCGCCGCGCTGCCGGCGGCGCGCATCGTTACGCTTGACTTGCCCGGTAATGGCGAGCGGCACCGGATGCGCAGCGCAGACCGGGTCGCGCAGATGGTCGAGTTTTGCCGGCGCGATATGGTGGCGCGCGGCCACACGCCGCCCTACCATGTGCTGGCCCTGTCGCTGGGGGCGATGGTGGCCGTCGAATGGGCCGCGCGCTATCCGGAAGAAATCGCTTGCGCCGTGCTGATCAATACCAGCATGGCGCCGTTCAGCCATTTTTACCGGCGTTTGCGCTGGCAAAACTATCCCGCCATCATTGCCCTGGCCATGTGCGGGGGCGGGCAAGAGCGTTTGATTTTGCGCCTGAGCAGCAATCGCGACGATGCCGCCTTGCTGGAGCGCTGGCAAGGCTACCAGCGTGACTATCCGGTCACGCGCGCCAATGCCCTGCGCCAATTGCTGGCCGCCGCCCGCTACCGTGCGCCGCCGGATCGGCCGGCGCCGCCGCTACTGGTGCTGGCCAGCCTGGGCGACCGCCTGGTCGACGCGCGCTGTTCGCTGCAACTGGCGGCGTGCTGGAGCGCCGAGCATCATGTGCACGCGGCGGCCGGCCATGATTTGCCGCTCGACGATGGCGACTGGGTCGCGCTCGCCGTGCGGCAATGGCTGGCCCGGCGGCAAGGTGGGGCGGAAGTTCAAGTGTCGAAGCCAAAATCATAATTCTTCGCCACTTCCAGCACGATCTCGCGAAAATCGTGCATATGCTCGGAGCGCGTGCCGCCGCTGGGATAGGCCAGCACATATTGATAACGGATATCGCCATTGAAAGGCCGCACCACCACGCCATTCTTGCGCCAGACCTTGGAGCCGAATGGCTCGACGATCGACAGGCCGAGGCCATTTGCCACCATCGCATAGCGGGTATGCGAGGTTTGCGTCTTGATGATTTGTTTCGGATGGCTATACGCCACGTCGACATGGATTTTTTCCATTTCAAAGCGGTAAGAGGTGACCGGCGACCAGCCTATCATGTTCTCGCCATTCAAGTCGACGCTATCGATCGATTGCCTGGCCGCCAGGGGGTGGTCTTCCGGGATCGCGCACATGGCATTGACGGCCAGGATAGGTTCCACCTCGATGCCGGCAAAGGTGGGAAATTCCAGGCTGATCGCCATATCGACCTTATGGTCTTGCAGGCGCACCAGGATTTCTGAAATGATGCAACTGTCGACCGTCACCGGCACGTCCGGATGCTGTTCCAGGAAACGCTTCAAGATCAGCGGCAGTAGCGTGGTCGACAGTACCGGCAGGCAAGCTACCGTGATGCCTTCGGGGGCGTCGTTGGAAATATTTTTGGCAACCTGGGACAAACGCTCCAAGCCCAGGAAATTCTCTTGCACGGCCTGATAGAAGCGCACGCCGGCCAGGGTCGGCTCCATGCGTCGCTTGCTGCGGTTAAACAACCTGAAACCGAGGGTACTCTCTAAATCGGCAATGAGCCGGCTGACGGCCGGTTGCGTGATATTCATCTTGCGGGCGGCGCCGACGCTGGTGCCGGCGATCATCAGGCAACGGAATGCTTCGATTTGTCTAAATTGCATCATAATATTGACCGCGTCCATGCCTTTCAGTGAAATTGCCGGGCTAAAGGGGAGGCGCGCAACGTTTGGCGCCCCCAGGTGTCACACCGTCGCGGCCGTCCAGGGTGGCGTCAGCCTGGTCACGCGGCGTGAGTGAAATGGCATTTCCCGACTGCAAGATATCAACTATAACATTTGCACATGAAGTATCAATAATTGTGAGTGGACATGATATGAAATCTTTGAAATACTGATCCACTTGATTGTCGGAAAACGCCTGTCGCCGTGAAGTCAATTCGTAGAGATACGTCGTCCTGTCAATCCGGAATCTGCCCTATGTTGCGCGACATGCCGGACCTGGCCTGCCGTCATGTTGAGCAGATCAATGTGATACCCATAAGGTAGACAAACAACGCGCGCCTCTCTTCCACAAGCGGGCCGGTGGGCGTTGATGTGGGCCATATCGAGCATATCCAGATGCACGGCCGCTATCGGCTTTCAACACTTTTATTTGTTGTTTATTAGTATGAGGTAGATATGCTTGCTTTAGGTACGCTGAAGTTTACGGAGATGAGTGAGAAGTTCGACCAACTCACCAAGCTGGTGCACTCGCAAATCAAACACTCCTATGTCGGCGATATTGAAGCCGAATCGCGTTTCGAATGCCTGACTTTTTCATCAAGTGCCAATGTCGCCAATTTTGTCGGCCTCGAATATTTGACCGGCCGTATCGGCGACCGTTCCGGTGAATTAATCCTGCAACATGTCGGTTCGATAAAATTCGGCAAGCTGGAAAGCATGCTGAACGTCTTGAGCGGCTCCGGGACCGGCGAGCTGGTTGGCATACGCGGACATGGCCACACCAAGTGGACCGAATCGGGCAGTCAAGTGTCCAAAGTGTCGCTCGAATACAGCTTCGACTGAGATTGCCTGAAACCGCCCCCATTCCACTCTTGAACCCAGGCTGGCGCATCTCGGCCGTCGAAAAAGGGCGCGCCTGCACGCCTGGATGAACTTATCAAAAAGAAACATCAAATATTGTTTTGACATCTTGAGTTTCGTCATCATATAATTCCCTTAGCAAATTTTTGTAGGCAAGTCCGGGCCCTTGAGCCGAAAAAACGGATAGTTGAAGTGTCAAAAAATTGCAATGGCTCGGCCCCGCAAGCACGGCGGCGCCGGCCACTCAACTGACATCGCTCGCTCACGAGGCCACAATGAAAAAGCTTACTCTCGCAGTCACCCTGGCCCTGGCTACCTTGGCATCGGCTCAGGCCGCCAGCATCAATGGCTTGGTCAACACCGGTACCGGCGCATCCGGCACGCAAGACTTGAATTACTCGCTGACGGTGACCCAGGGCTCTACCGTATTGGGCAATACCAACGGGTATATTACCCAGAACAATGTTTGGCCTATCGGCCCATGGATGGCCAACTCGGCCGATTCGAAATGGATCACGCCAGCCCTTGATCAGGCGCAATCCTTCGATCCGGCCTCGAACGGCATCTACAAATTCAGCCTGCAATTCGACTTGACCGGCTACAACGCGGCCAGCGCCAGTTTTGCCGGCCGTTTTGCGGCCGACAATGCTGCCACGGTGGTGTTGAACGGCACCCAGATCGCCACTGGTGTCGGCTTCACTTCCTGGAGCAGCTTCGGCAGCGCCAGCGGCTTCCATGCCGGCCTCAATACGCTCGACTTTAACGTCCTCAACTGGCAGCAAAACGGCGGCAATCCAGCCGGCCTGCGGGTCGAGTTCACCGCATCGACTATCGCGGCGGTCCCGGAACCTGGAAGCTACGCCATGCTGCTGGGCGGTCTCGGTTTGCTGGGCCTCATGGCGCGCCGCCGCAAGACTTAATGTATCCTGTGTTTTTTCAAAGCCGCTAGCGATAGCGGCTTTTTTTTGAGCATTTCCCGCCCGCCATGCACACTTGCATGGCGGGCGGGACGTCAATCGGCGGCGTAGATATCGTTATTCTTGGTCTCGGCAACAAACAAAGTGCCGATCACGACAGTGACAAGGGCAACGATGATCGGATACCACAGGCCGTAATAGATATCACCCTTGAATGCCACCAGCGCGAAGGCGGTGGTCGGCAGCAAACCGCCAAACCAGCCATTGCCGATGTGGTAGGGCAGGGACATCGACGTGTAGCGTATGCGGGTGGGGAACATTTCAACGAGCATCGCGGCGATCGGGCCGTACACCATCGTCACATACAACACCAGTATGAACAGTAGCAAGATCACCATCGGCTTGTTGATTTGCTCGGGATTGGCCTTGGCCGGATAGCCGGCCGCCTTGATGGCCGCGCCCGCTTCCTTCTTGAAGGCCGCTTCCTGCTTCTTGCTGGCGGCGTCGAAGTTCAAGCCGTCTTCGGTCAGGGTGGCATTGAAGGAACTCAATTGCTTGTCACCGATGCGAATTGTCGCGACGCTGCCGGCCGGCGCCTCCTCCTTGGTATAGTTGACCGAACTGCCCGACAAGACCTGGGTCGCGATGTCGCACGAAGACGGGAATTTCTTTTGGCCGGTCAAGTTGAACTGGAAGTGGCAGGATGCCGGATCGGCCACCACCACCACCGGTGAATTGCTGAGCGCCGTTTCCAGCGCCGGATTGGCGTAATGGGTCAAGCCGGCGAAGATCGGGAAATATGTCAGCGCCGCAATCAGGCAACCGCCCAGGATGATGTATTTACGGCCGATGGTGTCGGACAGGCTGCCGAAGAAAATGAAAAATGGGGTGGCCAGCAAGAGCGCGACGGCAACCAGGATGTTGGCCGTGGCCAGGTCCACTTTCAAGGTCTGGATCATGAAAAACAGGGCGTAGAACTGCCCCGTGTACCAGACCACGGCTTGGCCGGCGGTCAAGCCGACCAGCGCCAGGATCACGATTTTCAGGTTTTTCCATTTGGCGAACGCTTCGGTCAGCGGCGCTTTCGAGGTCTTGCCTTCCGCTTTCATCTTGGCGAAGGCCGGCGATTCATTCATCGACAGGCGTATCCAGACCGATATCGCGAGCAGCAATACCGATACCAGGAAGGGCACGCGCCAGCCCCAGGCCGTGAATTGCTCTTCGCCGATGGCCATGCGGGTGCCCAGAATCACCATCAGGGACAGGAAAAAGCCCAGCGTTGCGGTGGTTTGGATCCAGGCCGTGAATGCGCCGCGCTTGCCTTCGGGCGCATGTTCGGCGACATAGGTGGCTGCGCCGCCATATTCGCCGCCCAGCGCCAGACCTTGCAAGATGCGTAGCGTGACCAGGATCACCGGCGCCGCCATGCCGATCGAGGCATAACCGGGCAGCAGGCCGACGATGAAGGTCGAGCCGCCCATGATCAGGATGGTAATCAGGAAAGTGTATTTGCGGCCTATCATGTCGCCCAGGCGGCCGAACACCAGCGCGCCGAAGGGTCGCACGATGAAGCCGGCGGCAAAGGCCAGCAGCGCGAAAATGAAGGTGGTGGTCGGGTCACCGACGAAGAATTGCTTGGCGATAATGGAGGCGAGCGAACCGTACAGGTAAAAATCATACCATTCGAAAATCGTGCCCAGCGAAGAGGCAAAGATGACCTTGCGCTCTTCGGGGGTGATCGGGCTGCTTTTCGGTACATTTTTTCGCAGTTCGGCGTTGCCGCCGGATGTTGTTGCCATGTTGGTCTCCATATAATTATATAAACTGCAGTCAGGGTCGCCTGCCATGTTAAGTTTGAACGCTTAACCTTACGTCAAGCTTGCTTCAAACTTACTGCAAGCTTACACGCGCGTAAAATCCGGCCGGCACACCGCATGTTTGCGAACGACCGTACTAATATGTGCTATTCTCGTTTTCACTGATCCGCGCTTGACTACACTTTAGGAGATTCACATGATAGATGCCGTCATCGTATCGACCGCCCGTACCGCCTTGGCCAAATCGTGGAAGGGCGCGTTCAACATGACCCATGGCGCCACGCTGGGCGGCCACGTCTTGCAAGCGGCCATCGCGCGCGCCCAGATCGAGGCGGGCGAAGTCGAGGATGTGCTGATCGGTTGCGCCAATCCCGAGGGCGCCACCGGCGGCAATATCGCGCGCCAGATCGCCTTGCGCGGCGGCGCCCCCGTCACCACGGGCGGCATGACCATCAACCGCTTTTGTTCGTCCGGCCTGCAAGCTATTGCGCTGGCGGCGCAGCGCATCATCGCCGGCGAAGGCGATATTTACGCGGCCGGCGGCGTCGAATCGATTTCTTGCGTGCAGCAGGAAATGAATCTGCATATGTACCAGGAAGTCTGGCTGGCCCAGCACAAGCCGGAAATCTATTGGCCCATGCTGAAAACGGCCGAAACCGTCGCCAAGCGCTACAAGATTGGGCGCGAACGCCAGGATGAGTACGGCGTGCAAAGCCAAATGCGCGCCGCTGCGGCCCAGGCCGCCGGCCGCTTCGACGCTGAAATCGTGCCGATGCGCACCACCATGGGGGTGGCCGACAAGGCTTCCGGCATGCTGCTCACGCGCGAAGTGACGATCAGCCTTGACGAAGGCATACGCGCCGATACCACGCTGGAAGGCGTTGCCAAGATCCGCCCGGCAGTGCCGGGCGGGGTGATCAGCGCCGGCAATGCCAGCCAGTTTTCCGACGGCGCCTCGATTGCCATCGTGATGAGCGGCAAGCTCGCCCAAGCCAAGGGTTTGCAGCCGTTGGGCATTTTTCGCGGCTTCGCGGTGGCCGGTTGCGAGCCCGACGAGATGGGCATCGGCCCCGTGTTTGCGATTCCCAAGTTGTTGAAAAAAGCCGGCCTGACGGTGGCCGACATCGGCCTGTGGGAATTGAACGAAGCCTTTGCCGTGCAAGTGCTGTATTGCGCCGACACGCTGGGCATCCCGATGGAGCGCTTGAACGTGAATGGGGGCGCGATTGCCGTCGGTCACCCTTACGGCGTGTCGGGTGCGCGCCTGACCGGCCATGCCTTGATCGAAGGCAAGCGGCGCGGCGTCAAATATGTCGTCGTGACGATGTGCATAGGCGGCGGACAGGGCGCCGCCGGCTTGTTTGAAGTGGTATAAAGCGGTGGCGCAAGCGGTCAATTGGAAAAACATATGATCAAACACATCGTCTTCTGGAAATTGAACGAGCATGCCGAGGGCGCCGACCGGGCCGCCAACGCCGTCAAGATGAAGGCGCTGCTCGATGTCTGTGACGGACTGGTGCCCGGCATGCGGGTGTTCGAGGCGGTGCTGGCCCAGCCTGGGTTGGAAGCAACTTACGATGTCGTCCTGTATGCGGAATTCGACGACAAGGCGGCGCTCGACGCCTATCAATCCCATCCTCAGCATATCGCCATCAAGCCATTTATCGGCGCCGTGTGCGAAGCGCGTCAATGCATGGATTACGCAATCTAAGGATAAAAGGAACACTATGCGCAGCACACAAGAATTATTCAATCTCACCGGCAAAACCGCGCTGGTCACGGGCGGCTCGCGCGGCCTGGGCTTGCAAATGGCGCTGGCCCTGGGCGAGCAGGGCGCCAAGCTGGTATTGTCGGCGCGCAAGCAGGGCGAACTCGACGAGGCCGTGGCTTTCCTGGCCGAGCGCGGTATCGTCGCCTTTGCCGTGGTGGCCGACCTGGCGCAAGAGGCGGCCATCACGCAGCTGGTTGACGCCGCGCTGGAAAAGCTCGGTCATATCGATATCCTGATCAATAACGCGGGCGCCACCTGGGGCGCGCCGGCCGAGGATTATCCGGTCGAGGCGTGGGACAAGGTGATGAACTTGAACATCCGCAGCGTGTTCCTGCTGTCGCAAGCGGTCGGCAAGCGCTCGATGCTACCGCGCCGGCAAGGCCGCATCATCAATATCGCCTCGATTGCCGGCCTGGCCGGCAATCCGCCAGGCAGCATGCACACCATCGCCTACAATACCTCGAAGGCGGCCGTGATCAATTTCACGCGCGCCCTGGCCGGCGAGTGGGGCGCGCACGGCATCAACGTGAATGCCATCGCGCCCGGCTTTTTTCCCTCGAAAATGACCAAGGGCGTGCTGGGCCTGCTGGGCGCCGAACAATTGGCGCAAGACGCGCCGCTCGGGCGCATCGGCGACGATGAAGACTTGAAAGGCGCGGCCCTGCTGTTCGCCTCCGATGCCGGCAAGCATATCACCGGGCAAATCCTGGCCGTCGATGGCGGCGTTTCCGCAGTATAAGAGTAGACATCATGACCACATATCAACGCATCGTGCTGGCCGCGCGCCCGCGCGGTGAAGTCAAGGCCAGCGATTTCCGGCTTGAAACGGCCACCTTGCCGGCCCTCCTGGATGGCCAGGTGCTGGTGCGTAATCACTACCTGTCGCTGGACCCGTACATGCGCGGGCGCATGAGCGCGGCGAAGAGCTATGCCGCGCCGCAAGCGCTCGATTACACCATGATAGGCGGCACGGCCGGCGTGGTGCTCGAATCGAAGCATCCGAAATTCGCCGCCGGCGACTGCGTGGTCGGTTTGCTGGGCTGGGCCGAAATGGGCGTGGCCGATGGCGCCTCGCTGCGCAAGGTCGACACCAGCCAGATTGCCCTGTCAGCCTATCTGGGCGTGGTCGGCATGCCGGGCATGGCGGCCTGGTATGGTTTGAACCAGATCATGCAAGCCAAGGCCGGCGAAACAGTGCTGGTGACGGCCGCCAGCGGCGCCGTCGGCAGCGTGGTGGGGCAATTGGCCACATTGCGCGGCTGCCGGGTGGTGGGGATCGCGGGCGGCCCGGAAAAGTGCGCCTACGTGCTCGAGCAACTCGGTTTCGACGCCTGCATCGATTACAAGGCCGGCCAGCTCGACGCCGACCTGGCTAGCGCGACCCCCAACGGCATCGATGCGATCTTTGAAAATGTCGGCGGCACCCTGTTCGACACGGCCCTGGCCCATACCAACGCCTTTGGCCGGGTGGCGCTGTGCGGCTGGATCGCCGGCTATAACGGCGAAGACATGGCGCTCAAAAACGTGCGCTACCTCTTGACCAGGCGCCTGACGCTGCGCGGCTTCATCGTTACCGAACATATGGAATACTGGCCGCAGGGCTTGTCCGAGCTGGCCTTGCTGGTGGCGGCCGGCAAGCTGGTCTTTCGCGAATCGGTGGCGTCCGGCCTGGCGGCAGCGCCGGAAGCCTTCATCGGTCTGCTCAAGGGCCGCAACTTCGGCAAACAATTGGTTAAGCTCATCTGATGAACAATTTCCACGACCAAGTCGCCGTCATCACCGGCGCGGCCAGCGGCCTCGGCCTGGAATTTTCCCGGCTGGCGGCGCGCCTCGGCATGAAACTGGTGCTGGCCGACGTGCAGCAAGACGCGCTGGAACAAGCCAGGGTGGAATTGGCGGCCGGCGGCGCCGACGTGCTGGCCTTGCCATGCGATGTGCGCAAGGGCGAGCAAGTGCAGGCGCTGGCGGACGCCGCGATGGCACGCCACGGCGCCGTGCACTTGCTGTTCAATAACGCCGGAGTCGGCGCGGGCGGCTTGATCTGGGAAAACAGCGCGGCCGATTGGGAATGGGTGCTGGGTGTCAATCTGTGGGGCGTGATACACGGCGTGCGTATCTTCACGCCTCTGATGCTGGCCTGCGCCAAGCAAGACCCCGCTTATCAGGGCCATATCGTCAACACGGCATCGATGGCGGGCCTGGTGAACGCGCCGGCGATGGGCGTCTACAATGTTTCCAAGCATGCCGTCGTGTCGCTGGCGGAAACCCTGTACCACGACTTGCAATTGGTCGGGGCGCCCATCGGCACGTCCGTGCTATGCCCGTATTTCGTGCCGACCGGCATCCATCAGTCGCAGCGCAACCGGCCCGACGATGTGCGCATGGCTGGCCCGCCGAGCGCCAGCCAACTGGCTTCGCAAGCGCTGACGGATAAGGCTGTGAGTGCGGGCAAGGTATCGGCGACGCAAGTGGCCGAGCTGACCTTCGAGGCGATCCGCAATGGGCAGTTTTACATTTACTCGCATCCGCAGGCGTTGGGCGCGGTGCGAGAACAGATGGAATGCTTGCTGGCACAAAACAATCCGGCCGATCCCTACCGCAGCGCGCCCCATGTCAGGCAGATGCTGGTGACGGCCCTGGGCTAGCCGTGCGACAATCGCATTCCAGCCACTTTCCTCACCTGCCATGACCACAGATACCGCCATCTCGCTTGGGGATTGGAACGCCTTGCGCGGCGACGCCCAGGCGATCCGTTTCGAGGTGTTCGTCGATGAACAAAACGTGCCGGCCGAGATCGAACTCGACGACATGGACGCCGTCTGCGTGCATGCCGTCGCCTACGACGCGGCGGGCACGGCGCTTGGCACCGGACGCCTGCTGCCGGACGGCCACATCGGCCGCATGGCGGTGCGCAAGCATGCGCGTGGCGGCGGGGTCGGCGGCGCGCTCTTGCAGGCGCTGATGGCGCACGCGAAAGCGCGCGGCGACGCCCGCATTGTGCTCAATGCGCAAACGGTGGCGGCGCCGTTTTACGAGCGTCATGGTTTCAGCAGGGCCGGTCGGGAGTTTTTTGAGGCTGGTATCGCGCATATCGAAATGCGCCTGGTGTTCGCTTAAGAACTTATTCCACCAGCACTTCGCGCAATTCCCCCGGTGCGTTCGCGTACAGCTTGACTACGGTCGAGCAACGCGTGCCGTAGCCCGGCATTTCTATGCGCACGGCTGACAGCGCGCGCTCCACCTCGAGCGCCACGCCGGTGTCGGGCAAGCGGCAATCGGGCGCGCATGCAGTGTCGGCCAGCATTTCAAAATATGCCTCGTCGGGCGCGCCCTGGCATAGCAGGCTGGCAAACTGGGCCTTGGTCTTGAGCACCTTCGGCCATGGCGCGTCAAGCAAGGCATTCGACAAGCCATAAATGCCGGGCACCAAAGGCTGGCCGTTGCGCTCGTCGTCGCGGCCCCGGTTGGAATACCAGATCAGCGTGTCGCGCTCGCCCAGCACCAGGTTATAGCCATTGTAAGCGTCGGCGCCAGCGGCCAGGTCGGCAATATATTCTTGCGCCGTCATGGTGCCGGCCAGGTAATCGGCCACCAGAGCGCCGCGCGAAGGCGCGTCAAGGCGCCGCTCTTGCGGCGCGCGGATATTGGTGATGGCGGCAAAGCGCGAGCGGGCCGCGCCATCGCGCGTGATACCCATCCAGCTGCCGCCGGCGCGCAAGTCGCGCCCCGCGTACACTTGCGGATGGTCCGGCCACGGGGCGGCGGGAGCGCTGGCCCGGTCCAGGAATTCGTCGCGGTTGGCGGCCGCGACCAGTGGAATAGCGGGAATGACTTTCCAGGCAAAAACAATCAGGCACATGGCATCAGGTCCATAAAAACTTCGGTGTGGCGCGCGCCAGCCGTCAGCGCGGACAAGCCGGCCGCGTCGACGGCGAGCGCGAGCGCGGCGCCAAAGCCGGGCGCCGTGGCCGAATAAATTTCCATCCAGGTTTGCAAGCCATCCCTCGCTTCGGGGCGGCGCTTCAATTGCGTCACCACGCCATGCCGGGCCGCCAGTTGCGCTTGCAGCGCGGCCACCAAGACGAGCAGGGCGGCGGCGTCGGCCTCGCGGACCTGGTAATAAATATACAAAGAAGCATGCAAATCGCTCATTGACTTGACTTACAGTTCGAGCGGGTCCAGCGCATACGGCATGGCCAGGAAATGCAGCGCGGCGCCGGCCGCCGAATCCAGGCGGATGGCGCCGGCCTGCGCCTGGCCCTGTTCGAGCGCCGCCAGCTTCATCTCGACCAGGGCGTCGACACCGCCGGCGCCGTTCGGCGCCGCGTTGACGATCATGCCGCAAGGCTGTTCGGGATCGCTCACGGCAAATATTTCGGCTCCCGCCTTGGCATCCGGGGCGGTGATGGTCACCAGGGTGGTGCGGCGCTTGAGCTTGCCCAAATACTGGCTGCGGGCGACAATTTCCTGGCCCGGATAACAACCCTTCTTGAAATTGATGCCACCCAGTAATTCGAAATTGACCATTTGCGGCACGAATTGTTCTTGCGTGGCACGCTCGATCTGGGGCACGCCGGCGTGAATCTCGGACAGGCGCCAGGCGTCGTCGCCGCCCTTGGCCAGCGTGGCCGTCAACGCCGGCCACACCGTTTGCGCGGTGGCGGCCGACATCAGCCACTGGTAACGGGGCGCGCCGAAGGCATCGGCGACGCGGATCAGGGTGCCCATGGCGTGCTCCAGCACGCTGTACGGGGCGCCCGGCAAGGACGCGAAGCACGTTTTGAGCGCGGCCTCGGCCCTGGCGCCGCCCAAGCCCAGGATGACGTCGCTGCTGGCGTCGTGCAAGGTGGCTTTGGCGCGCATGACAAACATGTGCAAGCGCTTTTGCAAAGGCGCTTGGATATCGCGTGGCAGTTGCAAGAAAATCGACGTATTATTGCGCCACATCAAGAAGCTGGCCAGCATGCGGCCCTTGGGCGTGCAGTAAGCGGCCAGGCGGGCGACGCCGACAGACAGATGTTCGACGTCGTTGCTCAATTGATTATGCAGGAAGCTGGCGGCGTCATCGCCGCTGACGCCGATCAAGCCCAATGTACCGATAGGCGCGACAAAACCGTCGGCCAGGTCGGCCGTGCAGAGGGTGCGACCGAAGTCGGCCGCTTGTCCGTCGTCGCCGCGTGCACCCTGCAGTAATAAAAATTGATTCCAGTTATTCATAATTTCCAATAGTTTGACGATTAAAGCATTATCATGACGGACTCATTATAGTGATGTCGCGAAAATCGCGCCGAGCGCCACAAAAAACGGCGCAGATGCCCATGCAGGCACTGCGCGCAAATAAAATCAACATGAATCTCGACGATGGCTTTCATTAAAAAAGTTTTTCTTAGCACCATGGTGGTCGCGTTGGCGGCCGGGGCCGGCTTTGCCTACTGGGCGCAACAGCCGATCACCACGCAGGAACCGGAAATTGCCTTCACGATCGCCGCCGGCAGCGGCGCCCACGCGGCCGGGCAGCAAATGGCTGGCGCCGGGGTGCCGATCGAGCCGCTGCTATTTAATTTGCTGGCCCGCGTGTCGGGCAAGAGTGCGCGCCTGAAGGCCGGTTCCTACGAATTGAAGCCGGGCACCACGCCGCTGCGCCTGATCGATCAATTGGCGCGCGGCGAATTCGCGCAGGAGACTTTGACCATCATCGAAGGCTGGACTTTCAAGCAAATGCGGCTGGCCATGGCCGCCAACACGGGCTTGAAGCACGATACGGCGGCGCTGAGCGACAAGGAATTGATGGCGAAGATTTCGCCCGAGTATGCCTTGCCGGAAGGCTTGTTCTTTCCCGATACGTATTTGTTTGCCAAGGGTGCCAGCGACTTGCAGATTTTCAAGCAGGCCCACACCACCTTGATCAGCCATTTGCGCGTAGCGTGGGAAAAGCGCGACCCGGCCTTGCCCTACAAGAATGCCTACGAAGCCTTGACGATGGCCTCGATTGTGGAAAAGGAAACCGGGCAAAAATCCGAGCGCGGCATGATCGCCGGCGTGTTCGTGAACCGCTTGAAGGCCGGCATGCTGTTGCAAACCGACCCCACCGTGATCTATGGCATGGGCAATAAGTACGAGGGCAAGATCAGAAAACGCGATCTGGAAACCGATACCCCTTACAATACCTATACCAGGGTGGGCTTGCCGCCGACGCCGATCGCCTTGCCGGGCGTGCAATCGCTGACGGCGGCGCTGGCGCCGGCCAAGACTTCGGCCCTGTATTTTGTCGCCCGTGGCGACGGCACCAGTCAGTTTTCCGGCAATTTGCTCGACCATAATCGGGCAGTGAATCAATATCAACGATAGGCGTTACCGTTTCATGACACACAAGAGCCAGGCCCGTTTCATCAGTTTCGAAGGCATCGATGGCGCCGGCAAATCGACCCATCTGGGCTTTGTCGCCGCCTACCTGGCGGCGCGCGGCGTGATGGCGCTGACCACGCGCGAGCCGGGCGGCACCGCCCTCGGCGAAAAGCTGCGCGAAGTATTGCTGCACGAAAAAATGCACCTGGAAACCGAGGCGCTGCTGATGTTTGCCAGCCGCCGCGAGCATATCGCGCAAGTGATCGCGCCAGCCCTGGCGCGCGGCCACTGGGTCATCTCGGACCGCTTCACCGATGCCAGTTTCGCTTACCAGGGCGGCGGTCGCGGCCTGGACTTGGGAAAACTCGAAGCGCTCGAGCAGTGGGTCCATCCACACTTGCAGCCGGACTTGACCTTTCTGTTCGACGTGCCGCTCGAGGTGGCGCGGGCCAGGCTGGACGCCACCCGCACCCTGGATAAATTCGAGCAAGAGCAAGCTGATTTTTTTGCCGCCACCCGCGCCGAATACTTGCGCCGGGCGGCGCAGTTTCCGCAACGCATGCGCGTCATCGATGCGCGCGGCTCGATTGCCGAGATCCAGGTGCAACTGGCGGCCTTGCTTGATGAATTACTTGAGGTTTGCGCGCCAAGTCATTGATTCCATACTTAGAATTTAGATTGAAAACAGCATGCAAGTCATTGTTTAAAAAAGAAATTTATCATGATTAGTCCACTCTATCCTTGGCAAGAAAGCGCCTGGCAGCAATTGCAGCAATTGCGTCCGCGCATGCCGCACGCGATCTTGTTCCATGGCGCGGCCGGGATAGGCAAATCGGGCTTCATCGAGCACTTCGCCCAATCCCTGCTGTGCGAGGATGTGCGCGCCGACGGCCATGCTTGCGGCGCCTGCCTGTCCTGCGGCTGGTTTGCGCAGCATAACCATCCCGATTACCGGCGCGTGCGCCCGGAAGCGCTGGAAGACGAAGTCGAGGATGGGGATGGCGAGGGCGACAAGAAAAGCGTCAAGTCAGCCAAGGCGCCGTCGAAAGATATCCGCATCGAGCAAATCCGCGCGCTGGCCGATTTCATGAATATCTCGACCCACCGCCAGGGCTTGCGGGTGGTGGTCTTGTATCCGGCCGAGGCGCTCAATACGCCAGCCTCAAACGCGCTGCTGAAAACGCTGGAAGAACCGCCGCTGGGCACGGTTTTCTTGCTGGCCTCGAACAGCCTCGATCGTCTGCTGCCGACGATCTTGTCGCGCTGCCGCAAATTCGCGCTGCCGATGCCCAGTCACGAACAGGCGCTGGCCTGGCTCAAGGTGCAAGGCGTGGCCGACGCCGACAGTTGGCTGCGCGAACAGGGCGGGGCGCCGCTGGCGGCGCTGGCCGAGGCCGAGGCAGGTAACCGCGAGGCAAGCGAAGCCTTGCTGCAATTGCTGGCCCTGCCCAGCGTCGAGGCAGCGCTGAAAATGGCCGATAAATTGCAAAAATCGCCGCTGAGTCCGCTGGTTGCTTGCTTGCAACGGTGGTTATATGATGTATTTTCTTGCAAGCTGGCGGGCAACATCCGGTATTATCCGCGTTACCGGAAAGAACTTGAGATATTGGCCGGAAAAATCCCTGTGGGTCGCCTGATGGCGGCGATCAAACACGCCAATGACAGGCGGGCGATTGCCGACCATCCGCTCTCACCTAAACTATTTATCGAAGACATGTTGCTCGATTACGCGGCATGTTGCGCTTGAAAGGAATTCAATGACTGGCAGCCCAAAAAGCGTGGCCGCCGTGCCGATCGCACGGCCCACCGTGCTCTCGCTCGCGATCAAGGAGAAAGCCGCCCTGTACGCGGCCTATATGCCTTTCCTGAAGCATGGCGGCATGTTCGTGCCGACCCAGAAGCCGTATCAGGTTGGCGATGAAATCTACCTGATCCTGGCCTTGATGGACGATCCGAACAAATACCCGATCGCCGGCAAGGTGGCCTGGATCACGCCGCCCGGCGCGCACAATAACAAGGTGCAAGGGATCGGTCTGCATTTCCCCGACGATGAAAGCGGCCACCGGGCCAAGGGGCGTATCGAGACCATCCTGGGCGCTGCCTTGCGCTCTTCGCGCGCCACCCACACCCTGTAATTGTGACGATGCCAGCATTGCGCCACCGTCCCGCCACGCTTGCCGACTTGCCCGGCATTGTCGCCATTTACAATAGCACCGTCGCCTCACGCGAGGTGACGGCCGACACCGAGCCGGTCTCGGTCGAGTCGCGCCTGGCCTGGTTCCATGAACACGCGGCCGGCCGGCGCCCCCTGTGGATCATCGAGACGGACGCCGAACCAGCCATGCTGGGCTGGTTGTCTTACTCGAATTTCTACGGTCGTCCAGCCTATTCCGGCACCGCCGAATTGTCGATCTACCTGGCCGAGGCGGCGCGCGGCAAGGGTATCGGCCGTTATTGCCTGGAGCAAGCCATTGCGTTCGCGCCCAGCATCGCCGTGCATACGCTGCTGGGCTTCATTTTCGGCCACAATCTCGCCAGTCTGGCCCTGTTCGACAAGTTCGGCTTCGAGAGGTGGGCGCAATTGCCGAAAGTGGCGAATCTGGATGGCGTGGAACGCGACTTGATCATCCTCGGCAAGCGCGTGGCCTAGCGCGCCGCCGGCGCGCGACTGGCGGGCGCCGTGGCGCTCGCGTACAATCGCGCCATGTATATCGATTCCCACTGCCATATCAATTTCCCCGAGCTGGCCGCTCGCATGCCTGAAATCCTGGCCAAGATGGCCGACAACAAGGTCACGCACGCGCTGTGCGTGTCGGTCGATTTGCCCGATTTTCCGCAAGTGCTGGCCCTGGCCGAACAATATCCGCATATTTTCGCCTCGGTCGGCGTGCATCCCGACTACGAGGAAACGCCGGAACCGTCGGTCGAGGACCTGGTGCGCCTGGCCGATCACCCGAAAATTATCGCCATCGGCGAGACCGGCCTCGATTATTTCCGTCTGAAGGGCGATCTGGAGTGGCAGCGCGAACGCTTCCGCACCCATATCAAGGCGTCGCGGGCGACCCGCAAACCCTTGATCATCCACACCCGGGCGGCCAGCGAAGATACCTTGCGCATCATGCGCGAAGAGGGCGCTGGCACCAACGCGGGCGGGGTGGCCGGCGTCATGCATTGTTTCACGGAATCGCTGGACGTGGCCAGGGCAGCCATGGAGATGGGCTTTTATATCTCGTTTTCCGGCATCGTTACCTTCAAGAGCGCGAAAGACTTGCAAGCGGTGGCGCTGGAAGTGCCGCTGGAACGGATCTTGATCGAAACCGATGCGCCGTATCTGGCGCCGGTGCCGTTTCGCGGCCGCATGAACGAACCGGGCTATGTGGTGCATGTGGCCGAATACCTGTCGGCCCTGAAAGGCATCCCGCTGGCCCAGGTAGCGCGCCAGAGCACCGACAATTTCTTCAACTTATTCAATCTGGCGCCATGACCATGTGGAAGCTCAAGATCTTGCGCTGCGCCGCCGGTGCCGGCTTGTTGTTGCTCGCTGGCGCAAGCTGGGGCGTTGACAACGATGCCTTCTTCCGTTCGGCCCAGATCGACGATGCCCGCACCATGAGCAAGTTGTTGAAGGAGGGCATGGACCCGAACTTGAGCGAGCCCAAACGCGGCGATCCCGCCATGGTGCTGGCCTTGCGCGAAGACGCCAACCGGGTCTTTGCCTTGTTACTGGCGCAACCGGGCATCAACCTGGAAGCCCGCTCCGGCAACGGCGACAGCGCGCTGATGCTGGCCGCCTACAAGCATAACAAGGCGGCCGTGCTGGCCTTGCTGGCCAAGGGCGCGCACGTCAATCAGACCGGCTGGACCGCGCTGCATTACGCCGCGTCCAGCGGCGACCTGGAGATTGTCCAGATCTTGCTGGACCAGCATGCCTATATCGACGCCGAATCGCCGACCAGGATCACGCCGCTGATGTTTGCTGCGCGCGAAGGCCAGGACCTGGCCGTCAAGCTCTTGCTCGAGGCGGGCGCCGACGCCAGCTTGAAGAGCGCGCACGGCTGGACGGCGCTGCAATTTTCCGACGCGGCCGACAAGCCTTATGTCAGCGACATCTTGCGCGCCCACTTGAAGGCGCACGCCCCGAAGTAATTGAATAGCCGAATTGGCGCCTGATATGCGCCCAGCTCCGCGCTTTGCTTTTCAGCCCGATTGGCGATAATGGCCTGGTCGCTTGAATCAGGGGGAACAATATGGTGGAGAATTCCCGGCACGGCTGCCGCCGGCCAAGGCCATGTGCTGTCACTGCTTTTTGGAACGACAAGACCCCCTCTGCCCCGCAAGGCGGGCGCGCCGCCAAAAGGATCGCTATGCTGAACGAACGAGAAATCGAAAGCTGTTACCTGGGACAATTCATTCCCGTCCATTACCACCACAATATGTTGATGGATCAAAACCGCATGCACGGTTTCAAGTCGGCCATCGATTACGCCGTCAAGCCCGGCATGAAGGTGCTGGAACTGGGCGGCGGCACGGGGGTATTGTCATGGTTCGCGGCCGCCAAGGCGGAGCGGGTGTGGTGCGTGGAATTCAATCCCGACATGGTCAAGGAAGCGCGCAAGATGCTGGCGCTCAATCCGAATGGCGAAAAGGTCGAAGTGGTACATGCCGACGCCTTCGAATACTTGCCGCCCGAACCCGTCGATGTCGTGATCTGTGAAATGATCCACGTCGGCATGCTGCGCGAGAAGCAAGTGGAAGTGATTGAATCGTTCAAGCGCCGCTATCTGCAACGTTTCGGCGGTCCCTTGCCGATTTTCTTGCCGGAAGCGATCATCATGGCGGTCCAGCCGATGCAGCAGGAATACGATTTCGAAGGCTTTTACGCGCCCATCGTGCAATTCCAGGAAAGCACGGCGATCCATCCCGGCGTGCTGGAGCTGGCGCCGCCTGCGGTGTATAGCATCATTGATTTCAATCAAAACACCGATAGCACTTTCAGCTTCGACGGAAAATTCGTCGTCGAACGCTGCGGCACCCTTAATTGCCTGCGCTTCGTGACCAAGAATATTCTGGCCGTGGTGCCCGAGCGTTCGTCCACCATCGATTGGCTGAACCACTATATGAGCTTGCCGCTGGCGACGCCGCTCAAGGTCAAGACTGGCGATGTCTTGCAAGTGAGCTTCCAGTACCGCGCCGGCGGCTCGATTCCCTCGCTGCAAGCGGCCTTGCGCGCTACCGTGGTGTATGAGGCGGCCTTGCAGGCGCCATCCGGCAGCGCCGTGTACGCCTGACGCCGCCCAGGGGCCGGGCCGGCCCCATCGCTGCGCGCGGCATAAAAAAAGCTGACGGCTTGCCGCGTGGCGCGGTATATTCCGTCTTTTATACTTCAGATCACGGCTCGACATATGGAACAACAGAACGACCAGCGTTACCTCGTGCAGCAAAACAAGATCGGCGACGCTGCAACCAAACCTCCCGTGTTCGCCAAGGTCATGCGCAGCAAGGAGGGCGTGTTTGAAGGCGTGTCCTTCATCAAGTCGAAAGAAAAAGCCACCATCATGACCATCGCCGACGCGAATCAAGTCATCGAATGGGCCGGCAAGAAAAAAGCCAACGCCCACGAGTACAACACCAAGATTATTTGCCACGGGCAATAAGGGCCGAATACGCAAGATTGCAGTTCAAGCCCGATTTTCTCCCGCCGGTCGGCGAATTTCGCCGTTTGTCGCATCGCCCTTGTTTGCCGCAGGGCGCTTTTATATAGTGCCGTCACAGAAGCGGGGCAAGCGAGGCTTGCCCCGCACATTATGGAGGGGCGGCGATGGGCTTGATTTTATGGTTGCTATTGCTGCTGCTGTGTTGGCCCTTGGCCTTGCTGGCGCTCTTGCTCTATCCGCTGCTCTGGCTGCTCTTGCTGCCGCTGCGCCTGATCGGCATCGGCGTCGACGCCGTGTTTGAATTGTTGCGCGCCATCCTCATGTTGCCGGCCCGCGTGTTACGCGGCAAGCCGCGGCGCTGAGCGCCGGTGCGATTGCCGACTATATTTCTCATGCCATCTTGTAATATGGAACTATCCTGTGTATCTTGATTCATAAGTTGGATGTGCCGCACGGCATGATTCTTCGATGACTCCGGCGACCTCTCCCCGTCAGCCCGGAACATTCCCGCCGCCATCCCCCCGCGGTGAGCCAGACCCTTGATCGGCCCAGATCCGCCGTCCTCTTGCTTGACGCTTGACGCTTGCGTTGCCATAGCGCTGCCGCCATGCCCCAACAATGCTGAAAAAGAGAGACAAAATGAATATTGGCAATGCCGGAATCCGGCTCTTGCGCAGCAGCGGTTTGATACCCGCGTTGCCGCTGTTCGGCTTGTGCGCGGCGCTGGCCCGCTCGGTATTTGCGCGCCGGCTGGAAGCGCGCGTGGCGCTGCGCACCCGCGAGCTGATCCAATCCAATGCCCAATTGTTGGAAGTGAATGTGCGCTTGTCGGCCGCCCAGGCCGGCCAGGTGCAAGCGGAAAAGATGGTATCCCTGGGGCAACTGGCGGCAGGAGTTGCGCATGAGATCAATAATCCGATTGGCTATATTTACTCCAATTTCGGTAGCCTGGAATATTATCTCGGCAATCTGTTTGAACTGCTGAGCGCCTATGAAGCGACGCAGGCGGCCAGCGCGACGCCGCACCTGCATGCCGCGCTGCGCGAACGCCTGGGACGCGATTTCCTGCAAGACGATACCCTGGCCTTGTTGCGCGAATCGAAGAGCGGGATTGTGCGCATCAAGGGTATCGTGCAGGATTTGCGCAATTTTTCACGCGCCGACAGTGCCCAGGAATGGCAAAGCGTGGACCTCCACCATGGCATCGACGCCACGCTTGATACCTTCCATGGCGATGCGACGGCACGCGCCTCTGTGAGCAAGCAATACGGCGACTTGCCGGCGGTGGATTGCGTGCCGGCCCAGATCAATCAAGTGCTCACGCATTTATTGCTCAACGCGGTCCATGCGACGGGCGCGCAAGGCGCCGGCCAGATTTACTTGCGCACCAGCGTGGAAGGCGACGCCGTGGTAATCGAGGTCAGCGATAACGGGGCGGGCATCAGGCAAGAAGATTTACGCCATATCTTCGACCCTTTCTTTACCACTAAGCCGGTGGGCGAAGGGGCCGGTCTGGGACTGGCGGTTGCCTATGGTATCGTGCAACAGCACGGCGGCCGCATCGAAGTGAGCAGCGAAGCGGGCGCCGGCGCCACGTTTCGGGTGCGCCTGCCGATCCGGCGCGCCGAAACCGGGCCGATTCACTGATCAGAAATCGACCAGGAAACCGGCGCCCAGCGATTTCTGCGAATAGTTATAGTCGATCAAGCTCTGGCCATAGCCGGAAAACACTTGCAAATACCCTTTCAAATTGGTCGAGAGCGGGAAAGCCCAGCCCGCTTGCAGCGCGCCATGACCGGTGCTGAAGTTGCGCCGCGCCGTCAGCGAATATTCGCTGCCGTCGGCGCGGTAACTGAGGCGCACGTCGCCATGGCCCATGAAATCGGTGATATCGATATTGTCATTGTCCGATTTGGCATTGTCGAGGCGCTTCCAGATCCGCGTCGACATGGCGAAATTGCCGTATTCCATGCCCAGTTCGCCGTAAATCCGGTTCCAGCTGCGCGACAGGGTCGAGGTTTGCCCGTTCGACTGATGCACCAGGCCAAAGTTCACATAGCGGAAATCGATGCCCCCAAAGCTCTTATTGATCGGCAAGACTGCCACCACTTCGGGCTGGTAATCGGTTTCGCGGAAAGGACTGGAGGCCTTGCGGTTATAGGCTTGCCAGAAACTTTGCTGGGTATAGCCGAGCCATATGTCGAGCGGCGAGTGGGCGACATTCTCGGCCACTTTCATTTTCATGCTGAGTTGATAGGTCAGCTCCACATGCTGGCTCTTGATGCCGCCCGGCGTGAACGCCTGGAACGGCTCGTCGTTCGAGGCCGAGCTGACATTGGCGAGCAAGAGATAATTGTCGCGGTAAGGCCGCACGCTGAACAGCCCGCGCTTGGAGGCGTCATCCAGTTCCCAGCGCTGCACGGTGCGGGAAATGGTTGATTCGGGCGGCGCCGCATGTTCCGACGCCACGGCCGGCACCGTCACCACGACTGCCGCTTCGGATGTGGCGGCGCCGGTGGAGACGATGATTGCCTCGGCGGTCTTGGACAGGGTGTCGAAACAACCCAGGCGGGCGCTGGCGTCGCCGATCACGGAGCAGCGCAACATTTGTTTTTCCAGTTCGCCGGCCTGTCCCAGTGCGGGATAGATCAACAGCAATGACAATAAAATGATATTCGGTTTCATGAATTTTTACTAATAGTAACAAGGAGGATGGCGGTGGCGCGATCGTGGCCGCGAGATGATCGGACTGATTGACATATATCAATGCCGGGCAAAGTATATAGCAAAATTCAATTTACACTGTGCAACAATCAGCCGCTGGCGAACGCGGTGCACAATATAGAATCGCACGCCATCTGCAAGCCGGATAAAACATTGTCTGTTACACTTTAAAGAACATTCCACCCATCCGTGGCATGGTCTAAGGAGATTGTGATGACCCGCAAGACACCTATCGAGCGATACCGCAATATCGGCATCAGCGCCCACATTGATGCCGGCAAAACCACCACCACCGAACGGATCCTGTTTTACACCGGGGTGAATCACAAGATCGGCGAAGTGCACAATGGCGCCGCCACCATGGATTGGATGGAGCAAGAGCAGGAGCGGGGCATCACCATCACCTCGGCCGCGACCACCGCCTTTTGGAAAGGCATGGCCGGCAATTTCCCGGAACACCGCATCAATATCATCGATACCCCGGGCCACGTCGATTTCACGATCGAAGTGGAGCGCTCGATGCGGGTGCTCGATGGCGCCGTGATGGTGTATGACGCCGTCGGCGGCGTGCAGCCGCAATCGGAAACGGTATGGCGGCAAGCCAATAAATACGGCGTACCGCGGATTGCCTTCATTAACAAGATGGACCGGGTCGGCGCCGATTTCTTGCGCGTGCGCCAGCAAATCCACGATCGACTGAAAGGCACGGCGGTGCCGATTCAGTTGCCGCTGGGCGTGGAAGACCATTTCCTGGGCGTCATCGACCTGGTCAAGATGCGTGCCATCACCTGGGACGAAGCCAGCCAGGGCGTCGAGTTCAGCTATGCCGACATCGCGCCCGACTTGCTGCCGCTGGCCATCGAATGGCGCGACAAGATGATCGAGCAGGCGGCCGAGGCGACCCCCGAATTGACCGAGAAATACCTGAATGGGGAGGCTTTGAACGAGGCCGAGATCAAGCTCGGCTTGCGCCTGCGCACCATCAGGAACGAGATCGTGCCGATGCTGTGCGGCAGCGCCTTCAAGAACAAGGGCGTGCAAGCGATGCTCGACGCGGTGATCGAATACCTGCCCTCGCCGCAAGAGGTGCCGCCCATCGTCGGGCATGACGAGCACGACGTGGAAATCGAGCGCCACGCGGCCGACGACGAGCATTTTTCTGCGCTGGCGTTCAAGATCATGACCGACCCCTTCGTCGGCCAACTGACTTTTTTCCGGGTCTATTCGGGGGTCGTCAATTCGGGCGACATGGTCTATAACCCGACCAAGAGCCAGAAGGAAAGGCTGGGGCGGATCTTGCAGATGCACGCCAACGAGCGCAAGGAAATCAAGGAAGTGTATGCCGGCGACATTGCCGCCGCCGTCGGCCTGAAGGCGGTCACCACCGGCGACACGCTATGCGCGGCCGACCATATTATCGTGCTGGAAAAGATGATTTTCCCGGAACCGGTGATTTCCCAGGCGGTCGAGCCGAAGACCAAGCCGGACCAGGAGAAAATGGGCATCGCCCTGAACCGGCTGGCGCAGGAAGACCCCTCGTTTCGCGTGCATACGGACGAGGAGTCGGGCCAGACCATCATGTCGGGCATGGGCGAATTACACCTGGAAATATTGGTCGACCGGATGCGGCGCGAATTCGGCGTCGAAGCCAATGTCGGCAAGCCGCAAGTGGCTTACCGCGAAACCATCACCCGCATGGCCGACGACGTGGAAGGCAAGTTCGTCAAGCAGTCGGGCGGGCGCGGCCAGTACGGCCATGTGGTGCTCAAGCTGGAACCGCTGCCGCCGGGCCAGGGTTACCAATTCGTCGACGCCGTCAAGGGCGGCGTGGTGCCGCGCGAATTCATCCCGGCGGTCGACAAGGGTATCCAGGAAACCCTGAAATCGGGCGTGCTGGCCGGCTATCCGGTGGTCGACGTCAAGGTCACGCTCACCTTCGGCTCTTACCATGACGTCGATTCCAACGAAAACGCGTTTCGCATGGCCGGTTCGATCGCCTTCAAGGAAGGCATGCGGCGCGCCCATCCGGTGTTGCTGGAACCGATGATGCAAGTCGAGGCGGAAACCCCGGAAGAATTCATGGGCAATGTGATGGGCGACTTGACGGCGCGCCGGGGCTTGCTGCAAGGCATGGACGATATCCCGGGCGGCTCCGGGCGCATCGTGCGCGCGCTGGTGCCGCTGGCTGAAATGTTCGGTTATTCGACCACCTTGCGCTCCTTGACCCAGGGCCGCGCCACCTATTCGATGGAATTCAAGCATTACGCGGCCGTGCCCAAGCATGTGCTGGACCAGGTGGCTGCGCCCGGGCGCAGTGGCCGCTGAACAGCCGGTTCGGCGGGCCGGGGCCTGGGCTTGTAACTGAAATTAAATATTTTTAGTCAATATTGGCATTAAATTAACCATGCTGTTATGCTCCATGATCTTGATCAAATATCCCTCGCGGGCGCGATGGAGTAATTCACCAGGGTTAAAGGAGGGATCATCGGTATGAAACAGCTTCAGGAAGGTATTGCAGAAAATTTTTCCAACAAGCAAGCAGAGCGGCAGACACAAGATTCCAGGAAAATTTTCGACATGGGATTGGTGCAAAAACGGCTTGCAGAAATCAATGAGATACGCGTTAAAGGTGCCATACAGCAAGGGCCGTGTCCAATAGTGACCATAGGCGTGTGCTTCAGGACCGATCAAATGGGAGGCGCGCACTCATATGACCTCGCTGGGGTGAAGGCTGTCAACAACACCATGCCGGCGCTACCGTTTACGGTGGCGGCCGTCAGCCTGCCAAGCGGGGCCGGCGGCGCAGACACCCCCATTCGCAACGCCCAGTTCTCCGACCTTGATGGCATTGATTTGCTCTATATTCCTGGCGCTCCGGTAGCCGCAGACAGCCAGATTGCCACGACCTTCGATGCATCCAATATCCCCGATCGGGAAGAGTTGGACCTGCAACGCGCTGCCATCCCCATCAACCATGCAAAGGGTGCCGCCGCGCCCTCCAAAAATTATCTCCGAGAAAAGCGCAAATTCGACGAACACACGTCCCGAGCCAAATACGAGCTTGCCTTGATCGATATTGCGCGCAATCGTGGCATACCGATACTGGCGATTTGCGCCGGCTCCTGGCGTTTGCTGGAGGGTTATGGCGGACAAGTCCGTACCCTGCGCATAGGGGCCGGGCAACGCGACAAGCACAAGGCGCCTGGGCAAGATGTTTGGGGCACCAGTCACAGCGTCGATTTAAGCCGGGGAACGATGCTCCGCTCCCTGCACGGTGGCGCTCCCAATGGCCGTCTCGAAACAGTCAACAGCACCCATTGGGCGGTCGCGTGCGCGCGCCACGCCGAAAATGAATTAGTAATGAATCCGAACGCCGCAATCAATACGAACAGAGCGGATCCCCACCGTTTCCTCGAAATCGCCGCATGGGCCGACGACCCGGTGGAGGCGACCGTGGAGGCATTCGAGTCGCGTCAAGGGGCGCCGGCAATGGGAATCCAGTGGCACCCGGAAACTTACTTGCCTGGAATGAAGGGTGCCGGATCGGGCTCCCCCGAAGGCCGCCGGCATGCCTCCGAATTGTTTCGCTTCATGGCGTATGCCGCCTGGACATCCAAACGCCGCCCCGGACAAGTCGCGATGGTGACAATGGCGGAGAACGAAGCGTTCAAGTTCTGTACAAACGCAGCCAAGGCCGCAGCTCGTTGCGCTTTCGGGGAGTGCAATAATTTGCTTGAGCAAGCCACAAGACAAATTCGACGCAACGCCTGGTCCCCGCGGATGCTTACTGCCTCGCATGCAATTGATCTTTTGAAAGAGCGCGAGGATTTTATTGCAAAATCGAAACTTTTTATGGTTGCATACAACCTTCGTGAAGCTCGAAAACTGCTGCTCGGCATAGGCATAGTGATCTAAAACCTTGCCCTCAGCGCGCAATTGGCCTCGTCCAAAGCCCCGATTCGCAGACGCAACGGGGTTCTCGGCGTGCTTCCAGTCCAGAAGTGGCTGTCGAGCACGGGGACGCCCGACTTGCGCCACGGTGGCGCCAGCGTCGACGCGCCGGCCGTGGCAATCTGGCCGACGCTGGCCTTGAACCGCACCATTGCCGCCAACAAACCCGCTGAAGCGCTTCAGCGCCCGGGCGCAGCGGCCGCTGAACAGCCGGTTCGGCGGGCCGGGGCCTGGGCTTGCCACGGCGGCTACAAGCCCAGCGCCGCCTGTATGCGCGGGAAAATCAAGGCCCAGGAAGGCGAACCGGCCGCCACTTCATCGTAATGACTGGCGCCTGGCAGGATCAAGACCTCGGCATGGTCGCCGGCCAAGCGCGCGCGCGCCGCGTAGGCGTGGGCCACGCGCGGCGGCGAGACATCGTCCAGCTCGCCCGTGATCAAGACCGTGTTGCTGCCGTTGGGCATCAATTCGGCCGCGCTGGTGTCGGCAAACACGTCGGGTCGCGCCGCCGTGGCCGCGCCCGTCAGCGTGGCGACGTCGCAGCCGCAACTCGAGGCGATCAACTCTTTTTCATTGCGCAAGTCGGCCAGGCCGCCGAGGCTGATGATATGGCGTATCGCCAGATGGCGGGCCTGGAACAGGGGGCTGGCGGCCGGCAGGCGGGCGCGTCCGGCCAGCCATTGCACCAGTTGGCCGCCGGCCGAATGGCCGACGGCAACAACGCGGCCGGTATCGAGCCCGTATTGGGGCGCGCACGCTTGCAGCGCGTCTATGGCGGCATTGAGATCGAGATAGGTGCCGGGATAGCCGCCGCCATCCTCGTCGCAGCGCCGGTATTCGACGTTCCAGACGGCAATTCCCCGGGCCGCCAGCGCGCCGGCCAGGTGGCGCATTTGCAGGATGCCGCCGAATTTGACGGTCCAGCAACCGCCATGCACCAGCAATACGATGGGGAAGGGCGAGGTAGCTCCGGCGCCCTCGGGCAAGAACAGTTCGGCATATTGGGATGGCGCCGCGCCATAGGCGATATGCGCGGCCGGCGCCGGCCCGCTCAAGGCCAGGTAATCATCGAGCGTCAGCGGCGCTGCCTTGTGCGTATCCATGCGGTTTGCATCCTTGTTGGAAAAATATTCTTGCCCGACTGTACAGGGTGGGCCGGGGCCGGGCAAGCGGCGCGCCGGATTTTGCAGTAGTTATTCGGCCTCAATCACATTATAATTCCCTCAATTGTTGTCGAACGGAATCTTTTCGCGCATGACGCTTCCAGTGAGCCGCGCGGCATCATGTTATATTTCACCGTCAAACACCTTGGTATACTGTGCACGCAAATAAAATCATCATTCTTCTTGACGCCGAGCACGCCGCGCTCGCGGCCCTGGCCGGCGGCGCGACGCTGGCCGACGCGCTCGACAAGCTTATGCTGGCAGCCCCATCCGACGAGGGCATGCCGGCCTGTATCTTGTTGCTCGATGAAGCGGATCGTTTCAGTGCGCTGGTGGCGCCCGGCCTGGCGCCGGAATATTGCGACACCTTACTCAACAGTGCAATCGGCTTGCGCACCAGCCCCTTCGGCACTGCGGCATTTTCCGGCGCGCCCGTCTTTTCCAGCGATATCGCGCAAGATCATGCCTGGACCGATGGCCGCAAGGACGCCCTGGTGCAGGGTTTCCGGGCCTGCTGGGCGGCGCCCGTATTCGGTGCGAATGGCCATGTCCTGGGTGTGCTGGGCTGGTGGTTCGAGGTGGCCAGGCATCCGACCCAGCTTGAAACGGAATTGATGACGCTGCTCGCACGCTCTTGCGCCAATACCATCGAGCGTGATCTGGCCGCCAAGCGTATCGAGGCCGCCGAAGGCCATTTCCGGGCGCTGGCCGAAGCCATGCCGAATCACGCGTGGCTGGCCCGCCCTGACGGCGCCCTCTATTGGGTCAATCAGCGCGGGCACGAATATACGGGCCTCGGCTTGCTTGAGGCCTGGAGCAAGGTCATCCATCCCGACGATGCGGAGCTGGCCGCTGCGGCCTGGTCGCAAGCGATCGCCGCCGGCACCGCCTATGAGATTGAATTGCGCTTGCGGCGCGCAAGCGACGCCAGTTATCGCTGCTTCCTGATGCGGGTGATGCCCGTGTTCGGGCACGCAGGCGGCGTGCTGCGCTGGATCGGCACCAATACCGATGTGCAAGAACAGAAAAATGCCACCGAAAAACTGGCCTACCTGAATTTCTCACTGGAAATGGAAGTGGCGAACCGTACCGCCGACCGCGACCGCATGTGGCAATTGTCGACCGATATCATGCTGGTGGCCGATTTCGGCGGCATGATCATTGCCGTCAATCCGGCCTGGTCGAGCATCCTGGCGCGCAAGGAAGGCGCGTCGCTGGGCATGGATTTTCTGGAATTGGTGCATGCGGACGACCGCAGCGCCACCTTGCAGCAATTCGCCCTGCTCGAGCAAGGCGTCGCCACCTTGCGCTTTGAAAACCGCTATTTGCATTGCGACGGCTCTTACCGCTGGATTTCGTGGACGGCAGCCGGAGCCCAGGAATTGATTCATGCGATAGGGCGCGATATCACCGATGAAAAAGAAGCCAGGATGGCGCTGGCGCGCAGCGAGCAAGCCTTGCTGCAATCGCAAAAGCTGGAATCGATCGGCAAGCTGACCGGCGGTGTCGCGCATGACTTCAATAATGTATTGCAAATTATTTCAGGTAATTTGCAATTACTGCAACTGGCCGTGGGCAACCATCCGGTCGCAATGAAACGGGTGGAAACCTCGATTGCCGCCGTCGAGCGGGGCGCCAAGCTTTCCTCGCAATTGCTGGCGTTTGCCCGGCGCCAACCCTTGAAACCTTTGGTGACCGACCTGGGCCGGCTGGTGCGCAGCACGGCCGAATTGTTCCGCCGCGCCATCGGCGAAATGATTGAAACAGAGATCATTGTTCAGGACGGCTTGTGGCACGCCCTGGTCGACCCGAACCAGCTTGAGAACGTGTTGCTGAACATGGCCATCAATGCGCGCGACGCGATGGAGCGCCAGGGCCGCTTGACCGTGGCGCTGGACAATGTCAGCGTCGACGCGAGTTCGCCTTACATCGAGATGGCGCCGGGCGACTATATCCGCCTGGCCATTTCGGACACTGGCCACGGCATGCAGCAAGATATCATCGACAAGATTTTCGAGCCTTTTTTCAGCACCAAGAAAGAAGGCGAGGGCACTGGACTGGGCCTGAGCATGGCGTATGGCTTCATCAAGCAAAGCGGCGGCCACATCAAGGTGGCCAGCCGGGTCGGGCATGGTTCGACTTTTGAAGTGTATTTGCCGCGCACGCTGGAATGCCTGGGCGACTTGCGCCTGTCCCTGACCGGCCCCGTGCTGGGCGGCAGTGAAACCATCCTGGTGGTGGAAGACGATGTGCATGTGCAAACGGCGGTGGTCGATACCTTGCGCGGCCTCGGTTACGCGGTCCTGAAGGCGGACACGGCGCAGGCCGCGCTGACCGTGATCCAGAGCGGCGCGGCGATCGATCTGTTATTTACGGATGTGGTGATGCCGGGCGAATTACGCAGCCCGGAACTGGTGCGACTGGCCAAGATATTACTGCCCGACATGGCCGTGCTATTCACCTCGGGTTATACGCAAAACGCCATCAATCAGGGCGGCCGCCTCGACCCCGGCGTGGAATTGTTGAGCAAACCGTACCGGCGCGAAGATTTGGCGCGCAAGGTACATCACTTGCTGGCCACGCGCCCCTCCGTGGCCAAGGCTTAGAACCTATTCCGGTAGGGGCCGCCAGCAGGCGACGCTCCCTACCGGGATAGGTTCTTAGTCGGTGTCGGCCGGGCCATTGAGCGGCAGCGCGACCTTGAACAGCGAGCCTTGACCGAGTTCGCTGTGCAAGGTGATGCTGCCGCCGTGGGCTTGAACCAGTTGCCGGGTGATATACAGTCCCAAGCCCAAGCCACCGGAACCGTCTTGCTGGCTGACCCGCTCGAAGGCCTCGAAAATACGCCCCTGGTCGGTGGCGCTGATGCCCACGCCGTGGTCACGCACGGCCAGCAGGGCGCACTCGGGCGTCGCGCTCAATTGCACGTGGACGGCTTGGCCGGCGCCGTAGCGCAAGGCATTACTGAGCAAATTGACGACGATTTGTTCGACCCGGAAACCATCCCATACGCCTTCGATGGCCGCTTCGGCCGTGACTGTCAGCGTGCTGCCGACGGTCAGCGCCAGCGGCGCCAGATCGTCGACGACGCGCTCGACCAGCCCGAGCAGTTCGGTGGGCTGGCGGCGTATCGATAATTTTCCGCTATTGATGCGCGAGACATCAAGCATGTCGTCGATCAGGCGTACCATGCTGCGGATCTGACGGCCGTCGCGAGCCACCATCTTGCGCAATTTTTCCGGCTCGAAAGCGGCCAGGTTATCGCGCTCCAGGTTCATGGTGCGCATCTGGGTTTCCAGGAACAGGGTATTGAGCGGGGTGCGCAATTCGTGCGCCACCATCGACATGAATTCGTCGCGCATGCGCAGCGAGTGTTGCAATTGCTCCTGGGTGGCACGCAATTGCTGTAACAAGGCTTCTTGCTGCAGCCGGCTTTGTTCCAGCGCCCGCACCTGGCGCCGGGTTTCATTGCGCTGCTGGTGCAGGGCGACAAACACGTTGACCTTGCTGCGCACGGCCGTGATATCGAGCGGTTTGTGGAGGAAATCGACGGCACCCTTGTCATAACCCTTGAAGGCGTAATTTAATTCCTTGCCGGCCGCGCTGACGAAGACGATGGGAATATGGCGGGTCTTTTCCGTGCCGCGCATCAACTCAGCCAGCTCGAAGCCATCCATGCCCGGCATCTGGACATCGAGTATGGCCAGCGCGAAGTCATGGTCGAGCAGCAAGGCCAGCGCTTCCTCGCCGGAGGCGGCCTGGTAGACGCTGCGGTCGTCCTGGCGTATCAGCGCGTTCAAGGCGCGCAGATTTTCCGGCAAGTCGTCGACGATCAGCAATTTACTAACGGTGTCAGGTGTTTTCATGGTCGGGCATCAACGCTTGCGGTACAGTTTTTCGGGATTGCCGATTTGCTCGAAATGGGTCGAGTAAGCGGAAAAATTCAGGCTTTCCTTGCTGCCCAGGCCCAGAAAGCCGCGATGGCACAGCGATTCCTCGAACAAGCCAAGGCTGCGGTTTTGCAAGGGCCGGTTGAAGTAAATCAGCACGTTTCGGCAGCAAATCAAATGGGTTTCGGCAAATACGTGGTCGGTGGCCAGGCTGTGATCGGCAAAAGTGACGTTCTCGCACAGGGTCTTGTCGAACAGCGCGCCGTCATAGGCGGCCGTGTAATAGTCGGAAAAGGCGCGCCGCCCGCCAGCTTGCTGATAGTTGGCAGTGTAAGCCTTGATCTTGTCGAGCGCGAATACGCCTTTCTTGGCTTTTTCCAGCACTTGGGGATTGATGTCGGTCGCATACATCATGGTGCGTTCGAGCAAACCTTCCTCGCGCAGCAAGATGGCCATCGACAGCACTTCTTCGCCGGTGCAACAGCCGGCTATCCACACTTTCAGCGATGGATAGGTTTTCAGCACAGGCGCCACATGCCGGCGCAAGGCCAGGAAGAATGGCGGGTCGCGGAACATTTGCGTGACCGGAATGGTGAGCATCTGCAATAATTCGGTGAATGCCGGCGGCTCGCGCAAGACCAGTTCCTGCAAGTCGGCCACGCTGGTGCAGCCCAAGCGTTGCACCGCGTGCAGCACACGGCGGCGCTGCGATGCCTGCGCATAGTCGCGGAAATCGTAACTGTAGCGCCGGTAAATGGCGTCGACCAGTTCGCCCAAGCCAGCATCGATAGTGCTATCGTCCATTCAGACTCTTTCCATTTTCGGCATCCAGACCCGTAACAGGGAATACAGGCGGTCGAGGTCGATCGGCTTGGCCAGGTAGTCGGAGGCACCCGCCTGCAGGCATTCTTCCTGGTCGTTTTTCATGGCCTTGGCGGTGATGGCGATGATGGGCAATTTTTGGAAGCGGGAGTCGGCGCGGATGCGGCGCATGGCTTCCAAGCCGTCCATACCGGGCATCATCAAGTCCATCAAGACCAGATCGATATCGTCGACGCTATCGAGCTTGCTGATCGCCTCGAAACCGTTGCGGCCAATTTCCACCGCGACACCTTTTTGCTCCAGCGCACTGGTGAGCGCGTAAATATTGCGCATATCATCGTCGACGAGCAAGATCTTGCGGCCCTCGAAGACCCGCTCCCGGCTGCGCACCTGTTGCAACATCTCCTGGCGTTCGGAGGATAATTCGGATTCGACCTTGTGCAAGAAGAGCGTGACTTCGTCTAGCAAACGTTCGGGCGAACGGGCGCCCTTGATGATGATGGAGCGCGAATACTTCATCAAATTGCTTTCTTCTTCGCGGCTCAAGTTGCGACCCGTATAAATGATGACGGGAGGGAAAGAGCATAATTCTTCGCGCGCCATGCGCTCCAGTAATTCATTGCCTTCGATATCGGGTAATTTCAAATCGATGATCATGCAATCGAAGATTTCACTGCGCAAGAGCGCGAGCGCCTGCTCGCCCAGCGCGACGGCCGTGATTTCAATGTCTTCATCGCTGATCAAATGCATCACGCTTTCGCGCTGGCGCTCGTCGTCTTCGACCAGCAACACGCGCTTCATTTTTTGCGTGAACTTCGCTTCCAGCTTCAAAAACACTTCCTTGAGTTGCTCGCGCGTGCGGGGCTTGGTGGCGTAGCCGACGGCGCCCAGTTGCATGGCGGCCTGGACGTGGTCGGCGCCCGACACGATATGCACGGGAATATGGCGGGTGCGGGGATTTTCCTTCAGCTTTTGCAACACCAGCAATCCTGGACTGTCCGGCAAGCCCATGTCGAGCAAGATGGCGTCGGGCAAGAACTCGGCGGCCAGGCGCAAGCCATCATCGGCGCCATGGGCCACCAGGCAGCGGTATTGCAACTCGTGGGCCAGCTCATACAAGATACCGGCAAAAGCCGGTTCGTCTTCGATCACCAGCACCGCGCGCCGCCCTGCCTGGGCGCCGCTGCGGTCGTCGGCGAAGGCCGGGATGCGGGCCGGCGCCACGGCGGTGGCTGGCGGCGCGACTGGCATGGGGGGCAGCGCCTGCAGGGCCACAGTCTGCTGCCAGGCCAAGGGCAAGGTCAGGGTGAAAGTGCTGCCCTGGCCGGCCACGCTGCTCAGTTGCAGCGTGCCGCCCAGCAGCGCCGTCAAATCACGCGAAATCGACAGGCCCAGTCCGGTTCCGCCATAGCGCCGGCTGGTGGTGCCGTCGGCCTGGTGAAAGGCGTCAAACACTTTTTCCTGCTGTTCGGCGGCAATCCCGATACCGGAATCCCGGATCTGGAACGCGACGCGGTCGTCGCCGTCGGGCGCGACGTGGAGCGATACCGCGCCGATGTCGGTGAATTTGATGGCGTTCGAGAGCAGGTTCTTGAGTATCTGTTCCAGGCGCTGGCGGTCGGTGACGAAAGTAGCGGGCACCTGCGGCATTAATTGTATCGAGAATGCCAAATGTTTTTGCGCGGCGGCGGCGCCAAAGCCCGGCGTCAGCCCGCTCAAGACTTGCGAAAAATTGACTTCCTCGGGCACCAAGTCCAGTTTCCCTGCCTCGACTTTGGAAATGTCGAGAATATCGTTGATCAAGTTTAGCAAATCGTTGCCGGCCGCATAGATCGTGCGCGCAAACGTGACTTGCTCTTGCGTCAGATTGGCGTCGGCATTGTCGGCGAGTAATTTGGACAAGATCAGCGAACTGTTCAGGGGAGTGCGCAATTCGTGCGACATATTGGCCAGGAATTCCGATTTATAGCGGCTGGCGCGCTGCAATTCATCGGCCCTTGCTTCAAGTTGGACTTGCGCCAGGCCGAGCGCGCCATTTTTTTGGTCCAGCGTCAGCGCCAATACGGCGAGTTGCTCGTTGGATGCTTCCAGCGCCGTTTTTTGATGTTCCAGATGGGTTTGCGATTCTTCCAGCACGCGCGATTGCTCGCCCAATTCTTCATTCGAGGTGCGCAATTCTTCCTGCTGCACTTCGAGTTCTTCATTGAGTTGCTGGGTTTCTTCCAGTGCCAGCTGCAAGCGCTGGCGGTATAGCTCCGCCACCATGGCGCTGCCGATGTTGTGTTTGATCAGGTGCAAGAAATCCATGTCGCGCGCGAGCACGGCGCGGCAAAAGCCCAGTTCGATCACGCCCACCACCTCGCCCTCGTGTTCAATTGGCGCCAGCAGCAGGTCGATGGGCGCGCCCTGGGCCAGGCCGGACGTCATATTCAGGTAGCCCGGCGGGATGCGCGCGATCTGGATCAGGCGCCGCTCGCGCGCCGTTTCGCCGACCAAGCCTTCGCCGGCCTTGAATACTTGATTGGCGCGCGCGCCCTCGGCGCTGAAACCGTACACGGCGACGCGGCGCAAGCTGCCGTCGGCTTCCGCGACATACAGCGCGGCGACCCCCACATCAAGGTATTGGGCCAGGAAATCGAGCAACTGACGTCCCAGTTGCGGCAGCGTCAATTGCCCCGCCATGTGCGTGGCCAGGTCGGTTTGTCCGTCGCGCAACCAGGCTTGCTGTTGCAGCAGTTCATTGTCCTGCGCGCGCTGGCGCAGCGCGGCGTTATAGGTGTCCGACAGATGCAGCAATTCGCGCCGGCCGAAATAGGCCAGCAAACCGCTCATGGACAGGCTCAGCGTCAAGAAGATGCCGACTGTCAACAGCGTACTTTGTTCCGCCTCATCGTTGCGTTCATGCAGCAGGCGTTGCTCCAATGCGAGGAAAGCGACAAATTCCCGGCGAATTTCTTCAAACGCTTGCTTGCCTTCGCCGGCGCGCAAACGCCCGAGGAATTCCTGGTTTTGCCGGCGCTGGCTGATGATGCTGCGGGCATACTCATTCCACTGGGCTTGCAACTCGATGATGCGCTTGAGGCGGTCGACTTGAATCGGATTGTCCTTGATTAAATCTTGCAAGCCAGCCATTTCCACCGGCAAACTGGCCAGTGCGATTTGATAAGGGCCGAGATTGCCTTCATCGCCGGTCAACAGGAAGCCGCGCATGCCGGTTTGCAAGTCGACCGATAATTTATTGATTTCATTGGCCTTGCCGATCACACGCTCGCTATGGCCGACCCAATGCAGGGCCGACAGCAGGTAAATGATCAAGCCGACGAAGGCCGCCGCAGTGGCAATGCCGACCAGCAGGGGCAGTGTGACATTGCGTGCGAGAATGCGGCGAAAGGCGAGCGAGTCGATAGGCGTGGTGCGATTCATGGGGAGCGATGTGTCAGGCGGGTCAAGGTGTCCGAGTGTAGCTTATTTGCCGTAGCACAACTGCACGCTTGGCGCGCAGCACCGGAAATTGTCGCTTTTCTGGAATTGCGGCAATATCATTTGCCATAGATTACCCTGTATCGGGCAGTGTGTTGCGGCCGCTCGAAGCACACCGGTCCCGGTGGCGACGAAGCATTCGCCATTCCCCGGGCAAGTCAGCGGCGCCGTCGATTCTTCAGGCCGGCGGCTTCATCGGACTACTGTTCGTGCACGTACATGCCCGGCGCCGGCCCCAGCAGCGTAAAACCCAGTTCGGGCGCGCCCATTGTCGGCGCCGCAACCATCAGTTCGGTTGAATATTCGCTGAGCCAGTTGAGACTCTGCAAATTCAATTAGAGCGCTGCCCACGCCGCGATGTTTCGTCTTAAAGCTGAGGTCACGAGGCAGATCAAACTATCGACCGTATCATGTCCCACCGGCTGCAAGCCGATTCATTTGATCCAGATCAAAAGTGCGAAATATCAAACTCTTAGCATGAAAAAGCGGGGTGCGGTGCTGTCAAGGTGCTGTCGTCCGGCAGCCCGGGCCTCTGTCTTGGAATATTTTAAGGAGCTAGCCATGGCTAATAATTTGATCCAGCGCGATCCATTCGGCGCGCTCGCACGGTTTGATCCGTTTACCGATATGGACGACATTTTCCGGGATTTCTTTGCGGTGCCGTCCTTGCGCGGCCGTGATGCGACGCCGCGTATACGGGTCGACATCTCGGAAAGTGAAAAAGCCTACACCGTCAATGCGGAAATACCGGGTATGAGCAAGGACGATATCAAGGTATCGATAGACGGCAACCGGGTTTCCATTCATGCCGAAATAAAACAGGAAACCCGGACGGAAGAGAGCGGCAAGGTGGTGCGTAGCGAGCGCATTTACGGCCAACAATACCGTACTTTCGCCTTGCCGCAGGAAGTCGATGAGGCTACGGCGCAAGCAAGATACCACGATGGCATTCTGGAATTGAGCTTGCCGAAAAAGGCCGGTACTGGCGGTAAACAACTATCCGTTCAATAAGGCTCAGTTCAATAAGGCTCAGTTACGGTCGAATTGACAGTGTCGCCGACGCCGGTGCGCCTCACAGCAAGATGACTTGCTTGCCACCGGCGCCGTTTGTTTCCATCAAGCGGTGGGCGTCTTGGATCGCGTCGAAAGCGTGTACATGCACCGGCTTGGCTTGGTACAAGCCGGCGGCTGCCCGGTCCGCGATGGTTTGAAAAGGAATGCGCGATAGCGGATATTGCTTGCTACCCAACATGAAGCTGGCAAAAAAACTCAGGTGTACGCCGCTGGGCATATCTTGCAGGGGGTTGAAGGCCGGGATCGCTTGCGGCCCGCCCAGGAAGCCCGCCAGGCAGGCGCGGCCATTGCGCCGGATGGCTTTCAGGGAGTCGAGGATACTGCTGTTGCCGACAATATCGAGGACGGCATCCACGCCCGATGGATAGCGTTCGCGTAACTGTTGCGACAAGGTGGCGGAATCTTGCAAGACGTCGGATGCACCCAGCGCTTTCAGCCTCTCGATCTTGCCGGCGCTGCGCGTGGTGGCCAGGACGGTCAGTCCCGCATGGGCCGCAATATTCATGGCTGCCTGGCCGAGCGCCGACGCCGCGCCACGTATCAAGATGAGCTGGCCGGCTTGGATCGCCAGATTGTCGTACAGGCAACTCCATGCGGTCGCATACGATTCCGGCAGCGCCGCCAAATCTTGCCACGATAGCGTTGAATTGAGCGCGACCACGTTGGTCGCCGGCAAGCAGGTGTATTCGGCGTAACTGCCATTGATACTGCGGCCCATGCCGCCCATCAAGGCGGCAACTTGTTGTCCCGGCACGAAATGGCGGTCCGGATCGGATTCGACCACGCCCACGCATTCAATCCCGCTGACCGGGGCAACCTCGCCCCAGGTTCCGTTTCGCATGGATAATTCCGCCCGGTTCAAGCCGAAGGCCTTGACCCGTATCACCACTTCACCGCTTTTTGCCTGCGGTTTTGGCAAGTCCTTGAACACCAATTGTTCGGCTCCTCCGAACTGTTGAATGACGATTGCGCGCATTGCCTGCCTCCAGAAAGTTGTCGATCGAAGCCGGAAGTGTAGCCATGCAGACTGTATAATAAAATTACATAGTTTTTAATAACACTGTAGAGAATGCATACAAAGTGACTGATATAAGCATACAAGAATTGCTGTATTTCGATGCAGTGGTGAGTTCGGGCAGCTTTCAGGCGGCCGCCGACAAATTACATCGCACCCACCCGAGCGTCTACACGGCCGTCAAAAACCTGGAACAAAGGCTGGGCTTGGTGCTACTCGATCGCAGCGGCTACCGGGTCGCGCTGACCGATGTCGGGCGCTCATTTCACGAGAAGGCTGGCAAGGTACTCGATGAGGTGGCTGGATTGCGCCGCCACGCCGAGTTTCTGGGCATGGGTGAAGAGAGTCAGTTGCGCATCATGGTTGGCGATTTATGTCCCTTGCCCATCATGCTGGGGATGTTGCGGCGTTTCTTCGATGATTGCCCAGCCACCCGCTTGCACCTGCAATTCGAAGCCATCGGCGGCCCGGTGGAACGCTTGCTCGACGGCGATGCCGACTTGATCTTGCACCATATCGACAAGGCCGACCCGCGCCTGGAGTATCTCGACTTGTGCGCGGTGCAATTGGTGCCGGTGGTGGCGCCAGGGTTTCTGCCTTTCCCGATCGACGAGGACATCACACCGAAACAGATGCGCGACAGCGTGCAATGCATCATCCGCGACACGGCCCGCCATTTGCCGTCGAAAAACTACCATGTCATCGAAGGCGCCCATAGCTGGACCGTCAGCGATCAATTAATGAAGAAGGAAATCATTGTGCAAGCAATGGGCTGGGGCCATATGCCAACCTTTCTTATCGAGCAAGAGCTGCAGTCGGGACGTTTGCTATCCTTGTGCGGCAAGCATTTCAAGGCCAGCGAGTTGCAACTGGTCGCGGCGCGGCGCCGCGCCAGTTCCCACGGCCCCGTAGCGACGCGCCTGTGGTCCCACCTGGCCATGTAGGCGCATCACAGCATCGGCAAGCGCATCATGTCGACCGTCTTGCGCACCAGATAATGGCGCTGCTTGCTATACGGCGGGAAAAATAATTTGATCAACATCAGCGGCGACGAGCGCAACACGCCCCGTTCGTGCGAAAACGCCTTGAAGCCATAGGCGCCGTGCGCCGCGCCGATGCCGGAATTATTGACGCCGCCAAAGGGCAGGTTGCCATGGGCAAACTGGGCCACGCAATGGTTCACGCAAGCGCCGCCGGAACTGGTATTGCTCAATATCCGGTCGATATGGGCTTGCTTGCCGCTCCAGACATAGAGCGCAAGTGGCTTGGGGCCGGCGTTGATGGCGGCAATCACCTGGTCGAGTTCGCTGTAACCGAGGATTGGCAGCAAAGGGCCGAAAATTTCTTCTTCCAGTATCGCGGCGCCGGCTGGGACTTGGTCGAGCAAGGTGGGCGCCACATAGCATTGCGCCTGGTCCACTTCGCCGCCGGCGCACAGCACGGCGCCGCGCTGCAGGGCATCGGCCAGCAAGGTCGCCACGCGTTGCGTGTGGCGCTGGTTGACGAGCCGGGCCAGATCGGGATTATCCTTTTGCTCCTGCGCCGTGTTGCCATAGCGCGCGGCCAAGACTTTCTTGCACTCGGCAATGAAGGCGGCCTTGACTTGCTCATGGACATACACGTAATCGGGCGCGACGCAGGTTTGGCCATTATTGAGGAACTTGCCCCACATGAGGGTTTGCGCCGCCAGCGTCAAGTTCGCACTTTCATCGACGATGGTGGGCGACTTGCCACCCAATTCCAGCGTCACGCTGGTCAAGTTCTTGGCTGCAGCCGCCATGACGACCTTGCCGACGGCTGGCGAGCCGGTAAAGAAAATATGATCGAAGGGCAAGTCCAGCAAGGCTTGCGAAGTCGGCAGGCTGCCTTCAAACAAGGCTACCTCATTTTCGGGAAAGACGGAGCGGATAATGCTTGCCATCAGGGCGGACACGGCCGGCGTCATTTCGGATGGCTTGACAATGGCGGTGTTGCCGGCGGCCAGGGCCGAGACCAACGGTCCGAAACACAGGCTCAAGGGGTAATTCCAGGGCGCGATGATCAAGACGCGCCCGCGCGGCTGGTATTGCACCCAGGACGAGGTGCCCAACATGGTGGCGGTCGGCCACATTTTCTGCGGCTTCATCCAGCGTTTCAATTGGCCGATCGCATGGCGCATTTCATCCATCACCGGCAACAATTCCGAGGCCTCGACTTCGGTCGGCGGCTTGCGATAGTCCTGGGCAAAGGCGACATACAAGGCTTCGCGCTGGGCCATCATGGCGTCGCGCAGCTTCTTGATGCGGGCGATGCGCTGCGCGCCGGTGGAAGCGCGCCAGCGCAGCGCGGTTTCTTGTTGCGCGGCGAAAACCGCGGCGATATGCAGCGGGTCCGTTTCATTCGCCAGCGGCGCGGGCGAGATCGTGGACTGGACGTGTGGGCGCATGCGAAATCACTTTCAGTGTTATATCGGCAATCAGAGGGGCACGATACCACGGCTGCAACGATCATTTTTACAGGATTCCTCTAATTCCGGAGCGCGCGCACCGTCCCCCTCACGGGCAAGCGCCGACGATGTAATAGCCGGGCGCCGTTTGCGCCAGAGTCGACATGAAAAACAGATTATCCAGGCCCATGCTTTGCTTCGATCCGGTGGCATACGCCTTGCCGCCGCTGTCATATGCGCGCCCGCCATGCACGTGGGCGTAATTGCTGGCCTTGACGGTGCTGCAAGTCCAGGCCGCCGTGGTGCTGGCGGATACGGCTGCGGAAGGTGCGCTTTCCACCGCGTTGGCGTCGAAGGCGGAAACCCGGTAACTGTAACTGGTGCTCGGCGCCAAGCCGGTGTCGGTATAAGAGGTGGCCGTCACCACGGTGGCCCCGGCCTGGTTGCGGTACAGCTTGTAGCCCTTGGCGCCATCCGCCGCCTTCCACGATAAGCTGATGGTCGTGGCCGTGCTGGCATCGAGCGCCAGGCCGGTCGGCGCCTGTATCACGGGCGCCGGCCCGATCAGCAATTGGGCCAGCTTGCAGGGCGCGGAACTTTGGCCGGTGCCGGCGTCGGTGGCCGTGACGGTGCCCGTGTAATAGCCATTGCCCAATTGCGCGTATTGTTTGCTGAAACTGGTGGCGCTGCCCGCATTGGGGTCGAACACCGTGGTTGGTCCATTCAGTTGCACGGCATAGGCGCTGACGGTGCCGGCCGCGTCGCTGGCCGCGCCGTCGACGGTGGCAATATTGCCGGATGCGGAGGCGTGGCACGCTGTCATGACGGGCGCGGCAATGGTGCTGACGCGCAGATTGTTATTGAACCAGAAATCCATCAAGAAGGCGGGGTAATTCACCTTGGTGGCATCGACAAAATGGCTGTTCTGGCCGCCGGCGCCGGCCGGCCATGCGTGCGCCATACCGCTGACTGTGATTTCCGAGGTGCGCAGTTTGCCCTTGCCGTCGGTATAGGGGATGTTACTGCCGCCGGTGGCGACGGTCGTCGTCGCGCCCTGGGAAAACGTGCCGCCATAGGTCGCGCGCATGGCGGCCGCGTCGATCGGTCCGTAGCCCTGGGCCACCGTGAAATCGGCGCTGCCCCAGATCACGCTGCTGATCTGGCTGGTAAAGCTGGGCGCATTGTTGCCGGCCAACGCGGCGCAATGATGCGCGGCGGTGGCTGCCGTATAGCCGGACGGCACGAAGCCGATTTGCGCCGTGGTGGTGCCGGGCGGGGGGCCGGCGTTGATGCCGACGCCGGCAAAGATCTCGGGTGCCATGCAGCCGAGCGCCACGGTTTCGCCGCCGCCGGAAGACAGGCCGGCGACATAGACTTGATTCGGGTCAATCGCATATTGGGGATCGTCGCGGAAGCGCTGGACCAGGTCGAGCAAGATGGCGTCGTGTCCGGCGCTGCGATTATGGTTGCTGCTGGCATAGTCCCAGCAATGATTGCTGTACACATTGCCGGTCGCGTTAGGCGCCAGGATCACGGCCCCGTACTGGTCAGCCATGGCTTTCCAGTTGAATCCCTTGTCGGCCGTCTTCTCGATCACGTCGCCGGCCGCCGTTTGCGTGCAGCCATGCAATACCAACACCAGCGCGCGCTTGCCGGCCAGGCGGGGCGGCGAGGCCGGCCAATAGAAATAACCCGTCAAATTGCCGCCATTGACGGTGTCGACGGCCCAGGTTTGATTGGCGCTCCAGGTGGCCGGGCCGGATGCGAGTTGCGCCTGCGCGGCCAGGCTGGACGCCAGCAAAGCCAGCCCGCCCGCAATGTTCATTCGCGTGAAGTGTATCCACATAATCGATCTCCCTGCTTTAAAGTGTGAATGCCAGAGCTTGCCGTTCGGGGCCGCTGAGCTGTTGAGATATCGACGCCGTCGCATCAGAATAATGCAAACACGGCGCGGACGGGCCTCCAAAGCGCTTGGATATTATCCAGGGAAAGAGTATTCGCTGATGATTTGACGCAGCTCGGTTCTCGTCAAAATGAGCGTGGTTTTTGGCAAGTCCCGGCAAGCCGCAAAATGGGCGAATTCAGAAACTGACATCTCGCAACACTTTGCCATAACTGCGATACAGATTCGCTTCAGGCAAGAGGCCCCGCGATTTCATCAACTGATGGGTTTCCCGTAAATGGTAAAACGGTACGCGGACGTATTGATGATGCTCAATATGGTAGTGGACGCGGTGGGGGCCGAAGAAAAAAGTTTGCCAGTTCGGTCGCACAATCGAGCGCGCATTCTGGATCTGGTCCTCCCCGGGAAGGTAGGCGGCATGCTCGGTGATGGCGCGAATCCGGGCAAACACTTGCAAAAAAGTCAATGCCGGCAATATCCACAGACCCAGGTAAAGCCAGGCATGGCCGGCGCCGGCCAACACGGCGATCAGCAGAGCGTTGGTGCCGACGATGGAAGCGAGCACGAAGAGCGTCCTGGCCGGCCTCGACGATGCCTTGCCGACCAGGCCGCGGTGTTTTCCCCTGATTAAATCAAATACGCTCAAAAAATAGGCGATGCTGCTGACATCCTTCAACAGGCGCCAGATCAATTCACGGCGGGGAATCGGATAATCGGCAATTCCGAAGATGACGGCGACCGGATCGTTGCTTGCCATGGGCGCCCGGTGATGTTGCATATGGCCCTTCCGGTACGAAAAAAGCGAGATCATCAAGGGTGCGGCGATGCATACCTGGCCGATGAAATCGTTGACGCCGCGCCGCGCGCTCAGCAATCCATGGGCGCTCTCGTGCATGAGAACGGATAGCGCCAGTTGGGTGCGGGCAATCAATATCGCCGCCAACAGATAGGTCAAGGGGTGCGGAAAATACATGGCGACGGCAAAACAGGCGCCGATCAGGGCCCAATCGCACAGTAGGGCGCCGCAGGAACGCCATGGGCTGATACGGCTCAGGTGTGTCGGCAGGGTCATGGTCGGTAAATTGATGGGCGCATGGTGGGCATGCTCATGGATGTTGGGCCAACGCCGTCAATGCCGCGACCCAGGCTTGCGTGCGCTGCGCCGCAGCAGCGTGCCCGTCCATCCCGGGTTCGGCCGCAGCTAGCAATTGCCGGCAAGCGTCGCCGGTGGCGGCGGCAAAGGCTGGCAAGTCACCGCGCCACACGACGGTACGGTGCAGCAAGCCCCATTCTTGCGCGCGCAAGGCGTTGATCTGCTGTTCGGGCTGCTCGGTGACGAGCAACAGGATCGGTTTGCGGTACACCAGGGCAATCGACAGCGCGGCCATGCCGGGCGCCGATACGATCAGGTCGCTGTCCACGGCGTTGTCGACCCAGCGCGTGTCGTGCGCCAGCCAGCCGGGGCGACCGGCATAGCCTTCGCCTACCCAATGGGCTTGCATGCCGGCCAGGCCCAGTTCGAGCGCCTCGGCCAGCAATGGATCGCAAAAATGCGGATTGAGATACACCGACGCCCGCCTGGCCAGTGGTGCCGCGCGCGGCGCCTGCGCCTGCACGATCGCCACCGGCGTAGGCAAGCGGTAATGCCCGCCGCAGCGGCGCGCGGTGTCGCTGTCAACGATGGAATAACAAAAGTCATGCTCCAGGCGGGCCCGGCTGCGATCGATCTGGAAGGTGACGATGCGCCGGAACAAACCGGCCAGTAAGCTTGGCACGCGGCCCTGGAAATTGCTTTCGAACGCAAGCCGCAGGCTGGCGCCATAGACGTGCACCACCTTGTGCCGCCAGCCCGGCATGCATCCCATGAACAAGAGGGCCGGGTGAAACGAATCGTTGATCAGCAAGTCCGCCTCGCGCAGCATGGCGCGCAGGCGCCAGATGTCGCGCAACATGCGGCTCGGGCGGAACAGGTAATTGGCGACGTTGGCATCGGTGGCTGCGCGCAACATGTTTTGGCGCGCGTCGAACTGAACCGCGTAGTGGCGCGACAGCAAGCGTGCCTCGATACCGAATTGGGCCAGGAAGCGCATGCCCTGGTCCGAGGTGGTCAGCACATCGACCACGGCGCCTTGCGCGCGCAGCGCATGGGTCAGCAATTGCGCGCGCATCAAATGGCCGCGCGCGTCGGCCGTGGCCAGGTAAATCATGCGCACGCTCATGCCAGCCGCAGGCGCAAGGCCAAGCCGGCCAGCAACATGATGAGCGCGCCTGTCACGCCATAGGAACGCTCGATCTGGCGCACTTCGCGCAACAGGGCCGCCAGCGCCGGTAGTTCGCGCGGCGCGACGATGCGTGTCAGGGTATGGCTGCACAGACGCACATGCCGGTCTTCATCGGCCAGCACGCTTGATAACAGGGCGTGCAGCCGATGTTGCGGGCCGATCAGCGCGCAGTGGCGCTGCAACACCCGGGTCGCCATTTGCTCGGCGCACAAGCCGATCGCAAACGCCGGCACCAGCACGCCTTGTGCGAATTGGCCCGCGTGGCGACTGGCGAGGCACCGCCACTGCGCGATTTTACGCCGCGCTAACCAGCCGGGAGGGGGCACGGCTTCGGTGGCGCCACGTTCGGCCAGCGCCGCCGTGAACGCGCCGGCGTGCTGGCGCTCTTCGGCAAGGTGCTGGTCCATTTGCCGCACCAGCCAGTCGGGACGGTAGGCCAGCAATTCCTGTTGCAGCGCGTATTCGGTGGCCACTTCGCCGCTCAGATACATGCGCAACAATAATCTCTCGCCAGCCGCGCTGGCATGCAATTGGCGCAGCGCGGCCCGCTTGATCCCCTGCACCAGCCTGGCCTGCAGGCGTGGCCAGCCGTGCAATACCGGCGCTGGAAGGCAGGCTGGCGCCGCCGCAGTGGTCTTATCGCGCACTGCCACCCCCGCCAAATTGTTGCCATCCCAATAGCAAGCCGATGAAGCTTTGTTGCAGGAACATGCGCGCGGTGCCGTTCGCCTCGGCGAAGTCTTGTTGCTGTTCGCCATAGCGCAGATATCCGCGGCCATTGACGGCGCCGACGGTCAAGGTCTCGTGTTTCTTGAAACCCCGTTCGAGCAGGGGGTGCAACAGCGTACGCTGATCCAGACCAAACAGGAATAATTCACGGGGGATCACGTAGTCCGGGATGTGTCCGGTCAACGCTTCCAGCTTCAAGGCCCAGGTGCCATGCTTGAATATGGCATCGAGGTCCTGGTCGGCCACCGGGTCGGTGTGAAAGTGCGCGTGCATCACCGACTTGGATGCCTTGCCCAAGCCCAAACCTATGGTGATATCGCCATCCAGGGTATTTTTCTCGCGGCTGTCGCGCACTTGCACCAGTTCGCTGGCCAGGCGGGCGGCCAGCGCCGGTTTGCTCAGCGCGGCACTGATCGCGGCCGGTGCCAGCAGCACCCGCTCGGTCCCGCCATCCATGACCTTGACTTCATAGAGGTCGATTTTCACGTCGCGAAAGTCACCCTTGACGGGGGCATGGACATGGCTACTTGCCGACCAGGCATGGCCCGATTTACTCAGCAGCAAATGAAAGTTCAGCGGCACGCGCTGACCGTTGGCGTCTACGCCGGTGCCTTGCAAGAGCACGTCGCCGACGATGGTTTTGTGGGCATATTTGTGCGCGTTATCAAAACGGATGGTATGCGCCGCCACGTCGAGCGTGGCGCCGGTGTCGGCATTGTCGAGCGCGATCCGGTTGCATGAGCCGGCTTGAGCGGACGGAGCGGCGAAAGGGCAGCCAACGTCCGAGTTGAACGGAAATATTCCCCGGCCCGTCCATTCGCCGGCGCCGGCCGAGGCGCAAGCGCCGGCCAGCAGCAAGCCAAGGGCATGGCGTTGGACGCGTGAGCGATGATGGTGGCGCATGGCATTGGCTTTCGTGAAGGAATCAACGACGGTGGTAATCAACGACGATGGTAATCAACGACGATGATAAGACAGGGCTTGGGCATCGGCCGCGCCGCTGCCGCCGGAGCGCAAGCCGAGTCCGCGCGCCAGGGCGCCCAGCATGTCAATTGCGGAAAAGCCGAGCACCAAAGCTAGGGCGGCCAGCCAGCGCACGCCGCGCAAGGGTGGCAAGTCTTGATGGTTCAAGGCGCGCAGGCTGAACCACAGCCGCGACGTGAGCACGCATAGCGGACCGATCGGGCCACTATGGGCCAGCCATTGCATCGATGGCGGCAGGTAGGCGCGCACCAGGTGCGGCGTGAGTCCGTGACTATCTTCGCCGCGCATCCAGCGCAAGGCCAGGGTTTCCCTCCGGGTATCGGGGAAGCGGTGCACGGTGTGAGCGTGCGCCACGTAATGCAGGGTGACGCCGGCCTCTTGCAGGCGCAAGCCCAGCACCTGGCAATGGGCGCGATAGACCCCGTCCAGGGCTTGATAACTGTGCCGGGCAAACACTTCGCGCCGGAACGCCACGTTATTGGCGTAAAAATTGCGCGTCGCACCCGCTTGCAGGGGACTGGGGAAATACATGAAATCGAGCGTGGTCAGCGCCGTGCCGATCACGGTGGCGGCATAACTGGTGCGGCCCACGACGGCTGCCGGCGGCTGCTCTTGCGCAAACGGCGCCAGCAACTGCGCCATCCAATCGGCTGCGGGGGTGCAGTCGGCATCGGCGAAGGCAACATAATCGCAGCGCAGCGCATCGGTGGCGGAAAATCCAGCGTTTTTTGCGTCATAGTAACCGGTGGCCGGATCAATTTTCACGAAGTCGATCTGGCGCCCGGCCAGTTGCCGCAATTGCGCGCAACACGCCTCGCTCAAGCCATCGTGGGTGACGACCAGTTGGGCCAGGGCCCTCAGCGGCACGCTTTGCCGTGCCAATAAGCCTATCACGTGGTGCAAGCTGGCGCCGGCAGCCCCGGCATCGGCGCCGCCGCGCAGGTTATTGGTTTCCAGTACCAAGGCGGTTCTTGCGGCTATGTCATGTGGCATGGATCAGCTCCCCGTTAAAAATCATTGAAAAAGTGGCGCATCGGCAAGCTCTTCGATCAAGTCGGCAATCTGTTCCGGCGCCGGGCGTTCGCGCGCCATGTCGGCGGCCAGTTTGGTACAAGCTGGGCGGGGCTGCTGCAACAGGCCCGTCAGCGCGCGTACCCATTGGCTGACCGATGCCTGCGGCGCAAGGATGGCCGCCACGCCGAGTTTTTTCAGGCGCGCGGCATTGTCGGGCTGATCGAAGGCAAACGGCGTGATCAGTTGCGGCGTGCCGGCCGCCAGCACCTTGGCGGAAGTGCCAATGCCGCCGTGATGGACAAAGGCGGCCATGCGCGGCGCCAGCAAGTCAAACGGCGCGTAACTTTCATGATGGATGAATGCGGGCAAGCGCTCGGGCAATTGATCGCGGTATGGCGTGACCAGGACCGCGCGCCTGCCCAGCGCTTCGGTGGCCGCGATGGCGCGTTGAAAGAATTGGCGTCCATGGGCCATGACCGAGCCCGGCGTAAAGGCGATCGGCGCCGGGCCGGCGTCGATGAAACGCAGCAAGTGCGCGCCTAACGTTTCCCCCGGCCGCGCCGCCAGGCGGGGGAAAGCCGTACAGACGGTATTGGCGGGCCAGTCGCTTTGCGGCGCTGCGAACCATGCGGGAAAGGCGCAAATGACGCGCTGCGGCGAATGCAACCAGCGACTGAACACCTGGCGCACCGGCGCCAGGGCGAGCGTGGCGCGCAGCGCGTCGAGGTCGGCGCAAATCATGGGATCGAGCAGTTGGCTTTCGATCAGCGACAAGATGCGGCGCACGGCCCACGCGGGCAGGGCGCCCAGCCAGGTCAAGCCGCCCCGCGTGGCCGGATCCTGTGCGGAAAAGAAGAAAGAGGGCGCCAAGTGAACGGTGGCCAGCTTGAGGCCCAGCGTTTCCTGCGCCAGGCGCGCGTTCAGCGCCAGGCTGCTGGCAACCAGGATGGTATCGGGACGCAGCCGTTCGAGTAACAGCGCATAGGATGATGGCAGCATTTTCCCCAGATGGCCCCAGAGGGCGGCAAAGCCGGTGCGGGGATGCCACAGCGCGGCGTCGGCCACCATGTCATCGAGTTGCTCCTGACTGCAGGCCGACACGAAGCCCAGTCCGGCGGACTCTACGCTCTTTTGATAGGCGGAAGCGGCCAGCAATTCAACCTCGTGTCCCCGTTGCCTTAATACCTGGCCAATGGAGATAAAAGGGAAAACATCCCCGGCACTGCCGAGCGCGACAATCACAATGTGCAATGTGCCTATCCTTTGGGATGGTTTTATTGATATAAATCAAGCTACAGCGCTACCTTACCATCCTTGTACGCAGTCGCGCCACATTCCTGATGCTTCGATGTTGGCAAGCAGGATGATAAATCAAACAAGCATTGGCGTGCGTGGTATCGGCGTCGGGCGCAGCCGAAGTGAGGTGATGAAGCGCGGCCTCCCTCCCGGGAAGGCCGACTTCATGTTCGCGGGCCGGGCAGACCGCCTGGCCGCCGCTTATGGCAGCGTCTTGAGAGTCGCCTTGGCCGGCGCCGAGAAATTGTAGCCGTCGTGCTTATCCCAATTGACAGACCATGTCATCACGCCGCGAAAGGCGGGGTAGGCGGCGGCCGGCCGGATGCTGCCGCAGTTGCTGAGGCGGGTCAGGCAGTTCAAGGCATTGTTCACGTCGGCGCTGGTCGTGAAACCCGAATTGGCCGAACTGCGTCCCGAAGGTACGCCGAATCCCACTTGATCCGGCCGCAAGCCGGCGAATACTTGATCGCCATAGTGGAAGCCCTCGATCAACATCTTCGCGGTTGCCACCAACTGGTCCGCCGAGCCGGCCTTGAGGGCCGCGCTTGAGTAGGGCGTATACACGTCGCCATTGTTGTAGTACTGCGGATGCAAGATGGTCAATTCATTGCGCAGTGCGTTAATGATGGGAATATACGCACCCCAGATGCTGCCATAGCTCGTGTAGCCGCCCTCGACATAGACCCATTCGGGCGCCATCGACAGGTAAAATTTGGCGCCAACCTTGGCCTTGAGGCTTTTCACGGCGAGCGGCAGGTAAGTCTGGATCGGGGCGCCTTGGGTGACGCCGTTTTCGAGGTCGAGATCGATGCCATCGAAGCCGTAGCGGTTCAGGATGTCATTCAGGCTGCTGGCGAAATTGTCCGCTTCGGCCGCCGAGTCCACCGACACCGAGCCGTTTTGCCCGCCCAGCGACAGCACCACTTTCTTGCCCTTGGCTTGCTTGGCCTTGATATCGGCGATGAATTGCGCTTCGCTGCCAGCGGACGGGTCCAGCGTAAAGCTGACATTGCCGTTACCGGCATTGTCGCCGAACGACACCACGATGACATCCCAATCGTCGCTGACTTGACTGATACGGTAGGTGGGGCCGCTTGGATTGGTGAAATTGTGCCAATAGCCGATCAGGGCGTGTTTTGCCAAGCCTGAAGTTGGTGTCGGTGTTGGTGTCGGGGTTGGTGTCGGTGTTGGTGTCGGGGTTGGCGTTGGAGTTGGTGTCGGGGTTGGTGTGGGTGTCGGGGTAGGAGTCGGCGTGCCGCAACTGCCGACGCTGGTCCACGGTTGCCCGCTTCCCGCGCCGCCGTTGTTGCTTGCCGGAGGGTTGCCTTGGGTCCAGTAATTCGCGGAGTAGTTAATACTGGCATAGCTGGCCTTGCCGCCGCTGACGTAAATTGCGGCGGCGCTCCACGCCGCATAACAGCTATGTGTTTGAGCAAGCAGTTTTGTGTCCCGACTCGCTTCGGGCGCATCGCCGCCGCAGGCTACCAGCGTGCCGCATAACATACTTACGATGGAACTGTTGATGATTGTTCTGTTCAATTGCGCCTCATCAATTGTAATTGTCGGCGATCCGATCAAGCGAATCGACATCTTTGAGTACGTCACCAAGTTAGAGACTGTACTTATGAAGAATGCAAGCACCTCAAGCGGTAGTCAACTGGTTTTGAAAAACAAGTCTCCATTAAATACCAATTAATACATCCGAAGCCCTGATCGACTCGCGGCACATCTTGTTTTTAGTGGAAATGGCAAGGTCTTAGGGGAGTTTCATGTCGTCTTGGTCGACAATACCAATTTTCCTCAGTTGCTTCTGTGGTATTAGCCTTTTCGCGACCTGCGTATCTGGCAAAACCCCGTCTCGGGGCTTTGGCGGCGCTCGCCACCTTGTCCCGTCAGTCCGAAAATAGGCTGTAAAAATTTCTCCAATTCTCAAAAAAACAATGCTACTATAAAAACCATATTAGATATGCATCACCGCAATCCCTGTGCGGTAACAATATATCCAATTGCAACAGCTTGCTTCATCTTTGCGTGATCCAATGTCATTGGTCCCTAATGAAAGCTGAAAAAATGTTATATCTTTCTTTGCTCGCCGCAGATGGAAATATCGGTAACGATCTTTACCAGAGGCATGTCAATGACTGTCATAGCGTTGCCAGCGGAATATTCAAGGAAGATGGTTAGCGCTTCAAATCGGGTGGCTCCAGCGCGCCCATCAATTCTCTCGCTCCAGTAATTCCACCATACCCGGCTCGGGATAGGCAAGCGCCTGCATCCCCGCCGGGCGTGCTAGGCATTTGGTAGCGGGAGTCTATCCGGTCGGATGAATGTGGCACGCCATATTCTGGACTGGCGACCGGTTTCGCTTCTCGCTGACGCTTATCGATTGATGAGGTTAGGTCGATCCTGGCCGCCGCGTCAGAAATCCCTGCATTCTCATTTTTTTGAATCTTGAACGCTTCAGAGAGTTTCCGCAGCTATGCGGTGATCTAATGTGTTTGATACAGGCTGGCGCGGATGGGCGAATATGCCCGCATGCACAGGGCCGGCTTATTGAAGTTGCCGGCAATTTTTTAATGTTACTTTCATTGGAGAATATATGCCTACCATCAAGGAAAAAGCCTCACTTATCATCGACAGATTTACCAGCGACCCGAAGTTCAAGGCCGCGATCCAGGCTGAGCTGGCCCTCAAACGGGGCGCGCCGGCGACCGTCAAAGCCATCATCGGCATGCTCAATCTCGACGATGTCACCAGGCGGAGGACGGAAGAAAGCATTTTGAAAGGCATTGCCGGCCTCGATAGCTTCCACATCGCCAATTACCATTTGCTCGACGCCAAACAGGCCAGCCAGGCAAGTGACACGATGAGCGCGCATATTGTGGCGGTCAAGGCGATCCTGGCTTCCTAAGCGCGGGTTGACGAATCGTACTGGCCCTCGTCCGGCCTGAACTTTGCACCCCATTCCGTGACCCTATCCGCTTGCGAGACAAGATATGCGCTCAATCGAGTCAAATGGCAGTTCGTTGGTTGATGGTCACGGCGTGGCGGTGCAAACAGCCGGCAATGTGCTGGCGCTATTTGAAAGCCAGGCCGAGCGCCAAGCCGCGTCCATCGCGGTGCAATATGAGAAACAGCAACTGAGCTACGGGGAATTGAACCGGCAAGCCGATGGCTTGTCGGCACTGCTGGCGCAACGCGGCGTTGCGCCCGGCTCCAGGGTGGCGATCTGCCTGGCGCCGGGCTTGCTCACCGCCATCGCGGTGCTGGGCGTACTCAAGGCCGGCTGCGCCTATATCCCGCTAGCGCCAGCCGATCCGGTGCAGCGCATCGGGTATATGCTGGACGACTCCGGCGCCTGCGCCTTACTCACCGAGCAAGATCATTTGCCGAAATTAGCTGGGCTGGGGCCGGCTGCCATTGCGCTGGACCAGCTCTTGCCGACCCTTGACAAGCTGGCCGGACGCGCCGTGCGGCACGCTTTAGCGCCGCAGCAACTGGCGTATATCCTGTACACCTCCGGCTCGACCGGGCAGCCCAAGGGCGTCATGGTGGCGCATGCCAGCCTGGCCTATTATCTCGATTGGCATTGCCATGGCTTGCGCCCGGAAATCGGCCAGGTCGATTTGCCGCTCTCGTCCTCGCTGTGCTTTGCCGCCGCCGTGACCCAATTCTATACGCCGCTGCTGCTGGGCCGCACCCTGCACGTCTTGTCCCGGGAAGTGACGCGCCAGGCCGACCGTCTCTTCGCCTGGTATCGGCAACATCCCCAATTCGGCCTGTATTGCGTGCCGACGCTATGGAGCGAATTGCTCAAGCATGCCGAAGCCCAGCGCGCGGCCGGCCTGGTGCCGGTCGGGCCGCGCTGCCTGTTATTGTCGGGCGAGGCGGCCAGCAATAATCTGCTGTGGCGCACGCTGGCGCTATGGCCGCAACTGCCGGTGTGGAATTTGTTCGGACCGACGGAGGCCACCGCGAACGCGAGTTTTGGCCAGTTGCGGCCCGGCGCGCCCATCACCATCGGCAAGCCGATTGCCGGCACGGCGATTTTCCTGGTCGATGAGGCGATGCGCCTGGTGGCGCCGGGCCAGACCGGGGAATTGTGTATTTGCGGCCCGGGATTGGCGACCGGCTATGTCAACCTGGCGGAACTGAGCCGGCAGCGCTTCGTGCCCAATCCCTACTCCCAGGACTGCGGCGCGCGCCTGTTCAAGACGGGCGACCTGGCCAAGACCAATGAGCAGGGCGATCTGGTCTTCATCGGCCGGCGCGATTTCCAGGTCAAGATCCGCGGCTTTCGCGTGGAATGCGGCGACGTCGAGGCGGCGCTGGGCGACTACGCGCCGATCCGTCAAGCCGTGGTGGTGTGCCGCGCAGACGAGGGCGCCGAGCACACGCTAGTCGCCTACGTCACCTTGCACGCCGGACGGCAAGCCTCGGCGGACCAGATCCGCAGCCACCTCGTGCGCCGCTTGCCGGAATACATGGTTCCCGCCGCCTTCGTGGTGCTGGAAGCATTTCCCGCGCTGGCAAATGGTAAGCTCGACCGTAGCCGCTTGCCGGCGCCCGGCCGCTGCCGGCCCAACCTGGCTTACGCCCGCACCCCGGCCGACAGCGTCGAGCAAGGCCAATTATTGCGGGTATGGGAAGAAGTCTTGCGGCTCGAAGGACTGGGAATCGACGATGATTTCTTTGACCTGGGCGGCGATTCGCTGAAAGTGGCTGCCGCCAGGGCCCGTATCGAAGCATTGCTGCACGTGTCAGTGCCTTACCGCGACTTTTTCGACCATCCCACGCCAGCCCGCCTGAGCCGCTGGCTGATGGGCGCCGGCCGGCCAAGGCCGCTGGCGCCGCCCGCTATTGCCAGTCCGCAGCTGGAGTCCGGCAGCGCAGAGCCATGCTCGGAGCGGCAAGCGAGCCTGTGGTTTCTGGCGCAAACCTATCCCGCACTGAGCGCCTACAATATGCGTTTTTCGCTGCGCATGCGCGGCGAACTCGATTGCGAGGCCCTGCGCGCCAGCGTGGCCGCCATCGTGCAAGGGCAACCCGCGCTACGCACCGTGTTCGGACAAGAAAACGCTTACCCCAGTTACACCATCTTGCCGGCCGCCGCGCCGCTGATCGCCGAAGTCGATTTGCGCGCCTTGAGCGAGGACGCCGGCGAGCGCCAATTCGAGAACCTGGCGGGCGCCGATTGCCGCCGGGCGTTCGAGCTGGAGCGCGGGCCGGCTTGCCGCTTTACCTTGTACCGCTTGTCCGGCCAGCGCCATATATTGAGCGTGGTGGTCCACCACATCGTCTTCGACGGCCAGTCGATCGGCATATTTTGCCGCGAATTCATCGCGTATTACCGGGCCTTGCGGGCAGGGCGGCCGCTGCTAGTCTCGGCCCCGGCCAGACCAGCGCAGCAGCTGCCCGCGCCGGAGCAGGATGCGAGCCTGCGGTTTTGGCAACAGCAGCTCAAGGATGCCCCGCAAACACTCGATCTGGCGACCGATTATCAACGTCCGGCGGCGCGCGGTTTCCACGGTGCCGTCAAGTTCGCCTATATCGATGAGTCATTGAAACGGCGGGTGATAGCGTTGGGCCGGGAGCAGGGCGCGACACCTTTCATGACACTGTTCGCACTCTTCAATCTGCTGCTGTTTCGCCATTCGGGCCAGGCCGACATCCTGCTCGGCTGCCCTGTCGCCTGTCGCGGCCAGGCGCAAGATGCGATCGGCTTCTTCGTCAACACCATCGTCTTGCGCACCAGGCTGGAACAGGACGACAGCTTCCACGCCTTGCTGGCCCGGGTGCGGGACAGCGCACTGTCATGCTTCGAACACCAGGCGCTATCGTTCGAGAAATTGCTTGAAAGCTTGCGCCCGGAGCGCAGCCTGAACCGCACGCCCTTGTTTCAAGCCATGTTTTCCTTTCACGACAAGCTATTCCAGGGCCAGATTGACAGCCAGCTGGCGCTGCAAGTGAGGGAAGACGGCAACGCCGGCGCCAAATATGGCTTGCTGCTGGAAGTGCAGGACCAGGATGAGGGCCTGGAATTGCGCTTGACCTATGACAGCGACTTGTATGCGGCGTCCACGGCAACGCAATTGCTCGAACAATTCATCCATTTGCTGGGCGGCGTGGTCGACGACGCACACAGCAAGCTCGGCGAGTACAACTTGCTGCCCGACGCCCATCGGCGCCAGATCGCGCAGTGGAATGCCAACGCCGTTGCCGTGGAGCCTTGCACCGTGGCGCGCCTGTTTGACATCCAGGCCGCCGCCACACCCGGGCAAGCGGCCCTGATCGGCTGGGACGACAGCATGAGTTACGGCGCGCTGGCGCGGCGCGCCAACCAGTTGGCCCGCCACCTGGCCAGCCGGGGCGTGCGCAGCGGCATGACGGTCGGCGTGCATCTCGACGCCTCGGCGGCCATGGTGATTGCCTTGCTGGCAATCTTGAAGGCTGGCGCCACCTATGTTCCGCTCGATCCGTATTATCCGCTGGACCGGATCGACGACATCATCGAGGATTCCGGCTTGCGCCATATCGTCACACAGCGCGACTATGCCGGCCGGCTCGGTGGCGTGGACTTGATCGTGCTCGATGCCGAGGCCGAGGCCATCGGCGCGCAAGCGCCCGAGCCGCTGGACTTGGGCGAAGATGATCCGCAGCGCCTGATGTACCTGATGTATACCTCGGGTTCGACCGGCCGCCCCAAGGGCGTGATGGTACACCACGACGGCGTCTGCAATTACCTCTTGTGGATGAAACGCCGCTTCCCGTTCGGACCCGAGGACAGGGTGCTGGCCAAGACCTCGATCAATTTCGATATATCGGTCTGGGAAATATTTCTTCCGCTGATATGCGGCGCACAATTGGTGATCGGACGGCGCGCGCAATTGCAGGCGCCGGAAGCGCTCGGCCGCCTGATCGTCGAGCAGGCCATCAGCATTATCCAGTTCGTTCCCTCGGCGCTGCGCGCCTTCGTCGACGCCGGGCAATTGCCGGCCTGCGCTTCCCTGCGGCGGATTTTCTGCGGCGGCGAAGCCTTGTCGGTCGATTTGCAAGACGAGGTATTGAACGGGTTTTCCGGCGAGATGCATAATCTGTATGGGCCGACCGAAGCGTCCATCTATGTCTGCCATTGGGAATGCCGGCGCGGCGAGCGCCTGCGCTCGGTGCCGATCGGCCGCCCGATCGACAATTGCGCGATGCATATCCTCGATACGCAAATGCGTCCGGTGGCGCTAGGCGTGCCCGGCGAGGCCTATATCGGCGGCGCCAATGTGGCCAAGGGCTATCGCCAGCGCGCCGAATTGAGCGCCCACAGCTTTGTCGCCGATCCGTTTTCCAGCGACCCGCAGGCGCGCCTGTTCAAGACCGGCGATATCGCGCGCTATTGGAGCGATGGCGCGATCGAATTCCTGGGGCGCGCGGACCGCCAGGTCAAGGTGCGCGGTTACCGCATCGAACTCGACGAGATCGAACACCACATCGGCCGCCATCCCGACGTCAGCCGCGCCATCGTGCAGGTGCGCGAAGACAAGCCGGGCGATGTGCGCCTGGTGGCCTACCTGCTTTACCGTGACAAACAGGTGCCGACGACGGCGGCGCTGCGCGAATATTTGAAGCGCAAGCTGCCCGACTACATGATCCCGTCGACCTTTGTCGCGCTCGAATCGATACCGCTGCTACCGAATAACAAGACTGATTTCAAGGCCTTGCCGAAGCCGCCATACCAGATCGTGCTCGATGCTGCGCGCAGCTATGACAATCAGATCGAGCGGGTCCTGGCGGGAATATGGGAAGAAGTGCTGGGCGGCAACCAGTTCGGGCCGGAAGACAGTTTTTTTGAAGTGGGCGGACATTCCCTGCTGATCGCCGTCTTGCGCAAGCACATAGCCCAGCGCCTGGAGATAGAGGTTTCGAATATCGATTTATTCCAGTACCCGTCGATCGGCGCTCTGGCCCGCCATTTGCTCGGGCGCGCGCAGGGCAAAGTGGTAGCGGCGCTGGCGCACAGGGCGACCTTGCGCAATCGCCGCGGACTCGCCGTCCGCCGCCCGCCGCAAAAACAAATAACAAATAACAAATAACAAATAACAAATAACCAATGGTACATCCCCACCAATAGCCAGGAGCCAATCATGGAAAACCAAACCAATCCCGACAATCATGTGGCGATCATCGGCATGGCCTGCCGCCTTCCGGGCGCCGCCGATATCGGGCAATTCTGGTCCAATCTCTTGGGCGCACTGGAATCCTTGACCACCTTCGACGATCAAGAATTGATCGCGGCCGGCGTCAGTGCCGAGCAAGTGCATGCGCCTAATTATGTGAAATCGCGTGGCATCATCGGCGGCGCCGATCAATTCGACGCCGGCTTCTTTGGTTTCACGCCGCGCGAGGCGGAATTGCTCGACCCCCAGCACCGGGTATTTCTCGAGTGCGCCTGGCATGCGATGGAAGACGCCGGTTACGACGCAGAGCAATGCAAGGAGCGCATCGGCGTCTTTGGCGGGGTCGGCACCAACTGGCACCTGGGCGAGGTCGACCGCCATCCCGATGTGAAGAAATATGCCAGCGGCGCTTCCGTGGTCACCAGCAACGACAAGGATTACCTGACCACCAGGGTCTCCTACAAGCTCAATTTGACGGGTCCTAGCGTGAACGTGCAATGCGCCTGTTCCACCTCGATGGTGGCCACCGTGATGGGCATCAATAGCTTGCTGTCGCACCAATGCGACATGGTGCTGGCCGGCGGCGCCACGGTGGAAATTCCCGAAACCAAAGGCTATCTCTACCATGAGGGCGGGATGGAGTCGCCCGACGGCCATTGCCGCCCGTTTGACGCCAACGCCAAAGACACCGTGTTCAGCCGTGGCGCGGGCGTGGTCTTGCTCAAGCGCCTCGATGACGCGCTGCGCGACAACGACCATATCTATGCCGTGATACTGGACGGCGCCGTCAACAACGATGGCAGCCTGAAAGTGGGCTTCACCGCGCCCAGCGTGGACGGGCAAGTGGAAGTGGCGGTGGAAGCGATGGAGCGGGCCGGGATTTCACCCGACACGCTGAGCTTTGTGGAAGCGCACGGCACCGCCACTGCCATGGGCGACCCGATCGAGGTGGCATCGCTGAGCCAGGCCTTCCGGCACTATACCGAGCGCAAGCAGTTTTGCGCGCTCGGCTCGGTGAAAGGCAATATCGGCCACACCGATGTCGCCTCCGGCATGGCCAGCCTGATCAAAGTGGCCTTGTCCTTGAAACACGGCGTCCTGCCCGCATCGATCAATTACAGCGCGCCGAATCCGAAAATCGACTTCGATGCCAGCCCCTTTTTTGTCAACACGGCCGCGCGGGAATTGTCGCGCCGCGATGGACCGCTGCGGGCCTTGATCAACTCCTTTGGCGTGGGCGGCACCAATGCCTGCGCCATCTTGCAAGAGCCGCCCGTCGTGGCGCGCCAGAAAAATGGCCGGGTGGCCAATCTATTGCTCTTGTCGGCCAAGACCGATGGCGCGCTCGACACCCTGACGTCCAACTTCAAGCAATATGTGGCCGGGCAGGCCGGGCTGGACTTGAATGACGCCGCCTTCACGCTCCAGGTGGGACGGCGCCATTTCAAGCATCGCCGCTTCATCGCCTACCAAGACCGGGCCGACTTGTTGGCCAAGCTGGGCCGGCCCGGGGTGGAGGGCATGAACCACAGCCTTGCCGGCGCCGGCGAGCGCCCCATCGTATTTGCCTTCCCCGGCCAGGGCAATCAATTCGTCGGCATGGGCCATGATTTGTATCAAAGCGAACCCGTGTTTCGCGCCCAAATCGACCTGTGCTGCGAGTATCTCTTGCCCGTGCTGGGTCTGGACTTGCGCGACGTGATGTATGGGCGCGGCGCTTTCGCCGACAATGCGGCGGCGCACTTGAATCAAACCTATCTGACCCAGCCGGCCCTGTTTGTCACCAGTTATGCCATGGCCAGGCTGTGGATCTCGCTTGGCATCGTGCCCGACGCGATGATAGGCCATAGCGTCGGCGAATATGTGGCCGCCGCGCTGGGCGGTGTGTTTGGCCTGGAAAGCGCCTTGCACGCGGTCGCGTCGCGGGGGAAATTGATCCAGGCGCTGCCCGGCGGCGCCATGCTGGCCGTGCTGTTGCCGGAAAACACGGTGCGCTCGCGCTTGCCGGAAGCGCTGTGCGTGGCGGCGGTGAATAATCCCCAATTGACCATCGTGGCCGGCCCGGGCGAGTCCATCGCCGCATTTGAAGAAAAATTATTGCGCGAAAAGATCTTCGCCAAGCGGCTCGATACCTCGCATGCATTCCATTCCGCGATGATGGACGCGGCCTTGCCGCCCTTTGCCCGCACACTCGCGTCGATGCGCCTGAACCCGTCCAGCATCCCCATCATCTCGACCGTCAGCGCCGCCGAACTGTCGCCGCAACAAGCTACCGACCCCGATTACTGGGTCCACCATGTGCGCCGCACGGTGCGCTTTTCGGACGCCATCGTGCCGCTGCTGGCGGCCGACAAGCCAGCCATTTTCCTCGAATGCGGCCCCGGCCATTCGCTCGTTTCAGCGATCAAGCAGCACTTGCCGGCGCAACATCCGCATAGCGTGATCGCTTCCATGGGCGCAGCCACCGACGCCGGCGCACTGATGGAGGCCATCGGCGCCCTGTGGGCGGCCGGCCGGCCGCTGGACTGGGACGCATTCTATGGCGCGCCGCGGCCGGGCCGCGTGTCCTTGCCCGGCTATCCCTTCGAACGGCAAAAATATGCCCTCGATTTCAGCAAGAGCCGCAAGCTGGCCGCGCCGGCCAGGGACGAGGGCAAGAAAGCCGATGTGGGCGCATGGTTCTACTCACCGTCCTGGCAACGCTGCGCGCCGGCCACGGCAAGGCCGCAGGCCGTCGCTCTTGAGGCGCCCATCTGCTGGCTGCTGTTTGAGGATGGCGTCGGCGTGGCGCGCGCCATCGAGCAGGCGCTGCGGCTGGCCGGCGACGAAGTCGTGCTGGTGCGCCCCGGGCCGGCCTTCAGCCAGGCCGACGCACAGCATTTCACGCTGCGCCCGGAAGCGCAGGCCGACTATATGGAATTGCTGGGCGCCTTGAAGCACGCCGGCCATTGCCCGAACCGCGTCTTGCATCTTTGGAATATCGACGCCGGCGACCATCCGGTGGCGCCGGCCTGGGCCGATCGCGCGGCCACGCTGGCCTTCTATAGCCCATTATTTCTGCAACAAGCCTTGATCGCCCACCATGCGCTGGCCGACTTGCGTTTCATCGTGGCGGCCAATGGCGTACTCGATATCGCCGGCGAAGGTGTGCAACATCCCATGAAGGCGCTGGCAATCGGGCCTTGCCGGGTGATCGGCAAGGAAGCACCGGCGCTACGCGCCAGGTTCGTCGACATTCAAGTGCCGCTGGACGGGGCCGGCCTGGCGGCATTGGCGGTGCAATTGATCGACGAGGCCAGTACGCTGGCCGACGAGGCGGTGGCGGCGTACCGGGGCCGCTATCGCTGGACCGAGACATTCGAGCCGGTCCGCCTGGAAGCGGCGCCGCAGGGATTGCGCGACAAGTTACGCGCGGATGGAACGTACCTGATCACGGGCGGCACCAGCGGCCTGGGCCTGTTCTTCGCCGGCGCGATCGCGGCCTCGGCTACCCGCGTGAAGCTGATACTGACTTACCGCTCCAGCCTGCCCAAGCAGGCAGAATGGGCGGAATGGCTGGCGCTGCATCCCGAGAACGACGCGGTCAGTGAAAAACTGCGCGGCTTGCTGGCGCTGGAAGCGCAAGGGGCCGAGCTGATGCTGGCCCACTGCGATTGCGCCGATCCCGAAGCCATGGCGCAACTGGTGCATGACGCCGAGCGCCGCTTCGGCAAGATCGATGGCGTGATCCATTCGGCCGGGGTGGCGGGCGGCGGCATCATTTCGCTCAAGACCGAAGCCATGGCCGAGCAAGTGTTGAGCGCGAAATTGCGCGGCACGCTGGTGCTGGACCAGTTATTTTCCTCCCGGGAAATCGATTTCATGCTCCTGTTTTCATCGCTGACCGCGATCCTCGGTGAAGCGGGCCGGGTCGATTATTGCGCCGCCAACAGTTTCATGGATGCCATGGCACTGTATCACCAGCAACGCCATCCGCAGCGCACCACCGCCATCAATTGGGGCGCCTGGGGCGAATTCGGCATGGCGGCGCGCTGGGAAGAGAAAAAAGCCGTACGCCCAACTGGTCAGGTCCAGCACGCCAGGCGTACGGGCGACGGCCAGTGGCTGCGCTTTGTCGGCGACCAGGGCGAGCAGGAAATCTACGACGTCTTGCTCGACCCGGCCAGCGACTGGGTGATCCGCGAGCATCTGGTGTTCGGCGTGCCGACCCTGGTGGGCACGGCGTTCCTGGAATTGGCTTACCGCTTTGCCGAATCGAAGAAGCCCGCTTGTGCGCCGCTCATGGAAAACCTGTATTTCATGTCGCTCTTGGTGTTCGAGCCGGATGCACCGCGCCAGGTCCGCCTGTTTGTGCGCAAGCATGGCGACAAATACAAGTTCAGTTTCAAGAGCCGGCTAGCGGAACAAGCGAGCGAAGGGGCTTGGCAAGAACATTTCATGGGCGAAATGCGCCTGGAAGACGGCGCCGCCCCGCCAGCCGTCGATTTGCCGGCCCTGAGCGAGCGCTTCACGGGCGGCATTGATCGCCAGCCTTGGCGCCTGTCGATCAGCAATGAAACGGGCACGATGCTGGAGTTTGGCGCGCGCTGGGACAATTTGCGCGAAACCCATATCGGCCAGGATGAATGGCTGGCAAAACTCGCATTGCCGCTGCAATTTGCCGCCGATATCGACAATCACCCCCTGTATCCGGCGCTGCTGGACCTGGCCTTGGCGGCCGGGCTGAAGATTTTCGGCAACAGCCCTTATTTGCCGGCCGGATACAAGCGCATGCAAATCTTCCGGCCGTTTCCCGCCCTGTTGTGGAGCCATATCCGCCTCAATGGCGCTTACGCAGAGCAAGCCGAAACGGTGGCCTTCGACATTACCATTCTCGACCAGGACGGCAATGTGCTGGCCGCGATCGAGCGCTACACGCTCAAGAATGTCGCGCTGGCCAAGCCGGCTCCCGGCGCTGCGGCGCCCGTCAGGCGGGCAGGCGGCAAAGCGCCCCAGGAATCGAAAGATATTTTGCCGGCGGAAGGCCGGGATGCGCTGGAACGCATCCTGGGCGCGCCCTTCATGCCGCAAATCATTGCCTGCACCAGCGATTTGCAAGCCTTGATCGACGAGGAAAAGCCCAAGTCCAGGCAAGCGGCCAAGGTCGAGACGGCCGCCGAAGACAAGCCATCGGGCTATGCGCGCCCCAGCATGTCGACGCCTTATGAGGCGCCCGGCAATGAAATCGAAAAAGCCATTTGCGAGATCTGGCAAGGCATCCTGGGCATCGGGCAAATCGGGGTCGACGATAATTTCACCGAATTGGGCGGCAATTCCTTGCTGGTGGTGCAAGCGGTGGCCAATACCGGCGACACTTTCCAGGTCGATTTGCCGTTCGATACCTTTTATCAACATCCCACCGTGCGCGGCATGGCGGGCGTGGTCCTGGAACTTTTGCTGGCCATGGCCGGCGAGACCACGCTGGAAGAGCTCATCGCGAGCCTGGAAGAATGACCATGTCGAATCATGTGGAAAGAATTGCCGGCTTGTCGCCGGAAAAGCGCGCGCTGCTGGTCAAGGCTTTGGCCGGCGCGCGCCAGCAGGGCGGCGCCAGCGAGCAGTTCGTGCCGCGCGCCGGCGAACATTTTTCGTGCATGCTGGGCCGGCCGGGCAATTTCGACGGTATCCGCTTCAAACGGGCCGAGCCGACGCCGCCGGGGCCGGGGCAGATTCAAATCGGGGTGAGGGCGGTCAGCCTGAATTTCAGGGATTTGATGATGGCCATGGACATGTATCCGCCCACGCCCGGGGTGGCTTCCGTGATGGGTTCCGATTACGCCGGCGAAGTGCTGGCGGTGGGCCAGGGCGTCGCCGATTTCGCGCCGGGCGACCGGGTGATGGCCCTGTCGGCCGGCAATTTCGGCCCCGACGGCAGGGTGGTGGAAGGCAGCCATTTTTGCTCCACCCAGACCTTGTCGGCGCTGCAAGTGGTGCCGATGCCGCAGCAACTCAGCTTTGAAGCGGCGGCCGGCGTGCCGACGGTGTTTCTGACGAGCTATTATGCGCTGCGCCATGTGGCCCGAGTCCAGCCCGGCGAGCGCGTGCTGATCCATTCCGCCACGGGCGGCGTGGGCCTGGCCTCGCTGCAAATTGCCACATGGCTAGGCGCCGAGATATTCGCCAGCGCCGGTTCCGACGCCAAGCGCCGCCTGTTGGAGGGCATGGGCATCGCGGCGCCGATGGATTCGCGCACCCTGGAATTCGGCGCCCAGATCATGCAACGCACGCAAGGCAAGGGGGTCGACGTGATTCTTAATACCTTGCCCGGCGCGGCCATCGCGACTGGTTTGGCATGTCTGGGCGTGTTCGGGCGTTTCTTGCAGGTCGAGAAACAGGATATTTCCCGCGACCAGGCCCTGCATTTGCTGCCCTTCCAGAAAGGCTTGAGTTTTTCAGCCATCGACCTGGCCTTGTTCATCCAGCAACCGGACAAGTTGAAGCGGATCTTCCTGGAAATTGCGGAGCATCTGCGGCAAGGGCATTTTGCGCCGGTGCAAACCACCACCTATCCGTTCGCCCAACTGGGCGAAGCCTTGACGACGATGTCGCGCGCCAAACATGTGGGCAAACTGGTCTTGCGCTATGCCTGAAGCAGCTTGCCCGCCATCTATCTTGTAGAGAAAGTTCACGATGAGCCAAGAATTGCGCCAACGCCTGGCGGGACTCGCGCCCGGCCAGATCCAGGCTTTGATGAAGAAGCTGGAACAAAATGGCCGCGCGCCTGCCGCCGCCGGCAAGGCCGAACGCAACCCGGCGCACCGTTATCCCTTGTCCAGCGGCCAGGAACGCATGTGGTTCCTGTGCCAGTTGGCGCCCGATTCGCGCGCCGCCAATAATCCCGGCGTCTTGCGTGCCAGTTGCGCGCACGCGCTGAACGCAGCCAGCCTGGAGCGCAGTTTCGCGGAAATCGGACGCCGCCACGAGATCTTGCGCACCACCTTTCACGAGGAAGGCGGCACGCCCTATCAATTGGTGCATGAGAGCATGCCATTGCGCTTTTCCTGGCGCGACTTGCGCGCGCTGGAGGAGGCGCCACGGGCCGCCGAAGCCTTGCGCATCGCGCACCAGGAGGGCGTCCAGGCCTTCGATCTGGAAAGGGGGCCGCTATTCGCGCTGACGGTACTGCAATTGGGCGAACTCGACTATATGTTGCTGATCACCTCCCACCATATTATCTCGGACGGCTGGTCGAACGCCCTGTTTTCAAAGGAATTGTCGACCTTCTATATCCTGTTCGAGGGTGAAAACGGTGCCGCGCAGGCGCCCAGGCCACCTGAGCCGCGCTTCCAGTATATCGATCATGTGCAGTGGGAGCGCGACTGGTTGCGCAGCGACGCCTGCCAGGATCAGATCGCCTATTGGAAGCGCAAACTGTTGCCGGAGGCACCGCCGCTGGCGCTGCCGACCGACCATCCGCGCCCGCCCGCCATCTCGCACGCGGGCGCTCTGCAATCCGTGACGGCGCCGGCGGCACTGGCCGCCAAGCTCAAAAACTTTGCCCGCCAGGAGCGCTTGACGCAATTCCCGATCCTGATGGCGGCCTGGGTGGCGCTCTTGCACCGCTATACCGGACAGCAAGAAGTCGTGGTCGGCACGTCAACGGCCAACCGCAACAAGCGCGAAGCGCAAGAGGTGATGGGCTTGTTCATCAATACCCTGGCGATCCGGGTCGAGGTCGACGGCGGCCAGAGCGCGCGCGCCCTGCTCGATCAAGTGAGCGCGGTTTGCCAGGAAGCCATGCGGCATCAGGATGTGCCGTTTGAAAAGCTGATCAAGGAAATCAATCCGCCCCGCAATCTGCACCTCCACCCGATTTTCCAGGTCATGTTCGTGTATCAGAATGTTCCCGCCATGTACGAAGTGCCGGGCATGCAGCTGGAATTGCTGAAGATTGATTACCAGGCGTCGAAGTTCGATCTCAGCCTGTGGGCCGAGGAAATCAATGAAGACCTGGTCTTGACGCTGTATTATTCGAGCGATTTATTTGAAGCCGAGACGGCGCAGCGGATCTTGCTCCACTATCAAGCTTTGCTCGATAGCATGTTGAGCGAGCCTACCTGCGCGGTGGATAAATTACCGTATTTTGTGTTTCAGCCGCCGCTGCCGGGCGCAATGCGGCCGGCAGCGGCGGAAGGCTTTCATCGCCGCTTTGAAAGCCAGGCCCGTTTGCACCCGGACCAGGTGGCCGTCGAGTCAGCTGCCAAGCACCTGACTTACGGCGCATTGAATGGCGCCGCCAACCGCCTGGCGCGCCATTTGCTCGCGCTGGACCTGGCGCCGGCCAGCCCGGTGGCCTTGCTGCTGATGCGTGCGCCGAACATGCTCGTTGGCGTACTCGGCATCATGAAAGCGGGCGCCGCCTATTTGCCGCTCGATCCCATCCATCCGGCGGACCGGATCGCCTTGCTGCTGCGCGACGCCGAAGCGGGCATGATCGTCACCGAAGAGCGTTTTCGCCCGCTGCTCGAACAACTGCCCTTCCCGATACGGGCGATTTATCTCGATACGGATGCGCTAGCCATCGCGCGCCATGGCGCGGCCAACCTCGAGCTGGCAATCGATGGCGAGCAGCCGGCCTATCTCATCTATACTTCCGGCACCACGGGCATGCCCAAGGGCGTGGAAGTCTTGCATCGAAATTTGCTCAATTATTGCGACGCCATCTGGCCCGTCATGGGCTTGTCTCCGGAGGACCGCTGCGCCAGCGTCTCCTCGCTGGCGGCCGATCTCGGCAATACGATGCTCTTCCCGCCGCTGGCCCACGGCGCCACCGTGGTGATCATCGACGAAGAACTGGCCAGCGATGCGGCTGGATTGGCCCGGTATTTTTCGCACCGCCCGGTCGATGCCATGAAAATCGTGCCTTCCCATCTGCGCGCCTTGCTCGCTTGCGCGGACGCGCGTCACCTGATTCCGAGAAAGAAGCTGATCCTGGGCGGCGAAGCGTGTTCGTTTGACTTGATCGCCAGGGTCAAGGCTTTGGTGCCTGATTGCGTCGTGATCAATCATTACGGCCCGACGGAAACCACGGTCGGGGTCCTGACTTATACAGTGCCGCGCGCTGGCTTGCCCGAGCATGGCGCCGTGCCGCTAGGTTTCCCCTTGGCCGGCTCGCGCATCTATCTGCTCGACAAGGCCGGCCAGTGCGTGCCGGTCGGCGTTGCCGGGGAAATATATATCGGTGGCGCCAACGTGGCGCGCGGCTACCTGAAGCGGCCGGCATTGACGGCCGAGCGTTTCGTCGCCTCTCCCTTTGCCGATGGCGAGCGGCTGTATCGCAGCGGCGACCTGGCCAGGTGGCGAACCGATGGGGCGCTTGAATTTTTGGGGCGGGCCGACCGGCAACTCAAGTTGCGCGGTTTTCGCATCGAATTATCGGAAATAGAAGCGGCGTTGTCGGCCCATCCCGACATCGTGCAAGCGGTGGTATTGGCGCCGGCGCCAAGCGACGTGAAACAGCAATTGCCGGCCTTCATCCGCTTGCGGGCCGGCGCCGCGCTCGACGGCGCGTGCGTGACAGCGTATCTGCGCACCTGCTTGCCGGCCCAGATGATTCCTGGCGTAATCGTGTTTGTCGATGCCATTGCCTTGACGTCCAACGGCAAGATCGATTACGCGCAACTGGCTGGCGTGCCGCTTGCCGTCGGCAGGGAAGGGCAGCGGCCGCCGCGCGACGCGATTGAATTGAGCTTGCTACAGATATGGCAAGAAGTGCTCGGCAGCGACGCCATCGGGATAGACGATAATTTCTTTCAACTGGGCGGACACTCCCTGCTGGCGGTGCAACTGATGGCCAGGGTATTTGACGCCTACGCCCAGCGCTTGCCCCTGGCCAGCCTGTTCGAACACGGCAGCATCGAAGAAATGGCCGAATTGCTGCGCGCCAAGGCTGCGCCCCCAGCGGCCACGCCCCTGGTCGGCATTCAAGCGAAGGGACGGCACACGCCGGCATGTTTCGTCCATCCGGCCGGCGGCAATGTGCTGTGCTATGCGCCGCTGGCGCAAGCGCTCGGCAGGGACTTCCCGTTTTACGGCTTGCAAGCCACTGGCGGCCGCAATGGCGACACGAATGATGACACGTCCATCGCGGCCATCGCCGCTGCCTATGCGCAAGCCGTGTTTGCCGCATTGCCGCAGCGGGTGCCGCTGCTGGGCGGCTGGTCGATGGGCGCGCTGGTGGCCTTCGAGATGGCGCATTGCTATGCGCGCGAACGGGGGCAGTTTCCCGTGGTGGCCATCCTGGACCAGCTTGCACCCGATCGCGCGCGCGACAGCGGCGACGACGATCTGGCGCGCCTGCTTGCCTTTGCGAAAAAGGCGTCGCTGTTCGCGGGCGCGGATTTCAAGATCAGCGAAGAGATGTTGCTTGGACGCACGCCGGAACAGCAAGCCGCACTTTTCCTCGAGTGTTTCCGGCGCCACCGGCTGGTTCCCGAGACGACCCGTTTGCACGATTTTCAAGGATTTCTCACCTTGATGCTGGCGCATAACCGCATGACCATGGAATATTGCCCCGCTGTCTACCCTGGAAAGTTGCTGGTATTTCGCGCCGAAGAAGCGCTGCAGCTAGGCGTCGAGGCGCCGGCCGACCTGGGCTGGCAACAGTTTTCGTCCGAAAAGGTCACCGTCATTGCTGTGCCCGGCAATCACGTCTCCATGGTGCTGGCGCCCAATGTGCGCATCATTGCCGACCGGCTGGGCGCGTATCTCCATTCACAAGAACAAGGCCGATAAACATGGACATGAGAATAAGCGACCCGGGAAATCTGCCCCCACCTTCGCCGCAAGCCCTGATGTTGAAATCGCTAGGCGGCATGATCTTTCCGCTTGCGCTCAAATGCGCGCTGGAACTCGGCGTCTTTCGCGCCATCGGCGATGGCATCTCCAGCGCGCAAGCGCTGGCCGGACATCTGGAGGCCGATCCGGCCGCATTGCGGCGCTTGCTGAACGCCCTGGTGTCGATGGGGTTGCTGCAGGGCGGGGAGGGCGTGCACCAGGATGAGTATATACCGAGCGACTTGGGCGCGACGCTCTTGCCCGGCGCAAGCCCGTATTCGCTGGAAGCGCTGGCACTGTATTTGCTGGACGATAGCATGCTGTTGCCGATGATGCAGCTCAGCCAGAGCGTACGGACCGGCAAACCCAGCTTGAAGCAAGACGAACAAAGCGGCTGGTACGACGAGTATCCGCAACGGGCGCTCTTGATGGACCGCGCGATGCTGGTGTATTCCAGCATCAGCCTGCCTTCCTTGCTGGCCGCCTACGATTTTTCCCGCCACCGCCTCATCATGGATATCGCTGGCGGCATAGGGCAAATGGTGGTGGGTATCTTGAAAAATAATCCGGGCGTGCGCGGCGCGTTATTCGATATTCCGGAAACGGCCAAGCGGGCCGGCGCCTACCTGCAAGCGCAGGCATTGACGACGCGCTGCGAGGTGCTGCCCGGCGACATGTTTGAAAGCATTCCAGGCGGCGCCGATTTATATCTCCTTAGCAAGGTATTAAATAACTGGGACGAGCGCCATGCCGCGCGCATTCTGCGCAATATTGCTACGGCCATGTCGGCGTCTGCGACACTGCTGATCGTCGAAAGCCTGGCGACAGCGGGCGTGCCTACGCACGAAGATGCCTTCCGCGACTTGATGCTGCTGGCTTGCTCGAACGGGGGCAGGGTGAGGGCGGAAAGCGCGCTGCGAAGCTTGATCGCGGAAGCCGGCCTGGAATGGATACGGATTATTCCGACCGGCAGCGCTTTCCCCTTGATTGAATGCCGGCGGCGGCAATGACCTTGTGGCGATTTATAATGCCGGACAAGGACCATGCCGGGCCTGTTCGAGGATGAAACTGCGGTCGGCTATGGCTTGATTGAGGATAAGGACTTGCTTTGCTTGAAGTTGCGGCCCGCATCCGCGCCGCCCGGACCCGGCTTTCACCTCGCATTTTCGGCACCATTCCGCTCGGCCGTTGACGCTTTTCATGCTTGCGCTTTGCGGGTCGGCGGCAGCGACAATGGCGCCCCCGGCTTGCGTGAGGAATACGGGCCACACTACTATGCGGCGTTCCTGGTCGACCCCGACGGGCACAGGATTGAAGCCGTCATCAATGTCCCGGCAAGTCACATCTATTGACCTCTCGTTTTGGCAATCGCTGATTGCCGCGCTAGCCTGCTGGAAAATCCCCGGCCACCGCCTGGGCCGCTTTGCCGGCCCGGGGTCGCGCGGGCGATAGATTACTTACATAGGCGCGCGCCGCCATCCCGACCGAAGCTTGCGACAACGCAGAGCTGAGCGGCAGCTTTGTCCACATACTCGTCTCGCTATGGCAGGAGTAGAACTGAAACAAGCCTCTTTCGACGAACTACCGTTTCCCGGTCCCTATGGCCGGCGAAGCATCTTAGGAGATCGCGCATATGATAAGCAAAACGCAAGTTGAATTTACCGCAAGTCGTCGTACTTTGCCAGAAGGCACGCGGCGTGTCGGCGACGTTGATCCCGCTGAGAACATCGAGGTCAGCGTCTACCTGAAACCGCACCCGCACACTTCCGATACCGACGAGCCGCTGCCAGCCACCGGGCGGCATGCCGCGTTGGCGGCGCGGCGCGCGGTCCAGCACAAGGACGACATCAGCCTGCTCAGTGAGTTTGCCGCCGCCAAAGGGCTGACCGTCACGGCCGTCGAGCCGGGGCGGCGACTGGTCAAATTGAGCGGAACGGCGGCGCAGATGCAACTGACGTTCGGCACCGATCTGGCCATCTACCATGACGGCAAACAACAGTTCCGCGGCCGCAGCGGCGCGCTGCATTTGCCGCCGGAGATAGAGGCCGTGGTGGAAGCGGTGCTTGGTCTCGACAACCGCACTGCGGCCAATCCGCACTTCGTTGTCAACGGTAATATCGACGCCGAAGTCATCACCGGGCATTGGCCGAATGCGGTCGGCAGCGCGTATGGTTTCCCGACTGGCCTGAACGGCGCCGGGCAATGCATCGGCATTATTGAACTGGGCGGCGGTTATCTACCCAGCGACACGGCGGTCGCCTTCACCGCCATGGGCTTGCCGTTGCCGAGCGTGCTGGCAGTGTCGGTGGATGGCGGCCAGAACGCGCCCGGCGGTTCGGCCGACGCCGAGGTTGCGCTCGACATCCAGGTTGCCGGCGCCGGCGCGCCGGCCGCGCGCATCGCCGTGTATTTCGCGCCGAACTCGTTCCAGGGCTTTGTCGATGCCGTCTCGACGGCAGTGCACGATCAAGCCAACCGTCCGCATGTCATCTCGATCAGCTGGGGCACCGCCGAGGTTCACTGGACCCAGCAGGCATACCAGGCGATGAACAATGCGCTGCAAGACGCGGCGACGCTGAGCGTGTCCGTGTTCGTCGCGGCCGGCGACCACCTCGGCATCGACGGGCTTGCCAACGGCAAGGCGAATGTCGACTTTCCCGCCTCGAGTCCGTGGGCAATCGGCTGCGGCGGCACCACGATCGACACCACCGGCAATACCATCAACAACGAGGTGGTGTGGAATAACGGCGCTTCCGGTTGGGGCACCGGCGGTGGTATCAGCGACCTGTTTCCCGTACCGGCGTTCCAGCTCGGCGCCAGCATGCCGGTCAGCGTGAATGACGGCCAGCACCGGCGCGGCGTGCCGGACGTGGCGGCCGATGCGGACGGTGCCAGCGGCTATCTGGTCGTGCTCAACGGCCAAACGCAAACCATAGGCGGCACCAGCGGCGTGGCGCCGTTGTGGGCCGGCTTGACCACGCTGATCAATCAGGCCGCGTCCGCGCCGGTCGGCTTCTTCCTGCCCAAGCTGTATCAGAATCCACAGGCGCTGCGCAACATCACGAAGGGCAACAATAAGCCGCTCAATTCCAATTTCGGCTATTCGGCCGGTCCGGGCTGGAATGCCTGTACCGGATTGGGCGTGCCGGTTGGCAACGCGCTGCTGCAAGTGTTGACCGAACCGTTGGTGGCCGCGCCGGTCGGTGTGCTGACCGTCAACCAACGACCTTACGCGTTTGTACAGGCGCCCAACGGTCATCTGGCAGTGAACTGGTGGGACGGCGCCGCCTGGCATTGGTCCGACCAAGGCACGCCGATCGGCGGACTGGTGGTCGGCCCGATCGGCGTATGCACGGTCAACCAGCGCCCGTACGCTTTCGTTCAAAGCAATACGGGGCAGCTGTGGGTGAATTGGTGGGATGGCGCGGCCTGGCATTGGTCCGGGCAAGGTATGCCGGCCGGCGGCACGGTGGCCGGTCAGATAGGCGTGACCACGGTCAACCAGCGTCCTTACGCTTTTGTACGTAGCAACAGCGGCCACCTGTGGGTGAACTGGTGGGATGGCGCCGCCTGGCACTGGTCCGACCAGGGCACGCCGACCGGCGGGACGGTAGTCGATACGGTTGGCGTATGCACCGTCAACCAGCGGCCATACGCTTTCGTGCGCAGCAACTCGGGCCACCTGTGGGTCAACTGGTGGGATGGTGCCGCTTGGCACTGGTCCGACCAGGGCACGCCTGTGGGCGGCAGTGTGGCCGGGCCGGTTGGCGTGTGCACGCTGGATCAACGCCCGTATGCCTTCGTGCGCAGCAACACCGGCCACCTGTGGGTGAACTGGTGGGATGGCTCGGCCTGGCACTGGGCCGATCAGGGCACGCCCGGCGCCAGTACCGTGGCCGACCAGATCGGCGTGCTGACGGTGCTCGTTACGCCTCATCCATTGGGCACGACCGACGAACGGCCATACGCCTTCGTGCGCGCCGCGAATGGCCATCTGTGGGTCAACTGGTGGGACGGTGCCGCTTGGCACTGGTCGGATCAGGGCGCGCCAAGCACCGGCAGCGTTGCCGGACCGGTCGGGGTGTGCACGGTGAACCAACGCCCGTATGCATTCGTGCGCGGCCAGGATAACCATCTGTGGGTCAATTGGTGGGATGGCGCCGCCTGGCACTGGTCGGCGCAATAGTGTCTGAAGGCTAGCGGCATCGGGCACGGGCAGAGCGCGAGCGTCTGCCCGTGCCAGTTGGGCTAAGTTTTAGCATGTGGCCGGTTGAAATGCCGGCACAGTAAATATGTGGTGTTTGGTGTATCGCCATAACTTCGCATAATTTATATTATGTTAAATTTGCTGTGGGCGTATTGTAAGATTAGTGCTCCGCACGACTATGCACCGTCACCGCCTATACCGCCTCGATCGCGCTGGCCAGCTTAACTGACGGTGCCGTCTTCCGCAGTATTGACCGCCGGGGCCATTCCGGCGCCCCGGGATTTCACACTAATAGCCAGTTGCCACTGCTGCGCTTGCTGTTCACCGATGCAGGCATCACGTTGTACGCGGCAACCTCAAAACGGCCACCAGTGGAACCTATCGCACGCGACCTGTCGGCCATTCTGATATATCCATTCTCTTTTAAGTTTGTGCGGCTGGAACCGCAACGCGCCAGCTTGGCGAGTTGGAATGCCTTCGTCATTCCAATAAATGCAATCGTGCGCGCCGGTCTTGCCCTTACACTTGGTTCTCAGTTGTGCATACCTGAAGCGACAATGTTTCATTTGGAGAGACAAACATGGCAAAGACGAAAGCAAGCGGCGGCAACGGTGGGACTGCGGCACCGGCACTCACACCGACTACCACTGTTGGCAATGGCGGCGAGTGGCACCAACAGGGGTTCGGCAACACCTTGAGCACGAACCAGGGCCTGCCGATTTCGGATAACCAAAACTCTCTGCGCTCCGGCGCACGCGGCCCCACCCTACTGGAAGATTTCATTCTGCGGGAAAAGATCACCCATTTCGACCATGAACGCATTCCCGAGCGCATCGTCCACGCGCGCGGCACCGGCGTGCACGGCGTGTTCACATTGACCGAGTCGCTGTCCCAGTACACGCGCGCGAAGATCCTCACCGAAGTCGGTGAGCAGACGCCGCTGTTTACCCGTTTTTCCACCGTCGCCGGCGGCTCCGGTTCGGTCGACACGCCGCGCGATGTGCGCGGCTTCGCCGTCAAGCTGTATACAAAAGAAGGCAACTGGGATTTGGTCGGCAATAACATCCCGGTGTTCTTCATCCAGGACGCGATCAAATTTCCCGACCTGATCCACGCCGTCAAGATGGAACCGGATCGCGGCTTTCCGCAGGCCGCCACCGCGCACGACACGTTCTGGGACTTTATTTCGCTGACGCCTGAATCGATGCACATGGTGATGTGGGCGATGTCCGACCGCACACTGCCGCGCTCATTGCGGATGATGGAGGGCTTCGGCATTCATAGCTTCCGTCTCATCAACGAGGAAGGCAAGTCGACCTTTGTCAAATTCCACTGGCGCCCGAAGCTGGGGCTGCAATCGACGATCTGGGATGAAACGGTCAAGATCGCCGGCGCCGATCCCGACTTTCACCGCCGCGACATGTTCGAGGCGATCAGCAGCGGCGCCTTCCCTGAATGGGATTTGGCGGTGCAGTTATTCACGCAGGAACAGGCAGATGGCTTTCCATTCGACCACCTCGACCCGACCAAACTGATTCCAGAGGAAATGATTCCCCTGAAAGTGATTGGCCGCATGACCTTGAACCGTTGGCCGAACAACTTCTTCGCGGAAACCGAGCAGGTCGCCTTCTGCCCGTCGCACATCGTGCCGGGGATCGATTTTTCGAATGATCCTCTACTGCAAGGTCGGCTGTTTTCCTATCTCGATACGCAACTGTCGCGTTTGGGCGGAACGAATTTCCAGCAGATTCCCGTGAACGCGCCGAAATGCCCGTTTGCTAACCATCAGCGCGATGGTCATATGCAAATGGGCCAGCCTACCGGACGCGTGGGGTACGAGCCGAACAGCCTGTCGGCCGGCTCGCCGCGCGAGTGCGCGCAGGGTTTTCGCAGCATGGTGAGCGATGATGGCGGCGCAAAGGGCCGCATCCGCGCGCAGTCGTTCAGCGACCATTACAGCCAGGCGCGCCAGTTCTTCATCAGCCAGACGGCGTATGAACAGGCGCACATGGCGTCGGCGCTGGTGTTCGAGTTGTCCAAGGTAGAACATCCGCACATTCGCGCGGCGGTGGTCGGCCACCTGCGCCATATTGACAAGGCGCTGGCCACGCGCGTGGCCAGCGGCCTCGGGATGGACGGCCTGCCTGACCTGCCGCCAAGCACCGCGCCCGTCCAGCAATTTGCCCCCTCGCCCGCGCTGCAAATCATCGGCAAGATGAAGGACACGCTGGAGGGACGCACGGTCGGCGTGCTGGTGGCGGACGGTTCGGATAAGGCTGCCATCGATGCGCTGGTCGCCGCGATCCTCAAGGCAGGCGCCAGCCACAAGGTGATTGCGCCGCACATTGGCGACGTGCTCCTGGCCGATAACTCGCGCCTGAAGGTGGACGGGCAATTGGCCGGCACACCGTCGGTCATGTTCGACGCGGTGGCGATCGTGCTGAGCGCGGCCGCCGCCGCCAATCTGTGCAAGGAAGCGGCCGCCGTCGATTTCGTGCGCGACGCGTTTGGCCACCTGAAAGCGATTGCCGCCGACGATGGCGCACAGGCGCTGCTCGACAAGGCGGGCGTAGTGTCGGACGCGGGCGTGGTTGGCGCCGCCGATACCAGGCAATTCATCGCGACGGCGAAGACCCGTCAATGGGCGCGCGAGCAATCGCTGCGTACGCTGGCGTAAGCGGAACATGATACGGGCCTTACCTTCACGTCAGAATGTGCTGCTCACGCCGAGGTTGAACGAGCGCCCGACTCCGGGCAACGCTTGCAAAGCTCCGCTCCGGCTGCTGGCCAGGCCCGACAGATACACGCCGCCCAGCGGATCGGCATAGCGCTTGTTGAACACATTGCTGATGCCGGCCGTGACGCTGAGGTGCTCGCTCGATTGATACGCCGTGCGTAGATTGAACAAGGCATAGCCGGCGGTGCGCGGCTCCAGGCGCCGGCTGTCGAGCCGTTCCTTGCTGGCCATGACCTTGACTTCGGCCAAATTGGTCCAGGCGCCCACCGCTTGTTCGAGCGCCAGCGCGGCGTTGAACGGCGTCATGTGATACAGATTGCCGCCGTCCGTGCGGCTGCCGCGCGTCAAGCTGGCATTGCCCTTGAGCTGGGTCCGGCCCCATGCGGCACTTTGCCAGAGCGCCATTTTCCAGGACAGGTTGACGCCGTAGAGTCTGGCGTCATGGTTGGCGAAACGCAGCAGATTGCTGTCGGCGCCCTTTACCCTATATGGGTGAAAGGTGCTGATCACGTCGGTGTCGATATCATCCTTGACATAGCTGAAATAGGGACTCGCTGTCACATTCCACCGGTCCGCATCGTGCCAGTTGGCCGTGGCGCTGATGGTGTGAGCGACCTCGGGCTTGAGGTCGATGTCGCCCACATAGCCATTGCCGTCACCAAACCAGTTAATCATGGTCATGGCCATGCTGCCGCGCCCCCAGGAATAACGTTCATATAGATTCGGCGAACGGGTCTTGCGCGCATAGCCCAATTCGTAGGTGCTTGACGGGCTGGCTTCGAAACGCAGCAGTGCCGTCAAGTCGAGGTTGTTGTCGCGCCGCGCATGGTCGCGCCCGTTGAACGCGGCGGCCGCCTTGGCGTCGGTCGCGTTCATCATGCCGTAGCCATATGGCTGGACCTGGCCGGTGTCGCTCGTGACGCGTTCGGCGCGCACGCCAAGCTGGCTGGACCATTGGCTGTCGAGCTTGTGGTCCCATTCGGCATAAAACGCCAGACGGTCGCGTTTGCCGTCATTGATGTTCACATAGGCAAGCGGCCCCATCATCATCGAGCCGGGCACGGCCGGCCAATTGTCGTCCAGGCGGAAGCTGTGGTATTCATTGCCAAGACGCAGGACGTCCTGTTGCTGTAGCGGCAGTTCGGCTTGCAGCGCATAGCCGCGGTCGTGGCCATGGGTAGTCATCGGCATGTTGCCAAGCCGTTCGGCATTGAAGAATCCCATCTCGTGTTGCGTATCCTGGAAATAGATCCTGGCGTCCAGCTTGCCCCAGGCCATGGCACCGGCGTAAGCCAGATTGGCCGAGGTGGAATGGTTGCCGGTCATATCCATATACTGGTTGGGAAAGCCTTGGTAGGCAATCCGCTGGGTGCCAAGGCGTAGCGTGAGCTGCTGGTTCGCGCCGCGCGCGGCCACGGTGATGGCCTGGTTATCGCTTTGAAACAAGCTGTCGAGCACCTTGTCGCCATTGCCATCCTTGTAGCTGGCGGCGCGCGCGCGGGCGCCGCTGTAGGCCAGGCTGATACTGTCGCTGGCGACGCTGGCGGTGACGGCCGTCGATACGCCGTGGTCGACGCTGCGCCCGGAAATGGACAAGCTGCCCGTGCTGCGCTGCTCGCCGGGCCGGGCCGCAAATTCCGGCGCCGCCGATGCCACCTCGATGGTGCCGCCCAGGCTATCGCCACCCACGCTGACCGGAGTGATGCCGGCGATCAGCTTGATTTTCCCCACTTGCCTGGGGTCGATGTAGGACAAGGGCGGGTTCATGTGGTTGGCGCAAGCCGAGGTGATTTCCATGCCATCGATGCGAATCTTGATGCGATCGTCGGCGAAGCCGTTGATCACCGGCAAGCCGGACACGCCGCCGCCGGCGGCCGTGCCATAGCCCGGGATATCGCCCAGTAATTGGCTGCTGTCGCTGCCGGCCGCGTTGGCCGGCGCCTGCGGCGCCTGCCCCACTATCCTTACTTGCGGTAGGGCCATGCCGGAATCTTCCTGCGCCAGGAGCGGGGTGGAAATACAGGCGGCGATTGCCAGGGGATACAAATGTTTCGGATACTTCATTGTGATCATTCCAGTGTGGGAGAAATGGTGATGGCAAGGACGCGTAGCCTGAAAATCGGGCTATTTGCTGCCTTGCCGGCTTGCTTTAGCGTTGCGCCGCCTGGACCAGCGGCAGCAATTCGATATGATCGATGACTGGTTTTCCCAGAAAGAACATGCCGAAATAAAACGTGGACAAGGCCAGGAACGCGGCCCCGTTGAAGCAACGAATCAGGGCGAGTGAAAAAGCGAATTGCTTGGTATTGCGTAATGGCTGGGTTTGCATTGCATACTCCTGTTCATGATGGAATGGACGGTGGATGGGCGGTCGCTCAACGCTGCCATTCACGGCGCTTGCGGGTGGCTGCCGCCGTCGGCATGACAGCGCCGGCCGGTGAATAGGGAGCGGTTTCCCGCGCAAATGGCGAGCGCAGCCAAGCCACGCCCGGGCGTAACATTCACTTTGCGTCGTTTCATGGCCTCAGTCCGGCAGGCGTAGCGAACCGTCGCTCAAGGTGACCCAGGGTTCCGGCGCTTCCACGCGCCGTTCGATGGCGAGCGGTGCTGCGGTGCTAAGGTCCGTAGTGGCGCCCTGCTCCACCGGCCGTTGCGGCGCCCGCTCGGGCGGCGCGCCCGGGCTTGACATCAACACCGGCAAGACGGGAATCGGGGCTGGGCCGGTGTCGGCGCAAAACAGCACGCGCGCCTGCAAGGCGATGGCGAAACAATTGAAAATAATGGTGATCTTTAATCCGGTCGGCACGGTCGTCTCCTGCAAATGCACAAGGAAATGCCTGCGCGCCCGCTTGGATGCGGGAACGGCAGGCCATCAAAGCAAATCAGGAAAGTGCGGGAGGGGCGCGGGGATGCGCCCGTGACCAGGAAAATAAAGGCGAAGGTGAATGGTAATACAGCGCAGGAAACAGATCGTGGCCGCCCACCACCGCAAAAGATGCATTCAAAGACGTGGGCAAGGCGAAGGAGCCGGCGTGACTCATGCAGAACGGACAGTGTTGCAGATGGTGTAGCGAAGAGTCGACGGGGGATTTTTCCGGCGTGGCCTGATCAAGGGAGACATATTTCTTGCCGTCGACCGAACACACTTCCAGCATGCTGGACGTGACGCCGGTGACGGCCAAAGCGTGGGAAATCGACGGGGCGAGCGCATTGAGCAGGATCGCCAGGCAGGCTATCCAGATATGCAAGGTCCGTCGTTTTAAATATTTCCCCATGGACTTGAATTATAGCAAACCTTGCTTTTTTGGGGGCGCGATTCAATCATCATCACTGGTTTGGCCCGCCCTGTGGTGCAATCGGTCCGATGGCTTGCCAACTCCCGGGCGTGCCGGCCGTGGTGCAAATGAAGGCCCAATAGCTGCCTGCGGCCGTTCCCTTGTTGATGAAATAATCGCCCTTGCGATATGTACCGCTTGCCGGCGCGCTCGACGCGTAGCCGACCATGCGCGGCGCTCCCGGGGCCCGATTCAAGGTGCTGGATTGCGCGAATTTGCTATTGGTATTGCCTTGCCCCTGGTCCGGCACGATTTCATATTCCGTCACCGCCGACGTGCTGTCATAGGCGTACGATGTTGGGCCAATCGATATATTGCTAGGATAGGCACTGGTAAATTTGCCCGTAAACAGGAATTGATTGTTCAGTATATTGGCCGAGGTGCGGGCAAAGTCGCCACCGGCACCGCTCAAGATCGCGTAACGTTGCCCGCTTGCCGGGTTTTCATTTGCCGACGAGATAAACATATTGGATGCAATAACGACCTTTTGATCGTTGTAATATCGGTTGATGTAGACGCCCGTTTGCGTCACTCCCGTAGCCGTCAGGCCATTATCTTCGATGGTATTATTTTTGATGTTAATCATGCCGTGCGACAGGCTGACATTGACGCCCACGCTATTATTTTTCGCAATTTTATTGCCAATAATTTCAGTGCTTTTACCCGCTGCCTGCGACGCCACCGACACGCCCTCGCTATTGTTCTCGATCATGCTGTCAAACAGCCGGAATTCCGTACCCAATACACCGAAACTAAAGCCCCGAATTGTGTTGCGCTTCATCGTCAGGTAACTGCCCTGGATGCCACGACTCGATCCCCTTCCGGCCGCCGCGCCGATGTTATTGAGGACATTCCCCTCGGCCGTGTTGCTATGGTCGCTTTTTCCATTCTCGCTCCAGATTGCCGCGTTATATTCCGTGCCACGGCTGCTGTTCATATTGCTGATCCTGTTGCCATTGATCGTGATGTGCGTGTTTAAAGTGCGCCCATCGCCTTCCAATACAATACCGATGCGGGTGCAATTTTCGATGACATTATTTTCCACCGTTCCGAATTTTAGCGAGTGCAAATAAATTCCGTCCGCGAATTTCGAATTTTCCACGGCCACGTCGCCGGGCGCCGTCATATTTCCCCATACCGCAAGAATCGTATTTTCCGTCACCGTCACATGGCTCGCATAGTTGACATAAATGGCTTCCGCCCCCGTATTGTTGAACTGGTTTTTTGTTATCCGCACTTGCGTTGCCGCGCCAATGACCACGCCCTTGCCCAACCCGGTGAAGGTATTGTCGTGGATGCTGATATTTTTGGAATTGTCCGAAATTGATAGCGCGTGCAGGTCATTGGTGAAGCCGACGCTGTTGCCGCCGCCCTTGGGGTTGGCGAACGGCGTCGACGTCCAGATGCCCTTGCCGTCAAACCGGAATCCGGAAATGTCGATGTCATTGGCAGCGGCGCCGTTCGTCGCAAAGAACGCGGTATGCGTGGCGCTCGGTCCCTGATAGGTGATCGTGGCCGATTTCCCGGCAAGACTGACGCCCGCTTTCAGGATGATATTGGCCGAAACCAGATACAGGCCCGGCGGAAACGTCACGATGCCCTTGTTGCTGGCGTTAATCGCCTTTTGAATTGCCGCAGTGTCGTCGCTGGCGTCGTTTGGCGTGGCGCCGAAATCGAGCACGCTGGTCGCGTTCGTCGCCCCGTGGGAGTGCGGGCGTTCCTGTTCCTGCGCGCAGACGGCGAGCGATGCCAGCATCAGGAGCGAGCATAGCAGCGGCATCATTTTTTTCATCAGATGCATATCGGGCGCCTCACGCAGAGATATGTCACAACAAGATAACATGCAATCTGATGCGGCGTGTTGCGCCGGCTCGACTCATCAATCGGGCAAAAAAATGATAGCCTGTTTGGATGAACACGCGCGCACTTACTGCGGTAACTCTTGCCTTGCGAGAGATTCGGTATGCGCCCATGCCCGCCCGCTGCCCTGCCCTTGCCCGTTTCTCGCCGCGTGCGCCAAACCGTCCTTCCCGCATCGATACAGGAGAGTCACGATGAAAGCATTGATCGCCGCATTACTACTGGCCTTGCCACTGCTTGGCTTTGGCCAGGACGCCATGGTGCTGTGCATCGAGGACCAGGCCGCCTCGCCGTATACCTACCCCACCAAGGATGGCACCATGCAGGTATTGCTGAAAATGGCTGCGAAGCAAGCTGGGCAAGCGTTGACATTTTCGATTTCTCCCTGGAAGCGTTGCATAGAAAGCGTGCGCAGCGGCGCGCTGAACGGGATCGTGAACGCCGGATACACGCCGTTTCACGCGGAATATGCGGCCTTCCCGATGTCGGCCAACGGCAAACCCAATACCGCCGAGTCGCTGGCGACGATGCATGTGATGGCTTATCACATGAAAAATAGTGATGCCTCCTGGGATGGTAGCAAGTTCCTCAATGTCAAACAGCCGGTCTTGATGCCGGCCGGCTTTGCCACCATCTCCGACCAGTTGAAAAGCTTGAACGTTCCCTACGACGACAACACCAAGGAGCCCTTGCGCAATCTGTACAAGATGATAGGCGGCCAAGGTCAGATCGTGCTGGGCTTCGACATTGAAATGAATTCGCTCATTGCCGGCCACAAGGATATTGAAGGCAAGGTCGAGATGCTGCCCGCCAAATTCATGACCGCCGATTTCTATGTGGCTTTTTCAAAAGGTTATTACGCCTCGCACAAGAGCCAGGTCGACGCCTTGTGGGCCGCTATCGGCAAGACCCGGAAATCCAAGGAATACCTGGACGCGATCAAGGATATCAAGTAGTTGCCGGTTTCGACGGTTTGCGGCGCAGCAGGCTCAGGGCGGCGTTTTCCTCGAATTGCGCCGCTTCTTCTATATAGCCCTGGACCGTGCCGTCGTGGCGCCAGCCGCCCTGCCGTTTGATGTCGCGCAAGCTGGCCCCTGCGCGGTGGGCGCTGGTCGCCATGCCGCGCCGCAAGCTGTGACTCGACAATTGCGGCACGTAATCGAGTTGCGCCAGGCTTGCGCAGGCTTCCAGGATGGTGTTGACGCTGCCCTCATGCAGCGCGACGCGTCCCACAGCCCCCCATTTGCTGATCGGGCGAAACAGCGGTCCTGATGCGATGGTGGCCGCCGTCAACCAGGCCCGCAGCGCGCCGGCCGGGCAACAAGCGCCGTCGCCGTAGGGAATCGCCTTGACGATGCCTTCGCCGTGCTGGTCGGTTTTCGAGCGCGGCAGGGTAATGACGATGCCTTCGCGCTCCCAGGCGATGTGGGCTACTTCGAGGCCGACGATTTCACTGCGCCGGTAGCCGCCGAAAAAACCTATCTGCAGCAAGGCATTGTCACGCCTGGCTTTCAAGCCATCGACGCCGGCCAGGTGCGCGACAATGCGCTCCAGGTCTTCCAGCGGCAAGGCCTTGGCCTTGACCTTCGGCTTGCCATGCACGCGCAAAATCCCGGACATGGTCTTGCGCACCGTCGCGGTCGCGGCCGGATCGGCAAAACCCTGGTGCACATGCCATTGCGACAAGGCCGTCAAGCGCAGTGCCTGCGTGCGTGGATTGAGCGCCTGGGCATAGGCCAGCAGGTAGCGTATCACGCTCGCCTCGTCGCTTGGCAGCGCCCCACCCCATTGCAAGAAATGGCGGATCGCCGAACGGTAGGCGCGCCGCGTATTGTCCGAGGTGGCCGCCGCCAGGAAGGCGCGGTGCCGCGCCGTCAGCTCGGCCTCGGTCAGCGCGCCGGCCGGTATGCTGGCCGCGTAAGAGACCGATGACGGGACGGGGAGGTTTTCAGGCATGGGCTAGGCTCAAAATCGGGTGCTGTACCGGGAGACGCAAGAATACCACGCGATTCCCATTCATAACTCACGATAATCAATATTATCATGAGTAATTTTCAAGGAAAAATTCAAAATATTTTAACGTACTATTATGTATAATTACATGACACGTATTACGTTATCTTATTTCATGGAAGGCTTTATGGCACGTACCGGCATCTTGTATTCCCACGTCCTGAAAGCGGCTGAAAAAGTGCTCGCCGAGGGTAGCAATCCCACCGTCGACAGCGTTCGCGTGGCCTTGGGCGGCACCGGCAGCAAAAGCACCATCGCACCCTTGCTCAAGCGCTGGAAAGCCGAACATCAGGAGGTGGTAATGGAAGCCGAGTCGGGGGTGCCGGCCGACTTGCTGCTGGCCGTGAAAGCCGTCTATGACAAGCTGCAAGCGGACGCGCGCGCGCAGTTGGAGCAAGCCCGCGACCTCGATCTGGCGGTATTGCAAGCGGCCGACGCCAGGTTGCGGCTAGCCGAAGAGGAAAAAACCGCGCTGGCGCACGCGAAGTCCACCCTGGCCATCGAACTGGCGCTACGCGGCGATGTGTTGGCGCACGCGCAAGGCGAGCTGCAAGCCGGCGCGGTGACGCTGGCGGCCCTGGGCAGCGACAATGCCGGCTTGCGTGAGCGTCTGGCCGACCGGGTGGCCGAAAACGCGGCGCTGCACCAGCAATTGGCGCAAGCGCGCAGCCAATTCGAGCATTACCAGGAAGCTGGCGCAATTCAGCGCGCCGAGGAACGCCAGGCGGCCGAGCAGCGCGCGGCGCGACTCGAGCAAGAGTTTGCCGGCGCCCAGCAACGCTTGCTGCGCCAGCAGTCAAGCCTGAGCCAGCAAGAGCTGCAAATCGCGCAATTAGAACAGGAAAACCGGCGCTTGCGCGATGCGGAACTGGCCAACCTGGCCGAACTGGCCGCCCTGCGCCCGGAACGCGATCAATTGGCCTATCAATTCAAGGAAGCGGCGGCCGCCGCCCAGGCCCTGGCCGCCAAGCTCGAAGCCCGGCAAGACGCCCTCGGCGAAGCACGCATTGGGCTGGCCACGCAACAGCAAAGGGCCGAATTGTTGAACTCGCACCTGGCCCGGGCCGAAGACCAGGAACGGGCCCATGCCCAGGAAAGGCTGGCCTTGATCGAGGAAAAGGCGACCCTGCAAGCGCGCCTGGACCACCTTCAACGGCGTACCGGCAAATAGCTTGCGCGCCGGCGAGCGGCTTTACATATCTTTACCTGCGCGACAACGGCCCTTCACCGTGATCGCGCACACTGGGTTCTGTCTTACCACCCACCCAGAAAAGGAATCATCATGAAGCAATCTTCCACTCTCCGCTCGCTGTTTAGCCGCAATACCATCGCTGCCTTCTTCGCCGGCGCCGTGCTGGTAGCCGGCGTCAGCACCTTCGCCAATGGCGATGGCATGGGCGCCATGCACCACGCCATGGCCATGGATGGCCGCGCCCACAGCGACCGTATGTTGCAACACTTCTATGTCGAAATCGATGCCACCGAGGCGCAAAAGGCGCACATCGATCCGCTCGTGAAACAAGCGTTGACCGACCTGCTGCCACTACACGAACAGTTGCACGCGGCCCATTCCCAGTTGCTGGACATGCTTTCCCAAGGCAATATGGACCGCGGCCTGCTGGAGGCGAGCCGCCTGCAGCATGTGCAACTGGCCGACCAGGCCTCGAAACGTCTGGTGCAACTGATTGCCGATGTGGGCGACACGCTCACGCCGGCCCAGCGCCAGGCCCTGGCCGCGCATTTGACGCGCATGCAAGACCGGCATCATTTCTGATCTAATCGCGTGTCGCCGACGGCGCAGCTTGTTGCGCCGCCTTTCCCTCCGTACAATGCCTGCTCTATGACAGAACGTATTCTCCTGGTTGAAGACGACCCGCGCCTGGCCGAGATGCTATCGGAGTATCTCGGCCAGGCGGGGTTTCGCGTCACGGTTGCGGCGCTGGGCCGGCTCGCGCTGGCGCATCTGGCCGAGGCCAAGGCCGAATTCGACGCCGTGGTGCTCGACCTGATGCTACCCGATATGGATGGGCTGGACGTTTGCCGCCAATTGCGCGCCAGTTCGGACACCCCGGTGCTGATGCTGACCGCGCGCGGCGACGCCATCGACCGCATCGTCGGCCTCGAACTGGGCGCCGACGATTATTTGCCGAAGCCCTTCCAGCCGCGCGAATTGCTGGCCCGCCTGCGAGCGATCTTGCGCCGCCGCGTCAACCACGCTCCCTCGCAGCAGCAGCCCTTGCGCTTTGGCCGCCTGGAAATCGAGCCGGGCGCGCGCACCGTGCACCTGGACGGCGCGCTGTGCGAACTGACCGGCTACCAGTTCGACTTGCTGATGGTACTGGCCGGGCACGCCGGCCGCGTGCTGTCGCGCGAAGTGTTGATGGATCTGCTCAAGGGCGAACCGCTGGAAGCGTTCGACCGCTCGATCGACGTGCATATGTCGCGCATCCGCGCCGCCGTCGAGGATGACCCGAAAAAACCGCGCCGTATCATCACCGTGCGCGGCGCCGGCTACCTGTTCGCCAAGGCGCAGGATTGATGCGCCGCCTCTACTTCCGCTTTTACATCGCCCTGCTGGGCAGCCTGCTGCTGTTTGCGCTGGCCACGGCCGCGCTGTGGCACCGCGATGGCGGCCCGGTCGACCGGGCCGACACGACCCTGGCCCGTTTGCTGCAAAATACCCTGGCGCCAGCCGCCGCGCCGGCCGCAGAACAGCAAGCCGCGCTGGCCCGCCTGGCCGCCGGCATCGATGGCGACGTCAGCCTGTTCGACCAGGCATGGACCCGGCTGGCGACGGTCGGCCAGCCCCTGGCGCCGCCGGCGGCGCGCCAGGGCATGCCAGCCTTGCGACCCTGGCATTTGGGCGCCGTATCCTTCATCCATCTGGCCGACGGGCGCACGCTGGTGGCCAGCGTGCCGCTCGGATTCGAGCGCGGCCGGCCGGCCCTGCATAGTCTGCTGGCCTTGCTGGCCCTGGCGATCGGCGTGGCGGCCTTTCCCGTGGTGCGGCAATTGACGCGCCGTCTGGAACGCTTGCAGCGCGGCGTGGAATCGTTGGGCGCCGGCGACTTGGGGGCCAGGGTCGCCGTCGAGGGTCATGACGAGGTGGCCCAACTGGCGCAAAGTTTCAACCGTGCGGCGGCCCAGATCGAACAATTGGTGGGCGCCCACAAGAGCCTGCTAGCCAATGCTTCCCACGAATTGCGCACGCCGCTGGCCCGCATCGGCCTGGCGCTGGAATTGATGAAGGAGACGGCCGATCCGAAACGCAAGGCTGGCCTGGAGCAAGATATTCAAGAACTCGATGGCTTGCTCGACGAAATCCTGCTGGCCAGCCGGCTCGATTCGGTCGCCGCGACACTAGCGGCCGAGCCGCTCGACTTGCTGGCGCTGGCCGCCGAGGAATGCGCGCGCTACGACGCGGTGGAATTGGAGGGCGTGCCGCTGGCGATGGTGGGCGACGCCCGCCTGTTGCGCCGGCTGCTGCGCAACTTGCTGGAAAACGCGCGCCGCCACGGCGCGCCGCCAACCATGGTGCGCATAGACGGCGACGTGGAGCATGCCACCATCACGGTGTCGGACGACGGCGCCGGCGTCCCGGCGGCCGAATTCGAGCGCATATTTGAACCGTTTTACCGCCGCCGCGATAGCCGCGACCATGCCGGCACGGGACTGGGATTGGCGCTGGTGCGGCAAATCGCCGGCCTGCACGGGGGCGACGCGCGCTGCGCCACGCTAGGCGACGCGCTAAGCGACGCACCCGATACGCGGCGCAGTTGCTTCATCGTGCGCCTTGCGCGCCGCCGCAACCAGCCATAGTTGCCGCTTCAATCGCGCCGCCCGGCAGAGTCGCGGCTTCAATTGATGCGCTTGAGGCGCTGGCCGTAAATGCCCCACAAGCACTCGCTCCCATCGACATTGCCGCACAAGGCCCAACCGGTCCCGACCTTGCGCACGCCCACTTCGCCGCCCACTTCCGCCGCCAGACGCTGCGCCCAATGTTCGGCTGTTCCCTTTCCCTTGAAGAGCTCGTTTCCTTCAAAGATAACCGTTGCATCAAAAATGGGTACCGCAAATAAAGTCATCATGGTTTGCTCGCTATATGGGAACGATATGGGAAAGATGGCGCGATTGTGCCATAGGATGCGGCGGCCAACAAATCGCCTCCCGGCGCCGCGCCTGGCGCCTGCCCGGCTGGCCTGTTGATGGCGCGGCGCGGCACCAGGTGATTGCTGGGAAGTCGAATGGCAAGCGCCTCAACTGGGTCAGCGAAGCGACTGTTCTCGCCGCGCGTGCGCCCGCAGTTCCAGCGCGCTGTTGATGGCCTCGTTGAATTGCGCGATATCGATAGGTTTGGTGATATAGCGGAAGAAGCCGACCGCCAGACCGGCCTTGACTTCGTGCGGCATCGCATTGGCGGTCAGCGCGATCACGGGAATGTCGGCGGTGGCGGGGTCGCGCCGCAGCAGCGCCATGGTTTCGGCACCGCTGATGCCGGGCAAATTCATGTCCATCAAGATCAGATAAGGCTGGCAGGAGCGCGCCAGTTCGATGCCTTGCAGTCCGTCGATCGCGCACAGCAAGCGCAAATCGTTGCGAAAACCCAGAATCTCTTGCACCAACTTCAAATTGGCGGGATTATCCTCGACATACAGCAGCGTTGGCGTGCCGTCGTCCGGGGCGGCCTCGTTGGCCGCCGGCGGCCGGCCCGGCGGGTACTGGTCGGACGCCAGTTGCAACTGGGCTGCGGCCTTCAACTCGATCCAGAATACGCTGCCGATGCCGGCCGAACTGGTGACGCCGATTTCGCCGCCCATCAATTCGACCAGGCGCTTGGTCAACACCAGGCCGATCCCGGTGCCCTCCACCTCGCCGCCTTCCTGGCCCAGGCGGTTGAATGGCTGGAATAATGCATCGAGCTGCTCTTGGCGCAAACCGATGCCCGTGTCTTGCACGCTGATGCGCACCCGACCCGGCCCACCGGGTGCGCAGCCGACCACGATGGCGCCCGATTCACGGTTGTATTTGACCGCGTTCGATAGCAAATTGAGGATGATTTGCTTGAGCCGGGTGCGATCGGCCATGACATGGCAGTTCACTGTCCGGGGGAAGATCATGCGCACGCCGCGTTGCGTGCCCTGCGGCTCGATCATGGTCCGGCACTCCAGGAACACCTCGGCCAGCGCCACCGACTCCATGGACAGCGTGATGGTGCCCGATTCGACCTTGGCCAAGTCGAGGATTTCATTGATCAGCGTCAGCAAATGCTGGCCCGCCTTGACGATGCTAATGGTGAAATCCTTTCTCTGCGTGGGCGTCACCGGCAGCTTGTCATTACACAGCAATTGGGAAAAACCGAGAATGGCGTTGAGCGGCGTGCGCAATTCATGCGACATGCTGGCGAGAAAACGATCCTTGGCTTGATTGGCCCGTTCCAGTTCCACGCTTTTCTCGTTCAGCGCCTTCTCGATACGCTTGCGTTCCGTGATATCGCGGATCGCGCCAGAAACCAGGATCTCGCCCTCGGTTTCCAGCGGACTCAGGCTGATCTCAACGGGAAATTCGCTGCCGTCGCGGCGCAAGCCATACAATTCCAGGCCGGCACCCATCGAGCGGGGGCGCGGCTCCTCGAAGAATCCGGCGCGGAAAGCGGGATGCTTCTCGCCGAATCGGGGCGGTATCAAGACTTCGATTTTCTTTCCCAGCAATTCCTCGCGCGGGTAAGCAAACAGCCTTTCGGTTTGCGAATTGACCAACACGATCTCGCCGTCCTGGTTGACGATGACGATCGAATCGGGAGCCGATTCGAGCAAACCCCGAAATTTTTGCTCGGCTTTCTTGCGCGCGCTGATATCGCGAATCGCGCTCATCACCAGCGTGCCCTCTTCGGTTTGGATCGGACTCAAGCTGATTTCAAGGGGAAATTCAATGCCATCCTTGCGCAAGCCATATAATTCCAGGCCGGCGCCCATGGTGCGGGTGCGCGGCTGATTGAAATAGGCCGAGCGATGACCGACGTGGCCGCCACGAAAACGGGGCGGCAATAATATTTCAATCAATTGGCCGCGCAATTCGCCGGACAAATAAGCAAACAGCTTTTCGGCCTGGGAATTGGCTAATACAATGCGGCCGGTAGAATTGGCCATAACAATCGCGTCGGGAGTCAATTCTAGCAAATCGCGGAATTTGGCGTCCACCAGCTTGGCATCGCGCATCGCCTTGCGGTAGGTGGCATCTTTTTTACTCGACAGGATGAATTCAATCTTGCCCTGCTCGTTATAGATGGCTTTGCTGGTGACATCGACATATATCAGGGCGCCATCTTTTCTGCGCCGCAGGCCTTCATATTCAAACATGCCCTTGGCAAGTAATTCTTCGCGCACATGATTCCAATCGTCGTGCGCGCCGGGCAGCGCAATCAATTCATCCAGCGGGCGCCCCACCGATTCCTTCGCGGTATAGCCAAAAATATTTTCAACGCCTGCAGTCCAGTGCACCACGATACCTTGAGGGCTTGTCACGACCACACCCCCGGGTGCCTCTTCCAGTATCATACGGTCAAAATCGCTTGACATAGCCGTCTCCCGGATGAGCGCGCCAGCAAACGGCATGCCTGAATAGCCATGATTCACACTCGCCAATGTAACTTGGCGGCGGGATATATTTTATATCAAATACCTTATTCCATGAAATCAGTATAGGTCGCGTCAAGCGACTTTAACAAGCGCGACATTCGATTCAAAGTCTTTGTGATAATTGGCGTGAATTGGACCTGCAAAAGCCCGTCGGTGCCGTGCACCATTTCGTCGTTTTCCATTCATTTCCCCTATGGCGTTACAAGCTGCTTGACTTGAGGCCATAATAAATTTCGGGAAATAGGTATCCAAATAATCTGCAATTAATTGGCCCCTGGTATGCCTAACCGCTACGGCCATGCTAGTCATGGAGCTTGTCAATGCGATATTGCAAATTGCACGCAAAGTGTGCAATTTCGTCGCGCAGCGCCGTTCCGACAGGCTGCGCGCGCCGGCACTGGCGGCGGCAACAGGCTGATTTCACCGTTATTTGATCTGGGACAAGATCCGATTGCGCGCATCTGGACCACAATCCTGCTCCGTGATTTGATGGAGTTTCGCACCATCGAAAGCCTGCCCATGGATACGCTTACCGACGCCATTGTTAGCGCCCTTGAACAAAGCTCCCGCATACTTGTGCGGGCACTGGTCGGGGCATCGCCTGGATGTGCTGAAAAACATCATCCAAAGAAAATTCGTCAATGCCGACTTGATACTCGACGCCTTGCGCAATCTGGAACACGACCCCGGCTCCTTGTCGCGCCAACAAGCCTTGAGCGAACAATTGTCTGCCGCGCGGGCCGATGCCGACGTCGATGTACGCACCGTCGTGCGGGAACTGGCGCTTTACAGCGCGCCGCACCTGAGCGTCGGCGGCCCGGCGCAAGTGCTCGTCACTGCCCTGACCGGCGCGGTCTGCGCGTTGCTGGAGCGGCACGCCGCGCTGGCCGGCAAGTTAACTGAAATCATCTTGACGGCACCCGATATCGACGCCGACGTGTTCCGGCGCGATATCGCGCCCAAGTTAGCGGGCACCCGCAATCCCTTGACCCTGTATGCATCGTCCGAAGACATGGCCCTGGTTGCGTCGAAAAAGGTGCACGGCTCGCCGCGGGCCGGCGACAGCGGCGCCGCCCTGATGTTGCTGGACCGGATAGAAACCATCGATGCCACCGGGGTCGATACGAGTTTGCTGAAGCATTCCTATTTTGCCGAAAGGCGCTCCGCCCTGTCCGACATGTTTTACTTGATTCATAACGACGCCCGTCCCGACCAGCGCTTTCTGTCCCGCGTCGACGTCGGCGCCCGGGCCTACTGGACTTTCAAAAAATAAGCCGACGACGACGACGGCGCCCGCGCCGCATTGCATTTCTCCAATACGGCGTATGATGAGCCTTGGCGTGACCCGACGGGCCGGCGCCGCGAACCCGTTCCAGTAGCGCCGCAAGCACAAGGAGTGCGTCATGTCCGGTCCAGCAATGCGCCAGGAAGAGCTGAGCATCTTCACTATCGATACCCTGATTAAATACATGGGTAATGACGACGAGGCGCATGCCCTGGTGCGCAAGATCGTCGCCGACGCCGTCTCCGGCGGCTCCCAACCCATGCAATTGGCGCGCCTGGCGGTGCGCGACGGACGCTATGACGAGGTGGCCAGGATTTTTCACGGCTTGCGCGGATCGATCGGCACGCTCGGCGCCAAGCGTTTCGTCGCTGCGGCACTTGCCGTCGAGGTGGTGCTGGTGGAACAGCGGCTGGCCGAGCTTCCCGATTTATTCGCCCGTGCCGACGCCGAATTCATGTTGGCGCTGGAACACGCCGATGCCTGGCTGGCCAGACACACAGGCTAGCAAGTTCATAGCGTTGTAGTGCGCCTCTTGCGATCAGTCAAATGGATTGAAGATTGTGTAAGGTGCTGATATTATTTCCGAAGAATACAAACACTCTTGCCGCTGATCGAAGCGGCGCTCCTGCGGTAGCGTCGCGCCCTGTCCATGCCGCTTGCTGATAGATGATTGTTTGCGGAGAGAACAATGTTGAAAATGGGTTCGGGCGACGGCGCTCGCGACAAGCCGGAGACGGATGGCGCAGTGGAAAGTCGGCGCCAGGAAACGCTGATCAAGACGGACGCCCTGCAAGACGCGATTTTCAACAGCGCCTATTTTTCCAGTATCGCGACGGATGAAAAAGGGGTCATCCAGATTTTCAATGTCGGGGCCGAACGCATGCTTGGTTATGCGGCAACCGATGTCGTCAACCAGATCACGCCGGCCGACATTTCCGACCCGACTGAATTGATCGCGCGGGCGCGCGCCTTGAGCGAGGAGTTGAAGGCCGCCATCATGCCCGGCTTCGAGGCGCTGGTGTTCAAGGCGACGCGCGGCATCGAAGATATCTACGAGCTCACCTATATCCGCAAGGATGGCAGCCGCTTCCCCGCCATCGTCTCGGTCACGGCGCTGCGCGACGCGCGCGAAAGCATCATTGGCTATCTCTTGATCGGCACCGACAATTCGGCCCGCAAGCAAGTCGAGGCGGCGCAAGCCTTGCTTGACCAGCGCTTGCGCGACCAGCAATTCTATACCCGCTCCCTGATCGAATCGAATATCGACGCGCTGATGATGACCGACCCGCAAGGCATCATTTCGGATGTGAATCAGCAAATGATTGCACTCACCGGCCGTACGCGCGATGAGTTGATCGGCGCGCCCTGCAAGAAATTCTTTACCGACCCCTCACGGGCCGAGGCGGCGATCAAGCGCGTGCTCATCGAAAACAAGGTCAACGACTATGAATTGACGGTGCTGGCGCAAAATGGCGCGACTACCGTGGTTTCTTACAATGCCGCCACCTTCCATGACCGTAACCGCAAGGTGCAAGGGGTGTTTGCGGCGGCGCGCGATGTCACCGAGCGCAAGCGATTCGAGCAGGCCTTGCAAGAGAAAAACATCGAGCTGGTGCATGCCAGCCGCATGAAATCGGAATTCCTGGCCACCATGTCGCACGAATTGCGCACGCCGCTCAATGCCATCATCGGCTTTTCCGAGGCGCTCAAGGATGGCTTGATCGGCCCGATGAGCAAGAGCCAGCACGAGTATATCGGCGATATTTTCACCAGCGGCCAGCATTTGCTGTCGCTGATCAACGACATCCTCGATTTGTCGAAGGTCGAGGCCGGCATGATGGTGCTGGAATTGGAAGCGGTCGAACTCAATAGCTTGTTGGCAAACAGTCTCTCCATCGTGCGCGAAAAGGCTGTTTCCCAGGGCATCCATTTGGAACTCGAGGGTGGCGACCACTTTGGCACGCCGCTGCTCGACATGCGCAAGACCAAGCAAATTGTCTACAATCTGCTGTCGAACGCCGTCAAATTCAGCGCCCGTGGCGGCCGCGTCAGCCTGCGCGCGCGGCGCGTTTCGCGCAGCACCGTCGGCACGCTGCCGGGCGACTGGCCGGTGCATGGTTTTCCCCTGGCGGACAATGAATATTTTGAATTTCTCGAAATTTGCGTCAGCGACAGCGGCATCGGCATTTCCAAGGAAAATATGACGAAGCTGTTTCAGGCGTTCAGCCAGATCGACAGCAGCCTGGCGCGCAAATTCGAAGGCACCGGCCTGGGTTTGGCCATGGTCAAACAATTGACGCAATTGCATGGCGGCACGGTGGCGGTGGCCAGCGCCGAGGGCCAGGGCGCGCGCTTTGCGGCCTGGTTGCCGCTGCGCTCGCCGACTCAGGCCGGTTCAGCCCCGCTGTACGGCGAAGCGGCCGGCACCGAACCGAAGGAAAGGATCGTGTTGGTGATCGAAGATGACGAGCGCGCCGCCGACTTGCTGCAACTGCTACTTGAAGCCGAAGGGTTCACCGTGCTGCACGCGGGCAGCGCCGAAGAGGCGCTGTTGCTGGCGCCGCAACAAGCGCTCAGCTTGATCACGCTCGATATCGTCTTGCCGGGCATCGACGGTTGGGAGTTTTTGCAACGCATACGCGAACAAAGGAATCTGTCGCAAGTGCCGGTGGTGGTGATCGCCGCCGAGACCGACAGCAATATGGCGCTCAGCGGGGGCGCTTCCGCCGTGCTGCAAAAGCCCATCAGCCGGGCTCAGTTAAAGGCCTCGCTGACACGCCTGGGGCTGCAGCCGACCGCCGAACACAGCCACACCGTGCTGGTGGTCGACGACGATCCCAAGGCGGTCGAAGTGATCGCCGCGTTCTTGCCCGTTCCCGCCTATGCCGTGCTGCGGGCATATGGCGGCAGTGAGGCGATCACGCTGGCGCAGCGGGTGCGACCAGATTTGGTTGTGCTCGACTTAATGATGCCCGATGTCAGCGGTTTTGAAGTGCTCGACGCGCTGGCGCGTGATCCCTGCACGGCGCAGATTCCCGTGCTCGTCGTGACGGCCAAACAAATCACGGCGCAAGACCGCGCCGCGCTGAACAGCAATCCCGACAAGGTGATCCATGTCGTGGAGAAAAGCGAATTCAGCCAGAGTCGGTTTATTGCCGAGGTCAGACGCGCTTTGCTACCGCACTAAGGAGGCGCCAAATGGCCAAAATATTAATCATTGAAGATAATCCGGCAAACATGAAACTGGCCTCCCTGTTGCTCCAGAGCGCAGGCCATACCGTGCTGTGCTCGGGAGACGCCGAATCGGGCCTGACGCTGGCCCGGCTCGATCGTCCCGACTTGATCTTGATGGATATCCAGTTGCCGGGCATGGATGGCCTGGAGGCCACTGCGCTACTCAAGCGCGACCCGGCCACCGTCGCCATTCCCGTCATTGCACTGACGGCGATGGCAATGAAGGCGGACCGGGAAAAAAGCCAGATTGCTGGTTGCGATGCGTATATCGCCAAGCCGCTGCGTTACCAGGAATTGTATGCCGCGATCGACGCCCTATTGACCCGGGCGCCGACCGGCGGCGGCGAGCCGGCATGAGCAGGCATGCGGCCACCATCCTCATCGTCGACGATGAATTGCCTAACCGTAAGCTGCTCGAAGCGTTGCTGTTGCCCGAAGGCTATGTCACGCTGACAGCGGCCAATGGCCCGGAGGCGCTGGCGGCCGTGGCATTGCGCGCGCCCGATTTGATTTTGCTCGACATCATGATGCCCGGCATGGATGGCTACGAGGTGGCGCGCATCCTCAAATCGAGTTCCGCGACCTCGAATATTCCCATCATCATGATCACGGCCCAGATCGATCGCAATGCTCGCCTGACCGGCTTGAACGCCGGCGCCGAAGAATTCTTGACCAAGCCGGTGGACCGGGCCGAATTGTGGTTAAGGGTGCGCAATCTGTTGCGCCTGAAATCGTTTGGCGATTTCCTGATCAGTCACAGTTGGATACTGGAACAGCAAGTGCGGGCCCGCACCGCCGACTTGCAGCGTTTCCGCGCGGCAATGGACGCCACCGCAGATGCGATCATGCTGGTCAACCGCGGTAGCATGTTATTTGTCGAAGTCAACGCGACCGCTTGCAATATGCTCGGCTATACGCGCGAGGAATTGCTGCAACTGGGGCCGTCACAGGTGAGCGCGGCCACGCTGGAAGAATTGGAAAGCGCCTATGACGACATCATTGACGGCAGCAGCGTCAAGGAATTCAGCGAAACTGTGATCTGGCGCAAGGATGGCTCCCCGATCCAGGTCGAAGTGCGGTGCCATGGCCACAATGCGCGCGGCGAATGGATCATTGTCGGAGTGGTGCGCGATATCAGCGAACGCAAGGCGGCCGAAGAGCATTTGCATCAACTGGCCCATTACGATGCGCTGACCGGCTTGCCAAACCGCATGCTGTTCTATGAAACCCTGGAACGGGCGCTGGCCCAGGCGCAGGCCGACGGCGAACCGCTGGCCGTGCTATTCATCGACCTCGACCATTTCAAGAACGTCAATGACACGCTGGGCCACGCGATAGGCGACGATCTGTTGGCCCAGTTCGGCAACCGCCTGGCCGCCTGTGTGCGTGTGCGCGACAGCATCGGCCGTTTGGGCGGCGATGAGTTTGCGCTGATCCTGGAAATGCCGGAGGGCCAGTCCAACGCGGTTCTGCTGGCCAACAAGATACGCGACTTGTTGCGCGCGCCCTTCGATTTGCAAGGCCATGAGGTAGCCATTACCGCCAGCATCGGCATCACCGTATGTCCGGATGACGCCAACGATGTCGAAACCTTGCTCAAGTACGCCGACACGGCGATGTACCGCGCCAAGCAGGCCGGGCGCGACACCTACCGTTTTTTTACGGCGCAAATGAATACCGAGGTGCTGGCCAGGCTGGAGCTGGAAATGGCGCTGCGCAAGGCCGTCGAAAATGGTGAATTCGTGCTGTATTACCAACCCAAGGTACAACTCAATAGCGGCCGCGTGGCCGGACTGGAAGCGCTGCTGCGCTGGTGCCGGCCCGGCCACGGCCTGGTGGCGCCGCACGATTTCATCCCGATCCTGGAAGAAACAGGCTTGATCGCGCGCGTCGGCAGCTGGGTCATCGACGCCGCATGCAAGCAAATCGGACATTGGATGCGCAGCCCTATCGGTCCGGTGCAAGTGTCGGTGAATGTGGCGGGGCGCCAATTCGTCGAAGGCGACCTCGATGGCGACGTCGTCAGGGCGCTGTTCGAGCACGGCATCGCCCCCGATTTGCTGGAACTGGAATTGACGGAAAGCTCGCTGATGGCCAATACCGAGCGCACCATTGCCACCCTGCGCAATTTGAAGCAGCGCGGCGTGCAGATTTCCATCGACGACTTTGGCACCGGCTACTCCAGCCTGGCATATCTGCGCAGTTTTCCCATTGACAAATTAAAGATCGATATCGCCTTCGTGCGCGACGTGACCACCAATCCCGACGACGCCGCGATCGCCCTGGCCATCATCGGCATGGCCCACAGCTTGAAACTGGAAGTGATTGCGGAAGGCGTGGAAACGGCAGCCCAACTGGCGTATTTGCGGCGCCACCGCTGCGATCAAATCCAGGGATATTATTTCAGCCGGCCACTGCCGGTGGACGAATTGGAACGCTTGCTGCGCGAAGAAAAACGCTTGCCGGCGTCCGAGATGCAAACCGGGGTCCAGCGCCGCACCGTGTTGCTGGTCGACGATGAGGCCGCCGTGCTGAGCGCATTGCAAAGGCTGCTGCGCCAGGATGGTTACCATGTCTTGTCGGCCCAGTCGGCCGCCGAGGGTTTTGAATTGCTCGCCCTCCATTCGGTGCAGGTGATCCTCTGCGACCAGCGCATGCCCAATATGAGCGGCACGCAGTTTCTCGATATCGTTAAGGACTTGTATCCGCAAACCTTCCGCATCGTCCTGTCCGGCTACACCGATCTGGAAACCATCATGGAAGCCGTTAACCGGGGCGCGATTTATCGTTTTTACACCAAACCGTGGGACAACAAGGTCTTGCGCGATAATATACGCGAAGCCTTCCGTCATTATTGGCTGCTGCACGACCTCCCACTTGACGAACTGGCAAGTCAGGCCAACGGCGCCGTTTGACTTTTCCAGGCGTTCGCCTGCATCGAACAAAATGGCGCGATGTCACCCGCTTGTCATCAGTAAGCTGTACAGTCTCGAACTTGATTTTTAATAAAGAGACAGTATGAAAACAAATTTGCTGATGCTCGCCGCCTTGGCCGGCCTGGCCGGATGCGGCACGGATAGCGCGGCGCCGGCGGCGCCCGTCATTCCCGAAGGCACGACCGTCACGCTGGCATTGATGGAAACCACCGATATTCATTCCAATGTTCTGAGCTATAACTATTACGCGCTGGCCGACGATACCAGTCTGGGCCTGGAACGCACCTCGACCCTGATCCAGGCGGCTCGCGCCGAAAATCCGAATAATGTCTTGCTCGATGATGGAGATGTGATCCAGGGGACGCTGCTGGCCGACTTGCAAGCGGTGGCGACGCCGGTGCCGTGCGCTTCCACGCTGGCCGTGCATAAAGCCATGAACGCGCTCAAGTATGACGGCGGCGGTATGGGCAATCACGAATTCAATTATGGTTTGCCGTTCCTGAGCCAGATCACCAATACCGACTTTGGGATTCCCGGTGTCAGCAAGCCGGTTGGCAACTGCGGCGCGCCGAACTTTCCGCTGGTGCTCAGCAACGTCACCGGCGTGGCCAGCCAACAGCCGATTTTCCAGCCCTACGCCCTATTGCCACGCGACTTGGCCGCCCTGGGTCCCGATGGCAGCACCTTGAGCGTCAAACTCACTATCGGCATCATGGGTTTCGTGCCGCCACAAATTCTGGAATGGGACCAAAAGAATCTGGCCGGCAAAGTGGCCGTCACCGGCGTCCGGGAAGCGGCCATGCACTATATACCCGAGTTGCGCGCCAAGGGCGCCGATGTGATCGTCGCGCTATCGCACGGCGGCCTGGACCCCAGTCCCTATAGTCCAAAGATGGAAAACGGCAGCTATCATTTGACGGGCACCGGCATCGATGCTTTGATGATAGGCCACTCGCACTTGATCTTCCCCAAAGGCAAGGAAAGCGGCGCCGCCGCCCTTGACGCCTCGTTCGCGGCCTTTCCCGCCAGCGCCAAGGTGGATGCCATCAACGGCTTCGTGAATGGGGTGCCGACCGTGATGGCGCAAAGCTGGGGCCGTCGTCTGGGCATCATCAAGCTGACCCTGGCTTACCAGAGCGGCAAATGGGCTGTGCAAACCGACAAGACCACGGTCGAATCGCGCGGCTTCAAATACCTCGACGGCAGCACCATCGTGAAAGCCGATCCGGCCATTGCGCCCCTGGTGGCCGGAGAGCATGCCGCCGCCCTGGCCTATGCCAAGCAGCCACTGGGCTTGAGCACGGACTTTGAAATGTCGGCCTACTTCGCCTTGCTCGGCGATGTCAGCGCGATCCAATTGGTCAACCAGGCGCAGCTCGATTATGTGAAGAAGGTCATTGCCACCAGCACCGACGCCACCCTGGCCAGTTATAAAAATATCCCGGTGATTTCTTGTAGCGCGCCATTCAAGGCGGGCCGCAACGGGCCGTCCGACTTCACTGATGTCGCGCCCGGCGCCAGCGTCGCCACGCCGGTTGGCTTACAAATGCGCAATCCAGGCGATTTATACCTGTACAGCAACAACAACTTGCAGGCGGTGAAGATCAAGGGTTCGGACTTGAAAGCCTGGCTCGAAACGGCGGCCAAGCAATTCGCCCAGATCGACCCCAGCAAGACCGTGGAGCAAGATCTGGTGCCTTCTTATGGCAGTATTTATAACTATGACGTGTTTTATGCCGAAAACAATGCCTTGACATACCAGATCGACGTGAGCAAGCCAGTTGGCAGCCGCATTGCCAATCTGACTTATCTGGGCCAGTCGATTGCCGACGGCGATCTCTTTATCGTCGCCACCAACGATTATCGCGCGGGCGGCGGCGGCGGCGTGCCCGGCATCGATGGCAGCAAGACCATCATCAAGTCGCCGGACGCGAACCAGACCGTGGTCAGCAATTATCTGCAAACCTTGGGCGGCAAAGTATCCCGACTCAATAACGGTAGCGCGCGCAGCTGGAGTTTCGTCAAGCTGGCCACCGCCGGTCCGGTGATCTTGCGCTCGGCGCCGGGCCACTTGGCGCTGGCGCAAAGCCTCGCGATTGTTGCGGCCGAGGGCGGACTCGATGCCAGCGGTTTCGCCAAATATGCGATTGATTTGAGCAAATAAATGTGGCTTGCGCAAGCGGGAAGCTCCGCTTGCGGGTCCGACGATTGAAAGTCATGGATGGAATTATTCAAGAAATACCGCAGCGTTTGCGTTTGCGCCGCGCTGTCGCTTGGCGCCTGTCATGCAATCGAAGAACAGCCGCCCAGTTCGGCCCAGATCGAGGCCAGCGCGATGCTGGCCCGGCAAAGCGGCGACGCAGCGGCCGAACGGCGCGTAAGGCAGTGGGCGCAGCAAGATTTGCCGGTGGCACAACGCGAACTGGCGCTGCTCTACCAAAGCCGGGCGCCAAAGCGCGGCGCCAGCATGGTCTTGTTTGAAAAAGCGGCACGCGCCGGGGATACCGAGGCGGCCTTTGAATTGGGGGAAATGTACCGCGTCGGGTCGCCCGGCATGCCCCCTGAGCCCGACAAGGCCTGGTCCTGGTACAAGCAGGCCGCGCAACAAAAACATGCGCAAGCGGCATTGATGTTGGGCCTGCTGGCCAAGAATGGCGATGGCGTCGCCCGCGACGATGCCGAATCCGCCAAATGGCTGACCTTGGCAAGTCGGCTAGGCAATGCGCATGCGATGTTTTTGTTGTACAACGCCTATCAGGAAGGCTGCGGCGTGCCGCGCGACATCGTCAAGGCCAGAGCCTTGCTGGAAGAGTCGGCCGACCACGAATATCCGCCCGCGATCCAGGAATTGGCCATGATGGTGCAAAGCGGCGATGCGTTGACGCCAAAAGATGCGGCGCGCGCCGGCCGCCTGTTGAAAGAAGCCAATGAACATCGCCACAACAACTGGAATCGTTTTTGAAGTCAGCGCGGCGCTCTCGCGGCGCGGTCTTGCTCAATGGATAGGGTCTTGATGTCATTAAACATGACTTCCGGCTGCAAGAATGCGCTGGAATAGATTTCGCGCACCCGGCCTTCGGCGTCGAACAAGAACATCTTCAGCATATGGTGATAAAGCCGGCTTGGCCGCCCTTGCGCATCTTTTTGAACTTGCACGCTTTGGCCAAGCTCATCGATGATAGGGCGCAATTGGGATAGCGAGGCTGTCGTCAGGAAATGCCAGCGCAAGGCACTGCTTGGGTCAGCCAATTGCCCGCCATACAGGCGCATGACTTGCGGTGTGTCATTGACGGGATCGAAAGACAGGCTGACAAAGCGCACCCGGGGCGCTAGATCGGCTTGCGCCAGCAAGCGCTCGCGCAGGCCATACATGGTGGAAAAAGCCAAGGGACAGCCTATTGGATCGGTGCAATAGCTATACATAAAACTAAGCAAGGTGATTTTTCCCCGCGTAAAGCGTTGGACATCGTAACCGAGGCCGTCACTGTCGAGCACCCTTCCCTTGGGCGCTTGCTGGATCACTTGCAAGACATAACTGCCGGCGGACGGCGCGGTAAATTGCTGGCGCGGGCGCGTGTTCAATTCGTCGGCCCCCGCACTGGCAAATAATAGCGCGGCAAGCCAGGAGACGCCCAGGCGCTTAGCCATTGCCGGTGGCTGCGGCGCCAAATTTCATATGGTGGGGCCGTCCCAGTTTTTCTTTATAAAAGTCAATTTTCCATTGCTCCCGGAGTTCCTTTCCATCCCACTTATAGAGCTTTAAAAACTGCTCGTCGTTGCCCAGATCCCAATTACTGAGCAGGCTGGTGGTGATATACACGCGCTTGCCATCCCAACTTTGACTGACCATATTGACGTGTTTTCCCGTGATTTTTTCATATATCTGCACCGGCGCGCGGGGGTTACTCAAATCAAACAGACGGGTCTTGCCATCCATGAAAGTGTTGACCCACAATTGCCCGGCGTCGGCGGCAATCGAAATATCGACCGGCAATGGCGTCTGGGCCGGGTCGCCGATATTCGCGACATCGGTGGCTTGCCATTGTCCACCGCTATCTTGCTGCACCAGCCACAGCTTGGAGCCGAGCGCCGACGCCGTAATGGCCCAGTTGTCGCCATCTTTCAGCGACCAGCGTATTTCCAAAGGCGCCCCTGGCGTATTGAGAACTTGCAACGGTCGCATCGCCTTTAAATCCCAGACCACCATGGTGTTACCGAAATGCTTCATCGCCTGCGTATCTTTGATCAGGCCGCCCAGATCGGCCATATAATTTTTCATCCCGGTAAAGCTCGACGTCAGCAATACATTTTTTTGGGGGTTGACCGCCACATCGTAGCCATAACCGTCGCCGACGCCGACGCCAAGCTTGCCAAGCGGCATGTCATAACGGGCGATAAAATCGCCCTTGTTATTGTAGACCGCCAAGCCGGTGGCGCCGCCCTGATCTTTGTCATTAGATAGGAAACCAAGCACCATGCGGCCAGGCAAGGCATAAAAAGTATGCGGCCCGACAAATCCCGTGCGCTTGGAAGCATCGGAAATGGTCTTCACGAGACGCGGCTTGGCCGGATCGGTGCCGACGTCGAAAATGAAAATGCGGCTATCCTGCAGTCGGCCGGCCCACAAGTAGTGTCTGTCGTCCGTAAAGCCGAGATGGTGGGCCTCGCCCCGCCCCCCCACAGATACTGCGGCAATCACCTTGCCGTAATGACTGGAACCGGGCTTGACATCAACCGTAACGAGCTTGTCGCTACCATCTCCCATGCCCGCCACGCCCAAGGTCCAGACGTGAACATAGTCTTCCTGGCCCTTGATCAGATTGGCCATGTACGGTGAATTGCAGGTTTCATCGGCGGCTACCGGCATGCTGCATGCAAGCAAGTAGCTTAAGACCAGCCACATCCACAGCGGGTTTTTCATTACGCCTCCCCTATTTATGCCTGCGAATTCATGGAATCGGTCCCATTGCCTTGAGGCTAGAGCCTTCGGCCGCATGTGCATTGAGAAATCTCAATGGTGACGAGCATGATGACTACCGGCCACCCACGCGGCACGACCAAGCCGGCATAGCCGTGACATCCGGGGTGCCGGTTCCGCCTGTCTGATTGATCGACATCATGCCCTAGGCCGCGTCGAGCGCCATATACTTTAAATGCCGTTTAAGTGCGTGAAAGTGAGAAGTGAGTGCACCGGGGTCCCGGCCATTTTGATTCGCCACTTCATTGATTCGCCATTTCATCTCGGGAGCAAATGTGACGACAAATCGTGATGATATTCAAATCGCAGCGCTTGATCGGCGCGCCGATTTTCTCGATCGCCTGGTAGCATTTACCCAGGAGCACCGGGTTGGCCATTGGTCCGGCACGTTTTCCGCGTTCATTGAGCAAGTGTTGCCGGCGGCGCCCTGCGACTTGGCCCGTAGCTCGCATCAATACATTTGGGACATGATACGTTGGAGCGGCTACGAGGATGAAGATGGACATTTCCGCTGCCGCCTGTTCGCCGACGAGCTATTTGGCGTCGAAGATGCGATCGACCGTGTCGCCGCCTATTTCAAAGCCGCCGCCGCCGGTTCGGAAGTCGGGCGCCGCCTCTTGCTATTGCTGGGACCGCCATCGGGCGGCAAATCGACATTGGTGATCTTACTGAAGCGGGGACTCGAAGAATACAGTTATACGGAAGACGGCGCGCTGTACGGCATCGCCGGCTGCCCGGTGCATGAATCGCCCTTGCACCTGGTGCCGCACACGATGCGGGCCGGTTTTCGCGATACCTATGGCGTCGATATCCTCGGCGAGGTCTGCCCGCATTGCCGCGCCAGGCTGGAGCAACAGTACAGCGGCGACTTCCTGCAAATGCCGGTCGAACGCATTTACATTTCCGAGGCTGGACGTAGCGGCATCGGCACCTACGCGCCACACGATCCAACCACCGCCGACCTGGCCGATCTAGTGGGTTCGGTCGATCTGTCCAAGGTTGCCGAATATGGCGACGAAGGCGATCCGCGCGCATGGTCGTGGTCGGGCGCCGTGTATGCTGCCAGCCGCGGCATGCTGGAAATGATAGAAATCCTCAAGGTGAAACGGGAATTCCTCTACTTGCTGCTGACCTTGACGCAGGAAAAAAATGTCAAGGTGTCGCGCTTTCCCTTGATCTTTCTCGACGAAACCATATTGGCGCATACCAACCTGGCTGAATTCAGGAAATTTTTACAGGAAAGCGAAAACGAAGCCTTGCTCGACAGAATGGTAATCATCCAAGTACCGTACACCCTCAATTACAGGGAAGAGGCACGCATTTATCACAAGCTGATCCTCGCGGCCGCGCCCGCATTCCGGGAAGTCCACCTGGACCCGCACGTACTCCATGCTGCTGCCGTGTTTGCCATTTTGAGCCGCATGCATGAGGGCGACGAAAAAGAAACGGAATTGGTAAAAAAAGTGCGCATCTATGCCAATGAAGAAGTCGACGGTGTCAATCGGAGTGAAGCCAAGCGCGTCAGGGACAAGGAAAAGGCCCCCGACGAGGGCTTGGCCGGTGTATCTCCCCGCTTTGTCATCAACGCCCTGTCGAACGCCATCATCGCCTCGAATCAAAAGAGCTTGAGCACGATGGATGTCTTGCTAGCGCTGAAGGATGGCATTGAAAACGATGCCCGCATCGAGCCGAAGAAAAAGCGCAAATGGGTCGATTTCCTGGTACTCACCCGCAAGGACTTTTATAACCGTTGGGTCAAGGAAGATGTCCACAAGGCGTTATTTGTTTCTTTCGAGGGTGAGGCGCAAGATTTGCTGAACAAATATCTCGATGAAGTCGAGGCAATGTTAGACAACCGGCAAATCAAAGATCCGATCACCAACGAGGAAAGGCGGCCCGACGAGCGATTTTTGCGTGCCGTCGAGGAAAAAATTCATATTTCCGATTCTGGCAAGCAATCGTTTCGGCAAGAAGTGGTTCGCAAGGCAATGGGGGCCTATAAAAGGGGCGAGAAATTCGGCCTGGACAGCCACCTGCAGCTCAATGATGGGGTGCAGCAATACTTATTTGAACAAAGGCGAGATGTATTACGGCTGGTGAGTTCAGCGAAACGTCCTGATGACGAAGTCAAAGCCAAGATTTCAGTCGTGGAACAGCGGCTGGTCGATGAATATGGCTACGATAGCCACAGCGCGCGCGAAGCGCTGAACTACGTCACCACTTTGCTGGCACAGGAATAAATACTGCAAAAAGAGGTGCACCGTGACTCTATCCGGGAACAATATGCAACATCAGTGGTATAACCTGTTTTCCCGCGGTGCCCGGGACTGGTTGCGTCACAATCAAAAAGTGCGCGAAGCGGTGCAAGCGCACTTGCCCGACTTGATTGCTGGCTCCGACTTGATCACCGGACCGCTGGAGCGCACGGTGCAAATACCTGTGCGCCTATTGGAGCACGCCCATTTCCGTCTGAGCGACGCGCGTAGCATTAGCGGCGCCGGTCAGGGCGAAGGCCAGCCCGGCGACGTCTTACGCCCAGCCCAGCACCACTCCACGCCCGAGAATGGCCAGGAGGCAGGTGGCGGCAATCAAGATGGCGAGGTGCGGCTCTTGCTGGAATTTTCCATCGACGACATCATGGATTGGCTGTGGGACGAGCTCAAGTTGCCGCTGTTGAAACCGAAGCACAGTAGTGTGATCGAAGAGCAGGAACTCGTACGCGAAGGCTGGGACAAACGCGGCGCGCGCTCGCGGCTCGATCGCAGGCGCACCGTGAAGGAAGCCATCAAGCGCCGTGCGATCCAGCAAAATCCGGTGGCGTTCACCAATGACGATTTGCGCTTCCGACAACTGGTGATGCGCCCCAAGCCCTGTTCAAGCGCCGTCGTGTTCTTTGTCGTCGATGTTTCCGCCAGCATGACCCAGGCCGAACGCAAATTGGCAAAAAGTTTTTTCTTCTTCGCGCTGCAGGGCATACGTCGTAGCTATACCAAGGTAGAAACCCGTTTCATTGCACACACCACACGGGCGTGGGAGTTTTCCGAACAAGAATTTTTCCAAGTCACGGGGATCGGCGGCACGATTGCTTCGAGCGCCTTCCGTCTGACCCGGGACTTGGTGCGCGCGCATTATGATGGCGCTCAATTCAATTCCTATATGTTTTATGCGTCGGACGGCGAAAACTTCACCGAAGACCGTGGCGGCGCCGGCCAGACGTTGGCCGAACTCGCCGGCCTGCTGAACTACATTGGTTATGTGGAAACGGTTCCAGGGATGCCGCGCTCGCTCGATACCGAGATGCGCCGTCTGTCCAACGAACTGGAGCGGCGTGGCCTACCCGTCTACAGCAGCACGCTAGCCAATACCGACGACGTGTGGCGTGCCATCCGCAAGTTTTTCATGCACGAGGCCGCGCCAGAGGAGAGTCCGCGATGAATTCCGAGCCAGCACAATTGCAGGAGTACAGTGCCCGCATCGAAGCGCTCGCGGTCGAATTGGGACTCGATTTTTACCCGGTGGACTTTGAACTGGTGCCGAATAATTTCATGATGGAGATTGCCGTCTATGGTTTGCCGATCCGCATGCGGCACTGGTCTTTCGGCGTGCGCTATATCCACCAATTGGTGCGTCAGCAGATGGGCAATTCCCGCATCTTTGAAGTCATGTTTCCCGGCGACCCTTGCCACGCCTACATGGTCGACAGCAACTCGCTGGCGGAAAATGCGCTAGTGACGGCGCATGTGCTGGGGCATGCGGATTTCGCCAAAAACAATCAATTATTCACCCGCTTCGCCGCGATGGCGGGCAGTCAGATCCTCGAACAAAGCGCGGCCAGGGCGCACCGGATTGAGGTGGCGCTGGCGCTTCATGGACAGGAAAGAGTCGAGGCGGTGCTCGATGCAGCATTGGCCCTGGAACCCCATATCGACGTCAACGGGGAACTATACCGTCCGCCCTACCCCGTTGCCGCGCCGCAGGCATCCGATGCGCCGCCGGGGCCATTCCGGCGGCGTTACCAAAACTTGCCAGGCGAACAATTTTCGAGCATTGCCGCAACGGCGCGGCCATCCATTCCACCCCAGCCGGAATATGACTTGTTATGGTTTATAGCCCGTCATGCGCCGGAACTCGAAGACTGGGAGCGCGATATCTTTCTCGCCGTGCGAGAGGAAGCATTTTATTTCTATCCTGTGTTTGCCTGCCAAATCATGAACGAGGGGTGGGCCTCGTACTGGCATGCACGTCTGCTACGCGAAGCAAGCTTCCTGCCCAGCGATCTATATGTGTCGGCCATCAAATCGCATTCGGACGTGGTGCGGCCCTACGCCGGCGAGCGCCAGTTGGCGCTGTCGGTCAATCCCTATCATCTGGGATTTTGCATGTGGGAACGCATCATCGAGCGCGATGGTATCGCGGCCGCACGTACGATCTGCAGGGAAGACGATGATTTCAGCTTTATCCGTAACCATTTGGACCAGGAACTGGCCGATCAGCTAGGGCTATTCATCTATGAAAGCCGCAAGGATGGCGAGACCCGCATCGTCAACCGGGATATTCACGCGATCCGCGAAGCGATTTTATCTCCCAAATACAATTACGGTGCCCCTTGCATTGCGGTCACGCAATTGCAAGACGATGGCAACCTGGTGTTGAAACACGACCATCAGCGCGATGGCCGCGGACTCGACCTGAGCCAATCCGAACGCGTGCTCAAATATGTGGGCCGGATCTGGCGCCGCCCAGTCACTTTACACACTGTCGATTTCCGGGGCATTGCAAGAATCATCGGCAGCCGCGTCGACAACATGGTGTGAAGCGGCTTCACTACGGTTTACGGGTTTTGCAAACGCGCCACATACCAGTCCGTCGACTCCTTCAGGCCGCGTCGAATGTCATGACTGGGCGCATAGCCCAACAGGCTGCATGCTTTGGCAATATCGGCCTGCGAATGGCGCACGTCGCCGCTGCGAAATTGCTGGTACTGGGGCCGGTATTGCCGCAGATGGGGAAACGAATCGAGCAACAAGGCGTGTAACATGCCGTACAAGTCGTTCAGTGTGGTGCGCGCATTGACTGCGACGTTGTACACTTGGTTGACAGCACCCAGTTTGTCAGCCAGGGCGGCAAGCAGATTGGCTTGCACGGCGTTGGCGACGAAGCAAAAGTCGCGACTGGTTTCGCCATCGCCATTAATGTACAGTCTGCGGCCGGAAATCATGGCGGTAATCCATTGCGGGATCACGGCGGCATAAGCGCCGTCTGGATCTTGGCGCGGCCCGAAAACGTTGAAGTAGCGCAAGCCAATCGCATCGAGCGCATAACAGCGCGCAAACAGATCGGCATACAATTCGTTCACATATTTTGTCAAGGCATAGGGTGACAAGGGTTTGCCAATAGCGTCTTCCACTTTTGGCAAACCCGAATGGTCGCCGTAGGTTGCGCTTGACGCCGCATAGATGAAGCGCCGCACGGGAGCGTCGCGGGCGGCGACGAGCATATTGAAAAAACCATTGACGTTGATGTCGTGACTGAGCAAGGGATTTTCAATTGAGCGCTGCACAGAACCAAGCGCAGCCTGATGAAGCACGAAGTCGACGCCTAGGCAGGCATCCCGACACATGGCTGGCGCCCGGATATCGGCTTCAAAGAAACGAAAATTATGCCATTTTTCGGGACACAGCAGCGCCTTGACCTGATCCAGGTTGCGCTGGTGACCGGTGATGAAATTGTCGATGCCGGTCACGCGCTGGTCCAGGCCGAGCAAGGTTTCCAGCAAATGCGAGCCAATGAAGCCCGCCACGCCAGTAATCAGCCAATGATATTGTTTTTGTTGCAAATGGGCGCGCGCAGCGCTATAAGCGGCGGCCACCGGGGTAGCAAGTTTATCATCCATTTAGAGTCGCCACGCGTTCAAGCCTGCATCGCGCAGCAATTGCAAGTCGAAATGCGACTTGATATCGATGAAACAAGCCGACTCGCTCAACTTTTCCAGGTAATTGCTGAGCGGCCTCGCCGTTAATTGCCTGTGCGACACGGCGCAAATCATGGCCACGGCACAGGGCAGCTGTTCCCACGTTTCAAGCTTGACGCCATATTCGTCAAGCGCTTCACGTGCATCCGCGACCGGATCATGCACATGCACGCGCAAGCCGTAAGATTCGAGTTCTTGTATCAAGTCGAACACTTTGGAATTGCGCAGGTCGGGGCAATTTTCCTTGAAGGTGAGACCGAGTACGTTGACGCAAGAACCCTTCAGCTTGAAACCGGCGCGTACCATTTCCTTGACGGTCTTTTCGGCAACGAATTTGGCCATGCCATCGTTAATGCGGCGCCCCGCCAGTATCACTTGGGGATGGTAGCCGAGCATTTCCGCCTTGTGGGTCAAATAATAAGGGTCGACGCCTATACAATGGCCGCCAACCAGGCCGGGCCTGAATGGTAAAAAATTCCATTTGGTGCCAGCCGCCTGCAACACTTCCAGTGTATCGACTCCGATCCGGTCGAAAATGATAGCCAGCTCGTTCATCAGTGCAATGTTCAAGTCGCGCTGGGTATTTTCAATTACCTTGGCCGCCTCTGCCACCTTGATGCTGGAAGCCCTATGGACTCCGGCCGCCACCACCTTTTCATATAGGGCCGCCACTTTTTCCAGCGTTTCCGCATCATCGCCCGAGACCACCTTGGGAATCGTCGCCAGCGTATGCTCCTTGTCGCCGGGATTGATACGCTCCGGTGAAAAGCCGACGTGAAAGTCGGTTTTCCATATCATGCCGGAATGTTCTTCCATAATTGGAATGCAGATTTCCTCGGTGGCGCCAGGATAGACGGTTGACTCGAAAATGACAATCGCGCCGCGTTTCATATTGCGTCCGACCGCTATGCTGGCGCTTTTCAAGGCGGAAAAGTCTGGATTGTGGGCACTGTCGACCGGGGTCGGCACGGCCACCACGATGAAGTCGGCCAGGGCCAGTTCGGCTGGATCGGTGCCAACGCTGAGCCATTTAGCGGCCCGCATTTGCGTGCCGCTCATTTCGCCGGTCGGGTCGACCCAGCGCCGGTAGCTTTCCACCTTGCGCGGCGATAAGTCGACGCCTATGGTGCGCTGCCGCGTTCCGAACGCGACGGCCAGCGACAAGCCCACATAACCGAGTCCTACCACTGCGACCACGTCCATAGCATCACCCACAGTTTTTTATCTGGGAAATGCGCCGCCCCACGCGGCGCAGCCTGGGAGGACAGGGCGTCAGGAAGCCCGTCTGTGGCGATTTTACGTGCCACTAAAAATGCTCTGTTGAGGACGCACAAGGGGGATGCAATTGAACCCGCAAACACGCACTCATTGTGCGCAATCAACGAGACTCGATCGCATTCTTCCTACCCTAACAATGCTGACTCGAGACGAACCGACTTGGAGAATATGATGGCCCGGCACACAATTGTCTTGACGACACTGACGTGTAGTGCCGTCTGCGCGGCACTTCTACTGTGTCCGCTGAGCGCCTGCCACCAGCCCCAAAGCAGCGAAAACTTGCTGTCGAAGGCGCGCCAATATCAACAAAAAGGTGAAAGCAAGACTGCCATCATTGAGTTGAAAAATGCCCTGCAAAAGGATGGCAATAATGGGCAGGCGCGTTTGCTACTAGGCGAAGTGTATATCGAAGCGGGCGACCCCGTGTCGGCGGAAAAAGAATTGCGCAAGGCGAAGGCGCTCGGTGTCAAGCCGAGCGACATTCTGCCCTTGCTTGGCAGGGCCATGTTGATGATGGGACAGTTCGAACAGGTGCTAAACGAGATCAAGCTTGATGCCGCCAGCCCCGACCAAATGGCAGTGGTTGCGGTGCGCGCCAATGCTTATTTCGGCTTGGGGGCCGTGGGGCAAGCCAAGGAATTGTTTGAATTAGTACTCAAGAAACAAGCTAATTTGAGCGATCTGAGCGATGCACTGCTTGGGCTGGCGCGCATTGCCGTGTCACAGCAGCAGTTTGACCATGCTGGTGAGCTAATCGAGCGGGCTCTCGCCGGGCAGCCCGGCAATATCGAAAGCCTGCGTCTGAAAGGCGATTTGCTGCGGATGCGGGGGAAAAACGAGGCGGCGCTGCCGGTATATCGACAAATTTTGGCGTTACGCCCCGATCATTCCTTTGCCCGCATCGATATTGCCAACTTGTATATTCAGGCCGGTCAATTTGCCGCAGCCAGGACAGAACTCGACGCTGCCCGCAAGCGCGCGCCAAACAGCTTGATGCTGCTCAATACCCAAGCCTTGCTTGATTTCCGCGAAGGTAAATACAAATCTGCTCTGGACGCCGTGCAGCAAGTGCTCAGGGCTGCGCCCGACCACATGCCCGGCATCTTGCTGATGGGGGCGGTGCAATTGGCGCTTGGTTCGCAGGATCAGGCAGAACAGTATTTGCGGCGTTTTTTGGAAGCGAATCCGCGCCACCTTTATGCCAGCAAGATGCTGGCCTCGATTGAGCTGGGAAAAGGCAAGCCCGACCTGGTGGTCGATATGATTTTACCTTTACTACAGGACCATCCCGACGATACAGAATTGCTGGCCCTGATTGGCGAGGCCCATATGCGCGCCCAGCGCTTTGGCAAGGCCGCAGAATATTTCGAGAAAGCCAGCGCGCTGTCGCCACAAGCGGCTTCCCTCCATACAGCATTGGGTGTGAGCTGGCTGGGCATGGGTGAGAATGCGCGCGCGATCGCCGAATTGGAACGAGCCAGCAGCCTCAACGCGAAAGGATCACCGGCTGGCGTCATGCTGGTGATGACGCTGTTGCGCACCAAAGATTACGATAAGGCCTTGGCGGCGGTCAAGACCTTGGAGCAGACACAGCCCAGCAATCCCTTGGTGTACAACTTGAAGGGGGGTGTCTATCTCGCCAAGCAGGATTTAAAACTGGCAAGTAGCAGTTTCGAGCAAGCGCTGAAGGTCGATCCGACTTATATGCCGGCGATGGAAAATCTGGCCCAGATCGATCTTGCCGAAAAGAAGCCAGAACAAGCGCGTAGGCGCTACGAGGCGGCGCTGGCCAAAGATCAGAAAAATATCAGTTTGATGACGGCGTTGGCCAAGCTGGCCGCCGCCCAAGGCAACAAGGGCGAGGCGCTACGCTGGCTGGAACGGGCAAGCAAAGACGATGCCTTGCAACCAAGCATGCTTTTGAGCGGATTTTACTTACAGACCGGCGAGACGCAAAAAGCGCTAAGCTTGGCACAAACGCTGCAGACCAACAATCCGTCCAATCCCGAAGTCTTGGCATTGCTGGCGCAGATCGAATATAGCAGCGGCAACCGGGCCGCAGCGTTGGAAAGTTATACCAAGCTAGCGCTTTTGCAACCTGACTCGGCGGACTTGCAAATGCGCGTCGCCAACATCGAATTACTTCAAAAGGATTTCTCTGGCGCCATGCAATCGGTGAAAAAAGCGCTGAAGTTGAAGCCTGGCTTGCTGGAAGCGCAGGTGACACAAGTTTTCATACTTCTTGCGAGCAACAATTATGGAGAAGCGATGGCGCTGGCGCAAAGCTTGCAAAAGCAGCGGCCCGATATGGCCACCGGCTTCAAACTGGAAGGCGATATTTGGATGGCGCAGAAACGCCCCTTGCCGGCGCTGAAATTGTATGAACAAGCTTTTGGCATGAATAAGATCGCGCCCCTGCTGATTCAAATCCATCAGGCGCTATTGCTCGTCAACCGGTCCCAGGAAGCCGATCAGCGCATAGGCGCGTGGTTGCGGGACAAACCGCAGGATCTGTCGACCAGATTGTACTGGGCCGCCAGCTCATTGGAACGCAAGCAATATAAACCCGCCATCCTGCAATACGAGCTGATCGTCCAGCAAGACCCTAAAAACGTGATCGCGCTCAATGATCTGGCTTGGGCTTACCAGCAGGAAAAGGATGGGCACGCATTGCCGACGGCAGAACAGGCCTATCGGCTGGCGCCGACCAACCCCGCAGTGCTCGATACCTTGGCCTGGATATTGACGGAGCAAGGCCAGCCGGAACGTGCCTTGCCGCTGGCTAGGAAGGCCGCGTCTCTGGCCGCCAATTCCTCAGAAATCGCGTATCACCTTGGCATTGCGCTGATGAAAACAGGCGATAAAAAGGCGGCGCACGCCCAATTCGAACAAATTCTGGCGACCAATAAAGATTTTCTCCATCGCGCCGAAGTACAAACCCTGCTGGCCCAACCGTAAGCCCCTGACTCCCATGACAAAATTATCCATCGCCAGCAAATTGCTGGCACTGGGTTTTTGCGCCGCATTTTTCTATGCAGTCTGGCTTTATCCATTTCAAAATACCTGGCTGGGACCGATCCTGATAGGCTACTTTGGGCTGCTGTGCTGGCACCCCCGCATATGGCTATTCGCACTGCCGGCGTTGTTGCCGGTTCTCGATCTGGCGCCATGGACCGGCTGGTTCTTTCTGGAAGAGCTAGATTTGCTCTTGCTGATGACGGCTGCCTGCGCGTATTGGCAGCTTTCCGCCGCCACAGGCCAGGCTCGGGTGCCAGGCTACGCCAGCGCATGCATCGGCCTCCTTACCGTAGCCTATCTGATTGCCGGCTACCGAGGTTTGCGGCCGTTGCCGCTGTTCGACGCGAATGCCTTCACCAGCTATCTAAGCCCCTATAACAGTTTGCGGGTTGGCAAGGCGTGGTGTTGGGCCCTGGTCTTGCTGCCCGTCCTCACCCGTGCCGCCGGCGCCCAATTGGCGGGCTTGCACCGCTACTTCGTTCCTGGCATGTTGAGTGGCCTGTGCCTGGTATCGGGCGCCGACGCCTGGGAGCGCATGGTATTTCCCGGACTGCTGAATTTTTCCAGCGATTATCGCATCAGCGCGCCATTTTCCGGTATGCATACGGGGGGCGCGGCCCTTGATGGCTACCTTGCGCTCAGCCTGCCCTTCGTCGCAAGCTGGCTGCTGACGCTGCATTCTCGAACCAAAACCGCTGCCGCGCTGGCGCTGCTGGCGCTAGGCGCTTATGCGGGCTTGAGTACATTTTCGCGCGGCTTGTTTGTCGGCTTGGCTTGCTCCTCCGCATTGATAACCCTGTTCTTGCTGCGGCGGATAATCGACAAGCCAGACCGTAGCCGTCTAATGCTTGGATTTTTGCTTGTCGCCCTCTGCGCCTACGCCCTGACGGGGATGTTTTTCGCCAGCGGATACCGGGGCCTGACGGCGGCCTTGACCTTGCTGGCTGCGGCGTTCATTGTGGGCGGTTTGGCGATATCGCCCGGCCTATTGCTGGCCTCGCTATTTTGCGGCGTCGGCATCGATCTGATACTGGCCGTGTTACTGGCCTCGATGCCTGGTGAGGGCTTGCTCAAGCCGCCGTATCTGCTTTTTTCCACCGCCACCCTGGTTTTTGGCGGCGGCGCCTGGCAAGCATGGCGGCAACCCGCGAACCGGGGTGCCGCCAGCATCGCCCTGCTGGCCTTTGCTGGCATGGCATGTAATACTTTCTGGATCGCGCAGCACTGGGGCGGCGCGCCGGCTCATGCTCCGGCGCTGCTGGTCATTTTGCTGGCCCTGTTACCAATGGTACTCAATCTGACCGTCCGCCGACGCTTGTGGCGACTCGACCGGGCCGCCGTCATTGCTGTCACCGCCGGCGCAGTGTTGTTGATGCTGAGCATTCCCATTGGCGCCAGTTATTACGCGGCAGAACGATTTTCCAGTGTCAGGAAAGACTTGAACAGTCGTGTCCGGCACTGGTCCCAGGTACTCAACATGATGGATGGCGATCATCCGACGCAAATATTCGGCATGGGCCTGGGGACATTTCCCGCCACGTATTTTTGGCGCAATCCCCTGCGCGAATCGCCGGCCGCCTTCAGCTACGTCGACGAAATCAATAATCGCTATGTACGCCTATTTACCCCGGCCTATGCGCTCGGTTACGGCGAAGTCTTGCGTCTATTACAAAGAATACCAGTGCGGGCAAATACTGCATATTTACTGGAAATCGATATTCGCCGCGTTAGCGCGCAGCCTGTGATTCAGATCAATATTTGCGAACGTCTCTTGCTGTATCCACAAAATTGCGTGGGCGTGCCGCTGCGCCTGTTGCCGCCCGATTCGCACTGGCATCACTACCAGGTCGTATTCGACTCCGCCAGTCTTGGCGCCGCCGCCTGGCCGCTGCGCGCGCCGGTGCAAATCGAACTGGCAGCCGAGGGCGGCAACGCCGTTCTCGATATCGATATCGATAACGTCAGTGTGCGCGCGGCGCTGGGTGGCGAGGAATTGATACGCAACGGCACCTTTTCCGATTCCAATAATTACTGGTTCTTTAGCAGCGATCACCACCACCTACCCTGGCATGTCAAAAATCTGGCCTTGAATGTGTATTTCGAACTCGGCTGGCTGGGCCTGGCGTCGCTGTTGTCGCTACTGAGCTTTGTCCTGGGCCGATTGCTGCTGTTCGCCTGGCACGGTAAGCCGGACGCCAGCGTGTATTTGGCCGCGCTGGCAGGCTTCCTGATGGTCGGCTTGTTTGATAGCCTGCTCGACGTTCCCCGTATCGCCTTGTTGTTCTTCCTGGTCCTGTTTTGCTCTGTATTGCAACCATTACATGAAAGGCCACCATCATGAAAATCGCCAAAATCTTGCTGTGTCTCACCCTGGGCTCGAATTGCGGGCCACTGGCCGCCGACCAGTTGGCTCGCGTCATAGAAAGCGTCAAGCCATCCATCGTCGGTATTGGCAGCTTGCAAAAGATGCGTAGCCCCGCCATCGTCTTCATCGGCACCGGCTTTGTTATCGGTGACGGCTTGACGGTGCTGACGGCGGCCCATGTCATCCAAAAGATGCTCGACGGCGATGAACAAGAGAGCATCGGCATTCTGGTCGGCCAGGGCGACAGCGCACAATTTCGTAGCGGTACCATCACCGCCCTTGACAAGGAACATGACCTGGCGCTGCTGCGTCTGAATGGCGTCGCACTGCCGGCGTTGCAATTGGGCGACTCCAGCAAAGTGGCGGAGGGGCAAGCCATGGCATTCACGGGTTTTCCACTCGGCATGATTCTGGGATTGCATCATGTGACCCACCGCGCTACAGTATCGGCAATCACGCCCGTCATCATCCCGTCGGCAAGCGCACAAAAACTCGATCTCAAATTATTGGGGCAACTTCAGAAACCGGTGTACGGAGTATTCCAGCTCGATGCCACAGCGTATCCGGGCAGCAGCGGCAGCCCGCTCTACGATCCTGATACCGGCATGGTCTATGGAATTGTTAACATGGTGTATGTCAAGGGTTTCAAGGAAGCGGCAATCAGCGCACCAAGTGGGATCAGTTACGCCATTCCTGGCAATTTCATCCGCGAACTGTTGCAGCGTAAATAAGGGAGTCGAAAATCGAACTCAAGTACGGCCATCTTTCAAGCGATCCGTAATGCCGGGTTCGTCCCAGGTAGGGAAAAAATAGGGATAAAATGAGCGCTCTCCTCCATGCTGCTCCATCAGGCCACCATATTTACGAATTTGCTCGCCCATATAGGTCAGATCGAGGCGCAACAACACGGCCGGCGCGCCGACCCGGGTGCAAGGTCTTTCGCCGCCGAAATCGCGGAAACCCAGCATACGTTTGTAAAAAACGACATGGCGTGGATTGACTTCGATCACATAATCGGTGTAGCGGTGAATATTGTGCGCATAGATATAAGAAATGTGAATCAGTGCCGCGAACACGCGCTTGGTCACCCCCTTGTCGATGGCTAGGCGCGACGGCTCGCACAGGCGGCGGCCCTGCACGCGCAATTCGTCCAGTTTGTCGTTGAAATTCTCATCGGCCGGCAAGCCGGCCTCATCATCGAGGCATAAAGTCATGGTGCCGACGGTGGCCCCGCCCGATTCGGCAAACAGCGTAATTTTATTCAAGGTGTGCGTGGCGCCCGGATCGACAGAATAACCCCGCCAACCATACATTTTCTTGATCAACAAACTGGCCGCCTCCCGTCGCCCAAGAGAATTGGCCATGCGAATATTGAACCTTTGCTGGTCGAAATTGTGTTCGAAGGCAGGGTCGAGCTTGCCTTCGCCGACAACAAGGTCGCTCATTTCACTCGCAGTTTCAAAAGAAATGATAGGTTGATCGTCTTGGCTCATCTTTTCCTCACTGGTTTGATGGCAGACCGCCTGAAAGACGAGCTGAACCCCATGCCGTGTGACAATAGAAAAAGAAGAGAAGTTCCCGAGTTTTAAAAATTTTGTTCACTTTGGCAAGACGATAGTGTCCGATTTAATCGTCAGCGATGGTAAACCATACCCGTTCAGAAGAAGCTTTCCGGTATCAGCAACACGTCGCCGGGACGCATCGACACATTGGCGGAAAAGTCCCCATCCTTGAGCAAATCATTCAAGCGCACGGCAAGCTTTTGCTGTTTGCCATTTTTCATGCGGATAATGCTGGCCTTATTTCCGGCGGCGAAATCGGTGATGCCACCGACGGCAATGAGCACATCCATCAACGACATGCCTAGCCGGTAAGGCAAGGCTTGCGGCCTTGCCGCCTCGCCAATGACACGGATTTGTTCTGAATACGGTCCGACAAAACTGCTTACGATAACGGTAACGACTGGTTGCTGGATGAATTTTCCTAAGGCTTTTTCAATATCGCGCGCCAATTGGGTCGAAGTCTTACCACTTGCCTGCAAGTCTTCCACCAGCGGGGTGGTGATTTTCCCATCTGGCCTGACGGCAACCATCATCGAGACTTCCGGATTGCGCCAGACATTGATATTGACTGAATCGCCGGGACCGATCAGGTAATCGCCGCTGGGGGGCGCATCCTCGACGGGGACCACCGGGTGGCGCAGCGCGCAACCGCCCAACATAAGCGTAGCAGCACCGATCAATTTACGCCGGACCAGGTTCATGTAGCGCCTCTTTCACGATGTATCGAGCGTGACGGAATTAAGTATTCGTCTGGCGCCCACGACAATTATGCAATATTCCAAGTACTGACGAACAAGATATCAAAGATTGTTAAGATTAATAATGAGATGCAAATCTTCCTTGACTTGCATCAATAACTTTCAATATTAAAATGGCCTCCGGTCTAGGCAGCCATATAATTTGATGCACGCAAACCGTTCATCCGACCCGTGCCGACAACCCGTGTCAAATTGGAGACTGGAACATGGAGGAATTGATAGACCAATTACTTTCCAGTCTCAAGGGAATATGGAAATACCGCTGGCATGCCGTGCTGGTAGCCTGGCTGGTCGCCATCCTTGGCTGGATCAAGGTGATCAGCTTGCCGGACGATTATCAAACCTCGGCACGGGTTTTCGTCGACACTCAAAGCATCTTGAAGCCCCTGCTGGCTGGTATGACCAGCGTCCCCAACGTCGAACAACAGGTATCGATCATGAGCCGCACCCTGCTCAGCCGTCCCAATGTAGAGCGGGTGATGCGCATGGTCGACCTGGATCTGGATGCCAAGACGGCGCGCGAGCATGAACTCAGACTCGACGAATTGATGAACAAGATAAAAATCGGTGGCACTAATACCTACGATATCTATACCATCACCTATAACAATAAGAATCCAAAAATAGTCAGGGATGTGGTGCAATCGCTGTTGACAATTTTTGTTGAAGGTAGTTTCAAGGGAAAAAAAATCGACTCACAAAAAGCGGTACAGTTCATTGACGAACAAATCAAGAATTATGAAGAGAAGCTGAGTGCCGCTGAAAATTTGGTAAAGGAATTTAAGATAAAAAACAATTTACTGCTGCCGCGTCAAGGTATTGATTATGGCAGTCAATTGCTGATGTCATCCGACAGTTTAAATAATGCCAAGCTGGAATTACTGGAAGCCGAACAAGCCCGCAATGCGATCAAGAGCCAGATTTCCGGCGATGAGCCGGTGCTGGACGTGGAACTCAATCCGGCCACAATTGAAAACCCGGAAATCGATAGCCGGATTGCGGCCCTGAACAAAAATCTCGACGCGCTGAGGATGCAATATACCGAACTGCACCCTGACATCATTGCCGCCAGACGCTTGGTGAAGCAGTTGGAGACGCGCAAGGTAGAGGAAAGCAAGCTGAAGTCGCCCAATGCCGACCCGGGCAAGAATTTCAGTCCAATGTTGCAACAATTGAAAGTTGCGTTGACCGAGGCCGACGCGAGAGTGGCATCGATCAAGGCCCGCGTGCAGGAATACAGCGTCAGAAACGAACGCCTGCTGGCCCAAAGTAATGCCGTCCCGGAAGTCGAATCGCAACTGGCTCAACTCAACCGTGACTACTTGATCAATAAGGAAAATTACGAAAAACTGATCGGGCGTCGCGAAGCGGCCAAATTGTCGGGTGATTTGAGTTCCACGACGGAAATGATGACCTTCAAGATTATCGACCCGCCAACGGTGCCGCTGTCGCCGATTGGTCCGAACCGTCCCTTGCTATTCAGCGCGGTTCTCGGGGGCGCCATACTCGCGGGCATAGGCGCGGCGCTGCTGATCAGCCAGATCCGCCCGACTTTCCTCAGCCCCAGCGAATTGCGGGAAGCGACCGGCTTGCCGGTGCTGGGCACGGTATCGATGAATTGGACCGAAACCCAGAAAATCAGGCGCAGACGCGGGCAGTACGGTTTCGGCACCTGCATCGTTTGCCTGCTGCTTTTGTATGGCGGCGTCATGACCGTGGCGTTGGTCAAGATGTAGACACGATGCCGCGCGCAAGAATCCGATATTGCGGCGCTGCTTGATACGTCTGCGAACAAGTTTTACGCGGCAAGGGCGCGGCGCTTGAGCCGCGCCCCAGGCCTGGACCCAACCATTGCGGGAGGTGAGACGGTGAGTACAGACGAGAAACCGGAACGGAGGCCGCTACCGGCCAACGGCGTGGCGCCCACCGACCCGCCCGTGCTGCAAGTGGCGGAGGCGACGGTGCGCTACGGCGCGGATCAGGACGCGAGCGCCACCGGCCCCGAACGAGCGCACAAACAATGCGAAATCAACTTGGAACGCCTGCAGCAATTGGGCATGGTGACCCAGGACGGCGGCCGCACTTCGGTGGCGGAAGATTTTCGCATTATTAAGCGGCCACTGCTGCGTAATGCGCGCGGAGCCGGCGCCGCCCAGATCAAGCATGGCAACTTGATCGTCGTTACCAGCGCCTTGCCCGGCGAAGGCAAGACTTATTGCGCCGTCAATTTGGCCATGAGTATTGCGATGGAAATGGATATCACCGTGTTACTGGTCGACGCAGACGTGGCGCGGCCGTCGGTGCTCAAGGTGCTGGGCCTGGGCGCTGAAGCTGGCCTGATGGACATCCTCCTTGACGACGACTTGGAACTGTCCGACGTGATTCTGAAGACCAATGTCGCCACCTTGAGCATCTTGCCGGCCGGCCGCAGCAACAAGCACGCGACCGAACTGCTGGCCAGCCGCACCATGAGCAGCCTGCTGACCGAGATCGCCAATCGTTATGCCGACCGCATTGTCATTTTCGATTCGCCACCACTGCTCATCACCAGCGAAGCCAATGTGCTGGCGGCGCAAATGGGTCAAGTGGTCATGGTGGTCGAGGCCGAAACCACCACCCAGCACGCGGTCAAGGACGCGCTGCGGCAAATCGACGGCTGCGCCCATATCAACTTGATCTATAACAAGACTAAGGCGTTTCCGGGCGGCGACTACTATGGCTATTACGATTAGCCGGTGGCAGATTTATGTCGTGCGCTCGGCCGCCAGCGCGTGGTCCATACTTGTGTTGATCGCGCCGGCCCGGGCCGCCGACTGGAACGTCGTACCGGCGCTGCACCTGCGCGAAAGTTATTCCGACAATGTTCTGCTGGCTCCGCCGGCCCAGGCGCAGGGCGACGTCATCAACGAAATCGCGCCGTCCATCTCTATCCTTGGCAACGGGCCGCGACTCAAGTTGAGCCTGGCATATACACTGCAAAAGCTGATGTATCAGCGCCAGCCGGACCGCAATAATCAGCAATTGTCGGCCTCGGCCAATGGGGAAATACTGGAAGACTGGTTCTTCGTCGACCTCAGGTCGAGCGTCAGCCAGCAGAACATCTCGGCCTTTGGTCCGCAACCCGTCGATAACGTCGGTCTGGCGGCTAATCAAAGTACCGTGCGCGCCAATACCGTCAGCCCCTTTTTGCGCCACCATTTTCGGGATCTTGCGACGGCCGAACTGCGCTACTCGCACGATGCCGTCAGCAGTAACGATAATTTGCTGGCAGCCAAAACCGATGAATTACAACTCAAGCTGACCGGCGACAGGCAGGGCCATGGCTGGAGCTGGGGCGCCAACACCGAACAGAAAAGCACCCACGACAACTCGCTCGACACCGTACACATGAGCAGGACCACATTGACGTTGAATTATCCCCCGTCAAGCAGACTGAACCTGTTCGCCAGCACCGGCTACGAAAAAGAAGGCTACACCACGTCGATGGCCAGCCAGCCATCAGGCCGATCCTGGTCGATCGGGGCCGGCTGGTATCCATCTGGCCGTACCAGCGTCGTCGCCAGCGGCGGCAAGCGTTTTTTTGGCAACACCTATTCCCTCGAAGCCAGCCACCACAGCCACCATACCACCTGGACCCTCAACTATGGCGAGGACATCAGCAGCACTCCCGCCGAATTAATGCGCCTGTCCAGCACCGATACCGCCAATTTGCTGAACCAGTTGTGGAGCGCCAGCATACCGGACCCCCAATTGCGGCAACAACAGGTCAATACCTTTCTGCGCTTTTCCCAGTTGCTGGGGCCAGATGTCGGTGCCGTCAATTATTTTACGCACAGTTATTTCTTGCAAAAACAGATGAGCTTGAACATGGTCACGGGCACGCCTAAAAACACTTTGCTGCTGGGTCTGTCCAGCACCCGGCGCTCGGCCCAGACCAGCAGCGCGATCGACAGCGTCTTGCTGCCTGCCTACACGATCGGCCTGGATGATCAGACCCGGCAGTCCGCCTTGAATGGGGCGTGGAATTGGCGCATGTCGGCGCGCAACAGTTTCAGTGCCAGCGCCAGTTACGGCACCGTCAAATCGCTGACGTTGAATCGGCTGGACAGCAACCTGGTCTTTAGCGCCAGCCTGAACCGTATTGTGCGGCCCAAAGTTAGCGCCTCAATCGACGTGCGCCATGTGCGCCATGGCAGCACCGGCGGCGGGGATTACCGCGAAAACGCGCTCGGGGTTAGCCTCAATTTCACTCTTTGAGGAAGCGCCATGCCGAACATGCCCATCCACAACGCGATGACCATCGATGTCGAAGACTATTTCCAGGTTTCAGCCTTTGCCGGCTACGTCGAGCGCGCCGATTGGCCCGCGCTGCCGTGCCGGGTCGAGCGCAATGTCGACTTGATTCTCGGCTTGCTGGCTCAAACCGGGGTGCGCGCCACATTTTTCACGCTGGGCTGGATAGCGGTGCGCTACCCGGCCATGGTGCGCAGCATCGTCGACTGCGGCCATGAGCTGGCCAGCCACGGCTATGCCCATTTGCGAGCATCGAGCCAGACCCCAGCCGAATTCGCGCACGATATAGGCTTGAGCAAAACCATTCTTGAACAAATTGGCGGTCAGGCGGTGCTGGGCTATCGCGCGCCCAGTTTTTCCATCGGCGCCGGCAATCTGTGGGCGCTCGACGCCTTGCTGGCGGCCGGCTACCGATACAGCTCCAGCATTTACCCGATCCGCCACGACCACTACGGCATGCCGGACGCGCCCCGCTTTGCCTTCTATCCGAACGGCTCCGCGGGCTTGCTGGAATTGCCCATCAGCACAGTGCGCCTGTGGCGGCGCAATTTCCCGGCCGGCGGCGGCGGCTATTTTCGCCTCTTGCCCTACCCGCTGTCGCGCTGGCTCCTGCGGCGCATCAATTCACATGACGGGCAAGCTGGCATATTCTATTTTCATCCATGGGAACTCGATCCGGGCCAACCGCGCCCCGCCGGGCTCGGCATGAAGACGCGTTTTCGCCATTACCTCAATTTGCACAAAATGGAAGAGCGCATCGTCGCCCTCACCCGCGACTTCCACTGGGATCGCATGGACCATATCTTTTTGGAAAGCACATGATGATCGAGTGTCCAGTCGCGCCGCCGCACACCATCACGGTTGCCCTGTTGCAGCCAGGCGAGGCGGCCCGTTGGGACCAATTCGTACTCGAATGCCCTAACGCCAGTTTTTTTCATCGAGCCGGCTGGCAAACCGTGATCGAGCAAGCCTTCGGCCACAAGACGTGGTTTCTGTATGCACAAGCCGACGGCCAGATGCTGGCCATCTTGCCATTGGCACAGATCAACAGCCTCTTGTTCGGCAATTCGCTCTGCTCGCTACCATTTTGCGTGTATGGCGGGATTGCCGGGAACCACGCCGACGCCACAGCCGCCCTCGACCGGGCGGCCAGGGAACTGGCCGGGCGGCTGCGGGTGGACTATCTGGAATACCGCAACCTGGGTCCGGCCCGGCATCCGGAGTGGCTAGGCAAGAGCTTGTATGTGACGTTCAGGAAGCCTATCCACGCCGACTGCGGGCAAAACATGCTGGAGATTCCCCGCAAGCAGCGCGCGATGGTGCGCAAAGGCATGGCCGCCGGCTTGCACAGCACCGTCGATGGCGACACCGAACGCTTTTTCCATGCCTATGCGAGCAGCGTGCACAGGTTAGGCACGCCGGTGTTTTCCCGACGCTATTTTGACATCTTGCTGCAAGTCTTTGGCAAGGATTGCGAGATCCTCAGCGTGTGCCTGGACCGCGAAACCATTTGTAGCGTGCTGGTGTTCTATTTCAAGGATGAAGTGCTGCCCTATTATGGGGGCGGCAGCGAGGCGGCCCGTGCGCTGGCAGGCAATGACTTTATGTATTGGGAAGTGATGCGGCGTGCTTGCGAACGCGGTTGCACCCTATTCGATTTCGGGCGCAGCAAACTGGGCACGGGATCATTCGACTTCAAGAAAAACTGGGGTTTCACGCCGCAAGCCTTGCATTACGAATATAAATTGTATGGCGCCGACGCTTTGCCGGATAACAATCCGCTCAACCCGAAATACCAATTTTTGATCAAGTCCTGGCGCAAGTTGCCCTTATCCGTGGCCAACGCGCTCGGTCCTTTCATCGTGCGTAATCTGGGCTAGCCGATGCAAGACTTACTCTTCCTCGCGCACCGCATTCCGTATCCGCCCAATAAGGGCGACAAGATACGCTCCTACCATTTGCTGAAATATCTGAGCGGACACTTCCGCGTGCACCTTGGCTGTTTTATCGACGACCCCGCCGACCGCCAGCATCTCGACAGTCTGCGTCCGCTGTGCGCCAGCATCTGCGGTATTAACCAGCATCCCTTTGCGGCCCGGCTGCGCAGCTTGAAAGGCTTGCTGTATGGCCAGTCCATGAGCTTGCATTACTACCGCAATGGCACCTTGCGAGAATGGGTGGAACACTTGCTCGGCAGTGGCAATATCGATTGCGCGCTGGCGTTTTCCGGGCCGATGGCGCAATACCTGCAAGCGGCGCCAACGCTGCGCCGCGTGATTGATTTTGTCGATGTCGACTCGGAAAAATGGCTGGAATATGGCGCCGCCACAGACTGGCCGATGTCGCAATTGTACCGGCGTGAGGCGCGTTACTTACTCGACTATGAGCGTGAAGTGGCGCAGCAATTCGACGGCGCCACCTTTGTCTCCGAAGCCGAGGCCAGCCTGTTCCGCCAGCGCGCGCCCTCGGCCAGGCATAAAGTCAGTTTTTTCAATAATGGCGTCGATGCCGACTATTTTTCACCCCATCTCGCGCATGCCAATCCCTATCCGCCCGGCCGGGCCGCGCTCGTGTTTACCGGTGCGATGGATTACTGGCCCAATGTCCATGCCATGCAATGGTTCGTCTGGCGCGTCTGGCCCAGGCTGCGCCGGCATTTCCCGGCCTTGTATTTTTATATCGTCGGCGCCAAACCGACGCCCCAGGTAACAGCCCTGGCGCGGGTGCCGGGCGTAATCGTGACCGGCGCCGTACCCGATATCCGTCCCTATCTGGCGCATGCACAATTGGCGGTCGCGCCGCTGAGGATCGCGCGCGGCGTGCAAAACAAGGTGCTCGAAGCAATGGCGATGCAAAAAACCGTGCTCGCTTCGGCCCAAGCCTTGGAAGGCATCAGCGCGGTGCCGGGCCTGGAAATTGAGCTGGCCCGTGATGAAGCGGAATTTATTTCCCAGGCCAGTCGCCTGCTCGCCAGTCCCGCCCAGCTGGAAATGGAACTGGCGGCCAGAAGGCGGATCTTGCAAGATTATTCCTGGAATCATAATCTGCAAGAATTGGGTAGCTTGTTCGGCTTGCCCCGCACGGCCGGGCGCGAGCGCCGGGAGCCGGTCACATGAACGACACCGCATTGAGTGCCGCGATCCGCATCCGGCCTGACGCCGAACGCGGCGCGCTGCTAGCGTTGGCCGCGATCATCGCCATCCTTGTGCTCTATCATGTCACGGTCTGGTCCATGATCTTGCTGTGGTGGCATTCGCAAACCTTTGCCCACGGCTTTGCGATTGTCCCGATCAGCGCCTGGCTGGTCTGGCGCCAGCGTCAACTGCTCGCCGCGATTCCGCAACAGCCGGGCGCGGCTGGCGTGGCCCTGTTGCTGGGCTTGGGCGCGGTCTGGCTGCTGGCCTATATCGCCAACGTCCAGGTGGTGGCGCAATATGCGGTGACGGCAATGATACCGGCCGCCGTGATTGGCGTGCTCGGCTGGCCGATCGCGCGCGCCATGGCGTTTCCGCTGGCATATTTGTTGCTGGCGGTGCCCTTCGGTGAAGTCTTCCTGCCATCGCTGATCGACTTCACGGCCCGTTTCACGGTTGGCGCGCTGCAACTGACGGGCGTGCCAGTGTTTAGGGATAATAATGAATTTAGTATCCCCAGCGGGAATTGGTCGGTGGCCGAGGCTTGCAGCGGCTTGCGCTATGTCATCGCCTCATTGGCGCTGGGCACCCTGTATGCCTACTTGAACTATCGCAGCAATGTTCGGCGCATGCTGTTCATTGTTGTTGCGCTGCTGCTGCCCGTCATCGCCAACGGCATGCGTGCCTATCTGATCGTCATGCTCGGCCACTTGAGCGATATGCGTCTGGCGGTCGGCGTCGACCACGTAATTTACGGCTGGATCTTCTTCGGCATGGTGTCTCTTTTGCTGTACTGGCTCGCCTCGTTTTGGCGCGATGCATGCCCGGCGCCGGCGCCAGTCCCATCATCGGCGCTATTGCATTTGCCGGCCGCGCCGCGCGGCGCCGCTGCGGCCGCTTGTATTGTCGTCGCCGCCTGCTGGCCCATTCTGGCGGCGACCATGGCCGGCCGGACTAGCGCCGTGGCGCCGGCGCAGCCGCGCTTGATGCTGGCGGCGCCCGGTGGCACCTGGCTGGCAACGCCGACCGACCCGCTGACATGGCGCGCCTTCCATTTGGGAGCGTCGCAAGAATTGCTACAGTCTTACCGCAGCACAAGCGGCGCGGCAAGCGTGCAACTGGCCGTGTACGCGAGACAAGTCAAGGGCGCCGATTTGCTGGCGCTGGCGGAAAGTGTCAAACTATTTGAGACCATTTTTGCAGATAGTTTAGGGAGCAATTTTGACTTTTTCGTCCTCCTTTGAAGCCGGTTTTGGCATATT
>JBEONR010000005.1:0-206643 GCA_040544385.1 Oxalobacteraceae bacterium GrIS 1.11
CGATTCAATCGGCGTTTCGACCTGGGCGCCATTCTGGATAGCCTGCTGTGCGATGCGGTTGGCACCGGGCCGCGATGCGAACGCTGGCTTCGGTTAGCTGAAGATCAACGCTAATCAATATTAAGTATAACTCAATTATTGCAAAATTGCACTCGGAATGGGCTTGTAATGAAACTTATTCAGGCACCGGTTCGATGGCGGCCACCGGCGCGGTCAGTCTTTTGCGCGCAAAAGGCTTGCGCAGCGCAAGCCAATATTTTGCCGGAAGGGCCGGGCCAGCGTATTTCTTGCGCCACCACCACCAGCCCGCCGCCAGCAGCACGCCCGCGCCGACAAGCAGGGGTATCAGCCAGAATTGCGCAGCGCCCGTTTTTATGGGGGGCGGCGGCGCTGTCAGCGGTTTCGGCTTGACGGCCGACGGCGTGTGTCCGGCCAGCGGCCTAGGCCCCGGCTTGGTCAGCGGCTTAGCCACCGGCCCGGGAGCAAGCGGTGCCGGGCCAACATTGCCTTGCAGTAAGGTGATCTTGCCTTCCAATTCAGCCAGTTTGGCTGTCAAGGCTGCATTCTTCCGGTCGAGCGCGATGCATTGGGCATCCGGCGCGCGCGGGGCTGGCGCATGGGCGATCGCGCGCGCCGGCGCGCTCGGCTTGGGTGGCGCAAGGGGCGCGACGATCATGGCGGCGCGGGGCGGTTTGAGCGGCGGTGCCGGCATGGCCGCAGGCACACCGGGCGGCACTGCGATGGCGGGCCGCAGCGGCGGCGCCGGATCGGCCGTCAGCCAGACGGTGGCGGCGCGCACGGCGCTGCGCCCGCCCCCGCTCAATTGCAGGAACAAGTGGAGGTAGGCGGCATCGACAGGGCGCAGCGTCGTGATATGCAAGATTTGCCGCGACTCGCGCCGCAACACCGTGATGCTCAAGCTTTGCAGCGCCGCATCGATGCCGATATTGGCGACCCGGTAGACGTCGGCCGCCGCCAGCCGCGCCTGCAAGCCGTTCGCTTCGTCCGGCGCCAGCGCCGTCAATTCGATGTCGACCACCAAGGGTTGGCCGATGAAGGAGTGCACCGTCATCTCGCCCAGTTCGGCCGCGCGCGCACCGGCGCACGACAGCACGGCGCACAGCATCACGGCGGTGTGTCGTTTCAAAGTGGGCAATGGCTTGTGCTGCATGGTCGGGACCGCCGGACGTGAATCGCGGACTAGAGTCAATAAAGTGTATCAGCTATAACGGCGGGAAATCCCGGATTTGTAGCCTTGGCGAAATCTTTTCGCCGGGAGTACACTAGAAAGCCATTAACTTAACAAGGCTGACCATGGATAGCAGAATCGAACGCGACAGTTTCGGCCCGATCGAAGTGCCGGCCAATCAATTATGGGGCGCGCAAACCCAACGCTCGCTTGAGCATTTTCATATTTCCACGGAGCGCATGCCGCCCGAGCTGATCGCCGCGCTGGCCTTGGTCAAGCGCGCTGCGGCCCACGTCAATCTGGATCTGGGCTTGCTGGACGGCCCCAAGGCGATCGCGATCGTCGCGGCGGCCGACGAGGTGCTGGCAGGCAAGCATGGCACCGAATTTCCGCTGGCCGTGTGGCAAACCGGTTCCGGCACCCAAAGCAATATGAATATGAACGAAGTGCTGGCTAACCGGGGCTCGGAACTGATGGGCGGCACGCGTGGTGCCGAGCGCTTGCTGCACCCGAACGACGAGGTCAACCTGGGCCAGTCGTCGAACGATATTTTCCCCACCGCGATCCATGTCGCGGCCGCGCAAGCGCTGGCGCACGCGCTCCTGCCATCGCTGCGGCAATTGCGCGACACGCTGGACGATAAGGCTGGCCAATTCGCCGACATCGTCAAGATCGGCCGCACCCACTTGCAAGACGCGACGCCGCTGACGCTGGGCCAGGAATTTTCCGGCTATGTGGCCCAGCTTGATTTTGCCGAACATATCATCGAGCAAGCCCTGGCACCGCTGCTGCAATTGGCGGCCGGCGGCACGGCCGTCGGCACCGGCTTGAATGCCCACCCCGAATTCGCGGCCCGCATTGCCGCCGAACTGGAGGCGCGCGCCGCCCTGCCCTTCCGCACTGCCGGCAATAAATTCGCGGCACTGGCAGCCCACGACGCGCTGGTCGCCGCCCACGGCGCGCTAAAAACCCTGGCCACCGCTTTGATGAAGATCGCCAACGACGTGCGCTGGATGGCATCGGGACCGCGCTCGGGATTGGGCGAGATCAGCATCCCCGAAAACGAGCCGGGCAGCTCCATCATGCCGGGCAAGGTCAACCCGACCCAATGCGAGGCGCTGACGATGTTGTGTTGCCAAGTGTTCGGCAACGATGTCGCCATCACGCTGGGCGGCGCGTCCGGCAATTTCGAGTTGAATGTATTCAAGCCTTTGATTGCGCACAACTTCCTGCAAAGCGCGCGCCTGCTGGCCGACGGCATGCGCAGCTTCGACCGCCATTGCGCCCACGGCATAGAGGCGAACCGCCCGCGCATCGCCGAGTTGATGGAACGCTCCCTGATGCTGGTCACGGCCTTGACACCCCATATCGGCTACGACCGCGCGGCGCAAATCGCCAAGCGCGCCCAGCATGACGGGACAACCTTGAAGCAAGCCGCGCTGGAACTCGGCTTTGTCACTGCCGACCAGTTCGAGCAATGGATCGTGCCGCTGGAAATGACGCGCCCCGGCGCCTGACGGGTCCTTCGGTCAGGTACACTGCGCGCCTGGCCGAAGCCCGTTAAACTGGAAGCTGGCGACACATCATTGCAACAGGGGATAACATGCAAAGAGTAAATTTTGAATTGGCGGCGGAATATATTGAATTGAACCAGCTTCTGAAGCTGGTCGGTCTATGCGATAGCGGCGGCGCCGGCAAGGTGATGGTGGCCAGCGGCGTGGTCTGGATCGATGGCCAAAAGGAATTGCGCAAGACTTGCAAGATTCGCGCGGGACAGCACGTCAACGTTGGCGACGTGCGCATCGCGGTGGTGGCAGCAGCCTGAACAAGTCGAAATTCCTACCCTCATTGATAAATATTTCTTGCATTTGGGCAATAATCCGTTAAGCTGAAAAAGCGCATCCTGCAGACTTGCCGGTTTGCGTCAGATCAAACCCGGCCCCGCCATGTTGCCTATATTATAAGTGAGTAGTTCAACCAGTTCAAAGGGGGACGCCGTGGACAGTCCTGCATACAGCATCCAGACTCAGGAACGCTTGATCGGCGACTTGCGCCTTGTCATCGAAAATGCCGAAGAATTGTTAAAAAATACGGCGCAATACACGAGCGCCGTCTATCAACACGCCAGAGCCAAGCTGGCTGCGGCGCTGCAGGCGGCCATGGAAGAACTGGCACGCTTCGAGGAAAACCAGTTATTGCGCATGATGGAAGCCACCCATGCCGCCAACGAGCGCTACCAGGACAGCACGGGCGAAGCGAAAATATTGCGCGCCTTCGATTAAGCACGCCCCAGGCCCAATCAGGCCCGACCGGGGCTGGCCCTGCCAAGCACATAATCGAGCGAAAATCGGCCCGCTCCGAATCCCACCAGCACGAGCAACGTCACGCCCCAGTAAAAATGGTCGTTGATGGCTGCCGGGCATTCGAAGGAGAACAATTGCGGGTATGAAATCACCGCCATCAGGTTCACGAAGAACAGGGCCAGGGCCGCCGGGCGCGACAACAGGCCCGCAAACAACAATATCGGCAAGCATAATTCGCCGGCCGCGCCCAGGTAGGCAGCCAAGTCGGGCGGCAACAAGGGCACATGGTATTCGTCGCGAAACAGGGCCAGGGTCGCGCTCCAGTCGCCGACCTTGATCAATCCCGCTTTCATGAATTGCCAACCAACAAAAAAACGTAGAAACAAACTGAGCAGGGAGCCGCCCCAGTCGCTCACGGTGGCGTCGAAACGGCTTGAAAGTTGGTGCAATCCGAGTAGGGTTTTCATTATTTTTTTCTCATTGTTGGTGTAGTCCGGTGGTTCACGTCGCACAGCCGATTTCAACGATGACCGCGTGCTTGATCCATTGCTGCAAATTGGCGCCAACATCAAAGGCGTCGTCAATCTCGAAGGCGGCATCGAGGGCGGCGCCGAAGCTGCCGCCGGCCGCCAATATGCCCAGGGCCGCATGGGCGCTACGGCTCAGCGCGAATACCTCGGTTTTCCATAGCGGCCGCGTTACCAGGGCATAACTGGGGGTCCGCATCTGTTGCGGGAATTCCAGTTCGCCCTGGTGCGCCAGCCACAAGGGCAAGATAGCCCAGTCCGATTCCAGCAAACAACAGGCCGGATGCAGGCCCAGGCTGGCCGTTTCCATTTGTTCGGGCGTCAGGCCAGCCAGGGTCGCAGCACTGACGCCGCTCGCGTCGGCGCCATAATGGGCACGGTGCAAGGCCCATTCCAGCCTTGCCATATCGGGCAGATAAGGCAGATTGGCAACGTGCGGAAACGTCTCCAGGAATGGCGCGAAATGGGCGCCAAAGCGGTTCAGGTCGCCGCTATCGGATGGATGCGCCAGACCATAGGCATGCGTCAAGCCACCGAAAAATTCGTCGCCAACCAACATCCGCACTACGGGGTAAACATGGCCCAGCGTCTTGTTCCAGGTCGCCGTCAAATTGCCGCGATACAGGGCGAAACGGTGGTGATTGTCCTCGCCCTTGCACCGGTCCAGCACGTGTTCTTCCAGCGCCGGTGCCAACAGGGCGCCGGCAAACAGGCTTTGGACATGGATCAGGGCCTCGCCCGCCTGACAGGGCGCGGGCGCCGCCATGGCGCTTCCCGACCGACTGCCGGGCGCGTACCGGGCGGCCAACGTGCTGGCCTTGCGCGCCTCACCCAGCAATATCTCGAGCGAGGGAATATCGGTATCCCATTCGATCAGGGTCGGCACCCGTCCAAAACGTTCCAGGGCGGCTTGATACAGTAACCAGACCGGGTCGGCCACGGTGGCGCCATGGTGATCGATCACTGCCTGCGGCGTCACCAGATGGCCGGCAAGGTGGATTTCACCGACGCTGCCGGGAGCAATTGCCGCAATCGCCGCCAGCGCATCTTCTTGATGATTGCACTGATTCACATATAAATTATTGACATCGAGCAGCAAGCCACAACCGCTGCGGCGGGCCAACTCTGCCATGAACTCCGCCTCGCTCATCGTATCGTCGCGGAAACGGACGTAAGTGGAGACATTTTCCAGCAAAATCTGGCGTTTCAAGGTGTCTTGCACCTGCCCCAGCCGCGCGCACAAGAGCGTCAAGGCCGCTTCGTTCAAAGTCAGGGGCAATAAATCGTTCAAATGGCGCTGATCCACCGCGCCCCAGCATAGATGTTCGGAAACCAGGGCCGGTTCGACCCGCTCAACCAGACTGCGCACGCGTTCCAGGTGTTGCGTGGAAAAACCACGCGCCGAACCCAGGCCCAGGCCCACGCCGTGCAGGCTGATCGGATAATCACGCCGCAACTGTTGCAGCACCTGCCAGTCCCAGCCGGCCTGATCGAGATAGTTTTCAGTGTGTACTTCGAGCCAGTCGAGCGCCGGCCGCTGCTCAATGAATTGGCGGTAGTGCGGGGCCCGTAATCCCACTCCTGTGCCAAGGAAATGATGTGGCATGCTCATGACCCCGCGAAGTTGCCGAATTACTTAGGTGCCGATAATTTGCCGCCAGCCTTTTCGCACGTGCCTTTGGCAAGGTATTTCCACTCGCCGGCACCCATGTCGACTTTCGATTGGCCGGCGCAAGAATGGGCACCGCTTGCCGCAGCACAATCATTTTGACCGGCTTTCGCAACGCCGAAACATTTTTCCTTTTCGCCGGCAGCCGATGCTGCGGCGGCCGCTGTCGGGGCGGCGACAGCGCTGGCGGCGCAAACAGTTGCCAGGGCGGCGGCGATCAGGGCTTGACGTGTGTTCATGGTGTATCTCCAGTTAAGAATTAAGTGAAACAATTGGATGCAAAGATGTGCAACTGAACTGTTGTCGCGGCACGGCGGCAACTCCTTACAGAATATTTTTTTTATTTGCGCGACCATCATCCCATGATGACGGCAACATGGGGATTTTACTGAGTTTGGGAGGCGACAAAGCATATGATTTTTTCATCATAAGCGCAAGCGGCTTGCTTCAGCGGCCGACCGGCGCGCGGGCGACGGGATGCCCGGCCGGATCAAGGAGGGTGAATTTTTTTGAAGAAATCTTGCGCCCGAAGGCGGCTGGCATGTGGCGCCCCGCCCGAAGCAGGCCGCTAGCGGGGACTCGGCAGGCATGGCAGGCACGCCGGACGCCCGCCATACAACTTATGACGAGACCAGTGCACAAGGCGCAGCGATACCGTGGCGCGCTTCTGGCGCGCGGCGGCGGCTGTTGCAGCGAAAGCCTCAGGCGGTGGTATTGATCTTGCTACCCAAGTGGGATGGCAAATTCGATGTCGACTGCACCGGAGGCAAGGCTTCCAGCAAGGCGGAAGCGGTCGAGCTCTGGATATCCATTGCTTTTTTCTGAACAGCAATGCCAACCGCCTGCTTATTACCCGTTTCCGCAATACTTGTCGATAATTGCGCTATGCCGGTGACGTCCATACGTTTCTCCAATAAGGGTCTATCAAGATTAACGGGCGATCCAGAAAATACTTTAGTTTTATTTTTCGACAGCGGATAAATTATTCAGGCGTCCCATTATCCAGGCCAGTACCGCTTGCGGCATGTTCAAGTCGAGCCAGACCATGCCGGCGGGTAAATCGACGGGCGCCGGCAAGTCCGACGCCACCGCCACAATATGCGGATCGAGCAGGTAGAGCGCGGCCTCGCCCAAGGCGGGCCGGAACACTTCCAACTTGTCGATAGGGTAAGACTTGAATCCTTCGACCAGCGTCAAGTCGGCCGCCGACAAGCGCGCAATCTGCTGGGCCAGGGTGGGTTCGGGTGCGCCCCTCAATTCATGCACGATGGCAAAACGAAACGGCGACGCGACCAACACTTCGCCGGCCCCGGCCAGACGCAAGCGGGCGCTGTCTTTGTGGGCCGGCTCCAGCACCAGGTCATGATGGCTGTGCTTGATAATATTGACCCGCAAGCCCAGGCCGGCCAGTTGCGCCACAAGAAATTCAAGCAAGGTGGTCTTGCCGCTACCTGATCTGCCGACGACGCCAAGCACATGGCCTACTTGCCTGGGTATATCTTGCTGCATCGTCCGACCTTTCTGCCGACACTAGGAATGGGCTCATTATACCCAGCCTCGGCCGTCGGGAAGGACACTCAGGGATTCTTGCGAAACACCTCGCTGCGCGCGCGGCGCACCGTGAATCCGATGGCGCCCAGACCGATCAACAGCAGGGAATACGGAGCCGGCTCGGGCACCGGGGAAATCGATTGCGGCGCGTAAGTCACGCCCGCCCGCGCCAAGTCGGCATCCGTGAGGCCGAAGACAAAAAAGGTATTGTCGCCGCCTTGCGCCTGGAAATCATTATCGTTCGTCACGTACAGGGTATGATTGAGCACACCCCTGATCGTCACGTCGGCGCCGAAAGCGAGGCCTTCGATCTTGGCCGGGATGTCGGCCGCGCTATAACCCTTGGCCTTAAGCAAGCTGACCAAGTCCAGGAACAGCACCTTGCCCACAGCAGGCGCGGCCGCGCTCAAGCTCTCGACCGCACTGACATCGCTGGCGCCCTTCAAGTCGACCAGAAAGAGTTGCTTGACCACGGCTTTGGATTGGTCACCCAAGCCCTTGCCATCGCGCTCGTCGACCAGAAATTGGTGGTCGTTGAGCGCCACGATTTCGCTCACACCGCTGCCGCTCGTCAATTGGTAGGCATATTCGCGCGTGGCCTTGCTGGCGATATCGATGGTGACAATACGCAACATGCCTTTCGCGTCTTGCGCCAGATTCGCTTGCATGATGCCGACCAGGGTTTTGCCATCCGGCGTGATCGCCAGTCCTTCCATGCCCTTGTTGGCGAGGCGCCCTCGTGGATTGGCGGCAATTTCCGCGTCACCGTTGGCTTTCGGCCGGCTCACCTCAAACTTGGACGGCAGCGCAAACACGGCGATCCGCCGGCCAGTGGCGCGCTCGAACTGGTAGATATTGGGGCCGTATTCATCCGCGACAAAGACGCTGCGGCCGTCTTTCGAGACCCGCACCGCTTCCGGGTCGAAGCGGCCATTGTTGGGATTGGCGCTCGATTCATTGCCGTCGAAATTATCGGAGCGTCCCGTAAAGTAATTATGCGTGGCATCGTTCAAGGCGGGCACGCCGGAACCGAGGAAATTGCCGCCACCGCCGCCTGCGGCGCCACTGCCGTACACCAGAGCGGTTGGACTCGACAACAAGGTCGTCGCGCTCAACTTGGGACTAAGCTTGAAGGCCAGCGCGGAACCCGAGGGACTTTCCGTCATGACCATGCTCACGGTTTGAAAGCGCGTGATATAGGATGTCGTGTTGTCGATCGGGGTATTGTACGAGGTGGCGTTCGGACCACGGTCCGGCATTGCGATAAATGTATTGTTTCCAGCATAGGCCAGGGCGGAACCGAGCCCGCCCAGGAGGTTGCCGGGCATGCCATTTTCCAGGGGGCCAGCAGTTGCCGTCGACAAGTCCGCAGCTTCCGCACTGAGCCGGCCAACGGCGATCAGATCGGCACAAAACGCATGCGGTAGCGCGCACGTGCTGGCCAATAAGAGGGCCAAGGACTGCTTTTTCAACATGATGGTTCCCTGTCATAATCGTATAAAAGCAAACATATCAGCTTTACATTACAGTGTCATGACATGTTGACATGGATCAAGGAGGTGCCTTATTTAAACCATACCTTGGAAAGGCACTAATTCTGACTGCTGACTGGCGACGGGCCGCCGCGTTTCCTGCGCCGCCTGGCAATGCTCGAGGGGGCCGTTTTACCATTGACCGAGAGCGCCTTCTTCGTGGTTTTCGCGATTTCCTTTTCGGCCGCGATGGCACCCGCCTCTTCCTCCGACATCGCGGCAAAGAGTGCGCCGGCGGCGAGCCATGCGGCGGCCTGGATGCCAGGCGCATCCGGCATGGCTGGCGCCGGGCGCGGCCGTGGCTCCGACAGCAGCGGCCCCAGATCGGCGGCGGCCGCCGTCCTATGCCCCAAATCGGGAATGCCGCCGTCGGCAGCGCGGCAAAAACGCCGCAAGACGGTTTTGATGATCGAGGTGTGATCGAGTACGCCGTGATATACGCTGGCAAGCGGTATCCACGGGGAAATCACCAGCGCCGGCACCCGCACCCCATACTGCTGGAAGGCTGGATCGTTGTCGGGCGCCGGGCCGGGCGCGACGTGGTCGTAAAATCCACCGTGCTCGTCATAGCAAACGATGAACAAAGTGTCGTTCCAGGCGGGACCGGCGGCCAGGGCCCGGTAGACTTGCGTCACCAGCGCTTGCCCGGCGCGCACGTCGGCAGGCGGATGATCGTCATTTTCAAAGAAATGCGGATCGATCCAGGACAGCGACGGCAAGGTGCCCGCCAGCGCGTCGCCGATAAAGCCATAGCGGCGGCTGGCGCTGCCGAGGGGCTCGTAGTTTTCCGAAGAACGGTAATGGTCGTCGGTCAAGGCCAGGGTCCAGGGCTTCCAGTCGGAATAAAACTTCCAACTGACACCGGCTTGATCGAGCTGGCGCAAAAATGACTTGTTGCCATACAGGGGCACGCGCTTGCTATCCTTGCTGCCCGCCGCCCGCCCGCTCATCGCATACAAGCGGTTCGGCCAGGTGGCGCCGGGAACCGAACTGAACCAACGATCGCAGACGCAAAATTGCCGCGCCAGGAAATCATAGGCCGGCAAATCGGCTCCATTGTAATAGCCCATCACCAGGGAATATTCCGGATCGCCCGGATGGTTCAGCGCATAGTCGTCGACGAAACCGCCATTACCGTTGGCCAACTGGCGCGCCACCGAAGCGCCGTCGTGCCCGGGATCTTGCTGTGAGCCGAGCGCGGTGCGCTCGAGGTGGTGAACCGGGTATGGTTTGCCGTCGTGAAAGTTGGCGTAGCTCGCGACTAGGCCGTCGATGTCGGCGCGCCCTTCTTCCAGGCTCAAATAGCCCAGCATATGATCGAAGGAACGATTTTCCATCATCAGCACGACGACGTGCTTGATCTTGTCAAGATTGCCGGACAGATTGGACGGGCCATCGTTGAGCCGCAGCGCAGCGCTTGTGCTAGTCATGGATGCTCCCAAAGTCGGTGTTAAACACGGGTTCAACTTTGATTGGACCAGCCAGGACGGTCACTATTCAAACTACTTGCCACGGTTTTGATACGCAGCAAGCGCCAGGGTTATTAATAAGGAATACGGTATCGATAGCCCTTGAAATTGAATTGCGCAGCCTTGGGCAGCAATTTTTCCAGCACCAGTCCAGGCGCCAATTCCTCGCCTTCGTGGCGCAATACCTTGTCGATCAACAAAAGACGATCGGCTGGATTCTTGGAATAGATATAACCGCCCAGCGCCAGTGCGGGAATCTGCCTTTGTATCGGTTCCGGCAAGTCGTGCAGGCTGGCGACGCTATCCTCGACCGCCGCCGGGACCGGAACCGGGACCGATGTCAGGGCTGGCCGGGGTTCGGCTTTCCGGGCCGGCTTCACGGGCGCGGCTGCGACTACGGGCGCGGCTGCCGGCGCGGCAACAGGTGCGGGTGCGGGTGCGGGTGCGGGTGCGGGTGCGGGTGCGGGCGCGGCTACGACTACGGGTGCGGGCGCGGCTGCGGCTACGGGTGCGGGTGCGAGCGCCACCGGCGCCGGAATCGGCGCCGGTGGCGCCTGCTGCCACATCAGCCAGGCCAGCGTCAACGCCAGCAGCGACATGGCGCCCAGCGCCAGCCATAGCGGCTTGCGCAAGGCGCCGCCCGGATGGCTGGCGGCCGCTTGCCGCAATTGCGGTGCATGAATTGTCGGCAACTCGCCCAGTTGCCGCTCGGCTTGGGATTTCTTCAAGGCTTCCAGAATATAAGACATATTATTTCCCCGCCACGGCAGCGGACTGCGCGCTGTTGATCAAACGCGGCTCCTTGCCGCCCCCCAAGCTCATCAGGCGGATAAAGGTACGCGGGCCGGCCACGCCGTCCGCCTCCAAGCCCTGGTCTTGCTGGAAAACGCGCAACAGATGCTGCATATTGCCATCCAGCGCAACATTCTCGGCCGGCTTGGCCAATCCATGCAATTGCGCCAGGCGCTTGGCCAGCCAATCGACGTCCGGTCCGTGGTCGCCGGCCGACACTTCGTCGCGCCAGTTGCGCGGCGCGCGCCAAAAGGTCACGAAGCTGCCGTCGAAGCGGGCCGTCAGCGCGGCCAGGCTCAGTTGCTGATCCTTGCCGCCGCTGCGCAAGGTCGCGCCGTTGTCGCTCAAGGCCGTCAGCAAGCCATACGATGGCGTCAAGGGATCATCGGTCAGCGTCAGCACGGCGGGCCGATCGAGCAAACGCAATTCATCGAGTCCGCCACGGCCTTGATGGCAGCGCAAGTTCAACTTCAGGGCCGCTTGGCAGGGCTCGCCGTCGGGCAAGGCCAGTCCCCACAAGGCCGCCAGTTCGTGCAGCGCGGCCGTGTTGCCGGATTCCCTCGTGATGGGCGCCGTCACAGGCGCGGGAGCAACGCGGGCGGGCTGGATCTTGACGGGAGCCTGGGCCTTGAGCGCCGCAGCCGGAGCGCGCGGCAACCAGGCTGCCGCCGCGCTCACCAGCAAGCCTGCCATCAGCCCGAGCGCCAGATACGGCCAGCGCGGCGCGCCGGGCGCCTGTGGCGCTTGCTCGGCGAACACTTCGACGCCTGCCTTGCGCAAGATCTTGGGCGTGACTTCATGCTGGTTTTCAACGTAGGAGCCGAGCAGCGCGCGGTCGCACAAGAGATTGATGCGACGCGGCACGCCCTTGCTCAGCACATAAATCTGTTTCAGCAAGCGGCGCGGAAATGGCGTCGACGCCGTCATGCCGGCCACCGCCAGGCGGTGTGCGATATAGGCCGCCGTCTCCTCGGCCGACAGCGGCCCCAGGTGATAGCGGGCAATCACGCGCTGGGCCAATTGCTCCAATTCGGGCTGCGCCAGCATGGTGCGCAATTCCGGCTGGCCGATCAAAATGATTTGCAAAAGCTTGCGTTCATTCGTTTCCAGATTGGTCAGCAGGCGCAATTGCTCAAGCACCCTGGACGACAGATTTTGCGCCTCGTCGATGATCAGCACATTGTTCTTGCCCTGCGCGTGGCTGGCCAACAGATAATCGTTGATGACGTCGACATAGGTCTTCACGCTGAGCGAGCCCGGGGTTTGCGGCGCCACGCCGATGCCGAACTCGTCGCAAATCGAGAGCAGCAATTCTTGCACCGACAATTTCGGGTTGAAGATATACGCGAGCTTGCAATTGTCCGGGATCTGTTCCATGAAACAGCGGCACACCGTGGTCTTGCCGGCGCCAATTTCGCCGGTCAGCAAGACAAAGCCGCCGCCGCTGCCCACGCCATACAGCAAATGTGCCAGCGCCTCGCGGTGGCGTTCGCTCATGAACAGGTAGCGCGGATCGGGGGCGATCGAAAACGGCGATTGTTTCAGATTGAAAAATTGCGTGTACATGGAAACCCTGAAGAGTGCTCACGGCAGCGGAAAATCACTGCAAACCCGGCGCAAGCGGCTTGTATTTGGCGCAAAAGACCTTGGCCTTGGTCTTGAAATAGACGATCTTGCTGCCCGGCTTGGAGACGCGCACGGGATACTGGCCGGCGTCGCTCTTGATGTAATGCAAGCCGGCGGCGGCGACTATGGCGGCGTCGATCTTTTCCGGCGTCGTGTCAGCCACCACGCCGAGGAAAACCAGGCGACTGGTATCGTCGCTGACGATCACATCGGTAATCGGCGCGCCCCACAAGGTAGCGTCCGCCTTGAACCAGTAAGCCCCGCCCTCATGCTTGTAGAATGGGCCGAAAGCGCTCGACAGATACGTATAAAAATACGCGTTATCGATATGATCGAGGCACAGCACGGCATTGCCGACTACGGTGCCGAAGGTCGACGGCACGGCTTGCGCGCCGCCGGCACAAGCCAGCAGCGCGCAAGCGGCCAGACGCGCGCAGTGCCGCATGACCTTAGTGCTTGCGCTCTTCCTTCTTGACTTTCTTGGCTTCTTTTTTCTCTTTCATGGTTTTCGCCGGTTCTTTCTTGTTTTCTTTTTTACTGTCCTGTGCCTTACTCATAATGCCTGACTCCATCGTGTGGTTGAACTACCGTTGCGCTCGCTCAAGGCGGGCTCATAATTTCGACATCCAGATCCGACTCGCATCGACCTTCGCCTTGGCCGACGGCGGCAACGCTTCATAGCAGCCTGGATGCTGTTTCAGCGCGCCTTCCCTGACTTCTTTTTGCAAACCATTCACCAAAAACACATAGAGCGTCGCGCCCTCGGTGTTTTTCTTGGTTCCCATATATTTAATCATATAAGCATCTCCTCCCCCAAGCCGCATGCGGGCGTGTCACTGAGCCATTATGACATTTTGGCGTGAAATGCACACATGATTTCCCTGCGCCAACGGAGCTGGCGCAAACTGAGAAATCTGGATGGGGAAGCGCCGGCCGGAGGGCGCCAACCTTGAGCCGGCGCGCGGCGCTTTACGCCAGACCCAGGCGTACCCGGGTCGACTCGATCAACGCCGCATCGTAGGGATACAGGTTTTCAATGAAAAACAGCTCGGTCTCGGCCGGCTCTTCCAGGCACATCGTCAACATATGCGGGCCATCGTCTTCGCGACCAAGAAATTCCTTCGGCCAGCGGTTCTTGCGGTGGGCGCGCAATACTTCCATGCCCAATGTCGCGAGGGGCGCCGCGACGCCGGCCGCCAGGGCCTCGCGCTGCCAGTCATCCCAAAAAGCGTTCTTTGCTGCCTTGTCTTCCATTTTGTGCTTCCAACTGAGGTGTAAAGGGCGGACTGTACTCTGGATGGCCGCCCGAATCAAGCGACCGCCGCCGCGCAAGAGCGCCCTCCCCGCTAAAAATTGGCATTGAACAAGTCCAATTTCAATACCATTTAAATTGACATTAAAATCCATCAAAAACAAACACTTAGAAACTATAACAGGACCAATCCTGGGAATATTATGTGGCCAAAAGCAATACCACTTAAATACCTGTTGACAAGCCACGCAGGCAACCATATAGTGCGCTCAATTACACCGCACTTACAACCTCGGCCCGCGCAGATCGCCTCCGGGCTTCAATGGACTTGATCATGATCGAATATTTCATCGGCGTCGATGGCGGCGGCAGCGGCACCCGGGTGCGCCTGGCGCGCGCCGACGGCGTCGAACTGGCCCAGGGTAGCAGCGGCCCGTCCGGCCTGGCGCACGGCATCGAGCCGGCCTGGGCTGCGGTCGGCGTCGCCGTCGCGCAAGCCTTTGCCGGCGCGGGCGACGGCGCCGGCCTGGCCTTGCCCGCGCCGGGCCGGATCGCGATCGGCCTCGGCCTGGCCGGGGTCCACAATAAACAGTGGGCCGCCAGCTTCATCGCACACAATCCCGGCTACGCCGCCGTGGCGCTCGAGTCCGATGCCTTGACCACCCTCTTGGGCGCCCACCAGGGCCGCCCAGGCGCCATCGTGGCGATCGGCACCGGCAGCGTCGGCGAAGTGTTGCAAGCGGACGGACGCCGACGCGAAGTGGGCGGCTGGGGCTTCCCGGCCGGCGACGAAGCGGGCGGCGCCTGGATCGGCCTGCGCGCCATGGGCCACGCCCAGCAAGCGGTGGATGGGCGCGTCGGCGCCAGCGCGTTTGCCGATGCCGTGATCGAGGCTTGCGGCGGCGGGCGCGACGCCATGCAAGCGTGGCTGGCGGCGGCCAACCAGACCGCCTACGCGCAACTGGCGCGCCTGGTCCTGGAACACGCCGCCGACAACCTGCTCGCGCGCGCCATCTTGTGCGAGGCCGGCGCCCAGATCGCGCTGATCGCGCAGGCGCTCGACCCGTCGCAACAATTGCCGATCGCGCTATGCGGCGGCCTGGCCGAACCGCTGCGCCCCTATTTGCCGCCAGCCTTGCGCGAGCGCGTGGTGGCGGCCCAAGGCGATTCTGCCGCCGGCGCACTGCGCCTGATTCAACACCACTTGAAGGAGCGCGCCCCATGCTAGACAAACTGGCCGGCTTCAAACCGGACCCCCATTGCGACACGCCCTTATATATGCAACTGGCGAACATGCTGTCGGACGGCATCGGCGCCGGCGACTGGCGCGCCAACCAGGCCTTGCCGTCGGAACGGATGCTCTCGGAATTGCTCGACATTTCGCGCGTTACCGCGCGCAAGGCGATCGACATGCTGTGCGAGCGCGGCATGCTGACCAGGAAGCGCGGCTCCGGCACTTACATCACGCCCAAGCTGGAACAGCCGCTGTCGCGCCTGACCAGCTTTTCGGAAGAGCTGCGCCAGCGCGGCTTCACGGCCGGTTCGCGCTGGCTGCAGCGCGACATCGGCGTGGCCGCGCCGCTGGAATTGCTGTCGCTGGGCCTGTCGCCGCACATGCCGGTGGCGCGCCTGAAACGCTTGCGCACGGCCGACGACGTGGTGATGGCAATCGAAACCACCACCATTCCGGCGCTGTATATGCCCGACCCGCAAAGTGTCACCGATTCCCTGTACGGTTACCTGGAATCGAAGGGCACCATCCCGATGCGCGCGCTGCAGCATATCCGCGCCATCAACGCCAGCGCCGAACAGGCCAAGCTGGCCGGCATCAAGACGGGAGCGGCGATGCTGCACATCACCCGCGTCAGTTATCTCGAAAACGGCGCGGCGGTGGAATTGACCCACTCGTATTGCCGCAGTGATTATTATGAATTCGTAGCGGAGTCGCGTAGATGAGCGGTGCAATCAAAGGCAATATCCTGACACCAGGCGGCTGGGTGCATGGCACCCTCAGTTTCGAGCAACGCATCGTGACCATCGAAGGCGATGCGGTCAATCCAGCCTTCAACGGCGACGACTACATCATCCCCGGCTTCATCGACTTGCACGTGCATGGCGGCGCCGGCAAGGACGTGATGGAAGGCGGCGACGCGGTGCACGCGATCGCCGCGATGCACGCCCGGCACGGCACCACCAGCATGCTGGCCACCACCATGACGGCGCCGCCGGAAGACATCGAGCTGGCCCTGACGGCAATCGGCGCGGCCGTCGCCGCGCGCCGTCCCGGCGCGGCGCGCGTGCTGGGCGCCCACCTGGAAGGCCCGTACATCAATTCCGGCAAGCTGGGCGCGCAGCCGAACTATGCGCGCGCCGCCACCCTGGCCGAAGTGCGGCGCCTGGCCACGCTGGCGCCGCTGCGCCTGATCACGGTGGCGCCGGAAATCGCCGGCCACCTGGGACTGGTGCGCGAATTGTCGGACGCCGGCATGCGGGTCCAGATCGGCCACACGCTCGGCTCCTACGAAGACGGCGTGGCCGCGCTGGAACACGGCGCAGCCGGCTTCACCCACCTGTTCAACGCCATGAGCGGCTTGCACCACCGCGAGCCGGGCATGGTCGGCGCCGCCCTGGCGCACGCCGAATACGCGGAATTGATTCCCGACCTGCTGCACGTGCATCCGGGCGCGATCAAGGTTGCCCTGCGCGCCATCCCGCGCCTGTACTGCGTCACCGATTCCACCGCCGCCACCGGCATGCCGGACGGCGAATACATGCTGGGCCGGCACGCGGTCCACAAATGCATGGGCGGGGTGCGCCTGCCCGACGGCACCCTGGCCGGCAGCACCCTGACCATGGACCAGGCGCTGCGCAACCTGGTGGGCCTGGGACTGGAGCTGGCCGACGCCTCGAATCGGGTTTCGACCCATGCCGCCGATTACCTGGGCCTGCAAGAACGCGGCCGCCTGGCCCACGGCGCCTACGCCGACCTGGTCGTGCTCAAGCGCGACCTCACACTCAAAGCTGTCTATATCGAAGGAGAATTCTGTGACCTCAATGATGCTTAAGGAAGCCCTGTCCGCCGCCGAGTGCGTAAGCCTGCAACTGGCCGAAGACGGCGAACGCTACGCGCAGCTGGGCCGCACGCTGAGGAGCACCTCGTTCGCCACCGCGCTGACGGTGGCGCGCGGCAGTTCCGACCATGCCGCCAATTACTGCGCCTACCTGATCATGGCGCGCCTGGGACGGGTGGTCGCCTCGCTGCCGATGTCGCTGGTGACCCTGTACAAGTCGCCGCTGGAAACGCGCGACACCTTGACCATCGCCATTTCGCAGTCCGGCCAAAGTCCGGACGTGGTCGAGCCGATCCGCTACTTCCGCGCCGGCGGCGCCACCACCGTCGCCCTGGTCAACGAGATTGATTCGCCGCTGGCCCAGGCGGCCGAGTGGGCGCTGCCGCTGCGCGCCGGGCGCGAGCAAAGCGTGGCCGCCACCAAGAGCTTCATCGCCAGCCTGGTGGCCGGCGCGCGCCTGGTGGCGCATTGGCAAGACGATGCCGAACTGCTAGCCGGCCTGCAGGCGCTGCCCGAGGCGCTGGCCGAGGCCGGCCGCGCCGACTGGTCGAGCGCGATCGAAGTGCTGGCCCCGGCCAGGAACATCATGGTGGTGGGGCGCGGCATCAGTTTTCCGATCGCGCTCGAAGCGGCCCTGAAATTCAAGGAAACCTCGTCCCTGCAAGCCGAGGCATTCAGCGGCGCCGAGATCAAGCACGGCCCGATGGCCTTGATCGAGGATGGCTATCCCCTGATGATTTTCGCCACCCGTGGCCCGACCCAGGCCGGCTTGCTGCAACTGGCGCGCGAAATGCGCGAACGCGGCGCGCGCGTGCTGCTGGCCGCGCCGACCGACGTGCTAGAGCGCGACCTGACCCTGCCGACCGCCGCCACGCCGGACCTCGACCCTATCGTCGCGGTGCAGGCGTTCTACGTGATGGCGGCCAAGCTGGCGGCCGCGCGCGGCATGGACCCGGACCGGCCGCGCCACCTGAGCAAGGTCACCAAGACCAGTTAGCGCCTGGCGGCGGCGCGCCGGCCCGGCCCGGCGCCCTATTTCCCCAACGATTTTCCATGCGCGGCATGGACGGAGCAGTGATATGACAGCAATCTCGACCCTCGAAGCGCGCCGCCTGGCCGGCCAATTGATCATGGTGCGCTTTGCCGGCACCGAACTCGATGCCGCCACCGCCAATTTCCTGCGCGCCAACGCGATCCGCGCGGTCTGCCTGTTCCGCGCCAATATGCAAGATTCGGAGCAATTGGCGCGCCTCACCTTCGACTTGCGCGTCGTGATGGGCCCCGAGGCGCTGATTGCGATCGACCAGGAAGGCGGCGCCGTGGTGCGCGCCACCTGGGTGCCGGCGCCGCCGGCCGCGATGGCGCTGGGCGCCGCCGACGACGCCGAGCTGGCGCGCGCGATCGGCGCAGCGGTGGCGCGCGCGGCCAGCGCGCTGGGCTTCAACTGGAACTTCGCGCCGGTGCTGGACTTGAACAACAACCCGCGCAACCCGGTCATCGCCGAGCGCTCCTTCGGCGCCGAGCCGCGCCGCGCCACCGAGCTGGCGATGGCCTGGATGGCCGGCAGCCAGTCCGAGGGCGTGGCTTGCTGCGTCAAGCATTTCCCCGGCCACGGCGACACCCACGTCGACTCGCACCGCGACTTGCCCACCGTCGACAAGCCGCTGGCGCAATTGCGCGAATTCGAATTCGCGCCATTTCGCAGCGCCGCCGCCAGCGCACCAGCCATGATGACGGCGCATATCGTCTACCCGGCCCTGGACCCGGACAATCCGGCCACCATGTCGCGCCGCATCTTGAACGACTTGCTGCGCGATGAATGGCAATTTCGCGGCGTCATCATCACCGACGGCATGGACATGCACGCCATCGCCGGCCGCTACGGGGTCGGCAACGCGGCCGTGCGCGCGCTCGACGCCGGCGCCGACATGGTGATGGCGCTCGGCACCGCCGAAACCCAAGAAGAAACCCTGGCCGCGATCGGCGCGGCGATCGAAGCGGGCCAATTGTCGCAGGAACGCATCGAGCGGCGCCTGGCGCGCCTGCGGGCGCTGGCGCGGGCCTACCCGTGCCGGGTGCGCGACTACACCGAAGAGGCGGCCGACCGCGCCATCATGGCCGAGGGCTGGCGCCGCGCCCTGACCGCGTACGGCGCCGTGCGCCGGCCGGCGCCGGGCGCCAGGCTGCGCCTGGTGGTGCGCCAGGATACGGTCAGCGACGGCGTCTCGGAAGCGGGCGTGCCGGCGACCGTGGTGGCAGCCTCGCTGGGGCGCCTGTACGACGTCGAACTGATCACGTTTGCCGACGCCGAAAGCTTCGACTGGGGCGCGCTGCCCGACGACGGCCGCTTCGTGGTCCTGGCCTCGACCTCGCGCCTGCGCTACGGCCCGCGCGCGCGCGCCGGCTGGCGCCCCGACCTGCACCTGGCGCTGTGGAATCCCTACCAGGCGCTTGACATCGCGGCGCCGGCCCTGCTCACCTACGGTTTCGCCGCGCCGGCGCTGGACGCCGTCAACGACTGGCTGGCCGGCAGCCTGGAAGCGACCGGGCGTTGCCCGGTGCCGGGCTTCGACTAAGAACGTGCCTCCGGTCCACAAAAAAATAATAGAAAGAGACAGCAATGAGCCCTACCGATAAAAAACCGCGCAATCCGGCCGCCTGGATTGCCACCCTGTACTTTGCCGAGGGCTTGCCCTTCTATGCCGTGGCCCTGGTGGCCGGCCTGATGTTCAAGAGCATGGGCGTGCCGAACGCCGACATCGCCCGCTGGACCGGCTTGATCGGCTTCGCCTGGGTCTTCAAGCCGCTCTGGAGCCCCTTCCTGGAACTGGCGCCGAACAAGAAAATCGTGGTGGTCGCCTTCCAGCTGATCGGCGGCCTGAGCCTGGGACTGGTGGCGCTGGCGCTGCACACGCCCGCCTGGTTCGCGGCCTGCATCGCCATGCTGGCGCTGGCGGCGATCGCCTCGGCCACCCACGACATTGCCGCCGACGGCTTGTATATCGCCAGCCTGAGCGACAAGCAGCAAGCCGCATACGCCGGCTGGACCGGCGCCTTCTACAACGCCGGCAAGTTCATCTCGCTGGGCGGACTGGTGATCCTGGCCGGCCAGCTTGAAAAAACCATCGGCGTGGCGCCGGCCTGGACCATCATCTTCCTGATCCTGGGCGCCATGCTGCTGCTGCTGGGCGCCTACCACGCCTGGGCCTTGCCGCTGGCGCGCAATCCGGTGCTGGCAAATAAAAACGTGGCCGCCATCGGCGCCACGCTGTGGGACGTGCTGCGCGAATTTTTCAAGAAACCGGGCATTGGCCTGGCAATCGTCTTCATCATTCTGTTTCGCGCCGGCGAGGCGCAAGTGCAAACCATCGGTCCGCTATTCTTGCGCGAGGCGCGCGCGCTGGGCGGCCTGGGCCTGTCGACGGCCGAAGTGGGCGCCGTGTACGGCACCGCCGGCACCGTCGCCTTCGTGCTCGGCAGCATAGGCGGCGGCTACTTCACGTCCTGGCTGGGCTTGAAAAAGGCCTTGCCCTTGCTGATCCTGGCGATGAATTTACCGAATCTGGTGTTCTACTTCCTCAGCCACGCGCTGCCGACCGACATTTCGGTGATTGCCGCCGCCCTCGGCGTCGAAATGTTCGGCTACGGCTTCGGTTTCGTCGGCTTGATCCTGTTCATGATGCAAGTGGTCGCGGTCGGCAAATACCAGACCGCCCACTACGCGTTTGCGACCGGCGTGATGCAACTGGGCTTCGTGATTTTCAAGATGATCAGCGGCGACATCCAGACCGCGCTCGGCTACCAGAATTTTTTCCTGTGGGTGCTGCTGTCGGCGCTGCCGGTGCTGCTGCTGTCGCGCGCAATGCCGATCCGCGCGCAAGAGGCGCCGCTCGCGGACGGACAGCTCGCCGCCCCGGGCTGAGCGCGTTCCGGCCGCGCGCACCATTGAACGACGCCCGCCGCCGAGTATGTGACAATACGCGCGTCGCCGGAATCGCCGACCCTTCCCGTTCGCGCGTAGGAGTGGCAGAATGTCGGTTTTTATCCGCCCATTGCGACGCGGCGGCCACTCGCCAATGCGTCTTTATTGATTGAAGGATTTACATGTCCCAATTCCGTCTCGCCCGTATTAGCCTGATCCTGGCCGCCATCGGCCTGAACCTCGCACCCGCCATGGTCGGCATGGCCTCGTTTGCCCACGCCGCCGACAAGGCAGCGGCGCCGGAAGCGCCCAAGCAGGACACGGTGCGCCCCGACATGTTCAAGCTGGTCAATCCAGCCGAGATCACTGCCCTGATGAACGCCAAGAATTTCACTGAAGCGCAAAGCCGCATCGAGCAAGCCGACGCGATGGCCGACAAGACGCCCTATGAAGTCTTCGTGATCAACCGCTTGCGCATCGCCGTCGCCGCCAGCAGCGGCAACACGGATAAAGCCATCCCGGCGCTGGAATCGGTGATCGAATCGGGACGCCTGACGCCGGCCGAAAAGGGTGACTTCATCCAGGCCGTGGCCAACCACTATTACAACACCAAGGATTATCCGAAGGCGATCAACTGGTTTACCCGCTACCAGACGGAAACGGGCGACCTGGTCAAGGTGCATTCCTATATCGTCCGCTCGTATTACTTCAGCAACGATTTCGCCAAGGCCAAGCAGGAATTGCTGAACGACTTGCAAGCCGATCAAAAAGCGGGCAAGACACCGCCCATCGAAAACTTGCAATTACTGGCCAATACGGGCGCCAAGACCAAGGACCCGGCCACCTTCCTGATCGCGATGGAACAATTGGTCAAGTTCTACCCGTCGGACGATTATTGGAGCGACCTGTTGAGCCGCACCCAGGGCAAAGCCGGCTATTCGAACCGTTTCGCGCTGGACGTGCTGCGCCTTGAATTCGCCGCCGTGAAAGCCATGACGCCGGACGAATACACGGAAATGGCGGAACTGGCGCTGCGCGCCGCGCTGCCGACCGAAGCGAAGAAGGCGCTGGACGCCGGCTACGCCGCCGGCGTGCTGGGCACCGGCCCGAACGCGGCCAAGCAAAAGAAACTCCGCGAGCAAGCCAACAAGGGCGCCGCCGACGATGTGAAAAACATCGCCTCGGGCGACGCGTCGGCCGCCAAGTCGAAGGATGGCAATGGCTTGATCAACCTCGGCTACGCCTATATCACGATGGAGCAGTTCGACAAAGGCCTGGACTTGATACAGAAAGGCATCGCCAAGGGCGGCTTGAAAGCGCCCGAAGACGCCAAGCTGCGGCTCGGTTATTCCTACGCGATGGCCGGCCGCAAGGATGACGCCATCAAGACCCTGGAAAGCGTCAAGGGCGGCGACGGCCTGGGCGACCTGGCCCGCTACTGGATTCTGTGGTTGAACCGCCCGGCGGCGACTGCGGCCAAGTAAGCACTACGTGCAAAGACTGGGCGGCCGCCGGCGACGGGGGCCGCCCTTTGCGTTTACGCCGGCGCCCTCAGCGGAGCGCTTCGGGTGCGAGTTGATTGCCGGCCACGCGGGGCCGCTCCTCGCACTGCGACGACAGCACAATGGAGGTGCTGGTCTTGCCGATCCGTCCCAGCGACTTGAGCAGCGCCTGCAAATGCTCGGGCGCCGTCACCGCCAGGCGCAGCAAGGCGCAATAGTGGCCCGTGGTCGCATGCAGCGCCAACACTTCCGGGTGCGCCGCCGCCCAGGCGTCGAGCGCATCGTGGGATTCCACCGTGATATTGACGAAGGCTTCAAAGCTGTAACCCAAGGCCAGCAGATTCACACGCGTCGCATAGCCCTCGATCACGCGCGCCTCTTCAAGGCGGCGCACCCGTTCCGCCACGGCGGGCGAGGTGAGATGAATCCGGCGCCCGATCTCCGAAAAACTCAGGCGGGCATTTTCTTGCAAAAGAGCAAGAATCTTGCGGTCGTATGCATCCAATTCAAAACTCAAGGCAAACTTTCAAAAAACCTTCAATAGTGCCGCCGCACGGCCATCAACACCGTCGATATCGCATTGTTCCCGGCTTGCGCGAACCGTATCATAGTTTCCTTTTGATATAGGGAGAAGGCGCATGAATAGCGTCATTGAAATCAGGAGCTATCAACTGAAGGCGGGCATGACGCAGCAATTCCACCGCATCATGCAAGAACAATCCTTGCCCTTGCTGCTGGCGGCCGGCACCGATGTGCTCGCCGCCAAGCCCTCATTGCACGCGCCCGATGCGTATGCCTTGATACGGGCTTATCCCAGCCTGACCGAGCGCGGCCACAGCCAGGACGAATTTTATACCAGCGGCGCGTGGCTGCAAGGTCCGCGCGACGCGCTCATGGCTTGCATCGACCACTACACGACGGTGGTGATGGACGCCGATGGCGCCATCATCGACGCCTTGCGCCATGCGGCGCCATGAAACGCACCGCCCCCGCCGACCTGTCGAGACGGCGCGCGCTGCAAGCAATGTGCGCGTTGCCGCTATCCTTGCTGGGCGGCTGCGCAGCGATCCCTCCCCTCTTACCGCCCCTGGCAGAAACGCATCCCATGCACGATCCCAAACTTGAACACGATGGCAGCCGCGACTTCGATTTCCTGGCCGGCCCCTGGCTGATCGACAACCGCCGCCTGCTCAAACGCTTGCAGGATAATCATGAGTGGGAAAGCTTCGACGCCACCATGCACAACCAGGCCTTGCCCGGCGGCATAGGCAATTATGACGACTTCATCGCCGAACAATGGCGGCCCGGCTTTGTCGGCATGTCGCTGCGCCTGTTCAATCCGCAAACCAGGCTGTGGAGCATTTATTGGCTCGACAACAAAACGGCCGGATTGAATGGCGCCGGCACGCTGCTGCCGCCCGTGGTGGGGAAATTCGAGCATGGCATCGGGGTCTTCGAATGCGACGATGAACTCGACGACAAGCCGATCCGGGTGCGCTATACCTGGTCGGACATCACGCCCGACAGCGCGTGCTGGGAACAAGCCATGTCGCCGGACCAGGGCAAGACCTGGGAAATGAATTGGCATATGCGGATGCGCAAAGTCGTTTGAGGTGGGCGCGATGGCGGGTGGGCGCCATCGCCAATTGCTGGTTTCGACACACGCTTACTATTGAATGACGTGTGGTCTGGCTTCCGGCCTCGGTATCACGCGCAACACCGATTCGGGCAGTGTATCGATCAACAATAATCCGGCCCCAACTGCCATTCGCGCAAGTCCAAATTTTCCGCCAACGCTGGCGGAAAAGCATCGCCGGCCTTCGGTGTCGGTTTTTTATTGCGCGCTGTGTTGATTGTCAACTTAGCGAAAAAAAACCCAGTCAATTTAACGACTTAGACTTTCACATAAATCCGCGCGCGATCCATCAAGTAAGCCACCATCCAACAGCCCAGCATGAAGCTCAGCGCGAACAGCAATGAGCTCTCATTCGGTCCCGCCCAGCGCTGGAAAACCGTGGCATATATCCACGAATAAGCCGCTTGCCCGTTCACTTTGACCGTGAACATGATGACGACGGCGATTTCCGACAGCAGGTAGATGAACAGGGGATTTTTGCCAAACACTTCAAAGAAATAGGTCCAGCGCCGCATCTTGCGCAATTCGATCACGTACATCAACAACGCAAGAACCAGCAAGTCGAGTCCCACGGTCAGTAACACGTAAGAGCTGGTCCACAGCTTCTTATTGATCGGCAAGACGCTATTCCAGCACAAGCCCAGCGCAACGCAAACGACGCCGGCCAGCGCCAGCTTGCCGATCGCAGCCGGAACCGGGACCGCTCCCCCTGCCTGTATCAAGCGCCCGGCAAAATACCCGGCAATCACGTTGACGGTGGCCGGCAAGGTGCCGAGCAAGCCTTCCGGGTCGAACGCGATGCCTTCGCCGTGATACAAGTGGCGCTCGCCAAGCAGCCACAGGTCGAGCTTCAAGCCGGCGTTGCCCGCCATCGAATAGTCGCCGAAATACGCCAGCGCCGCCCAATAGCCAAGCAGGGCCAGCGCGCAAAAGATCAGCGCGCCGCGGGTTTTTCCATAGTGCAGGATCAGCGCGGCCAAGCCGAAGCACAGGGCGATGCGCTGCAGCACACCGGGTATGCGGGTGGCAGCCAGCGGCGCCCAGGCCCACTCTCCGGCCGCGTTCGGCTTGTAGAAGGGAAACCAGTACAGCAAGAAGCCGAGCGCAAAGATGGTCAGGGAGCGCCGCCCGACCTTGGCCCACACGGCCGCATCGCCTCGCGCCGCGTATTTTGGCAGCGCGAAACTGAGCGCGTTGCCCACCACGAACAGGAAGGTGGGAAAGACCCAGTCGGTGGGGGTGAAGCCATGCCAGAGCGCGTGCAGCAGCGGCCAATAGGTATGGCTTTCATCGCCGGACGTGTTGACGATAATCATCAAGGTGACCGTCAAGCCGCGCAAGACGTCGAGCGCGAGGTGGCGCGGCTGGGTTCTTTTAATCGACGTCATCATGTAGTCCAGGCTTACAACTTGACGCGCAAGCCCAGGTAATACTGGCGCCCGTTCGCATACAGCGCGGTCGGCTGGTCGCGGTTGGCGCCGTAATACTTGAGCACGGCGTTATTCAGATTTAATACGTCGAAATTGAGCGAGTAGCGACTGTCGATCTTGTAATTGAAGGAGGCGGCCAGGTTGCCGACGCCATCGACATATTGCGGCGAGCTGCTGAACAGGCCGGCCAGGAAGCTGGAACGGTAGGTGTAGGCCAGCCGCGCGCTCACGCGCTCATCCTCGTAATACGTTTCCAGGTTGTAGGTGGCTTTCGAGCTGCCCACCATGGCCGCGCCGTCGGCCGCCTTGCCGTCGGTATAGGTGTAATTGGCCAGCACGCCGAAACCGCCCCGCAAGCCTTGCTGGTAACCCAGTTCCACGCCCTTGTTGGTGGCCGCGATATTGGCCGGCGATTCGATCAGATAGGTATTGGTTTTCTTGAAAGTATTGTTGTAATACGTGACAGGCGCCGTGCCGAAGCTGACATAGGACGCCAGGTCCATGTAAAAGGAGCCCAGCGACAGCATGGCTTTCGGCGCGAAATACCATTCCAGGGTGGCGTCGTAATTGGTCGAGCGGATCGGTTTCAAGTCGGGATTGCCGCCGGTGCCGGTCAATAACTGGTCGTTCAAGTTGACGGCGCCGACCAGGGCGCTGTAATCGGCGCGGGCCATGGTCTTGGCGATGGCGACGCGCGCCACCCAGTCTTGCGCCAGGTCGAACTTGAAGTTGGCGCTCGGCAGCACATCGGTATAGCTATGTTCGACGGTGGTCGGCGTGTAAGTGCCGAAGGTATTGCCCTGGCCGATGGGGTCGGGGCCGCCCGGCACATTGGTGAGCGTGCTCTGACGGGTGCGCACCAGGCGCACGCCGAGATTGCCGCGCCATTTGTCGCCGGCCAGGTTGAGCATGGCGTAAGCAGCACCGGCCTTTTCCTGCACGTCCAGCTCGGCCGGCCAGTTTTCCGAACCGGGACCGCCGGACTGGTCGTAGCGGGCGGCCCAGTCCAGTATCGCGGCCGGCTTGAGTTGCCAGAAATTGCCCAGCGCTCCCGCGCCCAGGCTGGAACCGAAGTTGGCCGGATAGGTGGCGCCATCCCACACCGGCAGCGGCGCCCCGGTGCTGCCGTCGCACGCGGGACAACTGCGGTTTTCCGGCCACGCCACGTTGCGGTGGTGCGCGGCGTAGCGCAAGCCAAACTTGGCCGATTCCCAGATGCCTTCCCCGATGACGAGTTCGGCGTCAAGCTGGCCGTAGCGCTCGGTGTCCTGCGTGCGCACATGCGAACCCCAGCCCGCCGCCGTCACCACATGCGTGAATGTCGAGACATCGAGGCCGGGAAAGCTCATGGCCGCCGGCGCCAGGCCGTTCAATTTGTAAGCGACGCCGACCCCGCTCAAGCCCGCTTCGTAGCCGAGGTCGACCGGGGTTTCGCCGACGCCGCGCGTGTAGCCGGCGCCGGCGGAGATGCGCAGGCGCTCGCTGGCGCGGTAAGAACCGTTCACGTCGAGATAGGCGGTCGACGAGTGCGAGCCGGGGCGGTAAATCTGGTCCACCAGGCCTGGGTACAATTGGCTGTTGTAGCCAGTGGCGCCGGCCGGCGGATATTGCGCCGCCGGGAAGCTGGCCGACACCAGGGTATTGTTCTTGACCATGTATTGCGAGGGCAGCACGCCGACCCGGTGGCCGGCATTGTCGAGCGCGTTCAGGTTGGCGCCCGGCTGGTTGTAAAAGCTGCGGTTGTAATTGGACGCGTCGAGTTTCGAGGAAAAGCCGTTCACATCCAGCCGCAAGGCGGCGCTGGGTTTGAGTTCGATATCGATGCCGCCGCCGCTGCGCTTGCGGGTTTGCTCGAACAGGGCGGCATTGATGCCGAGCGGCGCCAGCACGCCGGCCAGGTCGGGATGGGCCTTGGCGGCCGGGCTGTCGGCGGCGATCGCGCCGTAGCCGAAGAATTCCTGGCCGTCGCGCCGCTCGTGGCGCTGTTCCGAAAATAGTTGCAACAGCACGCCCAGGCTCTTGGCTTCATTGATCCAGTTGAACAAGGCATTCATTTGCGGATCTGTCTTGCCCGGCAAGTCGGCGTAAATGCCTTGCAGCGACAATTCGCTGGTGAACGGCTTCTTGAACGATAGCGGCTTGCGCGTCTCGATATTCACGGCGCCGGCCACGCCGCCCTCGACCAAGTCGGCCTGGGCGCTTTTTTGCACCGTCACGCGGCTCACTATTTCGGCCGGCAAGAGCGAAAAACTGACGCTGCGCCCGACCGTGCCGACCTGGTCGGAAATGAACCAGTCGCCGGTGCCGACCGCGTGGCCATTGATCAGGGTTTGTGTCAGGCTGGGGCTGGTGCCGCGGATGCTGACCCTGTCGTTTTCAGAGAAACCGCCCTCCCCGCCAGCCGACGAGGAAATATTCACGCCGGGCACGCGCTGCACCGCGTCGGCCACATTCTTGTCGGGCAACTTGCCGATGTCTTCGGCCGTCACCACGTCGACCACGGAATCGCTGTTGCGCTTTTGATTCAGCGATTGCTGCAGCGAGGCGCGGATGCCGCTCACCACCACTTCCTGCACTGGTTGCTGGGCCCATGCCGTGGAATTCATGGCCAGGGCGGCCAAGGCGATCGCTGTGCGCTTCATGTCGTTCCCAAAAAAAGGGCAAGCCTCCGCGAAGAGACTTGCCATGCAAAGATAGGAATCAAGCCGACGCCCGCACCCCCGCGCGCGCGCCAGCCCGGGGATTACATCTTGCCGCGCAGACCGAGGTAAAACGTCCGGCCGTTCGAATAAAATGCGCGTGGCTGATCCGTCGTTTCGGCGTACATCTTGATCGTCGTATTGGTCAGGTTCAGCGCATCGAACGTCAATGTCACATGCTCATTGATCTTGTAATTGAGCGAGCCGGCCAGGCCGCCCGAGCCGGCCACGTGCTGGCTGGCGCCCCGATCCACGCCCGCCTTGTAGGCCGAACGGTAGTTATAGGCCAGGCGGGCGCTGAAACGCTCGTCTTCATAGAAGCCCGTCAAGTTATACGTATCTTTCGACGAGTTCAGCAATTCGCTGCCATCTTCCAGCTTGCCGTCGGCGTAAGTGTAATTGGCCAGCACGCCGAAGCTGCTGAACAGCGGCTGTTGATAGCTCAATTCCACGCCCTTGTTGGTGGCCTTGGTATTGAAGGGCGACGTGACCTGATAGACGGCATCCTTGCCCGTCTTGACGTTAAAGAACGTCATATTGGTCGTGCCCTGCGCCACCACCGAGGTCAAGTCCATGTAAAACACGCCGGCCGAGACCGACGATTTCGGTGCGAAATACCATTCGGCGCTCAGCTCGGCGTTATTCGAACGCACCGGTTCGAGTTTGACATTACCGCCGGAACCGGTCAGCGCGTCATCGTTGAGCGAGACCGAACCGCCCAGGGCGCTGTAATCGGGACGGGAAATGGTCTTGGCAGCGGCCGCGCGCACCACCAGATCCTGGCGCACGTCGAACTTGACGTTCGCGCTCGGCAAGACATCGGTATACGTACGCTCGAAGGTGGTGGCCGTGAACGGGCCGAACAGCGAACTGGTGTCCGGATTGCTGCCGCCGGCCAGATTCACGATCGAGGTTTGCTTGGTGCGTACTACGCGCACGCCGAAATTGCCGCCCCAGGCGTCGCCGGCCAGATTCGCCATGCCATACAGGGCGCTGGTTTTTTCCTGCAACTTGAACTCGTCGCTCCAGCGGTGGCGCAAGATGGGATCGACGTTGCGGATCGGCAGCGCGCCCCAGGCTCCCAGCGCCGCGCCATCGTATTTAAAATAATTCGATGGCAGGTTGCCGCCCAGGTTGTTGGCGAAATCGCTTGGGTACATCTGGCCGTTCCAGGCCAGACCAGGGCTGACCAAGGCGTTCGGGCCGGTGGTCGGGAAAGGGCCGGCTTCGATCGGATGCTCGGCGCTGCGCTTATGGTCGGTCAGGCGGGCGCCGAACTTGACCGAATCCCAGATACCCTGGCTGATGCGCAAGTCGCCGTCAAGCTGGGCATAGTTTTCCTTGTCGACCGAACGGGCTTCGCCGCCGCCGGCCCAGGCCGTCGAGCCTGGCGTCGTGGTGCTGCCGCCCGGGAAAGACACGCTGGCGGGGCTCAGGCCGTTGAGCTTGTAATTCATGCCGCCGTCAAGATTGTTTTGGTAATACACGTCATTGCGGTCGAAGCCGACGCCATGGGTGGCGCCGCCCTTGCCGCTGAAAGTCAAGTCCTTGGTGGCGCGGTACTTGAAATTGAGATCGACATAATACGATTCGCCGCCCGCGTCGGGACGGTAGATATTATCGACTTCGCCCGAATTTTTGGCGAAATTGGCCGCCGTCAAGGTGCCGTTTTGCACCGTGTACGACGTCGGCACTTGATTGGCCCCGCTCGGGTTCATCGAACCGGCCGGCGCCGCCAGGAAGTTGGTGTTTTGATGCGGGGCATCGAGTTTCGAATAGAAACCGTTCACATCCAGTGTCAATTCCCTGGACGGACGCAACTCGACGTCGAAGGCGCCGCCCTGGCGGGTCTTGGTCTGCTCGAACAGGCTGGCGCCGATGAAGGTCGGCACGCGCACGCCGACCAGGTCGGGATGGGCGATGGCGGCCGCCGATTTCGCGTCGATGGTGCTGTACCCGAGGATTTCCTGGCCATCGCGGCGCACCGTCGATTTTTCTGAAAAGCCTTGCAACAGCACGCCGAGGGTATTGGTGTCGTTTTTCCAGTTGACCATGCCGGAAAATTGCGGCTGGGTTTTCTTGGCCAGATCATTGTAATTGGCTTGCACCGACGCTTCCACGCTGAGCGGTTTCTTGAAATCGAGCGGACGGCGCGTGATCACATCGATCGCGCCCGAGACGCCCCCTTCGACCAGGTCGGCGGTGGCGCTCTTGTGCACCACGATGGAACTGACCAATTCCGACGGCAACAGCGAAAAGCTGCTGCTGCGCCCGACATTGCCGCCAAATTGGTTCAGCACGAACCAGTCGCCGGTACTGATGGCGTGGCCGTTGAACAGGGTTTGCTGCAGGCTGGGGCTGGTGCCGCGCAGGCTGACGCGGTCGTTTTCGCCGAAACCACCTTCGCCGCCGGCCGAAGACTGGATATTCACGCCGGGCAAGCGCTGGATCGCATCGGCCACGTTTTTATCGGGCATCTTGCCAATGTCTTCAGCCGTGATCACTTCCACCACCGAGTCGGCATTGCGTTTTTGCTTCAACGATTGTTCCAGCGCGGCGCGCACGCCCGACACCGTCACCACGGCGCCCGTATCGACGACCGGCGGCGCTTCCTGGGCGTGCGCGGCAAAACTGGCGCCGGCGATCATGATGGCGACAGCGGTCGCGATTGGTGTCAAATTGCGCGTCGCCCCATTGCGCCCGGCTGGTGTCACATTGCGTTTCATATACTCCCCCTTGATGTCGGTTTCAGGACGAAACCCCTGCCATTTTTAATGTGGATCTTCTGTCCATTCCGCCGCCTGAACGGCATCCTGCAGATCCTTCTGTCGCCACTGGTAAAACCAATTCAACGCCAATATACTACTATTCAATACCAGAACACTACCAGTTAAGATTATTTTTTTTGTATGTTGTTTGCGCCACACAATCCATCTGCAGGGGCAATCCCCCCCTGCTGCGGGGCGGCGCGCACGACAGGGGGAATCGAAACGGTGCGCGACTGGTCTTTTTTGGTATTATCCGGCGATGCAATACATACAATACATCAGCGCGTGCGCCCCAGCGCCGCAACGGAGAGTGGCATGACATCCCTGGTCGACATCATGCATGGCCTTCGGCAGAGCAGCGGCCTGCCCCTGTACCAGCAATTGCAGCGCGCCCTGCGCGAAGCAATCGAGCAGCGCATCCTGGGGCCGGACGAGGCACTGCCGGCCGAACGCCAGTTGGCGAGCGACTTGTCGATCTCGCGCATCACGGTGCGCAAGGCCATCGATGGCTTGGTCGGGGAAGGCTTGCTGGTGCGGCGGCCCGGCTCGGGCAACTTCATTAATAGCCGGATTGAAAAGAATTTCGCCAAGCTGACGTCGTTTTCGGAGGATATGCGGGCGCGCGGACGCACCCCGCGCAGCGTCTGGCTGAAGCGCTCCGAAGGCACGGTCACGCCGGAAGAAGCGCTGCGGCTGCGGCTCAGCCCGGGCGCGCCGGTATTCCGCTTTCACCGCATCCGCTATGCCGACGAGATCCCCATGTGCATCGAATACGCCACCATTGTCGCGTCTTGCCTGCCATCGCTGGAAGCCGTTGACGTGTCGATGTATGATGCGCTGGAACAAGCCGGCAACCGGCCCGTGCGGGCCTTGCAGCGCCTCAGCGCGCTACTCTTGAATGCCGAACAGGCCGCCTTGCTGCAAGCAAAGCAAGGCGACGCCGGCCTGTCGGTCGAACGCCTGGGTTTCTTGCGCGATGGCCGCGCGGTGGAATTTTGCCGCTCTTACTTCCGCGGCGATATGTATGATTTCGTTGCCGAGCTGAGCACCTGAGCAGGCCGGGCCAGCATCCTCGCCTATTGCCGGGCCTGCTTCTCGTAGGCCAGTTGGCTGGAACTAATGCGCGACAATTCGCCCATTTCCTCGGCCAGGAATTCGAGCAAGTCGTCGACGCTGACGATGCCGCTCAAGCCGCCCAGGCTATTGACCACGGGCAAGCGGCGGATGTGGCGAAAACGCATGCGCTCGATGGTTTCATAGACATCCTCGTCCTCGGTGGCCGTCATTAATTCTTCCGTCATGATATCGCCCACCAGCAGGCTGGCCGGGTCCAGGCCCAGCGCAATGACGGAGACGACGATGTCGCGGTCGGTAATGATGCCAACTGGCACCTGCTCGCCATTCGGCTGCTCGACCACGACCAGGTCGCCGACGTGATGGTTGCGCATCAACAGCGCGGCTTGCTGCACGCTCATGTCGCGCTTGCAGTGCACGGTTTGTACGGTACAGATGTCGCCGATACGCATGGCTTCTTCCCCTCATGGTTGCGCGCGAGGCTGCGCTGCACTCAACGCTACGCCGCCACGCAGTGGGGATCTTGATACCGCTCAAACGGGAAAGCCAGGTTCAGGGCTGACGTTCGTTGGGATAGGGCAGGAAGCAGGCGTCGACCACTTGCAAGTCATTGTCCTTGGCGAACTCGACGACAAAATGCATGGCCATCGGTTCCAGATCGCGCAGTTTGGCGTTGACGACCACGGCTTTTACGCCATTGACAACGGTGGGCCGTACATAGGGCGAGAATTGCAGATGCGCATTGCGCCCGCCGGAACCTTCGGGATTGAAACAGGACATCACACCGCACAGACGCTCGGCCCAATCGCTGGGGCGGAATTGCTTGCCATCGCTGGTGAGGCCTAGAATGAAGAACTCGCTGGCAAGTTCTCTGGTGATTTGAGCTGAGTCGGCCATGGGCGGCTTGGTGGATGATGGGGCAAGTGAATGATCCCGGCTGCTGGCCGGGTCGGTAAATCAATCTCTACGATTCCTCGGTATTATATCTTATAGAAGACCTGAGCATTCAAATCCCTGACGCGACAACCGGACGGGCAGGCCCGCACCCGTCCGGCCATTGTAAGCCTGTTACCCTTCCAAAGCGCGCTCCCGCAACATCAGCCCAGCCAAACCGCGCCGGATAACAACAGCAGTAACAGCATCCACAGCAGCAGCGCGCGCCAGACCAGGCCGACCGTGCTTTGCAGCGAACGCACGCTCGGCTCTTCGCCGGGCAAGCTTTCCGACTCGCTCTCGGTGGTGTCGACCGTGGCCGCGTCAAGCGGCAAGACCTTGGAGGCGTTTTCCAGCGGCGTGCCCAGGCGCACACCCATGGCGCCGCCGCCGGCCGACAAAATGATGCCGATGGCCTCATCCTGCCAGCGGTCGGCGAAATTGCGCCAGGCGTAAATTGCATCCTCGAAATTGCCGACCACGGCAAAGGCCACGGCCGTCAGACGCACCGGTATCCAGTCGATCCAGTAAAAGGCGCGCGCGGCAAACTGGCCGAAGGCTTCGTTGCGCATGTGCTCGGGCTCATTCCAGGCGCGCGCCAGGTATTCGGCCACGCGGTACATCACGGCGCAGGCCGGCCCGAGCGGCATCAGGAACCAGAAAAACACGCCAAACACATTGCGGTGCGTCGTGATCAGCGATTTTTCGACGGCGATGCGGGCGATTTCGCCCGCTTCCATGCCGACCGTGTCTTGCTTGGTCCATTCGGCCAGCAAGGTGCGGGCGGCGGCCTCGTCACCCGAATTCAAGGCCAGCTGGATCGAGGTGAAATAATGGCTGTAGTGGCGGAAACCGAGGGTCAGGTAGACGATCAGGATATTCCAGGCCACGGCCACCAGCGGCAGATTATAGTGGATCAAGACCCAGTAAATCAGCGCGGTTGGCAACATCAGCGCCCCCATCATCAGGAACCAGCCCAGGCGGCCATGGCGCGGATGGCCGGCGTTGAACCAGGTCTCCATCCGCATCGCCAAGGCCTTGATTTCGGCATAAATGGGATTGTCCGCGCGCAACGGCTTGAGCTGCTCGATCAACAGTGCGCATAGAATGGATAGAAATGTCATTAAACTTCCTTTAGGAGTCGTAAAGAAATAAGTGTTGCATTTGGCCGGTTCTGGCGGGATGCGATGCAAGGCGTGAGGAGGAGTCATAGCGAGCTATGGCGACGACGAGCAACGCCGCAGCGCGCCCGCCAGGGCAGATCCAAATGTGACAGTAATTTATGAACGACTCCTCAGTCAACAATGCCGCGATATCCACTACCATAACGCAGTGTAGTGGCGGAATCAAACTTATTAGAATATCTACGCGCGCAAGAAGTGAAACAGATTGCGCAACATGCCGGCCGTCGCGCCCCAGATATAGAAGCGTTGGTAGGGCATCGCATAAAAGGAGCGGCGCCCGAACGGCAAATCGGCCGACAGGCGCTGGTGGTTCAAGCCATCCATCAGGAAGGCCAGCGGCACTTCAAAAATCTCGGCCACTTCGGAAGGGTCGGCGCGCAATTCGAACGGCGGCGCGATCAAGCCCACCACCGGGGTCACGCAAAAACCCGTGCCGGTGTAATAGTCGGGCAAGATGCCGAGCACGTCGACGTGGCGCCGCGCGAGCCCCACCTCTTCCTCGGTTTCGCGCAGCGCCGTGTCGACCGCCGAGGTATCCGTCGGCTCGACCCGGCCGCCGGGGAAACTGACCTGGCCGGCGTGCTGGCTCAAATGGTCCGTGCGCTGGGTCAGCAAGATGGTCAAGCCATCCTCGCGCAACACCAGCGGTACCAGCACCGATGCCCTGGTCGCCTGCGCGTGGCGCGCGCCCGACTCGTCCACCACTTCAGGTTGCCAGTGCGGCGGCGCCGCGAAGCGCTGCCGCAACCAGCCCGGCGTCAAGCGTTCGGCCGCGACGGCCGCTTCGCCGGCGATCGAGTCGATGGGAAGATGTTGCGGGTCGAACAGGATCGTAGCCAATGCGTGTTACCTCCCAGGAGCAACAAAAAAGGGGCACCCATGGGCGCCCCTTCTTCCAGACACAGGCGCTGAAAATTAAGCGCTTGCTTTCGCCACAACGCGACGCTGCGGCAATTTCTCTTTGATACGCGCCGATTTGCCCGAACGCTCACGCAGATAGTACAGCTTGGCGCGGCGAACGTCACCACGGCGTTTCACTTCGATCGAAGCGATCAGCGGGGAGTACAACTGGAACGTACGCTCGACGCCTTCGCCGGACGAGATCTTGCGAACGATGAAGTTCGAGTTCAAGCCACGGTTACGACGGGAGATGACCACGCCTTCGTATGCCTGGGCGCGCTTGCGGGTGCCTTCGACTACGTTGACATTGACGATCACGGTATCGCCAGGGGCGAACACGGGAATCGTTTTACCCAGGCGGGCAATTTCTTCCTGCTCTAATTGCTGAATCAAGTTCATTTTTATTACTCCAAAAACCATCTTGCCGGCGCCTTGCTTCGCCCGGTAGAGGATGGGGTTAAACACGCGGATAAAGCACCCGCTCGGTACAGCCTACAACACGGGCTTGCACAGCATCACAAACCCGACAAAAACTTTTCATCGACCACCGTCAGCAAGCCGGCGCCGCGCGCCTTGGCCAGCAAGTCGGGGCGCTTGCGTGCGGTCGCTTCCAGCATGCGCTGGCGGCGCCACTTGACAATCTCGGCGTGGTTGCCACCCATCAGCACCGGCGGCACGCCCGCGCCTTCATAGGTTTCCGGCCGCGTGTAATGGGGTGAATCGAGCAAGCCATTGACGAAGCTATCTTCGATCGCCGAAGCGTCCGTGTTCAGCACGCCCGGCAATTGCCGTATCAGTGCATCCATCAGCGCCATGGCAGGCAATTCGCCGCCCGACAACACGAAATCGCCGAGGCTGATTTCCTCGTCGACGCAACGCTCGATCAGGCGCTGGTCGACCGCTTCATAGCGGCCGCACAAGATCACCAGACCCGGCTCTTGCGTCAATTGCATCACCCGCTCATGCGTCAGGGCGCGCCCTTGCGGCGACATGAACAGCACCCGCGGCGGCGTCAGCCCGGCATCGACCTGGCGTTGCTTGGCGGCGCCCAGCGCCGCTTCCAGCGGCTTGGCCAGCATCACCATACCGGGTCCGCCGCCATAGGGGCGGTCGTCAACGGTACGGTGATTATCGCTGGTGAAATCGCGTGGATTCCACAGCGACAAGCCACATTTCTGTTGCTCGAATGCGCGCCGGGTCACGCCCGACTGTGTCAATGCGGCAAACATTTCCGGAAACAGAGTGACGACGTCAAATTGCATTGCAAGCCGATCCAGCAAAACCGCCGCACAAGGTGTCTGGCGGTTTAATAATCGAGACCCCAGTCGACCGTAATTTTCCCGGCGACCTTGTCGACGCCGATGACAAACTGTCCGACAAATGGAATCAGGCGCTCGGGCGCCGTTTCGGTGGCGTCTGCGGCGGGATCGACGGGACGGGCGACGCGCAAAATAGATTGCGGACCATTGCTCATCATGTCGGCTACCTGCCCGAGGCATTCGCCTTGCATATTCTCTACTGTCAGCCCGATCAGATCGGACCAATAAAATTCGTCGGCCGACAGTGCCGGGAAATGGCTGCGCGGAACCTGGACAGCGGCGCCTTTCAGCGCTTCTGCGGCATCCCGCCCTACCACACCCACCAACTGGGCCACGACGTCGCCGCCGTGAAGCTTCACTTGCTTGACGTCAACGTCATGCAAGCTCGGCTTGTTGAACCACCAGGTTTTGACGCTCAATAAAGCATCCGCGTCGTCGGAGAAAGGAGTAACCCTGACCCAGCCAGCCACGCCATAAGCACCGGAGACATAGCCTACCTGTACCAGATCGTCGGGGACTTTCACCCCGGATGCAGTGTTAACCGTCAAACCAGTGCTCTAACTTAAGCTGATTTGTTGCCGGCGACCAGGCGCGCGACGGTTGGCGACAATTGTGCGCCTACGCCTTGCCAGTACGACAGGCGGTCTTCAGTGATACGGAATGGCACTTCGCCACCCGACGCCATCGGGTTGTAAAAACCGATACGCTCAATGAAGCGACCATCGCGGCGATTGCGCGAATCTGTAGCGACGATGTTGAAGAACGGGCGCTTCTTGGCGCCTCCACGAGCTAAACGAATAACGACCATAATATTTCCAAATAAGTGTGCTGAGGCGGAAAAAGCCGCAAATTATAGCGCGCATTAGCGCCAGTGAGCAAGCGTTAATGACGCAAACGGGTGTGTTGGGTTAATCGAGCATTATGAACCAGACCACGCCCGGCGCGCAAGGGCGCTGTTGTCGAAAAATGCTAGGCCACACCCTGGCTTTTGACCGATACTTGCAGTCTTTACCCTTCCACGCCCCGACAACCATGGCTGTTACGCACAAAAATAAAACCTTCGCCACCTTCCTGGCCTTCCTGCTGGGCACCGTGGGCGCGCACCGCTTCTACCTGGGCGGGAACAAGGATAAATGGGCCTGGCTGCACCTGGCCGCCGTACCGGCCGCCCTCGCGGTGGCCGCGCTGGCGCCGGGCGCGGACTGGTTTTACAAGATCTTGCCGCTGGTGGTATCGGGCCTGGTCGGCTTCCTGGAAGCGCTGGTGCTGGGCTTGACGCCCGACGACAAATGGGATCTGGCCCGCAACGCCGGTTCGGGCCGCAGTTCGGCCTCGAACTGGCCACTGGCGCTGCTGCTGGTGGCCACCCTGATGGTGGGCGCCGGCGTCTTGATCGCCACCATCGCGCGCCTGTTCGACTTGCTGTACACGGGTGGCATCTATGGTTAAGTGCGGCATAACAACATGCCAGCCAGCAATGTCGAACTCATTTATACTGCCGCTACACATTCCCGGAGAAATATCATGACACCACGCCCACTCATCGCCATCCTGATCCTTGCCGGCCTGATGTCGACCTCGGCCTTCGCCCAAGACAATCTGACGCCGAAAGAACAATATTCGATCGACACCCAGCGCGCGGCCAGCCGCTATGCCGACGACAAGAAACTGTGCGCCGACGAAGACAGCTCGGCCACCCGCATGCAATGCGCGCGCGATGCCAAGAACGAATTCAACCGGGCCAAGGCAAATGCCAAGGCAGCCATGAACGCGGCCAACGCGCCGCGCCACGCCCTGCAACTGGGCGCCTGCAATGAATGCGCCCGGGTGTTGTCGGTGAACGTATCGGAAAAAGCCGGCGAAGGCAGCGCCCTCGGCGTGATCGGCGGCGGCCTTGCCGGCGCCCTGCTGGGGCACCAGGTCGGCGGCGGCACCGGCAAGGATATCGCCACGCTGGCCGGCGCGGCCGGCGGCGCTTACGCCGGCAATAAAGTGGAACAGAGAATGAACACCTCCAAGATCTGGACCGTCGCCGTGCAATACGAAAACGGTAACCGGGCTGAATTCAAATTCAACCAGGACCCCGGCCTGGCCGCCGGCGACCGCGTCAAGAACGCCGGCGACAGCCTGGCGCGCCGCTAAGCGAGCCTCAATCCGGGATTGCTTTCCCGGGCAAGTCAACACCCCTCACCCTCCCCGCCTGATTCACGCGCCTCGCCCTAAACGGGGCCGCTGAACGGCGGCCCGGGCCGCCGCCTTGCGCGGCGCGACCGCCGGCGCCACCAGCAGCGCCTCATCGAGCCTGAACACGTTGACCAGTTGCACCAGCCTGGCCGATTGCTGTTGCAGCGATTCGGCGGCGGCAGCGGCTTGCTCCACCAGCGCGGCGTTTTGCTGCGTCACCTCGTCCATCTGCGTGATCGCGACATTGATTTGGGCAATGCCGGAAGTTTGCTCCTGGCTGGCGGCGGCGATGTCGCTGATGATGCCGACCACATTCTGGACGCTGGCCACCACATCACTCATGGTCGAGCCGGCCCGGTCGACGAGCTTGGTGCCGGCATCGACCTGGGCCACCGAATCGCTGATCAGGGTCTTGATTTCCCTGGCAGCGGCGGCCGAGCGCTGCGCCAGGTTGCACACTTCGGAAGCGACGACGGCAAAGCCGCGGCCCTGCTCGCCGGCCCGGGCCGCCTCCACGGCGGCGTTCAAGGCCAGGATATTGGTCTGGAAGGCGATGCTGTCGATGACGCCGATGATATCGACGATTTTCTTCGAGGAAGCGTTAATCGAGCCCATGGTATCGACCACTTGCGCCACTACGGTGCCGCCGCGCGCGGCCACGTCGGAAGCCGATTCGGCCAGCGTCTTGGCATGGTGGGCATTGTCGCAATTGCGCGCCACGGTCGACGTCAATTCTTCCATCGACGCGGCGGTCTGTTGCAGCGAACTGGCTTGATGCTCGGTGCGCGCCGACAAATCCTGGTTGCCGCTGGCAATTTCACGCGAGGCGGTGGCGATCGCCTCGGTGCCAATATGGACTTGACTGACCAGTGTTACCAAACTGCCCAGCATGCCATCCATGGCGTGCAGCACGCTGCCTTGATCCTTGGTATCGATGACGATGGTCAAATCGCCGGCGGCGATACGGCGCGCGATCTCGACCGCGTAATCAGGTTCACCGCCCAATTGCCGCATCACATTGCGCACCAGCCAATAGGCGACGCCGATGCCGACGACGATGGCCAGCGCCGCCAGGATCAAACTGGCCGCCATGATGCGTTCGGTAGCACTGATGGTATCGGCTTTGATCGCCTTGACGTCGGCATTTTTCACCTTGATCAAGTCCAGCAGACGGGAGCGCATTTCGCGCCAAACCGGGGTTTCGTCGCGCGTCAAGACCAGGCTGGCTGCGGCCAGGTCATCCTTGGCCAGCCCGACGATCTTGGCTTGCAAGGGGCTTTGCCGCTCGCGCAAGCCAGCCACTTCCTGCAAGGTCTGGCGCACCGCTGGCGACAGGCCCGGCAGCGCCTGCGCCCTGTCGGCCACCTTCTTGAATTCGACGCTGGCGTCGTCCAGGTTTTTGTAGGCGTTCTTATTGCCCGGATCGAGAACGATGTTGCGCAAGGCTTGCCCCATCTGCAAGCCTTGCGCATACAAGCCGGTCAGCGATTGCAGCATGACCTCGTCTTGTTCCAGAAAATTCTCGAAGCGGCTCTTGGCGCTCTGCATGCCACTCAAGGCGACCGTCAGCGCGAACGTGAATAAAACAAACACCAGGGCCATGCAGGTAATCATCTTGGTTCTGAGCTTCACTTCAATCCCCCTTTGTACGGTTGATGTAACGCTAGCCTGACGCACTTGAGGGGCACGCAGCGCGGTCTTTCTTGAAGCGCGGTGCCAGCATGCCGGCACCGGTTGGCGGTTTGAGCGTGGGGCCGGGAGCGACGCGCCGGCCGTCGGCGCACGCGGCGAAACCAGGCTTCTGGAGGCGCGGCACGCCTCCGCCCGTTCAATGAGAGAACGCCTTTTGATTGTATAGCCGGGTTCGAGCCATGGGCGATATTTCTGCCTCCCACCCTCGGAATTATTTTCCCGTCGCAACATTTTGCATGCCAAAGGCGCGCCATTGAAGCAAGCCCATGCAAGAAGTGTTTCTCCCGGCGCAATGGAAATTAAAACTCACTATCGATTCAATTGAAAAAACCACTTCTATTTATCGCCAGATATTGATGTAATGCAGTACTTCAACCATTACATTGAGATAATCATGCGCCTGCTACTCGCCCTGACCGCGACACTGTTGCTCAACCCCGCTTTTGGCGGTGAAAATATTCTCCATATCCCCGTCAATACGGTGGATGAAAAAGGCACGCTGGCGGCGATCGGGGAAGTTAGCGTGAGCGAATCGCCTTACGGCCTGGTGTTTACGCCGGCGCTAAGCGGCTTGCCGGCCGGCATACACGGTTTTCATATCCACGAAAACGCGTCCTGCGATCCGGCCCAGAAAGACGGCAAACCGGTCGCCGCGCTTGCCGCCGGCGGCCACTGGGATACGGAAAAGACCAATCGGCATGCCGGCCCCTACGGCAATGGCCACATCGGCGACTTGCCGGCCCTGTATGTGAGCGCTGACGGCAAGGCATCCTACCCGGTGCTGGCGCCGCGCCTTCACACCCTGAACGAGATTCGCGGCCATGCCTTGATGCTGCACCTGGCCGGCGACAACCATGCTGACCAGCCGGCCGCGCTTGGCGGTGGCGGCGCCCGCCTGGCTTGCGGCGTGATCCCGAAAGCCTGAATGGCTTGATCTCAAGGCGCAACACGCGCGCGCAAAAAAGGCAGCCCGCAGGCTGCCTTTCGCTGTCCGACTCCGGGATCAGATCAGAACTGGTCCACGCTCAAGGCCAGCACGCCGGCGCTGCCGTCGATGATCGCCGTGCGTAAGCCCGACGCTTGCGACAGGATATGGTCGGCAAAAAAGCGCGCGGTGCCGATCTTGGCGCCGTAGAAGCCTTGGTCGCCATCGCCGGCATCGAGTTTCTGTTGCGCCACGATGGCGGCGCGCGCCATTTGCCAGCCGCCCAGCACGATGCCGGCCAGTCTCAGGTAGTGCACGCTGCCGGCGAAGACCGCCTTGATATCGCTCTTCATATTGGCGGCGACATACTCGACCACGGCTTCCAGCGCCGCGCTGGCTTCGCTCAACTGGCGATGCATGGCCTTGAAATCGGCGCCGGCCATATCGGCCAATTGGGCTTCGGTGGCGCGCACCTGGGCGATGATGCTTTTCGCCACCGCGCCGCCATCGCGCACGGTCTTGCGGCCCACCAGGTCATTCGCCTGGATCGCCGTGGTACCTTCGTAAATCGTCAGGATTTTCGCGTCGCGGTAATGCTGGGCGGCGCCCGTTTCCTCGATGAAGCCCATGCCGCCATGCACTTGCACGCCGTCGCGCGTCACGTCTTGCGACATTTCGGTCGACCAGCCCTTGATCACCGGCACCAGGTATTCATATACCGCCAGGTTTTCGGCGCGCACTGCCGCGTCGCCATGGTGGTGGGCGATATCGCTGATGGCCGCGCCGACATAGGCCAGAGCGCGCGCCGCCTCGGTGTGGGCGCGCATCGACATCAGCATGCGCCGCACGTCCGGATGGTGGATGATGGCGACCGGACCGCTTGAGCCGGCCAGATCGCGCGATTGCACGCGGTCCTTGGCGAAAGCCACGGCTTTTTGATACGAACGTTCGGCCAGGCCGATACCTTGCAAGCCGACCCCGAAGCGGGCCGCGTTCATCATAATGAACATGTATTCCAGGCCGCGATTTTCCTCGCCCACCAGGGTGCCGATGGCGCCGCCATGGTCGCCGAATTGCAGCACCGCCGTCGGGCTGGCCTTGATGCCCAGCTTGTGCTCGATCGAAACGCAATGGGCGTCATTGCGCGCGCCCAGCGTGCCGTCGGCGTTGACCAGGAATTTCGGCACGATGAAGAGCGAAATCCCTTTCACGCCGGCCGGCGCGTCCGGGGTGCGGGCCAGCACCAGATGGACGATATTCTCGGCCATGTCGTGTTCGCCGTAGGTGATGAAGATCTTGGTGCCGAACACTTTATACGTGCCGTCGTCCTGCGGCACGGCGCGGGTGCGCACGGCGGCCAGGTCGGAACCGGCTTGCGGTTCGGTCAGATTCATGGTGCCGGTCCACTTGCCCGATACCAGCGGTTCCAGGTAAGTGGCTTTTTGTGCCGCGCTGCCGGCCGTCAGCAGCGCTTCGATGGCGCCGTCCGACAGCAGCGCGACCAGCGCAAACGAGACGCTGGCCGAGTTCAACATTTCGATGCATGGCGTGGCCAGCAATTTCGGCAAGCCCTGGCCGCCGAACTCGGTCGGATGCTGGACTCCTTGCCAACCGGCCTCGGCAAAGGCCTTGAATGCCTCCTTGAAGCCTTTCGAGGTCGTCACCTGACCGTCATGCCAAAAACTCGGTTCCTTGTCGCTGGGGCCATTCAAGGGCGCCACCACGGCGCCGCAGAATTTCGCGTTTTCTTCCAGCACGGCTTCGGCCGTGTCGAGACTGGCGTCTTCGCAGCCGGGCAAGGCATTCACGGCGGCCAGGCCAGCCAATTCCGTCATGACGAACAACATATCTTTCAGCGGGGCGGTATAAGTCATCTCATTCTCCAAGAAAACAAGCCACGGTGGCCCGGCATTTCGATGCGTCGGACCAGCGTGGCTTGGTGGTTAGTTCAATTGATTATTAGTCGAGCCCGATCAGCCCAGTGCCTTGACCAGTTCCGGAACGATGTCGAACAAGTCGCCCACGATGCCATAGTCGGCCACGGCGAAGATAGGCGCTTCCGGATCTTTATTGATCGCGACGATGGTCTTGGAATCCTTCATGCCGGCCAGATGCTGGATCGCGCCGGAAATACCGACCGCGATATACAGCGTCGGCGCGACGATCTTGCCGGTCTGGCCCACTTGCCAGTCGTTCGGCACGAAGCCGGCGTCGACGGCGGCGCGCGAAGCACCCATGGCCGCGCCCAGCTTGTCGGCCAGCGGCTCCAGGACCTTGAAGTTTTCGGCCGAACCGATACCGCGTCCGCCGGACACGATGATCTTGGCGGCAGTCAATTCAGGACGGTCCGACTTGGCCACTTCGCGCCCGACAAACACCGACTTGCCCGAATCGGCCACGGCCGTCAGGGCTTCGGTGGCAGCCGAGCCGCCATTGGCGGCAGCGTCGAAACCGGTGCTGCGCACGGTGATGACTTTCACCTTGTCGCTCGATTGCACGGTGGCGATCGCGTTGCCGGCGTAAATCGGACGCTCGAAGGTGTCGGGCGCGTCGACCTTGGTGATTTCCGAAATTTGCGCGACGTCCAGCTTGGCGGCCACGCGCGGCAAGATGTTCTTGCCGTAAGCGGTGGCGGGCGCCAGGATGTGGCTGTAGGCGGCGGCAATCGCCAGCACTTGTTCGGCCACGTTTTCAGCCAGGCCGTCGGCAAAGGCTGGCGCGTCGGCCAGCAATACTTTCGTCACGCCGGCCACTTGCGCGGCGGCCGCGGCCACGGCGCCCGCATTGCTGCCGGCAACCAGGACGTGGACGTCGCCGCCGCATTGCAGCGCGGCGGTGACGGTATGGAGGGTGCTGCCCTTTAAGGTAGCGTTGTCGTGTTCAGCAATAACTAATGCGACCATGATGTTTCCTAATTTATAGCCAGCGCCGGGCGGCATGCGGCCCGCGCGCTGTCCGATTCATGTTTGATGGGTCGGCGTAGCCGCGCTTCAGATGACTTTGGCTTCGTTGCGCAACTTGGCAACCAGGGTCGCGACATCGGGCACCTTGATGCCGGCCGAGCGCTTGGCCGGTTCCACGACTTTCAAGGTTTTCAGGCGCGGCGCGCAATCGACGCCCAGGTCTTCCGGCTTGACCACGTCGAGCGGCTTTTTCTTCGCCTTCATGATGTTCGGCAAAGTCACATAGCGCGGCTCGTTCAGGCGCAAGTCGGTGGTGATGATGGCCGGCAAGGTCAAGGACAGGGTTTCCAGGCCGCCGTCGACTTCGCGCGTGACCGTTACCTTGCCGTCTTCCAGCACGACTTTCGAGGCGAAGGTCGCTTGCGGCCAACCGAGCAGGGCCGCCAGCATCTGGCCGGTCTGGTTGCTGTCGTCATCGATCGCCTGTTTGCCCAGGATGATCAATTGCGGTTGCTCTTTGTCGGCCAGGGCCTTGATCAGCTTGGCTACGGCCAGCGGCTCCAGCTCCGCCGTCGTTTCCACCAGGATGGCGCGGTCGGCGCCGATCGCCATCGCAGTGCGCAGCGTTTCCTGGCATTGGGTCACGCCGCACGAGACGGCAATCACTTCCGTGACCTTGCCGGCTTCTTTCAGGCGCATCGCTTCTTCCAGCGCGATCTCATCGAAGGGATTCATCGACATTTTGACGTTGGCGGTATCGACGCCAGTGCCGTCGGTTTTGACGCGCACTTTGACGTTATAGTCGACCACGCGTTTGACGGGTACCAAGACTTTCATAGCTGTGCCTTTGGGAAATTTTGGAAATAAGGGACTAACATGTGGGCTGGATTATAAGAGAAAATCCAACTATAAACCGAATTTAAGCACGATCGTGCGATTTTTTCCTAGAATAAGCCGTCTAAAACCATAGACGACGCACTCAAATGTTAAATCGTTGGAGCCTTGCAAAGCAGCAAATCCGTATCAAGGATGTTCCCGAGGCGCTATTTGCGCTGCATCAGGAAAACGAATTCGCGGCCCGTCTGCACATGGGACAGCAAGGCATTTCCCGTTTGCTTGGCAAACGCCTGGAAGTCGCGCACGGAGCCGGGATCGGTGGCCATGATGCGCAGCACTTCGCCACTTTGCAGCTCGGATAAGGCCTTCTTTGCCTTCAGGATCGGCAAGGGGCAATTCAAACCCCGCGCGTCGAGCTCTTTATGGAATTCCATGATCTCGTTATCAAGTAATGTATCGCTCATCAATATCCCGCTTTTGGTTTTGTTTACTGATTTTTGACATACTACTCCAAATACGGTCAATTGACGCGCTGCACCAAAATAGTTCACGATCTGTTGTGAGGTCACAACGACATATTAGGTAGGAAAACAACCCGCGACCGTGGCCGCGGGCCCTGTTTTCACTCTCAGGCGCGCTGTCCGACCCAGGCCGCGACGCCGGCCAAGGCTTGCGCCAGATTGGTAGGATCCGTACCGCCGGCCTGCGCCATATCGGGGCGTCCGCCGCCTTTTCCGCCCACTTGTAGTGCAACGAAGTTGACCAGTTCGCCTGCCTTGACCTTGGCAGTCGCGTCGGCGGTGACGCCGGCGATCAGGCTGACCTTGCCGTCGGCGACGCTGGCCAGCACGATGGCGGCCGTCTTCAGCTTGTCTTTGAGCTTATCCATGGTTTCGCGCAAACGGGCCACATCGGCGCCATCGAGCGTTGCCGCCAGCACCATGATGCCATTCACATTGACCGCCTGGGTCAGCAACTCGTCGCCCTGGCCGGCAGCCAATTTCGATTTCAAGGCCGCCAATTCCTTTTCCAGCGACTTGACATGCTCTTGCACTTGCGCGATGCGGGCGCCCAGCTCGTCCGGGTGGGCTTTCAGCGCGCCGGCCGCTTCCAGCAGGCGGCGGTTCATGTTTTGCACCAGCGCCAAGGCGCCCTCGCCCGTCACCGCCTCGACCCGGCGGATGCCGGACGCGACGCCGCCTTCGGCGATGATCTTGAACAAGCCGATATCGCCGGTGCGGTGCACATGCACGCCACCGCACAATTCGCGTGAACTGCCGATGTCGAGCACGCGCACCTCGTCGCCGTATTTCTCGCCGAACAACGCCATCGCGCCATGCTTGACGGCGTCGTCAAACGACATGTTTTGCGCCCGCGTGGCTAAGTTGGCCAGGATTTCGCGGTTGACGATAGTTTCCACTTGGGCGATTTCGGCCGCTGTCAGCGGCGCATTGTGACTGAAGTCGAAACGGGTCTTGTCAGGGTCGACCAGCGAACCTTTTTGCGCCACATGGCCACCCAGCACTTCGCGCAAGGCCTTGTGCATCAAATGGGTGGCCGAGTGGTTGCGGATGGTGCGCCCGCGCAGCGCTTCGTCCACTTGCGCCGCGACGGCGTCGCCAACCTTCAAGACGCCTTGCGCCAGCACGCCGTGGTGGCCGAACACGTCCGGCTGGATTTTCAAAGTGTCTTCCACTTCAAACAAGCCGGCGGCACCCTTGAGCGCGCCCTGGTCGCCGACCTGGCCGCCCGATTCGGCATAGAAGGGGGTGGTGTCAAGCACCACGATGCCGGCCTGGCCCGCTTCCAGTTGCTGCACCGGCGCGCCATTGGCGTACAGCGCGATCACTTTGCTGTCATGGGCCAGCTTGTCATAGCCGACAAACGGGGTTTTTTCGCCCGCATACTCGACCCCGGCCGCCATCTTGAACTTGCCGGCCGCGCGCGCGGTTTTCTTTTGCTGTTCCATGGCGGCCACGAAACCTGCTTCGTCGAGCGTGATATTGCGCTCGCGGCAAATATCGGCCGTCAAGTCGAGCGGGAAGCCGTAGGTGTCATACAAGGTGAAGGCGGTGGCGCCGTCGAGGTTCTTGGCATCCTTGGCCAACTGGGCTTCCAGGATTTTCATGCCGTTTTCCAGCGTTTCGCCGAAACGCTCTTCTTCTTGCTTGAGCACCTGGGCCACGCGTTCGGCCGCTTCCTTCAATTCCGGATAGGCGGCGCCCATTTCGACAGTCAAGTCGGCCACCAGCTTGTAAAAGAAAGGCTTGGCCTGGCCCAGCTTGTGGCCGTGGCGCAGCGCGCGCCGGATGATGCGACGCAGCACGTAGCCATGCCCTTCCGAGCCGGGAATGATGCCGTCGACGATCAGGAAAGAAGCGGCGCGGATATGGTCGGCGATCACCCGCAACGATTTGCTTTCCAGGTCGGTGGCGCCGGTTTCACGCGCGGCCGCCTTGATCAGGTTCTGGAATAAATCGATTTCATAATTACTGTGCACATGTTGCAGCACAGCGGCCAGGCGCTCCAGGCCCATGCCGGTGTCGACGCAAGGCTTCGGCAGGCGCGGCATATTGCCTTGCTCGTCGCGGTTAAATTGCATGAAGACCAGGTTCCAGATTTCGATGAAACGGTCGCCGTCTTCATCGGCGCTGCCCGGTGGGCCGCCCCAGATTTCCGGGCCGTGGTCATAGAAAATCTCGGTGCACGGGCCGCAAGGGCCAGTGTCGGCCATTTGCCAGAAGTTGTCCGAGGCGTAGCGCGCACCCTTGTTGTCGCCAATGCGGATGATGCGCTCGACCGGCACGCCGATTTCCTTGGCCCAGATATCGTGCGCCTCGTCGTCTTCAAAGTAGACGGTGACGGTCAGCTTATCGGCCGGCAAGCCGTACACCTTGGTCAGCAATTCCCAGGCGTAATGGATGGCATCGCGCTTGAAATAGTCGCCGAAGCTGAAATTGCCGAGCATTTCGAAGAAAGTGTGGTGGCGCGCCGTGTAACCGACGTTTTCCAAGTCATTATGCTTGCCGCCGGCGCGCACGCAGCGCTGCACCGAGGTGGCGCGCGAATACGGGCGCGTGTCAAGACCGAGGAAAACGTCCTTGAACTGCACCATGCCACTATTGGTCAGCAACATGGTGGGATCATTGCCCGGCACCAGGGGGCTGGAGCGCACAATAGAATGGCCCTTGGATTCGAAAAATTTGAGGAATTTGTCGCGGATTTCAGATGATTTCATGTTTTTGAGCGAAGTGGCTGGCAACTTTAAAGGAAAGATTATACGTGATAAATATGGCTGAAAAATATGCCCTAAATGCATGCCACAAATAATAAAGCCGGACATAAAACAATAAAATCGGGCACAAAACACTAAAGTTTGACGCCCGTGGTCCCGAGACTACTTGCCGTTGCAAAAACCCCTGTGTGTTGGGGCTTGCTCGATGAATGATGGGAACAAAGGAATGGGCAGGACATCAATCTTTGATCCTGGCCTTGATTGTCCAGAATATGGGCTTGCCGATGCGTTCGGTTCATCCGCCGTCCCTGGCGAGTCGCGGCGAGTCTGGAAGTGTGGGCGGTGCGGCTTTGGTACTTTTTCCGTCGCGTTCAATACGGAACCTGACTGGCCTGATTGCCCTGACTAAGAACCTGATTCCAGTAGGGAATACGCTACTTGCTGGCGGCAACACGTGATCGTACATTTGCCGTCGTCATGTACCGTCAAGCATTTGCTGTGGAGCGTGACCGAACGTTTGCTCATCGGTGCAGCGCGACGCCCCCCTCAATACCTCTCAAGCGCCCCCCGTCCGGCCAGTCGAGAACGCGCTACCCACCAAATTCCAATCACTGTTTAGCCATCGTTCAGTCACCCGTTTCAACGGGTAGGGGCTGCTTTGTCCGGCGTTGGCGAAAAATGCCAGCTAACGGGAAAATTTACATCAGTGAAGGTTGATGCAACATCCAGGCTGGCAAGGTGTTAAGTTTGGCAATCTGATTATTTATGCAATCACCCTGTGTGCAGAGCGGAGACACTGGACATTTACGGCGGTGCACCATTGAGCAAAATCAATCAATCCACCTTGGATTTATTTTTCTTGCAGAAATTCGCAGCATACTGTGCACCCGAGTTCGACAGTTGAGCGCGTAAGTTATTGATCGATATCATGCTCGCCCTACACTTCGCCGGTCTGCAATGGCCTCCTGGAAAACGGACCGATGACGGCAATGGGCGGCAATGCCGCTCCATTCCGGACAGGGTGGTCGGCGAGCGAGGCGTTGGCGTCGGCGGATGCCGCATTTCGGGCGAAGGAGCGAGTAATATGCGCGCAGCATGGTCCTGGCCTCTTCCGGCGCACATTGCGCTCAGCCAAGGCGCCGCCGCGTCCCATCAGGGCATGCCCGCTTGCACGCTGACTTTTCACGACGGACGCCACGAGCATGGCGCGCTGGCCGCACTGGACCTGAAGCAGGGCCTGCTGAAACTGCGCCGGGATCGATGGGTCGAAACGATCGACATTCCATTTGAGCAGATACGCAGCGTCGCGCTCGACGAGGTGATCGCGCTGGACGACTTCGAGGTGCAAGGCGAGGCCGAAGCCTGGGATTCCATGCGCCTTGCCCGATTCGACCGTGGCCGCTTTGAATTGCGCTCAGGCGACATGCTTGAAGGTGAGACGGTGGGCGTCGCGAAGCACGCCTGCGGCGTGTTCTTGCTGATGCTCACCGATTCGGCTCAGATCCAGCGCATCTTTGTGCCAATCGGCTCACTACGGAGCTATCGGATCGGCGCCCAGGATCAACAGATCATCGATCATGCACAGTGTGTCCAGCCAGAGCGTGATCGGCCGCAAGGCCTCACCCTGGAGGGCTTGCAAAGGACAACGGACTGGCTTGCAACAGACGCCGGGGCGGCCCCGGTGGCGCGGCAAGCGACGGCGGGTGAACAGGCGCAGTTGCTGGTCAACGATCTGATGCTGGCATTCGGCCTGAGCCTTTCCAAACCGCTCAGGGCAAATCGGCGCGGCGCCGGATTCATGCCCGCCTCCGATCTCGTCACTGTCGAGCATGTTGAGGAATTGATTCGTCAGCAACGTTCCTACCCCCTGGTGCGCCTTGGCGACAGCCTGATCGAGGAAGGGCTGGCGACCCAGGAGCACATCAACAAGGCGCTGCACCTCCAGAGGCTCGATCCGAAGCGGCCCATGGGTGACATTCTCATCGGGATGGGCGTGATCACGCGCAAGATGATCCATCGCACGCTGGTGAAGAACTTGGGCATATCCTTCGTGAACCTGCTCCATTTCAAGTTCGATGAGGGACTACTCAAGGAGATCCCTATCGAATTCGTGCGCGAATTCCATATTATGCCCATGTACCGCGCCGAGTCGCGCATCGTGGTGGCGATGGAAGACCCGATGGCCACGGCCGGCCTGCGTAAGCTCGCCTTCATGACCAAATGCCGGATCGAACCGGTCATGGCCACCTTCGACGACATCGAGACGACAATTCAGACCAAATATGGCGGCGGGGATGTGCATGGCCGCATGAATATGCTGGCCTCGGAACTTTGCCTTGACAACTCAGGCACGGAAACAGCGAGCTTGCCGGAAGTGGTGTTCGAATCGGACAATATTCTGGTGCGCCTGGTCAATAATATTATCCTGGATGCGCACGCCAAGGCGGTCTCAGACATCCATATCGAGACGGGCAAGGGCAATAAGCCGACCAAGGTTCGTTTTCGCAAGGATGGCTTGCTGTTTCAGTATCTGGACATCCCGGCGGACTTTCGCGATGCCGTGATTTCGCGCATCAAGATCATGAGCCGCCTGGACATCTCCGAGAAGCGCCGGCCGCAGGACGGCAAGATCGAGTTCGAGCGCTTCGGTCCGGCCAAGATCGAGCTGCGGGTGGCAACCATTCCCACCTCCGACGGGATGGAAAACGTCGTCCTGCGTATCTTGGTGGCGCCCAAGGCCTTGCCACTTGACAGCATCGGGCTGGCGCCGGATGTGCTGATGACGCTCGAAAATCTGCTGGAAAAACCCTACGGCGTGCTGTTCGTATGCGGCCCCACCGGATGCGGCAAGACCACCACCATGCATGCCCTGATCGGGCGCATCAATACGCCGGATCGTAAGATATGGACCGCCGAGGACCCCATCGAAATCACCCAGGAAGGCTTGTGCCAGGTGCAGGTGCACTCGAAGATCAAGTGGAATTTCGCCGCCGTGCTGCGCACCTTCATGCGCGCCGACCCGGATGTGATCATGGTGGGCGAGACGCGTGATCCGGAAACGGCAAAGGCGGTGATCGAGGCCTCGCTGACAGGCCACATGGTGCTCTCCACACTGCACACCAACAGCGCCGTCGAGAGCGTGGTGCGGCTGCTGAACCTGGGACTGGATCCTTTCCATTTTTCCGATGCGCTGGTGGGCGTGCTGGCGCAGCGCCTGGTGCGCCGCCTCTGCCCGCAATGCTGCGGTGCCACCGTGGCCAGCGCCGAAGCGCTCGATATGCTCGCTATCGAGTACTGCTCCGAAACGGACATCGCCGCCTCGAGCATCCGCGCGCACTGGGACGCCAAGTACGCCGACGGTGACGGCAAGATCATGCTGCGGCATCCGGTCGGATGCGAGCAATGCGACCACAGCGGCTACAAGGGGCGTTTGGGCGTCCATGAGCTGCTGGTCGCAACGGCCGAACTGAAGAGGAAAATTCACGCCCGTGCCAATGGCGCCGAACTGCTGCAGGCGGCCATCAACGGCGGCATGCGCACGCTTCGCCATGACGGCATCGACAAGATCATGCAGGGACTGACTGACTGGCAGCAGGTAAGACGGATTTGAGCCGGCATGCCGGCGCGCGCCGGTATGTCCCCATGAGCGCAGGCGCTCCCATTCGGAAGCGCCGCGCTTGCCATCATATCGAGGACGTAACATGAATTCGTCCGCACCATCGAGCCAGAAAGAATTTACCGTAAAATTGCTGGGGGAGCTCGCTTCCAAAGTCTTGATTTTCCCTACCTCCCTGGTGGTCACGATGAATATCCGGCGTGCCTTGGGCGTCGACGTCGAGAAGCCTGTCGCCGAAGTTGCCCGCCTCGTGAGTTGCGAACCGGTGCTGTCGGCGCAAATGCTGCGGGCGTCCAATTCAGCAGCCTATAACGCCGGCGGCAACAGCATCAGCGATTTGACCAGCGCCATCACGCGCCTGGGGTTTTCGGTGGTGCGCAATATCACGATCTGGGTCGGGATGCAGCAACTCAAGCAACACTGTTCGCATGGCGACAACGCGAAACGGATCGATCAGCTATGGATGCAGACCATGCGCGTGGCCGCGATGTCCTGCGTACTGGCCAAACAGTTCAGGAACATCAATGCCGATACAGCCATGCTGGCCGGGTTGTTACTCAATGTCGGTAAGTTCTACATCCTCAACCGCGCTCGCCAGTACAACGAGTTGCTCGCCGACCAGTCAAAATTGTGGGAAGTGATCGACCAGTGGCATGTGCCGGTCGGTTCGGCCGTACTCGAGAACTGGCTGATCCCGGAGGATATCCACGCTGCCTTCACTAACAGCCGCCACCCCGAGGCGGCTTTAGGCGGGCCCGTGACGCTGACCGATGTCATCATCGTGGCCGACTTTCTGATCACGCTCATGAATCTGCCGCAAGATCGGGCTAAGGATGTGGCGGAGCCGCTCGCGCTCAAGCGCCTCAATCTCGATGGCGAAAAAACCAGCAAACAGTTCGCCGACAAGGAGAAGGAGCTGGCGTTATTGATGGGTATTGCGGTGTAGCGTTGTTGCATGATTGTGAACGACTACACCAAGACTGGCATCGGCATCAAACGAAAGCGGGACCGATCAAGTCGATGCGGTCGGTGCAAAAGCCGTCCACGCCCCAGCCCAATATTTCGCGCGCGCGTTCGGGCTGGTTGACGGTGTAGCAAAACAGGCCGAAGCCGGCCTTTTTGACTGCTTGCGCCAGGGCCGCCGTCAAATGGCGGTGGTTGGTATGCACGGCGACGGCGCCCAAGGCCATGGCCTGCTCGCGCCAGTCGGCCGCCAGCGCATCGATCAGCAAGGCGCGCGGCAAGTCGGGCGCCGCCGCGCGCGCCGCCGCCAGCGCCACCGCGCTGAACGAGGAGAGCAGGGGCAGGCGGGCCGGCTTGCCGGTCCCGATCTCGGCGCTGAAACAGGCGCGCGCGGCGGCCGCCACCACCCGCCCCGTCTCGGCCTCGAAACCGTCGGCCGGCTTGATTTCAATATTCATCCAGATCTCATGCGCCTTGCAATACGCGATGAATTGGCCGAAGTCGGGCACCGTCTCGCCGGCAAATTCGAGGCCGAACCAACTGCCGGCATCCATCGCCGTCAATGCAGCGCCCGTATGCTCGGCCACCTTGCCGGCGCCGCGCACGGTGCGCCCCAGTATCTCGTCGTGCAATACCACGCCGACGCCGTCGCGCGACAGCATGACGTCGAATTCGACGGCCCGGAAACCGTGGGCCAGGCCGCAGCGCAAGCCGGCATAGGTATTTTCCGGCGCCAGCGTGCCGCCGCCCCGATGCGCAACAATTTTAGGATAGGGCCACATAGATATCTTCCATCATTCATAATCGGCGCGGTGAACACATCGACAAGCTTGGCGATGTGTTTTAGACTTTGTTTCCAACGTTACCATTGTAAAAGGAAAAGATGGCGGATTCGACTGAAAAAACCATGCCAAAAGCCTTAGGTCATATCCGCGTACTCGATCTGAGCCGCGTGCTTGCTGGCCCCTGGTGTTCGCAAAACCTGGCCGACCTGGGCGCCGATGTCATCAAGATCGAACGGCCCGGTGCCGGCGACGACACGCGCGCCTGGGGTCCGCCCTACGCCAAGGATGCCGATGGCCGCGACACCAGCGAAGCGGCGTATTACCTGGCGGCGAACCGCGGCAAGCGCTCGGTGACGGTCGATATCGCCAGTGCCGAGGGGCAAGAATTGCTGCGCGAATTGGTGCGCCATTGCGATGTCGTGCTGGAAAACTTCAAGGTCGGCCACTTGAAACGCTACGGCCTCGATTACGACACCTTAAAAGCCATCAAGCCCGACCTGGTGTATTGCTCGGTCACGGGTTTCGGCCAGGACGGGCCGTATGCGCACCGCCCCGGCTACGATTTCCTGATCCAGGGCATGGGCGGACTGATGTCGATCACCGGCGAGCGCGACGACATGCCCGGCGGCGGCCCGCAAAAAGCGGGCGTCGCCATCACCGACTTGATGACCGGCATGTATGCGACGATTGCCGTGATGGCCGCGCTGACCCACCGCGACCGCAGCGGCGAGGGCCAGTATATCGACCTGGCCTTACTCGACGTGCAAGTGGCGATGCTGGCCAATATGGGCAGTAATTACTTAAACAGCGGCAAGGCGCCCAAGCGCATGGGCAATGCGCACCAGAATATCGTGCCGTATCAAACCTTCGCCTGCGCCGACGGCCACATCATCGTCGCCACCGGCAATGACAGCCAGTACCAGAAATTCGTCGAAGTGGGGCGCCGCCCGGAACTGGGTAGCGATGCCCGCTTCGCCAGCAACCCGCTGCGGGTCGAGCACCGCGCGATTCTGGTGCCGTTGCTGGCCGAGATGGTCAAGGGAGAAACGCGCGACTATTGGATCGCCGCACTGGAAGCGGTTGGGGTGCCTTGCGGGCCGATCAATGACATCGCCGACGTGTTCGAGAATCCGCAGGTGCGCGCGCGCGGCCTGGCGCTCAACTTGCCGCACCCGAGCGCCGGCACGGTCAAGCTGGTGCGCAGCCCGATGCGGCTGTCGGCCACGCCGACCCGCGCCGATATGGCGCCGCCGTTGCTGGGCCAGCACACCGAGGAAGTCTTGCGCGACGTGCTGGGCCACAGCACGGAACAAATCGGCGCGCTGCGCGGCAAGGGTATTGTCTAGTCTAGGGTTGCACTCGTCCTTCCGGCGCGATGAAACGGCGTCTGGCTCCAGGCGCCAGCCGTTTCATCGCAGCGGCCTTGCGCCGGCGCCGCGCCGCGCCGGACAATGGCGCACCATCCACCGCACAAGAAGAACCGCATGAAGCAGTCAGAGCGCATCACCCACTTCCCGTTTCGCCGCCTGGCCATGGATTGCCGCTATGCCTTGGTCTTCAACGTCCTGTGCGCGCTGGTGGTGACCTTTCTGCTCGGCACGGATCATGGCTTCGTCGACAATCTGGTGGCGTCGATGTGCATCGGCATGCTCGCCTTCCTCTTGATCGACGGCGTCAGACTGGCGCTCTGGGACGAAAGCCGGCGCCCGCCATGGCTGCCTTTCACACTGTTGGTCATCGTTGCCGTGCCGGTCGCGCAAATGGCCGGCATGTCCCTGTTTGGCTTGCTCATGGGCATCGATGGGCCGCGCCTGGGCTTGATCGGCAGCTCGAAAATGCTAGGCACCTGGATGTTTACGCTGCTGGCAACGGCCGGCGGCGTCTTGTTTTTCAGCAGCAGGGATAAGATCGCGCGCCTGGAAGTGGCCGCCGCCGAGGAAAAGACGCGCGCCGAAGCCATCGCCAGGCAAGCCTTGCAAGCGCAATTGCACATGCTGCAAGCGCAAATCGAGCCGCACATGCTGTTCAACACGCTCGCCAATTTGCAAGGCTTGATCGGCTTCGACCCGCAGCGCGCGCAATTGCTACTCGACCACTTGATCCAGTATTTGCGCGCAACCCTGAGTTCCTCGCGCGCCGAGGCCACCACGCTGGGCCGGGAATGCGCGCTGATGGAAGCCTATCTGGGCCTGATGGCGATACGCATGGGCCAGCGCCTGAGCTACACCATCGATTTGCCCGACGCTTTGCGCGACACCGCCCTGCCCCCCATGCTTTTGCAACCGCTGGTCGAGAATGCGATCCAGCATGGCCTGGAGCCAAAAATCGAGGGCGGCCATCTCACCGTCAGCGCCCGGCGCGAAGGCCAAGCGCTGGTGCTGACCGTCAGCGACGGCGGCCTTGGCCTGCACCACCCGCATCAATCGAGGCAAGGCGGCCAGGTCGGCTTGTCGAATATCCGCGCGCGCTTGCACGCCCTTCATGGCGCGCGGGCCAGCCTGTCCCTGTTCGATGGCCAGCCTTGCGGCGCCATCGCCGAACTTACCCTGCCGCTGACCACGCCATGACTCTTGAAACTGCCACCGCCCCTTGCCGCGCCCTGATCGCCGAAGACGAGCCCATCCTGGCCGCCATGCTGGCCCGCGCCCTGGCACGCCTGTGGCCGCAACTGGAAATCGTCGCCACTTGCGCCAACGGCGTCGAGGCACTGCGCCTGGGCTTGGAACTCTTGCCCGAGATTTTCTTCCTCGACATCAAGATGCCGGGTAAAAACGGGCTTGAGGCGGCCGAGCAATTGGCCGAGCAGTGGCCGGCCGGGCGCCCGTTCCCGCACATCGTCTTCGTCACCGCCTATGATGAATTCGCGCTCAGCGCCTTCGAGCATGCCGCCGCCGACTATGTGCTGAAACCGGTCAGCGACGCCCGTCTGGGCAAGACCATCGAGCGCCTGCAACGGCGCCTGGCCAAGCCAGCCGAGGACAATCTGGCGCAACTGCTGGGCCAGCTGCAAGCGATGGTGCGGCCGGCGCCGCGCCTGGGCATGCTGCGCGCGGCCGTCGGCAATCAAGTGCGCATGATCGCCGTGGCCGATGTGGTGTATTTCGAGGCGCTCGACAAATACGTCAACGTTGTCACCGACGAGGGCGAAGCCTTGATACGCACCAGCCTGAAGGAATTGCTGCCCCAGTTGGATCCGCAGCGCTTCTGGCAAATCCACCGCGGCACCATCGTCAACGCCGAGCGCGTCGACAGCGCGCTGCGCGACGAGGCCGGTAAGATGTCGCTGAAGCTGCGCGCGCACGAGACGCGCTTGCGCGTCAGTCCCCTGTACGCGCACTTGTTCCGCCAGATGTAAGGTTCAATACACGCGGCTCAGTTCAGGCGGTGCTTCAAGCCTGCCAGCGCCTCATGCACCAGGAATACCGCGTTTTTCATTTGCGAGGTCAATTGGGCGCAGTTGCCGCACACCTTGCGGGCCCGCTCACCCAATTGTTCCAAATTTTCCAGCAATTTGCGGATGCGCATTTCATCGTGCGATTGAAACACTTCCCTGGCCAGGTCCGACTGCCGGTCCAGCCTTTGAATGCAATCGCGGAGCTCGTTGGGCAAGTTGCGTTCGGCGGAACAAGCTTGGGCCGCTTCTCCGATGGCTTGTTCAATCGTACGGAAGCTCTGTTGGATTTCATTCGCTTGCAGCATAGTATTCTCCGTCAAAGTGGAGGCACGGAAATGTGCCCATACTGCTTGGACGAGCGAGCATGGGCAAAGTTGCATCTCCGATTAACTTATTGCAAGCATTGTATGAGGCAACGCAAATTGGCTGCTGTCATCACTCATTTGCGGGTAGTCGCAGCCTTGCACGTGGCGTCGACCAGCACCGTGACCTTCGTTTCATTATTGTTTTCATTGCTTTCGTCGATTTCGTGCTTGGCGTCGACCAGCAGGCGCAGCGTATTGCTGCCCGGCGTCAAATAAGCCTGGGTATGCACCAGGGTGGTGGCGCCCTTGGCCAGGGTCAAGCCGCTTTGCTGGCTGACTACCAGGCTGCCGTTCAGGATCTGGTTGACGAAGGTCGCGCCGGTGGCCGCCGCGCCGATATTGGCCAGGTCATACACGACATTGAAGGCGCACTGGCCGTTCGAGGCCAGGATCGCATCGGCCGCATGCAATACGATGCTGCCGCCCCATGGCAGCGACTTGCCGCCGATCGCGATGCCCTTCTGGCTCAGCAGATCGGCTTTCGGTGGCGGCGCGGTTTCCGGCTTGGCGCCGCAGGCGCCGTTCAAGGTGACGCGGATGCCGACCAAATTATTGTTTTCATTCGATTCAGACAGATTGTTTTCGGCGTCCAGCTTCAACTGGAAGTCATAGGTGCCCACGCTCAAATAAGCTTGGGTGCTGATTTTCTTGGTCTGGCCGCCATCGAGCGTCAAGCCGCTATTGATGGCCACGGTGGCACCTTTTGCCAACAGGTAGTTCTTGAACGGGGCGGTGGTGCCATTGCCGAGGTTTTCCATGTCGTAATTGACATTGAAGGCGCAATGTCCAGCCGATTGCAGGACGGCATCGCTATCTTTCAAGACCACGCTGCCGCCCCAGGGCACGAATTTGCCGCCGGCGCCGCCAATCGCGCCGCCTATCGTCACCCCGCCCTTGCTGGTGACATCGGTATTGATCGCGCTGGCCATGGCGGACGAAAACAGGGCGATACCGGCGACGGTGGAAAGGATGAGGATACGCATGGTGTACTCCTTATGAAAGAATACTTTCCATGACGCAATTGCTGTGCCAGGCGAGCAGGCCGCCAAGAGACGCCCATGAGGCGCCGCCTGTGGCCAATTTTTGTCAACCGGAGCGGCCCCAAGGCCAGTCCGGCTTGACGTTTCTTGTCAGCAAGTCCGGCGACTGCCGAAAAATGCCGAACTCGCTCAAAAGGTGCTGATGGCGTTCATGAACCAGCCCCGGCTGCGGTACGACAAATCCGTCATATCGTCCGAAAAGGTGGTGAAGTTATAGCCGATGCCGATCTTGGCATGCGCCGCCACATGGCGGTAAACCCCGATCAGCGCGCCGGAACGGGCGTCGCCCGCCTCATGTGCCGACAGGCGGCGCACTTCCAGCAAGGCATCCCATTCCTTTACCCAATGCAAGTCGGCGCGCAAGACCACCAGGGCGGCCCGGCTGGAAAACCAGTCGCCCTCGGTTTTCGAGGCGCGCAACTGGCCCACCCGGACCCCGTACTTGGCGCCCAGCGCCAGCCACGGTTTCACGTCGTAAGTGCTGTCGACATCGACGATATGGCTCTTTTGCGTATAGTCGAGTGCGCCGCCGGTGACGCCATCGACCTGGCCCGGCGAGGGCAAATTGTAAAAGTACGTGTACTTGAACAGGGTATTCCAGCGCTCATTGTCGACCGGACGGTAAGCGGCGCCGCTCACCACTTCGGTATAGTCGCCGTCATAGAAGGCGCCCTGGCTGGAACTGCTGCGCGACAAATTGAACTTGCCGAGCAAGCGCCAATCGCGGTCGAGCTGGTAACTGAGCGCATTGCGCGTCAGCCAGACATGGCGCTTGCTCTCGCCCGCCCCATCCGGGCAACCGCCGTCGGCCGGCAAGGTAGTGCACGTGCCGGCCACCGTGCCCAGCGTGCTGCTGCGGTCGGTGCGGTATTCGAGCGCGCTCGACCATTTCAAGCGTTCAAAGGAATACGCCGCAGTCAAGCCGATGGCGTCGCGCTTCAAGTCGCCCGAAAGCGGGCTCGACAAGGTGCCCGTTTCGAATTTCAAGCCGGTGGTCCAACGCGCGTTCGGCGCCAGGTCGACCCCGAACGCATGGGTCAGGCTTTGCGGCCCGGCGCCATTGCCCCAGCGGCTTTCCGCGAACAGGCCGGCCTGGTCATTCAAGCGATAATGGCTACCCGCCGTCAGCGTGGCCTGGCGTCCCGTATAGTTGATGTCCGGGGTTTCGCTTTCCAGCCGGTAGTTCAAATAGAGATTGCTGCGTTCGTCGACCTGGTAATTGCCGAATACCTGACCGCCGGCGCCGCCGCTGCCGCCGGACGCCTCGGCGCCCAGGCGCAGACGCTCGCTGAGCTGGCGCGAGCCGCCCAGGCCGCCACGCTCGTTTTGCGCCCGATCGCCGCTGCGCGCCAGGGTATGCTGGACGAAACCATACATATCCCAGGGCTCATACAGCAAACCGGCCACGCGCGCCGCCGCGATACCGGCCACGGCGCCGGCATCCGGTCCGTATTGCGGGCTGCCGGCCAGGCCCGCTTCGCGGCCGGCCGTCACCAGGGTGGCGCTGCTGCCGCCGCGCAAGCCGGACTGGGTGCCGCCGTCTGGCGTCGGCACCGCGCCTGGCAACGCCGCCGCGTTCGCTGCCGCATTGGCCGCCAAAACGGCGGCGACATCCTGGCCCGGTTTCAAGGGACGGTAATCGACGCGCACGATGGCATCGCTGCGCCCGCCGTTCTGGCTCAGGATAGGGCTGGCGTTGCTGATGCCGCCAGCCTGGGACGCATTGCCCCGATAATCATGGCGCAAGCCGGCCGCCACGCCCCACTCGGCGTCGAGCTTGTGGCGCAATGCCACTTCGAGCGCGCGCGCGTCGGCGCTGACGGCCGTGCGCTGGTCGGCCTTGACGGCCAATTCGGTGCGCTCGGCCAGCGGCAAGGTAGCGGCCATGCCGCTTTGGCGTACCGCTTCGCCGCCCGGACTCTGCAAGCCGGGCGCCGAATAACCGGCCTCGCGGTCCTGGAAGTAAGCGGCCAGGCGGCCGCGCGCCGCGCTACCCAGGTCGGCCAGATCGAGCGCCGCGTCGTAGCGTTTCGCGTTGGCGGGCCGGCCGCCGGCCACGCTTTGGGCGAAATCGAAACCGCCGCTGGACGAGCTGAGGGTGCTGCCGGCGTCGCCGCTGGAGCGGGCCGCCTCGGCCTTGATCCAGGTGCCCGGCTTGTAGCGCAAGGTCAGGTCGAGTTCTTTCAGGGTCTGGTCGGAACCCTGTTCGCCCTGATGGTAATCGCTCAAGCCGAGCCGCACATGGTCGTTGACCCAGTGGCTGGCGCGCACCCCGGTCGACGTGCCGGCAATGGCACTCAAGCCCGGCACATATTCATAGGTGGCAACCAGATACAGGGGATTGCCGTTCAAGCTCGCGCTTTGCACCAGCGCGCTGCCGTCGGCCACCGAGGAGAGCGGCGAGCGCAGCGTCAAGCGGCCTTGCAGATAATTGATTTCATAATCTTGCGACGGGGTCAGCTGGGTGCGTTCGATCACCAGGCCGGAATCCTTGTCGCGCACTTCGATCCACAAGCGCTCCGAACCCTGGCTCAAGTCGAGGTGGTGCAGGTAATACAGGGAACCGCCCGTGCCGCGAAATTCCTCGCGCGATTGCAGGGTGCCGGGCGAAGCGGCGAAGGCGTTCACGCTGCTGATTTTTTCGCCGTACACGGTGGCGTCGTCGCCATTCCATTGCAGACCGGCGCCATACAAGCCGCGACTGTACTGGGCCAGCTCGGTGCCGCTCCAGCTGGTCTGGAAATTGCCCCACATGATGGAAGAATCGCCTTTTTCCAGGCGCAGATACATGCGGCCCTGGGTCGGCGCGTCATCCACCGCGCTGCTATCGTCGCCATACACCGGATAGTATTTATCGGGATCGATGCGGCGCAACAGGTAATTCGGATCTTTGCTCTGGAAATTATGGAACAAATCGCGCAGCGGTTGCTCGCGCGTGTCGGCGCTGGCCGTCAGCAAGTAATCGCCCTTGATTTTGCCCTTCAGATAAAAGGCGCCACGACCATCGGCCCAGCTTTCGTTCTTGTAATGGCTGGTATCGCCCGTGACCAGTTCGGCCGGTCCCCGGGTACGGTCGTGGCCCACAGTCAAGTCGGCCACCGCGACATAGAACCAGTCGCGGTCGGCGATCATCAGATTGCGGCGATACGTCATGCCGGCGCCATTGGCATCCTTGACGGCCACTTCGACCGTGTGCGCGCCGGTCGGCAAAATCTGGCGCAGCGCGAATTTGCCCTTGGCGTCGACCGGCACGGCCATGCCGAGCGCGCTGACGTTTTGTCCGACGCCAATATTGGCGCCGCTGACGGTGACGCTGCCGCCGGATGCGCCGATATTGCGCAGGCTCAGGCTCGATTCGCCCCAGCCGGCCAGGGCCACGCTGGCACCGGCAGCAGGCAGCCCTGGCGCGGCGCCGTCGAGCAGGCGCAGCGACTGCAGACGGGTTTCATCGAATTTGCCACGGCTATCGTAGACCCGCAGCAAATAGGTGATTTGCTCCGGCGCGCCAGCCGGCGCGCGCCATTCGACGGCGCCGCCCACCGCCACCGGCAACACCGCCAGCGGCGTTTCCTGGCTCGACTGGCCTTGCGCGAAGATGCGGATTTCGGCGCGCTTTTGCCACCATGCATAATTGGTATACGTGGCGAACGGCAGCGGCGCGGCGCGCAAGGCGTGCGGCGCGGCCAGCCAGACATTGAGTGCCGGTGCCACATTGAGCGGATCATATTTGACTTCGATCGCGGCCCGTTCCAGCGCCACGTCGACGCAGCGCTGGCGGTCCGCTTCCTTCAGGCCCGTATCGGTCTCTTGCGGCACGCCGTCGACGCTGATGGAAAAGGCGGCGTCGGGCGCGGCCACGGCAACACTGCAAGCGTCGCGTTCGAGGGCGACGGCGCGCTCTTGCGCCGGTCCCGGCACCAGCGCCACTTCCTCATACCAGGCGCGAATGTCGGTGCGGCGGTTGCGCGCCATGCCTTGCGCCGTGTCGTTCGGCGCCACCGGTTGCGACTCGCCCCTGCCGCTGGCGGCAATGGCCGAGGCCGGCAAGTCGAGGGCGCGCATCAGATAGGCGGCCACGGCCAGCGCGCGCGCCTGCGACAAATGCCCGTTGCTGGGAAATTGCGGCTTCAGGTAAGCGGCGATGCGCTGGCTGTCGGTATGGCCGACGATCTCCAGGCGGATCGCTTGCTTGCCGCGCAAGCGGGCCGCCAATTGATCGAGGCGCTCTAGCGCGGCCGGCAACAGCAAGGCCTTGCCGGACTCGAAATTGGTCCCCGAAGATAGATCGTCAAGCGTCACGCTTTGCCGCGCCGGCGCGGCTGGCGCCACCGTTTCCAGCATGGTGCGACGTTGCGCCACGCTCAAGCCGGATGGCGCCAGGGCGTCGAAGGCCAACGCTTCGCGCTCCGAACTGGCCGACGGCGCCGCCGCCAGGCTCTGGCTGCGGTCCAGCATCTGGCCGCGATGTTCGGGCCTCTGCTGGGCCTGGGCGCCAAGGCAGACACAGCCTATCGTACCGAGTAAATACACCAGACGTTTGAGGGCGAATGTTGGAGCGGAATTGATCATGATTTTCTGTTTCATTTGCTTGCCTCGACTTCAATGGCGAGGGGATAGGCGTGCTCCAGGGCTTGCCAGCTTTGACGCACGGCGCGCTCCAGGGCGGCGATGCGGCGCTGCGCCAGTTCGGCCGGCTCGGCGCCGGCCAGGTAAGCAATGCGCAATACCGATGGCCGCTCGCGCAGCGCAGCGAGCATGGGCGCGATGCGCTCTTGCCATTGCGGCAGCAAGTCCACCGTGCCGGCGCCAAAGGCGGCGTCGCTCAACTCGACGCGCACCACGCGGTGCACGGTGGCGCCGAAGTTCAGCTTGACTACCTTGCCTCGGGTCAGGCGTACATCGCGCGGATTTTCCGTGGTCACGCGGTAACCGCTGGGCAGGGTGCGCTCGTCGAGTTTCATGACGAAATTCGAGCCACGGTCGGCATTTGGAATATCCGGGCAAGCGACGTGGAAGCGCCCTTCCGCATCGGTGGTCACCAGCAAGCCGCGCGCGCTGGCCAGGCGCACGCCGGCAATCCCCGCTTCGCCCTGGTCCTGGTAGCCATTCGCGTTCTTGTCGTCGAACACCTTGCCGATGATATCGGGGCAATCGAAGGTGGCGTCCGGCACCAGCCTGACCGTGGCCGTGGCCAGGTTCGAGATGCGCGCGCCGCCGCCGCTGGCCCAGGCCTGGTTGGTGTATTCGCCGTCGCCGACGCCGCTGCCCACCATCAGGACCAGGCTGTAGGTCTTCTTCTCTTTCGCCAAGAAACCGCTTTCTTTCCAGGTCAATTGGCGGCCGTCTTGCACCGGTTCGGCCGGCACGCCATTGCGGCGCGCGCTGCCGACGCGGTATTTGAAGCCGGCCGGTATCCAATCACGCACTTCGACGGCGCCCAGCGCCGCGCCCTGGCCATTGCTGGCCGTGATGGTGTACGGCACCAGATCGCCGCGCGTCACATTCACCATCGGCGTAGTCTTGCTGACCATGAGGGCATTGCTGCCGACCGGATCGAGCGGCAAATGGTTGTTGACGATGGGCGCCGAGGCGCCACGCGTGATCGTGAAGCTGGTGTAATACTGGGTGCTGGCCGCGCCGCCCGCCACCAGGCCAATGCAAGTGTCGGGATTCAATTGCTGCTTGACCGATAGTGCCGGCGCGCCTTCGCTGGCCTGGACCATGGCCGGATCAGGCACGATGCCGACCATCAATGGCCCCTTGCAGGCTGGCAGGCTCAGCGATGGCGCCAGCAGGTAATTCGCGGGCGCTACCACGCTCAAGGTGTACACCCCGCTCGGGAAGGCGTTTTGCAAGAGGAATTGATACATGCCATCGCTGCCGACCACCTGGGTGACGGCAGCGCTGCCGCCCATCAAATGGCTGGCCGCGTCAAAGCCGGCCGGACCGCTGATGGTCACGCTGGCGCCCGGCACCGGCTTGCGGGTGACCGAGTCATACACCACGCCGGCCGGATCGAGCGGCAGGTTTTGCTCGGTCACCGCTTCGGCCGCGCCCAGCGAAATCTCGCTGATGCGGTTGCCGCCGGGAGCGACCACGCCCTTGTTGCCGGTCGAAATGGGCACGTTCGGCATGGTATTGCCATCTTTTAAGAAGGTGATCGAATAGCCCGAGCCGATCGGCAAGCCGCTCGCCTCGTAACCGGGGCAATGCAAATTGTCGAACTGGTAAAAGCCGCTCGCGTCGGTGGTGGCGGTGCAAATCAATTGCCCACGCTGGTGCAATTGCGCGGTCCAGCCGGCCACGCCGGCCTGGCTGCCATCGATAGGCCGCACGCGGCTGCCGTTGCGGTCAAACCAGACGTAACCGCTAATGACGGGCGGTTTCAGGAAAGGCACCAGGTTTTCGCCAAACAGATAACCATTCAATTGCTCGCCGGCGGCCAGGGTGACGCCGCCGATGGCGTCGATATTGCCGACGCCGACAGGCTTGGCCGAGACCGGCGTGCCGTGCGAGCCGGCCAGCACCGTGGTCTTGCCGTCGCTATAACCGGATGGCTGGATTTGCGTCAAGGTGTAGCCGGTCGCGTCGCTGACGGGCACGGCCGGGAAGGCGAAGCCGCCGTCGGCCGCGCTTTGCGTGCTCAACTTGAGCACGCTACCATCGGCGCTCTTGCCGCTCAAGATCACGGTGACGCCGGCAATCCCGCTTTCGCCGGCATTCATCGCGCCGTCGCGGTTGCTATCGACATACACGTGGCCGGAGATATTGCCGAGCGTATTGCGTTCGCCAAACAAGTAGCCGGTGGCGCGGGTGGCGACCGGCAGCGTGATGGCGGTGATACTGTTTTGTTGCGCCGTCGTGCCGAAACTGCTGTTATCGACCGTGCCGCCGGCGCTGCCGGCCGTTTCGCGGCCATCCAGATACAGCGCTGGATGGCTTTCTTCGAGCGCATACACGCCGCCCGCCAAGCCGTCGAAATGGTAACTGCCGTCCGCCGCGCTGGTGGCGCTGCGGCTCAAGCCGGCCGGACCGGTCAACGTGACTTGCACCCCGGCGATGCCGGTTTCGCCGCCATCCATCTGGCCATTGTCATTCGCGTCGCGGTAGACGAAACCGCTGATGGCGGAAGCCTTGTCGCGGAAATCGTAGCCGCTGCCGGCCGCGCGCTGCGCCAAGACGATAGCCGTGATCGCGTCCGGGGCGGCCACGCCGCCGGCGCTGCCGACCATGCTGCCACTGGCCGCAGGATAATTGCCGAGGCCCACCGGTTGGGTTTCCGTGACGGTGTAGCCGCCCGGACCCGATGGATACAGGCCAGTGAAGGTATATGTGCCATCCGCGCCGGTGACGACGCTGACATTGATTGGGCGGCCACGGCTATCGACCCCGCTCAAGGTCAAGCTGACATTGGGCAGCGCTTCGCCGCTATCGTAGACGGCATTGTCGTTAGCGTCCGCGTACACGCGGCCCGACACGCTGGCGCCCAGCAATTCGCCGAAATCAAACAGGCTGTACGTCTTGCTGGCATCAAAAGCAATCTTATCGATCTGATTTGCCACAGCGATCACGCAAGCGGGATCGGCGCAAGTGACGCCATTGACCAAGCCCTTGCGCTGGCGACCATCCAGATAAGCCGCCGGCTGGGTTTGCGTCAAGCGATAGCCGGTCGAATTTGCGCTCGGCAAGCCGGTGAAACTGTAACTGCCGTCGGCCGCCGTGAGGGCGCTGCGGTTGACGAGGGTAACGCCATCGGCGGCGGTGCCGCTCAAGGTCAGCGTGACGCCGGCGATGCCGGTGCTTTCGCTAGGCTCGCGCACGCCGTTATCGTTGCTGTCGAGGTAGACTGAACCGCTCAGGGCACCGGCTTTTTCGCCGAAATTATAGCCAGTCAATGCGATGCCGCGCGCCACGACGATGGCACTGATGCGGTCGACCACGCTGGCATTGCCGCCGCCGCTGCCGGCGCTTTGGCCGGCCTGGGCATAATTGGCCGGTTGGGTTTCGTTCAGCACATACGTGCCGGCCAGCAAACCATCGAAACGGTAATTGCCGGCTGCATCGGTGACGGCGCTGGCCGTGGCCGCGCCGCTCAGCGCGACGGTGACGCCAGCGAGCGGCGTATCGCCGGCGCTGTAGGTGCCACTGGCGTCGAGGTCGAGGTAGACGGTGCCGGCAATGCTGGCGCTCAATTCGCCGAAATTATAGTCGCGCCCGCTGCCGCCATGCGGCAAGACGATGCCGGAAAACTGGTCGAACTGGGGCGCTACGCCGCTCACCACGCCATTCGCGCCGCCGCTGACGCTGCCCAGGCTTTCGGCGCCATCCAGATAGGCGGCCGGCTGGGTTTCTACCAGGGTGTAGCCGGCGCCATTACTTTCCGGCAAAGCGTTGAATTGATACAGGCCATCCGCGCCGCTCGACACCGTGCAAGAAGCCGGTGCGATCACGGTGCAGACATTGAAACCGTCAAAGGTCGTGCCCGACAGGGTCACGGCGACGCCGGCGATACCCGCTTCGCCGCCATCCTTGCGGCCATTGCGGTTGGCATCCACATAGACATAGCCGGAAAGCGATTGCGCGGTGCCGCCCGAGGCGCCCGGCGCCTGGCCGAAATTGTAGCCGGTGGCGAGATTGCCCGCATTCAGCGCGATGCCATTGATGCTCTTGAAGCCGGCGCCGACGACGCCGACCGCGGCGCCGCGCGCGATGCCATTGATGCTGCCGCCAAGCGAACCGGCTTGCGCGCCGACATGTACCAGGCTGGCCGGTGGCGTCACGGTGACGCCGTAACCGCCCGCACCGCTAGGCGGCAAGCCGGCGAAACTGTAATTGCCGTTGGCATCGGTCAAGATCGCGCAAGTGGGCACGCCCACGCTTGGGCAAACGGGATTGCCAAGCTGGTCGAGCCCGGCCAGCGTCACCGTCACGCCGGCCACGCCAGCCGTTTCGCCCGCCTGGCGCACGGCGTCGCGATTGCTATCCATATACACGGTGCCGCCGATCGAGGCGGCCGGCAATTCGCCGAAATTGCGCTCGGAATATGTCTGGCCCGGATCGACCTGGCCCAGCACGATGCTTTCCGGCGCGGCGCGGCCGGCGCTGGCGGCGATCACATTGAGTGCGCCGGCGCCATTCTGGTCCTTGCCGTCAAGATAGCCGGCCGGCAAGCTTTGCTCGCTGACACGGTAAGCGCCGCCAGCCTGGCTGGCTGGCACGGTAAAGCTATAGTTGCCGTTGGCGTCGGTGGTGGCCGTGCAAGCGCCGCCCAGGACGACGCAGACATCGGCGCCCGCGAAGGTGGTGCCGGCAATTTTCACCTGGATGCCGGCAATGCCGGTTTCGCCGCCATCGCGCATGCCATTGTTATTCGCATCGGCATACACGAAGCCGGTAACGGTGGCGTTGGCGTATTCCTGGAACAGGTAGCCGGTGGCCGCCGTATTGGCCGGCAAGACGATCTGGGCGATGCTATTGTGGGCGGCGCTGGCCGAGCAGTTCAGCGCGCCGTCGCACACGGCCGGCGGCACGCTGCCGCCGGCGCTGCCGGCCACTTCGAAGCGGTCGGCATAGCCGGCCGGCTGGGTTTCGACGATGGTATAGCCAGCGACTCCAGCGCGCGGCAATTTGTCGAACAGGAAATCGCCGTTCGCGCTGAGTACCGCGACGGGTGCACCTGGCGTGCCGATATCGTTATTCCAGAAATCCTTGCCGTACAGGCTAAAGCTGACGGCGCTGCTGATTTTTTCGCCGCCATCGATGACGTCGTTGCGATTGGCGTCGTTATATACGGAACCGGCGATGCTCGACTTGACGATTTGCACCGGAACCGAGGCGGTATTATTGCCGGGCACCGGATCGCGCGACGTATTCGGCGACGGCGCGATCTGGGCCGTGTTATTGATATCGCTGCCAAATGGCCCGGCAAAGCCCGGATACGGCGCCTTGACGGGAATCGTGATGCTGACCAGTTTGGCGCTATCGGCGCCATTCGCGGCGATCGGCAAGATGCCCAGCGTACAAGTAACCGTTACCGGCGTGCCGCTGGCGCTGCAATTGTTGATGCTCAGGGCGGCGCCCGAACCGAGCGTCGCGCTGGGCGCGCCATTCATCACCAGGCCGGCCGGCAAGACATCCGTCACCACCACGCTGGACGCGAGCGCGGGACCGAGATTGGCCACTACCACCGTATACGTAAACGGTTGGTTGATGCTGAACGGCGAACCGGCCGACACCGTTTTCGAGACCACCATCAAATCTGTTTTCGGCAATACCGTGGTGTTTTCCGACACGGCGTTATTGGCCGCCAGCGTGTCGCCGGCAAACGGCGCGGCGCCCGTTTCGCTCGATTCGACAGCCGCGTTGATGTCATAGGTCAGCGAACCGGTGGGGGCGTTGCTGAGCGGTCCGGTATCGAATTTCAAGCCGAAGGTGGCGCTGCTGCCGCTGGCCAGGATGCTGGCGCTTGGCGTGGCGGCCAGATAACAAATCACCGCGCTGCCGGCGCCGCCCGGCTGGGCGCAACTGGCGCCGGCCGGCAAGCTGCTGCCGCCGCTATTCCACAACATGGTATACGGCGCGGCGGCCGAACCTTGCGCGGGCGCGACCGGCACGACCGTCAATTTCAGGGTGGTGGCGCGCGATGGACCATTGTTTTGCGCCTTGACCTGGTACACCAGGGCATCGCCGAACGAGGAGGGATCGTTACCGGCATCGCCGGCCGTCACGCTCAAGTCGATCTGTTTGTCGAGCACTTGCACGGTCTTGCTGGTGCTGTCATTGGCGGGGTCGCTCTCGGCGGTGCTGGTCGAAATCGTCGCCGTGCTGGTGAAATTGGCCGGCAAGGCATCCGGGTAAGGAAACACTGGCACCACCTTGAATACCAGTTGCCGGGCTTCGCCGTCGCCGAGCGCAAAACCGCTGCATTCGATGCCAGACTGGCCCGCCAGCGCGCCGGGGCCGAAAGCTGCCACCCAGACGCAATTGGCGGCGCTGCCGGCGATCGATGCCGAACCGTTGACATAACTCATGCGCGAGCCATCGATGGCTTGCCGCACGACCACTGCGGCGGCGGCGCTGGGTCCGTTATTCTTGATCGAGGTGGTATACGTCAATTCCACGCCGACCCGCACCGGCGCCGGCGCCGCCGCGATACTGCTGACGGTGACATCGGCCACCGGATTGACGTTGATGGCGACGCTGCTGCTATTGTTCGGCAAGAAATCATCGATCGCGTCGGTGCTGTACACGGTGGCGGTATTGTTCAACACACCATCGGCGACCGGGCGGTTGATGGTGATCGTGATGCTGCGCGAGGCGCCGCTGGCCAGATTGGACATGACGCAAAAAACGGTTTGATTAAAGGTACACAGCTCGCCAGGCCCGGCGCCACTGATGACCGCGCTGCCGCTGGTGGTGCCGGCGCTGCCGGCATACCAGCCCGGCAAGGTATCCCTGACCGTGACGTTGGGCGCCAGATCGGGACCATTGTTACTGACAAGCAAGGTGTAACTGAAACTATTGGCCGCCGCAGCCAGGGTGGCGCTCGAGACAGTCTTCACAATGGCCAGGTCGATATGCTTGACGGCCACGGTCACGCTGGCGTCGGCGCAATTGCCGGTGCCCGAATTGTCGGGCGGCGTGTGCGGCGAGCCGGCCGTCAAGCCGGTGCAAGCGTGATTACTCAAGGCGCCCACAAAGGCAATGCCGGAATGGGTGGTCAACACCAGGTTGGGCAGCGCGGCGCCGCGCGCCAGATTGCCCGCGACCGTGAAAGCGCAAGTGACGACCTGGGGCGCGCCGGCGGCGGCGCACGTCCAGCCATTGGCCAGCACCCGGACATACGTTTCATTGGCCGACAAGGCATCGGTGACGCGCACGGTGCCGCTCGCGGCCGAAGTCGACGAGAGCGAATTGGTGACCGTGATGGTGCTGGTAATATCGGCGCCGGCAGCGGCCACCGCCGGGCTCTTGCTCTTACTCAGCGTCAAATGCGCAAACGGCGCGCTGACGATGTAATCGAGCGTGGCCGGCGTGTTTGTGCCGCCCACCGGCGCCACGCGCGCCACATCGACGATATTGGTATTGCTGACGGCGCCGGCGGCCACCGTCAGCGGGATCAGGTAATGCGCCGACGTGGCGCCGCTGGCCAGGGGCCCGGGCGCGCAAGTGATGGTCGATGCGGCGGCGCTGCAACCGGCCGGCAAGGCACCGATCAGCAAGCCGGCCGGCAGCGTGTCGCGCAGCGTCACGCCGCTCGCGTCCTGGGTGCCGGTATTGCTGGCCCACAGATCAAGCGTGAGCGCTTCGCCCGGCGAAAAAGTCGTCAAGCCGGTGCTGTTCGATACCAGGGTTTCATGCGCCACCAGTGAGGTGCCCGGCAAGACCGAGACCACCACCTGGCTGGGGCCGTTATTGTTTTCATTGGGATCGCCAGTCTGGCCATCGGTCGAGGCCACCGATGCGCCCTGGGTGATGGTGCCGGCCACATTCTTGATGATCTGGCCGCTCAGCGTGATGGGCGGCGCGTGCGCGCCGCTGGCAATCGCGGCCCCGCTGTAATTGCAGCTGACCACGGTGGCGACGCGGTTGCACGTCCAGCCGCTGCCGCTGGCCGAGGCGAAACTGAAGTCTATGCCTGAGGGCAAATCCTGCGTCACCCGGAATTGCGCGGCGACGTCGGGACCGGCATTGCTGACGTCGATCGTGAAGCCGACCGTGGCGCCGGCCGGCGCGCTGCAGGCGCCCGGGCAGCCGCTCATGCCGCTGCTGCCGCTCAGCAGCACGCTCAAGTCGGCGCCATTGATGACGGTGAAGTTTTTCACCAACACGTTATTGGCGGCATTGGCATCGCTGTCGCCGGCGCCGGAAAATGACACCGAGGCCCGGGTCGGCGCGGCGGTGGCGGTCTGGCCGACGCCGCCAAAGGCCAGGTTCCAGGTTGCCGTCGCGGCCAGGCCCGTGCGCGCGCAAGTGAGCGTCTTCGGACTGGCGGCCAAGTCATACAGGCAGCCGGCCGGCGCCAGGCTGGCGGAAAAATCCACATTCGAGGGCAACTCGACGGTCAGCGCGATGGCGGCCGTGGCCGCCACGCTGCTGTCATTATTGGTGACCGTCACCGCAAAGGCGGCTACTGCTCCGCGCGCCATCGGGTCCGGCGTTTGCACGTAGGACGACACCGACAAGTCGATCACGGCGGCGCCCGCGCCGCCAGCCACCGTCATGCCCAAGGCCAGGGCCAAGGCCGACATGAGGGTCGGGAACATGGCGCGCGCGCGCGGCCTGCCCCCGTGTTTCAATATCAGTGAACTGAACTTGGCGCGGAATGTTTGAATTTGCATGGTAATCATCAAGGGTAAGCGTTTGCTTTGCAACGGCACGAACACATCCCGGCCCCGCCTTGGCGACCGATTCAATGTTCAGGCTGCAGAATCCGCGATATTCGGCGGCGTGTCGGGATGGCTCTCAGGCTGAGCCAGAAGCTCGACAATATTGACATAAATACCATGACAATATTAACTTATGGAAATTATATTTTGAAATTAGTAATTTTGCAAGTGACTTATAATTATTGACTCATGGAAATGTAGTTTTTTGACACGCCTGGCATCACTCGCATGCCGGCAGCGCCAGCGCTTGCAAGATCTCGCCCTGGTCGGACTGGACAAAGGCAGCCAGTCCCAGGTTTCCGGGCGAGACGCCCGGCGCCAGCGGCAAGGCACGCCTCACCGTGGCGCTCAGTTTGGCGCCGTCGGCACTCAGCGACAGCGGTGCCAGCCATTCACGCACGACGAAATCATGCCGGAGCACGTGGCCACGGTTTTCGCCGGCCGTGACAGCACTGCTCAAACCATTTTCAAATAAGGCGATATAGAGTTTTCCGCCTTGCATGGCGCTGGCGCTGACCTCGACCGGCAGGCCGGCGGCGCCGGCCCGCCCCAGCGCAATGCTGATATCGGCCCGGGCCGGTCTGTCATTGACGCGCTTGACGGCGGCCGGCACGCTGGCGCTCCAGCCCTGCACGCCGCCGCGCAATTCCTGGCCGGCGATAAATATTTCCGGCGTATAGATCGTGCGCCTAGCGGCCAGTTCCGACAGCCAGCGCTGCCGGGTGCTGAACAAGGCCTGTGAAAACGGATCTTTCCAGCCTATGTCATTCCAGTAATCGACATGCAGCGACAACAGCACGGCTTGCTCCGGCGCGACGCCGGCGGCCCGCAAGCCGCTGACAAAGCGGTCGGCGGGCGGGCAACTGTCGCAGCCTTCGGATGTGTATAACTCCAGCAGAGCGACGCCATGCGCTGGACTTTTTTTGCTGCAGACAGTCGCGCCCAAGGCTGGCCCCAGGGCGCCATGCAAGATGGCGCAGACGCCCAGACTCCAGAATAGTGTATGCATTGCCGCCTCCCAACGATGGTGATGGGGTTTGGTCGGCGACAAGCGGCAAAAACTTACATGCTCTTGTCCCTAGGCGGGGAGCGGCGCCGGGGCGCGCGGCCCCAAGGGTTGCAAATTGCGCAGGCGCAGCGCGATCAACAAGCCCAGACCCAGCCCGAAGGCCAGCATGGCGACCACGCCGGGCCAGCCGTCGCGGCCCCACATCAAGCCGGACAGCGAGCCGATCAGGCTGGAACCGAGGTAATAGAAAAACAGATACAGGGCCGATGCCAGCGCTTGCGGCGCGCGCGCGCGCCGCCCGACCCAACTGCTGGCGATCGAGTGCGAGGCGAAAAAGCCGAAGGTGAACAGGGCCATGCCGAGCACGATCAAGAACAAGCCGTTCGACAAGGTCAGCAGCAAGCCGGCCAGCATCAGCGACATCATGATCCACAGCACGCCGCGCCGTCCCAGCCGGTCGGCCAGCCGGCCCGCCCACACGGAGCTGAAAATACCGATCAGGTAGAGCAAGGCGATGGCGCCGACCGTACTTTGACGCAAGCCGAACGGCGCCGCCAACAAGCGGTAGGCAATATAGTTATACATGCTGACGAAACATCCCATCAACAGGAAGGCCAGGCCAAACAGGCTCGGCAAGCCGGCGTCGGCAAGGTGAAGCCGCAAGCCGGCCGGCAAGGCACGCCAGCCGTGCGCGCTGGGATGGAAATTTTTCGACGCCGGCAAGCTGCGCCAGAATTCCGCCGCCGCCAGCAAACCGAGCGCGCCCATGGCCACCAGCGCCGCCCGCCAAGACCAGACGTCGCTCAGCAGCGACACCACGATGCGCCCCGCCATGCCGCCGAACGCGCTGCCCGCAATATACAAACCCATCGACAGGCCCAGCGAGGGCGGCGCGATTTCCTCGCCCAGATAGGCCATCGCGATGGCCGGCATGCCGCCCAGGGCGACGCCGAGCGCGGCCCGCATCAGCAATAATTGGGCGTAATTTTGCGCGCAGGCGCACAACACCGTCATCGCGGCGGCAATCGCCAGGGCGCCCACCATCAGGGACTTGCGCCCGATCCGGTCCGAGATCGCGCTCGTCACCAGCAGCGAAATGGCCAGCGCGGCCGTCGAAATCGACAGCGACCAGCTGCTTTGCGCGGCGCTCAGCGCAAACTCGCGCGACAGTAGCGGCATCAAGGGCTGGATGCAATACAGCAGCGCAAAGGTGGCAAAGCCGCCGAAAAACAAGGCCCGGTTACTGCGCTTGAATTCAGGCGTGCCGGCGGCGATGGCGGTGTGAGGGGAAAGCGGGGGAAGCGTGGAGGCGGACATGATGGCGGGGGAAAAGCGACGATATCCCATCATAGGATTGCCTATTCATATAGTCCAATATATATTTAAGGCACCAGTCATACTTTAAACAGATAAGAAAAACATGGAACTACGTCATCTGCGGTATTTTGTCGCCGTCGCCGAGGAATTGCATTTCACGCGGGCGGCCGAGCGCCTGCACATGGGCCAACCGCCGCTGAGCCAGCAAATTCAGGCCCTGGAAGCGGAATTGGGCGCGCAATTATTCGAACGCAGCAAACGCTGGGTGCGCCTGACGGAGGCGGGCCGCCTCTTCCTCGACGACGCCAGGCGCATCCTGGCGCTGGCGGAACAGGCGGCCGTGACGGCGCGCCGGGCCCAGCGCGGCGAAGTGGGCGAATTGCGCATCGGTTTCACCTTTTCCACCCCGTTCACGCCGCTATTCGCCACCGTCATCAACGGCTACCGCCAACAATTCCCGCAAGTCACGCTGACCTTGCATGAAATGGCAACCTGGCACCAGATCGACGCCATCGGCGAGCGCGCCATGGACCTGGGCTTCGTGCGCCCGCCCGAGGCGGCCATTCCCGACACGGTGCATTTGTCGGTGTTGCGGCAAGACCCGCTGGTATTGGTCTTGCCGAACGAGCATGCGCTGGCGGCCAAGGCTGAAATTTTCATCAAGGAACTCGACGGCTTGCCCTTCGTGATGTATCCGAAAAACGCCGGCACCGGCATTCACCCGCAAATCGTCAGGCTATGCCGGGCGGCCGGCTTCGCGCCCCGCGTCGCGCAAGAGGCGAACGAGGCCTCGACCATCATCGGCCTGGTGGCGGCCGGTTGCGGCATTTCGGTGTTGCCCGCTTCGTTCGAGCGCATCCGCATGGATGGCGTGTGCTACCGGCCGATCGCCGACCGGGCCGCCACCACCAGCTTGCTGCTGGCCCGGCGCGCGGGAGCCAATTCGCCTTTGATCGAGGCTTTCGTGGCACTGGCCACGGCCGCCGCCCGGCCCAGTCAGGCCCGGCCCGACTGACAAGCGTCAGGCGTAGTCGGCGTCCAATTCGGAGCCGGCATAGTTTTCCAATTGCTCGAACAATTTTTTCATGCTGGTACGGCTCAGGATTTGCAAGATCACGCTGCAATGGCCACGGTAGGCGGCTATGCGATCGAGCAACACCGGGTGGTGTTGCAGCGGCACCTTGGCCAGCAATGCCGCCCAGCCCGCTTCAAAATCCGGCTTGTTCTTGCGCACGGCCCGCACGAAGCGCTCGAATTCCTTTTGCCCCGTGCGCGCGACGATGCCGCCGTTTTCGATGGCAAAGATGACGGCCACCGCGATCACGCCTTCGGCATTCAAGTCGGCGTCGTTGACGGGGCCACGGTCATTGTGGCGGCGCAACCAGTTCGCCAAGCGCACGATGGCTTGCACTTCCTTGCGCTGCTTGAGCTGGAGCGCGTATTTTTCCGGCCCGCTCCAGTTGCGGTTCGGGTCGGCGCTGCAAATGTCGACAAACAAGTCGCGCAAGCGGCGCTGCAAATACACGGGGTCTTGATCGTATTCGCCGATCAAGGCGTCTTCCGGCAATTGCGACAAGTCGCGCACCAGGCGGAAACCGGCCTGGAAGGCGTGTTCGGCGCCATGCTCGACGAGGAAGTCGAGCGCAGCCTGGTCGCCCTCATGCGTCAAGGCATGTTCGAGCCCCAGCGAGACCCCGCCCACCGTCAGGTACAACGCCTTCTGGATGCCTTCCGCCGTGCGCTCATTGGTGAATTTCTCGGCCACCATGGCCGTGATGCCGGCCAGTTCGTCGGCCAGGTTGACGGCGATATCGGCGCGCGGGTCAAGCGCCAGCAGCTTGATCGCGCGCGTCAGGCGCGGCAGGTTTTCTACTACGATTGCAGGCAGCATATTGTATTTTTCTAGCACTTGAGGCATCAAGAAAAGATGCCGGTTCCCAGACTGCGGCGCGCGCCGGGCTTGGCTGCGGCCGAACGCGAAGTGGGCACCTGCTTGCGCAAGCGGTACAGCAATTCCTTGGTGCTGCGCTGCAAGAACTGCTGTTCCTCGTCCGGGTCGTCGGAAAATTCGGCGTCAACCAGGTCGCCGCTGTGGCGGAAATCGGGGAATAATTCAAACAGGGCGCGGTCCCAGCCGTCTTCATTGGCTTGTGCCAATTCAATCGCCAGCGGCACGACATCATTGTCGGACGAAGTCTGGCCCGTGATGTAGGGGCCCTTGACGAGGATTTCGCCGGCCACTTCCAGGATTTCCTTGGGCGCCATCGAAAACAGGATCGCGAACGCGGTCGCGCCCCAGTCGTTGACCGAAGCTTCAAACAGTAGCGCGCGGCGGCGCTCGGCATCCTCGGTGGCGAACACCACCCCGTGGATATGGGCGAACAGCGACTCGGCGATGCGCTCCGGATCGTCTTCGATCTGGTCGTCGCTCCAGGTGGCGGCAATGAAGGCCAGGCTGTCGGCCCAGGCCTTGGGCGGCACCAGCAGCGTTGCCAGCGACATCTTGCCGCCATCGAAGCCGGCCAGGTGCAAGGCCGTCACTTGCGGCGCGATACTGGCCAGCACTTCGACCACGGCCAGGTCGCCGTACTGCTCGGCGGCATCCGAAAAGGCTTGCTCGGCGTGGCTCAGCGAGCCGGCCAGCACCAGTTCGGTGACATGCTTGCTGAGGGCGGGCAGATTGCTTTTATCTGGCATTATCTTCTCCATCCTGGTCGAACATCTGGGCGAATTCGTCGGTCACATCGTCGTCGTCGTGGCGGTCGTCGCCATCGTCATTGGCCGACAATTGATCGAGCGACTGGTCGTCGTCTTCCCACAGGCGGGGATGCTTGAACAGGAAAGCGGTGATGATGGCTTGCCGGGCCAGCTCGGGAAAACTTTCCGCGATCGCGGCATACATTTTCGCCGCCTCGGCGCCTTCGCAGGAAGCCATCGCGAAGACCCGCGCCGGATCGCCCAATTCATAATCCTCGCTTTCGGCCAGCAAGCCTTTCGGGTCATTGAACCGGATATGGTCGACCAGCGCAAAGCTGAGCATGTTGACATCTTCGATGCCGCCGCCGCCCGCGTATTCGCCGACCAGGGCGCCGACCATGCTCTGGTAATTCTCGCGGTTGGGCGGATCGCCCAAAATGCCGTCGATTTGGCCGCCCAGCTCGCGCGACTGATAGGCGAATTCGGGATGTACTTTGATCATTTTCTTCTTTCCAATGTGGTACGCGGCGCCACGTCGGCGCCGTAACGATGAAATCCGGGCGCTACCGCGTCAGGCCGGACTGAGGAGTCTTAGCCGGCGGGCAAGCTGCTGCCGTGCAAATTGAACACCGAACGCCACAGCGCGTAAGCTTCCGCTTCCGGATCGATGATGATGCGGTGGTTCACGCTTTGATTGTATTCGGCCCGCTTGACGGGATCGGCCAGGATTTCATAGGCCTTGGTGATGCTCTTGAAGCGTTGCTCCGCGCCGGGCGCCGGATTGCGGTCGGGGTGGAAGCGCATCGCCAGCGAGCGATAGATCTTCTTGATTTCCTCGTCGCTGGCATTGGGAGCGACACCGAGGACGTTGTATAAATTTTCCATGAGGGACTCCGGGACAAATGCCAAAACAATTAAAGACGAATTATCCTATAGAAAAGGGCCGGCGTCCGGCGCTTGCGCGAAATGCCGCGCTTTATAAGCGACATTGGAAGGCCGGGCGCGCCAATCTAGGAATTCCAAGCGCCACGCGTGCGGTAAAATGCCCACAACTCGACACTTTCACCGCAATCAATATGAGCAACGACAATGAGTAACGACAATGAGCAACGATAAAAACAGTAGCGCGCCGGCCGTTCCGGCACTGACCTCCAATTTTCTGCGCGCCATCGTCGAAGCCGACCTGGCCGCCGGCACCCACACGCGGGCCGGCTTGCCGCCGGTCATCACGCGCTTCCCGCCCGAGCCGAACGGCTACCTGCATGTGGGCCATGCCAAATCGATTTGCCTGAACTTCGGCCTGGCGCGCGATTACGGCGGGCGCTGCAATTTGCGCTTCGACGATACCAATCCGGCCAAGGAAGAACAGGAATATGTCGATACCATCATCGACAGCGTACGCTGGCTCGGCTTCGACTGGGAAACGACGGACGCCAACGGCACGGAAAATCATTTGCATTACGCCAGCGATTATTTCGAGCAACTGTACCTGATGGCCGAATACCTGATCACGGCCGGCTTCGCCTATGTCGACAGCCAGAGCGCCGACGAGATGGCGTCCAGGCGCGGCAGTTTCAACCAGCCCGGCCAGAATTCGCCGTTCCGCGAGCGTCCGGCCGATGAGTCGCTGGCCCTGTTCCGCGCCATGAAAGCGGGCCAGTTCAAGGATGGCGAGCATATCCTGCGCGCCAAGACGGCGGCCGACGCGATGGCGTCACCGAACATGAATTTGCGCGACCCGGCCATTTACCGCATCCGCCACGCCCACCACCACCGCACCGGCGACACCTGGTGCATTTACCCGATGTACGATTTCACCCATCCGATTTCGGATGCGCTCGAACGCATCACCCATTCCGTGTGCACCCTGGAATTCCAGGATCACCGCCCGTTCTACGACTGGCTGCTGGAAACCCTGGCCGGCGGCGGCTTCTTCGAGGCGCCGTTGCCGCGCCAGTATGAATTCTCGCGCCTGAACCTGACCTATGTCGTCACCAGCAAGCGCAAGCTGCGCCAACTGGTCGACGAAGGCATCGTCGACGGCTGGGACGATCCGCGCATGCCCACCATCGTCGGCTTGCGCCGGCGCGGCTTCACGCCGGAAGCGATCCAACTGTTTTGCGAACGCATCGGCGTGACCAAGTCGGACGGTTGGATCGACATGAGCACCTTCGAAGGCTGCCTGCGCGAAGACCTGGACCCGAAGGCGCCGCGCGCTACCGCCGTCTTGCGTCCCTTGAAACTGGTGATCGACAATTTTTCCGATACCGACAGCGTCGAATGCAGCTCGCCCGTGCATCCACATTTCCCCGAGCGGGGCTTGCGCACCTTTCCGATCAGCAAGCATCTGTGGATCGAGGAAGACGATTTCATGGAAGTGCCGAGCAAGGGCTATTTCCGCCTGTATCCGCCCATCGACGACAAGCCGGGCAGCAAGGTGCGCCTGCGTTACGGTTATGTGATCGAATGCACCGGCTACGACCGCGATGAAAACGGCAAGGTCATCGCCGTACATTGCAATTACTTTGCCGACAGCAAGTCTGGCACCGAAGGCAGCGCCAATTACAAGGTCAAGGGCAATATCCACTGGGTCAGCGCGGCCACCGCGCTGGAAGCCGAAGTGCGCCTGTACGACCGCCTGTTCACCGATCCGCAACCCGACGCGGGCGGCAAGGATTTCAAGCTGGCCCTCAATCCCGACGCCCAGCAAGTGGTGCGCGCCTACCTGGAACCGGGCATGTCGGCCGCCGTCGCCGAGCAACGCTTCCAGTTCGAGCGGCATGGCTATTTTGTCGCCGACCGGGTCGATTCGGCTCCCGGCAAGCCGGTCTTCAACCGCGTGGTGACCTTGAAAGATAGCTGGGCCAAGTAAGCTCCGGCTCCGGATTACCTGTGGGGCAATAGATGTGTATTGGCGGCGAATATTATTGGTTTGTAGTATATTGTTTAACTTGTAGAATATTGCAAGCAATCCTGGCCCCCGCCCACTCAGCAACTCCGGCAGCGAGCGCTTCACCGTCTCGGCCCCTGGCCAGGCGGGGACGAGCGTTGCCTGGAGTGTCAAGGTGCCGCGCCCCATTCCACGACTTGATGCGGTTGATTGATGCGCCCCGGTAAAAAAAATGTATTGAACAGCAAAAAACCGATGTGGTGGCTGGGTTTTCTACTCTCCTCTGCGGTCGGCTTGCTCTTCTATGCCGCCACCTCGCAATCAATCGAGCACGACTCCGGCGAACGCTTCAAGGATCTGGCCCGTACCGCCCAGCACAATCTCGGCGCGCGCATCAAATCGTATGCCGACTTGTTGCGCGGCGCGGCCAGCCTGTTCAGCACCAGCGACACCATTACTCGGGAACAATTTCACCACTATGTGTCGAATCTGTCGCTGGAGCAGCATTTTCCGGCGATGGAAAACATCAATTATTCCCATTACCTCAGCGAGGCGCAACGGCCCGCCTTCGAGGCGGCCATGCGGCGCGAATATCCGGCCGGGCGCGACGGCTATCCGGCCTTTGCCATGCAGCCGCCCGGCCGGCGCGACAATTATTCCGTCTTGCTATTCATCGAACCGATCGCCAGCGCACCTGAAAAATTCGGTTTCGATATCGCAGCCCGTCCCGTGATTGCCAAGGTACTGGAACAATCGCGCGATTCTGGCCTGCTCAGCAATTCGGGCAAGACCGTGCAAATGGACTTGCGGCCGAATCTGGCCAGCCTGGCAATGCGCTTGCCGATTTACCGTGGTGGCATGCCCACCAATACCATTGCGGAACGGCGCGCCGCGTATATCGGCTCGGTCGGCGTCGGCTTCAATATCGCAGCCCTGGTGCGCGGGGTGCTCGACGAAATGCCGCTGCGCCAGGTACGCCTGGCCCTGTTTGACGCCGAGCAGGCAGCCGCGCCAGGGGCCGAGATTGCCAAACGTCAGACGCCGCTGTTCGACAGCGGACTAGCCAGCGGCGCCGCGCCATGGTGGCAAGCGCGCGAATCGGGCGATTATTTGAGTACCACCGTGCTGATCGATTACAACGGCCGCATCTGGCAAGCCCATTTCAGCGCCAGGAAAAGCGAGCTGTACACCAAATTCGACGCCTACTTGCCGTGGCTGGCCCTGCTGGCCGGCTTCATCAGCACCATGCTGCTGTTCGCCCTGTTTGAAACCTTGTCATCCTCGCGCATGCGCGCCATCGAGATGGCCAAGGCGATGACCAAGGAATTGCGCGACAGCCAGATCAAACTACAGATTTCGCATCAAAAATTGCGTCGCCTGGCAGCCCACGCCGACCGTATCAAGGAAGAAGAACGCAAGCGTATTGCCCGCGAAATCCACGACGACCTGGGGCAAAACCTGCTGGTGCTGCGGATCGAGGCCGATATGCTGGCCTCGCGCACGGAGCGCCGCCATCCGCGCCTGAACGCGCGCGCGCGCTCGACCCTGAGCCAGATCGACGCCACCATCAAGAGCGTGCGCCATATCATCAATGACTTGCGGCCGACCGTGCTCGACCTGGGCGTCAACGCGGCCGTCGAATGGCAAATCGCCGAGTTCCGGCGGCGTACCGGCATCGCCTGCGAATTGAGCGAAAATCAATCCGAAATCCTGCTGAACGACCAGTGCGCGACAGCTTTCTTCCGCATCCTGCAAGAATCGCTGAGTAATATTTCCCAGCACGCCAAGGCAAGCCTGGTCCGCGTTGTGCTGCAAAAAGACCATGACACGCTGTCCATGACGGTGCAAGACAATGGCATCGGGGTGCAGGTCGGCGGCCGCAACAAGGTCGGCTCCTTCGGCCTGGTTGGGATCGAGGAACGCATCAAGATATTGGGCGGAAAATTCCACATCCACAGCAGCCCGGGTTCCGGCATGACGGTGCACGTTTCCGTGCCGATCAAGGTCGACGCCGCAGCCTACCCTTATCTGGGCGAACAGATTGAATTGAACGAACCAAGCGAGTTGTCCTAGCGACTGCCCACGATGCCGCCTGCATGGCGTCGACACACGATCTTCGCCCTGAGCCTCTCGCAAAACCTTACGTGACACTCTCGCGTCATACGGCTCCCGTCATCCAACCGTTCCGCCTCCGATAGACCAGTGATGGAACATCTGGGGAAAGACCTCTTTCATCTTGCCAAGCCATTCGACACTGCGCCGTTTATGCGTCAGCAGTGTTTTGTACTTCCGCCTGGCCCATTGCCTAAGCTTTCCATCAATGTAGCTGGAAAGCTCAAGCACTGCTGTTCGATAGAACGCCCCATAATATTGCCACCACCCGCGTATCGTCCGGTTGTATTGCGCGCGCCAGATCGGCAAGCTTCGCCGATGTCTGACGGTGCAACTTCCATTCGCGTACTGTTCGCCGCATCCGCTTTAAGGCAGCGTCGCTCGCACCAGGCAGGAAACTGGTAAACGGCCGGTTTGGCTTGTTCAGCGCTGGCAAGTGCGGCGCAAGAAGGCCGCAAAAGCGCCCCCCCGTTCCAACCTGCCGGCCGCTTGCAGCCACGGCTATATCTCGGCCAAAGCCAACGCCCGCTCATGTGCGAAGCGTGCCAACAATGCTTTTTGAACTTGTGGGGTCGATCTGGGGAAGTATTTCCCAACATTATTGCGCTCGTTATAGACGGCTTCAATTATCTGCGTCTCCGTCATGGCGGCAATTGTTTTATCCTGCAATGCATTTTGGATCAGCTTGCTGGCACTGCCGTATTGCACGGCAACCGACCAAATCACGTTTTTGAGGGCAATCGAATAGTTGTCGGCATTCAAACCCGGTGCGGCTTTCAGATGCGCAAGCAGTGGATCATAGTGGGTGAACTTGATAAAGGCGTTCTGCGCCTGGACAAAAGCCGGCTTTGCCGCCAAGACGCGCCATGCCTGCTTAAAACCATCAGTTCCAGTTAAGGCCGCCGCATTACCACCCATGTGGATTAAAGCGGTGTAAAAATTGGTGAAATTGGTCTGCAAAAAGGTGAGGAAGCTGGTCATGGCGCCGGTCTTGCTGGCGATCTGATATTCACCGTAGGAAAAGCCGCCATTGGCATCCCAGCCAATCGCGCCTGGCTTGCCATTACTTTCAAAACGACTGGACAAACTGCCAAACGGCAGCCCTGAGTTTGGCGGCGGGGTTGATTTTGCCAGCAGCAGCCTGGCAGGCTCTGGTGCAGGCTCAACAAGGGGGGGCCGGCGCAGCAGCGTCCGCCTCTGCAAGTGGCGCAGCCTTGCCATCATCATAGGCAATAACGACCGTCCACATGCCATCATCCTGCTCTATTATCTGGGTCACTGCATCCGGCTGGGCTGCTTTCGCCTCGCTGCATGCGAGCTGCGCTTCTTCCAACGTTAAATCCTGGTAAGCTTCTCGCACAATCATGATCAATCTCCTACTTATTTAGCCGCTAGGGGGCAATCTTTAAATTGAGCCAGCAAGTCTTTATCGTCATACGCTTTTTTGCGGATGGCCTCGTTGCTGGGCACTTTGAGGAACTGGATCAGCATCACAGTAGGCGGAGCCTTGAATTGCTCTTTTGTCAGCCACGCTTTCAGCGCTGCTCTGTTGGTCGCCTGTGATTTTTCAACTTTGGTCGTCATGCAGGCTGAGAGCGCAGTACCGATTTCGGTGGTTGAGGTCGGAATCACCGTCACCCCTTGTTCAGTCAAGATCGTCTTGATTTCAGCGGCGCTCTTGCTAACATGATTATCAATTGCCGTCGCTGCGTCTTGCTTGGCGATATTGGCCTGTGCGGTAACGCCTGAAATTGCACTAGCAATGGTGCCTGCGGCGTAATAATCTTCCAGATCAGCAACCGCTTGCATCAGCGGATAGCTGTACACATCCAGCGCCTGCGCCTGCAGCAAGCGCAGCCTAATCACGCCACGTGAACCATCCATTTGCGCCAGCAAGGCGGGCAACGTTTGATCAAAATAGACGTTTTTATCGACCGAGACGCGCGCGCCAGTAATGCCGCCGGAAATCGCGGAAAGCCAGGTTTTAGCCGTTGCCGCCGAAACCGCAGTGCCGACCCCGCTCAAACCAAGCAAGGCTATATCCGCACTCACATTGCCGCCCACGCGCTGGAAATAGATTTCTTTTTTGAAATCTTTATAGTTTTTATCAATTAAAGCAGAACGGATTTCAATGAATTCATTACGAATTTGCCGCTGCTCTTCCATTCCATCCTTCGCCGCATAATATTTGCTCAGGTACGCCGCATGCAGCGGATCACTGGTCGTCAGGGCGGTGTCACTTGAGATTGGCGGCGCACCGCTCATTCCAGCGCAGCCAGCCAACTGGAAAAGCAGTGTAATACTGCTCAAGAAGTGCTGCCAGATGACTCGGATGCCGAAATTGCAGCGCATAAGCACCTCCAATTATTTGCGTCAAAAAACTGCAACTTGCAGGTGCCGTGATTCTTGGGTGGGTTGAAGTGTCGCAAGTCCTAAACCCAACAGATGAATCCCAATGAGCACTTCTACTATCGCACTAACGGAACGCGCCGCAAAGGGGGACTGATGTCGATTTCATCAAGCAAACTCCGGAATTCACCTTGCACAGGCTGCCGCGCCGCGATCGATTGCATCACGGTTTTCGCCTGCTTCTGGCTGCGGCAATGAACTACCGCATCGTCGGCATACCGGGCAAATGAACATTGAGGAAAGGTGCGCTTCATCCAACAGTCGAACGCAAAGTGCATGAACAGATTCATCAGGATCGGACTTAGCAGTCCTGCATGGCGCATCGCGTCGGCACACGATCCTTTCCGCCCGCCTTTCAAGTCAGGCGCCCCTCTCTCGGATTCCTGAACGGCCCTGTAGGAATTTACTGAGCAAACATTGATATTTATCAATGGGCCACTTGCATGCCGAGATCAAACTCAGCTTCAACGTTTTATATCAATATCCGGTGATTCGCGGTTTTTCGTGAGCGTACGCCTTGCGCGGACGCAAGGAGCAGCCATCATTTCAGCTGCTTCGACATCAACCGTGTTCACCCCAATTTATAGAGGAATATGTTCATGATTTCGAATGACACAATCGCCAACTTAGATTTAGATGCAATCAAGGTGAAATTAATGCATCGGGAATCGGGCGAGGGTTGGAGCCTGGAGTATGCCAACGCGATGGAATTCGAATACCGCCGTTTCCTGATTTTAATGAAACAATTTCCAGGCGAGCAAACCGCTCCGCTGTTCGACGTCGACATTTTCTGGCACTACCATATTCTCGATACCTTGAAATATGCGGCCGATTGCGAAGCGATCTTCGGTTATTTCCTGCATCATTTCCCGTACATCGGCTTGCGCGGCGAAGCCGACGAAGAAGCCCATCGCCGCGTCGGCGAGCGCATGAAGCAGCTGTATGAGCAGACTTTTGGCGAAGACTATATCCGCGTCGCCTCGCCGCAGGGCGTCGTACGCGGCGCCTATTCGAGCGCCGCCGTGCAAACGGCGTATTCGAGCGCCGCCGTGCAAACGGCGTATTCGAGCGCTGCCGTACAAACGGCGTATTCGAGCGCTGCCGTACAAACGGCGTATTCGAGCGCCGCCGTGCAAACAGGGTCTTCCAATACCGGCCACGGCATGCCGCCCGGCGCGTCGAACAGCCAATTCTACGTCGAACGGCCGGCGCTGACCATGTAGGTATTCACGACCCAAATAGGTTCGAAACAAGTTTCAGCGGAGCCGCCCGGCTCCGCCGGGCCGCAAGCCCGCAAATGAAGCCCATTCCCGCCCCAAAAATCCCCTGAAAATTGTTTACCCATAACAACTTTCGATACCCGATAGAAAAATTTAAGTTGAATTCGCTGTCAGTCTGAATATACTAAGGACAGTTGATTTACATCAACTAATTACTGCTAATATTTTAGCAAGTTTGCATCAATACTCCAGCAATCCGGCCTGTTGCATATACGTCCAAAAGACGCCAGCGGGTCGGCGAGCCGGTGAACTACTCAGCGGAAGACGGGTCCCAAAAAAATGGACTCGGCAACACGGGCCATACCATCCATTTTTGATCAACGAGCTGTCGACTCTCCAGGACTTTCACTCATGACTTCAAATAACGACTTCAAAGCCATTGCCGAATTAGAGTTGGACCCGATCAAGGTCAAGCTGATGCATCAGGAATCGGGGGAAGGATGGTCTTTGGAAAAAGTCACCGCAGTCGAATTCGAATATCGGCGTTTTCTCTACCTGATGAAAGTTTTTCCAAGCGAACAGACAGCGCCGTTGTTTGATGTGGATACGTTCTGGCACTACCATATCCTGGACACGCAAAAATATGCCGTCGATTGCGAGCAGGTATTTGGCTACTTCCTCCATCATTTCCCCTACATCGGCTTGCGCGGAGAAGACGACGAAGCGGCGCATCACCGTGTCGGCGAACGGATGCGTGAATTGTATGAACAAACTTTTGGCGAAAGCTATATCCGCAGCGCGGCCAGCGAAGAAACCGCATTTTCGGGAGCGAAAACGGCTTTTTCTGGAGCCAAGGCCGAGGCTACCGCCTTTTCCGGAGCCAAAGTCGCCTTTTCCGGGGCCAAGGTGAATGCCACGGCATTCTCGGGCGCGAAAGTGGCGTTTTCTGGCGCAAAAGTAGCTTTTTCGGGCGCCAAGGTCGCTTTTTCGGGGGCTAAGGCAAATGATACGGTGGAAGCAAAAGTCGCGTTTTCCGGCGCCAAGATCGGCACCGTCACGGCCGATGGAAAAGCGAATTTTTATTTTGCACGGCCCAGCCTGAACGGCGTAAGATAGGATACTTGCCGGGGCCGGCGTATCCGCGCCTCGGCAAAATCAGTACAAGGCCATTACAAGGTAGAGGGCATCATGACAGTCCACCCGATTTCAAGTAGTACGGCGGCAACCGCGCCACCCAAGCCTGCGGTTCAGCAAGCGAAGCCCGCAGTTCAGCAAACGAAGCCCGCAGCACCGCCGCAGCCGGTCGCCGCCGCGCCGTCGGTCAATACCAGCGGACAAGCCACCGGCAGCAGGATCAACACCACGGCTTGAAACTGGGATCAAACTGGCAAGACCATGTCGCCATGCGGCAGCGTTACGCTGAGACGACGATCGCCACAGGCAGATCGCTGCGGGCGGGAGTTAAGCAGCCATCAAATCGCGCAATTCGCGAATGCTGAAATCGCTGATCTCGTGCATGCGGATCAGGATGGTAGCCCCGATAGGCAAGGTATTGTGGCGGATTTTGCTGATGACGGGAGGCGCCACTTCCAGCGCCCGCGACAGGGCCGCATCGTTTTTCAACTGCAATTTCTCAATGATCGCATCGAGCACACGATTCGGATTGTAGGTAGGTAAAGCAGTTATTTGTTTGATAGTCATGATCAAAATCCGTACTTGTTGTATTTTTGCAAATCGACGGAAAATACACCGATCTTGCTAGAATTCATTGAAACACCGAGAAAAAACCTTGTTTTTTATGCGCTTTCTAGCGCATGGGCAATATAATACACGCATTTGTTACTTATTGCTTAACTTCGTGCGTGCGTGTGATTATTTAATAGATTTGATGCGCGTCAGATGTGCTATAGAATAACGCAAAAATGGATTTCGTGTAGAAATCGCTTATCGTGGCGAAAATCCGCCCGCGCGAAACAGCCATTCGACTGCCAGCAGCGCGGTCAACTGGGCAATTTCAGCGGGGAAAAATAAGCCTTGCGTGCCTGGTGGGTATTCTTCAAGGCTGAGCCAGCCAAGCTGGCGGCGAATTTCGTCCGGGGCGGGCGGTGGCCTGCGGGCGCCTTCACGCCTATGCATGTAAGCCCGGACTTGCTCTTTGGACGGATGGGTGATGTGATGCATCGCACGCTCCTTGAGAACGCCGCGCCCTCGAAAAAGGGCGCCGGAATTGCCATCAAACTGTTATTAATTAATCACGACAGTGCGCACGATATCGCGTCATGAGCGGACGCTGTTTGATGCGCGTCAAAAAATGGTGCGTTGCACCAAATCAAGCCGGCCCAGCACCTATCTTATTTTTTAAGACTCGCTTCATACAAGGTTTTGGCGTCCTTATGCGCCCGATCGAGGTTGCGCATGGTGTCGTTGCGGTCATGCACGACAAAAAAATTGCCTGCTTGCGCGCCAGTCACCATCTTGATGGCGGCCTCGTCCGCCACATTGTATTTTTCGGTGATGAGGGTGGTGACCTCATCGAGGTATTCTTCGTATGTCATAGATATTGCTCCGTATTACTGATTAATTCCACATTTTAACGCAGAGTGTGACGCCAAAGCATCGCTTACCCGCGCATAGAGCAGGCGCACCCCCAGTTCCGTCTTCATGCGGCGATTCGCCATGCGGCGCGACTCGGACATGAACGACAGTAAGGTCGGCGACACCACTGCCTGCAAATCGGCCCGCGCCAGGCGCGGCGCGCGCGGCAAGGCATGGGCGTCGGCCACCGCGTCGAAATACTCGGCCATCTTCATGTCGCTGTCGTCGACGGCGTGGTACAAGCGCCCCGGCAGGCCACGCCACAGGGCGCGCAAGATGATGTGTGCCAAATCGTCGGCGTGGATATGGTTGGTATATACGTCATCGGCCGCACGCAAGGCGGGCGTGCCCTGCCGCAAGCGCGCCAGCGGCAAGCGCTCGGCCGCGTAAATACCGGGCACCCGCAAGATCGCCACCGCGCTGCCGCTGCGCCGGCCCCAGCGCCGCAAGACTTGCTCGGCGTCGACCCGGCGCAGCGCGCGGGCGTTGCGCGGCGCCACCGGGCGGGTCTCGTCGATCAGGGCGCCGCCGCAATCGCCATACACGCCGCTGGTACTGACATAAACCAGGCGCGCGCGCTCAGGTAAAATGGCAGTCAAATTGCGCGTGCGGCGGTCCAGCAATCCGTCCGATTGCGGCGGTGCCAGGTGGATGATGGTGTGCGCCAGACCGGCCAGCCGGGCCAGGCTGGCGGGCCGGTCCAGGTCGGCCACGATCGGAATCGCACCGGCGGCCCGCAATTGGGCGCAGCGCGATGGCTGGCTGGTGACGGCGAACACGCGAAAGCGCGTCCCCAGCAGCGGCAACAGGCGCATCCCGACATCGCCGCAGCCGAGAATTAAAAGGCGTGGTCGCTTCATGTTTATTGGATCTTTCATCTCAAGGATTGTATGACTTTTCAAATCACCGTCCAACCCAGCGGACATCAATTTAGCTGCGAAGCCGATGAAACGGTGCTGGCTGCCGCCATACGGGCCGGCGTGGGCTTGCCCTATGGCTGCAAGAATGGCGCCTGCGGCTCGTGCAAAGGAAAAATTGTTGCTGGAACGGTACAACACAAAGCGCACCAGCAGCGCGCGCTGACGCTTGAGGAAGAAGCGGCCGGCTTTTCCCTGTTTTGCTGCGCCACCACCGGCGCCGACTTGGTAATCGAAGCGCGCGAAGTGGCCGGCTCCGGCGACTTCCCGATCCGGAAAATGCCATCACGCGTGAGCGCCATCGAGAAAGTGGCGCCGGACGTGGTCGTACTGACCCTGCAACTGCCGGCCAGCGAGCGCCTGCAATACCGCGCCGGCCAATATATCGAATTCATGCTGCGCGACGGCAAGCGGCGCAGCTATAGCATGGCCAACGCGCCCAGCCTGGATGGTCCGCTGACCTTGCACATCCGCCATATGGCAGGCGGCCTCTTCACCGAGCAAGTATTTGGCACGATGAAGGAGCGCGACATCTTACGCTTCGAAGGCCCGCTCGGTACCTTTTTCTTGCGCGAAGACAGCGACAAACCGATCGTGCTGCTGGCCTCGGGCACCGGTTTCGCGCCGATCAAGGCCATCGTCGAGCATATGATCGCCTTGAAGTCGCCCCGTGCCATGGTCTTGTACTGGGGCGGACGGCGCCCGCAAGACTTATACATGGATCAATTGTGCCGCCGCTGGGCCCAGGAATTGCCGAACTTTAGCTATGTTCCAGTAGTCTCCGACGCCCTGCCGGAAGACCAGTGGCCGGGCCGCGCCGGCTTCGTGCACCAGGCTGTCATGGCCGACTTGCCGGACTTGTCGGGATACCAGGTGTATGCCTGCGGCGCCCCCATTGTGGTCGATTCGGCCAAGCGCGACTTCGTGCAATCGTGCAAATTGCCGGAAGACGAATTTTACGCCGACGCCTTCACCACCGAAGCCGACCTGGCCCGCTAAGGCCGCCGGCGCGGCCTCAGTCCGGGCCGCGCTTGGTGCGAATTTGCGCGGCATTGAACTGTTCCTGGTTCTTGCCCGTCACGCCGCTGTAAAACTGCTGGATGTGGCACATATCGGCGTCGATGTCGCCGCTGGTATGGAACATCTCGCCGATGCCACCGGCCTTGCGCTTGAAATCGAGATAAGCCATCGCCACCGGCACGCCGGCGCCGTGGGCGATATGATAAAAGCCCGTCTTCCAGTGGCTGACGCTGCCGCGCGTGCCTTCCGGCGCGACGATCACCACCAGGCTGGACTGGCGCGCAAACGCCTCGATTGTCGCCTGCACCATATTCTTGCTGGCATTGCGGTCGACCGCGATGCCGCCCAGCCAGCGCGCCAGCGGCCCCAGCGGCCAACGGAACAGGCTGGCCTTACCGACCCAGTATACGCGCAGGCGCAAGGCAAAGCACAGCATCAGCGTGAAGGGAAAATCCCAATTGCTGGTATGGGGCGCGGCAATCAATACATATTTCGCTTCCCGGGGGGCGACGCCCTCGGTTTTCCAGCCCAGCAGGCGTAGCGCGAGCACGGAAAAGCCGCGCATCAGGGTATTAATCAGGGGAGTATCAAAAATTGTCTTGTGCATGGCGGACTACGGGGAAAGCGCTGTCAGGCGGGGTAAGGTAACTAAGTGGCGGACGCCGAAAACGGGGCCGCAGCGCGGCTCCCTGCAATGGCGGGCAAGATCGGGCACAATGGCGTGCTTGCCAGGCGGTATTTTAATCTACGCCGCGCCAGCCCCCTAGAAAGTTCTCATGTCACTGCTCCCGTCCAACAACGGTTTCGCCGTTTTACGTCACCGTAATTTCGCCTTTTACCTATCGGCGCGCATACTCGGTGCACTGGCCGTGCAAATGCAAGGCGTCGCCGTCGGCTGGCAAGTCTACCAATTGACGGGCAGCCTGTTCGACCTCGGCTTGATCGGGCTGGCCCAGTTCGCCCCCTTCCTGCTGCTGATCCTGATCGCCGGCCATGCGGCCGACCGCTACCAGCGCCGCACCATCATCTTGCTGTGCCTGGTGGCCCAGTTACTGTGCGCCATCGCCCTGTTGACCTTCACCGTGGCCGGCTTGAGCGTGGTCTGGCCGGTGTTCGCCGTACTGGTCTTGTTCGGCGCCGCGCGCGCCTTCATGATGCCGGCTACCCAAGCCGTGCTGGTCAATCTGGTGCCGCCTGAAAGCTTCAGCAAGGCTGTCGCCTTGAGCTCGTCGAGCTTCCACCTGGCCGTCATCCTCGGCCCCACGCTGGGCGGCTTGCTGTACCTGGCCGGACCCAAGGCGGTCTACCTGGCCTCGTCCCTGCTGTTGATTATTTCCGTGCTGCTGATGCGCATGACTCACGCCGCGCCGCAAGCGCGCCACAGCGAACCGGCCAGTTGGCACACGGTGCTGGAAGGCTTGCGCTTCGTTTGCTCGAAACCGATCGTACTGGGCGCCATCTCGCTCGACCTGTTTGCCGTGCTGTTTGGCGGCGCCACAGCGTTATTGCCGGCGCTGGCGCACGACGTGTTGCATATCGGCCCGAGCGGCCTGGGCTTGCTGCGCACGGCGCCCGGCGCCGGTGCCGCGCTCTGCGCGGTGGCCCTGGCTTTCTTCCCGATCACGCGCCGGGTCGGCTTGTGGATGTTTGGCGGCGTGGCCCTGTTCGGCCTGTCGACCGTGGCGCTGGGCGCCACCAGCAGTTTCATCGTCGCCCTGGCGGCCCTGTTCCTGATGGGCATGGGCGACATGGTCAGCGTCTATATCCGCCACTTGCTGGTGCAATTGGCGACCCCGGACGCGATCCGCGGCCGCGTCAGTGCCGTCAATGCCGTCTTCATCGGCGCCTCCAACGAATTGGGCGAATTCGAATCGGGCTTGACGGCGGGCTGGTTCGGCCTGGTGCGCGCGATCTTGTTTGGCGGCGTCGCCACCCTGGCCGTCACGGCGACCTGGGCACTGGCCTTTCCCGTGCTCTCGCGCATGGACCGCTTCCCGCGCCATGAGCCGGCCGCCAGGGATGCCGCATAGCCACCAGTTTCAAGCTTGGCGTGACAAAGCGGTAAGATGCCTGATCGAGAATCTTTAAGCCGACCACCATGCGCATCCCTTTCCACGGCTTCATCCGCAGCCGCCCCCACCTGAGCCTGGCGATCGGGATCGGCGTCGCCGTCGGCGTCTTGCTGCCCGCCGAATGGCAAGGCATGACGCGCCTGCTCACAGCCTGGAATGTGGCGGTCTGGTTTTACCTGCCGACGACGGCGTGGATGATGATGCGGGCCGACCATCACAAGGTCAAGGCGGTGGCCGGCAAACAGGATGAGCGCGCCGCGCTGGTGCTGGCCACGCTATCGGTGGCCGCCATCATGAGCCTGGCCGCGATCATTTCCCAATTGTCGGCGCTGAAAGAGATGCCGCCCGACCAGAGGGCGTGGCATTACGGCTTCACCGTGATCACCCTGCTCGGGTCATGGTTTATCGTCGGCACCCTGTTCAGCTACCACTACGCGCACCTGTACTACCAGGCCGGCGCGCTGGAAAAACCCTTGCAGTTTCCCGAGCAAAGACAAGACCCCGATTACTGGGACTTTTTGTATTTCGCGTTCACGATCGCGGTGGCCGCGCAAACGTCCGACGTCACCGTGCATACGCGCGCGATGCGCAAGATCGTGCTGGGCCAGTCGGTGCTGGCCTTCTTTTTCAATCTGGTGATCCTGGGCTTGTCGATCAATATCGCGGCCGGCTTGATCAATGGCTAAGGCGGGGAGCGAACGGTACAGGCAAAGGCGCTGGAAAAGGAGTAATATAAATTCGTGTGCAAAAGTAGCCAGCTTGGGCTTGGCGCGAATTGGCGCCGCACGCGCTCGAAGCAAAGGCAGCTTTGAACCTGGGTTGGCAGGGTTTATTTTTTGAATAACCGGGAGTGAGCATATGCAAATCAATATCAATACCGACAGCACCATCGAACGCAACACCGGCCTTGACGAACACGTGCAATCCGTCGTCGAGTCAGCCATCAGCCGTTTTCGCGAAAATATCACCCGCGTCGAAGTTCACCTGAGCGACAACAATAGCCAAAAATCGGCCGACGGCGATAATCGCTGCCTGATGGAGGCACGCGTGACCGGCTACCAGCCGATCGCCGTCAGCGACCACAATGCGACGCTGCACCAAGCCATTGCCGGCGCCGCCGAAAAACTCAAGCGCGCCATCGAGAGCGCCTTGGGACGGCTGCATGACAGCAAACGCCATGCCGGCGGCAAGGCCGCCGAAGTCGAAACCGACGAAGTCAGCGAATAAAGCGTTCCTGACAATTTCATGCTGGCGGCCAGGCCGCCAGTCCACCTTACGCCCCCATTCAGCGCTGAGCCTCCAGCGCCAGTTGCCGCAGATAGCGCAAACCGGCCAGCGCCCGACTGCCATACCAGGACAACATTTCCCCATCGACCAATTGGACCGGCTTGCCGATCCGCTCCCTCAATTCGGCCACATGCGCTGCGGTAAAGCGGTAAGGCTCGCTTGACAGCAGCACGCCGTCGATGCCGGCAATCAAGTCGGCGTTCCAGTCGAAACTGGGGTAGCGGGCAGCCCCCAGCTCGGGCACTTGCCAGCCGATCTCGGCCAACATATTGGCGATATACGTGCCGCGCGACACCGCCATCCACGGATCTTGCCAGATGCAATACAGCATGCTCCGGGCCGGCCCCTTGGGCAGCGCCCGCAACAGCGCATATTCGGCTTCAAAGGCGGCGCACCAGGCTTCGGCCTGTGCTTCGGCGCAAAAAATACCCCCCATCAGGCGCGCCAGCGGCAAGTTATCCAGCGGCGTCAGGGGATGCGTGACCACGATATGCGGGATGAATTCGGCCAGCGCGGCGACGGTCGGGCGCTCGTTTTCATCGATATTGACCACCAGATGCGTCGGCGCCAGCTTACGGATCTTGTCCAGGTTGACGTCTTTGGTGCCGCCCACCTTGGCGATCGCCGCCACTTGTTCGGCCGGATGAATGCAAAATCCCGTGCGCCCGACAATGTGCGGGGCCAGGCCCAGCTCGCACAACAGTTCGGTAATCGAAGGCACCAGCGAGACGATACGCGCGGCGCCATCTTGCGCATGCTCATGGCCCAAGGCATCGATGAATTTCATGGTGGTCTCGCAAAGAAAGTGAGGCGCTATTGAAACACATGGCGGCGCTTTGTGCTGCGGCCAAGCGCGGCTGCAAATGATTGCCCACCGGTATATTTGAGCGCTATGATGGAGAAATGGCGCGCTGCCAGCCTTTTGAAAGTTTTATTTTGAAACACATCAGTTTCTTTGGCGCTTCAAGCTATCGCATCGGCGATCTGCAATTATTGCGCGGCGCCGATGGCGGCGAAGTAGCCGGCCTGCTGGCCGCCTGCCCCATCGTGCGCCTCGCGCCCGGGCAAGCGATTGCCGACACCCACAGGGCGCGCCTGTATATCGTCTTGCGCGGCGCGCTGGCCGTGGCCGCCGATGTCAGCAGCGGCAAGAGCGATGGCGGCAAGGTCTTGCCGGGCGAAAGCGTGGGCGAGCAATCCGTGCTCGATGAAGAAAGCAATCTGTCAGCCATTTCCGCGCTGGAAGAAAGCGATTTGCTGGTGATCGACGCCGACATCGTCTGGCAAATGATAGACGGCTCGACCGTGTTCGCGCGCAATCTGCTGCGCCTGCTATCGTTCCGCATCCGCGCCGCCAACGCACAATTGCGCAGGCGCCAGAAAGTGGGCGAGTTTTACCGCCAATTGTCGATGGTCGACGGCTTGACCGGCTTGTATAACCGGGCCTGGCTCAATGATGTGCTGCCGGCCATGATCGCCACCGCGCGCGGCGCCGCCACGCCGCTATCGTTGATCATGATCGATCTCGACCATTTCAAGCGCTTCAACGATAGTCACGGCCATGTGGCCGGCGACCAAGCGCTGCGCACGGCCGCCCTGGTGCTGAGCGCGGCCTTGCGGCCGACCGATTGCGCGGTCCGCTATGGCGGCGAGGAAATGATGGTGATCTTGCCCGATACCAATGACATGGTCGCGGTCGTGGTAGCCGAACGGCTGTGCCTGCGCATGCGCCAGGCGCCGGTCTTCGGCGACATGCGCCTGCCGCTGCCGCACATCACGGCCTCGTTCGGGGTTGCCAGCTTACGCGCCGAACATGACGAGCACGGCTTGATTGCGGCGGCCGACGCCGCCCTGTACCGCGCCAAGGATGGCGGGCGCGACCGCGTGGCGCTGTAGTTAGCCGCTAGCGACCGGCGTGGCGACCGGCGCGGTAACCGGCGCGGCGGCCATGTGGGCGGCTTGGAAGTCGGCGTAACCCTTTTGCACCAAGGCATACGTCTGGTCGATATTGCCGGCGATATCGCCGCCCAGCACATTCAAGCCTTGCAAAATATTGCGCGCTTCCTTGAAGCCGGTGTCGGCCCCGCCCTTGATGGTATCCATGAATTTTTGCAGTACCGCATTCTCATCTTCGCCCGGATGCTGCTGCTTGAAAGCGTCGAAAAAACCGGTCGATAGCGCTACAATGCGGCTCGCCGTTCCTTGCGGCGTATTGTCTTGCGAGACGGCGTTCTCGATGGCATTCTCGCCAAATTGCGATTTCAAGGCTTCGTTGATACTGGTCAGGGCGGTTTTCAGCAGCAGCGCCATCGGCTGATCCTGGCTGCTGATGGAAACGCTCAAGGATGCTTGCACGATGGACGCGTTCAATTGCAAACGGGCCTTGGCCGCTGGCGACGGCTCGGCCGCGTCGCTCGCCTTGAGCTTGTCGGCGGCCGGCTTGGTGCCATCGGCGCCGCTGGTGACGGGGAGCGATACGGGAATTGCCATGATAAGCCTCCTGCAAGGTGCATTCTGTAAAGGGAGTCGTAAAGAAATAAATGTTATATTTGGCCGGTTCTGGCGGGATGCGATGCAAGGCGCGAGAAGGAGTCATAGCGAGCTATGGCGACAACGAGCAACGCCGCAACGCGCCCGTCAGGACCGGTCCAAATGTGACAGTAATTTCTGAACGATTCCTAGATATACGGCGAACAGATGGCCGCGATCCAATCCCTTGCCATTGACTTATAACGGCAGTAATTCATTAAACTGAAGCACACGATGACTACCCAGACTTTCCTTTGGCATGATTACGAAACTTTTGGCGCCCAGGCGCGCCGCGACCGTCCGGCCCAGTTTGCGGCAATCCGCACCGATGCCGAACTCAATGAGATCGGCGAACCCATCATGCTGTATTGTCAGCCGGCGCCCGATTTCCTGCCCGATCCGCAAGCGTGCCTGATCACCGGCATCACGCCGCAACAATGTCTGGAACGGGGCGTGCCCGAGCATCAATTCGCCGCCACGGTAGAGCAAGCGTTTGCCAAGCCGGGCACCATCGGCGTCGGCTACAATTCGATCCGTTTCGACGATGAAATCACGCGTTTCTTATTCTGGCGCAACTTGATCGACCCCTATGCGCGCGAATGGCAAAACCAGTGCGGTCGCTGGGATATCCTCGATGTCTTGCGCATGACCTATGCGCTGCGCCCCGAAGGCATCGAGTGGCCGACGCGCGAAGATGGCCGTCCGAGTTTCCGACTCGAACATTTGTGCGCCGCCAATGGCTTGCTGCACGAATCGGCCCATGACGCCCTGTCGGACGTGCGCGCCACCATCGCGCTGGCGCGCCTGATCCGGCAAAAACAGCCGAAATTATTCGATTTCTGCTTTGCCCTGCACAAGAAAGACCGCGTCGCCGAGGAGATGGGCATGAGTCTGGCGCCCGCCTTCCGCCAACCTTTCCTGCACGTGTCCGGCATGTTCCCGACCGAGCGCGGCTGCATCGCCCTGGTGTGGCCGCTGGCCGTCCACCCGAGCAACAAGAATGAAGTCATCGTCTGGGATTGCAGCGCCGACCCGTCCGAATTGTTCGCGCTGGACCCTGCCACCATCCGTACCCGCATGTTTACCCGCAGCGACGCGCTGCCCGAAGGCGTGAGCCGGCTGCCCATCAAGAGCATCCACGTGAACAAGTCGCCCATGTTGGTGGGCAATCTCAAGACCCTGTCGCCGGCCCTGGCCGAACGCTGGGGCATCGACCTCACGGCCGGGCGCGCCAATGCTGCCCTGGCCGCAGCCGGACCGGATATGTCGGCCGTCTGGGCCGAGGTATTCCGGCGCCCCGGCGCGGCCGAGGCGGTCGATGTGGATGAAGACTTGTATGGCGGCTTCGTCAGCAACGACGACCGCCGCCTGCTCGACTCGCTGCGCAAGGAAACACCGCAGCGCCTGGCCAGCGCGCGGCCCTCGTTTGCCGACGAGCGCTTGCAGGAATTGCTGTTTCGCTACCGCGCGCGCAATTTCCCGGCCACCTTAAACGAGGCCGAGGCGCTGCGCTGGGAACAGCAGCGCGCCGCGCGGCTGTTCGACGGCGCCTTCGCGGCCCGCACGGTGGAGCAATTATTCGGCGAAATCGACCAATTGTCGGAAACGGCCGACGAGCGCGGCGAAGAAATTCTCGGCGCCCTGTACGATTACGCCGAAATGATCGCGCCGCAGCGCCGCTAAGCGCGGCTCAGCCGGCGAACGGTTTATGCGCGCTGCGCATTGATCGCATCGCGCGTTGCCAGCGCTACCCGGCGCGCGGCCGCCGCGTAGTCTTCGCCCGGCAAGGTGTCGGCATAGATGATGGCGCGCGAAGAATTGATCATCATGCCCATGCCGTCGGCCGTCTTGCCGGCTGCCACGGTGGCAGCGATATCGCCGCCCTGGGCGCCTATGCCCGGCACCAGCAGCGGCATGTCGCCGACGATGGCGCGCACCTGCGCCAATTCTTCGGGGAAGGTGGCGCCAACCACCAGCGCGCACTGGCCATTGCGGTTCCATTTGTCGGCCACCAGGCGCGCCACATGCTGGTACAAAGGTTGGCCATCGACCTTGAGAAATTGCAAGTCGGAACCGCCCGGGTTCGAGGTGCGGCACAAGATGATTACGCCGCGCTCTTCCCACTCCATGTACGGCTCGACCGAATCGGAGCCCATGTAAGGGTTGACGGTGACGGCGTCGGCGCCATAGCGGTCGAAAGCCTCGCGCGCGTACTGGCGCGCCGTGGCGCCGATATCGCCCCGTTTAGCATCCAGTATCAAGGGAATATGGGGATGGTTTTCGCGCAGATAGGCGCAAATATCTTCCAGTTGGCGCTCCGCGCCCAGGGCCGCGAAATACGCGATCTGCGGCTTGAAGGAGCACGCCAGGTCGGCCGTCGCGGCGATGATCTGGGTGCAAAAGGTAAAAATCCCATCCGGCGCCTGGCGCAATTGCGGCGGCATCTTGTCCAGGTCGGGGTCGAGGCCGACGCACAGCAGGGAATTGTTGGCCGTCCACGCGGCGGATAACTTGTTGATGAAATTCACGGCGCGCCTTATCTATGCAGTTGCAAACCCCGTATTGTACCGTTCGCCCCGCCCCCGTGGCGGCAAACGGCCGGGACGCGCACGGTAGCCAAACGACAAGGCCGCGCTTCCGGAGTATAGTTGACCTCATCAGGCCATCGCCACCTCGCGGAAAATCATGCACATCAAGAACAGCCGGTTCACGACATGGATGCGTTTGCTGTTGACTCTCGCCTTGATCGGCGCCCTCTTGCCCGCCTGCGGCTACAATCAATTCCAGTCCAAAGATGAGGCGATCAAGGCCGCCTGGAGCGAAGTGGTGAACCAGTACCAGCGCCGCGCCGACTTGATACCCAATCTGGTCAATACGGTCAAGGCTTACGCCGCGCACGAGCGCGACACGCTGGAAGCGGTCACGCGGGCGCGCGCCGCCGCGACCGGTTTCCAGATCACGCCGGAAGTGTTGACCAATCCCGCCGCCTTCCAGCAATTCCAGCAAGTGCAGGGCCAGCTTTCGTCAGCCCTGTCGCGCCTCATGGCGGTGTCGGAAAATTATCCCAACTTGAAGGCCGACACCGGCTTTCGCGACTTGCAATCGCAACTCGAAGGCACGGAAAACCGGATTGCCGTGGCGCGCCAGCGCTATATTGCCGCCGTGCAGGAATACAATGTGCTGGCCAGGAGCTTTCCCAGCAATCTGACGGCGCTGGCTTTCGGCTACCAGCCGAAACCCTCGTTCACGGTCGCCAATGAACAGGCGATCTCGACGGCGCCGGTCGTCAATTTCGGCAAATAAATGATGGCCATCCCACGCCAACTGACCGCCTGTGCGCTGCTGCTGTTGCTGGCTGCGACCGTGGCCGCCGCGCAATTGATGCCGGTACCGCCGCTGCAAGCCCATGTCAGCGACCGCGCCGGCCTGCTCGACGCGCCGCAACGCGCCGCGCTGGAAGCCGTGCTGGCCGATTACGAAGCCAAGACCGGCAGCCAGATTGCCGTGCTGCTGGTGTCCAGTACGGCGCCCGAAGCCATCGAGCAATACGGCATCCGCGTGACCGATGCCTGGAAGCTGGGGCGCAAGGGCATCGATGACGGCGTGCTGTTGCTAGTGGCCAGGGATAACCCGCCGGCGCTGCGGCGCCTGCGCATCGAGGCCGGGCGCGGCGTCGAAGGGGTGCTGACCGATGCGCAATCGAAACGCGTATTGCAGGATGTGATAGCGCCGTATTTTCGGCAAAACAATTATTACGGCGGCTTGCTGGCCGGCGTGCAGGCGATTGCCTCTATCTTGCATCAGGAACAGTTTCCCCCGCCGGCGCAACAGTCCGGCTCCGCCGACCAGGGTGTCTGGGCGCCCTTGCTGTTTTTTATCTTTCTGACCGTGGTCGCGCTGCTGCGCTCGCGGCGCAGTTTACAACACGGCGGCTGGGGTCGCGGCGCCAGCGGGGTCTTGCTGGGCAGCGCACTGGGCCGCATCTCGGGCGGCGGATTTGGCGGTGGCGGTGGCGGTGGCGGTGGCGGTGGCGGTGGATTTTCCGGCGGCGGCGGCAGTTTCGGCGGCGGCGGCGCCTCGGGAAACTGGTGATGGCGTCCCTGCTTGAGCGCGCCAGGCGCGCCTTGAAACATGCCAGCGGCACGGTGGCGGCCGGTCGCCGCGCATTTCCAGCGGCAAGCTTGAAGGCCATAGAACAGGCCATCGCGCAAGGCGAGCAAATCCACCGCGCCGAAGTCAGGCTGATCCTGGAACCGGCGCTGAGCCTGGCCGACATCTGGCGCGGCACCAGCAACCGCCAGCGCGCCCTGGCCTTGTTTGCCCAATACGGCATCTGGGATACCGAAGAAAATTGCGGCGTGCTGATCTATGTCAATCTGGCCGAGCGACAAGTCGACATCGTGGCCGACCGCCATGTCGGGCGCCGCATCGCGCCCGAGCAATGGCAAGCGATTTGCCAGGCGATGACGCTCGCTTACGCGGCGGGCGACTACCAGAACGGCACGCTGGCGGCAATCGTCGCCTTGAATGACATGTTGCGGCAACATTTTCCGGCCGACGGCGCCCGCCCCAATCAATTGCCGAACGATGCGATCATGCTGTGAGGCCGAAAATAGTAAAATGCCGCGACGCCTGCCTGGTTAAAATTGCCTCTTGCCACCTGGCGCCGGCATGGCGCCAGGCCCAAGCAAGCTTACTGTGGAAACCCCGATGAAATTATTCGAAAAAGTAGCAATTGTGACCGGCGCCACCCAAGGCATAGGCCTCGCTTGTGCCAGGCGCCTGATCCTTGAGGGCGCCAGCGTGATGTTGGTCGACATTCAGCCGGAAGGCGCCGAGGCGGCCGCCGCGCTAGGCGACAAGGCCCGCTTTTTCGCGGCCGACGTGAGCCAGAAGACCGACGTGGATGCGATGGTGGCGAAAACCCTGGCACTGTTCGGGCGCATCGATATCCTGATCAACAATGCCGGCGTGACCCATGCCGCCGACTTCCTCGATCTCAGCGAAGACGATTTCGACCGCGTCATCCGCATCAACTTGAAATCGATGTTCTTGTGCGGCCAGGCCGCCGCGCGCGCGATGGTCAAGCAGCAAAGCGGCTGCATCATCAATATGTCGAGCGTGAACGCGGAACTGGCCATCCCGAATCAAGTGCCGTATGTGGTCTCGAAAGGCGGCATCAACCAATTGACCAAGGTGATGGCCCTCAATCTGGCGCCCTACGGCGTGCGCGTGAACGGCATCGGCCCGGGCACGATCCTGACGGAACTGGCGAAGAAAGCCGTCCTGTCCAGCCCAGAAGCGCGCCACACGATTTTATCGCGCACGCCGCTGGGGCGCTGCGGCGAGCCGGAAGAAGTGGCCGCTATCGCCGCCTTCCTGGCCAGCGATGACGCCAGTTACATGACTGGCCAGACCCTGTACGTCGATGGCGGTCGCCTGGCCCTCAACTATACGGTGCCGGTCAAGGAATAACTGGCAGCGGCGACGCGCAGATATTCTCAAAACGAATATCTGACATTGAAAATTATCATTGGATATATATGTGGTGACGCAGCATAATGCACCTGTCTCCACTATTCTCCTCCAAGAAAATAGTTTTAAGCCCGCTTTCACCAGCGGGCTTTTTTTTTGCCCAAAGCATCCGCCACAATCGGAGCCATGCTTGCGCAGTGTCATCAGCGCGTCATGATCGATGGCTATACTTCATACATCTGCAGTACACGCAAACGATATGCGTGACTGCGGTCAGGTGTGCCGATACTTGGCACACCAACCCCATTCGGCATACTGCGGCATGCGCACCGGCGAAATGTAGCCCTTGACCCTTTTTTGGGTTTTTAGCCCGCTTTCATCAGCGGGCTTTTTTTTGCCGCAACGGCGAGCCGATGCTGACACGTGGTATTGTTGCCGCTCTTTTTACTGCCAACGACGACATGCGCACCACACTCACCAGGCTTTTGCTCGCCGACCAATATCAAAAACTGCGCTACCGCTGCGCGCTGGCCATGTATCTATTAATCTTGATACTCGGTTCGATCCCGGGCGCCAGAGCCGATATCGGACAATACGCGTCGGGTCTGGTATTGCATTCGGCCGCCTACAGCGTGCTGACTTTCCTGATCTTCAGCGGCGGCCCCGGCACCTCACTGCAAAGGGCGACGCAAGCGGTGCTGACCATCATGCTCATGGGTGCACTCGATGAACTGGTGCAAAGTTTTGTCCCCTACCGGCACGGCGCGGTGTCCGATTGGCTGGTCGATTGCGGCGCCGCCGTGGTCAGCGCAGTGTTTTTGTACGTTTTTTTGCCAGGGATAAAGCAGCGCCTGCTGCCCTCTTGAAGCGCAAGCCCCGCGCTATTCCGCGCTGGGGCTATCTTCCTGATCAAATTGAAACTGACTGTGGCGCATGTGGCAAGCGCTTCCGATCTGGCGCAAGAAGGTCCGGGTTTCACGCCGGCTGCTCGACTCCACGCCGACTGCCTTTGCCGCGCTCAGCTTCATTGCCACGATTTGCTCCACTTTCGCCAAACGTACCAAGCCCCTCAACGCTTGCAAGAAAACATATTGTTCCCGCGCGCCGGGCGCGCAGCCAAACACCGAATCAATTAACTCATCGATCATATTTTCGCTTGTTAGCGTGGACATTTTCACTCCTGAATTTCCAAAAAACGCAATTATTATGCCAACTCGACATGGCTATTTTGACTTGTGTCAATTTTCCCGCCGCGCCGTTTGAAACAGCCGATGGCCATGCAATTTTTCAAATTACGCGCAGGAAATGACACGCTTGATGCAACTCAAGCGCAAAGGAAGATGGCGCGAACATCAGCTGGCGTTCAATCTCTTATATTTGTAGTGGCGCTCGGGACGCATGATGTAATTTGAGAGATTAATCATTGAGAAAGCTTTTATGGCATTCCGCGATACCATCAAATGAGGAGATTACTATGAGCATGAAGACATATGGCGTAGTGACGGGCTTGATGTGCCTTGCCTTGAGCGCTTGCAGCAGCATGGATGGCACAACCATGAACCAGCCCTATGGTTCAAGCGGCGCGAACGCTAGCAGTGCGCCGTCCTCCATGAACGCATTCGGCATCGTCCAGTCGATCGATGCAATGCCACGCTCGCCAGCGATGGCATCGGGCACGGCCACCGGTTCAGGTTCAAGCGGCAGTTCGGGAACCACGGGCATGAGCGGTTCATCGAGCGATACTGTGTATAAGATTACCATGCGCCTCGATGACGGCTCGACCCGGATGGTGAATCAAGATATGCAACCATCGTTTCAAGTTGGCGACCGGGTACGCATGGTAGCCGGCATCATTCAGCCCTATTGATGGTGGCGCCTGGATGCTTGGCATGCGCCACAAAGTCCCTGGCGGCATTGATCGCGTCGATTAATCGCCTCGCTTGATCGCCTCGCTTGATCGCATCGGTGCCGGGCATGCCAGCCTGGCGCGCCACGCTCAAGGCATGACGCTTCCTGCCGGCCCGGCGCGTGCCGTCTGCGCGATGGCGCTGGCCAGCAATTGCTCGGTGCGGGCCTTGGCCAGTACGATGGCCAGATTGGTCGCCAGCAGCGGCAGCAGTTCGGCCAGCCAATCGAGCGCCGCCGCGTCGAGCGGCTTGAGGGCGGCCAGTTCGAGCACGCCCACCAGTTCGGCGTCGAGCAAAACCGGGGCCAGCACCAGCATGCCGGCGCGCGCCTCGCCGACGCCGGAGCGGATGCGCCAGTAAGCGTCCGGCGCGCCGCTGAGGACGATGCGTTCGCGCTCCACTGCGCACTGTCCCAGCAAGCCGTCGCCGAACGCCACGCGCGCCGGCAAGCCCGCTTCCGGGTCGCAGCCATAGCCGGCGCAAAACACCAGCGTATCGCGCTGTTCGCCGTCGACGTGGTACAGGCTGGCCAATTGCATCCCCAATAATTGACTGGCGTGCGTCAGGAAGCGCCGTCCCAGCGTCGCGCCATTGCCGGCCTGCTGCAATTCGGTGGCGATGGCCGCCAGGCGGGCGCGCCGCTCGGCAATGTGTTCAAGGCGCCTGGCGTAGCCGGCCAGGTCTTGCGCGGCGCGGCGCCGCTCCAGTTCGCGCCGCCAGCGCTGGGCGAACCAGGCTTGTATGCCGAAACACAGCGCGCCGCTCAGCGTCAATGTCAGCACGGCCTCGGCCAGATTCAAGCCCATGCGCTCGGCGGGCAGGCCCAGCAGCGTCCAGGCACCTTGCGGGTCGCCCCAGGCGACGGGGCTGGCGACGGCGCCAGCCAGGGGTGCCAGATCGCTCAGGCGACGCCGCGCGTGGTTGTCAAAATAACTGGCGATGCGCTCGTTGGCGGCAATTTCCGGCAAGCGGGCCGGCTCGGCGGCTATGCTGTACAACCATGCGCTGACGTTGCTGGCAAATACCACGCCCTCCGGGGACAGTAGCGCGAACGCCCCGCGCGCGCTGCCGAGCAGCTTGTCGACGTCGTCGAAACCAGCCTTCAAGACCACGGCGCCGATCACGCGAGCGTCGCCGTCGTCGCCGGCGCGCAGCGGCGCGGCCACGTAAATGCCGCGCGACTGGGTGTTGCTGCCGAAGGCGGCGTACATGCTGGCGCGGCCGCCCAGCGCGGCCTTGAAATAGGGCCGGGTGGCGACGCTGTGGCCGGTGCCCGGGTGGCCGCTGTCCGTATAGTGGGCCAGGATGATGCCGTGGCCGTCAAGCACAAAGCCATCGCGCGCGCCAACCCCGACCGCGACGGCGCGCAACATGCCCTCCACCTCCCGCGGGTCGGCGGGGTAGCCCACCCGTACCAGTTCGCGCACCCGGGTCGAAATGCCGGCTGCCACCAAGGCCGCGCCCTGGGCCTGGTTCAAGGCCGGCAAGGTCAGCAATTGATATGCCATGCGCCGCACTTCGCCGCCAAAGGCTTGCTCGCGCGCGGCGCCGACGCGCCAATCGACCAGCGCGCTGAACGCGACGGTGGCGCCCAAGGCCAGCAATAACGATAGTTGCGCGCGCCGCATCTCAAACCCCGCCATCGGCCCGTGCCGCGTCCAGCGCCTCGACCAGGGCTTCATGCGGCCCGGCCAGCGCCGCCAGCAGCGGGTCGAGCTCGGCCCGCCCGCGGCGCTGGCGCAGCGCCCGCTCCAGCGCCGCAGCGGCCCGCTCCAGCGCAGCGGCGCACAGGTTGCCGGCCAAGCCCTTGTGGGTGTGGGCCAGGCGTTCCGCACCGGCCCAGTCGGCCTCCTCCAGCGCCTGCCCGATGGCGGCCACGATGTCGCGCTGGCCGCGCAGGAAGGTGTCGAGCATGGTCAGGTAGAGCTCTTTCTTGCCAAGCACGCGGCGCAAGCCTCGTTCCATGTCCAGTCCGGCGATCGCGGCCGGAAAGGGCCGTTCGGGCGCGGCCGCGCGCGGCGCGATCCAGCGCATCAAGACCGCCCACAGCGCATCGGGTTCGATTGGCTTACTGATGAAATCGCGCATGCCGGCGGCCAGGCAACGCTCGCGGTCGCCCTGCATCGCGTTGGCCGTCATGGCGACGATGGGCAGCGCGGCCAGCTCCGTCATGCGCCGCATCGCGACGGTGGCGCTGATGCCATCCATGACCGGCATTTGCATGTCCATCAGCACCAGGTCGTAATTCCCGGCACGTGCCATGCTGATCGCCTGCGCGCCATTCTCGGCGATGTCGACCAGGCAGCCAGCTTCGCCCAGCAATTCGCCGGCGACGATCTGGTTCAACTCATTGTCCTCGACCAGCAAGATGCGGGCGCCGGCAATCGCGGCCAGCTGGCCCCACAGGGGATCGGGACCGGAACCGGCGCCGCCCGTGCGCGCCGGGCCGCGCGGCCCGCCCAGCACCCGCATCGCCGTGTCGAACAGCAGCGAGGCGCTGACCGGCTTGATCAAGACCGCCTCGACCCCGGCCAGTTCGGACTGCGCCATCACTTCTTCCCGGCCATAGGCGGTGACCATGATCAGCTTGGGCGCCGGCGCCTGCGCGGCCAGCGCGCGCGCCGTCTCGATGCCATCCATGCCCGGCATGCGCCAGTCGAGCAAGACCAGTTCGTAGGGCGCGCCGTCGCGCGCGGCCGCGCTCACGGCCGCCAGCGCGGCCTGGCCCGAATCGGCCTCGCCGACCACGAAGCTCATGCTGGCCAGGTGGCCCTTCAGGACGGCGCGCGCGATGGCATTGTCGTCCACCACCAGCACGTGACGGCCGCGCAAGTCCGGCTCCGGCAGCCAGGCGCGGCGCGCCGTGCGGCCTATGCCCAGGCGCGCCGTGAACCAAAAAATACTGCCCTCGCCCAGCACGCTGCTGACGCCAACTTCGCCCCCCATCAATTCGGCCAGGCGCTTGGAAATCGACAGGCCCAGGCCGGTGCCGCCATACTGGCGCGTGGTCGAGGTGTCGGCTTGCTGGAAGCTGGTAAACAGGCGCTCGGCTTGCTGCGGCGACAGGCCAATGCCAGTGTCGCGCACGGCAAAGCGCAGCAATACCGTGTCGGCGTCGCGCTGCGCCACCCGGACCGCGATATTGATGCTGCCGCGTTCGGTGAATTTCACCGCATTGTTGACGTAATTGATCAGGATCTGGCCCAGCCGCACCGCATCGCCGAGCAACTCCATCGGCACGTCGGCGCCTATGTCGACGATCAACTCCAGGCCCTTGCCGGCGGCCTTGTCGGAAATCAGGTTGGCGACGTCGTCGAGCACCCGGTCCAGTCCCAACGCCGCGTGCTCGACGTCGAGCTTGCCGGCCTCGATCTTCGACAAGTCCAGCACGTCGTTGATGATACCGAGCAAGTGCTGGCCGGCGCCCTGCATTTTTTCCAGGTACTCGCGCTGGCGCTCGCTCAAATCGCTTTTCAACAGCAAGTGCGACAAGCCGATGATGGCATTCATGGGGGTGCGGATTTCATGGCTCATATTGGCCAGGAAATCGGATTTGACGCGGGTGCTGTCCTCGGCCATTTCCTTGGCCTGGGCCATGATGCGCTGGGCAGCCTTTTGTTCCGAAATGTCGACGAAGGTGCCCACCAGGCCGCCCGGGCTGTGGTCGGCGCGCCGGAAGCCCGACACGAAATACAGGGTTTCATGCACGCTGCCGTCGGCAACCGGCATGGCGATCTCGCGCCGGATCGAGCACGCTTCGCGGATCGCCTGCTCGTTTTCGCTCTGGAACAGGCGCCGCTCGGCTTCCGGCACGAACTCGAGGTCGATCACGCGCTGGCCGATCAACTGGCCGCGCTCGACATTGAACATCGTTTGATACGCCTTGTTGTAACCCAGGAAACGGGTCTCGGCATCCTTGTAAAACACGGGATAGGGAATGGTGTCGACCAGCGCTTGCTGGAACGCGTACTGGTCTTGCAGCACAGCTTCGGCGCGCTTGCGTTCGCTGATATCGCTGACCGTGATGCACCTGCAGATGCCACGGTCGTCCAGCGCCGGCAGGGCCGAGATATTGACGTCCACGGGAAAGCTGCGGCCGTCGCGGTGCAAGGCTTGCTGCTCGCCGCCGCCGGCGCCGGCCGCCGGAATCAGCGCCTGCAGCGCGATCCTGGCCAGCGCCGCCGGGGCGTAACCGAAGATGGCCGCCGCCTGCGCATTGGCCAGGATCACCAGGCCCTCGCGGTCGATCACCAGCATGGCGTTGGGCGCCGATTCGACGATGCCGCGATACCAGGCTTCGGTGGCCTGTAATTCGTTTTGCTGGGCTTCGAGTTCCTCGGTCTGCTCTTCGAGGCGCGCGGTTTGCTGCTCGAGGCGCTCGGCCTGGGCCTGGGTGGCCGCCAGCAGGCTGACTGTTTCCTTGTTGCGGTGCAAGATTTCGATGCTCATGGCGACAGTCGGCATCAAACTGTCGAGCAATTGTTGCTGGGCCTCGCGAAAAGGCGCGAAGGTGGCCAGCTCCAGTACGGCCAGCACCTTGCCGCCGCTCAGCACCGGCAGGACCATGATGCAGGCCGGCGCCGCCTGGCCCAGGCTGGAGCCGATGCTGATGTAGTCGGCCGGCGGCTCGCTGAGGATGATGGCGCTTTGCTCGAGCGCGCACTGGCCGACCAGGCCCTCGCCGATCAGGAATTGCTGGTGCAATTGCTTGCGCCGCTGGAAGGCATAACTGCCCGTTTGGGTGAGCGTGCGGCCATCCCGGTCGAGCAGGTAAAACACGCCATGCCCCACTTGCAGCAGCGGCGCGATATCGGACAGCAAGCCCTGCGCCAGCGCCGCGAAGCTGGCCGCGCCCTGCAGCCGGGAAGCGATCAGCGACTGGTGGGTCTTGAGCCAGCGCTGGGCATCCATCTGGCGCGCCTCGGCTTGCAGCACGGAAATCGAACGGGCCAGGTTGCCGACCTCGTTCGGATAGTCGGTGTAAGGCACCACCACGTCGAGCGCGCCGGCAGCCAGTTGTTCGACCACCCGGCGCATGCGTTCGGTCGGCTGGCGGATCGAGACGCCCACGCCCAGGCCGAACAACAGGCCGAACAGCATGCCTCCACCGAGCAGCAACATGGTCCAGCGGCGCGATGCCTCGTACCGGCTGCCGGCCAGGCGCGCGGCTGCCGCCGCCAAGCCTTCCTTGGAACGGGCGATGACGGTCAGGGTGGCGTCGGCCTGATTGACGGTTTGCGTGAATTCCGGGCTGCTCAGGTAAGCCACTGCGGCGCTGTCGCGCAAGGCTTCCTGGCCGGCCAGATTGAGGACATAGTCGACATTGCGCCGGTATTGCCCGAACAGCAGCTCGAATTCGTTGAGGCTCTTGATATCCTCGGACACATACAGGCGCGGGCGCAGCTCGTCGAGCTCCTTGCGCAAGGTCATCTCGGCGGTCGCGATGTCTTGCCGCGCCCGGTTGCGACCGGCGCTATCGCCGGCCAGCAAGGCTTGCCGCAGGGCGCGCCCCATGTAGATCAGGTTGACGTTGGCTTCCTTGACGTGGGAAATGCCAAGCACGTCCTTGTCATACATCTTCTCGATTTGCTCGCTCAGCAGCTGCTGGTTGTACAAGCCCTGGAAACCGGCCGCCAGGCATACCAGCATGATCAAACCGAAGCCAAGGATCAGCTTGGTGCGTAAATTAAGCTTTTCCGCCGCTATCAAGATAGCCTTCATGGAATCCGCACTCTAAGGTGAGGCAAGCCGGCGCCAGGCCCACTTTGCCGATATAAAACGGAAGCGCCACGCCGCAGGCGCAGCGCAGGATATCGACCCGAGTATAGCCGTTTTTCCAGACAGCAAACCCCTCTTTTTGGCACGCGGCGCAGCCGCCGTTCACGCCCGCGCCAGATCCCGGCGGTGCACTGACATACCGACGATTTCCCGTCGCGCCAGGTCGGACGCGCCCGTTTCGCCGACGCAAAAGGCGATCCCGCGCGCGGCATGGCCGAGCGGATAATACATGGCGTCTGCGCCGTCATACGCCAACGCGCAGTGGCGCAGCGCAGCGGCCATGGGGTCGCCCACCCTGACGTCGGAAAACACCGCCCCGCCATAGCCGGAATATACATCGATGCCGCACAAAATGTCGCCTTGCGCGCTGAAATGCAAGACCAGCGCGCCGCACTTGAAACACAAGATCTTGCCATTGACGCCAGGACCGGCCAGCGGCGAGGCATCCACCTGCAGCCAGCCATCGGTGCAGGCAATGGTTTCCACCAGGCCGCGCCCGCGTGCCTGCCACGGCTCGACGGCCCCGAGCGCGCCGCGAATATCCTGGAAATGCTGTCCCAGCACCAGGCCGGCCGCGCCATGACCGGGAGTCACCCTACCCGACAAATCGACAATACTCATTTTCAACCCTAGCTTGACGGCCGCACCGGACGCTCTCGGCTGCGTCCACAGAAATAATCACATCCATGCGCCCGGCGCCACCAACGGCGGCTTGACCGGTTCGACAGATCTTCTCATTTCTATTACCATGAAGAAATAGGATGAGTACGAATTACACTATTACGTTGACTGCGGCAAGGCTGCCTGCAACAGCGCCGCCGCCATCGACACATCGCCATGCTCGATCGCCAGCGCGATCACGGCATGCTGCTCGCCCAAGGCGGCGCCCAGCATGCCATGGTGTTCGCGCCACAGCCGCCCGGCCCGCGCATCGCCCTGTTCAAGGTAGTACAGCAACTGGGCTTGCACGGCCGGGTAAGCGGCCGGCGCGCCGCCATCTTCCGGCGCCAGCGCAGCGCCTATATCGGCCAGCAACTGGGCCAGCGCATGCACGAAACGCTGCGCCGTGGCCGCGATTTCCTGCTCCAGGCGCAGCGCCGTTTCCATCTGGCGCGTGAGGCGCTCCACTTCTTCGGCGCCCAGGTTGCTGGCCATGCCCTTGACGGCATGCAGCATGCGCCCGGCCGCCTGATACCGGCCAGCGGCGATCGCGGCCGGCAAAGCCTCCAGCATCGGCGTGGCGTCGCGCACGAACAGGCGTAATAGCGTGACATACAGCGCGCGCTTATCCATCACGCGGCGCAGACTGGCCTTGATATCGAGCCCGCGTATGCCTTGTGAAAACAGCAAGGGTGCGCGGGCGGGAGGCGGCGCGGCGCGCGGCCTTATCCAGCGCAGCAAGACGCGCCACAACTCGTCCGATTCGCAGGCCTTCGGCAAAAAATCGTCCATACCGGCGGCCAGGCAGCGCGCCTTTTCCGATTCGGTCGCGTTAGCCGTCAGGGCGATGATGGGCAAGCCGGCTTGCTCGGGCATGGCGCGGATCAGGCCGGCGGCGGTGATGCCATCCATGACCGGCATCTGCATATCCATCAAGACCATGTCATAGCATGCGCAAGCGATTTTTTGCAGCGCCACCTGGCCGTTTTCAGCCAGATCCACGCTCAAACCGGCATACTCCAGCAATTCCTGCGCCACCTGCTGATTGAGTGGATTGTCTTCCACCAGCAAGACGCGGGCGCCATGGATGCTCGTCAGGCGCTGTTCCAGGTCCGCCTCCGGCAGCGCGGCATCGGGCCGATATGGCACACCGGCCGGCAAGCCGACCCGGGTGGTGAACCAAAACTCGCTGCCCTGGCCGCAGCGGCTATCCACGCCTATCGTCCCGCCCATTAATTCGACCAGCTTCTTGCAAATCGACAAGCCCAGGCCGGTGCCGCCGTATTTACGGGTGATCGAGGTGTCGGCTTGCTGGAAGGACTGGAACAGGCGCCCGATTTCCTCCTGGCCCAGGCCGATGCCCGTGTCGCGCACGGCGATCCGCAACAACAGGCTGCCCTCTTCCGCATGCATGGGCTCGATCGAAACGTCAATCGCGCCGCGCTCGGTAAATTTGATGGCGTTGCTGATCAGGTTGATCAACACCTGGCTGATGCGCAGGGGGTCGCCGATCAGGACCTCGGGCACCCCGGCGCCCACTTGCAGCGACATGGCCAGGCCTTTGGCGGCCGCCTTTTCCTCGGTCAGGTTGCGCACATTGGCCAGTTCGCTGAGCAGCACGAATTCGACCCGCTCGGCGCGCATGTGGCCAGCCTCGATTTTTGAAAAATCAAGGATATCGTCGACGATGCCGAGCAAATGCCGGCTCGAGCGCTGGATCTGCTCCAGGTAGTGGCGCACCTTGGGCGCCGGCCCGTTCTTGAGGGCCAGGAAAGACATGCCAATGACCGCGCTCAGCGGGGTGCGGATTTCATGCGACATATTGGCCAGGAAATCGGACTTCATGCGCGCCGCCTCTTCGGCCGCCTCCTTGGCGCGGCGCTGGGTCTCCTCGGCCTGGCGGCGCGAGGTCTGGTCGAAGAAGGTGACCTGGTAATAACGCTGACCCTTGTGATCGAAGGCGATGGTACGCACGCCGGCGTCCCACAGCTCGCCGTCCGGGCGGCGCTGGCGCCAGTCGAAACGGAACACTGTGTCTTCCAGGCGCGAGAAATCGAATTGGGCGCGCGCCGCCTCGGCGCTGAGCTGATCGTATTGCATTGGCGCGGAAAAATCGAACAAGCCCTTGCCGACCAGCTCTTCGCGGCCGGCGCAGCCGAACATGCGGATCGCGGCCGGATTGCAGTCGACGTACAGCAGCGTGTCGGCGCCCATCACGACGATCGGGATATCGGACTCCTGGAACAGCAGGCGGTTATAGGATTCGCTTTCGCGCAGCGCATCCTCGGCCAGGCGGCGCTCGGTGACATCGATCGCGATCGCGCACACGGCATAGGTACGGTTGCCGTCGTCGTGCAAGGGAAACTTGCTGACCTGGTAAAAACGCGTACGGCCGGCCAGCACGATTTCCTCGTCGAATTGCTGCACCATGTCGGCCGCGAACACTTGCGCGTCGCTGGCGCGGAAGCGCCGCGCCATCGCTTCCGGCAACAGATCGACCTCGGAGCGGCCGACTACGCCGCCGTGCGGCAACTGGAACACTTCGTCAAAGGCCCGGTTGCTGAGCAGGTAGCGCCCGTCCGGCCCCTTGATCGAGACGGTCGACGGGCATTCGTCGAGCACGTCCTGCAACAATTTTTGCATTTGCCGCGATTCGGTGATGTCGATGTAATAGCCGTTGAAGGTCAGGCTCTTGCGGTCGGCCCGCAGCGTGGCCTGGGCGCTGCCGCGCACCCAGCGCACCTTGCCATCGACCACCACCCGCGCCACGCTATCGACGAAGCCGTCGCCGGCGCCGGAAAAAGTGCGCTCGACGGTACCGTTGACCAGCGCCAGCAGCGTCTCGCGGTCATCCGGATGGACATTGGAAAATTGCAGGAACGAGTCGCGCATCAAGTCTTCCGCCTTCACGCCGAGCAATTTTTCGACCGGGTTGGACATGAAACTGTAATTGCTCTTGCCATCGGCGTGTATGCGCATCTGGAACACGGCCAGAGGCAGGGCGTCGGCGATGACCTTGAATTGCCGCTGTTGTTCCGCGTTGCGCTCGTGCAAGGTGCGCAAGCCGACCTGCATTTCGCCAAGCGCGCGCATCAGCAAGCCGACCTCGCCGTCGCCGCCCGGCGGCACCGGGCTATCCAGGTCGCCGCCGGCAATCCGGCGCGCCGCCTCGACCGCTTCGCGCAGCGCGCGGTGGATCGACTTGATCAAGAACCAGGAGAGCAGGATGGCGCCGAAAATGGCCGGCGCGACCAGGAAAATGGCGAAGCGCATCGCTGCGGCATAGTCGCGCTGGGCGGCGGCATATTCCTGGCCGGCGATCGTTGCCTGCAAATTAATCAAGTGGCCAAAATCTTTTTGCAAGCGGTCGAATCTGGCATCGAATTCCAGGTGCCTGAGCGCGGCCAGCGCACCGCCCCTGCCGCTGACGCCGAGTTCGCCGACCACGCGGTCGCGCGCCAGCGTCAGCGCTTCCATGTCGGCCGTCAGGCGGGCCATCAAGAGCCGCTCGTCCGGCGTGAAATCGGTCGCGTGGTAAGCGCTCCAGTTGCGCGCGACGGCCTGGTCGAAGGCTTCGAATTGGACGAAGATTTGCACCGCGCTCTCGCCGTGTTCCGGGCTCAGCAACAGAATGTCGAAGGCGCGCCGCATGTTTTGCAGACTGCTCAGGGTCTCGCCCAAGTGGACCAGGCACACCGTGCGGTCTTCATACACGGTTTGCAAGCGGGCCTTGACCGAGGCCACGCTGTACAAGCCAAACAGCGCGACCGAGACCATCACCAGCGCCATCATGCCGACCAGGATGCCGAGCTTGGCGGAAATCTTCATGTGTTTCATTGTCTCTCCCCTCAACTCCCTCCGTCACAATTGCCTGGCGCCGGAAGCCGGCCGGACTGAAGACGCGTAAAGCGTGTCGGGGGAGCCGCTGCGGACAGTGTGCCTTATTACACCTTGGAAAGCCACCATGCTCGCAAGAAGCATCGGCGCCAGCCCACAGCCGTCGTCATCATTTCTTTCCTGAAGAGACGGCCCGCCCTTACTGCGGCGCGGCGGCCGTGATCCACAACTCGATGCGGCGATTCGGCGCCAGGCAGGCGATCAGCGCGGCGCGTTTCTCCTGGCCGCACTCCACCAGCGGCGCCTGCATGCCCATGCCGCGCGCATTGAGATGCTTGGCGGCGACGCCCTGGCTGATGAAATAGCTGAGCACGGTTTGCGCGCGCGCCTCGGACAGGCGCTGGTTGTAGGCGGCGCCGCCGAGCCGGTCGGTATGGCCGATCACGGCGATTCGCTCGAACCGCCCGGCCGCGCTGAATTCGGCGGCGATCTCCTGGAGTTCCCGCATACCGTCAGGCAACAAATCGGCCATGGCGGAACCGTTGAAGCGGAACAAGACATCGCCGGACAGGCGGATCTCGCGCACTTGTGCGCGCACTTGCGCCGGCAAGTGCGCGGACGCCGGTGCGGGTGCGGGGGCGGGAGCGGGGGCGGGGGCGGGGGCGGGGGCCACCTCGGCCACCGGCGTCAAGCGCTCGGCGCAAGAGGCCGGCGCCCAGTGGAAGCTCTGGGCCAGCATATTTTTGTCAAAGATGACCTTGTACTGGCAAGTGACATACTCGCTGCCCTGGCCGGAGCGGAAATTGAAAATATAGTCCCACTCGCGCACGCTGAACAAGCCTTCCTGGAAATGGGGACGGCCCACCAGGGCGTACAACTGGTCCTTGCTGACGCCGGGCGCGATCTGGCGCAGATTGTCGAGGTTGGGGAAGCTGCCCTCCTGTTGCCAGGCCTTTTTCGCGATTTCCGGGAAGATCACTTCGCCGGCGCGGCCATCGTCGCCGACCTGCTTGCTGACGGTAGAAGTGCCGCAAGCTTGCAACACGAGCATGGCGGCAATCGCCAGGGTGAGGGTTTTGTACTGTTGAATCATGATGAATCCTTGTTTGCGTTGGGTGTTCCCGGCCATCGCCCTGCGGCCGGGAGGAAGAAGGCTTGCGTGGCAAGAATTCTTAGAAGTGGAAGCCGGCGCCTGCGGCCACGCCAGCCTTGCGGCGTGAATTGGCGGAAGCGTTCAACTTGAAGACCCACTTGCCGTTGTCGGACATCTTGGAAACGCCGATCGCCACCGCGCTCTGCCCTTCATAGCTGCCGATACCGGCCGCCACCATGCCCTTGCCGGGAATCACGGCTTGCGGCATGCTGGCCATGGCCATCGCCGCCGCCGTGCCGGCATCGGCGTCGCGCTTGTTGCTTTGCACATCGCCGCGCAACTGGTTCACGTCATCGCGCACCTGGCTCACTTCTTCGCGCACCGCGTCCACCTTGTCGTCCGTGTACTGCTCGGACTGGCTCACCGCATGCCCGAGTTGCGACACATTGACCGCGTCGTTTGCTGCCGCACCGGCCGCCACGTTATGCACGGCGACGGGCTTGGATGCGTCCGCGCCAAGCAAGGTCACGTCGTTCGATGGCGTCATCGGCGCAGGCTTGCCATTCGCATCCGAGTATTGCAACGGCGACTTCGACTGCAATACCGTCACGGCGTCGCCCACATTGTCGACCTTGGCACCATACACGGTGTAGGCAGGCTTATTGACCTGGCCAGTGGCGGCGTCGTAAGTGGCGCCGCCGCCCAGGGCGGTGGCCACGCTGGAACCTTGGCGATCCACGCCCGTCTTCACGGAAAACAATTGCGAACCGTTCACCGCGTCGGTGGAAACGGCGCCGATCACGCCGGCACCGACGTTCTGGATCTGGCGCTCGGCACCGGCGGCGCCGACCGACACGACACCATTGCCATTGCCGGTGCCGGCCGCCGCGCCGCCAAACAGCGCCGTGACACCAACATGGGCGGCAGCCGTCACCGATTTGTTACCCAGGGCCACATCGTTGGCGTTGCCGGCCACCGCGTTCGGGCCGATCGCCACGCTGTCGCTGCCGCTCGCTATCGCATCGGCCGCCGCGCTATTGGCGTGGAAATATTTCACGCCGGCGCCGCTATTGAAGCCATTCACCGCGCCATTCAAGGCATTCACGGCCTGGTTGGTCGAATACAACTGGCTGCCGTTGACGGCGTCGGTGCTGGCGCCGTTCAATTGACCGGCCGCCACGTTCTGCAATTGCCGTTCATTGCCGACCGAACCGAGGCTGACCACGCCGATCGGATTGGCGCCGGCGAAGCTGTAATTGGCGCCGGCGATGGTAACGCCGCTGGTGGCGACAGCCGCGCCGGTGCTGCTGCCGGCGCCGATGGCCACGCTATTGGCCGTGCCGGCCGTGGCGCCCTGGCCCAGTGCCGTGCTATTGGCGGCCGATGCGCGGGCGCCGTTGCCGAGCGCCGTCGCATTATTACCGCTGGCGACGCTGTCATCGCCCAGCGCCGTGGCTTGATTGCCCGACGCCACCGCATTGGCGCCGCCCGCCACCGACTTGATGCCGCTGGCGAGGGGCGCCGGGCTGTTGTAATCCTGGCTGACCTGGAACAGGCCGGCCGCGCCATTGCTGACGTTGGCGACGTTTTGCGTCAGCGTGTTCAATTGACCGACATTGACCGCGTCGCTGGCCGCCACGCCGGCCGCCACATTGTGCAGGCTGACCGGCGCACCGGCCAGCGGGCCGACCAGCGTCACGTCGTTGCTGGTCGGTACGCCATTGGCACCCAGGCCCGTGGTCGGGGCGGCCGCCGTCGAGTATTGGATAGGCGTATTGTTTTGCAGCGCGTTCAAGGCCGCGCCCACGTTCGACTGCGCAGCGCCGTACACATTGTAGGTCGGCGCGCTGAGCTTGCCGGTCACGGTATTGAAAGTGGCGCCGCCGCCGAAGTTGCCAGCCGTGCTGGCGCCGAGATTGTCCGCCTTGACGCCGAGCGCCGTCACGGCCTGGTTGGTCGAGAACAACTGGCTGCCATTGATGGCGTCGGTGCTGGCGCCGTCAAGCTGGCCCGCCGCGACATTCTGGACTTGCCGCTCGGCGCCCGCCGCGCCGACGCTGACCACGCCACTGGGATGCGCACCGGCAAAGAGGTAATTGGCGCCGTTCAAGCTTGCGCCCGGCACCGGGACGGCCGCCTTGTCCGTGGAACCATTACCCAGCACCACACTGTTGGCCTGGGTGGTCGTGACGCCATTACCGACCACGAAACTGCCGTCTTGCGCGATGGTATTGTTATTGCCGATGGCATAGGAGCTGTTGCCGCTGACGGTATTGGGATCGCCCAGCGCGCCGGAATGACTGCCCGTCACCTGGTTGCCACTGCCGATGGAAATCGATTGGACGCCGCTGGCGAGCGCGCCGCTGCCAATGGCAAGGGCTGCGTTGCCGGAGGCGGCCGCGTTGGAGCCGAATGCAATGGCATTGTCCGCGCTGCCGGTAGCGTTGCGGCCGATGCTGATGGCGGCGCTGGCCGTGACGTTTCTGCCCGCGCTGCCACCAATGGCGATATTGTCACCACCAATAACATGCTCGCCGGCGCCGTTGCCCGAGGCTTGATTGCCATCCCCGGCGACATCGCGACCGGCGTCGGAACCAATCGCCAGGTTATTGCTGCCGGCCACATCCCGGCCCGAATTGACGCCACTTGCCTGGTTGCCACCGCCCGTGGTATTGGTTCCGGCTCCCGAGCCTTTGGCCAGATTGTAATCACCCTTAACATTGCCACCCGTATTCGTGCCGATGGCCAGATTCTGGTCGCCGACGACATCGCGTCCGGCGCTGGCGCCAAACGCTTGATTATTACTGCCAGTCACCTTGTTCCCGGAATCCGTGCCGAACGCCTGGTTGGTCGCGCCGGCCACATCGGTTCCCGCCCCGACGCCCATTGCACTGTTACGTTCCCCGGCCACGCGCTGCCCGGCAACGAGGCCGATCGCCATATTGGCGTTGCCCGTGACGTTCTGCCCGGCCATGCTGCCCGTGGCAAGATTATTATCGCCAGTGACAGTTTGACCGGCCAAGTAACCGCTCGCCGAATTGCCCGTGCCGCTCACGGTGTTGCCCGCGTTTACCCCGAACACTTGATTGTTGGAACCGGCCACGTTATTGCCGGAGAAAGCACCGGACGCCACGTTGGAATTGCCCACCACCGTATTGCCGCTGGACCTGCCGCTGGCCAGGTTATCGTCGCCGGTCACGTCCGAGCCGGCGCCGGAGCCGGTAGCTTGATTGGTATTGCCCTTGACATTTCTGCCGGCCGAAGCGCCGGTGGCCATATTGCCGCTGCCCTTGACATTGAATCCAGCATCGGTTCCGGTGGCGTAATTCTCGCTCCCGCTCACTTGATTGCCGGCCCGCAGACCAGTGGCCAGGTTATTACTTCCGAGCACATCGGAACCGGCGCGCTCGCCGACACCAATGTTGGCGTCTCCGGTCACATTGCCGCCTGTATAGTATCCGTTTGACAGGTTGTGCGTACCCGTGACGTTTTGGCCCGCCCGGAGGCCCAGCGCGGTATTGTACGAACCCGACACGACATTGCCCGCTTCCAGGCCAATCGCATAGTTATTGCCTTCCGTCGAATTGGAAGTAACATTCTGGCCGGCATTGGCGCCGATGGCGATCGCGCCCGTCGTTGCGTTGCCCAATGGCATGCCGCCGCCGGTCGTGCCGCCCGTTACCGTCGGCGTGCCGACAAACGCGCTTTGCGCATGGGCCGGGACGCACATGAGCGCGCCGAAGGAAACCACGGCGATGGCGCCAAGCAAGCGCGGCAGTGCGCTCAAGGCGGGCATGCCGGCGCCCGCTACCGCGCTGGCGCCGCGCGCGCTGCCGGAGCGGCCGCCCTTGCTGCGTGCCGCTGCGTTTTCAGACGTTGCGACAAAGATACCCAAGGCGGAATTCCACTTGCTGCGAAAAATTTTGTTCATAGTTTGATTTCAATAAAATTTAAAAAACCATACGAAGGCGGCATGCGGACCGTCGCAGCTACGCGCGGCGCGTCAATTCGATGCGACTTCGGATGGAAAAATACCTATGCGCAAAATTTCGCCTCCGCACTATCAAGCACGCAGGCGCCCATGGGAGGGCTCACAGCACAGGGAACATTCCGAGGCGCCCGCCGCCGGCATTGAGCGGGCATGGCAGGCTTGATCGGTTCGGAAGAATGGCCAGCGCTTCAAGAAGCTGAAACATCTCATACCGAAGATGCAAGTATGATTCCTATAAACAACTATAGATATGAGACTAGTACTAAAATGGGTGGGCGATGCAAGTGGGGGATGCAAGCTTGGTGGGGAACGCGGCACGGACGAGAGATATTTTGTCGAGCGCTTGCATGCACGCAAGGGGGAAATCGGGCCGGCTTGAACGCGGCTGCCGGTGCGCGCCGCATCGCCGCTCCCTCGCCCTCACGCGGGCCTGGTCTTTTGACTATGCCAAGGCTGCGATCGCGGGTCTGCGGGGTCGAATTTTTTGCTATGCTAGCGTCTTTGCAGCGGCCGGCGCCCGCGCCGGCGAACCTTTATTACGGAGTAGCACATATGGTCTCTTTACAAGAACAGTTTTTGAAAGCCGGCCTGGTCGACAAAAACAAAGTTAAACTGGCCAACCAGGACAAGAGCAAGCAAAAGAAGGTCGAGCGCCGCACCGGCACCCAGGCGGTCGATGAAGCGCGCCTGGCCGCGCTCGATACGCAACGCAAGAATGCCGAGCGGGCCCGCGAACTCAATGCCCAGCGCGATGCGGCCGCCACCCAAAAAGCGATCGTGGCGCAAATTGCCCAGTTGGTGCAAAAGAATCGCCAGAGCAAGGGCGCCGGCGATATCGCCTACAATTTTACCCACGACAAAAAGATCGAAAGGCTGTACGTGTCGGCCGCAGTCCAGGCGCATTTGATGGCCGGGCGCCTGGTGATCGTCTGCCAGGGCGGCGCCACCGAATTGGTTCCCAGGATTATTGCCGACAAGATCGCCGAACGCGATGCCTCGCTCGTGGTGCGGGTCAACAAGACCAGTGCCACGATCGAGGCCGACGATCCCTATGCCGCCTTCCAGATCCCGGACGACTTGATGTGGTAGTTCCGGCGCGCCAAGCGGGAAACGTTTGGTACGGGTCTTGGGACCGCAGTGGCGCCCACCTCGCCGCTGCGGCACCTATCCGAGACTTACGGTTTCTTTTGCGCCGGCTTTGCCATGATTTGCCCGGAATGCATCATGGCGACCTCACCCGGCGCCGCGCCGGGCAACTCTGACACATTGATATAGGTGACGTCGCGCTGCGCTGAACCATCCCTCATGGGTTCCTGGAACTGAACAAAATGATTGATTTTAAAGACCATATCCTTCGGTAACAGCACCTCACGTTGTGCAATGCTCACCGAGGTAAATGGCTTGAATGGAATCTCCGTGCCTCTTTCGGTGTTAATTTCATAGACCACGGCCGATGGCAGCATCGAATAAAATTGTTGCGACTTGAGGGCCGTAACGCTTGACGTGGTCGACAGAAAACCCTTGTCGCCTACGCTATCGCCAGCTTTCAGGCTACCGTTTCTGAGCGCATCGGCAATGCCGTTGTCGGGCAAGGCGCGGAACACGGGGCCATGATTCGGCTCCATCCGCGCCAGGCTTTTCTCCAGCAATTGAATGTCGCCTTTCAGCGCCTTTTCCTTGTCCAAGGCACCGACATTGCCGCTTCTCAAGTAATCATTGATGGCAATACTCCTGCCTTTGGTGTACGTCTGCAACATCTGAACTTGCTTTGGTTTCATGCCCTTGGCCACGGCATTGCCCTTCTCGATGTCAGCATCCAGGCCGGCCAGCACCTCGTCGAGATGCTGTTTTCCATAGTACTCGGTTGGCTGTTTTTCCATCAGCTTCAGCAGACCCGCCGACTCGACCGGGGTGGCTGAAGCACCCTCCCCGCCTGACGCGGCGGGCGCCGCTTCGACTGGCCTCACGGCAGCCTCGGCTAGCGCTTCTTCCTTGGGCTTCTTGCCACTCTTCGTAAACAAGCCCTTCAGCGTTGACGTCAAGGATGATTTCGACGCCCCTTGCTCTTCCGGTCCGGCGCCTGCCGCGCCATCTTTTTTGCCGAGTCCACCGCTTTCCGGCACGATTTTCTTGCCGTCGGCGGCGATATCAATACGGCCCTGATAGCCCTTGACTTCGGCGTTGATACCCTGCTCTTTCAATTGCGTCGACACGGCGCCGCTCAGCGATGGCCGCTCCGGCGCGCACTGCCCGCTGTCGCAGCCGACCAGTCCGACTTTTTTCGCCGTCACGGGCGCGCCGTCGGCGCCATGCACGATATGGTCCAGATGGCTGACATCGCGCGTCAAGTCGCGCGCCGGCAAGCCGCCCAGCGTGCTCGCGCCGCCCTCGGCAACATCGCCATGGCCGACGAACTGGACTTTCACATGGCCCTTGCCGGGCACTTCCGGGCTACCGGCCTGCGCCGTATAGCCGCCGTCCGCGCCGCGCAGCAATAGCACGCTTTGCTCGGGATGCTTGTCGTACAGATTGCGCGCCGCCTGGCTGGCGACGGGGTCTTCACTCACTTGCAAGATCACGCGCTTGTCGTAGGCGGGCTTGGCCGGGGCGCCTGCGACATCGCCGGACTTGGGCGAATTCTTCGCAAGCGGCGCATGCTCCGTCTCGGGGCCGAGTTTGGCCGTAGCCGGCGCCGGTTTGGCGGCCGCCTCGGGCGCGCCCGGCTTGAGGCTTTTCCTGGCCCATTTGGGCGCTTCCAGGTCGAGCGACAAACCGCCTCCGCTGAGCGTGCTTTCATCCTTGACTTGCTGGATGCTGACCTTGCCGCCGGCGCTGATGTCGGCGCGGGCCACTTGCGTGCCCTCGCTGCTGACATCGCCGCCGGCCGCCAGCGCCAGGCCGCCGCGGACAGTGCCCTCGTCGTAAGTGGTCTTGCTGGCATCGCTACGACCGCCGGCGATATGTACGCCGGGCTGGGTATCTTCTTTCTTGGCCCGGTATTTTTCCGTGCCGACGGTGGTGCTCAAGCCCACGCTGACCGAGTCGGAATGGCTTTCCTCGCTGCTTTTGGCCGCCGTGCGCACGACATTGCCCTGCGCTTGCACGCGCGCGCCCGTGGCCGAATCGAAGGACGTGCCTTCCAGGCCCACATCATGCTCGGAAGTGATCGCAATGCCGCCCTGAGACGAGCCGATGCTGGCGCCTATGGCCTGGCGCCGGCTCGCACTGTCGTTGCTGTGGCCGCCCTGCGCCGAGACCGACACGGAATTCTGGCCGCCGGCCTTGGCCGACATGTCGAAGCCGGCGTCGAGCGACGTGCTGCTGTCGTGCTGCTCATTGTAGGCCGCCTCGATCTTCACGCTGCCGCCCTTGCTGTCGAGGGCGACGCCCTTGGCGCCCTCGACGCTGGAGCCGACCAGGCGCAAGTCGCCAGCGGTGGAAGCGAGGTGGGTCGCGCCGCCCGCCTTGAACGACGAGGCCAGCGCCTCGGACGAGGAGGCATGCTGATCTTGCTGGCCGTAACTGGCGCCGACACCGGCCTCGCCTTGCAGGAAGGCCACCGCACCGGTGCCGTCAGTGCCGGCCTGGGCGCTGGCGGCGACGCCGCCGCCGATCTTGGCGTTCAAGTCGAGCGTGCTGCCGCTTGATGAACTGCTCATGGTATTGCGGGCCACGTCGGCCAGCACGGTGCCGCCTGCCACCTGCAGATTGCCGCCCGCCTCGATGCGCGTGCCTTCGGTATAGCTGCGCCCGCTGGTCTTGCTGGCAAGATCGCCGCCGACCTGGAAGGTCGATACCACGGCCGTGCTCTCGCTGCTCGATTGCGCGCTGGTGCTGCGCGTGAAGCCAGCCTTGTAACCGACCGTCGCGCTGGCGTCGGCCGAGACGCCGGCCGAGACCCCGCCGGTGACGTTGGCCGACACTTGGGCGCCGGCATTGGCCGAAGCCTGGGCGTAGGCGCCGACCCGCAGCACATTGCTTTGCGACTCAGAACTCTTCTCGCTGGTGTTGCGCGCGGCCAGGCTGTCCCAGGCCACGGCTTCCTGGCTCAGCTTGCCGGCCACCGTGGCCGCCGTGCCCACATCGGTGATCTTGTTGTCAGCCTTGCGCACGAAGTCGCCGCCGACCGTATAGCTGGTGACATTGGCGGTGCTAGTGCGTTCGCTGGTACTGCCCGTTTCCACGCCGATATGCAAGCCGGTCCCCGTTTCCGCGCCGACGTGGGCGGTGGCGCTCGCTTGCGCGCCCGTGACGTTCAGCTTGGCCTGCGCCGCCACGTCGGCCCCCGCTTCGGCGCTGACATACACGCCGACCTTGACGCTGCTGGTCTTCACGGTCTTGCTGTCGATATCCTCGCTGGCCAAGTTGATCTGGTTCTTCGCGCGCAGCGTCAAGCCGCCGCCGGTGCTGATCTTGGCGCCCTCGGTGGTGTAATCTTCCTGCGCGCTCACGCTGGCCTTGCCGCCGACCGCGATCACGGAAGCCTGCTTGCGCAAATGCGATTCATCGGTATCGGTAGTGCTGCGGGCGAAACCGACGAAGTTGTCGCTCGTCGCCGTCGCCCCGGCCTTGGCTTCGACGCTCAGCGCGGCGCTCTGGCCACTGGCCTTCGCCGCGGCGCTGGCATCGGCCCCGGCGTGGTTGCTGCTGCCCAAGTGGAGCGAAGCTTGTTCGACCGAACTCTTGGATGTGTGCAACTCTTGCGCGGCCAGCACGCTGACGCGGCGCGCATCCACCTCGGCATCGCCATCGACATTCAGGGTCGAGCCTTGCAGCGTGACGTCGCGCGCCTTCACCTGCAGATTGCCGCCCACATGCAATTGCGCACCGCGCGAACTCTGGTCCAGCGTTTCCGTGCTGCTCTTACGGCTGGAAAACAAGTCGAGGCCCCCGTTGGCGTCGGCCGATGCCGATGCCTGCGCCTTGGCGCTGGCATCCAGGCCCTTGACGCCGGCCGCGGTCGAAGCCGAGGCGCCCGAGGCGCTGTCGGCCTGGGTTCCGCCAAACAGCGAGAAGCTTTGCTTGACGCTCTTACTGCGCAACTCGTCATTGGCGGCCTGGAACGTTACGTCGCGCACGTCAAGCTCGGCGTCGCCGGCCACCTCGACTTGCGAGCCGCGCACGCTCAAGTCGCCGGCGCTCTTGACCTTGAGCTTGCCGCCCGACGCCAAGCTGGAACCGATATTGTGCGTGCTGCTCGTGGTCGTGGTGTCGCTGGCGCTCTGGAACGCTTGCTGGCTCGACGTATGCGTGGTGTCGGCGCGCTGGTCGACGATGGTATCGAGGCTGACATTGGCGGCCGTCAGCGTGACGTCGCCGCCCGCCTTCAACTGGGCGCCCTTGAGCGCGATGTCGCCCTTGGCTGCCAACTCCAGCGTGCCGCTGGCCGTGATGCCGGCCGTCTTGCCGATGCTACTCACGTAATACCGATCGTCGCCGCTGCCCTGTACCAGGGTCTCGTTGCGGATACTGCCATCGCTCGACTTGAGCGCCACGATGCCGCCCGTCAGAACGCCGCTGGTATTGTTGATATCGCCCTTCGCGACGATCAGCAGCGATTTGGCGCCACTGATGGTGGCGCCCGTGTTTGTCACCGCGTCAAGCTGCAAGTTGACCTTGTCGGCGGCCAGCACGGCGCCGCCCACGATCGCGGCGCGCGACTTGGCCGCCAGGTAGACCACCGGCGCCAGCACGCGCTGGCCGCCCACCACGGTTTCGACCATCCAGACCAGGTCTTCTTGCAAATTGGCGAGCTGCGCCGCGCTCGGCGCCTGGGCAAAGGTCAAGCCCAGGCGATGGCCTTCGGTGAGAGCCTGGTCCATCAAGCGTTTCAATTGTTCGGCGTCGCTGCCATAGCCTTGCAAGCCATTGCGGCCGGTCTGGCTGATCAATTGCTGGCGCACCAGGTAAGCCTCGTAACTGGCGTCGCCGAGGCGCTTGACGATCGTGTCGGGGTTATAGCCATAGCGCTGCGCCAGGTAGTCGGAGCCCAGCACCCCGCTGCCGAGCGCGAACAGCGGATTGGTTTCCACCAGGAAGGCGCTGTCGGGGTTCTTGCTGGCGACAAAAAAGCCGTTTGGATTGGCCGGCACCGTCAGCGTCAAGCCCGCCACCGTCAAGGGGGCGGCGCCTTGCGCGAGCGGCGCCGTAATGGCTTGCCGGACGACCGGGCCGATGCCGGCGTCCAGCTTGGCGCCCGCCACGGCGCCGGCAATGGCCCCAGTCAAGGCCAGGCTACCCGCGCCATCGACGCTGGTGGCATGGGGCGCTGCGGCAAACGGCGAACCGGCGTTAAGCAGCGTGAAGCCGCTAGCGTTCAGGGTGTCGGCGAAGACGCCGGCGCCGATGCCGCCCAGCGCCACCGTGTCGTGCGTCACGGACGAATTGTAGTGCGCATAATCGTGATAGGTGGCCGGCCCAAGCGCGACATACTCGATTTCGCGCACATAATGGTCGACGTAATTTTCGCGCAGCAGGGTCAAGTCATCGTTCGTGAAAGTCGCTCCGGCCTTGCCGACCACGTTCACCACGCGCCCGGACAGCACGCCGCCGAGATTGACGCCCTGGTCGAAATGCTGGAGCGTCAGCGCGGCGCCGCTGATGATCTGCGGCTTGACGGCTGGCGCGCCGCCCGCGTAATGCTGTTCGCGATGCCAGGTGTCGGCGTAATACCAGGTTTCGTACTGGTCGCAACAGCCCTGACTGTAGCCCTTGGCGTCGTGCGCCGTCTCGGTATGCTCCTTGCTGGAGTCAAGGCCCCAGACGCGGGTGTCGCCACCCTCGATTTCATTGCGGAAGTTGGCGGCCGAAATGGTGACGTCGCCAACCCCGTTGACGGTGTGATGGTTGATGAAGGTGGCGGCGGCCAGGCTGGCGCCGCCGCTCGAATCGATGGTGCCGGTGCCGGCCGCGTTGGTGAACGTGGCGCTGCTGCTGGCCACGAGTTGCTGGCCGGCGTACAGGGCGCCGGCGTTATACAAGTCGCCGCCCGTCGCGTTCAAGGTCAAGTTGCCGAGCGCCGAAATGCCGCCGGTCGCCGTATTGTCGATGGCGGCTGCCTTGAAAGTCAAATTGCCGCCCGAATGGATCGCGCCCACGTTTGAAAATGCCCGGCCGACGGCAATGCCGGCCTCGCCGACGCCCGAAGTGGCGGCGACGATGCGCGCCGACGAGCCGCCCAACTCCAGGGTGTCGGCGCCGATGCTCAGATTGCCCGAGGTGCTAATCATGCCCTGATCATGCAGCGCCAGCGTACCGGCCTTGAGATCCAGGCTGCCAGCCAGGATGACGCCGCCTGCCTCGACCGTGAGGTCGACACCGTTGCCGCCGCCGAGTCCCTTGACGTCAAGCAAGCCGCCCGCTTGCATGCGGCCGCTGTTATCGATGGCATAGGCGGCGTCCGTGCCGCGAATGGTCAGCGCGCCGGCCGTCAACAGCTTGCCGCTATTGGCCAGCGTGGCGGCCACCTTGAGCGCCAGAGCGCCTTGTGATTGCAGCGTGCCGCTGTTGGCGATGCTCTCGGCCGTGATATCGCCGTTCAAGCTGGCGCTGCCGGAATTATTCAACGAGCCGCTCAGATTGAGCTTGCTGGCGCCGGCGCCGCCCTGCAAGGTGCCGCCGTTGTCCAGGCTATCCAAGGTAAAGGCCAGGCGTCCGCCCAGCGTGTTGCCGTCGCTCTGGTTGCGCAGCGTGACGCCGTGGCCATCCACGCTCAAGGTATCGCCCGCGCCCAGGCCCGCTTGCAAGAAGCCGCCGGCCAGATTCTCGACACTCAGGCTGGCGCCGCTCGCATGCAGCGCCAGGTCGTGGGCGGCAATGATATCGCCGCCATTGCTCAAGCTGGCGCCGGACAAATCGATCGACAGATTGCGCGCCGACTGTATCACGCCGCCGGCGCTGTTATTGAGCGTGCCCACGCGCACAATCGCATCCCGCTCGGCAGCGCCGGAAGCAATCAAGGTACCGGAATTATTCAGCACGCCGGCACTGATCGTGGCGCCCTGGTTCGCTTGCAGCGTGCCGGAATTGTTCAAGGCCGCCGAGTCGCTGCGCAAGGCGTCCAGCGCCAACAAGGTGCCGCTATTGTCGAGCATGCCCGCGACCTGCAAGCCCAAACCGGCGCCCGATTGCAGCGTGCCGCTATTGGCGACACTGTCGGCCGTGATGGCGCCGTCGGCGCCGCCGGTGCCCAGGGTCAGCGTGCCGCGATTGTTCAAGGCTCCGCTGACGCCGAGCGTGCCGGCCGCCGCGCCGCCCTGGATGGTGCCGGCGTTCTCCAAGCTGGCCAGCGCCAGCGCCAGCCGGTCGGCCAGGATGTTGGCGCCGGCCTGGTTGTGCAGCGCGACACCGGCGCCAGAGATGGTCAGCGCAGCGCCGGCCGCGCTACCCGCCTGCAGCACGCCGCCGCCGCGATTGTCGATACTCAAGCCGGCGCCGTTCGCGTTCAGCGTCAAGTCATTATTGGCGATGATATGTCCGGCATTGCCGAGGGTGGCGCCGGACAGATTGATGGTCAAGTCGCCTTCCGACTCGATCACGGCGCCGGCGCCGTTGTCCAGCGTGGCCAGGTTCAACTGCGCGCCGACGCCGCCGACGCCGCCGACGCCGCCGACGCCGAGCTTGCCCGTATTGAACAGCGCCCCGGTGGCGATGCTGGCGCCTCGGTCGGCGCGCAGCGTGCCGCTGTTGCTCAGGCTGGCCGACAGGCTCGACAAATGGCCCTGGGCCAGCAGCGTGCCGCTATTGTCCAAGCTGCCCGTCGCAGCCAGCGTCAAGTCCTGGGCCGACTGCAGCGTCCCGCTATTGTTCAAGGATGCCAGTTGCAAACTGTCCGAGTGGCCAGCCACGGTTGAGGCGATCAAGGTGCCCGAATTATCCAGGCTACCCGCGTTCAGCGTGGTGCCCGCAGTGCCCTGGATGGCGCCGGCGTTGTCGACTGCGGTCGCGCGCAGCGCCAGCGCGGCGCCGGCCAGCAAGGTGCCCGTATTGCTGACATTTTCACTTGCGCCATTGTTGTTATCGGCGATGTCGAGCGAGCCGGCCGCATGCACGCTGCCGGAATTGGCGAAAGTCCCCCCCACGCGCAAGCTGACGCCGCCGGCGTCGGCCGTGATGTTGCCGGCGTTGGAGAAGCCAGCGCTGGCGCTCAGGCTCAGCTTGCCGGCATCGCTCTGGATGCCGGCCCCGGCGGCGGTGCTGATGCTCGCCGCGCCCAGCGTCAAGTCGGCGCCCGAACGCAGCGCGGCGGCGCCCAGCGCGAGCGCGCCGGCGCCATGTACGTCGAGCGCGCCCTTGGCATACAGCGTGGCACCGCGCGCGCCGACCGCCAGGCTGCCAACGGCGCCGGACAGCGCGCCACCCGCGCCCCAGGTGGCGCCGTCGATGCTGGCCGCGCAGCTGATGGCAAGCGTATTGCGCCCGCCCGCGTAACGCGTATTGGCGGCGCCGGCTACATCGCTCAAGGCGGCGCCGGCCAGCGTCAAATTGTTGACCGCGAACAGGGCGCCTTCGCTCAGGGCGATCTGGCCGGCGGCGTTCAAGGCCAAGTCGCGGCCGGCCGACACGGTCGCACCGGCGCCGCTCAAGGCCAGATCCCCGCTGCCGCTGGCCTGGCGCGACGCCAGGCTGGCGTCGCGCACGGCGCTGATGGCCGCGCGCACATCGATCTTGCCGGCGCTGCTCAGCGTGAAATCGTCGGCGCTGGCGGCCGCGTCGGCGCGCATGCGCACGCCCACCCCGGCCTCGGTCGCGACGATGCGGATGCGGCCCGCGTACATGCCACCGAGCACGCTGGAATCGAGCGCATACGCTGGCGCTGGCCCGCTGCCAGCCAGCACCGCGTCGACATTGCGGTCGACGTAATTCCAGACATTGGCGCCGCTGGTGATGCCCAGGCTACCGCTCGCGGCAACATTGATCTTGCCATCCAGGGTCACCGAGCGCGCCACGATATCGAAAATTTGCTGGGCGCTGGCGTTGGCGCCGGCGCCGTTGACCAGCACCTCGCCGCGGTTCACGCTGAAGCCGGCCAGACTGCCATCGGCGCCGAAATTCGGGGTGCCGGTGGTCAAGGTGACGCGATCGGTGTTGATAAAGCCGCAGCCACGGCAGGTGATGCCGTTCGGATTGGCGACAATGACGTCGGCCTTGCCGCCCAATACTTCGGTGTAACCGGCCAGCGTGCTGCGATTGCTCGACACGACTTCGTTCAAGATGACTTTCGCTTCCTGCGCCAGATTCAAATTGGCCGGCACCTGGCCGGCCAATTGGGATTGGCGCGCCAGTTGGCTGCTATTGCCGTTGTTGAGCACCACGCCGTTGGCCTGCACCTCATAGCTGGTATAGCGGTTATGCGACAAACCTTGCGCGTTGGCCGTTTCGATGTTAACCACCGGTACGCCGTTGGCCGAGACATAGACATTGGTCTTGCCGCTTGCGGGCACGATGGTGGTGGCCGCCTGTTCGGCCGCCGCGCCGCCCAATCCGCTCGCCAGCAATGCCGCCAGCAGCGCCTTGCGGGCCGCGCGTCCGCTGCCCTTGCCGCGCGCGCACGCCGTTTCGGCGACGGCAACCCAGGTGCCGGTATTGTTGTTCCAGATGACGCGGTGGATGCGGTTCATGTGCTATTCCTCAAATAATATAGTGGATGGTTCTTTGCCAGCGGTCCGCAGGCGAAAAGCGGGGCCGTCTAAAACGAATAGGCGACGCGCAACCAGGTCTGGCCCGCTTCCCTGCCCATGCCTTCGGCCACACTGACGGGGCGGGTATGGAATAATTCCCACTGCGCGCCGCGCCAATTGAACGCGACGCCGAGCGCCATGCCGGCCAGCCGGCCTTGTGGAACATTCGGGGCGCGATTGCTGACGACGCCACTGTCGTAAGCGATATACCAGCGGCTGCCGATGGTTTCACCGGCCAGCGTCAGCGAGCGGCGCAGCGACAGTTCATTGCGCAAGTAATAGCCATCGTCGCCGGACAGGCTGTTGCGCACGAAGCCGCGCACGGAATACAAGCCGCCGATCGCAATCTGTTCCGAGCCGTACAGTGTATTGACCGCCTTTTGCGCCGTTAATTCGCTGGAAAAGCTGGCATCCTGGCCCCACACGCGAAATGGTCTGGCATACGAGAAGCCGGCCTTCCATTTGCCGAACTGGGCGTGCGGCGCGCCATCGGGCAAGTCATCCGCGTCGCGCAAGGCGGCGCCGGAATTGAGCCCGGCCGCATAGCCCAATTCGAGCGTCAGCGCGCCCTCGGCGAAGCGCGTGTTCAGGCTGGCGTCAAGGTCCAGCACCGTCAACTGGCGGCTGCTGACAGCGAGCAATTGCTGGTCGAGATAATTCTTGGAGGTCTTGCTGGTGACGCTGGCCGCGAAGGAAGCGCGGGTGGCCTGGTCGCGGTAGAGCACCCGCTCCAGACGCAGGTTATCGCTTCTGCTGGTGCCGCTGGAAATGAGTTCGAGGCCGCTCGGCGCCGTGATCGTGCTGGCATAGCGCGCGCCGCTGGTACCCAGCGACAGGGTGCTGTAGCCGAACGGGATGCTGAAATTAACGCTGTCGCTGACCGAATCGCGACGACCGGCGTCATGCGGCATCGACAGCCGGTGGCTGGCCGACAGCATGTCGTTCAAGCCCAGCAGATTATCGACGCTGGCGCTCAAGCCGGCCTGGGTTTTCCCGGTCGATTCGGCACCCTGGTTATCGGCCGACAGATTCAAGTGGAAGCGCGAGCCAGGCACGTTATGCACCAGCACGCGGCTGGCGCCCGCCGTTGCCCCCGGCGCGATATCGAGTTGCGCATTGTTCGAGCCGAGCCGGTTGATCTGGTCTATGCCCTGCTCCAGGTCGCGCAAATTGAGCACCCGGCCTGCCACCAGGGGAAACGCATTGCCGGGCGAGATGCTATGCGCGCCGCCATCGTCGATTTCAATTGTCTCGACCACGCCTTCCACCACCAGGATCTCAAGCCGGCCCTTGCTCAAGTCTTGCGGCGGCAGGTAGGCGCGCGTGGTGATGTAGCCGCGTGCGATATAGAATTGGGTGACTTGCCCCAGAATGGCTTCGATGTCAGCGGCATCGAGGCAGCGGCCGCTGAACGCGGCGCTGATGCGGGCGCGCTCCCACGGCGCCAGCCCGGGCGCGCCCTCGAAGCCGATCACGCGGACGTCGCGGCACGGCGCGCCGAGGGCGGGCGTGGCGATCTTCGGTTGCAGCGCGCGCGTGTCCATGCCGTCCACGGGCGCGGCGCGGCGGCGCGCCTCGTCTTGCTCATGCTGGAGGCGTGCGCGTTCCTGGCGCTCGATGGTTTCCGCGCGCCGTTGCGCGGCCTCGATGTCGGCCTGGCTTTGCGCCAGAGCCACGCGCGGCGTTGCTGCGCCCAGGCCGAGACACAGCGCCAGCCCGACAAACAGTGCCTTGTTCCAGGCCCAATTCGAGCAGGCCTGCGAACTACCCTCTAAACAACGGTGCAACTTATACAATTCCATCTCCCTAATGACATGCAGCATCCATTTCTGCTGCATTCCAGTGTCGGCATTTGGCCAGGCCAGGACAATAGGATGAGTACGAATCTGATATCAATAGCGAAATCTGCAACACGCGTCGCAGCATTCGCACCATTGGATTTCTAATCGACAACATTGCAATCTACTGTTAGTATTAGCGGCCCCATTTTGAAAGCCAGCCATGACCCGTCTGCCACACCTCGCTCTCGCCACCGGCGCCATGTTGTTGAGCGGACTGGCCTTGATCGGCGCGTTGACGCGGCGCAAGAACAGCTAAAGGGCCGCTCCAAGACTGGAGCCGGCCGTTGAGCTTGAACGCGCGATGGCTGATGTCATCACGCGGTCATTGAAAAAATCGATAATCGCCAGTTTTCACATGTGAATCCCATGCACAACCCAGACACCCGCTTCGCCCTCTGCCCCCTCCTCGCCTTGACGCTGGGCACCATGCTATTGAGCGCTTGCGGCGGCAACCGCCTGGCGCCCTTGCCAACGCTGGACGGCGCGGCCCCGCTGGTGATCGGGCATCGCGGCTTGCCGGGCTTGTATCCCGAGGAGACCCAGCCTTCCTATGAGGGCGCGGCCGACGCCGGCGCCGATGCGCTGGAAGAGGATTTGCACTTGAGCAAGGATTGCGTGCTGGTGGCGCGCCACAATCCCTGGCTGAGCGACAACACCAATATCGCCACCGTGGCCCTGAGCAATGCCGCCGTCGCGGCGCGCAAGCGCACGCTGCCGGGCGTGCTGGTGAATGTCGGTTACGCGCTTGGCACCTATGGCGGCCCGGCGCAATACCTGAGCGACCAGACCGACCCGAATGATCCCAAATCCGTGTTGAAATCGCTGGTGGTCGATGGTGAAGACCACACTGGCGACTGGTCGATCAGCGACTTCACCGTCGCCGAACTGAAGCAATGGATAGGCGGCACGACCTATGATGCGCGCACTGAACGGCCGAGCGCGCTAAACGGCAAATACCCGGTCTTGACGATGCAAGAAGTGATCGATATCGCCAAGGTCAAGAGCGCCGCCAGCGGCAGGACGATCGCGCTCTACCCGGAGTCCAAGAATCCATACTGGAACAACGCGCAAGCCATCGCCAACGGTTGCGGCACGGGAAGCCACCCGTTTGAAGACGCCATCATCAAGCTCATCAAGGACAACCAGTTGAATAGCAAGAGCGCGCCGATCTACGTGCAAAGCTTCGATCCGGCCAGCCTGAAGTATATGCGCGCGGCCGGCCTGGCGACCAAGGTGGTGCAGTTGGTCGATGGTAACGCCGTCAATTACCAGACCGGCGCCATGATTTACCAGACCAATGACGTCTACAATTTCGTCGATGGTCGCCCGTACAGCTGGACCCTGGCCGGCGATGGCCGCTATTTCGGCGCCATGTTGACACCCGCCGGACTGGCCGACATCAAGACCTATGCCGACGGCATCGGTCCCTGGAAACCGCAGGTGATGGCGCTGACGGTAACGCCGTTCAAGAGCAGCAACGCCGACGGCACCCCGTTCGTCGCCACCCTGGCCGACGTCAACACGGTGACGCCAACGAGCCTGATCGCCGACGCCCACAAGGCTGGCTTGTTCGTCCACGTGTTTACTTTCCGCAACGAGCAAAAGTATCTGGCCGGCTTCTACAAGGGCGATCCGGGCGCCGAGTACCTGACCTTCTTCCGGGCCGGCGTGGACGGTGTTTTCACCGATTTCGCGAATACGGGATTTGCCGCGCGCGCCGCCTTTTTGGAGGACAGCAGACGCTGAAAAAATCCCGCTCGCGGCAGGATTTTTCATGCCACTCGCTTAAGCGCGATGCGCCGACTTGCGGCGCGCCATGAAGCCGAGCAAGCCCAGCCCAGCCAACAGCATGGCGTAGGTTTCCGGCTCGGGAACGGCGGCAATTTGCAGATTGTCCATCCAGTAAGTATTGCTTTGGCCGCCAGCGGAAACGACGATTTTATCGAAGGAAATCCCGCTGAAACCGAAGTAATTGGCATGGATTCCGCCACCCGATATTTCAGCCTTGGCGTCCGCCGAAAACGATTCGACCAGGGTATTGCCCAGGTAGGCGGAGAAACTGGAAACGCCGCCTGGATTGGTCATGAACGCAAACGCGGCGCCGCGCACGGGAGCGGCGAAGGTGAACGAGGTCTCGGCCGCGAAAACGGTGGCGCCCGGCACCCGGTTGCGGACAAAATGGTCGGTGATGTTACCGAACAGGCCAGGGAAATCGCTGTCGGTATACACGTTGGCGTCAAAGCTGACGCCGGCGAACAGATTTGCCGCCTTGATATAGTCGGGCGCGGCCGGCTGTTCGAAGGTTTGGGTAATGAAGTTGCCGCTCAAGCCGGTCGCGGAATTCTGTATCGTTGTGGCATGCGCCGGCGCCAGGATGACAGTTGCCGCGAATGCCAGGAGGTTCAATGTTTTATTCATGTTTTTGCTTTATTGTGGTTGTAGGTGTCCATACGCCAGTGCCGCGCAAGCCAGGCCGGCATGCGCGAGATACGTCACTAAGCGGCGCTCATTTTTCACCTTTGACAACAAAAGGGAAATAGGATGAGTACGAATCTTGGCAAATTGATTATTCGCCACGACGGGCAGGGGAGCACGAACCTCCCTCTGCCCGCATGGATGGTACCGGCTTACTTGGCAGCGAACTTCATGATCTTGGCGATCGAAGGGGTGCCTGCCGCGTTCAGGGCAAACAACATATAGTAGCCGGGCACCGCCTTGTTGGCATCGGCCGGCGCCGTCAAGGTGTAATTGCCGCTGCTATCTTCTTTCGCTACTAATTCCAGCCAGCGCTGGTCCGAATTGGTGCTATGGGTAACGGACGATAACCTGACCAGCGAGAAGCGCGTCAAACCGGCACTGGCAGTCACGGGGAACTTTTGGCCGTAGAGCGCCGAACCGGGCGCGCTGCTGATGAGGGGCCGCGCGGCGCGCTGATTGCCATTGAACAGATAGGGCGGGCTGAAGATCTCATAGTCGGGGTGGTTGACCGTGCAATCGTTACACAAGCCACCGCCCGCAGCCCACACTGTCGCATCGGGCAACAGCAAGGCCACCGAGTGGTACATGCGCGGCGTTGCCATCGGCGCCATATCGGACCAGGTCTTGCTCACCCGGTTATAGATCTCGGGCGCCAGGATGGCCGACTCGTTGGCGAACAGGGCCGATATGCTGCCGCCGCCTATCACCATCACATTACCATCGGGCATGACCACGCTATTGGCTTGATAACGGGCCAGGCGCATATCGGGCACGACGGTGGTCGAGGCATCGTTCAAATTGATTTCATAGGCTTTCTTGCTGGCCGGCTTGTGCGACACGATCGCCGTTGGGTCTTCATCGCCAAAGGCATAGGAACCGCCCGCCAGCAAAGCCCTATCGTAGGCGTATTGCGCGACGATCATACCCTGATTGTATTCGTCAAATTTCTCGCCATTGGCCCTGGTTCCCGATGCTGGCCGTTTGGCCGCGAAGGTCGTGGTGCCGGTAATATTGCCGCTACCATCCTTGCCCTTCACGTCATGCCAGTACATGCTTGGATTTGGCACCACTTCCAACAGCCGCCCGCTGGGCGTGTTGACCGATTTTCTATAGTACTGCGCGCGGGCCTGGCCGAAGTCGCCGCTATTGCCATCCGCGAGAGGAATGCCGTCTGGCTGATTGGTCCCGCTGAGATAAGTCCAGCTTTGCGTGACGGGCGACCACAGATCGCCATGCACCAGCCTCTCCCAAGTGCCAGTGGAGCCATCGCCGCCGGTGGTAAACAAGGCCCCATCGGGCGTGGTGATGGTGGCGTTATACCAGCGTGCGGTGCCCATCGGCGCTTCTCGCTTCCAGCCGGAATTGCCGGCGGCCACATTGAAGTTATAGCTGGCTACCTTGGCGCGGTAATTGACCCCTTGGCTATCGTTGGTCTGCGATCCGCCGCCGCCGGCAATGAAAACCCGGCCATCTTCCGTCATCGCGGTTCCTGGGCAAAACATTTCAAAACCATTGTCGACGGTTTCTTCATGGATGCTGGTCAGGACGCCAGGCGTGCCATAGGCAGCGCTGCCATAGCCGAGGTCGAGCAAGCCGGTAAAGGTCAGCGTTCCCGTCCCGTGGAAGGCATGGTTGCCGGTGCCCGACCAGTACAGCACTTTCCCGTTCGGCAACAGCGCGGCGGCGGCCGGCAACACGCTCTGGTCGCTCGTCGGATGTACGGCCGACCACTGGCCGGCAGAACCGGCATCGGTAGGCGCATGGGCATATTGATTGATGAGAAATTCCTGGGTCGCGCCCGAACCACATGGGTATTGCAGCAGCGCTCCGTTGCCATTCCCGCCGCTCAGGCACATCTGGCTTCGTTGGGATGTCAAGGTGAAACCTCCCGCAACGCCCGCCTTCAGCGACCACATTTGTCGATCCAGGCTGGCGTCGCAGGTGGCCCGCACGATGGCGCTGCCCTGAGTCAAACCGGCGCCGTTGCTAGATGTCGCCTCTACCGTCAAGCAGGTATTGTCCGTTCCCCCACTCTTCAGGCTATAGATGTTATTTTGCAGATAGTTCAACTGCCAGCGCTGCTCCGTGGCACCATTGCAATAAGCCTCCACGGCCGGCGAATTGCTCGCGCCCGAGTTGGCGGGCGCGTTCGCGCAGCGCTCGGAACTGACGTTTTGTATGTCATACATCCAGCCGCTGAGCGGCAAACCTGGCGGCACGGCGGCCTGGACCAGGCCGGAACACACCAGCAAACTGCCGGCAACGGCCATGGATATCTCTGTTTTTTTCATTTTATGCTTCCCTCTTTATTCCATTGAAGTGCCGCCCAAACAGCCGGCCTGAGTCACTGAACCGCCATCCAATGCCAGTGACGCTGCGGCGGGCACCATCCATGGCATTTTTTTGCACGCTCGCCAGATGAGCAACGATGCAAGGACAACAAGCTTAGTTTCTGTCTTTGGGGAAACAAAAAATATAGGATTTGTACGAATTTTCACCGCTGTAGAGCGGGATTGAGGGGAGAAGTCGCGCGGCGCGGTGGCAAACCGCCGGCGGGAGACAAGGACGAACGATGGGACTGTGCGGCGCTTAGGCCGAAGTCCTTAAATCTTTTCCACTTTCCTGGCCACTTCCAGCCAGGCCAGCACGGCGGCATCGAGTGCGGCGATGGCGAACGCGAAATCGGCGCGCCATTCCTGCGCCAGCCCGGCCTGGTTTTGCAAGGCCAGGGCCATGGCCGCGACCTGCTCTTGCCGCAGCACGCTCATGCTGCCGGCCACGCGGTGGGCCGAGGCTTGCAACTCTTGCGCGCTCCGACTGGCGCGCAAGAGCGTCAAGTCGGCCAGCAAGGCGGCTTCCATTTGATCGAAGGAGCGCTGATTTCTGAGCATCCGCTCAATGATTTGACTGCGCATATTTCCGCCTTTCAATGTCTGGCTCGGGTCGACGCCTTAAAACAGATTCGATTCGACGGCAAATTTATACAATTCCGCCTCGGTCTGTATCGCCAGCTTGCGCATGGCCGACCATTTTTGCGAACTGACGGTCTGCTTGCTGCGCGACAAGGCGGTCGCGATTTGCCCGACGCTCTTGCCACTGACGAAGAGACGGATGACTTCCAACTCCTTGGGCGACAGGGCGCTGACTTTTTGCGACGGCGGCACCAATGAGACGACGCCCTCGCCCCAATAGTAGCGTCCCTGGTGCGCGGCCCGGATGGCGCACACCAATTGCTCGACGTCATCGACCTTGAGCACGATGCCGCTCACGCCGAGCTTGATCAACTCTTGCAACACGCTGCCGTGGTCCGACATCGTGAAGACGACAATCGCCAGCTTTGGATAGTGGCGCTTGAGATAGGAAATCAATTGCCGCCCATCGAGGGCGCCTTTCGGCATCGACAAATCGGTCACCAGCACATCGGCGCTCAACTCTTTGAGCAAGCCGAGCAAGCCATCCGAATCGTGCGCGACCCCCACCAGGTCAAACTCTGCCAGCGGCTGCAGCAGCTCGTCTATGGCCATCCGGACCACCGGATGATCGTCCGCCAAAATCACCTTGATCTTCACCATGTTTTTTGAAATGTAAGCTCTGTCGATCTGGTTGGCACGGTGGCCCGGAATATGCTGCCGCCACATATTACACAGTATCTTCTCAAGCATGAAACAAGTATAGGACAAGTCTTAAAATTGCTAAAAATTGCAGTATTTTGCCGGCTGCCGCGTTTCTACAACGCAAACAAGGCAGCCGCTACCTTGCCTGCCATTGCGTTTGCGCGAATCGACCCGATATGCCAGACATGATTCCATTTTCCATACTCGATTTAGCTCCCATCACCGAAGGGGGCAGCGTCGCCGCTTCCCTGCGCAACGCGCTGGACCTGGCGCAACACGGCGAACGTTGGGGCTACCAACGCTATTGGCTGGCCGAACACCACGGCATGCCCGGCATCGCCAGCGCCGCCACTGCGGTGCTGATGGCCCATGTGGCCGCCGGCACCGCCACCATCAGGGTGGGTGCCGGCGGCGTGATGCTGCCCAACCATTCGCCGCTGCTGATCGCCGAACAATTCGGCACGCTGGAAGCGCTGCACCCGGGCCGCATTGACCTGGGCCTGGGACGGGCGCCCGGCTCCGACCAGAACACGGCGCGCGCGCTGCGCCGCAACCTGCAATCGGATGCCGAGGAATTTCCCCAAAACGTGCTGGAATTGATCGACTATATGAGCGACGAGCCGAGGCAGCGCGTGCTGGCCGTGCCCGGCAAGGGCAGCAAGGTGCCGGTCTGGATACTCGGTTCGAGCCTGTTCGGGGCGCAGTTGGCGGCCCACCTCGGTTTGCCGTATGCGTTCGCATCCCATTTCGCGCCCCAGCAAATGATGCAGGCGGTCGAGTTTTACCGCGCCAACTTCAAGCCATCGGCGCAACTGGCCAAGCCTTACGTGATGCTGGGTTTTAACGTCTTTGCCGCCGACACCGATGCCCAAGCGCAACTGCGCGCCACCTCCATGCAACAAGCTTTCGTCAACCTGCGCAGTGGCCGGCCGGCGCGCCTGCCGCCCCCGCTGCCCGGCTATCGCGACACCCTGGCCGCGCCGGAAAAAGCCTTGCTCGACTCGGTGTTGTCGTGTTCGGCGATCGGCTCGCCAGCCACCGTGGCGGCGCAATTGCAAGCCTTTATCGCCCGCACGGGAGCCGATGAATTGATGATCACCTCGCAAATTTTCGAGCATGCACAGCGCTTGCGCTCTTACCAGATCACGGCAGACATTCGCCAAGCCCTGGCCTCAGGCGGATAATGTAAGCACGTTCCCCCCCGGCGCATAAATATTTCCCGATGTATTTATGCCACTTGTTATAATTATAAAATTATTTCAACAAGGGGTTTACCATGGTAAAAAAATTCATCCAGTTATCGATCGCAGCACTGTTCACTCTGGCGTCGGCCGCCCACGCCGACGTCGCGCCCAGTGGCGCGGCGCTGACCTTTGGCGGCCATCAATACACCTTATTGACGTCCGATACCTGGGCCAATAGCGAGGCGTACGCGACCCAGCATCACGGCCATTTGGTGGCCATCAATTCCGCCGCTGAAAATACCTTTCTGAACACCAGCTTCGGCGGCAAATTGCTGTGGATAGGCTTGGCGCGCACCGGCGCCGATACTTTTGGCTGGAGCAATGGCGACGCTTTGACGTATACAAATTGGGCGGCCGGCGAGCCGAACAATTGGCAAGGCAATGAAAACGTGGTGCATACCTATGCCAGCGGACAATGGAATGATCTGGCCGATGGCAGCGGCATGTTTGGCGCGAAATATGGCGTGATGGAAGTGTCCGCCGTGCCGGAAGCGAACGAATACGCGATGCTGATCGCCGGCCTGGGCTTGCTGGGCGTCTTTGCGCGGCGCCGCAAGGCTGGGAAATAAGGACACTGAGTCCGGACCCGCGGCGCCCTTCATGCGGCGCGGGTGCCTGTTTTAGGCAAGGCACCCGCCGCCAAAAAATTACTCGGAAACAGCGTATCGCGCAAGCCCATGAAGGGCCGTTCGACCAGGCGATACAGCAGCCATCCCGCCCCGATGCATGCCCCGATGATGAGGCCGACCTCGAGCGCCGGATCGATTGCCGCGCCCAGCAGCAATGTGTGCGCGATCATGGCGACCGGTTTATGCGTCAAGTAAATCGCATAGGACCACGCGGCAAGTTGCGCGGCGCCGGGAAGGCGCAAGCGATACAGATAGGAGTCTGGACTGAGGGCGGCGGCGACGAGAATCGCAAAGCCGATGGCCAGCAGGGAATAACCGAAGCCACTCATGAAAAAACCATAGCCGTAGCCATCGATATAGTAATACCGCAGCAGCAGGTAAAAAAGCAGCGCCAGCGCCGCAGCGCCGGCGGCCAGAGTCGCGTTACCCCAGCCCAGCAGACGCTGCCAGGCGTGCGGGTGGAAGTTCTTCAACAGCGCCAGGGCAACCCCGGGCAACAATTCATCGAAACGGCAAAAGCTCGAATAATAGATGTTCGGATAGTATTGCTCGATCGCGCCGCCCGCCACCGTTCCATATTGCAGCCACAGGATGCAGCGGGTGCCGATGCCGGCCAGCAGCAAGAGAGCCAACATCAGCCAGGCCATGCCTAATCTGGTCGAGCCTACTTTGGCCGAACCGATAAACTTGCCGAACCTGGCGGCCAGCACGATGACGAGCGGCAGCAAGCAGTAAAACTGTTCCTCGATGCAGAGCGACCATGCGTGCGAAAACGCCGTGCCCGGCTTGAGCCACAGGTTTTGCGTAAATGTGAGGAAGCGCCACAGCGGCGGCGGTTGATTGCCCCCCATCAAGGCCGGGAACAGGAAATACAGCGCCAGCACGACATAGAAATTGGGCAAGGTGCGCAGCAATCGCCTGGCGTAATACGTTGACAGAGACAGCGTCTTGCCCTGCGCCAAGCCGGAAAACAATTGATTGCTGATCAGGTATCCGCTCAGCACGAAAAACAAGTCGACCCCCACCCAACCGACCGTGCTGCCCCAGCCGAAGGTGGCGTCATGACTGACGAAGCACATATAGTGATACATGAATACCAGGATGATGGCCAGCGCGCGCAGCGTGTCCAGGCCGTGGTTGCGGTGCAAAATGGGGGACCGTGGCATGGGGCGGCTGGGAAATAAGGGTGGACCAGAAAGGTCAGGCATTTTATTTTATATTTAATAAACTTGGCAAAAATATTGCCGCTTGCAGGGGCGTGTAACATAGCTTGAAAAATAAACTTGCCTCGCGGCGCGCCAACGACGATCATGGCAGCCCCATCACGACAAAGGCCGCCACGCCATGAGTTATCTCGCCATCAGGCATTTCCATATCACTTGCGCCCTGCTCAGCGGCGCTTTTTTCCTGTTGCGGGGCGCCTCGATGATGCGCGGCTCGGCGCTGCTGCAACAACGCTGGGTCAGGATCGCGCCGCACCTGATCGACACCTTGCTGCTGGCCAGCGCCCTGGGCCTGGTGTTTTGGAGCGGCCAATATCCCTTCGTCGAAAACTGGCTGACGGCGAAATTGCTGGCCTTGCTGCTGTATATCGTACTCGGCACCATCGCCTTGAAACGCGGCAAGACCAAGACCATAAAAGTGTCGGCCTTTTTCGCCGCGCTGGCCGTGTTTGCCTATATCGTCATGGTGGCGCTCAGCAAGCAGGCCTGGCCGTTTCACTAATCTTCAGTGCGTCCATAGTCGGAACTGGCCTTGCAGCGTGATCGTGCCATTGACATTCATGCTGCCCAGATTGCCCGTCACCGGCGCCAGCGGATCGTTTTGCACGCTCAGCGACTCGAAGCCGAAGTTGCCGTACTTGACATAGCCGGGCAAGCCGATCGCCATGTAATCGCTGCCGTCCGGCTTCTTTTGCACGCCGGCGCTGAGTGCAAACAGGTCGACCGTGCCGCGCACATTCTTGAGCACGATATAGCGCATCTGGCCGTCGCCATGCAAGCCTAGGGCCAGGGTCGGATCGATCAAGACCACATGGGCGGCAAAGTCAATGCCGTCGCCGCCGCTGACCTTGGCCAATTCCTGGTCGTCGAGCGGGCGCAAGGCGTCGGCGCCCGCCCATCGGGCGCAACATAGCGCCAGCGCGGCCAAGCCATATTTGCCCATGTCAGCGCCTGAATTTGATGTCGAGATACTGGATTTGCATAGCCCCGATGCGCGCGGAACCGAGATCAAGCGCAGTCTGCCCCTTGTCGACGAAGGAAATATGATCGATCTGCAAACCGCCGCTGGCCGCCGCGCCGTTGCCATAGCGCGCATCGGGCCAGCCGACGCCGATATGCAGGCGCGGCCCGCTGGCGTCGGCCAGGGCATCGATCACGGCCGGCTGCGCTGCCACGTCGGCAATCAGCCATGGCGTATTGTTGAAGTCGCCGTTCTGGTCGACGCCGCCCATGCGTACCCCGCGCAGCGCCATTTGCGCGCCAGCGTCGGCGCGCCCGTTCGGCTGCAGCGCCAACTGGCCCACCTGCAGGTTCAGCCCGACACCCAAGGCGATGCCCTCATTCGTCCGGGGCGTGGAAAACTGCACGCCGCCGCCATAAAACACCGCATCCTTGACGATCACGCTGCCGCCGTCGCGCGCCGCGCCATCGGCGTTGACACCCCAGTCGAAGGCCAATTGCCAGCGCTGCTCGCCCTTCGCGTTGCGCGGCAACGCCAATTGCAGCACGTCGGCCAGCCCGGCCGCGCCGGGCACGAGATCGAGCCGGTACGGGTCGGAAAACGGCTCCGCGTTGTCGCTGCGGGATGCCGCCACTTTTTCGAGATACGCGCTTTGCATGGCCGATGCGCTATAACTGAGGCGCGCATTGCCATCCATGCTAAAGCCCGCCAAATCGAAGCTGACGCCATCGCCGCCGCGCACCGCCGCCAGCGCCGCGTCGCTCAGCGGCTGCAAACCAGCTGCGGCGGCCGGCGCGCAGACCAGCGCCAGCGCCGCGCACATCAAGGCGCGCACTCAGCGCCCCTTCGGCAAATTGGGCGGCGTCACGCCATTCGCGCCCAGCGCCGTCAAGCGGTCACGCCAATTGAGCCAGATGCCCGCTTGCGCCGCGTCCGGCGTCAAGGTCGTGCCGGCCGGGGCCTGGAACTGAACCCCGCTCTTGAGCACGGAAATCCAGAAATCGCGGCTGGGACCGCTGGCATCGCCGGCCGTCACCCCGCCTAACTGGGCCAGCGACAGGCAGGGCGCGGCGCAAGCGCCATCCCAGCGCTTGCCGCCGCCCGGGTCGAGGCGCGAATCGAGCCCGCCTCCGCCGGCCGCGCCGGCCGCCACCCCCAGCGAGCCGGACAGGCTGGCCAGCTTCAAGCCGACATCGCCGCTGATGCCGTCGAAACCGAAACGCATGCCGACCACCTGGCGTGGCGCGGCCGTGGTGGCGGTGCTGTAGACGACTTCAAAATAGGGATTGCTGATTTGCACCGTGCGCCTGGCCTCGCCGGCGTCGCTGCGGCCAAATTGCAGCAAGGGCATGTCGATGTCGGCGCCCAAGCCATTGTGCGGCGCATAGTTGTATTCGCCGAGCCGGGTATGGCGGAAATTGGCGCTCAGGCTGACATCGGCATCAAGCGCGATGCGGGTGAAATCGAGGCCGCCCAGGCTGCTGTTACTCATGGAAATCAAGCCTTGCCCGCGCATGTTCGACAATTCCTGGTCGTCCAGCGCTTGCAATTGGGCCAGCGCGGCGCAGGGCGCGGCCAGGGCAAGCACGAGCGCGGCGCGCCGGCCCGGCGTGAAATGAAAGAGTGTCATGATGGCTCATCAGTGCGGGAAGCTTCATGCTGGTCGGACGCCGGCGCAGTCATCGCTGCCGGCTACGCGCAAGGGCGCTTCAGTGCGCCCAGATCCAGACTGGGGCGCCGCGCAACTGGCTCAGCGTAATCGACGACAGGAAAGCGGCAATGACGGTTTGTTTGATCAGTTTCATGGGCTTGTCTCCATCTATTTTTTATGTCGGGCCGCGCCGGGAACTTCCCGGGCGGCCCTTGATTCATCTTTTAATTTAATGCATTGCAAGAACCGGCTTGAAGATCAGTGCGCCCAGATCCACACTTGGGTGCCGCGCAAATCGACCTGGTTCATGGCAATCGAACCAAAGGAAGCCGTGCTATTGCCCATTTTGATGGCATCCACGGAGACGTTGAGCAACTTGCCGGCGGCTACCTGGACGTCGGCCGGGATCGCGATTTGCACCACATCGCCGCCGGTGGCGGGGTTATAGAAGGTGCCCGGATTGGTCACGCCCGCCGCGCCCGCCGCTTGCAGGAAGGAAGCGCGGCTCAGGATATCGATGCTGGCGGCGATCAAGCCATTTACCTTGATGCCGTTGAAGCTGACCGAACCGCCGCCCAGCCCGGTGGTCGGATCGACGGCATCCGTATCGGTGTAGACGAAGGAATCGATCTTGACATTCAGGTTGGCCGTGATCGATACGCCGTCCTGGCCGCTGACGGTGCTCAATTCAGCGTCCTGGATCGGGGTCATGGCCGACGCGGCTACCGCGATCGAGGACAGGAAAGCGGCAATGGCGGTTTTTTTGACGATTTTCATGATGGTGTTCTCCAAGGAAGTTAATCAATTAAGTCCACAAACTGCATTACCACGACCGCTCACCGTTCTTCATGGGGACGCGACAGGCCGGAATACCACCGGCATTGCGTGCGGCCAAGCCAGCTTTCGTGGTGCTCTTAATATTATTTGAATATTAATTGAATTAATGATATGAGCCGGACTCGGCCACGGTCCAGCGTTTCACGCTGACTTGCAAAGCCAAATGCTTGGCCTTGAGAGCCATCCATAGCGGGGACGCGCCCGCAAGCTTGTTGTTTGCACTAACATAAGAAGCACAGGAAGTTATAGAGCATTCATTCTAATTTTCTTAATGCTGAGAAAGCGCAAAGCATGCGTTAATAAGTTATAAAAAAACAAAGAATGGTTTTTACACCAATAAAGCACGACCGTTCTATATTTAATAAGACTGGAGACGGAATGGAAGCAGTCATGTGGCGGCCGGCGCGGGGACGCCTGGCGCCTCGGGAAAACGTGATGCGTTTCGCTACGGCGCGCGGCGTGCCATGCTGATGATACTGCTGGGCGTGGTCGCGGCCCTGATCACGGGCGCCGGCGTGCTGGAACGGCACGATCCGCGCGACCGACCCAAGGACCAGTTCGAGATGCCGCAAGCCATCTTGGGCGGCGGCAATTACACGCAATCGTTCCAGATCGAACCCTATTCCGAACTGAAATACCGCCACATCGTGCGCCAGGCCTTCGACTACAGTTGCGGCTCGGCCGCGCTGGTCACCATCCTGAATTACCACCTCGGCCTGAAGGTCACGGAACAGCAGGCGATGGAAGGCATGCTGGAAAAAGGCGAGAAAGAAAAAATCATCGAGCGGCGCGGTTTTTCCCTGCTCGACATGAAACGCTATGTGGCCTCACTGGGCGTGCAAGGTTCCGGCTTCCGGGCCGACCTCAAGGACTTGGCGAGCCTGGAACATCCCGCCATCGTGCCGATCGATTATGCCGGCGCCAAGCATTTCGTGGTCTTGCGCGGCATCCGCGACGGCGTCGTCTTCATTGCCGACCCGTCGGCCGGCAATATCGTCTTCTCGCTGGCCGAATTCGCCAAGCTGTGGGACAAGAACACCCTGTTCATCGTCTATCCGGCCAAGGACAGTCCCGCGCTGGCGCAACTGGCGCTGAGCGACCGGGAATTGGGCGTGGTCGACATGGACCGCATCACCAACCATGCCCGCCTGGGTCCGCTCGAAAATGGCACGCATTTGCTGGAACGCGCCCTCAATTCCGGCCTCAGCGGCACCTGGATGCACCGCCAGTAAGTCTGATTTATCGTTTCCCTTTTTTTCGACAAGGATAGTCCATGAAGAATCGCACCCTGCCCGCCTTGCTTGCCACCACGCTGCTGCTCTCGTCAGCCGCCGCCGGCGCGCAAGAGAGTCCGGCGGCCGCCGGGACCGATGCGGGCAAGCCGGCCAGCAGCGAGGCCGCGCGCGACGCGCTGGCCAAGCGCGACGGCGAAGGCGACCAAAGCTCCCTGCTCAAGCAAACCCTGACGGCCGTCGACAAGCAGTATTCCCTGATACGCAGCAAGCAATTCCAGCTCAGCTACGACCTCAATTACAGTTATATCGGGCAAGAAAAAATCATCACCGACCTATCAAACGGCAACATCACCCTGTTCGACATCGAAAACACCAGTTCGCACACCATCACCAATACCTTTTCGGCCGACTATGGCTTGCTCGACAATCTGACCGGCAACCTGACCCTGCCCCTGATCTCGAAATATTCGGAAACCCGCAGCGCCGTCGGCGGCGTCTCCAATTCGATCGGTGACATCGGCCTGGGCGCGCGCTGGCAACCGATCGCGGCCCAGCGCGACAAGCCCAATCTGACCTTGACGGGGAATATGCGCCTGCCGTCCGGGCGCAGCCCGTTCAAAGTGATCGCCGGCAGCGGCCAGGCCACCGGCGCCGGCGTCACCTCGTTCAGCGCCGGCTTGAACGTGAACCGCATCGTCGACCCGGTCGCGCTATTTGGTTCCTTCAACCTGACGGCCAGCCTGCCGGCCAAGAATTTGTACCAGATCAATAACAACCGCATCTTGACCAAGGTGGCGCCCGGCGCCGGACTCGGTTTCGGCCTCGGTTTCGCCTACGCCTTGTCGTATGGCATTTCGACCACCCTGTCCTTCCAGGAGGCCATCTCGGCCGGCTCGAAACTGACCTTTTCCGACGGCGTCACGGCCAAGACCACCATGCAGACCTCCAGCATGTTGAATCTGGGCCTGGGTTACCGGGTCTCGCCGAAAACCACGGTGAATCTGTCGATCGGGGTCGGCTTGACCACCGACTCGCCCAATTTTTCGGTCGACTTGAGTCTGCCGCTGGCTTTCTGACGTGAGGCCGCCCGTCCCATCCCGGCTGAGGCTGGCCGCGCTGGCCGCCTTCGTTTGCACTTGCGCGCCGCCGGCGCTGGCCGCCTTGACGGAAAACTTGACCACCAGCGTCACCGCCATGGCGCTCGGCAACGCCGTCACGGCCGACCCGCCCGGCATCGACTCGATCCACTTCAATCCGGCCGGCCTGGCCCGTATGACGGGCGACAGCCAAAGCTTCACCCTGTTTGGGGCCTCGATCCGCAGCGCCGCCAGCTTCCACGCGCCGCCCGGCTTCGACGTCGGCGGCTGGACCGACGATCCGGTCAACAACACCTCGTCGGGCCCCGTCAAGCAAGCCATGGTTATCCCGATTCTCGGCATGCGGCACTGGCGCCTGCCCGGCGTCGTCATTCCCGGCCTGGGCCTGGCCTTCAACAAGCCGGGCTCGCCATTCACCTTCGGCACCAACACGTATATGACGCAAGCCATGAGCATAGACCGGACCTTCGAGCCGGACGACCCGGCCCGCTTCCAGGGCCGCCAGGTGCAGTTGCAAAGGCTGGTCTACGCGGCGCCCGCGCTCGGCTACAAGTATTCCGAGACGCTGCGCTTCGGCGTCGCGGTGCCGATCGCCCACGCCGCCTTCGTGATCGATACCGATATGCGTTTCCCGAACACCTTGCTGGGCATCGTCGGCAAATTGCAGCAAGGCTGGTGCCCGAATGACGGCGGCAATATCCTCGACACGCTCGGTTTCGGCCTGTGCGGCGGCGGCAAGAATGGCATGATTACGCCGTTCAAGAAAGCCGCCAATATGCGCCTGGAAATGACGGCGCCATACGATCCCACCCTGAACCTGGGCGTGCTGTGGGAACCGAAGCCATGGTTCGGCCTGGGCGCCGCCTACCAGGGCGGCTCCAACACCCAATACACCGGCACCTATACTTTCACCACCGAGCCGATGTTGCGCAGTTTTATCAATGGCTTGAATTCCGGCCTGCTGGGACCGATCGCCGGCGCCGTGCTGGGCTTTCCCGTCTCGATTCCGCAAGTCCAGAAGGGCAATCTGACGGCAACCATCCCCTTCCCCACCCATGTGCAAATCGGCGTCAAGCTGAAGCCCGTCAAATACGTGCAACTCAATGTCGACGCCAGTTACGCCAAATGGGGCGACTGGAATTCCCTGAGCTTCCAGTTCGACCAGAGCATCCGCCTGCTGGAAATCGCGCGCCTGTACGGCATCCCCAATTCCGGCCGCCTGACCATCCCGCGCGGCTATAAAAGCGTGCTCAATTTCGGCTATGGCTTGCAACTTTTTCCGACCGACAAACTGACCCTGCGCTTCGGTTACGAGCCGCGCAAGAGTTCCGTGCCCGGCGACAAGATTGACTTGATCGCGCCGCTGCCGGACACCAAGCTATACGGCCTCGGCTTGAACTATCAATTGACGCCGAACAGCGACATCAGCGTATCGGCCAGTTATATGGTCGGGCGCTACAAGGTGCCGGCCAATACCGATTGCAATATCAATTGCAATAATTTTTTGAACGTGATTTACAACCCCTACGCCGGCCTCGATGTGAGTGGCGATATCCGGGTGCGCTACGGCGGGATCAATTACACCCGGCATTTTTGAGGCAGACCGCAGGTCCGCGATTTCTTACCAGGAGTCTTACCATGTTGAAAACACGCGCAACAATCATGCTGATGGCCTTGTGCGGCGCCACCCAGGCGGCGCCGGTGGCGACCGTGTCGCCCGCCAAACAGGAATTGGTACGGCAAGTGCTGCAATTGTGGCATATCGATGGCATCGGCCTGTCGATGTTGCAAGCGCCGGTGACGGACGCAGTGCAACAGGCGCGCGCCATGTTGCAGGGCCGCGCCTCGGTCGAACGACGCGACGCGGCCATGACCGACGTGGTCGCGGAAGCCAAGAAATTCATGGAAACGGCCACGCCGACGGTCCACGGCAGCGCCGAAAAATTAATCCCGAGCACAGTCGCGCCGCTGCTGGCCGAGCGCTTCAGCGAAGACGAATTGCGCCAGATGGTGGCGATCCTGGAATCGCCCGTGAAGCGCAAATTCGAAGCCATGCTGCCGGAAATGCAAAAACTGCTGGGCGAGAGCGTCGCCGCCGACACCCGCGCCGTGATCGACCCGCAATTGCAGGATTTGAAGCAGCGCATCGGCTTGCGCCTGCGCACCGCCGTCACGCCTTAGGAGTTGTTCAGGAATCGCTCAAGCCGGCCCACGACACAAGAATCGGAGGTGTATTTTGTCCAAGCACTTTATTGATCGCGCTATATTGACAGCGGAGCTGGCGCCATGACCTATTCTTCCGCCCTGCACCTGGTACGTGGCGTCAAGTCGCGCCTGACCAATTCCGGGTTCGAAGTAGAAGCCCTGTTCATGCAGGCAGGACTGGACGAAGGCGATGGCCTGGCCTGCGATGCCTTGACCCTGTCCGACAAGCTGAGCCACCTGTGGGAGTTACTGGTCGAACAATCCGGCGACCCGCTGCTGGGCTTGAAAATTTCCACTCCACACCGGCTCGGCTGGCTGGGCGTGATGGGTCACATCATGCTGGTGTCGCCGACGGTGCAAAGCACGATCGAGCGTTGCCACGGCCACACCCGGGTCGGCATGCTTCTGCCCGGCGCGCAGCGCGCGGTGCCGCAACAGCGCTACGATTTCGTCTGGTGCGTCTTGCTGCGCACGCTGCGCTGCGCCTCGGGGCGCGACGACGCCACCCCGGTGCTGGTCGAATATGCCTTCCCGCAACCGGCCAATGCGCATGTCTATGCGGAAACCTTCGGCTGCCCGGTGCGCTTCAACATGCCGCACAATGTGATGGAATTCGCCGACACCGACATGGTCATGGCCTTGCCGCATACCCCGCGCCTGGCCGACGCCAATGTGCTGGCCAGCCTGGCGCAAGCGCAGCCGCCGACCTTTTCGGCCAAGGTGCAGGGTTTGCTCGCCTGCATGCTGCCGAAAGGGCCGCCCATGCGCGACGATGTGGCCGCCCGTTTGATGATGAGTGAACGCACGCTGCAACGCCGCTTGGCCGAAGAAGGCACCAGTTTCACCACCCTGGTCGACGATACCCGCCGCGAACTGGCCAGGCAATCGCTCAATAGCGGCGAATTATCGCTGAAAATGCTCAGTTTCCAACTCGGCTTTTCCGAACCGAGCGCGTTTTACCGGGCTTGCAAGCGCTGGTTCGGACGCGCCCCGTCCGACATCGCCGGCGACCGCACGCTGCCCTTGCCGATGGCTTGAGCGGCATCACGGCGCGCACGCCGGACCAGGCGCCGGGCAACGACGGAAAGACTTCGGGAGAATCGGATGGGATGGCTGAAAAAAAACAAGAATACATCGCGGCTCGGGCAATTGCTCGTCAAGAAAAAACTCATTTCGGAAGAACAGCTTGCGCAGGCGATCGCGCGCCAGCGCAGCACCGGTCAACGCCTCGGCGAGATTCTGGCGGAATGGAATTTAATCACGCAACAACATGTGCAAGACGCGCTGCGCCGGCAAGGCCACCTGCGCATGGCGGCCAGCATCGCCAGCGCCGTGCTGGCACCCATCGAAAGCCCTGCCGCCCAGGCGCTGCCGGCCGTCTCGGTCGCGGTCGCGGCGCTACCGGAGCGCGCCCTGCCGGGCCTGCGCATGCTGAGCGAGGACGAACTGGGCGCCACCTCGGCGCAAGGCTTGAACGAGGAGTTGATACGGCGCGTGCGTGAGCAAGTCAAGCACGCGGGAGTGGTCGCCGATCTCGCCAGGCTGCTCGACCCGGTGCTGGGCTTCCTGCAGTCGGACGTCAGCATGAAGGACGTGCTCTATGATGCGAGCAGGGTGGCCGCGACGCTCAACCGGGATGGTTCCCTGTCGCTGCGCCTGCCCAGCTCCATCGGCGAGCTCGACTTCCAGAATATCCGCGTGCGCGGCACCGACGGCCCCAGCTTCGGCAGTATTGCCATCAAGGGTATCAATTTGACGGGCACCGTCATCACGCTGGGATTCAAACACTGAGGGTGGAGGCGCGGCGGCGCCCCACGCCGGGCCTATTTCAGCACGCGGGCCTTGCCGAAGATGTCGCCGGCTTTCCAGGCCGGCATCTTGTTGGCATTGGCGATGGCCAGGCCGAGGTTCAGTGTAAATTGCGCCTGCTGGGTCATGCCCGCCAAGTCCCAATGGGGATCGTACTCGTCGGTGACCTGGTGGTAACGCAATGCGTACGCATCGGCCATGGCTTTCGATGCCGCCTGATTCTTCAGAAACACGTGGCCCGGCTCAATGGAAAACGCCGGCACGCCCGCCTTGGCAAAACTGAAATGGTCGCTGCGGAAATAGCTGCCATCCAGATCCGGCGCGGCCTTGGCGATATGCATGCCCATGGCTCTGGCGACTTTCTCGGCCATCTTGCCCAGTTCGCTGCGCTCGCTGCCCTCGGCGCCGATATCGCGCGTGGGACCGACGAAATTGAGGCTATCCAGGTTCAAGTTGGCGGCCGTCTTGTTCAACGGCCACAGCGGCTTGTCGACATAGGCCGCGCTGCCCAGCAAGTTCTGCTCTTCGGCCGCCAGCCACAGGAACATCTGGCTGCGCCGGGCCGGCTTCAATTTCGCCACTTTGGCCATCGCCAGCAGGGCCGCCGAACCGGAGGCATTGTCGACGGCGCCATTGTAAATGGTGTCGCCAGTGCCGGCTTGCTTGCCCAGATGATCCCAGTGCGCGCTATAGATCACGACTTCATCTTTGAGCTTGGGGTCGGTGCCGGGAATTAATCCGGCGATATTGAATTGCTCTACCGAGCGCACGGCCGACTTCATGTCACCCTTCACCTTGGCTTCCAGCATGATGGGCCGGAAATCCTTGCGCTCGGCTGCCGCGCGCAGCTTGTCGAAGTCCTGGTTGCCGGCCATGAACAGCGTGCGCGCCGACGCTTCCGTGATCCAGCCCTGCATGCCGTTGCCGCCTGAGCCATCGGCCAGTTGGAAGCGCTCGATACCGTTCCAACTGTTTTGCACCACGCTCCAGCCGTAAGACGCCGATGCATCGCTATGTATCAGCAAGACGCCGGCCGCACCGCGCCGCTTGGCTTCCTCGAATTTATAGGTCCAGCGGCCATAATACGTCAGCGCCTTGCCGCCAAAACGGTTCGGTTCGGTCGCGGTCGGCTGTGGATCGTTGACCAGCATCACCAGCACCTTGCCGGCGCAACGCGTATCCTTGAAATCGTCCCAGCCTTCTTCCGGCGCGCTAATGCCATAGCCGACGAAAACCAGTTCGGTATCGATACTGCGCGCGGCTTGCGCATCGCCCGCCGCCCATACCCAATCCCGGCCAAAATTCATCGGCACGGTCTTGCCGTTTGCTTCCAGGTGGAGATTGCTTTGCGCCGGCAAGGCTCTGACGCCGGAAATCTTGACTGATTGCCGGTAACTGTCGCCCTGCACCGCTTCCAAGCCGGCCGCCTTGGCCTGGCTTTCCAGGTAAGCCACGGTCAGGTCGGCGCCCGGCTGGCCGGTGCCGCGCCCTTCCAGCAAGTCGTTCGACAAGAATGCCAGATGGCTGCGCAAGGGTGCTTCTTGCACCGTCGGCGCGCCCCGGAGATTGGCGGCATGGGCGGGAAATGCCAACGCCAGACTGGCAGCGAGGGCGCAGGCGACAAGGGAGGTGAACACTTTCGGCATGGAATCCTATTGCAAAAGGAGAGGTGGAAGGCGCGATGACGCCACGACAAGCATTGTATGCCAATTGATTGCCGTGGCTCAAGCGCGCGCAGCCTGGCCTATCCCTCGCGCTTTGACTTATACCAGCAGCGCCGCCGCCAGCGATTCGATTTCTTCCGCCGACTCGTCGAGGATGGTGTGCAAGGTGCTGCCGCCCGTCGCAAAATCGATCATGGCCGCCACTTGCCGCGCGTTTGCGCTTTCCGGCGGGTGCAGCGGCGAGGCGACGGGTGCCAGGTCGTTGGCCAGCAACAAGGTGTCGCCCAGGGTCTTGGGCGGGAAATTGCAGGCGCCATGCCACAAGCCCTCGACCGCCTGCAAGACCTGGTCCGGCACGCCGAGCTGGCGCAGCACGCCGCGGCCGATCAGTTTTTCGCCGTATTCGATCCAGTCCTCCGTATTGTCGTCCAATAAACCGGGAAATTCCTCGGCCCGCGCCAGCAGGTAAAAGCCGCCCACCTCATGCACGATGGCGGCAAACATCGCCGTTTCCGCATCGATGTGCGTGACTTTCTTGGCGATCACCTGGGATAGCGCAGCCACATGGGCCGTGTGTTCCCACAGCCTGGCGGACTTGGCGCGCAATTGCGGGTCGCTGATGGCGCTGCCCAACTGGCGCACGATGACCGAGGCCACCATCGACTTCAGGGTGCGAAAGCCGAGCCGGGACACGGCCACGCGCACGCTGGTGATTTCATCGCCAGTGCGGTTATAGGCAGCCGAATTGGCGATCGCCACGGTACGGGCCGACAGCACCGGCTCGGCCATCACCATCTTGGCGGCCGCGTCGATGTGGCAATCGGGATCGTCGAGCGCCAATTGCAGCTTGAGCGTGGCGTTGACGTTGGCGGGAAAGGTCAGTTCGCCCTTGCCTGCTTGCAATGCAATCTTCTTGAATATTTCCAGTCTGTCCATGAAGTTGTCTCCTATGGCCCGGCGCGCCGCACCCCGCCGCCCAGGCTGATCCGATTGGCGATCCGGATCATTGATCGTTGCTTCTTGTTCGCCGCCTTGCCGACCACTCCTTCGGGGAAATAATCCATCTTGTTCAAGGCATCGTCGCCGGACGCGCCCTTGTCCAGCCGCAGCTTGCCCAGATTAACCTTGAGCGGACCGGGACGCATTGCCGGACATCGACCGGCAGCGCCGGATTGATGGCTTCCAGCTTGACCATGCCATCCTGGATGCCGCCCAGGTGACGCTCTTGCCGTCGATCACGGCTTGCGCCTGCTGCGTATAGTATGCACCCCAATGGTGAGTCACGGCGGCCAGTTGCGCCTTCGGCCCGTATTTTTTCATGTCCGAATGGCAGGTGATCGCATATTTGCCCTTTTCCTCGGCCGCCTGCACCACCGCCGTCGAGTCGGTGTGATGGGTGAGGACATCGGCGCCCCGCCCCATCCGCGTGATGGCATCTTTGGCCAGCACGGACGGGTAGCGCCTGGGGATGCCATGCAACGCCAGGCGTGTCGGCACATCGGCTCGGCGTGCGGGGGAACGCGCCAAAAACTCCCCGTATCGTATCGGCACCTGGCATATTTTTCTGCATCGGAATTTGCGCCATGTCAGGCTTTTCACATAAATACAACAATGCGCGATGATTTCCAGACCCCCAAGGGAGCGCCCCGGCCCTTCAAGGCGGGGGAAATGCGATGATTATATGCAAGGAAATATACGCGCTATTGCCGATCCGGGCCGCCGGCAGGCCGGCATTGCTCGCATCATGGCTTGAGCGATGCGGTGCGCCGCAGGCGCTTACCGCACCCCAGCGTTTTTCATACAAGATCAACAGGAGTTCCCCGTGTACAAAACAAGTCTCGCGTCCCGGCTGAGCGCAGCAGCCATCCTGACTCTGTCGGCCCACGCCCACGCCGCCGATTGGAGCGACACTGCGCTCAGCTGGCGCGCCGGCAACGATTTCCGCGAACCGTTTAATCCGCAAGACATCAGGAAAAATATCCTCGCCCTGACCCATGCCAGCGGCTACAAGTATGGCAGCAATTTCGTCAACATCGATTATCTGATGTCCGACAGCAAGGACCCCGGTTCCCTGAACCAGACCTCGGGCGCCAATGAAGCTTATGTGGTGTACCGCAACACCATCGATTTCGGCAAGGTGCGCGGGCAAGACATCAAGTTCGGGCCGGTGCGCGGCGTCGGCGCCACGGTCGGTTTCGACGTCAACACCAAGAATGATGTCGGCTACAATTCGCGCAAGCGCATGCTGGTCGCGGGACCGACGTTGATGTGGGATGTACCGGGCTTCCTCAACACTAGCATCTTGCTCTTGCATGAATCGAACGCGCCCAGCGGCGCCTTCCCGCCAATCTCGAACGTGAGCGGCCGCTACACCTACAAGTTGCACCCGATGTTGACGGCGGCCTGGGGCATTCCCGTAACGTCGCTGCTATCGTTTGAAGGTTACGCCAACTTCATCGCCGCCAAGGGCAAGGATGAAGTGGGCAATGACACTGGCGCGGAAACCAATATCGACATGCAAATCATGCTCGACGTGGGCGCCGCCGTGGGTAGCGCGAAAAATACTTTCCGGGTCGGCTTGGAATACCAATACTGGAACAATAAATTCGGCAACACCTCGGCCACCACGGGCGGCCAGGGCCAGCGCGCCAGCACGCCAATGCTGCGCGCCGAATATCACTTTTAAGGACACTCCGGCTGCCCTGTCGACATCGCCGGCGACGCTGCGCACCAGCCGTCATGACCGGGTTTCAATGACGCGGCGCGCTCATTCCAAACCATATTTGTCGGCGATGCTTTTCCACGCCGGATCGCCCTTCATGCCGGCAGCGATGGCGTCGATCTCTTTCGCCAGCGCCGGGTCGGCCTGCGCGCAAAACAGGTAGCGCTCGAATCTGGCGTGCGGTTTCGCCGACACATGCAGGGTCGCCTTGACGGGACTTTGCTCGCCCAATTGCTTCAACAGGTAACGGTAAGTGCTCGACGCCATGATGGTCACGTCGGCCTTGCCGGACGATACCTTGCGCAAGTTCGACAATTCCTCGTTGGCATTCTCGCGCTGGATATCCTTGCCGAAGCGCTCGTCGAGGCCCGCATAGCGATTCCCGGCCACGCCGGCAAATTTCATTCCCGCCAGCGAATCGGGATCGGCATATTCGAGCTTGCGGCTATTGAGGGAAATCACCGCGTTGGAATCGGCGATGATGGCCGGGCTCCAGTGGTATTTCTTCTTGCCGGCATCGGCCACGAACATGGGACTCAAGAACATCACCACGCCTTTGAAATTGGGTTCTTTTTCCAGCATCTGGTTCAGCTTTTCGCGCGGCACGGCATTGAGCTCGAAATGATATTTTCCCTTGAACTTATCGTTCAGATAGGCCACCAGATCGGCGGCCAAACCGCCACCGCCGACGACAAAGGGAACCGCCTGGTAAGTATTGTAGGCCGGCAGGGTTTCGGTGGCCGGCGCGGCCTGCGCTGCCAGGCCCAGCGCGGCAAAGACGAGGCAGCGCAAGACATGGGCTGCGGCTGGATTCCGGGATGACAGAGGTAGCATGAATCCCTCAAGGATGCGGCACCGTATTGATGCCATCGACGATTTTACCTGAATCAGATTTGCCTGGATATCAGGAATTTGGCCGGCCGGAATGCCAGCGCATGCTTGATTCGCCCGATATATTTATTAAAAATCAATATTTTAATAAAAGCCATGTCATGTACTACATTGCTCGGCCCCACTTGGCGACAGTCGCGTCGTCGCCCGGCGACGTTTTTCCCGCAACCCAACAGGCAAACGCTCGACATAGATGAAGATAGTGATGATAGGCGCCGGCATCGCCGGCATGAGTAGCGCGATTGCATTGACCCAGGCCGGCCACGCGGTCACGCTGTACGAGCGCCACCGCGGCGCCGATGCGGGCGGCGGCGGCATGGTGCTATGGCCAAACGCCAGCTTCGTGCTCGACCAGCTCGGCCTGTTGCCGCAGATTGCCGCATGCGGCGGCACGCCGCGCGCCATGCGCAGGATGACGCAAGACGGCGCCAAGCTCCAGCACCTCGACATCGGGCAACTCGATCGGACGATGGGCTATCCTAGCCATGCCGTCTTGCGCGCCGACTTGGAAAGCGTACTGGCGGCCTGGCTGGCCCGCAACGGCGTGCCTATCCACTATGGCGCGGCCGCGCTGGGCATAGAGCGCGACGCGGCCGGCCACGCCACGCTGCAATTGGCCGATGGCACGGACGTGGACGCCGACTTGCTGCTCGGCGCCGATGGCCGCATCCGTTCCGCGGCACGGCAATATATCCTGGGCCAGAACCAGCCGCAGTTCCAGGGCTTTGTTAACTGGGTGGGCGCCCTGGAAGCCGATCGCGCGCTGGTCGAGGAAGCGGGGATATGGGATTTCTGGGGCAAAGGCGAGCGCTTCGGCGTGGTCGCCATCACCGGTCGCAAGCTGTACTGGGCCGCCGCCGCCAGCGCCCCGGACCTGGAAAACTTGCCAGCCTTCGATGAACTCTATCAGCGCTTTTGCCACTGGCCGGCACCGATTCCCGAACTGTTGCGCCAGACCTCCTTGTCGCGCTTGCGCTTGATACCGGTGCATGACGTGGAGCCGGTCGACCTATGGCACCGGGATAATGTCTTGATGATAGGCGACGCCGCGCATGCCTCGCTGCCGACCTCGGGACAGGGCGCATCGCAGGCATTGGAAGACGCCTGGCATTTGCCGCGCTGCCTGGCGACCCATTCCGGCAAGCTCGAGCAAGCGCTGCGCGCGTTCACCGGCTTGCGCGCGCCGAAAACCAGAGCTTTGACGCTGGGCGCGCGGCAATTCGCGCGCGATCTGTTCCTCACCAGCGAGCTTGATTGCCGCGCCCGCGACGCGCGCGCCGGCAATAGCGATCCGGCGCCGCTGATTGCCGGCATGGCCGGCGGCTGGGCCAGCGGCTTGCCGATGAAATAAAAAAACCCGTTCCAGCGGCGCGCTGGAACGGGTTTTCTTGATTGCGCCACCAGGCCCGCAGGCCCGGCTGCCGACTTAGAAATTACCCTTGAATTGAAGGCCCCAGATGCGCGGCTCGTTGGTGAAGCCGGTACGGTTATTGAAGTCGATCGCGCCCGTGATGCGGCGCGTATTGGTGATGTTGCGGCCATAGGCGGCCACTTCATACTTGCCTTCATGCCAGTTGTAACCGACCCGCAAGCCGCCTTCCAGCAAAGGCTTGGCGGTGTATTCGGCCGCTTCGTACAGGAAGAAATTCAACTTGCTGCGGTAAGCCCAATCCGTAAACACGAACAATTCGCCATTCGGCAACGGAATCGAGTAACGCGCGGTGGCGTTGACGATCCATTTTGGCGCTTGCGGCAATGGATTGCCATCGATCACGACGCGCCCGGCCCCGTTCAGCGGATTGGTCACGGTGCAAGAGCCACATTTCGCCACCGACAGGCTGGCATCGTCGATCTGGGTGAAATTGTAGCTGCCGCCCAGCGACATTTTCAGGCTGGTCGTGACGAAACCTTCCAGGTCCAGCTCGGCGCCATGGCCCTTGGTCTTGGCCGCATTGATCAAACGGGTCACGTTCGAGGTGCCGCCGACAACGGTCAATTGCTGGTTTTTCACGTCGAAATCGTAGACGCTGAACGCGACGCGGGCGCGGCGGTTCATCAAGTCGGCTTTGATGCCGGCTTCGTAAGACAAGATGGTTTCGGCGTCGGCCACGGTGATCGGCACGGATGCCGACGCGGCGGCGATGCTCGGCGCGCGGAAACCGGTGGCGACGCGGGCATACAGATTGACATCCTTGTTCAACTTGTAGCTACCGCTCAAGTCCCAGTTGACCTTGTGCTTGCTCTCGTCGACCGAGCTCGGTCCGATTTGCACCACATTGACCGCTTCGACCGTGTTGAAGTCTTTATTGTCGCGGGTGTAGCGCAAGCCGCCGCGCAACATGAAGGCGTCGCTGACGGCGTAATTGACGGAACCGAAGGCGGCCCACGCCGTATTTTTCTGATGGCTGGCCAGGTGCGAGGTTTGCGCGCCGCTATCGCTATTGAAATTATTGGTATAGCCGTTCGCGTCTTCGTAGAAATAGTAGACGCCGCTCTGCCAGTTCAATGGACCCGGATTCTTCGACTCGACGCGGAATTCCTGGGTATATTGCTTCAAATCGCTCAAACCCCCACCCGTTTCAACTTGGAAAGGAATGAAACCGGGGCCGGACGGCGTGCCGCCATCGATGTCGCCATGGCTCAGGTAGCTGCGCACTTCTTCGTGGCCCGTGATCGAAAACAATTTTACCGAATCCAAGTCCCAGCTCAGGCGCATGTTCTGGCCATCCGTTTGCAGATTTTGGAAGTTCTTGCCGTTGGTCGAAATCTGGTCGGGATTGAAACCGTCGACAATCTCGTTCGAGCCTTTTTGAATCAGGTTGGCGCGGAACAGGCGTGCGCTGCCGGTGGTGGCGCGCTGGTGCAAATTGAACAGGGCATTGAAGCCGCCTTCCGGCGCGTACATCAATTGCACGCGCTCGGCGTGTTCATTGTAGCCTTCCAGCGAATTATGGTCGCCGGTAAAGCTATTGCCGACGAAATTATCGCGGTGCTGGCGCAAGGTCGAGACGCGCAGCGCCCATTCCTTGTTCAGCGGCACGTTGACGGCGCCGTCGAAATTATCGGTGTTATGGGTGGCGGCGGAAACATTGTAATAACCTTCGACTTTTTTCAAGTTCGGTTTTTCCGACTCGAACTTGACCACGCCGGCCGGCGTGTTGCGGCCAAACAGGGTCCCTTGCGGTCCGCGCAATACTTCCATGCCAGCCAAGTCGAAAATCGGGAAACCTTTCAAGATCGCATTTTCCTGCACGATATCGTCGTAAATCAACGACACCGGTTGCGACGCGAAGGTGCTGAAATCGGTATTGCCGTAACCGCGGATATAGAAACGGGGGAAGGTGCGACCGTTCGACGATTCGACGTTCAGGCTCGGCACTTTGCCGGCCAGCACGCGGATATCTTGTCCGCCAGACACCAGCACGTCGAGCTTCTCGTCGCGCAACATGCTGACCGAAACCGGCACTTCACGGATGTTTTCCTTGCGTCTTTGCGCGGTGACGGTCACCGTTTCCAGTTGCGGCGCCGCAGTTGGCGTAACGGCGCTCTGGGCCATCGCCGAGCCAATAGGCAGGACGGCGCTCAGTGCCAGCATCGCGCCATGAGTGCAGCTAAGACGCTTGTGCATTTTGGACTTCTTGATCATGTACTTTTCCCAGTTTAAATAAGCATTGCAAAGAGTTTCCAAACAGCCGTTTCCGGCCACAGGCAGCGCCCGCGCGACAGTGCGCGCAAGGCAGGTATCCGGAGTTGCGCGGGCGCGGGCCCGCATCGTGAAGATGTCTTGATATTGCCGACTTGTCGAAGTCCGGTAATTTAATTGATAGCCACGGACCTAGGCAAGAATAGTTTGATGGTTGCGCGGTATATACAACATATTAGGCTCCGAAGTAGACAGTTCGACCACAATCAAATGACGTTCGAGGCAGTTGACACGCAAGCGGCCCCGTAGCACCCTGCAAGGGATGCCTCCTCCCGCCCGCGCGGCCCCGGTCCGCATGGCATTTGGCGAAAAATCCCGCCTTTTGGCTTTCCCGAGACCAACTCGAAAATCGAACTGGAAGTGATGGCCGACCTATTATCCGTTTGCCCGCATACCGATTGCCTTCAAGAGCGCCAAGTGGCCGCCGCAATGAGCGACCTGGGCGACGACGGCCCAACCCTGGTTAATATTCGCGCAGCCATTTCACGGTCGTGTTGCCGGTGTTCTTGCGGTAAATCAGGGCTTGCATTTCCAGCCCCGCCCGCTCGATGCGCACCTTGCCATTGACCAGGAAATAATGACTTTGAAGCTCCAGTTCGCCCGGCACCAGGGCGCCGTGCGCGCGGTTCTCGAAATCGCCGTCGTCCCTGAAGTATGCTTGCCCGCGGCTGGCAATCAGCGCGGCCACCTCGGTTGTCGATTTACCCATCCTGGCCGCCAATACCTCGGGGCCCGCCGTATTCACATTGATAGCCGTCGGGGTCGGCAGCACGACCACGAAATCCTTCAATTTGTCGATCACCTCGCGCGAGAAGCCGGGTACGCTGAGCAAATCGTCGTCATGTGCGAGCGGCGCCTGTTGCGGCGGCGCCCCCTCGGTGGCACCGGCCGGGGCTGCCCCGCTCTGGGTCGCGGCCAAGGCCAGTGCCAGGCCGGGCGCCAGCTTCGGGTCGATTTGCAAAATAGCCAACAGGCGCTGGAATACCTGTACTTCCTTGGGATTCGGGATGGCGTTTTGCGCCAGATTGCTCAAGTTATAAAACGACTGCGCATCGACGATCGCGCCGGAGGCGCTGGCCACGCTGGCGTCGGTCTCGGCGCGGCCATTGTCTACGTAATTATCAAGCTTGGTGGCCGGCAACGGCTTGGCCCAATCCTCGCCCAGGTGATCGACGTTCGACAAGCGCGCGTCTTCGCGCAAAACGCGGCGAGCCCAATCGACCGTGCCGCGCAACACCCATTGGGTTTGCAATTGCAGGCGCTGGTTTTCCAGCGCGCGGATGGCGATTTGCTGGCGCCAGAACAGGCTGGCCACGATCGTCACGGCCAGCGTGGTCAGCAACAAGGCCGTCACCACGGCGACGCCGCGCTGGCGCGCGCGCATCAGGCCGGCCCCACCAGAAATACCTTCGAGATGCCGGCCGCGTGTCCCTTCAGGCGCAATTCCACTTCCAGCCCCAGCGGCGGATCTTGCAAGGTGCGGATCGCGATCGCCTCAAGCTCCGATTGCAGGCGCACCGCGTGGCCCGGGTCGGTATCGGCAAGCGCCGCCTGCCACCATTGCTCGAGCTGGGGCAGCGCGCGGCTGGGCGGCGACTCCCGCCGCGTCAATTCGCCATCGCGGAAGCGGTACGACACCACCTCGAACTGGGCCGCCTCATGCTCGATGACGACGCTGCGCAGCAGCGTAATGCGGCCATCTTCGACCAGCATGGTCGGGTGCGATGGAAAGTCAGCCGCGCTGACGATTTGCGCGCAATCGCTTTGCAATTGGGCGAAGGCCAGCTGGGTGCCGCGCAATTGCTCGGTGTCGGCTGTCAGCGCGACGCGCGCGCGCACAATCGCATCGAGGCCGCGCCACCCCATCACCGCCACCAGCGCCAGGATGCCTATCGCCACCAGCAATTCGACCAGGGTAAAGCCGGCCGCCCGCCGCCTACAAGACATTCGGCACCACCTGGCTCAACTTGATCAAGCGCCGGCCCGGCTCGGCGCCATCGAAAACGCTCACTTCCACGCGCCGGAAATTCGGACTCGGCGAGGCCAGCACTTCCTCTTCGCACACCATGTGCATGCCATCCTGGGAACAGTCGAAGCTATTCTTGCCCAGCTCCGGCCACTGGCCATCGATGCGGATATGGGCCAGGCGGTTTTCCGCCGACCAGGTGGCCATGGTGGTGGCGCGCAGCGCGCCGTGATTGCGGGTCAGATTGCCGACCGCGCTCAGGCAGGCGCCCAGCGCAATGCCGACAATGGCCAACGCGACCAATACTTCCAGCAGGGTGAAACCCCGCGAATAGGGTGTATGCATGATTCACTATAACTCGAAACCGACACCCCCGCTCCAGTCGGAGCGGGGTCGCACTACTCGATTTATGACAACTGCATCAGTCGTTGGCTAGCAGTGTCACGCCGCTGATCGCAGCATACGCCTTGACCATCAGGTAATACGTGCCGGCCGCAGGGGAGGCGATCGAAATCGATTCCGAATTGGTCGATCCGGTCGACTTTTTCAAGTACGAGCTGGTGGTTGGCGCAGAACCGACTTGCACGTAGATATCGGCGTCGCCGCTACCGCCGGAAGTCTTGAAGCCCAGGCTGGAACGACCGGCCGGCACCGCCATGGTGTAGACCTTGGTGGCGCCCGTCGCCAGCGCAATCCCGGTGACGGGCACGCCGCTGCTGAGCACATTGCCGCCGCCACCGCCCGTTTGATAACTGGCCACCAGCGACACGCCGCTCGAAGCCGCATAGCCATTCACCATCAGGTAGTAAGTGCCGGCCGCCGGCGCGGGGATGGTGATGGTTTCGGTGGTGCTCGATCCATCGGATTTTTGCAGGTAAGACGTGGTGCTTGGGGCCACGTTCAATTGGGTATAGATATCGGCGTCGCCGCTACCGCCCGAAGTCTTGAACGTCAGATTGGTAGCGCCGGACGGTACCACGAAGGTGTACATCACGTTGGCGTCGGCGGCCACCGAAATGCCCGTCACCGGCACATCCTTGCTCAACACATTCGTTGGCGGTGGTGGCGGTGGAGGTGGGACGTCGCCCCCCATGACGGTGGCAAAATTGGCCATGTTCAAGCTGCCATAACCGCTGGCATAATCCCAGCCGGCCTTGGCGCTGTAACCGCCATTGCTGCCCGAGGTAATGTCGTGGAACATGGTCGGATTGGCCGCCGCGCGCTGGTACATTGCCGCCGCCGGGAAGGCCAGGCTGTTATTGTTCATCGACTGGACCCGCGCCCAGAAACCGGTAAATAACGGCGCCGCCAGGCTGGTGCCGCCGATTTGCTCGCTGCTGCCATTGACGATGACCAGGGCGCCGCTGGCCGGATCGGCGTCGAGCGACACGTCAGGCGTGCCGCGTTTGGTGGCGCCGCCCAGCACGCCGGCCGCGATTTGCCAGCTTGGCGCCGCTTCCAACAGGCTAGGACCGCCGCCGGCGCCGCCGTTTGCGCTTTGCTGGCACGACGCCGCCGTGGTACAAGCCCACACCGATTCCGAGGTCCAGCTGGTGCCGCTGGTATTGAGCAGCGTGCCGCCCACCGAGATCACCCAGGGCGAGACCGAAGGATAGCTTTGCGACGAGCCAGGCCCGCCGCATTCGTAGGAGCCGGAATCGCCGGACGAGACCGAGAAGGTCTGGCCTTGCGCCACGGCGGCCTGGAAGATCTGGTCGTTGCTGGCCATGATGCCGGAACTTTGCGCGTCGTTTTCGCATTCGCCGAGCGAGACATTGATGGTCTTGGCGACGTTATCGCTGACGGCGCGGTTATACGTGTCGGTCAGGTCGGCGTCGCTCAGCGTGTTGGCCGTATACAAGATCATTTGCTTGATGGTGCCACCGGCGGCGGCCAGCGCATCCTGGGTATCCATATTCCACTCGCCGACGCCGGCCGTGTCGGTGCTGGACGCGCCCACCGTGACCGTCGACAGATTCACCTTCGGATAACCGGCCTTGCTGGTGAACGTATTCAAGTCGGCCACGGTTTGCGTCATGTCGCCCTGGGTGATGATGCCGATGGTGGCATTGACGGCGCTGGGCAAGCCGCTGGCATTGTAAATGGCGGGGAAATCGGTCGGGCTGTGTCCCGTATTGGACAAGACATGGGCCGCAGGTTTCGCCATGACATGATGCAAATGGATGTTTTGCAAGCCGTGCACGGCCAGCACCACGCCGCCCAGCGCTTGCGGCACAGCCGCGTCGCTGGTATTGGCATAGGCATTGCGGCCATTCACGCTGTAGGTGTGGAGTTCGGTATTGAAACCGGCCTTCACCGCGCCGGCGGTGCCGTCGGCGCTGACCAGCATGCGGTTGGCCGCCACGGTGACGTTGACGAAACCGCTTTTCTTCAAATGGTCGACCACGGCTTGCACCTGGGCCGCAGTCGGCGCAAAGCGGCTCATGAATTGCTCTTTGCTGAGCGCCCTGGCCTGGCGACCGGCCACGATATTGGCCGTCAGCGTGTCCAGTTCAGCCTTGTTGCGCAGCTTCAGTGTCACCACCACATGGGTGGCCGCGCCGGTTTGCATCAGCGACATGTGGGTGGTCGTTCCGGTCAGACGCGGCGCCTTGGTGGCGGTAGCCACCCATTGCTCGGCGTGTGCGGAAGCGCCGATTGTTGCCAAGACCAGTGCTGCAAGCGGTAGCATTTTGAACTGTTGTTTCAATTTCATTACTCATTCTCCATTTATTATAGGTTGATCCGCTGGAAAGTATCCTGGCGGAGTACTTCTTTACCGCAGCCGAAACAAGCGTGTGGCTTATTTCGGGACGACATCATCCATCGGCCCCTCCGCAGCGGAGTGGTCAAGGAATCATGTCTATTGCAAGCCGGCCAGCGGTTTGGCTGTCCAGCCTGGAATGGAATGGCTTACGCCAGGGGGTGGGGCGATCGAATGGCCGCCACGGCGCGGCCCCAACGCGGTTCAAGGCGAAAGGAGCTGGGCAAACGGCGTGACTATCCCTGCACGCAAGAAATCTGGCGCGGCGGTTCGAATCGATCGGGTGCTTAAGACAGGCGGGGTGGAGCGTGGGAAGGCGGACTCAGATAGCCGGCATTGGGCATGAAGAAGTAATACGAAGCGGGCGCCAGGCGGTATGCGACACGGCTGGGCGCCGGCGCAATATCGATGTTGTCAGGCGGAATATAAGTGGGGAAATGGCTGGCCAGATGGCAACTTGCGCAATCGGGCACATGCTCGGTGATGGCATGATCATGGCCATGCGACACCAGCAATTGCATGGCAAGTATCATCAGCACGACAAACAGCGCGACCCGTTGATAAACGGTCCTGCCTGTTGTGCGCTCGCTGATGTGCATGCCGGCAAACTTCATATCGGACAAATCCCCTTGATCAATGATGCGCAATCTTGATGGTGGAAATAGATAGACAATATTACGAAATAATTAAATTTAAGTATAGCAAGCAATCGGTTTCTGGCGTTTACTTTTCTACATTATTAACAAGACTGTTGTATTCCGCTCATGCCCGTGACGGTTTCAAGGGGAACAATATGCGCCGCATGCGTCACGCTCTGGTCATATTCCTCGCGTAGCATGCGGCCTTCGCTATCCCTCTCTTTATCAGGAAAATACGCAATGAAAAGAACTCTCCTGGCCGCCCTGCTCGCGACCGGTTTTGCCAGTGCCGCCTTGGCCGAATCGAATGTGACCGTGTATGGCGCGGTCGATGTCGGTCTGGCATCGATTTCCGGCGCCAGCGCCAGCACCCAGACGCCGACGGCAGCGCTCCCAGCCTTCGGCGCCGGCCGCGAAACCAAGGTGCGCGACGGCATCTTGCAAGGCAGCCGTCTCGGCTTTCGCGGCAATGAAGACCTGGGCAATGGCTTGAGCGCCCTGTTCGTGCTGGAAGCGGGCATCCTGGTCGACACCGGAGCCTCCGACCAGGGCGGCTTGCTGTTCGGCCGCCAGGCTTTCGTCGGCTTGAAACTGGACCAGGCTGGCAGCCTGACCCTGGGTCGCCAATACGCGCCGCAATACCTGGCCTTCAAGGCGATCGACCCGATGGATGACGGCTTTGCCGGCGCCGCCAGCAACCTGATCCCGAACAACGGCAAGCGCATCAACAATGCGCTCAAATACAGCTCGCCATCCTGGTCCGGCTTCAGCGCCGACTTGCTGTACGGCTTAGGCGAAGTGGCGGGCGACAACAGCGCCTCGCGCACCATCGGCTCGTCGCTGAGCTACCTGGCCGGCCCCCTGCTGGTGAAACTGGCCTACAACGGCGCCAATAATGCGACCGCCACCGACAAGGCGAAAAGCACCGTCGTCGGCGCCACCTATGACTTCGGCGTCCTCAAGGCCCACGCCTCTTACGACAGCAACAAGGGCACCGGCACGGTCGACAACCGCGACTTGATGCTGGGCTTGACCGTGCCGATGGGCGCGGCGCATACCGTGATGGCCTCGTACATCAGGAAAGACGACAAGTCGAGCGCCAACCGCGACGCCAATCAAATCGCGCTGGCCTACACTTACACCCTGTCCAAGCGCACCGCCTTGTACAGCTCGTATGCCCGCATCAGCAACGACAATGGCGCCGCTTACCGCACCGCCAGCGCCAGCGCGCCGATCGCCGGCCAGACCGGCGCCGTCGGCGGCACCCGCGAATTCAACGTGGGCATCCGTCACTTGTTCTAACATTCCCGCCATCCCCGGCGCTTGATACCAGAATGCCGTTCAGTTACACTCTGAACGGCATTTTTTACGCGCGCCGCAACGCGCCCCTCCACCGCAGCCGGCGCATGCGCCCGAAAGAGCGTCCATGCGCCAGCCCCTCGTCCTCATCGCACTCCCTGGCATGGATTTCGATCCAACCGAAGTGGCCATCAGCTGGCAAACGCTGCAGCGGCGCGGCGTCGAGGTGGTCTTCGCCAGCCCGGATGGGCAGCGCGCCACCCCGGACGCCTTGATGCTCGATGGCGAAGGACTCGATGTCTGGGGCGCCATCCCGCTACTCAAAAAAATCAAGCTGCTGGGACTGCTCTTGCGCGCCAACGGCGATGCCCGCGCCGCCTGCGCGGCCATGCAGGCACAAGCCGCGTTCCGCCATCCGCTGGCCTACGCCGACTTGAAGGTGAGCGCCTTCGACGGCTTGATCTTGCCTGGCGGCCACCGCGCGCGCGGCATCCGGCCTTACCTGGAAAATCCGCCATTGCAGCGCTTCGTGGGCGACTTCTTCGACAGCGGCAAGCCGGTCGGCGCGATTTGCCACGGCGTGGTGCTGGCCGCACGTAGTACCTCCAGACTCACCGGCAAATCGTCGCTGTACGGGCGCAAGAGTACGGCCCTGGGCTGGGAGATGGAACACAAGGCATGGTTGCTGATGAGGCTGGCCGGGCGTTTCTGGGATGCGGCGTATTACCGCACGTATCTTGAACAGGCCGGCGAGCCGGCCGGCCACCGCAGCGTGCAAGCGGAAGCCACGCGTGCGCTGGCATCGCCAGCCGACTTCATCGACGTGGCCGGGGATGCGCCGCATTTCTTGCGCAAGAGCGGCGGCTTGTTGCGCGACAGCGCCGACGACAGCCGCCCGGCCTGGGTCGTCACCGACGGCAATTATGTGTCGGCGCGCTGGCCCGGCGACGCGCATGCCTTCGCGGCCGCCTTCGCCGCGTTGCTGACGCCCGCGCGCCAGGTCTGAGTAAGCGCCCCAGCGCCGCCAGCGCTCAATGCACGCCCAACGCCGCTTCATGGACGGCCAGGCCGGGGCGCCATTAGCGTCTTTGCTGGCAAGCCAGGGAACCGTGTTCGCTGTCTTCCAGCATCAAGGCGGCGCATTGTTCGGGCGGCAAAGGCGGACTGAAATAATAGCCCTGGATCGCATCGCAGCCATAAGAATCGAGCAAGGCCAATTGGGCCGCTTCTTCCACCCCTTCCGCGACCACTTTCAAATGCAAGCCGCGGGCGATGCTGATGATACCCTGGATGATCACCATGCTGGCGCTGTCTTCCGTAATTTCGCAGATGAAGGAACGGTCCAGTTTCAGCGTTTGAATCGGAAACAGCTTCAGGTAGGCCAGATTGGAATAACCGGTCCCGAAATCGTCGATTGCAACGCTGACACCGATTTCCTTGAATTTTTGCAAAATCTCGACCGTGCGTTGGGGGTCGCTCATCGACACCGTTTCGGTCAATTCGAGTTCCAGGTAGTGGGCCGGCAGATTGGCGGCGCGCAAGGCGCTTTCGACTTCCTCGATCAATTCCGGCCGGACCAATTGCTGGCCCGATAAATTGACCGACATCTTAATGGGCGGCAAGCCCGCTTCTTGCCAGGCCTTGGCTTGCCGGCAAGCGGTGCGTATCACCCATTCGCCGATCGGGACAATCAGCCTGGTGTCCTCGGCCACCGGGATAAAGCGCAGCGGCGGCACCAGCCCCAGGTCGGGATGCTGCCAGCGTATCAAGGCTTCCACGCCCGTGATGCGGTCGGTGCGCAAATCGACTTGCGGCTGGTAATACAAGAGAAATTCCTCGCGCTCGAGCGCGCGCCGCAATTGCATCTCGATGCTCATGCGTTCGTTGACGCGGGTATACATTTCTGACACATAGCGCTGGATATTGTTTCTGCCCTCGGTCTTGGCCCGGTACATCGCCGTATCGGCATGCTTCAAGAGCGTGATGGCATCCCGGCCATCCTCGGGATAGCCGCTGTAACCGATGCTGCAAGTGACGCTCACCTCGCGGCCTTTCAACATCATGGGCTCGGCCACCGATGCGAGTATCCGATTGATCAACTGCCCCAGCACATCCTCGGCGAAGGTATTGCCAAGCAAGATGACAAATTCATCGCCGCCCAGGCGCGCCAGGGTATCGCCGCTGCGCACGCATTGCGCCATGCGGCCCGCCATCGCCTTGAGCAATTCATCGCCGACATCGTGGCCCAGGCTATCGTTGATCAACTTGAAGCGATCGATATCGATAAACAGGACGAAAATCGGATATTGATGGCGCTCGGCTTGAACGATCGCATGGTCCAGCCTATCCATCAGCAAGATCCGGTTCGGCAAGCCGGTCAAGGCATCATGCAGGGCCAGCTTGCGCAATTGCTCTTCATGGTGCTTGTGCTTGGTGATATCGTGCACGATGGTTTGAATCGCAGTGCCACCCGCATACTGGAACACGGACTGGGTGATTTCAACGTCGATAGTGGTTTTGTCGAGGCGCGTCATCATGCCTTCCACCGGACGCGGTTCGACATCCAGGGCCAGCAATTGCTGGAAAGCGTCTTTCACCGGCTGGCGCCAATCGTCGGCGAGCAACTCGAACAGGGACAGTCCAAGCAAGGCTTCCTGGCTGGCGGCACCGAACAATTTGAGGGCGCCGCTATTGACGAAGGTAATTTTTCCCTCGCGCTCGATCATGATCGCATCGGGGGATATTTCGATCAATTGGCGATACCGTTCCTCGCTCTCGCGCAAAGTCCTCTCGACCGCTTCGCGCTCGACCATTTCGGCGCTTAACTGTTGATTGATCACTTGCAATTGCGACACCTTTTCCGCCAATTCATTCACCAGGAAATTGAATGCGCGCGCCGTCTGGCCGATTTCATCATCGCTCAGCACAATCGCGCGGCAAGTCAAATCGCCGCTGGCCAGGGCCGAGGCGGCCACCCGGATCGCTTCCACCGTGGCGCGGATATAGCGCGTGACGACGGCGGTAACGATGAAGGCGGCCATGAAAGACAAGACCAGCATGCACGCCAGCGCCAGCGCCAATTGGCGCGAGCGTTGCGCCGATTCCGCAAAGGCCTGAGTGGTCAGCTTGCGCTCGATGCTGACCAGGGTAGCCAGATTCCAGGACAGCAATTCAAAGGCGCTGTCCGGCTTCAAATTCAAGCCGCCCCCCGCGTGCTCGGTGGCGGCCGTCAAAGCCTCTTCCACGGCCTTGCCGTAGCGCCGAACCGATTCCACCGTCGCCTCGATGGTCTTCTTTTCCATCGGGTCGAGGCCGCTTTGCTTGGACAGGAAATCGAGTGTGGGAAGGGCTGACTGGATCTTGCTGAGCAGTTCATCCCCCGCCGCCTTGATGAGGGCCGGATCGCTGACATCTTGCGAGGTGGAAAACATGCCCGCCAAACCGAATTGTGCCTCCTGCAAGAAAGTATTGGCCTCCATTGTCAATTGCAGATGGGCGAAGCGGACATCGCTGATCTTGCTCATCGTGTATTGCTGCTGCGTCAGCCCGTAATAGGCGGCGCCAGCCACGATGAACAGGCACAGCATGCCCACTGCAGGCGCCAAGAGCAACTTGGTGCCCAGTGAAAGCCGACCCAGGATACTGCCGCGCCGAGTAAGGGGGATCATCGTCGGTTTTTTTTAGCCCGGTAAGGTGTATGTCATGGTGTGACATATTTAATAAAAACGATTTTTCCGTGATCATTCTTAACGATATTATAACCATGCAGGGCATCCCCGTTTGCGTCATAGTTATACGTCCCTTCGACTCCTTTATACGCTTGAATCGCCAGTATCGCCTTGCGGATCGCGGCCGGCTTGGTGCTGTTGGCATTGCGGATCGCGAGCGCGAGAATATGCACGGCGTCGTAGGCCCAGCTTGAATAAATATCAGGCTCGAGGCCGAATTTCTCGCGGTATTTTTTACTGAAAACCTGCGCCTCCGGATTCGTTTCCGGGAAAAAATCGATGACCGAATAACTGCCGTAGAGGGCGCTGCCACCCAGTTTAACGGTGCTCATGGCCCCCACCGAGGGCGAGCCTATCCATGGGATAGTCACATCCGCTTTGCGCAGTTGCATGGCAAATGCCGTGACGTTGGTGGGTGAGACGACATACGTGGCCAGGACATCGGCGCCCGACTGCTTGATCGCATCCAGCACGAAAGAGCTGTCTTGGGTGTCGTTGCGAAACCCCTGGACCAGCAGCGGCGTCACGCCAAACGCTTTCAAGGCTTCGGTCAAATGGTTTTTCCCGCCGATGCCGAAGGTTTCGGTGGAATGCACGATGACCCATTTCTTGCGCTTGAGCGTATTCACGCCGAAATCGGCGATGGCCTTGGCCGAATCGCCGTCGTGCGGGCGGGCCCGGAAGATCCAGGGATTATTGGCATGGGTCAGGGTGTAATCGGTGCCGCCCACCATCATCGGAATGCCGGCCTTGAGTACCGCCGGCATCATCGCCAGGACCTGGGTGCTGCGGACGGTACCAATCAGCGCCGCGACATTGCCGGCGCCGACCAGTTTCGACAGGGCCAGCACGGAACCGGGATTGCTGCTCTGGTTATCTTCGATCTGCAATGCGAGCGGGCGACCGAGTACGCCGCCGGCCTGGTTCAGTTCATCGAGCGCGAGCCTGATCCCGTTCAATTGATAACCGCCGAATTCCGCGTTGGAGCCGGACATTTCGCCGACCAGGCCAATGTTGATCGGCTCGGCGGCCGAGGCGATCGAGCAAAGCAGCGCAAGGCCGGCGCACAGGCGCGCGCCATGCCTCAGTCGCCACCCTCCCGCCCATGTCGAATATTTGTCCATCGGGGCTATTCCGGCTGAAACGAAATGTGTTTGATGAAAACGATCTTGCCATGCTCATTTTTGACGACATTATAGCCATGCACCCCATCGCCGTTTTGATCGTAATTGTAGGTGCCTTCGACTCCCTTGTAACCGCGAATGGCCAGGATCGCCTTGCGTAGCGCTTCGGGATTCGTGCTGTTGGCGTTTTTCATCGCCAGCGCCAGAATGTGCACGGCATCGTAGGCCCAGCTCGAATACAGGTCCGGTTCGATGCCCCATTTCGCCTTGTATTTGGTGGCGTAGGCTTGCGCCTGCGGATTCGATTCGGCGACATAATCATTGATCGAATAACTGTCATAGAGCGCTGCGGCGCCGATGCGCACGGCGGCCACCCCGGTAACGGAAGGCGAGCCGATCAAGACCCGGTCGACGCCGGACTGGCGCAGCAACAGCGCGAAATTGCCGACATCGGACGGACTGGCCAGATAGGTGGCCACGATGTCGATATCGGACTTTTTGATGGCCAGGGCAGCCGGCGTGTAATCCTGCGTATTATTGTTGACGCCCTGGATCAGCAGCGGCGTGATATCGAATTTTTTCAGCGCGTCGATCAAACGGTCTTTGCCGCCTATGCCGAAAGCCTCGGTCGAATGCACGATCGCCCATTTCTTCTTTTTGAGGATATTGACACCGAAGTCGGCGATCACCTTGGCCGAGTAGCCGTCGTGCGGGCGGGCCCGGAAGATCCAGGGATTATTGGCATGGGTCAGCGTGTAATCGGTACCGCCCACCATCGCCGGAATTCCGGCCCGTATGATTTTCGGCATGATGGCCAGCGTCTGGGTGCTGCGGATCGAGGTGATGATGGCCACGACATTGCCACCGCCAACGAGCTTGGACAAGGCCAGCACCGATCCTGGGTTGGTGCTTTGATTATCCTCGATGTCGACCTTCAAGGGCCGCCCAAGCACGCCGCCAGCCTGGTTGATTTCTTCCAGGGCCAGCGCGACGCCATTGGCCTGATAGATGCCGACCTCCGCGTTGGCGCCGCTGGTTTCATTCACCATCCCGATTCTGATGGGTTCCACCGCAGACGCGGCGATCGCCTGGAAGGTCCAGACGACAGCGACAATCAGGCGCAGCAAGCGCTTTATTTTCATTTGCATCCCCACCTCAACGCCCGTCAAGCCGGCTATCGTCCGAACGGGGCAAAGCGCTTTCAAAGGCCGGCGAACCGGTGCAAGTTGATCGTCAAGCTAGTGAAGGGAGCAATACGCCTGCATCGCCGAATCATGTCAGGCACGAATGGTGATCGCATACTGCCCTCATGCCGTCTATATTCAGGTGCAAAGTTTATCGGTCGTCCACGTCATACGCTGGTGGCACCGCTCAGATGCAGAATCCACTATACTCCTTCGCTCCGCCGTTTGGCACGCCGAATTGAGAATTGCGGCGCTCAAGACGATGGCAATTTGTTGTGGTACACAAATCATGCCGGTGAAGGCGCACCACGACGCTGGCAGTCAATACCCGCTATATACAGGGGCGGACACCGTCGTGTATCCTTCCCGCGTCCCGTAGCGGCGCTTGCGACTTCCAGTGCCGCATTCCCGCAGCCGCGACCCCGTCCTGCGCGAGCAGTTTGAAGCATCCCGACTTACCGAGAATACATGACCGCTTTCACCTTGGCGACTTTCGCGCCGCGCGCCGGCGCCATGTTCGACGCATTGACCATCGCCGCCGTCCTGCTGACCCCAGGCCCGACCAATACCCTGCTGTTCCTGGCCGGCGCGAAGCGCGGCTTCAAGGCGTCGGCGGGCCTGGTCGGCAGCGAGTTGCTCGGGTATTGCCTGGCGATCGGCGGATGGTGGAGTTTTCTCGCCGTGGCGGCCAGCCTCGCGCCGGGCATCTCGGGGGTGGCGCGGGCGCTGGCCGCCCTCTATATGGCCTACCTTGCCGTCAAGATGTGGCGCGAGGCGAACCGGCGCGAGCAACCGCCGGCGTTGAGCGGCCCGGCCATGTTCCTGGCAACCCTGCTCAATCCCAAGGCCTTCTTTTTCGCCGCCGTGGTGTTTCCCGCCGCCAGCGTCGGCGGCGCCGCCCTGTGGCATGCCTACCTGCTCTTCACCAGCCTGGCCGCGCCCATCGGGCTGGCTTGGATCTTGCTCGGCGCCACGGTGTCGGGCTCGGGCGTGTCGCCATTGCGCCACGTGCTGATCCAGCGCACCGCCGCGCTGGTCTTGCTGGGCTTTTCAATGTCGATCGGCCTCACCTTGATGCTTTAAGAAGCCATACCAAAATAGATGCGGCGTGGATTCAAGCTCAAGCCATGCCTGTGACAGGGCAATCGGGTCAAGTTCTTCCTGGCGCCAAACAGATCACCTACACTCACCTTTCTACCGAAAACATATTGGTGAAGCACCAAACCATAAAAACCATCATGAAAAAAACCATTATTCTTTCCCTTGGCTTATCTTTGCTTGCCCCGGCGAGTTTCGCCCAAGAACCCGCGAAATTCGGCGCCGCATCGATTGAAGCCCCCCTCCAAACCAGCCGCTTGCGCATGTTTGGGCAAAATGGCGCGATGGCGGTCTTGTTCAAAAATAGCGCCTGCGTGAAAAGCATCTGGAGCGACGAAGCCGAAAAAGTATCGGGTGGATTAGCCAGCGCGTTTAGTTCATTTGTCGGCAAGGCATCGAACCTCAGCCTCGGTATCGCCGAAACGGATAACACGCGTAACTTGTCGAAGAAAGACGGGATTTTTTCCAAGGCCTATTTCCGGGAATACGTGATTCCAGCCGAAAAGCCGTCCAGCATGCGGATGGGATTTCAGGATGTGTCGTCGTTTTATGTCGGCAATGGTATCCATTACAATTCCGTGAATCCGAGTTGCCGTGGCGCTATCAGCTTCACGCCAGTCGCGGGAGCCGATTATGAGGCCGCCTTTGCATGGGAAGGCAAGGAATGTCGCCTGTCGGTGAACCAGGTGCTGAGCGTCGAGGGGAAATCCGAACTGGTGCCGGTGCCAGTGGTGCCGGCACCGGACTGCTGATACGGGCGCGGGGCCGCCGCTTTTGCGCCGCTCCACAGCGGGCGCAGAAACGGGAAAGCGGGAATCAGATACATTGCGGCGCCGGCCCGGCGCTTGCATTTTCAGTTTCCCATCCGGCGCCTCATTTGCGCGCCACCACCGGCGCGCCATCGGCGCGCGCCGGCTCTTGCTTGCCTGGCGCGACGGCCGCTCCGCCCACGGGTGCGTCCGACACCCGCGGCTTGCCCTTGCCCGTGTCGTTTTGCAGCGTGGCCTTCAATTCTGTCCGGGTATCGCCCTTGACAGCCAGCTCGGCGCGCGATGGCGCCAGCTTGGGCGGGCCGAGGCTGTCGGCATTGATCGAAATGAGCGGCAAGCCGCCGCTCTTGTCATTGCCGATCACCACCACCTTGGCATTCTCGGAGCGCGCCAATTCCAGCGTCGCCTCGATACCGCGCCAGCGCAGGTAAGCCTCGGACATGCCGCCGCTGATGATTTCCTGAAAGTTGCGGATGCCGAGCGCCTCGACCCGCTTGCGTTCGCTTTCCTGGCTTTCCTTCTCGACAATCAGGGCATATTGCTCGACTTCATGGCGCGCCACGTTCTTGCGCACGATCGCCTCTTCCACGCCGACCGGCAAGACGATGCGCTTGACCAGCACGTCTTCGATCAAGACCCAGTTCTGACCGGACTTGAGCTCAGTATTGAAGCGGTGCCGGATGTCATAGCCGACCGAGGCGGAAATCTGGTTCTGGATTTCCAGGCGATGGCTGGTATAGATGTCTTCCGGGCTGTACAGGGCGATCACGTCGCGCGCGCGGCCACCGATCGATTGTTCGAGCAAAGTCTCGGCATAGTGCGGGCCGGCATACTTGTGCAACTCGCCAAGGTTGGCCGGCACCACCCGATAGCGCCAGGCCATCGTCACCATCAACTTCAGACCATCCGAGGACAGTACCTCGAATTCCCGTTCGACGCTTTGCAGACGGGCATCGTAGATATACATCACATTCCACGGCAACATCAAGGACGTGCCTTCCGGCGCCACCCATCCGGTCACCGTGCCGCCGCCGAAACGCTGCCACAGCACGCCCAGGTGGCCGGCCGGAATCGTCACGATCATCGAGGGCAGCAAGAAAGCCAGCAAGACCAGCAAAATGACGGCGCACACGATCAAGTCATCGGCGAAGAAACGCAGGCGCCGGCCCAGCCGTTCGCCCAAGGTTTGCCATGCGGCGCGAAAACGTCGTACGGCGCTCATGTCGCGCCTGCCTGGCTGACGATGCGGCCGTCTTCGAGGTGCAGGCGGCGGTCGGCATGATGGAAGTATTTATCGTCGTGGGTAATGGCGATGACGGTGACGCCGGCCGCGCGCAGCCGCGGCAGCAGGATCTGGTAAAACTTGGCGCGGAAATGCGGGTCCTGGTCCGCCGCCCATTCGTCGAGCACGACGATGGCGCGATCCTCCAGCTGGGCCGCCACCAACGCCAGGCGCTTGCGCTGTCCAGTCGACAGATCGACGCTCGAAAAGCGCCGCCCGTCCAGGCGCACCTTGTCTTCCACTTCCATCTCGTCGATCAGCGTGGCGGCGCGCGCCTGATCGATCTCTGCCACCCCGTAGAGCGTCTGAAACAGATGAAAATCGGAAAATACCGCGCCATACATATCGCGGTAGTCTTGCATGTCGGCTCGCGTCACCAGGCGATCGTCGACCAGGATGTCGCCGGAATCGGCCCGGTACAGGCCGGTCAGCATCTTGACGAAAGTGGTCTTGCCGGAGCCGTTGCCTCCGGTGATGAAAACGGTTTCGCCGCGCCGCAGGCAAAGATCGATGGGGCCCACCGTAAACCGCTCGGCGCCCTCGCCCCGGCTGAACAGCAGGTGGCGCAACTGGATGGTCTCGAAGCGGCCATAGTCGAGCCGCCCCGCCGCCGGCGCCGCTCCGGCCATGCCTTGCTCGACGTTTTCATCGAACAATTGTTCGAGCTTGAGCAAATTCTCGGCGGCGGCCTCGGCCACCGTGATTTGTGGAGCCGCCGAGATCACGCCCGACACCGGCCCCACCAGAAACAACACCGCCGTGAGCACCTTGACGGTGATGCCGGCGAAAGTGGCGCTCAGCACCGGCAAGATGAACACCAGCGCGCCCAGCAAGAAATAAATCGCCGCCTGTGAAAACACGAAGTTGGCGCCCAGGGCGCGTTGCGCCAGCGAGCGGTAGAAGGCGGTGCGGCGCGACACGGCCACGGCGTCGCGCAATAGTTCGGCGGCGCGCCCGCTCGACAGTTTGACTTCCTTGAAGCCGGCCAGCAAGCCCTCGACCATATCATGCAGGGCGCTCACTTCCTGGTGGGCCCGGCCCAATTCCACGCCGGCCTGTTCGGTGCGCTTGCGGTAGACCCGTCCGGCCAGCAGCAACACCACGACCACCAGCGCCAGCGCTTCCAGCGACAGGGTGGCGATATACACCGCCGTCCAAAAGATCATCATCACCGCCTGCACGCCCAGGATCAGGCTGCCGGCGGTCTGGGAAATCGTCTGGGTATCCGAATTGATGGCCGAAAAGATCGCGCCATGGCCGATCTTTTCCACCCCCTGCAACTCGCAATTGGCCAGCTTGCGTATCAGGCTGCGGCGACGCTCGTCGATGATGCGTTCGATCTCGTCCGTGGTTGTCACCAGCACATAGCGCTGGCTAAAGACATACGTCAGCAGCGCCAGACCATACAAGGCCACGTACAGCGCCTGGCCGCCGTCGCCCGAGCGCGCCTGCGCAGCCGCGTTGACCACGGCCAGGATGGCCGTGCTGGCCGCGCCGGCCAACAGCGCCATCAAGCCCAGCCGCTGCAGCGAGGTTTTACTGTCGCTCAGCAGAAGATCGGTTAAACGCATCGCCATCAGCGCTGGTTCCCATGGTCGTTGTTCGAATTGCGCTCGCGCTCGTCGATGGTGGCAAACAGCAGCAGATAGATGAAGCCGACCAGGGGCGTCAGCATGAGCGAGAGCAAGAACGTGCGAATCACGCCTATCCTGCTCTTGCGCCCGAGAAAAGCGACAATCAGGCATAGCGAGACATACGAGAACAGGACCGTGGCCATGGTGGATTCTCCTTACTTCTTTTCAATGAGTGTCATGGGAATGGCGCCGTAAGCGACGGCGCGCACATCGTCGTTGCAGGCGGCGCCGCTATCGTAGGCACAGTGCAGGATTTCCACCTCGGCGCTCAGGTTCGCGCAATCGTCGACCTCCAGCGCGTCGGCCAGGTAATGCAACTCTTCCTTGCCGACCCGCAGCAAGTGAAACCGGGCCAGCGTGCTGCCGGCGTTGTGCGCCGCCTTGGCGTCGGTCTTGGTATAGCGGATCCCGGCCACCAATTCCTCGATGGTCTGGTTCGACGAATTCGTCACCAGCACTTGCGGCGCGCAGCGCGGGCGCCGGTTCGCTCCCTCTCTGACCATCACCAGTGCGCGCGGCAAGGCAATATAGATCGGTCCCTTGGGCCGGCGCTTCTTGATCAACTCTTGCAAGGGTTGCGCCGCCACCGAGGCGCTGGTGCCAAGCTGGTAGCCGGCTTCCTGCGCCCCCCCGGCCGGCAATAGCGTCGCCAGCAACAACGCCAGCAGCGCCCGCGACACGCGAGCCGCCGTGGCCAGGCGCGGATGCGATGGCTGGGCGCGCATCGCATCGCGATCGGGCTGGCCGGCCATGCACGCCTGCGCCACGGCGCCGGCCGGAGACGCGCCAGCATCCCCGGCACCAGGCATGGTCGGCCCGCGACTCAAGGCGCGTCCGGCTTGCCGCTCGGGGCTTGTCTCTTGAGAAATTGCTTGCCCTCTTCGACCTGCTGCTTGACCTTCTGGCCCATCTCGGACGGCTTGACATCGAGGAAGGTGCCGCCCTTTTCAAAATGCTGCGTGAATAGCTGGCCGATGGCATAAGTGCTGGCCCCGGCCAGCGTCGACTGGGCCAGCGCGCCGGCAGCCATGCCCACCCCGGGGATGAACTTGAGCAGGCTGCCGACCGGCCCGGCAATGGCCAGCGGCAGGTAGCCGCCGAGCACCGAACTCACCAGTTTCTTGCCCACTTCGTCGCTCAAGGTAAAGCCATACAGGCCGCCTATCTTGCGCAACAGGTTCAGTTGCACCCCGGTCAGCGCGATCAGGTCGAGCCCCGGCACCGGCAAGATGCCGACCGCCATGGCCGTCATGGCGTGGTTCTTGGTGAGGTGCAAGGCATCGTTGAGGCGTGCCGCGCCCACCACCGGCACGTCGGCCGGCACCGTTTGCACGGCGCTGTCAGTTTGTTCTGCGTTCATGAGATATCTCCTATCAAAAGATGAAACGCCCTGAAGCGCATCGCACTGTCAGCTCGCCCAAGGCATGGATATGACCCTGTCCAATCGGATCAGGGCTTGGCTTCCAAGGAATACATCAACCACCAGAAATGCGCAAATACACCAATTAAATATACAATACTTTTCATGTACTTTAAAACTATATTGCCTTTTTATCCTCCTCTCTTTGCTACGCAGCGCGGCCCCATGACAAACCGCGCCAGGCGCCTCAACTTTCCGCCTTGCCATACAGGCGCTCGGCCGGAATACCAAGCTCGTCGCAGGCGCTGATCAAGGCCCGCACCGAGCGCATCGCCGCCGAATTGGGGTCCGGCTCGATGCTCGAAATAAAGCTCAACCACGGTTCGAGTCCCAGCGCATACACGAACACTTGCTCGCAATCTAGGCTACGCAGCAAATTGAAGGCGCGCCGGTAATCGGAACCATTCAGGCGCCGCGACTGGTCCTTGGCATGCTCGAGCGGCGCCGGCAGCAGCGGCCCGTACAGCCAGCTCAGCGGCGCGCCCTCGCATTCCATACCGATGAAGAGCGCATGCAGATGACCGATCAAGGGTTTGAGCCGTGCATAAAGTTGCGGTTCCAGATTATTCGAATCGGCCGCGAACAAGAGCCGGGTGCCGGCCGCCTCGACCAGCCAGGCAGCCTTGGTGCGAATATCGAGATCGGCGTGTTCTCCCAGAAAGGGCAAGGCCGTCATCCGCAGCGCGCCGTCGGCAACGCTGTCGAGCGCCCCCAATTCGACGACATTGTCGAATCCGGCCGCGCGCAGGGCCAGCTTTAGCGAAGGGTCGGCAAGACTGCCGCCGCCGGCCGGAACGAGGATATGCGCGATGCGCGGGCGCAGCGCCAGCAGCGTTTCAAGCAGTACATGATCCTGGTGGTTATGCGTCAATAGCACATAATCTATGCGCGGCGGCAAATCGGCCAAGGTAAAACGCGGGGGCGTGGCCGCCGTGTCGTAGGCAATCACGGGGTCGACCAGGACGCTCTTGCCGCAAGGCGTTTCGAGCAACACGCAGGCATGGCCGAAATAGCGCCAGCGGCAAGTTTCCAGGCGCGCTGCAACGCGCGGGCGCGGCGCCGCTTGCGGCTCCTGCAGCGCCACCAAAGCCCGGAAACGCTCGCGCTGCTCGCCGCGCAGATGCAGGCCGGCCACGATGGCGTCCCACGGCTGCGGCGAGTCGCGCAAGTTGGCCAGGAAATCGTGTACCGGACTGGCAAAGGGAAACTCCAGCAGCACCGCGTCGGGGCGCATCATTTGCGGCGTGCTCAGCGCGAACGGGCGGCGGTCGCCGTCTAGCCGGTATACCAGGGCGCTTTGCGCGCCCGGATCATACAGGGCGCAGTGGTACAGCAGCGGCTCGATGACGCGCAGATCGGGCGCCCCGCCCAGGGTGTAGACCAGCTCGACCAGCCCGCGTACTTCCTGCGGCAATTCGGCGTACAGATCGGCCAGCGCATAGCCGTGCGCATGCTGGGCCAACTGCTCCCAGCAGCGTCCGAGCGCGGCGGCGAAAGCCAGTTGGGGAGCATGGCGCGCGCGCGTGTGCGCCAGCAGCGCCGCGATTTCGTCGGCGCGCGCGGCCGGCCAATCCATGAACGGCCCGCCGCGCATGGCCGCATTGGCCAGCGCCTGGGCGTGCAACTCGGGCGCGTCCAGGTAAGACTCCATGATGCGCACATAGCGGTTGGCCAGGTAAAGCGCCGCCGTGGCAGGCGACATCAAGTAAGTCCAGGCATACCATTGGGCGATACGCGGCACCGCGACGACATCGGCACGCAGGCAATAGCGCGCCTCAGACATGGCCGGCCTCCCCGGCTACCAGGGCAGCCAGCACTTGTCCGTACTGCGCCAGCAGGGCGTCGGCCAACGGCGCTTCGAGCAGCCCGGCGTCGTAGACGGCCATGAAATGCATGTCGTCTCCCAGTGTGACTTCCAGATTGAAGGGGTAATGCCAGTCATCGCGGATCGCCACTTCGCTGATGGCCAGCGCGGCCTGGCCATCGACAAGCGCGCCAAGCGGATAGTTTTGTATCCGCACGACGCTGCCAAACAGCGCGTCGCCGTCCGCCAACCCCGCGCAGGCCGCCATCTCCGCCGGCGCCAGGATGGCGTGCTTTGACGCCGCCACCCGGCGCCGCTGCAGGCGCAGGCAAGCCTCGGCGAAACTATCGGCAAAATCGGCGGCGCCGGGGTCGGCTTGCGCCACGCTATGGCGCAAGGGATGGGTGGCTAGCAGCGCGCCGACCATCGCCTCGACGCCGGCCACCTCGGCCGGACGCAGGGCCGAGGTCACGCCGAAACAGACCTCGGCGCGGCCGCTGCGCTGCGCCAGCACGCAGGCCCAGGCTTGCAGCAGCACGCTCGGCAGCGAGAGGCGGCGCTGGCGCGCATAGGCGGCCAGGCGCGCGCCCGTGTGCGGCACCGTGCGCAACTGCGTTTCGACGTAAGACCCGCTGCAGGGCGCGGTAGCGGGCCAGCGCGCGCCATCCTGAGCATTGAGGCCGGCCAGCTCGGCGCGCCAGAAGACGCGCGCCGCCGCGTGGTCGCGCCCCGCCAGCCAGGCCAGGAAGTCGCGCACGTCGGGTGCCGCCGCCCCCACCGCCTTGCCGGCGTAAGCGTCGAGCACCTCGGCCAGGATGATCGGCACCGACCAGCCGTCGAGCAGCAGATGGTGGTAAGTCCAGATGAAACGATAGCCATCGTCCAGGCGCAGCAGCGAAAAGCGCATCAGGGGCGCGCGCGTCAGGTCGAAACCGCTTGCGCGCTGCGCCTCGCGATGCTCATCCACGGCGTGTTCGGCCGCCGCGCGCGGCAGCGCCGACCAGTCGTGCTGCTGCCAGGGCGCCGCGCACGTCGTGCTGAAACGCTGGCGCGCGCCGTCTGCCCCGCTCGTCGCAAACGACGCCCGCAGCGCCGCATGGCGGGCAAGCACGCGTTCCCAGGCGGCAGTGAAAGCCTCGACCCGCAAGTCCGCTGGCAGGCGGGCCGAGAATTGCACCGCATAGGCGCGCGAGGCGGGATAGGCCAACGCATGCGCGAACATCGCCGCCTGCTGCGGGCCAAGTGCAAACGAGGCTTGCGACTCTTGCGGCGCTTCCGGCGCTTCCGGCTGCTGCGCCGGGGTGTCCGCGATGGCTGCGGCCAGCCAGGCCATGATGCCATCGGCGCATTGCTCGACGAAAGCCTGTTCGAGCAGGCGCGGATCGAACGACAGGTCGAGCCGCAGCGTGCCCTCGGCCACCAGCGCATTGATTTCCAGCGCAAAGGCGCGCGGCGTGGTGGGCGCGAAGCCGCTGCCGTCCGACTCCGGCGCCGCTTGCACCGCCATCGCATCCGGCCAGGCGCTATCCCATTGTCCCAGGTAATTGAAGAGAATGTCCGGCGTCGGCAAGGCCGCCAACGCCGCCCGCAGCGCTGGATCGGGCGAAAGATAGCGCAGCACGCCGAAACTCAAGCCGCGCCCCGGCAGCGCCCGCAGCGCGGCGCGCACGCTCTCGATTGCCTGTGCCAGCGATCTGGCGCGCTGCAAGGGCAGCAGCAGTGGCGCCAGCACCGTCATCCAGCCCAGCGTGGCGCTGGCGTCCAGGCCTTCGAGCGCCATGTCGCGCCCATGCGCTTCGAGCGCGATCAGCACCTGTGGCCCTGGCAACAGGTCGCCGAGGGCGCCGCCCAGGGCGGCCAGCAAGACTTCCTGGACTTGCCCGCCGTGGCGGCGCGGCAGCGTGCGGATCAGAATCGTGGTGGCGGCCTGGTCGAGCGTGCGGCTGACGGTATGCGCGTCGGCCACGGTCGAGTCAAAGCCGGCGCCGTCCGCCGGCCGGCCGGGCAGCCGGGTCAGCCCGGCCGGCCGCGCCAGCCAGAACGGCGCCTCGGCGCGCGCCGCCGCCGACGCTGCGTAGCGTTCCAGCGCGCCGGCCCACAGGCTGAACGGCACCGGCTGCGGCGCCAGCGTGATCGGCTCGGTCTCGGAGCGGCGCGCCTGGGCGTAGGCATGGAACAAGTCGTCCAGCAAGATGCGCCAGGACACCGCGTCGACGGCCAGATGGTGCAGCACGATGTGCAGGCGCGCCATGGCCATCCCGGCCGGCGGCGCGAACAAGACCAGCCGGATCAAGGGTCCGGCCTCGAGATCGAGGCTGCCCTGGTTGACCTGGACCGCCGCTTCGAGCATGGCGCGCCAGTCCGCCACGGTGGCATGCTGCGGCGCCGCCACCTCTTGCACGATCAACGGCGCGGGGTCGACCACCACCATGCCGCAAGCGTCGGGGCGCAGGCGCAGGCGCAAGGCGTCGTGGCGCCCCTGCAGCGCGTTCAGCGCGCGCGTCAGGCAGGCAGCATCGAGATCGGCCGGCACCGCCAGCAGGAAGCTTTGGTTGTAGTGGTGCCGGTCGGGCCCGCCCTGCGCCAGAAACCAGTGCTGGATCGGGGTCAGCGGCACCGGGCCGGGCGCAACCGCCAGGTGGAGCGCGAGGGCGGGCGCGGCGGGCGCCGCGCCCGGCCCGGCCAGCAGGGCCGCCAGCGCGGCCACGGTCTGGCTCGCGCCATCCATGATCTGGTTGAGCGTGATGGCCAGGCCTTGCCGGTTCGCCTGCGCCACCACTTGGATCGCCAGGATCGAGTCGCCGCCCAGGGCGAAGAAATTCTGCTCGGGATCGACCGTGGCCAGACCCAGTACCGTGGCCCAGATCCGGCCCAGGCGCGCTTCCAGCTCGCTCGGCGCGCGCGCGCCGGACCCGGGCGCGGGCGCCGGCGCGGCCGGTTCGATACGCTCGAGGGCGGCGCGGTCGATCTTGCCGCTGGCCGTCAGGGGCAAGGCCGGCAAGAGTGTGAAATAGGCGGGGATCATATGCTCGGGCAAACTGGCGCTCAGGAAGGCGCGCAGCGCGTCGGCGTCCGTCGCGCCGTCCGTCGCGACATAGGCGCACAGACGCTGCTCGGCGGCGCCGCGCCGGCGCAGCATGAGCACGGCCTGACGCACTTGCCCATGCTGCAGCAGCGTCGCCTCGATCTCGCCCAATTCGATCCGGAAGCCGCGTAACTTGACCTGGTGGTCGAGGCGGCCGATAAACTGCACGCGCCCGTCGGCCAGGCGATAGCCGCGATCTCCAGTCCGGTACAGGCGCTGGCCTGGCCCGCCGAAGGGGTCGGGCAGGAAGCTGGCGGCGTTCAATTGCGGCCGGTTCAGGTAGCCGCGCGCCAGGCCGGCGCCGCCGATATACAGCTCCCCCGCCACGCCAGGCGGCAGCAGGCGCATGTCTTCGTCAAGCACGTGCATTTGCACGTTCGGCAGGGGACGCCCGATCGGCAACGCCTCCAGGCCATCCACGCCCTCCTCGATACTGGCGCACACCGACGCTTCGGTGGGACCGTAGGCATTGAAGAAACGGCGCCCCTCGGCCCAGTGGCGGGCCAGCTCGGGCGGACAGACCTCGCCCGCCACCACCAGGGTGCGCAAGCCGGACAACTGCGCGCGCTCGAGGGTGGCCAGGGCCGTGGGCGGCAGGGTGGCTGCCGTCACGCCATGGTCGGCGATCAATTGCTGTAAATCCGGTCCGGGCCGGGCGCTGCCCGGCAAGGGCAGCAGCAAGGCCGCGCCGGCCCCCAGCGCCATAGTCATTTCCCAGACCGAGGCGTCGAAGGAGAGTGCGGCAAATTGCAGCACCCGGTCGCCCTGGCCCAGAGCGAACAGGCCGCGCTGGGCATGCGCCAGGGCGCGCATGCCACCATGGGTATTGGCCACGCCCTTGGGCGCGCCGGTCGAACCGGACGTGTAGATGACGTAGGCGAGAGAATCGGCCAGGGTCGCGGCCAGGCTGGGAGCCGGCGCACCAGCGCCCTCCCCTGCATCCTGCGCGGCATCGAACAAGGCATCCACCAGCAACGTGCGCGCGCAAGTTCCCGCCAGGTCGGCCACGCCATCCGGGTCGGTGATCAGGAATGCCGCGCCGCTATCGTCGAGCATGTAGCGCCTGCGTGCCGCCGGATAGGCCGGGTCGAGCGGCACGAAGGCGGCGCCGCAGCGCAACACGGCCAGCACCGCGATCACATAGCGCGGCGAGCGCGGCAGGCAAATGGCCACGCGCGCCTCGCCGCCGACGCCGTGCGCGCCCAACGCGCGCGCCAGCCGGTTCACGGCGGCGTCCAGATTAAAATAGCTGAGGCTGCCATGCTGGTCGACCAGGGCCGGCGCCTGCGGCGTGCGGCGCGCCCAGCCTTCGACCAGCTCGGCCAGGAAGGCCGGCCCGACTTCCTGCGCCGGGCCGACGCCGACCGCGTGCGCGGCACGCGCCTCGGACTCGTCCAGCGCAAGCAGGGACCATACTTGGCGCTCCGGTCCGGCGGCCATGTCCAGCAATAATTGGACCAACTGCTCGAGCAGCCTGTGCGCCGCCGCGCCGGCGATGTGCTGGTCGTCGTAATGCAGCATCAATTCCAGCGACTGGCCAGTGATGCAAGATAAGGTCAGGGGATAATTGGTTTTTTCGACCACCGTCACCCCGGCCAGGCGCACGCCGGCCGCTGCTAAACCTTGCGGCGCCGGATAATTCTGGATCAGCAGCAAGGTCTCGAACAAGTCGACCCCGGCAGCCATGGCCGACAAATGCTTGATTTGCGTGAGCGGCATGGCGGCGTGCTGCTCGCGTTCCAGATGCTGCTCCTGCAACTGGCCCAGCCAGTCCAGCAAGACGCCCGTGCGCGGCACCGTCACGCGCGCCGGCACGGTGGCGATCAGCATGCCGATCATGGCTTCGACGCCGTCCAATTGCGGCGGACGGCCCGACACCGTCACGCCAAACAGCACATCCCGGCTGGCGCTGCAGCGCGCCAGCAACAAGCCCCAGGCTGCCTGCAAGACCGTGCCGACGGTGACGCGGGCGCGCCGCGCCAGCAGTTGCACGGCCTGGGTCTGCGGCGGCGGGAGAATGCGGGCCAGCGCGCCGGCGTGGTCCGGCGTGGCTGGCGTGGCCGAATCTCCGGCGCGGCGCGCAAAAGCGATGCTGGTCGGCTCTTCCAGGCCGTCCAGGGCGCGCCGCCAGTATGCGCCGTCGGCCGCGCCGTCGCACCGCTGCTGCCAGCGCACATAGTCGCCGAACGGCGGCGCCGGCGCCAGGCGCGCCCCCTGCTCGCCCAGCGCCTGCCGGTACAGCGTGAAGATTTCCCCCATCAGGACCGAGACCGACCAGCCGTCGAGCAGCAAATGGTGGGCGCCCCACAGCAATTCATGGTGTTCCTCGCCGCAGCGTAGCAGGTGCAGACGCATCAGCGGCGCCTGTTCCAGCGCGAAGCCGCGCGCGCGCTCGCGCGCCATCAAGTCCTTGAGTGCGGCCGGCCTGGCCTGCTCCGGCACGGCGCGCCAATCCTCGTCGACCCAGGGCAAATCGACATGGCGATGCACGCGCTGGAGCATGGCCGGGCCGTCGCGCCAGTGAAAGCTGGTGCGCAGCATGCCGTGGCGCGCCACCGCCAATTCCCAGGCCCGGCGCCAGGCGGCCGCGTCCAGCGCACCGTCGAGCCGGATGCACAACTGGTCGTAATACAGATCCGGTTCGCGCACGCTATGAAACAGGATGCCTTGTTGCAGCGGCGTGAGCGGCAGCGTTTCCTCGCACTCGTCGTCGGCGGCGGCCGGAGCGGCCGGGGGCCCGGCCAGGGTCGCCGTCGCGCAGGCGGCAATCTCGCGCAGCACCCGCGCCACCTCGTCGGCCAGGCGCGCCACCCGGGCCGCATGTCCGCTACCTGCCGGGAAGCTGATTTCCGCCTTCATGCAGGCATTCCAGACCCCGACATTCATTTCCAGCACGTGGCTGCGGGCGATGGCCGCGCCCTGGGCCGCGCCGCTGGACTCGTCCACCACCGCGAACAGCGCGCCGCTGCCGAGGTCCAGGCGTCCCAGGTAATTGAGCAGGATTTCCCCGTCCGGCAAGGCGGCCAGCGCGGCGCGCACGGCAGGATCGGGCGACAGGTAGCGCAATACACCCATTCCCAGGCCCTGGTGCGGCGCCGACCGCACCACCGCGCACACCTGGCGCAGCAGGGCCGGCACGTCGGCCGTCGGCAACGCGTTCAGCGCCACCGCTTGCACCGCCGTATGCCAGCCTATGCTGCGCGACAAGTCCAGCTGCGCGAACAGGTCGGCGCGGCCATTGCGCTCCAGGTCCAGGCGCAGGGACGGGCCGACGCCGAGGCGGCCGGCCGCCAGCGCCAGCGCGGCCAGCAAGGCTTCGTCGACGCGCGCGCCAAAGGCCCTCGGCACGGCTTGCAATAGCGCCGCCGTGGTGTCGGCGTCGAGGGCCAAAGCGACCACGGCGGCTTCGCCCACCAGGCCGGGGCGGACCTCGGGCGCCAGCACGGTGCCGCCGCGCGGCCCGAATTGGGCCGTGAAATCGCGCGCCAGCGCGGCGCCGTCGGCTTCGGCGGCCAAGCCCCGCAGCGCCCCCGACCAGTCGCGGTAGCTGCTGCTGGGCGCCGGCAGAACGATGGGCCGCCCTTGCACGGCCTGTTCATAGGCCAGCGCCAGATCGTCAAGCAGGATGGACCAGGAATAGGCGTCGATAGCCAGGTGGTGCACCGCGATCATCAGGCGCCCGCTGGCCGGCAGCAGCACCGCGCGCAACAGGCGGCCGCGCGCCAGATCCATCGATTGCTGCGCCTCGGCAAAGGCGGCCGCGCGCCGCGCTGTGGCGACGGCGGCATCCAGTCCACTCAAGTCGAGCACCGTGAGCCAGGGTCCTTCTTGCGCGGCGCCGATGCGCAAACCGGCACCGTCCGCGTGCAGGCGCAGCATGGGATGGTGCGCCTGCACGGCGCCGAGCGCGCGTTCGAGCGCGGCGCCGTCGGCGTCGCGCGGCATGCGCAGTACCAGCGACTGGTTGTAGTGCGCCCGCTGCCCGCCGCCATGCTCGCCGCTGTGTTCGCGGGTTTGCTCAAGAAACCAGGCCTGAATCGGCGTGGCCGCCAGTTCGCCCTCGTCACCCGCGCCATCGCCAATTGGTTCGGCCGGCGCCGGGCCGCCGTGCTGCACCAGCGCGCGGATGGTCTGGAAGCGGAAGATATCGCGCACCGTCATCGACATGCCGAGCTGGCGCGCGCGCGCCACGATCTGCAGGCTGCGGATCGAGTCTATCCCCAGCTCGAAGACATTGTCCGTCATGCCCACGGCGGGCAATTCCAGCACCTCGGCAAACAAGCGCGCCAGCGCCGTCTCGGCGGCGCCAGCCGGCCCGGCCATGGCGTCGTCTGGCTGGACCAAGGCGGCACGCGCCGCTGGCAGCGCCGCCAGGGCGCGCTGGTCGAGCTTGCCCGAACTGGTGCGCGGCAACGCCGCCACCACGATGCACAGCGGCGGCACCATATAGGCCGGCAAGCGCTCAGCCAGCCAGCTTGAGAGCGCGGCCAGCTCAGGTTCCCCGGCCCCCGCGTCGAGGGCGGCCACGGCCACCAGTTGGGCCAGTCCGCCGGCGTCGTGGCGCAACAGGATCGCCGCTTCGCGCACGCGCGGATGCTCCAGCAGCGCCGCTTCGATCTCGCCCAGTTCGATGCGGAAGCCACGCACCTTGGCCTGGCCATCTTGCCGGCCGACGAATTCGAGGGTGCCGTCGGCGCGCCTGCGGGCCAGGTCGCCGCTGCGATAGCTGCGCATGGCCGGCACCCGCGGGTGCGCCAGGAAGCGCGCCGCCGTCTGCTCCGGCAAGCCCAGGTAGCCTTGCGCCACGCCGGCGCCGCTGATCAGGATCTCGCCCAGCACGCCCGGCGGCACCGGGCAAGCGGCCGCGTCGACCACCTCGATCCACACATTGTCGATGGCGCGCCCGAGCGGCAAGATTTCCGCTTGCGGCGGGATCGGCTGGCAGGCCGGATCGAAGAAGGCGGCCGTGATGGTGGCCTCGGTCGGGCCGTAACCGCTGCGAAGCGCGATCGGATGGCGGCACAGCGCCTGCCACTGGCGCAGCCTGCGCACCAGGACCCGGTCGCTGCCGGTGACCACCAGGCGCAGGCTGGCCGGCGGCGCGGCCCCGGCCTGGTCGAGCGCCCGCACCCACTCGTGCCAGAAGGCGGCCGGCAAATTGACCACCGTGACGGCCGCCTCGAGCAGATGCGCGTTGAAGGCATCGAGGCTGTCGCTGTCGGACTCGGCGCGCAAGACCAGGCAGGCGCCCGCCGCCAGGGTCGGGAAAATCTCTTCGCCCGCCACGTCGAAATCGGCGGCGGCGAACTGCAATACGCGCTCATCCGGCCCCAGGCCGAAGTCGCGCGCGACGGCGCGCGCGTGATTGCCCAGATTGGCGTGCGTGACGGCCACGCCCTTGGGCGCGCCGGACGAGCCGGAAGTGAAGCAGACATAGGCCAGCTCCGCAGCCCGGGCGTCAGCGTCGGGTGTGTCGTCGAGTTCGGGCGCGGCTTCGCTTGCCGCCGGATCGACCAGCAGGGTCGCCAGCGGCGCAAATTGCGGCGCGCAAGCCAGCGTGGTCAGCACCAGCGCCACGCCGGCGCTAGCGATCATTTGCGCGCGCCGGGCCGCCGGTTGCGCCGGGCTGAGCACGACATAAGCCGCCCGCGCGCGCCATACGGCCAGCATGGCCACCACCAGCGCCGGACCAGATCCCATGCCCAGCCCGACGACGTCGCCCGGGACGACGCCGGCCTGGACCAGCCGGTCGCCCAGGGCCGCAGCTTGCGCCATCAATTGGCGGTAACTCAGAGTGAGGCCGGCGGCCACGATGGCCGGGCGCTCCGGATAGGCGCGGGCGGCGCGTGCGATCAGCGCCGGCACATAGGCCGGCGCGCCAAAGACGGGCATGGGCATGGACGGCGGCGGCGCGGCCAGGGCCAGGCGCGACATCGGCAGGCCCGCGCCGTGCGCGATGCCGGCCACGATATGGCAAAACTGGCGCGCCAGCTCGGCGATGGTGGCCGCGTCGAACAAGTCGGCGTCGTATTCCATCTGGCAGGCATACGCGCCCTGGTGCGCGTCGATCGAAAAATTAATGTCCAGTTCCGGCGCACCGGGCGCAATTTCCAGCGCCTGCACCGCCAGGCCGGCCATGCGCAGCGGCTCGCGCGCGCCGTTCTGGAGCACGAACATGGTCTGGAACAGGGGCGCCCGGTTCAGCGCCCGTTCCGGCTTGACGGCGTGGACGATGCGCTCGAAAGGCAGTTCCTGGTGCGCGAACGCGGCCAGGCAGGTGGCGCGCACGCGCCCCACCAATTCGTCGAGGCTGGGGTCGCCGGCCAGGTCTATGCGCAGCGGCATGGTGTCGATGAAAAAACCCACCAGGCCATGCGTTTCGGCGCGCTCGCGGTGGCCGACCGGGCAACCGATCAGCAAATCGTCCTGGCCGCTCCAGCGCGACAGCAGCAGCGCATAGGCCGCCAGCAAGACCATGAAGGGCGTGGCGCCGCAGCGCAGCGCATACGCTTGCACCTGGCGTTCCTGGGCGGCGTCGAGCGCGAAGCGATACAAGGCGGCCCGGTCGCCGCGCTCGTTTGGACGCGGCCGGTCCAGTGGCAGCGCCAGTTCGGTGACGGCATCGGCCAGTTGCGCGCGCCAGAATGCCAGATGCGGGGCCATTTGCGGCTCACCCAGGGCGGCGCGCTGCCAGAGCGCGTAATCGGAATACTGCAGCGCCGGCGCCGCCAGCGGCGACTCGGTCTGGGCCTGGAAGGCCGAATAGAGCGCGCCCAATTCACGGATCAGCACCCCCATCGACCAGTGATCGGCGGCGATATGATGCAGGGCCAGCGTCAAGACATGGCTGTGCGGCGCCAGCGTCGCCAGGCGCGCCCGAAACGGCGGCGCGGCGTCCAGCGCGAAAGGCGTGTTGGCCTCGCGCACCAGCAGCGCCGCCAGCGCCTCCGGCCCGCCGGCCAGGGTGTCGCAGGCAAGGCGCAAGCCGCTTGGCGCCGGCGCGATCCGTAATTCGCCTTGGCCGTCCTGTTCCTCGATCACGCTGCGCAACAGCTCGTGGCGCCCGACCAGGGCGCTGATTGCGCGCTCGAGCGCAGCGCGGTCGAGCGGACCGTCGAGGCGCCACGCGGCAAGCAACACGAAGGCATTGCCGCCCCCTTCGAGCCGGTCCAGGAACCACAGGCGGCGCTGATTGAACGATAGCGGCGCCACGTCGCGCGGGCCGCTGCCGGCGTGAATCGCGCCCCCCGGGCCGCTCCCCTGTGGGGTGGCGCAAGGGAGCGAGGTGGCTTGCAAATGGGCGATCAAAGCGCCCTTGCGCGCGCCGATCTCCTCGCGCAGCGCCGCCGAGGTCGCACCGGCCGGGCCGCGCACGCGCAATTGCGCGCCCTCGCAATGCAAGCTCACGCCCAGGGCGGCCAGGTCGTCCAGCAAATCGTCGATATTTCTCACACCAGGAACTCCTCAATTTGCGCGTCGCTCGGACGGGCGCGGTCGATATGGCTTGCCAGGGCTGCCAGGGTGGCATGCTCGAAAATGGCGGCAATGTTCAATGGAACCCCGAAACGCTCGCGCACGAAGGCCAGCAGGCGCATGGCGATCAGGGAATGCCCGCCCAGTTCGAAGAAATTGGCTTGCCTGCCGATGTGGGCTACACCCAGGATCTGGCGCCAGCTTTCCGCCAGCGTGGCCTCGGTCTCGCTCATGTCGCCCAAGTCGCCATGCATGTCGGTCTGGCCGGCCGGCGACGCCGGCGGAGCGCCATGGCCATCGAGCAGGCGGTGCGCGTCGGCCATCAGCGCCGGCAAGTCGCGCACCGACACGGCGACCCGCGCATGTGGCGCCGCCAGGATGCGGTACAGCACATCCAGGCCTTCGCGGCAGCTGAGCGCCTCGCCCGGCGGCGGCGCCGCCTTGCCCCAGCGCCGGTAAGCTTTGAGTGTCATGCCGGTCTCGGCCCAATCGTCCCAGTTGATCGCCACCGTCCACTGGCCGGTGCGGGCGCTGCGCTCGGCCGCGTAGGCGTCCAGGAATTCATTGGCTGCGGCATAGGCGACCTGGCCGAATTTGGCTTGCGGCAGCAGCGCGCCCAGCGTCGAGAACAGCACCATGAAGTCGAGCGGCGCGGCATCGAACAGGCCGGCAAGCGCCAGGCTGCCCTGCACCTTGGGCGTCAGCACGGCCGCCATCGAAGCCAGGTCGCGGTTCTGGATCACGCCGCCCAGATCGGCCACGCCGGCCGCGTGGAACACGCCGTCGATGGCGCCGAAGCGCGCCCGCGCCGCCGCGATCAGCGCGCCCAGCGCGGGCGCGTCCGCAATGTCGCAAGCTTGCGCCAGGACTTGGGCGCCGGCGCCCTCTAACGCGGCCACCAGTTCGGCGTCGACATGGCGGCCCAGCAGGACCAGGCGGGCCTGGTGGCGCGCCGCCAGATCGCGCGCCAGCACCGCGCCCATGCCGCCGAAAGCGCCGGTAATCAGATACACGCCGCCGGCGCGCAGGCGCCCGCCCGCCTCGACCGGGCGTTCCAGGCGCACCCGGCTCAATTGCGGTAGCCAGCGCCGGCCATTGCGCAAGGCCAGCACGGGGCCTGCGCCGCCGTCGCGCAGCGCGTCCGGCAAGGCGCAATCGCCGGCGCCGATATCGATCAGGCGGCAATCGATGTTGGGATACTCGAGCGGAATCACCTTGGCCGCGCCCAGCAGCGGCGCGGCCGCCGCGCACACGGTTTCGGCGCCCGTGATGTCGGCAATGGCGGGGCTGACCAGGTCCAGGCGCAGCGGCCGCACGATGCCTTGCGCGCCCACCGCCTGCGCCAGCCGCATGACGCTGTAGAAGCCGCGCGCCAGCATGGCCTCGAGAGCGGAATCGGAATCGGAATCGGAATCAAGCCTGGCCGTCCACAGGTGGACGATGCGCTCGGGACGGTGCGCGTCCTGTTCCAGTTCATCGAGCAGGCGCCGGTAATGGCTGTCCTGCGCCGGGTCGATGACGCGGCGGCCGTCGGCCAGGGTGGCGTAGGCGGTTCCAGCCAGCACCCCGGTGACGTGCTCACCGGCGCCGCGCAGGGCCGCGTACAGGGCCGCGCCTGGCGCGTGCTCGACGCCGAACAGCAACCAGCTTTGCCGCGCCGGCACGCTGGCAGCAAGCGCGGGCGCGCGCTGCCAGCCGGGCAAATAGAACCAGTCGGCCGGCTCGGCGCGTCCGGCTAGCGGCGTGGCCCCGGACGCGGGCACGGCGCGCGGCGCCGGCCAGTGGCGGCACCGCTCGAACGCATAAGCGGGCAGTGCGACACGGCGCGCCGCGCGCGCCTCGGCCGACAAGTCGGCCGACCGCTGCCAGTCGACTGGCACGCCCAGGGTCCACATTTGCGCCAGCGCGGCCAGCAGCGCCTGCGGCTGCTCCGGCTGCTCCGGCGCGGCACGGCGCCAGCCCAGCGCGGGCAAGTGATCGGCTGGCCAGCCCGCGCCCAGCGCCAGTTTGCGCAGCGCCGCGCCCGGCCCCAGTTCCAGCAGCACAGTGACGCCGGCGCCACGCAGGGCCGTCAAACCGTCGTCGAAGCGCACCGGCTGGCACGCATGGCGCACCCAGTAGGCGGGATCGGTGGCCTCGGCGTCGCTGATCCAGCTGCCGCTGACATTCGAGATGAAGCGCCGCTTGGGCGGGCGCAGCTCGATGGCGGCTAGCTGCGCCAGCAACTGCGCGCCGATCGGCTCCATCATCGGCGAGTGGAAGGCGTGCGAGGTGGCCAGCCGTAGCGCGGCGCGCGCGCCGCCCAGTTGCGCCTGCAAGGCCTCGATCGCGGCGTCGCTACCGGAAAACACACATTGCCCGGCGCCGTTGACAGCCGCCAGGCTAAGTTGCCCGTCGGGCCAGGCGCGCAACAGCGCATCCGCTTCCCCGGCCCCGATCTGCACCGCCAGCATGGCGCCGCCGGGCAGAGCCTGCATCAGCCGCCCGCGCGCGGCCACCAGGGCCAGCGCGGTATCGAGATCGAAGACTTCGGCCAGGCAGGCGGCCACATATTCGCCCAGGCTGTGGCCGAGCATGGCGACCGGTTCGATGCCATGCGCCAGCACGCTGCGCGCCAGCGCGTACATGACGCAAAACAGGGCCGGTTGCGCCAGGCCCGTTTGCGTCAGCGCCGCCTCGTCGGCGGCCAGCGATGCGGCGCCATACAGCAGCTCGCGCAAGTCGCCCTCCAGATGCGGCGCCAGCGCCACCGCGCAACGCTCGAACCAGTAGCGGTAGACGGCATCGTTTTCATACTGGGCGCGTCCCATGCCCGGGTATTGGCTACCCTGGCCGGGAAACAGCAAGGCCACGCGCGGCGCGCCGGCCACGCCCCATTGCCCGGCCGATGCCAGCCGGCGCAGGCAGGCAGCAGCAGCAGCCGGCGTGTCGGCCACGCAGGCGGCGCGCCGGACCAGCGCGGCGCGTCCCGTCTGCAGCGTGAATGCGACGTCGGCCAGCGCCAGGCCCGGTTCGCGCTCGAGCGCCTCGGCCAGCGCCAGGGCGCCGGCAGCCAGGCTGGCCTCGGAGCGGGCCGACAAGGTCAGCACTTGCGCCAGCGCCGAAGCCGGCACCGAAGCCGGCTCGGGCGGGGCTTGTTCCAGCACCACATGGACATTGGTGCCGCCGATGCCGAAGGCGCTCACGCCGGCCCGGCGCGGCTGCCCGGTGGCGGGCCAGGACTGGGCCGCCACCGGCACCCGCAACTGCGCCGCCTCGAAATCGATGCGCGGATTGGCGGCCTCGAAATGCAAGCTGGGCGGCAAGACCCCGTGCTGGATCGCCAGCACGGTCTTGATCAAGCCGGCGATGCCGGCGGCCGCGTCGGCGTGGCCGATATTGCTTTTCACGGTGCCGAGCGCCAAAGGCCGCGCGCGGCCCTGGAACACGCGCGTGAGCGCGGCCGCTTCGACCGGGTAGCCCAGTTCGGTGCCGGTGCCGTGCGCCTCGATGTAATCGATGGCGTCGGGCGCCAGGTGCGCCGCCCGCAAGGCCTGGGCGATGACGTCGGCCTGGCCGTCCACGCCCGGCGCCGCGTAGCCGACCTTGCGTGCTCCGTCATTGTTGATGGCGCTGCCGCGCACCACGGCCAGCACCCGGTCGCCGTCGACCAGCGCGCGCGCCAGCGGCTTGAGCAAGACCATGCCGACGCCGCCGCCGGGCACGGTGCCGCTGGCGTCGGCCGCAAAGGCCTTGCAGTGGCCGTCGCGCGACAAGATCATGCCGGCTTCGTGGCGGTAGCCGCCGCTCTGCGGGAAGCGCACTGCCACCCCACCGGCCAGCGCCATGCCGGCGCGGCCGTTGCGCAGCGCCTGGCAAGCCAGGTCCAGCGCCAGCAGCGAGGACGAGCAAGCGCTTTGCACTGCCAGCGCCGGCCCCTTCAAGTCGAGATGATAGGCGATCCGGCTGGCCGCGAAATCCTTGTCGTTGCCGGTCATGGCGTGATAGGCGTCGGCCCCTTCGGGCAGCGCGCCGTCCGGAAACAGCGCGCCGCGCAGATAAGTGTTGACGCCGACGCCGACGAACACGCCCACCGCCGCGTCGGCCGTGGCGCCCGCGTAGCCGGCGTGTTCGAGCGCATGCCAGGCGCATTCGAGGGCCAGGCGGTGCTGCGGATCGAGCGTCAGGGCGTCGCGCGGCCCCAGGCCGAAAAACCCGGCGTCGAAGCAATCGGCGTCTTCGATCACGCCGCCGGCGGCCACGAAGCCGGCTTCGTCCAACAATTCCGGCGCGCGTCCGGCCGCCGCCAGGTCGGCTTCATCGAGGCGGCGAATTCCTTCGCGCCCGTCCAGCAGCATTTGCCAGAACGCGGCCAGGTCGGGCGCGCCGGGAAAACGGCAAGCCATGCCGATTACGGCGATGGGGGCGTCGGCCGCCTGTGCGGCGATGACCGGCGCCGCCTCGGCCACGCAGCCAGCCTGCGTCAAGTGCGCCGCCAGGGCGCGGATGGTCGGGAAGCGGAACAAGTCGCTGATCGGCACCGGCGCCTCGAAGGCTTGCCCCAGCAGATCGTGCAACTCAACCAGCAGCAGCGAATGGCCGCCGACGTCGAAGAAATTGGCGTCGGGGTCGATCCGGGCCAGGCCTAAAATTTGGCGCCACAGCACGCCGACGCGTTCGATGGCGGCGTCTTGCGGCGTGTCCGCCCCCGGCCCGGCGGCCGGGCCATCCAGCTCGGGCGCCGGCAGGGCGCGCGCATCGAGCTTGCCGTTGGCGCTGAGCGGCATGCGCGCCAATTGCACCAGCGCGGCCGGCACCATGTGGACCGGCAGCAGGCGCCGCAAATGGGCGCGCAGGGCCGCCATGTCGAGCGCGCCGGCAGCCACCACATAGCCGACCAGGCGGCTCTGGCCGGGCGCATCGCTGCGCAGCAACGCCAGCGCCTGCTCGACTGCGGGCCAGGCCAGCAGGGCCGCCTCGATTTCGCCCGGCTCGATGCGAAAGCCGCGCAGCTTGAACTGGCGGTCCAGGCGCCCCAGGAAATCGAGCGCGCCATCCTCGCGCCAGGCGGCGCGGTCGCCGCTGCGATACAGCCTGGCGCCCGGCTCAGCCGAGAAGGGATCGGCTTGAAAGCGTTCCGCCGTCAGGCCAGGGTTATTCAGATAGCCGGCGCTGAGCACCGGTCCGCCTATCCACAACTGGCCCGGCACGCCGATCGGCACCGGCGCGCCGCCGGCGTCGAGCACATGGATGCGGGCGTCGCCGATAGGCCGGCCGATGGCGTCCGGCGCGCGCGGGTCGTAGCGCGCCGCCGTCACGGTCACGGTGGCCTCGGTCGGTCCGTAAGCGACGAACAATGCGCGCCCGGCGCCCCAGGCTTGCGCCACCTTGGCCGGCAGGCGCTCGCCGCCGACCACCAGGGTGCGCAGGCATGGCAGCGGCTCCGGCCTGGTGGCGGCCAGCAGCGAGGCCGGTATTTGCAGGTGGCTAATGGCCAGCGCGCCCAGGGTGCGCAGCAAGGGCGAGCCAGGCAGGATCTCGGTGCGCGGCGCCAAGCACAGGCAGGCGCCCGCCGCCAGCGCGAACACTATGTCGGAAGTGGCCACATCGAAGCCGAAGGCGGCCAGTTGCAGGATGCGGCTGTCCGCCTCAATGGAAAATTCGCTGCACGCGCTCAGCGCCAGGCGGCACAGCGCCCGATGGCCAACGATCACGCCCTTGGGACGGCCGCTCGAACCGGAAGTGAAGATGATGCAGGCCGCAGCGTCGTCGGCGCCCGCTGCTAGCCACGCGGCGCCGTCGTCGCGGTCGTCGTCGTCGGCCAGCGCCGGCAAGGGTAGCGCGATCGTTTCGGATGCGGCCCAGAGTGCGCTCGCATCCGAGACAATCGCCACTACGCCGGCGTCGGCCAGCATCGCCTCGATGCCGGCGCGCGGATAGGCCGGGTCGATCGGCACATACACGGCGCCGGCTTCGCTGACACCAAGCAGGGCCACGATCAGGGCGATCGAGCGCTCGGCAATCAAGGCCACCCGGTCGCCCGGTCGCACCCCGGCTGCGACGATGGCGCGCGCATAGCGCCGCGCGTGACGCGCCAGTTGCCGGTAATTGATGGCGCCGTCCGGCGTCATGACGGCCAGCGCCTCGGGCCTGTGGGCGGCGCTACGCTGCGCCAGTTGGTGCAGGCGCGTCGCCGCTTGCGGCTCTTCCGGGGCGCCCGGCGCGCGCGCGAAACGCGCCAGCGTGGCCACCTGCTCGGCAGCAAGCAAGGGCTGCGCCATCAGCGGCAGCGTCGGCTGCGCCAGCGCGCCCTCGAGCAGGCGCAGGAAGGCTGCGGCCAGGCGTCCGGCCAGCGCCGGCGCGATGACGTCGGCGGCAAATTCGAGCTGGCCGTCAATGGCGCCGCCACGTTCGCGCAGGGCCAGGGTCAGGTCGCTGCGGGCCAGCCCGGCCGGCAAATCCAGCATCGTCGATGTCACGCCTTCCAGGGCCAGTTCCCAGGGCGCCGTCTCGGACAGCACGAACATGGCCTGGAATAGCGGCGCGCGTTGCGGCACGCGCTCGAGATCGGCCACTTCCAGGATGTGCGCCAATGAGACATCCTGGTGTTGCAGGCCGGCCAGCACGCGGCGCTGCACCCGGCGCGTCAATTCGCCCAGCGCCACGGCGCCACCGCAATCGATGCGCAGCGGCAGGGTATTACTCAGGAAGCCCACCGCGCCATCGAGCGCGCCCTGGCTGCGGCCCGTGACGGGAATCCCGATTACCACTTCCTGCTCGTCGCCGAAGCGCGCCAGCAGCGCGCCCCACAGGCCGAGCAGCAGCGCGAACAGGCTGGCCTGGGCCGCGCCGGCGACCAGGCGCAATTGCGCCACGCAGGCCGGCGCCAGGTGCAGCGCAACTTGTCCCAGGCGGTAGTCGCGTGGTTCGGGCAGCGCACTCAGCAGCAAACCCAGCGTGGCCGGCGCGCCCTTCAATTCGCTGCGCCAATAGTCCAGCTGGGGCGCGCATGCGCCTTGTTCCAGGCAGGCCCGCTGCCAGTCGGAGAAGTCGGCTTGCTGGGCCGGCGGCGCCAGGCCAGCCAGGTCGGCGCCGGCATAACTTTGCCGTAATTGCTCGACGATCAACTGGCCGGACCAGCCATCCGAGGCGCTGTGATGGAGCACCAACGCCAGGATCGCGTCTTGTTCATCGAGGGCGATCAAGGTGGCGCGCAGCGGCCATTCGCGCTCCAGCGCGAACGGGCGCTGCGCCTCTTCGCGCAACAGGGCATCGGCGGCTTGCCCGGCATCCGGCGCGGCACGCAGGTCGAGCCGGCGCATGCCACATGACGCGGCGGCGTCGATCGCCTGCCACAATTGGCCATCGCGCAGCACCAGGCGGGTGCGCAAGGCTTCATGGCGCCGGACCAGTGCGTCCAGGGCGCGCTGCAGGCGGTCGGCGTCGAGCGCGCCGCGCAAGCGGTAGGCGATGGCCTGGTTATACGCGCCGCCCAGCCCGTCTTGCTGTTCGATCAGCCAGAGCCGTTCCTGATTGAAGGAGGCGCGCGCGCCATGGCGCGGCCCGCCCACCACCAGCGCCGGCAAACGCGCTGCCGGCGCGGCGGCACGGATTTGCGCCGCCATCGCGCGCAAGGTCGGCGCCTCGAATACCTCGGCCACCGGCAGGCGCACGCCGCAGCGCTGTTCGATGGCGGCCGCCAGCCGCACCGCGCTCAGGGAATGGCCGCCCAGCAGGAAGAAATTGGCCTGCGGCCCATTTGGACGCTGGCCCAGGATCTGCTGCCAGGCGTCGGCCAGCAGCGCTTCGTCCAGGCTCAGCGGCGTCGCATCGGTATCGGCCTCGCTCGCCGCTTCGGCCAATTCGATGGCTTGGTCGACCAGCTCGGCGCCCCACGGCAGCGCCGCCAGGTCCACCTTGCCGTTGGCATTGAGCGGCAAGTGCGCCAAGCCGATATACACGGCCGGCCGCAAGGCTGCCGGCAAGGTGTCGGCGGCCCAGCGCCGCAAGCTATCCTGGGCCAGCGGATCGGCGCCCACCACGCCCACTACATACGCCACCAACCCCGGCTCGCCGCCGTGCAGCGCGCGCGCCACGATGGCCACGTCGCGGATGGCCGGATGGCGCATCAGGGCCGCGCGCACTTCGGCGGGATCGATGCGCACGCCGCGAATCTTCAGTTGGCGGTCGAGCCGGCCCAGATAATCGAGGCCGCCGTCGGGCCGCCAGCGTCCCAGGTCGCCCGAACGGAAGCCGCGCCCGCCGGCGATGCCGTCCGGCAGTGCCACGAAGCGTTCCGCGCCGGGCGTATCTCCGTCCCCGCCCAAATAGCCGCGCGCCAGGCCGATGCCGCCGATGACGATCTGGCCGGCGGCGCCGACCGGCAGGATGTGGCCGGCGCGGTCGAGCACCGCCACCAGGTTGCCGGGAATCGGCCAGCCAATCGGCACCGCTCCCTGATGCGCCGGGTCGACCTCGAAGAAGGTCGAATCGGCCGACACTTCCGACGAACCATACAGATTGAGCAGGCGGCAGCCGGGCAACAAGGCCAGGCAACGCGCCACCAGGTCGGCCGTCAAGGCTTCGCCGCTGCAAGTGCAATGGCGCAGGGTTTTCAGGGCGACGCCCAGATCGCTCACATGCTCGAGCAGGGCCGCCAGCAGGGACGGCACCAGCACCAGGCGGCTGACGCGGTGGCGCTCAAGCGCACGCGCCAGGGCGTGCGGATCGATGACGACGGCGCGCGGCAAGATCACGGAGCTGACTCCGGCCAGCAGGGGACCAAAGAATTCCCAGATAAAATCGACGAAGGTCGGCGCCGTCTTCAGGCAGCACACTTCGGACGCCTCGAAGGGATAGCGTGCATGCATCCAGGCGATGCGATTGAGCGCGCCCTGATGCAAGCCCATCACCGCTTTCGGCTGGCCGGTCGAACCCGAGGTATAGAGGATATAGGCCACGCTGTCGGGACCGTTGCACTCCTCGGGCGCGGGCGCGGGCGGCCAGGCCTGTCCCGGCGCGATGAGCGTCAGTTGCGCATCGTCCGGCAGCCAGGGCGGCGCGCCGTGGCATACCAGATGCCGCGCGCCGCACTCGCGCAGCATGCTGGCCAGGCGCGCGGCGGGAAAGGCCGGGTCCAGCGGCAGGAAAGCGCCGCCGGCGCGCAATACGGCCAGGATGGCGACGGCCAGCTCGATCGAGCCGGGCAGGCATAGCGCGACCGGCACGCCGGCCGCCACGCCCAGGGTGCGCAAGTGCGCCGCCATGCGCGCCGATTCCTGCTCCAGTTCGGCGAAGCGCATGACGCGTTCGCCTTCGATCAGGGCCACGGCGTCGGGCGTGAGGCGGGCACGCAGGACGAAGGCCGCGCTCAGACTGCGCGAAAATGGCACCGGCGGCGGCGCCTGGCGCGCGGCCAGCCAGGCTTGCGCCGCGCCCGCCTCTTGCAGCGGCAGCGCCGACAGCGGCGTGTCCGGAGCGGCCACGCCCGCTTCCAGCAAGACCGGCAGCGCGCGCGCGATGGCGGCGCCGATGGCCGGTTCGATCAAGCCGCGCCGGTATTCGAGCGCGCCGGCGATGTCGTCCAGCCCGCTGTCGAGTTCGAGCACCAGGTCGGCGCGCGCCATCGGCAGCGGCAGCGCGCTGGCGCTGGCGCCTACGCCGCCGGCCTCGGCCCGCAGCGGCGCCATGGCCTGGAAGACGAACATGCTCTGGAAGAGCGGCGTCACGCCCTTGCGCCGCGCGGGATTGACCAGTTGCACCTGCTCGTCGAACGCCAGGTCCTGGTGGCGGAAATCGGCCACGGTGGCGTCGCGCACGCGCTCGAGCAGCGTGCCGAAGCTCGGGTCGCCGCGCAAGTCGCTGCGTAAAACCAGGGTATCGGCCAGCAAGCCGAGCACCTGCTCGCTGCCCGGCCGGTGGCGGTTCGCCAAGGGCGTGCCGACGGCAATGTCCTCGGCGCCCGAAAAGCGCATCAGCACCGCGTTCAAGGACGCCAGCAAGACCATGAAGGGCGTGCTGTGGCGCTCTGCGGCCAGGCGCGCGATGGCCGCCGTCAAGGTCGGCCCCAGGGCCAGCGGGATGCGCTCGCACAGCGTCATCCCGGCTTGCCCGCGCGCGCCCGAAAACGGCAGGTCCAGGGTCGGCGGCAAGTGCGCCAGGCGCGCGCCCCAGTACTGGCGCAAGGCCGCCTGCGCGGCCAGTTGCGCCGGCGCGCGCAGCCACATGGCGTAGTCGCCGAATTGCGGCGCCGGCGCCAGGGATGCCAAGGATGCGCCGCATTCACTTGCATACAGCGCCGTCAATTCGCGCAGCACAATGGCAGCCGACCAGCGGTCGATCATGATGTGGTGAAAGCCCAGCAGCAAGACCGCTGCGCCGCCGTCGGGCTCAAACAAATCGGCCCGCACCAGCCTGCCCTCTTCCAGGTCGAACAGGCGCGCGCCAGCGCCTTGCAGCAGCGCGTCCAGTTGCGCGGCGGCGCAGGCGTGGCGCGCCAGCGGCAGCGCCGGCAGCGCGTCGAAGTGCTGTTCCAGGGTGCCGTCGCGGTCCGCGAAGCGCACCCGCAAAGCCTCGTGGCGGCCCACCAGGGCCAGCAAAGCGCGCGCCAGCGCGGGCACGTCGAGCGGCGCGTCAAAACGTATCGTCAAGCCGAGATTGAACTCGCTTGAAGCGCCATCGATGCGCGCCACCGTCCACATGCGTTGCTGGGCCGGGGTGGCGACGACGAGCGAGAGCGGCGCGCGCGGCGCCATGGACCCGGCCCCGGCCGGCAGCTCGAAGCCATCCTGGCTCAGCAAGGCGGCCAGCAAGGCGTCGTCAATGGCCGATAAGTGCGAATTGCTCATGAAGCCTTTCCGACCGCGCGTGCGGTCTCTTTTTCAGCGGGGGTCATGGCGCCGATCTGGAACAGGCGGCGCGCAATCGCCACGCTCAATCCCGGCTGGCTTTCGCAAGCGCGCAGGCGCGCGCAAAACTGCGCCACGGTGGGGCCGGCCAGCAAATCGGACAGGGCCACGTCCAGGCGGAACAGTTCGCGCGTGCGCAGCGCCACCTGGGCCGCCTGCAGCGAACCGCCGCCCAGGGCAAAAAAATTGTCATCCACGCCGCAGCCGTCGAGGTTCAAGATAGCGCTCCACAGCTGCGCCATATAGCGCTCGAAGGCATCGCGCGGCGCCGTTTGCGCCTGCAAGCCGGCGCCGATGCGGCTCAATTGCGCGCGGTCGATGGCGCCGTGCGCATCGAGCGGCATGGCATCGACGGCGAGCGCCGCCAGCGCTACCGTCCGGCCCAGCGCATCGCGCAGTTGCTCGGTGGCGGGCTGGCCGGCGCCGGCGCAGCGCAGCAACAGCGCCTGGTCGACGGCGCCGGCGCCGGCCTCTTGCAGGAAAGCGTGGCGCGGGTGGCGCAGATCGACGCCGATTGCCAGCACCGGCGCGCCCTGGCGCAACGCGACCTCGATGCTGGCCAGGCCGGCCTGCGGATCGATCGAGGCATAGCCGGCCGCCTCCAGCAAGGCCGCGCTGGCGCCGCCGCGGCTCATGCCGGTGTCGCGCCAGGACGAAAAGCCCAGATAGCGGCAATGGCGGCGCCCGCGCGCAGCCAGTTGTTCGATGAAAGCGGCCTGGAAGGCGTTGGCGGCGGCGTACGCCCCCACCAGTTTGCCGCCAAACAGGCCGGCCAGGGAGCCGAACACGATGAAGGACGCCTCCGGGTCGGCCGCGACCAGCTCGTACAGGGCTTGCGTGCCGGCCACCTTGGCGCGCAGCGCCTGCCCGATCGAAGCCAGGTCTTCTTGCGCCAGCGCCGTTTCGCGTCCCTGTCCGGCCAGATGCAGCACACCGTCCACATTGCGCTGCCAGCGCGCGTGCGCCAAGCCCACCGCGCGCGCCAGGGCGGCGCCGTCGGCCACGTCGGCGCAGGCATACAGCACCTCGCCGTCGCATTCAAGCTCGGCCAGCGCGCCCCGCAGCGTGTCGCGCCCGGGCGGCGTGCGTCCGACGATCAGCAGTTTGGCGCCGTACTCGCGCAACAACTGGCGCGCGAGCAGCCTGCCGACGCCGCCCAGGCCGCCGCTCATCAGGTACACGCCGCCGCGCTTGAAACCGCCTTCGGGCGCGCCCATGCCGAGCGCCGCCGTGTAGCGTTTGACATGGCGCTGGCCGGCCCGATACGCGACCTCGGCTTCCGCCTGCCCGCTTTGCAATTCCCGGCACAGCAAGGCGGCGTCGGCGCCGGGCAAGTCGATCTGCTGGCAGGTCAGCGGCGCGATTTCGCAGGCGGCCGTGCGCAACCAGGCCCCCAGCAGCGCGCAGTGCGGGTCGCCGCCGGCGGCCAGCACCAGCCTCGATGGCGCCGGCCCATCCTCGGCCAGGGCAGCCAGTGCCTGGCATAGATAGAGCACGGTGGCCAGCGTCGCCGCGCCTGCCAGCACCAGGATGATGTCGGGTCGCATTTCATGCGCGGCCAGGGCGCGCAACAGGGCCGGGTAATGCCCGGCGCGCGCGGCGTCGATGCGCCAGTGGCGCGGACCCGCGCGTTCGCAGTCGGCGCCGCCATCGATGCGCAGCCAGCGCGCCTGCGGCCAGGCCGCGCCCAATGCCGCCAGGGTGGCCGGAACGGCGCCAAACACGGCGATGGTGGCCGGCGCCGGCGCGCCGGCCGGGTCGAGCGCGCGGCGCTTCCAGAGCGCTTGCGCGAACCATGCGGGCAAGGTGTCGACGGCGCCCGTCAGGCAAGCCGCATGCTTGATCTCGGCGTCGAATTGGCCCGCTTCGGTGAGCGCCTTGAGCGCGCCGCGCTGGATTTTTCCGGACGAGGTGCGCGGCAGGCGCGCCGGCGCCAGCGCGATGAAATAGGCCGGCATCAGGCCGATGTCCTGGCCAAGGCGCATGCGGATCGCTTCCATGACCAGCTTCAAGGCCGCGTCGTCGCGCGCCTCCGGGGCGTGGAAAAACACGGCCAGTTGGTCGGTCAGCGCACCGGGCGCGCGCACGCCGATGGCAGCCACGCCGAGGCGTTCGACGCCGTCCACCCGGGCCAGCGCTTCCTCAATTTCCGCGCTGTGGAAATTGGCGCCATTGACGATGATGGTTTCCTTGCTGCGCCCGACGATGAACAAGGCGCCCTCGCGCATGAAACCCAGGTCGCCGCTCTGGAACCAGGCGCCACGCATGACGGCGGCGGTCAGGTCGGGCCGCCCGACATAGCCGGCAAACAGCGAGGCGCCGCTCAGTTCGACCCGGCCCACGCTGCCCTCGGGCAGCACTGCACCGGCCTCGTCGACGATGCGCTGGGCAGCACCGCGAATCGGCCAACCCAGGCTGGTGACGCCGTCGACGCCGGGGCGCCAGCGCGCAAAGCTGAAGGCGCTGACTGTTTCAGTCATGCCAAAAGCGGGCCAGATCGCGTCCGGCGCCAGGCCATCGCGCGCGAAACGGCTCAGGAAGGCTTGCACCACGCTGCCCGAGACGGCCTCGCCGCCGCTGACCAGCATGCGCAGACTGGACAGATCGCGCACGCTTGGGCCCACGGGGGCGGCGCGCAAGATCAAGTCGAAGGCAAAATTGGGCGCCCAGACCATGCTGGCGCGGTGGGCGTGCAGCAAGTCGAGCCAGCGCGCCGGCGCGGCCAGGATGGTGGCCGTCTCGACGTGGACCTGGTGCATGCGCAGCGCCACCGGCAAGATCGACAGGAACGCGAGCGCACCCACATGGTCGAGCGGCATCCAGTTGAACGTCGTCTCGCCTGGCTGGAAGCGGCCCAGCTCTTGCACCCCGGCGATCATGGCCAGGATATTCGACTCCGTCAGCATCACGCCCTTGGGCGCGCCGGTGCTGCCGGAAGTGAGCATGATCAGGGCCACGCGGGCCGGATCGGCCAGCGCCTCCGGGCTGGCCGGCGCATTTTCGCGCAGGCTGGCGTCGTCGACCATGCGCAAGCCGCGCAAGGCGCTGTCGGCCAGCGGCGCCAGCGCGCGCGCCGCCGCCACGCCGGCCACCACCAGGGGTTGGCCCAGCACTTGCCACGAGTCGCGCAGGCGCTGCGCGTGGGCGCCCCCGAGGGCCACCGCGCCCAGCGCGAAAGGCGCCGCGACCATGCCGCCCAAGACGCAAGCCCACAGCAGCGGCAGCAATGTCGCGCTATCGCTGGCGTCGACCAGCACGGTGTCGCCGCAGCCGATGCCACGGCGGCGCAAGCCCGCCAGGATGCGCCGCGCATCGTGATACAGCTCGGCATAACCGATACAGAGCTCGGACAAGTCGGCGCCGATCTGCACCGTCCCCAGGCCGGGAACCTGGGCCGCCTGGTGAAGCGCCGCGCCAAGGTTGGCGCACAGGCCATCAGGCGCGCTCAAGGGCGGCGCGTGGTACAGGGACGGACGCGCCGCCGGCGCCGCATGTTGCGCCGCCGCGCGCTGCGGCACGGCGGCGGCGCTGTCGAAGCCGGGGGCAAACAGCCGATGTTCCGGCAACAGGTCGGCCAGGTGCACCCGGCGCGGCGCGCGGCCAAGCGGGCGGTACACGATCGCGCCAGCCGATGGCGCGTATTGCGCCTCGGCCGCCGCCAGGCCGGCCGCGGTCCAGACGGGCAGATCGCGCAGCGCCTGCGCATCGACCTCGCCGCTGGCGTCGAGCGGCAAGCAATCGACCCGCACCACGCCGGCCCGGGTCCGGCCGGCCAGCGCCGCTTCGAGCGCGGCGCGCTCGCCGCCGACAACATAGGCCACCAGCGTCGGTCCGGGATCTTGCACGAGTAAGTGCACCTCGTGTACGCCGGCGACGGCAAGAAGCCGGCGCTTGCATGTGTCCACATCTAGCTCAAGTTCAGTCATCGGCGCGGGGTACTTATCCAGTGGTTCTATCGTTGAACAAAACAGATGGATTGCACGGCGTTTGAGGCCCGTTCGGCAGCCGCGCTTCGTCTGTCGAAGCGCGGCAAGTTCAGTCCAGGTAAAGATCGCGAGCTGCTACTTCGTTGCCGCCATCCGGTGCCGCGATGCCTGACGAGGCGCGGCGAAGCAGATGTCCATCCTGGTGGCGCAGCCGCGCGCCACTCCCGGCCGGCCCGACGCCACTGTCGCGGCAGACACCTTGCCCGCGCGACCTCATTTCTCAGCTTCTATTGCTTTTTCACTAAAGCTGCTTTTTTTCCATTCTACCTGCGAATATTGTTTGAAAACTATCCAATTCTCTAATTGCAACATGCAGGGACAGGCATGGCCAGGCCGCCAGAATCGGGATGGATGTCCGCAGCCTTAGAAGCTCAACGCGCGCGCCGTCGATTCGAGCCAGTCGACCATCGTCTCGCGCGGCGTGGCGCAAGCGTAGGTGTAGCTCGACGCCCCCATCGAGGTCACGAAAATATGGGCGCGTCCGCCGTCCGTGAGCGCGATGGCGGGGCCAGCGTAATCGATGAACAGCTTCTCGCCAGCGCGGTGGACCTGGCGCATCGAGCGCTTGAACAGATTGGAAACGAAAGGATATGAAGGACGAAAAGGAAGAAAAAGCAGTTTAAAAATGACAGGCAGGAAGAAAATCCAGAAGAAAACTACAAGTCAACCGCCGAAGAAAAAGGCAGTTTCATGTCGGCGGAATTCAGGCACTTTCAGATCGCCGCTCACACCATGCAACAACGCCCCTCCAATTGCACCATCGACGATCCGCCAATCCAACCTCGGTAGCACCTTGCCGGTCGATGGCCATGATGAACCTGAGCGGCTCGCCTACTTTTTCAGTCAAGCCAGGACCGGCTGCGCGCGCTAGCCGAGGTCAGTGCGAGGCGCCGCTTGACTGCCCCCATGCGTACAGCGCGTTCAGCAGCGGCACCAGGCTGGCGCCACGCACGCTGAGCTTGTACTCGACCTTGGGTGGCACTTCGGCGTACACGGTGCGCACGATCATGTCGTCCGCTTCCAGTTCGCGCAGTTGGGACGTCAGCACTTTCTGGCTGACCGGCGGGATCTGACTTTTTAATTCGCCGAAGCGCAGCGTGCGCTCGGATAGCATGTGCAGCACGATCGGCTTCCACTTGCCGCCGATCAGGTTGAGCGCCTGCACCAGCGGGCAGGCCAGCGGGTTATCAATATGCCAGCGGTGTTCCATATGCGTTACCTTCCGGTTCCTATGGCACAAAATAGTGCGTTATTGTCATTTTTTAGTCCACGTCGCATGATAGTCCAAGGGCGGCGCGGTTGGCGCGCCGCCCGCCCCACCGACGAGACGCCGCCATGCCACCATACCAGATTATTCGCATCCCGATTCTGCCGTTCGGCATGGTCAACGCCCACCTGATCGTCGGCCCGCGCGGCTGCGTGTTGGTCGACGCCGCGGAAAGTGTCAAACTATTTGAGACCATTTTTGCAGATAGTTTAGGGAGCAATTTTGACTTTTTCGTCCTCCTTTGAAGCCGGTTTTGGCATAT